>NZ_VOBR01000060.1 GCF_007845675.1 Lentzea tibetensis | reverse complement strand
AGGAGCATCTTGGGGCCCCTCGCGGCGTGGTGGGGCCGGCTCCGCCGGCAGGAAGAGCACCTGCCGGCCCGATAGGGGTACCACGCCGCACCCCAAGTCAAGGCCCAATCGCGCGGTGCCCACCACCGCGCTGACTGCGGAAGCGCACACTCCTTGCCTGATCACACCGGCCCACTTGCCGTCGGGCTCGCTTTCCGTTGCGCACCGACCCGCTTGCCGTCGTGCCCGCCTTCCGTGGACGCGGCGACCCACCCGGCCTCGGGCCCACTGGTCAGGATGATTGGGGCTAGACATCGGACCTCTCGCCCAGGTTTGATCAGGTGCCGCCCCTCGCCGATGAGGAGTGATGCCATGAAGACCCGACGTCTACTGGGTACAGCCCTAGCCGTCCTGCTCGCCGCAACGTTCACACCACCGGTCGAGGCAGAACAGGCGACCCAGCACGGCAGCTGGTTCAACACAGCCGGAATCGGCTGGTTCCCGCACTGGGGCCTGGGCACCGGAAGACCAGAGGACCGGGTCGAGAACTCGGCGTACGTCTACCGCAACGCCGAGGAGTTCGAGCGGGCCACCGAGCAGGCCGGCTGGAGCGCCGATCGCATGGTCGACGTGGCCAAGCGCATGAGGGCCGGCTACATCTCGATCTCCTCGCTGCACAGCAGGCTCGGTTACCTCAAGATCTGGCCGTCCGGCGTGCCGGGCAGTGTTGCCACGAAGCGCGACTTCCTCGGTGAGCTGGTCACCGCGGCCGACAAGGCGGGCATCAAGGTCGTCGTCTACATCACCGGGGATCCGTTGTGGTGGAACGACAACCGTGATGACCAGTCCGCGCCGCCGCCCAAGTGGCTGCCGTACGGCGACACCGGCTGGCTCGACGTTCGCGGATACCAGGCGTTCAAGAACGACCCGTCGATCGACATCCGCAAGCGCGTCGACTGGAAGCGGCACTACGCGCGGGACGTGGTCGACGAGATCATCACCCGGTACCCGAAGGTCGGCGGGTTCTGGTTCGACGGGTGGGGCGGTGATGCCAACAACGCCGAGGGCAAGGCCGCGATCGAGTTGTTCCAGCACATCCACGAGCGGTTGCCGGGTGCGGTCAACATCAAGAACAACGGCGGTGGCGTGACGGTGCCCGGTGAGGACGTCGCGGCGATGGAGGACTGTCAGTCGTGCCTGCACCGCAAGGAACCCGACTACGACCTGCCCAGCCAGTTCCCGCGCGGGCCGTACCAGTACGAAAACGCGTTCGAGACGCTCGGTTGGTGGCAGCGCCACGCGGACACCGGGCCGTGGACGCCGCAGCAGAACGCGTTCCACCTCAAGAAGCCGATCACGTCCATCGCGAACACGTGGGTCCCGAACTGGGGGATCGGCAACGACATGAGCGGTGGCCTGCCCCCGGCCGGTGAGGCGCTGGTGGCCCAGATGGACAGGTTCATGTCCTGGGCGGACGAGTCGATGATCGGGGTGCGCGGCGGTGGGTACGCCGAGGGCGGCTTCGACCCCGGCTACTGGAATGACGGCTCCTACGGCGTCACCACGATGAAACCCGACGGCCGGACGCATTACCTGCACGTGCTCACGCCGCCCAGCGGCAAGCAGTTGGTGGTGCCCGACGCGGGCTACGACGTGACGGGCGTCCGGGACCTGAAGACCGGCAAGCGGCTGCACTTCACGAGGTACGGCGGCAAACTGCGGATCACGGTGCCCTCGTGGGACGCGGCGGTCAACGAGGCGTCCACGGTGCTCAAGGTGACGACGCTCAAGCGCACCCGCGTCCTGCCGACGAAGGGCTGGACGGCCACGGCCACCGCGGTCGACGGCACGAACGTGCCTGCCAACGCGGTCGACGGCGACTACGCCACGCGCTACCGCGGGCTGGGTGAGCGCAACGACCTCACCGTGGACATGCAACGCAAGCGCGTGATCTCCGGGCTGCGGGTGGTGCAGCCCGAGTCGAGCCGGATCGCGGTGCTGAACGAGGGGGAGAAGATCCAGAGCACCCGGATCAAGGACTACGTGCTGTCCGTCAGCGCGGACGGGCAGCGGTGGCGGGACGTGGCCAGCGGGCAGCTCGCGAACCAGCGCGGCAGCCAGACGATCACCTTCGGCCCGGCGTTCGCGCGGTACGCGCGGCTGACCGTCGGGAGCGTCCACAACGGGGCGACGAACCGGATGGAAGTGGTTGACGTGCGGGCGATCTCGCCCTGGTAGACCGGCGGGCCGCCGCGCGAGCGGCGGCCCGTGCCAGGTCAGCCCATGGTCTTCTGGCCGTCGATCGTCTCGCGGATGATGTCCGCGTGCCCGGCGTGCTGCGACGTCTCGGCGACGATGTGCACCAGCACCCGGCGCGCCGACCACTTCTTGCCCTGCTCGAACCACGGCGCCTCGGGCAGGGCGTGCGACAGGTCCAGGTCGACCGTGCGGACCAGCTCGTCGGTGCGCGCCGCGACCTTCTGGTACTCGGCCAGCAGGCCTTCGATGGTGTCGCCGGGAAGCATCTTGAAGTTGTTCTCGTGCTCCGCCCAGGTGTCCGGACCCATCTCGAGCGCGGGCGCGCCCTGGAGGATGAAGCTGGCCCAGCCGTGCTCGGTCACGGTCACGTGCTTGATCAGCCCACCGATGCTCAGCACGCTGACCGTCGGCGTCGACGCGGCCTGCTCGTCGGTCAGACCCCGCGCGGCGAACATCAGGAACCCCCGGTGCTTGATGAGGGTCTCCAGCAGGTCGGCGCGCTCTCCGGTGACATTTTCCGGGAGGGTCTGGGTGCTGGTCATCACTGGTCTCCTTGGCTCGTTCTCGCTGACAAGGACTAGATTACGGACCACTCCGGTCAGTTTCTGTCCTAAATTGCGAGAAGACTGAAAAACATGGCGAACACGAGCTCACGCACGCTGAGGCTGTTGTCGCTCCTGCAGACCCACCGATTCTGGCCGGGGGAGGAGCTGGCGGACAGGCTGAGCGTCTCCACCCGCACGCTGCGCAGGGACGTCGACCGGCTGCGCGAGCTCGGGTACCCGGTCGAGGCCAACCGGGGTGTGGACGGCGGCTACCAGCTCGCGGCCGGTGCCGCGCTGCCGCCGCTGGTCGTCGAGGACGACGAGGCCGTCGCGATCGCGGTCGGCATGCAGGCCGCGACGCAGGGCGCGATCCCCGGCATCGAGGAGTCCGCGATCCGCGCGCTGACCAAGGTCGTGCAGGTCATGCCGCCGAGGCTGCGCAGGCAGGTCGACGCGTTGCGCGCGGTCACCGCCCCGATGAACTTCGGCGGCTACGAGCCACCGCCGCCGCTGGACCCGGACGTGCTGATCGCGGTCGCGCAGGCGTGCCGCGACTCCGAGCGGCTCGAGTTCGGCTACACGACCCGCGACCGGGAGAGCGCGACGCGGCTGGCCGAGCCGCACCGGCTGGTCCCGATCGGCAGGCGCTGGTACCTCGTCGCGTACGACCTGACGCGGCACGACTGGCGCAGCTTCCGGCTCGACCGGCTCAGCTCGCCCCGGCGGACCGGCGCGCGGTTCCGGCCCCGTGCGCTGCCGACCGAGAACGCGGCGGACTTCGTGCGGTCCGGGATCCGGGGACTGCGGCAGCAGGAGTACGCCGTCGAGGTGCTGGTGCACGCCCCGGCTGAGGTCGTTCGGCTGCGGATGGAACAGTGGGCGAGCATCGAGGAAGCCGATGAGCGCACGTGCGTGCTCCGGATGAACGTCGAGTCGCTGAGCTGGCCGGCGATGGCGCTGGGCACGCTGGGCGTGGACTTCGAGGTGCGCGCACCCGTCGAACTGGCCGCTCTGCTCACCGAGTGGGGTGCCCGTTTCTCGAGGTGTGGTCCAGCCCGTTGAACCGCATGCCGTGATCCATGCGTTTCCGTAGTACTGGGGCTTTTCATGCACCGATCACACGGAAAGGCAGTGGTTTGTCGTTCTTCGCGCGCTTTCGTCGGCTTCCGGCGCCCGACGCACCCGCTTCCCGCGGGAGGCGGATCGCTGCGCGGATCACCACTGTCCTCGCCAGCCTGTTCGTGTTGTTCGTCCTCATCGCACCGTACGACCTGGAAAGGTTCACTCCGAAGGAGTTCCTGCGCATCCCGGTCGAGGCGCTGTTCGGACTCGTGCTCGTGCTCGTCCTGCCACCCCGTCCACGCCGGATCGCGGCACTGGTCGGCGGTATCGCGCTCGGCGTGCTGACCGTGCTGAAGATCATGGACGCGGGCTTCGACGCGGTGCTGTACCGGCCGTTCGACCTGGTGCTCGACTGGCCGCTGTTCGGACCGGCGATCGACTACGTGGACGTCACCATCGGGCGGTGGGCCGCGATCGGCGCGGTCGCGCTGGCCGTCGTGCTCGCGCTCGGCGTGCTGGTCGTGACGACGCTGTCCGTCATGCGACTGACCAGGACCGTCGAGCGCCGTCGTCCGATGGCGACCCGCGCGCTGGTGGTGCTCGCGGTCGCGTGGATCACGCTGGCCGTGCCGGGCATGCCGATCGCGTCCAACAGCGCGGCGGCGTTCGCCTACGACCACGCGGTCGCCGTGCAGGCCGGACTCCGCGACCACGAGGCGTTCCAGGCCGAGACCGCGATCGACGCGTTCCGCGACACCGCGGGCCCCGAGCTGCTGACCGCGTTGCGCGGCAAGGACGTCATCTTCACGTTCGTCGAGAGCTACGGCCGCGACGCCGTCGAGGACCCCGAGCTCGCGCCGCAGGTCACCGCCGCGCTGGCCGAGGGCTCCGAGAAGCTGCGCGCCGCAGGCTACGCGTCCCGCAGCGGTTTCCTCAGCTCGCCCACCGCGGGCGGCGGCAGCTGGATGGCGCAGGCCACGCTGCTGTCCGGGGTGTGGATCGACAACCAGCAGCGCTACCGCAACCTCGTGACGAGCGACCGGCTCACCCTCGGCGACGCGTTCCAGAAGGCCGACTGGCGGACCGTCGGCGTCATGCCCGGCATCACGCAGGCCTGGCCGGAGGGCGAGTTCTTCGGCTACGACCAGATCTACAAGGCCACCGACCTCGGCTACCAGGGCCCGCGCTTCGGCTACGCCACGATGCCCGACCAGTACACGATGTCGGCGTTCCAGCGCGACGAACGCGCCAAGACCGACCGCAAGCCGATCATGGCCGCGATCCCGCTGCTGTCGAGCCACGCGCCCTGGTCGGCGATCCCGGACCAGGTCGACTGGGACTCCGTCGGTGACGGTTCGATCTACCGGAGCATGGACGCGTCCAACGACAAGCCTGAGTCGATCTTCGGCCGCGACCCGGTGCAGGTGCGCGCGGACTACCGCAAGTCCGTCGTGTACTCCGTGCGGAACCTGGTGTCCTACGTGGAGAAGTACGGCGACGACAACCTCGTGGTCGTGTTCCTCGGCGACCACCAGCCCGCGCAGCTCGTGACCGGGGAGGGTGCCAGCCGCGACGTGCCGATCTCGATCGTGGCCCGCGACCCCGCGGTCATGGAGCGGGTCTCCTCGTGGGGCTGGAACGACGGCATCAAGCCGGGTTCCGAGGCGCCGGTGTGGAAGATGAGCGAGTTCCGCGACAAGTTCCTCACCGCGTTCGGGTCGCAGCCCCCGAAGTCCACCCACCCCGCGGGCTGATCACTGGGGATGCAGGGAGACCAGCAGCACCGCGTCGAGCAGCCGGAACCAGTCGGCTTCGGCGAGGTCGCGGGTGCTCAGCCCGGCCAGCGAGTCCAGCAGGCGGCCGGCGAGCTCGGTCTCGTTCTCGCCGGTCGCGGCCGCGATGGAGCGCACGTCGCGGCGGAACCTGGTGCTGCGGCTCAGTCGCACGAGTGACGCGGGCAGCGCCTGCTGGGGTTTCGCCTCCTCGCCGAGCGCGATGGTGAACGTCGTGCCGAGCGCGTCGGCGAGCTTGCTCAGCGCGTTCACCGTCGGGTTGCCGCGGCCGTTCTCCAGGTTCGCGACGTAGGGCACCGAGAGCCCCGCCTCCAGTGCCACCGATGCCAGGGTGCGTCCGCTCGCGGCGCGCAACGCGCGCAGCTGCCTGCCGAGCTCCTGTCCGTCCAACCGTCCGTCCTGTCTTGACAGAAAACCATCCAGCCTGACTATTCTCCCAGAATACCTCTGGGGGGATGGTGTCGTGTTCGAGGCCCTGCGGATCCCTGATTTCCGCCTGCTCTGGTTCGCCCGCCTGGTCAGCCTGCTCGGCTCGTGGCTGCTGGCGGTGGCGGTTCCCGCGCACGTGTTCGTGCTGACCGGGTCGCTCGCCGCGACCGGGCTCACGCTCGCCGCCGAGTACCTGCCGCCGGTGCTGCTCGGGCCGGTCGCCGGTGTGCTGGTCGACCGGTGGGACCGGCGGCGCGTCATGGTCGTCGCGGACCTGCTGCGCGCGGTGGCCGTCGCGGCGCTGCTGTTCGTGCGGACGCCGGACGACCTGTGGCTCGTGTACGTCGCGCTGATCGCGGAAAGCGTTGGCACGGTCGTGTTCCGGCCGGCCGCGCAGGCGCACACGCCGGTCGTCGTCGGCAGAGGTGGCGCGCTGACCAGTGCGAACTCGCTGAACGCGGTGACCGACGGGGTGGTGCGGCTCGTCGGCGGTCCGCTCGGTGGCGTGCTGCTCGGGGTCGCCGGGTTCGGCTGGCTGGTGGCGGTGGACGTCGCGACCTACCTGCTGTCGGCGGTCGCGATCCTGCTGACCTCGGCGGTCGGTGGCTGGCGGTCGTCCGGTCGCGCGAAGCTGCGTGAGGGCGTGGGCTTCCTGCGCTCCGCACCGGCCGTCAGCTGGTTGTTGCTGGTCATGACGTTGTTCCTGGCCGCGAACGCGTCGCTGAGCGCGTTGCTGGTGCCGTTCGGGATCCAGGTGCTCGGTGGTGCCGCGCAGATCGGGTTCGTGATGTCCGGGCTCGGCGTCGGGTTCCTGCTCGGCGCGCCGCTGGTGCGGGTGCTCGTCGACCGGGTGCTCGCCGGGTACCTGCTGGGTGCGGCGCTGGTCGTGACCGGCTTCGGGTTCGTTGCCTTGTTCGCGTCACGCTCGTTGGCAGGCGCGCTGGCGTCCGCGGTGCTGATCGGGTTGTCCGGGTCGGCGGCGCTCGTCACCGCGCAGACCGCGGTGCAACGCCGGACGCCCAACGAGGTGCTGGGGCGGGTCGGCGGCGTGCAGTTCGCGGCGGAGGCGATCGCCACCCTGCTCGGCGCGATCGCCGGACCCGCCGCCGCGCAACTGGTGTCGCTGGACTTCGCCGCACGGCTGGCGTGCGGCGTCACCGTCCTCTGCGGACTGCTGGCGTTCGGTCAGCAGATGCTGTCGTCCGGCTTCGGGTTCGCCAGGCCGAACAGCGGCCGCAGCCGCAGCCCGATCCACGTGCCGCCCAGCGCGAACACGCCCCACAGCCAGCCGTGCAGGCTGCCGACGGAGATGCCGCCCAGGTAGGCGCCGATGTTGCAGCCGCCTGCGAGCCGGGCGCCGATGCCCATCAGCACACCGCCGAGCACGGCGGCGAGCGCGGTGCGCCATGGGATCTGGCTGTGGATCTTCCACGCACCGGCGGCGGCAGCGGCGATCGCGGCACCGATCATGATGCCGATGTTCGTGAGGCTGGTCTTGTCGACCCAGATCGACGCCGCGAGCGCCTTGGCGTTGCTGGGGCTCTGCCAGAACTGCCACGTCTCCGGGTGGAAACCGAAGAGCTGCACCAGCTTCGCGCCCCACAGCGCGAACGCGAACGTCACGCCCCAGATGCCGCCGGACACGAGGAACACCGCACCCGCCAGCACGCCGAGCACCACCGCGCCGACCAGGATCGGCCACGAGCCGCGGAACACGCGCGCGATCCCGTGCGCCGTCGGCACGACGTCGGCGGGCGGCGGGTTGCGGCGCGCCTGCACGACGCGGGTCACGGCCACGATCAGCACCAGTGCGGCGATGGTGATCAGCCACGACCCGAACCAGCCGACGTGGTCGGCGAGCAGCACGCCCGGCAGCGACGGCCAGCCGTCGAACAGCGGGAACGCCCAGGTGTAGAGCACGGATCCGGCGATGAAGCCGCCGAGCGTCAGCACGATCGTCGACTGGCCGGAGCCGACCGCGAACAGCGTGCCCGACGCGCACGCGCCACCGAGCTGCATGCCGATCGCGAACAGCACCGCGCCGACCAGCAAAGCGAGTCCGAGCGGTCCGCCGGTCGCCTTCGGCACCGAGCCGAACAGGCCGGAGCCGGTGGAGATGATCAACGCGATCAGCGTGGCCGCGGTGCCCAGCAGGACCGTGTGGGCGCGCAGGCCCTGGCCGTTGCCGACGGCGATCAGCTGCCGCCACGCGGACGTGAAACCGAAGCGGGAGTGGAACAGCGCGACGCCGAGCCCGAACCCGAGCGCCAGCAGCACGCCCGACTTCGCGCCGAACGACGCCCACACGTACCAGGTGAGCGCCACCGCCAGCAGCCCGGCGACGGCGAGGGGAACCACGCGCACCGGTTCCTCCGGCTTCGGAGTCGGTGCCGCGCAGGACGTGGGGAAGTTGAGGAGTGCCACCGGGGCTCCTGAAGGGGAAGGGGGCCTGGCCGTGCGGCCAGGCCCCGTGCTGACTACTTGGGGAGGAAGCCCTTGAGCGCGTTCTCGACCGACTTGATGACGCCGTTGACCGGCACGCCGCCGGGCGCGAACGTCCAGGGGTTCTCCAGGTCACCGGTGTCCGGCTCGTCGACGACGACCGGGTCGGCGAACGCCGGCGCGGCGAAGCCGGTGAGCACCATGCCGGACAGCGCGGCGGCGACCGCCGCACGTGCGATGGACTGCTTCATTTCCGTGTCCTCCAATGGTTTCAACTGAGCAGCGGACTGACCGGGACGACGGTCGCCTTCGGCACCCATTGCCCCGCTAGTTCTTCCTGCATCGGCATGCCGGGACCGTGCACCTCGTTCGGTCCCATGGGCATCGCGGACACCTGTGCGACCGCGTAGATCTGCACGCCGCCGTCGGACGGACGCCCGACCCAGGCGCGGAACCCGGCCGGAGTCGGGTCTTCACCGCCGAACCCGTTGCCCACGGCCACCGCGTAGCCGACCGGGAGCGGTTCGCGGGGGTCGAACCGCAGCGGCACGGACACCGTGGTGACCGCCGTGGCGATCGGGGTGTGCAGCAACCACGGCGCCACGTACAGGCCGTGCGTGTACACCGGGCTCTCCGCCTGCTCGGCGCCCGCTCGGGTGAGCGCCTCGTGGGCGGTCTCCCAGCCGGACACCACGACCAGCGCGTTGTCCGGCCGTTTGCCGTCGTCGATGCGCAGCCCGCTCGCGCGGACGAGCTCGGCGGCCTTCGTGCTGCGCGGTGACGTGTCCGTGACGAGCCTGATCCCGGCTGTTCCCTTGGCCTTGAGGAAGCCGACGAGCTTCTGCAGGGAGTCCGAGTCCTCTGTGGACAGGGAGTCGGACGGGCAGCTCGTCAGCACCTCGCGGAGTCCGGCGATCAGGGTGCCGAGCGCGGCGGTCGCGCACTCGGCGTCGGGCCCGGGACCCGGCGCGGTGCCGGGATCCACCCGCACCGCAACGGTTTCGGCTCCGTCGCTGATCACGACCTCGCCGCGTCCCGGTGGCAGGTCGACCTCGGCCCACGTGCCGGGAGCACCCGCGCGGGGGACCGCGGGCACGTCACCGACCCGCAGTCCGTTGCCGGCACTGGCCGGGAAGTGCACGAGGTTGCGTCCCGGCCGGTGCGGGCTGACCAGCACCGGCACCACCCGGTCCGCGAGCCGTGCGTCGACGAGCACCGGCACACCGGGTTCGGGGAGCGATGGCGGCACCGCGACGGCCGGCAGGGCGGCCCACGCGACGAGCGCCAGCGCGACGACGTACCCGTTGCGCAGCACCAGGGTCAGCGCCGCGACGAGCACGACGGCGAGCAGCACCAGCCCCAGACCGCTTTCGTAGATCCTGCGGTCGAACGCGATGCCGGACGTGGCGAGCCGGACCGCTCCCGCCAGCACCAGCACCACACCGAGCGACAACGCCAGTGGCCGCAGGTCCCTGAAGGGACCCACACCGAGCAGCGCGGCCGACACGGCCACGAACACGGTGTTGACCACGAACGCGACGCCGGAGTCCCCCACGGAGGTCTCGATCACCAGCAGCAGGACGAGCGCCGCGGACACCCAGCGCACGACCGCCGGCCTGCCGAGCAGCAGCGGCACCGCGGCGACGAGCACCACGTGCACCACCGCCGCGACGACGTTGACCTCCTGCGTCAGCACCGACGTCACCACCAGCGCGGCGGACAGCCCGGCGAGAGCGAGGGCGAAGTGCCGCACTCGCCGGGTGGTCAGCTGCGGCCGGACCAGACCGGTGCCCGCGACGAACGCCGTCACCAGCACCAGCGCGAGCCGGAGCACCAGTGCCAGCGCCGACCCGCCGCCGACGTCGAGATCTCCGTGGGGGTGGTTCATCTACTTCACATCCGCATCGGCGACGACGAACAGCTCGGAGTGCGGCTTGGCGTTGCCCCACGGCCCGTGCGGCCAGTTCTTGCGGTTGAAGTTGATGCCGACCTGACCGGTGAACTCGTCCTTGAAGGACGTGTCGAGCGCGAGCTTCCCGTCCGGAGCCACCTTCAGGACGTTGACCTTGTGGTCACCGTCGAGACCGGTGCGGGCGACGAAGTAGTTCGACACCGCGATCCGCTTCGGCGAGAGCGTCTCGTGGAAGAAGCCGTCCGCGCCCAGGTCGAAGTTGTCGTACGCACCCCAGTGCGGACCGGCCGCCGCGGTGCCGGGGTTGATCGGCGCCGCACCCGCGAGGGTCGGGCAGTCGGACTCGGCGCCACCGTTCTGCGCCTCCGCCAGCGTGTCGATGCGGCACTGGAAGGACGTGCCCGCCGCGAGCAGCTGCTGGATGTCCAGCACGTACACGCCACCGGTGGCACCGGGGTCGTCCGGGCCGAGCGCGCCCTTGCCGCGTCCGGAGATCGCCCGGTACAGGTACTTGTCGTCCGGGCTCGTCTGGATCCAGCCACCATTCGAACCGCCGCCGTTCGAATCGTTGCCCGCGAAGATCGCCTTCGACGCCGCGCCGTCGTCGAACACCTCGTACCAGTGCGGCTCGGCCGCGGTGATGTCCGGCGTGTAGTGCACCGCGCCGCCCTGCATGGTCTGCGCGAACGCGCCCTTGTGACCGGGCAGGTTCGTCACCGTGGTCTCCATGACCGCCCGGCTCTCCTGGTGCAGCGGGTCAGCGGGGTCAGACCTCGGCCCGTTCTGCAGGTACGACACCGCCCGCAGCCTCGGGTTGTTGCGGTCGCTGATGTCCCACGTGCGCACGGTCGGCCTGCGCAGGTACGGCGACGGGGCCTTCACCGGGTCGAGGATGATGTTGCGCGGCTCGGCGTAGTCGCTCGTGATCAGCGTGTTCAGGTCCTCGCGGGCCTGGATGCCGTGCGGGTTGGCGCACGACGGCGTGCCGAGCCTCGGCAGGTTCAGGCACAGCTTCTCGTTGTCGCCCTGCGGGGTCGCGGCACTCGTCTGCGACAGCACCTTGCCGTCGCGGTCGAACCGCAGCAGGGCGCCGGGGCTGCCCGCGAAACCGTTGCCCACCACGGTCTGCCCGTTGGCGTAGGTGTACGGACCGGGCACGACCGGACCGCCCATGTACGTGCCGTACGCGGTGCCGTCCTTCAACGTCCAGTACGCGTCCGGCACCGAACCGCCGAGCGTGTTCGTCGGCAGGCTGATGCCTTTGAGCTTCAGCTCCGGCAGCGCGCTGACGTCGAACGCGTAGGTCGCGGCCGCGAACAGCGCTCCCGCGTAGACGGTGTCGCCCTTGTGCCACACGTACTGCATGTGGTGCGGCTCGTTCTCCACCAGCGGGCCGACCGTGGCCGTGTTGACGACCTCGCCGTAGGACGGTGAGCCCTCGGTGGCGTCGATGACGGCGAGGAAGTCGGGGCCTGGCAAGGCGTTCGTCACCTTGCCGAGCGGGTCACCGAGCCCGCCGGGCAGGTTCTTGACGTCCTTCACCAGCGTGTCGGCGATGTTCTCGTCACCGGCCCAGATGAGCAGCCACTTCTTGCGCTCACCTGCCTGCGCGGTGGCCTGCGGGGTGAGGTGGTTCTTCACCCAGTACTGCTTGCCGTCCGACGCCGTCTTGCTGTCGACGACCGTCCGCACGTCCGCGTAGGCGCTGCCTTCACCGGTGTAGGTCACCGTGCCGACGGCGAGCACGCCGGCGACGGCCGCTATCAGAGT
The DNA here is from genome assembly GCF_007845675.1 of Lentzea tibetensis. Taxonomy (GTDB): domain Bacteria; phylum Actinomycetota; class Actinomycetes; order Mycobacteriales; family Pseudonocardiaceae; genus Lentzea; species Lentzea tibetensis. The sequence continues at coordinate 5,699 of NZ_VOBR01000060.1, read as the reverse complement.
TTTTCGCCATGGAGGCGAGTTCGACCACATGAACACTCCTGTTTTCGAGCAGCGCACCCGGAAATGGGCACGACGAATGCCGCCGGGCAGAAAGCCGGCGTGAAAAAGGGGGAATTACCCGAGTGAGATGAGAAGGCGCCCTAGTGGGCTGGATCCGTCAGCGGGATCGACAGAGTGCGCTGGCCTGCTGGCGCAGGTCCACGTGTAGGCGCTCGACGAGAGCGACACCATTGCACATGAATGGAATCGTGGCGGTACGGAGAGTGACGTGTCAATCTCGGACCACTGACTGGGAATCAGTCGTGTTGCGACGTGTCGAGCAGGGCTCGCCTTTCAGATCCAGCCCTGGCCACGTGCGATTCGCACCGCTTCGTGGCGATTGGCCGCGCCGGTCTTGCCGACGGCAGAAGACAGGTAATTTCGAACCGTTCCGGGAGACAATGCGGCGCGGCGGGCGATTTCCTCGACGGGGGCGCCTTCGGCGGCGAGCTCGAGCACGTCGGCCTCGCGCGGCGTCAACGGGCTGTCGCCCGCGCTGATCGCCTCGGCCGCGAGCTGCGGGTCGACGTAGCGCCCTCCACTGTGGATGGTCCGGACGACGGTCGCGAGCACGTCCGCGGACACCGTCTTCGGCAGGAAACCCCGGACGCCGGCGGCGAGTGCGCGCTTGAGGTGACCGGGACGGCCGTGGCTGGTGACGATCATCGTGCGGCAGCCGGGCAGCTCGTCGGTGAGCGTCCGCGCGACGGAAACCCCGTCCACGCCGGGCATCTGGAGGTCGATCACGGCGACGTCCGGCCGCAGCGCCCGCGCCATCGACAGCGCCTGCTCGCCGGTCGCGGCCTGCGCGACGACCTCCAGGTCGTCCTCCAGCGCCAGCAGCGCGGCCATGGCGCCGCGGATCAGGTGCTCGTCATCGGCGAGCAGGATCCGGATCACGGGGTCTCCTCGAGCGGCAGCGAGACGGTGAGGCGGAACCGGTCCGGCCGGTCCCGCTCGGTCGCGACGCTACCGCCGAGCCCGGCGATGCGTTCGGTGAGACCGACGAGCCCGCTGCCGTCACCATCGGAGTGGTCCGTCACGCCGTCGTTGTCCATCGTGAGCGTCACCGCGTTCCCGTTCGGCCGCAGGGTGATCGTGCACGTGCGGGCCTCGCTGTGCCGCAGGACGTTGGTCGTGCCCTCGCGCACCACCCAGCCGAGCGCGCCCTGCACCGGCCCCGGCAGTCCGCTGCCGTCGCCGACGACCCGGCACTCGATGCCCGCGGAGGTGAGCAGCGACCGGGCACCGGCGAGCTCGACGTCGAGCGCGGCCTCGCGGTACCCGCTGACGACGGCTCGCAGCTCGGCGAGCGAGTCCTGCGCGATCTGCCGCACCTCCAGCATCTCGTCGACGGCTTCCGCGCGGCCTCGTTTCGCGAGCTGCGCGGCCAGTTCGGACTTGAGCGCCACGACGGACAGGTTGCGGCCCACCACGTCGTGCAGGTCGCGGGCGAAGCGCAGCCGTTCCTCCGCGACCGCGAACTTGCTCTCCAGCCGCCTGGCGCGGTCGACCTCCCAGAACAGGCCGAGCATCCACACCGTGGCCCGGTAGGCGGCGGCGAGGGCGCCGAGCAGCAGGGACATGCCGATCGCCGACTGGGGATCGGGCGTCACCACGGCGGTGGCGGCGGAGGCCGCGGCCCACAGCACGACCGTCACCCTCGGCCGCACGGCCGTCGCCATGGCCGTCACGTACATGATGAGCGCGAAGTTCCAGATGGTGTCCGCGGGCCCGTACGGCTGGTCCGGCGTCGAGCCGGGGTAGACGATGCGGGCCGCCGACACCGCCGCCACCGTCATGAGCGTGGTGATCGCGATGAGGTTGGTCGGCCGAGGCTGCTTCCCGAGGTAGTGGTCGATGCCCCGGTGGATGAGCAGCACGCACGTCAGCGCGAGCGCCGCGCCGAGCAGCCCGGTCACCCAGGCCGCGAGCGCGCCCTCGTCCGGTGCGATGGCCAGGCCGACCAGTGGCGGAACGGCCGCGTAGTTCAGGTAGAACGAGACCCGCATGTACAGGTCGAACCGGGCCGCGCTGCTGCGCTCGCTCCACCACCTCGGCATCGTCACCTCCGCTATCGCCGCGGCTCCCAGCGGAACCAGCGGCGGACGGCCACCGCGCCGAGCACCGTCCACACCGCGAGCAACGCCACCGGCGTCACCGCTGAGCCCAGCACACCGGTGAAGTCCAGCGGTGCCGACTCGCCGGTGGTGCCGACCCAGCCTAGGCGCAGAAGATCCATCACCGGCGTCAGCGGCAGGAACCGCAGCGCGCCGGCCACGGCGTCGGGCAACGAGCTGAGGGGCACCGTCAGCCCCGATCCGATGACGCAGGCCATCAGCACCGGCAGCGAGGTGATCTGAGCCATCTCCACCGTCCGGGTGTACGCGGCGGACACCGCCGCGAGCAGCGCGAACAGTGCGACCCCGCCGAGGACGCCCACCAGCAGCACCGGCGCGTTCACCGGCATCGGCAGGCCGAGCAGCGCCGCGCCCGCACCGATGAACAGCACGATCTGCGCCACCGCGATGGCGATCGCCGAACTCGCCGTGCCCGCGAGGATCTCGGTGTCGCTCAGCTCGCCGACGCGCAGCCGTTTGAGCACCAGCTCCTCGCGCCGGGCGACGAACGTGGTCACCAGGTTGTAGTAGACCGGGGCCAGCATCACGAAGCCCAGCATGCTGGTGATGACGAAAGCGCTGTGGGACAAAGCGTCCCCGTCGAACTCGATGCTCGCGATCGGCAGGATGATCGCGAAGGGCAGCACCAGCGCGTTGAACAACGCGGTCCGGTTGCGCCACAACAACAACAGCTCGGCCAGGCCGATGGAACGGATCTTCACGCGGTCCTCCAGTTGTCCACGACGATCGTCAGCCCGAGCAGGCCGGTCAGCAGCAGCGCGTACCCGATGTGGTCGGCGGGCGGCAGCGCGATCCACGCGGGCATCGTCACCGCGGTGAAGAGCATCTGCTTGATCATCAGGCCACCGCCTCCTGCGCTATGGCGAGGAACGCTTCTTCCAGCGACGCCTCGCGGGCGTCGAGCCCGTGCAGCACGACGTCCTGCTGCTGCGCCCAGACCAGCAGCGCCGTCAGGGTTTCCTGGAGCGCGCCGGTGTGCACGGTCGTCCGCACACCCTGGCGCTGGACCGCCCGCGTTCCCGGCAGAGCGGGCACCTCGCGGTCCGCGCTGAACGAGATCCGCGCCGGGTGCGCGGCGATCACGTCGGAGACCGACCCGGTCGTCACGATCCGCCCGCGGTGCATGATCGCGAGCCGGTCCGCCAGCTCCTGCGCTTCCTCGAGGTAGTGCGTGGTCAGCAGCACCGTGACGCCGTCGAGCAGCAGCCCGCGGATGAGTTCCCACGTGTTGCGCCTGCTCTCCGGGTCGAGCCCGGTCGTCGGCTCGTCGAGGAACAGCACGTCCGGGCGGCCCAGCAACGCGAGCGCCAGGTCGAGCCTGCGCCGCTCCCCGCCGGACAGCTGCTTCACCCTCGTGTTCGCCCGGTGGTCGAGCCCGACGAGCTCGAGCACCTCTCCGTGCGGACGCGGCCTGCTGAGCGTGCCCGCCCACATGCGCGCGGTCTCGGCCGCCGTGAGGTCCTGCGGGAAGCCGCCTTCCTGCAGCATCACGCCGACCTTGGGCCGCACCTTCGCGCGCTCGGTGAACGGGTTGTGCCCCAGCACCCGCACCGACCCCGCGCTCGGTGCGGACAGCCCTTCGACCAGTTCCATCGTCGACGTCTTGCCCGCGCCGTTGGTGCCGAGCAGCGCGAACATCTCGCCCCGCTCGACGCGGAACGACACGTCCCGCACCGCTTCGAAACCGCCTGCGTACGTCCGGCCAAGGCCGTTCACCTCGACGGCGGCCTCCGTGTTCGTCATGGGTCCGAGTCTTCGCGGCGACCGGGTTCGGTGGCAGTGCCGTCGCACATCGGTTTCCGTGTGGCGCACACGGTCTTTCGATGACAAATGTCATGGGCTAGCTTGCGGCCACATGAGGAGATCACTGGCCATCGGCCTGACCGTGCTGTCGCTGGTCGTGTGCGTGGCACCGGCTTCCGGTTCAGCTCCGGCGGGCTTCGGCCGGGCCACCCTGACCCGGTTCGCAGCTCTGCCCGCCGAGACCTACCTGCCCGGCAGCGAACCGTCGGGCGCGGCACTGGGCACCACACCCGTCAACGGCGTGCCCGTGCCGTTCGCCGACCAGCCGATCCAGGGCTTCAGCGGCGTGGTCCGCAACGGCGACGGCACGTTCGACGTCCTGTCCGACAACGGCTACGGCGCCAAGGCCAACAGCGCGGACTTCGTACTGCGCATCAACCGCATCTTCCCGGACTTCGACAAGGGCACAGTCGACGTCGTCGGCGGCGTCAGCCTGACCGACCCGCACCGCCACGTACCGTTCCCGCTCACCCGCCCAGACCGCGTCCTGACCGGCGCCGACATCGACGTGGAGTCGTTCGTCAAACTGGCCGACGGCTCATACTGGGCAGGCGACGAGTTCGGCCCGTACCTCCTCCACTTCGACCGCGCGGGCCGCCTGCTGGCGCCACCCGCACCACTGCCGGGAGTGTTCGCCCCCGAGAACCCGGCGGGCACGCCGAACATCGGCGGCAGCAGGGGTTTCGAGGGCCTGGTCCTCTCACCTGACCGCCGCACCCTGAACGCGCTGCTCGAGGGCACCGTCACCGGCGACACCCCAGGCAGCCTGCGCCTCAACGAGTTCGACCTGGGGTCCGGCCAGTTCACCGGCAAGCGTTGGCTCTACCAGTTGGACGACCCCGCACACGCCATCGGCGACGCCACCGCAGTCGACGCCAACCGCCTGCTGGTGATCGAACGCGACGGCGAACAGGGACCTGCCGCTCGGGTCAAGAAGGTCTACCTGGCGGACAAGCGCGACCGCGACCGCGACGGCCGCATGGACAAGACACTCGTAGCTGACTTGCTGGACTTGGCCAACCCCAGGCGCGTTGGCGGGTTCGATGATCCGTTCCGGTTCCCGTTCACGACCATCGAGGACATCATCGTGCTCGATGACCGGACCATCGGTGTGTTGAACGACAACAACTTCCCGTTCTCGTCGGGGCGGACGCCCGGCAAACCCGACAACAACGAGTTCATCACCGTGCGGCTCGATCGCCGGTTGAACGCTGATCCTCGGGTGCTGCGGCGCTGAGGGTTGGCGCGGCTGCGGTGTCCGCGTTGGTGCGGGCGCCGTGGCCGCAGGGGAGTGTCTGGTGGCATTCGGGCTCGGGCCTCCCTGGGTGGTCAGGCTTTGGGTGTTGCTGTGGTTGCGTCCGGCTTTGCGGCTTCGCCGACACGACGCATGCCTTCGGCGTGCGTCGTACCGAGCCTTCTGCCGTGGCAGTGCGGTGGTCCCGGTCCGGTGGGCGCCTTACGCGGTTCTGGTCGCGCTGAGTCCGTGGGTGCTGGTCCGTGGCTGGCCTGGTCCTTCGCTCTGAACGCGTACTGCGGCAAGGGGTAGGTGGGTACGCGCGAGACTCGCGGTCAGGCGGGTCGGTGTGCCAACGGAAGGCGGGCACGACGGCAGGTGGGCTGGTGTGATTGCGGAAGGCGAGTCCGACGGCAGGTGGGTCGGTGTACCGACGGAAGGCGGGCCCGGCGGCAGGCGGGCAGGTGTGATCAGGCAAGGAG
>NZ_VOBR01000006.1 GCF_007845675.1 Lentzea tibetensis | reverse complement strand
ATTTCCATAGTGTTTCGGTGGTTATAGCGTTGGGGAAACACCCGGTCCCATTCCGAACCCGGTAGTTAAGCCCTTCTGCGCCGATGGTACTGCACTGGTGACGGTGTGGGAGAGTAGGTCGCCGCCGAACTTTACTTCCCTGAAGGGGCTTGCGATGGGGGCACACTACAGAGTGCTCTCTCGCAGGCCCCTTTCAGTGCGTCCATATCCACAGGAGGATTTGGTGTCCAGGTTCGGGGATCGTCCCGGCGACCGTCAGCGTGGCCAGGGAGACCGACCGCGCCGTTCCGATGGTGGCCGCCCAACAGGCGATCGAAAGTTCAACAGCAGCAGCAGCAGTACCGGCAGCCGCGACGACCGTGCGAAGTCGTCCTCGGACCGCCGTGACTTCAAGCCGCGCGACAACGACCGTCGCGACTTCAAGCCCCGCGATGACCGCAACACGGGCGAGCGCAAGCAGTTCCGCCGTGACGACCAGGGCGGCTACCGCCGCGATGACCGGGCCGGCTCCGACCGCCCCAGCTACCGCCGCGACGACTCGAGCAGCGACCGAGGCGGCTACAACCGCCCCAGCTCTGACCGCTCGTCGAGCGACCGCGGTGGCTACAACCGTTCGGGTTCCGGCAGCTCCGGCAGCGACCGCGGTGGTTACCGCGGCCGTGACGACCGCCCCAGCTCGGACCGCGGCGGTTACAAGGGTTCCAGCACCGGCGGCGACCGCGGTGGTTTCCGGCGCGACGACCGCGCGGGTTCCGACCGGGGTGGCTACAAGGGTTCGTCGAGCAGCAGCGACCGCGGCGGCTTCCGCTCGCGTGACGATCGCGCCGGCTCGGACCGTCCCAGCTACCGCCGTGACGACAGCTCCGGCGACCGCGGTGGTTACCGCGGCCGTGACGACCGCCCCAGCTCGGACCGGGGTGGCTACAAGGGTTCCAGCTCCGGTGGCGACCGCAGGGACTTCAAGCCCCGCGACGACCGCGGTGGCGACCGTCCTTCGGGCGGTTACCGCGGCCGTGACGACCGTTCGTCCAGCGACCGCGGCGGCTACAACCGCACCGGTGGCGACCGCGGTGGCTTCAAGCCGCGCGACGACCGTGGCGGCGACCGTCCCAGCTACCGCCGTGACGACAGCTCCAGCGACCGTGGCGGTTACCGCGGCCGTGACGACCGCTCTTCGAGCGACCGTCCCAGCTACCGCCGCGACGACTCGTCGGGCGACCGCGGTGGTTACCGCGGCGACCGTTCCAGCTCCGGTGACCGCGGCGGTTTCCGTCGCGATGACCGCGCGGGCGGCGATCGCGGCCGTTCCGGTGGCGACCGCGGTGGCTTCAAGCCGCGTGACGACCGCTCGAGCGATCGTCCGAGCTACCGCCGTGACGACAGCTCCGGCAGCGACCGTCGTGAGGGCGGTTACCGCGGGCGCGACGACCGTCCTTCGAGCGACCGCGGCGGCTACCCCCGCTCCGGTGGCGACCGCAGGGACTTCAAGCCCCGCGACGACCGCGGTGGCGACCGTCCTTCCGGCGGCTTCCGCTCCCGCGACGACCGTCCGCGTGACGACCGCGGTGGCGACCGCAGGGACTTCAAGCCGCGCGACAACGACCGTCGCGACTTCAAGCCCCGCGACGACCGCCACACGGGCGAGCGCAAGCAGTTCCGCCGTGACGACCAGGGCGGCTACCGCCGCGATGACCGTCCGGCGAGCAGCGACCGTCCCACGGACGACCGCCGCGACCAGCGCAGCCGTGAGCGCGCGGCACGCTTCCAGGAGCGCGCCGCCGAGCCGAGCCAGGTCGACGAGAAGACCGCCGACCAGACCGATGTCGACGAGGCCGCGGTCTCCGCATCCACTGTGAGTTCTGCCGAGGCTGTGCAGGCCGACGACTCGACCGACGCCCCGAGCGCGGTTGAGGCCGACGACGTCGACCGCGAGGACGACGAGATCGACGAGCGCGACTCAACTGAGCGCGACGCCGACGAGAGCGGTGCTGACGACCGCGAGGACGAGCGCGCCGCTGACGAGGCCGGCGACAGCCGCCGCGATGACAGTGACAGCGACCAGCGCGGCAGCGACAGGCGCGACGACGCGGGCGACCGCGGGCGTGACCGGGACGAGGAGTCCGCTCCCGTCCGGGGCCGGGCACCCGAGCTCCCCGAGGACGCCGACATCTCGCTGCTCGACCCGGAGATCCGGGGCGAGCTGCGCAGCCTCCCCAAGGGCCTCGCCGAGATCGTGGGCAGGCACCTGGCCGCGGCCGGTCTGCTGATCGACAGCGAGCCGGAGCTGGCGCTCGAGCACGCACGGCACGCCCGCAGCAAGGCGGCGCGCGTCGGTGTCGTCCGCGAGGCGGCCGGCCTGACCGCGTACTTCGCGGGCGAGTGGGCCGAGGCGCTGTCCGAACTGCGGGCCGCGCGGCGGATGACCACCGGCACCGGCCACCTGGCGATCATGGCGGACTGCGAACGCGCGCTCGGCAGGCCCGAGCGGGCCATCGAGCTCGCCCGTGAGGCCAAGGGACTGAAGCTGCCGGACGAAGAGGCCGTCGAGCTGCGGATCGTCGCGGCCGGTGCGCGCAGGGACATGGGTCAGCTGGACGCGGCGGTCGTCGCGCTGCAGGGGCCCGACCTCGACCCCGGTCACCGCACCGAGTTCAGCGCACGGCTGTTCTACGCCTACGCGGACAACCTGGCGGCTGCCGGGCGCACCGAGGAAGCCGTGAAGTGGTTCCTCAACGCCGCTGAGGCCGACGACGAGGGTGAGACCGACGCCGCCGAGCGCGCGTTCGAGCTGACCGAGGACGTCCAGGACGCAGGCGACGGCGAGACCGCGAACGACGACGCGGAGAGCACCGAGGACGCGGGAGACAAGTGAGCCAGACGTTGTTGGACCGGTACGACGCGCTGCTGATCGACCTCGACGGCACCGTCTACCGGGGAGGCGAAGTGGTTCCCGGCGCCGTCGAGGCGGTCGCCGAGGCACGCAGGAAGAGCGTCGGGATCCGCTTCGTCACCAACAACGCCTCACGCAGCCCCCAGGCCGTCGCGGACCACCTCAACGAGCTCGGGTTCAACACGAGCATCACCGAGGTCAGCACCAGTGCGCAGGCGGGCGCGGCGATGGTCGCGGACCGCGTCCCCGCCGCGACCAAGGTGCTGGTGCTGGGCACCGACGCGCTGAAAGAGGAGATCCGTCTGCGCAAGCTCGTCCCCGTCGACACGGCGGACGAGGCGCAGGCGGTCGTGCAGGGACTCAACCAGGACCTCGGCTGGCGCGAGCTGGCCGAGGCCTGCGTCGCCATCAACAACGGCGCGCTGTGGGTGGCCTGCAACGTCGACGTCACGCTGCCCACCGAGCGCGGGCTGCTGCCCGGCAACGGTGCGCTGGTGGCGGCGCTGAAGGCGGCCACGGGCACCGAACCGCTGGTCGCGGGCAAGCCGGCGACACCGCTGCTGGAGCAGGCCGCCAAGTCGCTCGGCGCGGACCGGCCGCTGGTGGTCGGGGACCGGCTCGACACGGACATCGCGGGTGCGGTCAACGCGGGCATGGACTCGTTGCTCGTGCTCACCGGCGTGTCGACCCGCGAGGACGCGGAGGCGCTGCCGGAGGAGTGGCGGCCCACGTATGTCGGCCGAGACCTGTCGGTTCTGCATCAGCTACCGTGAACCGGTGAACTTCCCACTGCCCGGCCCTCCGCCGATCCCGGCGGAAGCTATCGAGGACGCGCTGTCGCGGCTCGAGGGCCTCGACCACGTGGACGTCGCCGAGCACGTCGCCCGGTTCGACGCGGTGCACGCGACGCTCACCGAGGCGCTGTCCTCCATCGACAAGGTGTGACCCGATGCCACGCAGGGCACGGCTCGACGCCGAACTCGTGCGCCGCGGCATGGCGCGGTCGCGTGAGCACGCCAGCCAGCTCGTCGCCGAAGGCCGCGTGACGATCCGCGGCACGGTCGCCACCAAACCAGCCACCGCCGTCGAGATCGACACGGCACTGGTCGTCAAGGAAGACCAGGCCGACCCCAAGTGGGCCTCGCGCGGCGCGCACAAGCTCGTCGGCGCGCTCGAAGCGTTCCAGATCGCGGTCGACGGCAAGCGGTGCCTCGACGCGGGCGCGTCCACCGGCGGTTTCACCGACGTCCTGCTGCGCAGCGGTGCGAAAACCGTCGTGGCGGCGGACGTCGGACGTGGCCTGCTCGACTGGAAACTCCAGACCGACGACCGGGTCGTGGTGAAGGACAAGACCAACGTCCGCACCCTCACGCCGGAGGACATCGGCGGAAAAGTTGAACTCGCGGTAGCTGATCTCTCGTTTATCTCGTTGAGGCTCGTGCTTCCCGCACTGGCCGCGTGCCTCGACGAGGAGGGCGATCTGCTGCCGATGGTCAAGCCGCAGTTCGAGGTCGGCAAGGAACGGCTCGGCTCGGGTGGCGTCGTCCGCGACCCCGAGCTGCGCGCCGAAGCGGTCACCGAGGTGGCCGTCGCCGCACAGGAACTGGGGCTGCAGCCGCACGGCGTGGTCGCTAGCCCGTTGCCCGGCCCGTCCGGCAACGTCGAATTCTTCCTCTGGCTCCGGCGCGGCGCCCCGGTCGAACCGGGTGCTGTCGCCGAGATGGTGCGCACCGCTGTCGCAGAAGGGCCCCAATGAGGGAAATCCTGCTGGTCGTCCACACCGGACACCAGAGCAACGTCGATCTCGCACGGCAGGTGGCCGGAAGGCTCGCCGTCGGTGGCATCACCGTGCGGGTGCTCGACGAGGAGGCGTCCGACCTCGGACCGTCGTGCTGCACGAAGCTCGTCCCCGCGGACGACGAGGCGGCCGCCGGTACCGAGCTGGTGCTCGTGCTGGGCGGTGACGGAACCCTGTTGCGCGGCGCGGAGCTCGCGCTGCCCGCCGGTGTGCCCATCCTCGGCGTGAACCTCGGCCGCGTCGGGTTTCTCGCCGAAGCGGACTCGGACGCGCTGCACGAGGCCGTGACCCACGTGCTGGCGAAGGACTACCACGTCGAGGAGCGCATGACGCTCGACGTGATGGTGCGCGCCAACGGCGACGTCATCGCGCAGACCTGGGCCGTCAACGAGGCCAGCGTCGAGAAGAGCATCCGGGAGCGGATCCTCGAGGTGGTCGTCGAGGTCGACGGCAGGCCTGTCTCGGCGTTCGGCTGCGACGGCGTGCTGTGCGCGACGCCGACCGGGTCGACCGCGTACGCGTTCTCCGCGGGCGGACCGGTGGTGTGGCCGGACGTGCAGGCGCTGCTGGTGGTGCCGAACAACGCGCACGCGCTGTTCGCGCGGCCGCTCGTGGTGTCGCCGAAGTCCGTCGTGGCGTTCGAGATCGAGCCGAGCAGCCAGCCCGCCGTGCTGTCCGCGGACGGGCGGCGCACGTTCGAGCTGCCGCCGGGGTCGCGCATCGAGGTCGTCGAGGGCAAGTTCCCGCTCAAGGTCGTGCGGCTGCGCCAGGAACCGTTCACCGACCGGCTGGTCGAGAAGTTCTCGTTGCCCGTGAAGGGATGGCGCGGACCATCGGCAGGCTGATCTCACCGCTCGGACACGCGGCATTCGCTGGATACGGTACCCGCGCGGAACTGTCAGGGGAGGCAAGTATCGTTCGCCCTGTGCTGGCCGAGATGCGCATCAATGGCCTTGGCGTGATCGACGAGGCGACGCTCGAGCTCGACCCCGGATTCACCGTTGTCACCGGTGAGACGGGGGCGGGCAAGACCATGGTCGTGACCGGGCTGCACCTGCTCGGCGGAGGTCGTGCCGAGGCGTCCAGAGTTCGAACCGGCGCCGACAAAGCAGTGGTGGAGGGAAGATTTCACGCCCCGGCCGGTAGCCCGGCCGCGAAGGTGGCCGACGAGGTCGGCGGTGAGCCGGACGACGACGGCACGGTGATCGCCGTGCGCACCGTCGGTGCGGACGGCCGTTCGCGCGCCCACCTCGGTGGCCGCTCCGTCCCGGTCGGCGTGCTCTCCGAGCTGTCCGAACAGCTTCTCGCCGTGCACGGGCAGAACGACCAGCTGCGCCTGATGCGGCCCACCGAGCAGCGCGCGCTGCTCGACCGCTTCGCGGGCGACGACGTCACCGGGCCGCTCGGCGAGTACCAGCGGCTGCGTGAGGAGTGGCTGCGCGTCGCCGCCGAGCTGACCGAGCGCACCGAACGCTCCCGCGAGCTGGCCCGCGAGGCCGATCTGCTGCGGCACGGCCTCGGCGAGATCGGGGCCGTTGACCCGAAGCCGGGCGAGGACACCGAGCTGCACGACGAGGCGCGCCGCCTCGCGGACGCCGACCAGCTGCGTGAAACCGCGCAGGGCGTGCACTACGCGGTCAGCGGCGCCGTCGACGGCGACCCGGACAACCCCGGCGCGCTGGGGCTGATCAGCGAGGCGCGCCGCAGGCTGTCCGTCTCGGAGGACCCGAAGCTGCGCGAGATGGAACCGCGGCTCGTCGAAGCGGCCACGTTGCTCGCCGACGTGGGCGCGGAGATCAGCACCTACCTCGAGCACCTCGACGCCGACCCCGGCCGCCTCGAGCAGGTGCTCCAGCGGCAGGCCGAGCTGAAGGCGCTCACCCGCAAGTACGCGGCGGACGTCGACGGCGTCATCGAGTGGGCCGACCAGGCCAAGCAGCGGCTCGACGGGCTCGACACGTCCGAGGAGGCGCTGACCGCGCTGGCCGAACGGCGGGACGCGCTGGCGCTCGAGCTGGCGATCTTCGCGCAGCAGGTCACCGACGCGCGCACGTCCGCGGCCGAGGAGCTGGGCAAGGCCGTCACCGAGGAGCTCGACGGGCTCGCCATGCCGCACGCGACGGTCGAGGTCGTCGTCCGGCCACGCCACGCCGAGGCCAACGACGCGCAGGCGCTCGCCGTCGGCAAGCTGCGGCTGCACGCTGGTGCGTCCGGCGTCGACGACGTGGAGCTGCGGCTCATCTCGCACCCCGGCGCGCCCGCGCTGCCGGTGCACAAGGGCGCGTCCGGCGGTGAGCTCTCCAGGGTCATGCTGGCGCTGGAGGTCGTGCTGTCGCACTCGGACCCGGTGCCCACGCTCGTGTTCGACGAGGTCGATGCCGGTGTCGGCGGCCGTGCGGCCGTCGAGGTCGGGCGCAGGCTCGCCAGGCTGGCGCGCAGCCACCAGGTCATCGTCGTGACGCACCTCCCGCAGGTCGCCGCGTTCGCGGACCGGCACCTCGTCGTCGACAAGAGCGCGAACGGGACGTTCACGAGCAGCGCGGTGCGCAGGCTGGACGAATCCCAGCGGGTCGTCGAACTCGCGCGCATGCTGGCGGGGATGGACTCGACCGACACCGGCCGGGCCCACGCCGAGGAACTGCTGGCCGCCGCCAAGGCGGACAAGGACGCGGCACCCGTCGTGCGGCGCAAGAGCCGCAAGAAGGGCGCCTGAGCAACAGGCTGGAAGGAAGTGCGAACGTGACCACGCGCCGGGCACTGGGGGCGGTGCTGGTGGTGCTCGCGGCCGCGCTCGGCGTGGCCGCGACATTCCTGACGTTCCGCTACATCGAGATCGACGTCGGCCAGGGCTCACCGCTGCGGTTCGAGGAAGACGCGTGGACGGTGTCGCGCAACGACTTCCCCGGCGGCCGCACCACGCCGCCGCCGAGGTTCGGCCTGCCGATACTCGCCGGTGCTGTGCTGCTCGCACTCGGCGGGCTGCTCAGCACCCGCCTGCCGCTCGCCAGGTACGGGGCGCTGATCGGTGCCGGCCTGCTGTTCGGCGCCGCGTGGACCGCGCAGGAGTACCACGACTCGAAGGTCGCCGAGTTCGCGTTCCAGCTGCAGCCCGACTCGCCGGTCCAGCTGCACACCGGCGACGGGCTGCTGGCGCTGATCGTGGCGACCGGGCTCGCACTGGTCGGCGCGGCCGCGATCCAGGAGTACCCGCCGCGGCAGCCGAAACCCGAGCCGCCCGCGGACGACGTCGTCATCCACCAGATCGAGGACGAGGGCAGCGACGAGGACACGCCGCCCTACGGCTTCCCGGTCGTGGTCGAGGAACCCAAGTGATCCGGGTGCGGCTCGGGCCGGTGCTGCTGGTCGTCGGTGCCGTGGTCGCGGTGATCGGGACGTTCCTCGAGCTGTACGTGCTCAAGTTCTCGTTCCCCGGAGCCTCCGAGGTGCACTCGATGAGCTCGTGGGAGTACCTGCAGCCCGCGTCGGGGCCGCCCCAGGAGGCGTACCCGCCCCGCTTCGGGCTGCCGATCTCGGCCGCCGCCGTGGCTGCCGTCGTCGGCGTGGTCTTGTTGCTGCGTGGACGGGAAGCCGGCCGTCTGCTCGCCGTCGGCGGTGTCGCCGGGATGGCCGCGGGTGTGTGGTCGGCCGCGGAGGCGTACCTGTCGATGGGCAGCGGGGTCCAGGCGCAGGAACCGGGCATGGACTTCGGGCCCACCGCCGAGGCGGGCGGCGGACTGACGGTCATGATCGCGGGCGTGGTCGTCGCCGTGGTCGGGCTCGTGTTCACGCTGCGGCGCAAGCGCGCCGCCGAACCCGCCGCCACCGAGGGAGCGGTGGTGATCCACCAGTTCGACGACTCCGACGAGATGGACACCCCGCCGTACGGTGTCCCGATGCAGGAGAACGCGTGATGGGGCGCGCCACGGCGGCCGCGCTGCTGGCCGTCGGCGTCGTGCTCACCGCGGTGGCGCAGGTGCTGCCGCTGTACTCGTCGTCCTACACCGGTGGTGTCGAGGTCGTCGTCCGCGCGTGGGGCACCACGATCATCAACAAGCCGGGCGACTGGCCCGCGGGCGAACTGTCCCCGACGTACGGGATCCCGCTGACCGTCACCGCGGTCATCGCCGCGCTGGCGATCGCCGCGCTCGCGTGGCGGCCCGAGGTGGCCCGGTACGCCGCGCTCGGCGGCGCGCTGGCCCAGGTCGGTGCGCTGGGTGTGCTGGTGGCGCTGGTGATGTCCGAGCGCGGGCACGCGGTCGGCCAGAAGGGTGCGTCGTTCGACTTCGGCATCGGGCTGGTGCTGCTGGTCGTGGCGACGGTCGTTGCGACGGCGGGTGCGGTCGGGTTGCAGCGGGAGGCGGCGTGAGCAGGCGCGTTCAGGCCGTGGTCGCGCTCGTGGCGGCGGTCGCACTGGCGTTGTGGGGCACGACGAGGACGCTGTCCTACCTGAGCATCCAGTTCGGCCTCGACCAGCCGCGCAGCGAGTTCTTCACCACCGCGTGGCGCACGAACTTCGGCGGCCCGGACGACCCGCACAGCCCGCTGTTCGGCGCGTCCATCGTGGCCGCGGCCCTGCTGCTGGTCGTCGCGCTCGCATGGCCGAAGAAGGGCAAGAAGCTCGCGCTCGCCGGCACCGCGATGCTCGCGGGCGTGGTCGCGATGCTGCTCGTGTACCTGGAGAACGCGATCGCGTTCTCCCGCGACGGCAACCTGCTGGTCGACCCCGCGTTGCGCGCCGGGTACGGCGACGGCATCTGGTTCCTGCTCGCGGCCGTGGTCGTGGCCGTCGCGGGGACGGTTCTTCACCCGACCTGGGACTGAACGCGCTCGGCGTGCCTCACCGGCCACACCTGCACCGTGAGTCACCATCGGACGCATGAAGCTCTCCGGGTTGCTCAGCCGCTCGAACACCGAACTGCCAGGGGTCACCGGCGTGGCGCGGGTGGACCGGAAGGCGAGTGACCTGATCCGGAGGGTCAGCCCCGGAGACGTGGCGGTGTTCGACCTGGTCGACCTCGACCGCCGGACCGCGGAAGCGCTGGTCGCCGCCGAGGTCGTCGGGGTGGTGAACGCGTCGCCGTCGATCTCCGGCCGGTTCCCGAACCTGGGGCCCGAGCTGCTGATCGAGGCGGGCATCCCGCTCATCGACCAGGTCGGTGCCACCGCGCTGCGGGAGATCAAGGAGGGCACGAAGCTCCGGCTGCACGAGGGCGTCGTCTACGCGGGCGAACGCGAGCTCGCGAAGGGCGTCGAGCAGAACGCCGAGTCCATCGCGGACGCCATGATCGAGGCGAAGGCCGGGATGTCGGCGCAGCTGGAGGCGTTTTCCGCCAACACCATCGAGTTCCTGCGCCGCGAACGCACGCTGATACTCGACGGCGTCGGCGTGCCGGAGGTGTACGTGCCGATCCGCGACCGGCAGGTGCTGGTCGTCGCGGGCGGCCCGTCGCACGCCGAGGAGCTGCGCAAGCTCCGCAAGTACATCCGCGAGTACCGGCCCGTGCTGATCGGCGTCGAGACCGGCGCGGACACGTTGCACGACGCCGGGTTCAAGCCGGACATCATCGTCGGCGACCCCGACGGCATCGGCACCGCGTCGCTGAAGGCCGCGTCCGAGGTCGTGGTGCCCGCGCAGACCGACGGGCACGCGCCCGGTCTCCAGCGCATCCAGGACCTGGGCATCGGCGCGGTCACGTTCCCCGCGTCCGGCAACGCCGAGGACCTGGCGCTGCTGCTCGCCGAGGCGCACGGCGCGTCCCTGGTCGTCACGGTGGGGCTGCGCGCGACGCTGCGCGAGTTCCTCGACCGGGGCCACTCCGGCTCCAACCCCTCGACCTTCCTGACCCGGTTGAAGCTGGGCAGCAAGCTGGTGGACGGCGAAGCCGTCGCCACGCTGCACCGCAGCCGGGTCTCACTCGGCGTGATCGTCCTCCTGGTGCTCGCCGCCGTCATCGCCATGGTGTCGGCGCTCGCGGTGTCCGGGGTCGGTCAGGCCTACGTCGACATCGCCGTCGACGCGTGGAAATCCGTCGCCGACTGGTTCAGGGGGCTTTTCTCGTGATCTCGCTGCGCTACCACATCGTCTCGATCACCGCGGTGTTCCTCGCGCTCGCCGTGGGCGTGGTGCTGGGGTCGACCGCCATCAGCGGCAGGCTCCTCTCCGGACTGTCGAACGAGAAGAACACGCTGGGCCAGCAGGTGTCCGACCTGCAGACCGAGCGCAACGCGCTGAACGCGAAGCTCGCCGAGGCTGACCGGTTCGCGGGCTCCGTCGGTCCGCTCGCGGTGAAGGACCGGCTCACCGACCGCACGGTCGTCATCGTCACGACGGCCGACGCGCGGCCCACCGACCGCGACGCGCTGACCCAGCTGCTCAAGGCCGCGGGCGCGACCGTCACCGGCGAGCTCCAGCTCACCGACGCGTTCACCGACCCGAACAAGGCCGACCAGCTGCGCGACCTCGTCGCCCGCCTCCAGCCCGCCGGAACCCAGCTGCCGACCGCGTCGGACCCCGGCACGCGCGCTGGTGGCCTCCTCGGCACGTTGCTGCTGCTCAACAAGGACAACCAGCCCCAGGCCTCAGCCGACGAGGCCGCCTCCGCGCTGGCCGGACTCGCGAACTCCGGGTTCGTGCGCGCCACCCAGGGCGTGAAGGCCGCGCAGCTCGCGGTCGTGCTCACCGGTGGTTCCGCGACGGGCGACGCCGCGGGCGACCGCGCCGCCACCGTCGCGCGGTTCGCGACCCAGCTCGACCGGTCCGGCGCCGGCACCGTCCTCGCCGGTGCGGACGGCGCGGCCAGCGGGACCGGGGCGATCGGCGTGGTGCGGGCGGACACGGCGTCCACCTCGGTCCTGTCCACTGTGGACAACATCGACTCCGCGGCCGGTCGCGTGGTGACCGTGCTGGCGTTGCGGGAGCAGCTGGAGGGCAGGTCGGGGCGCTACGGCGTGGCCGGGAACGCCGAGGCGCCGTCGCCGGCGGCGTGATCGCGAGTTGTCCACACCGGCCGAGTTGTCCACAGATCGCCGAATGGCGCGCTGACCTGCGGCTATGTCGATAGACTGGAGCAGGGACGCCCCCCAGGGCGGGTGGGGGCTGCCTGGAGTTGCTGCGGCGCAGGCAGGCACGACGTCGGTTCGATCGTGTGTTGTCTCGGGCCGTGGCGCGTAGGGCTTGGGCGATGTTGCTGGTGCCGGTGATGCGGTGTGCGCTGAGGGCGAGGTTGCGCCGGCTGGCCATGGCGCGTGGTGCGGTGCCGGTGCGCGGGCGGGAGTGGCTTCGCCGTTGGTGACGTCACGGACCCGGTGCAGCCGGTTCTCGATGTCCCGGTGTCCGCGCAGGATGCGGGCAATTGACTTTGACGGAACCCTGCCAGGGCGGGTGGGGGCTGCCCGTTGGGCTGCCGCTGCGCGGCGATTGTTGCTTGGTGCGGCTGCGATGTGAGCGAGTACGACCTCTGTTCGATCATGTGGTGTCGAAGACCAATGATCGTGAAGGCCGTGCCTGTTTCCTGATCCCCGCTGTGTTCACGATGCTGCCCCGCCGGGCCGCTCACCCTGCTCGGCATCCCGCCCGACCAACACGCCGATTCGACGGAGCCGTGCCGGGACGGCTGCCCGCTGCCGCTGGGTTGGGCTGCCGCTGCGCGGCGATTCTTGTTGGTGCGATGGCGGCACCGCCAACCGGGTGATGTGATCCACCGAGTCGGAGTGCGCTGAGTGACCGAAGGCGTGTTAGCGTTTAGGCCCGTGGACGTGGGGGATTGACCCTCACCAATTTCGGACCACGGGAGCCCTCGTTGGTGCAGCAGGTACGCACGACCAAGCACGTCTTCGTCACGGGAGGCGTCGCCTCCTCGCTCGGCAAGGGGCTCACGGCTTCCAGCCTCGGCCAGTTGCTCACGTCCCGTGGTCTGCGGGTCACCATGCAGAAGCTGGACCCGTACCTCAACGTGGACCCCGGCACGATGAACCCGTTCCAGCACGGCGAGGTCTTCGTGACCGACGACGGCGCGGAGACGGACCTCGACATCGGCCACTACGAGCGGTTCCTCGCTCGTGACCTGACCGCGGACGCGAACGTCACGACCGGGCAGGTCTACTCCGAGGTCATCGCCAAGGAGCGGCGCGGCGAGTACCTGGGCGACACCGTCCAGGTCATCCCGCACATCACGGACGAGATCAAGCGCCGGATCAGGGCGATGGCCGAGCCGGACGCGGACGGTGTCACGCCGGACGTCGTCATCACCGAGGTCGGCGGCACAGTCGGCGACATCGAGTCGCTGCCGTTCCTCGAGGCGTGCCGCCAGGTGCGGCACGACGTCGGCCGGGACAACGTGTTCTTCCTGCACGTCAGTCTCGTGCCGTACCTCGCGCCGTCCGGTGAGCTGAAGACCAAGCCGACGCAGCACTCGGTCGCCGCGCTGCGCAACATCGGTATCCAGCCGGACGCCATCGTGTGCCGCGCGGACCGGGAGATCCCGGACGCGCTCAAGCGCAAGATCGGCCTGATGTGCGACGTCGACAACGAGGCCGTCGTGGCCGCGGTCGACGCTCCGTCCATCTACGACATCCCGAAGGTCCTGCACGCCGAAGGCCTCGACGCGTACGTCGTGCGCCGCCTCGACCTGCCGTTCCGCGACGTCGACTGGACCGTGTGGGGCGACCTGCTCGACCGCGTCCACAACCCGTCCGAGACGGTGAGGATCGGTCTCGTCGGCAAGTACGTCGACCTGCCGGACGCCTACCTGTCGGTCACCGAGGCGCTGCGCGCGGGTGGTTTCGCGCACCGCGCCAAGGTCGAGGTCAAGTGGGTGCCGTCCGACGAGTGCCAGACGCCAGAGGGCGCGGCGCGTGCGCTGTCCGGCCTGGACGGCGTGCTCGTGCCCGGTGGCTTCGGCGTGCGCGGCATCGAGGGCAAGATCGGCGCCATCACCTACGCCCGCACCCGCGGCGTGCCGATCCTCGGCCTGTGCCTCGGGCTGCAGTGCATGGTCATCGAGACCGCGCGGAACCTCGCGGGCATCGCGGACGCCAACTCGGCCGAGTTCGAGGAGGGCGGCGCGCCGGTCATCAGCACGATGGCCGACCAGCAGGACGTCATCTCCGGCGAGCGCGACATGGGTGGCACGATGCGCCTCGGCGCGTACGTCGCGAAGCTGACGCCCGGCTCGCAGGTCGCGAACGCCTACGGTGCCTCCGAGGCGTCCGAGCGGCACCGCCACCGCTACGAGGTCAACAACGCCTACCGCGGCAAGCTCGCCGACGCGGGCCTCGTGTTCTCCGGTGTCTCGCCGGACGGCAGGCTCGTCGAGTTCATCGAGCTGCCCGCCGACGTGCACCCGTTCTTCGTCGCGACGCAGGCCCACCCGGAGCTCAAGTCGCGCCCGACGAAGCCGCACCCGCTGTTCGCCGCTTTCGTTCGGGCGGCGATCGACTACCGTGTCGCGGAACGTCTTCCGCTCACGGCAGGAGTCAAATAAGTGAGTGATCGTCACGAGTTCAAGACCGTCGACTCGACGGACGTGCACATCGGCCGCGTCGTGGCGCTGCGGGTGGACGACGTCGAGATGCCGGGCGGGGACACCGCGAAACGCGAGATCGTCGAGCACCCCGGTGCGGTGGCGGTCGTCGCGCTCGACTCCGAGGGCTTCGTGACGCTCATCCACCAGTACCGGCACGCGCTCGGCCGCCACTTGTGGGAGCTGCCCGCCGGCCTGCTCGACGCCGAGGGCGAGTCCCCTGTGGACGGTGCGCGGCGTGAGCTGGGCGAGGAGGTCGGGCTCTCCGCGCAGTGGTGGTCGACGCTCGTGGACGTGGCCGCGTCACCGGGTTTCACCGACGAGGTCGTCCGCGTCTACCTCGCCCAGGGTCTGTCCACTGTGGAACGTGATCATCAGGGCGAGGAGGAGGCGGACCTGGAGATCCACCGCTTCCCGTTGTCCGACGCGGTGTCGATGGTGTTCTCCGGTGAGATCGTCAACTCGTCCGCGGTCGGTGGACTGCTGGCCGCGCGCGAGGTCGTCGAGGGCCGGGCGTCCGCCCGTCCCGCCGACGCCCCGTGGCGCGACCGCCCGACCCGTTTCGCGGCCCGCGGCCTGAGGTGATCTTCATGAAGGGAGCTTTCACAAAGCTGAGCTTGATGAAAGCTCCCTTCATCACGCTGGCAGCGGCTGCCGCCGGGTGCGGCGTGCTGCTGTTCGTGAACCCGAACAACCCGGACTCGTTGCTGCCGCGCTGCCCGTTCAACTGGCTGACCGGCTGGGACTGTCCCGCCTGCGGGTCCACCCGGATGGTGCACGCGCTGCTGCACGGCGACTTCGCCGCCGCGTGGGACTTCAACGCGGTCATGCTCGTCGCCGGGCTGCCGATGCTCGCGTGGCTGTGGCTGCGGTGGGCGAACGCGGCCCGCAAGGGGGAGAAGCCGCGGCCCGTTCCCAGGAGGCTCGGATCGGTGGTCCTGGGAGTGGGGCTCACGTGGATGCTGGTGCGGAACCTGGTGCTCTGAGCGTCAGTCGCGCAGCCTGCGGCCCTGCGCGTCCGTTCCGCCGTTGACCAGCAGGATGATCGCGTCGACCAGCGCCCAGATGCCGCAGCCGCCGCACGTCAGCAGCTGCGCGACGCCGATACCGACGTCGCCGATGTAGAACCGGCCGACGCCGAAGCCGCCGAGGAACAGCTGCAGCAGGCCCGCGACGACCTTCGACTTGTCCGACAGCGGCTGCCCGGTCAGCGGGTCGTAGCCGTACGGCGCGTAGACGTTGTACCCGTATGCCGTCGGCGGCACCGCATAGGTCGGCGGAGGCACGTACGCGCCCGCAGGAGGCGTGTAGGGCCCCGTCGGCGGCGTGTACGTGGGCGGCGGCGTGTATGCCGGCGGCGGCATCGTCATCGTCGGGAACGGCGGCGGTGTCGCGGGTGCCAGGAACGGCGGGTGCGGGTGCGGGAGGTCGCTGAACAGCATCGCGAGTTCTTGGTAGGTCTGCGCGTTGGTCGCGCTGCTCACCCTGTTCTGGTACTCGCCGATGTCGACGCGGCCCGCCGCGAAGTGGTCGTTGAGCGCGTTGATCGCTTCTTCGCGCTGCTGGTTGCCGATGCGCTGGTGCTCGGCGCCGAAAGCTTCTGACACGACGCGGACGCTATCCGATGCGACTCGGGGTTGTGCGGAATACGCTGCGACGATGTTGGTCGGAGTCCCTCGGGAGATCAAGAACCACGAGTACCGGGTGGCCATCACGCCGGCGGGTGTGGTCGAGCTGATGCGCCGCGGGCACCGGGTGGTCGTCGAGACCGACGCGGGCGCCGGGTCGTCCTTCCCCGACCACGAGTACGAGGAGGCGGGCGCGACGATCGTGCCGACCGCCGACGACGTGTGGCGGGACGCCGAGCTCGTGCTCAAGGTCAAGGAGCCGATCGCGGACGAGTACCACCGCATGCGGTCCGGCCAGGTCCTCTTCACCTACCTGCACCTCGCGGCCAGTCCTGAGTGCACGAAGGCGATCCTGGACTCCGGCATCACCGCCATCGCCTACGAGACCGTGCAGCTGCCGGACGGCTCGCTGCCGCTGCTCGCGCCGATGAGCGAGATCGCCGGGCGGATGGCGGCGCAGGTCGGCGCGCACTGCCTCGAACGCGCGCAGGGCGGCCGCGGCGTGCTGCTCGGGGGCGCGCCCGGTGTCGCGGCGGGCAAGGTCGCGGTGATCGGCGCCGGGGTCGCCGGGCTGAACGCGGCGACGATGGCCGTCGGCCTGCAGGCCGAGACGATCGTGCTGGACAACAACGTCAACCGCCTGCGGCAGATCGACTTCACCTACCGCGGCCACCTCCAGACGATCGCCAGCAACGCCTACGAGGTCGAGAAGGCCTGCCGCTGGGCGGATCTGGTGATCGGCGCGGTGCTCGTGCCGGGCGCGAAGGCGCCGAAGCTCGTCAGCAACGACCTGGTGTCGCGGATGCGGCCCGGTTCGGTGCTCGTGGACATCGCCATCGACCAGGGCGGGTGCTTCGAGGACTCGCGGCCGACGACGCACGCCGACCCGACGTACCGGGTGCACGACTCCGTGTTCTATTGCGTCGCGAACATGCCCGGCGCGGTGCCGAACACCTCGACCTGGGCGCTCACCAACGTGACGCTGCCGTACGTGCTCGCGTTGGCGGACAAGGGTTTCGAAGCCGCGGTCGCCGCCGACCCGGCACTGGCGAAGGGCGTGAACGCGGTGGACGGACGGATCGTCCTCGAAGGGCTGTCGGGGTGATCGCTGAGGTCATCGCCACCTACCTCGACCACCTCGCGGTCGAACGCGGCACCGCGCACAACACGCTCGACTCGTACTCGCGCGACCTGCGCCGCTACGACGAGCACCTGACCGAACGCGGCGTCACCGCGCTCGAGGAGGTGAGCGAGGGGCACGTCAGCGAGTTCCTCGCGACGTTGCGCGAGAGCGGTCTCGCCGCGTCGTCCGCCGCCCGCACGCTCGTGGCCGTGCGCGGGCTGCACCGCTTCGCGCACCGGGAAGGACTGGTGCCGCACGACGCCGCGCGCGCCGTGCACCCGCCGTCGCCGCCGAAGCGGCTGCCCAAGGCGTTGCCGGTCGACCAGGTGCTCCAGTTGCTGGACAACGTGTCCAATCCGCGCGACAAGGCGTTGCTGGAACTCCTCTACTCGACGGGCGCGCGCATCTCGGAGGTCGTCGGTTTGGACGTGGACGACATTGACGCGGAGGAGCGGACCGTCCTTTTGGACGGCAAAGGTGGCAAACAGCGCATCGTTCCTGTCGGCCGTCCGGCGCTGGCCGCCGTTGACTCCTATTTGGTGAGAGCGCGACCCGCTTTGGCCGCAAAGGGACGCGGCACGCCCGCCTTGTTCCTCAACACGCGTGGCGGGCGGCTCTCGCGCCAGTCGGCCTGGCAGGTGCTCAAAACGGCGGCGGAGGAGGCCGGAATTCTGGCCCCCGTCTCACCGCACACGTTGCGGCACTCGTTCGCGACGCACCTCCTCGAAGGAGGCGCGGATGTGCGTGTGGTCCAAGAGTTGCTAGGGCATGCGTCCGTTACGACCACTCAGGTCTACACGTTGGTCACAGTTACGACTTTGCGCGAGGTTTATGCGACCGCTCACCCACGTGCCACTGGAATGTGAGGCATCCACGGGTACGGTGTAAACGTGCCGAACTTGGACGAGCCGCTCCTCGAGGCGATCGACCTTCCCGCTGTGTTGCACGCGTTGAGTGATCCGACCCGGCTTGCCGTCGTACGGCAGATACAAGCCGACGGCGAACGCCTCTGCGGAGCGTTCGAAGTGGGGGTCGCGAAGTCGACGTTGTCCCAACATCTGCGCGTCCTGCGAGAGGCCGGGGTGACCCGGACACGATGCCGGGGCAACCAGCGTTGGGTGTCGCTGCGCCGCGAAGACCTCGACAGGTTGTTCCCCGGATTGCTCGACGTGGTCCTTTCGGCTGCCACCCGAACGGATGTACCTGCTTGACCTCAGTGTGACGGTCCTCGGCGAGGCGCGTTGCCGCTGATACATCGTCGGCCTAGGCTGCGCCCGGAGAGACGACTACGAGCAGTGAGGTTACCGGGCCATGTCGACACCAGAGCACGCCGAGCGCTTCGCGCCGCGTCCTCCCGTTGACCTGAGCCTGGCTCCTCACGCCGCGCCCGTCGACGACGTCGCACCCGAGCAGGTCGGTGGCATCGGTCCGACCGGTCGCCCGCGCCGCCACACGCCCGAACCACCGGGCGTGCTGCAGCACGGCCCCGCGAAGATCCTCGCGGTCTGCAACCAGAAGGGCGGCGTGGGCAAGACGACGTCGACCATCAACCTGGGTGCCGCGCTGGCCGAGTACGGCAGACGCGTGCTGCTGGTGGACTTCGACCCGCAGGGAGCGCTGTCGGTCGGCCTCGGCATCCACCCGCACCAGCTCGACCAGACGATCTACAACGTCATCATGGAACGCGACTGCGGCGTCCGCGACGTCATCCGCAACACCGGCGTCGACGACATGGACCTGCTCCCGTCGAACATCGACCTGTCCGCGGCCGAGATCCAGCTCGTGTCCGAGGTCGGCAGGGAGCACACGCTCGTCCGCACGCTGCGTCCGGTGATAGACCACTACGACTACGTGCTGGTGGACTGCCAGCCCTCGCTCGGCCTGCTCACGGTGAACGCCCTCGCGGCCGCGGACGGAGTGCTGATCCCGCTCGAGTGCGAGTTCTTCTCGCTGCGCGGGGTCGCGCTGCTCATCGACACCATCGAGAAGGTCAAGGAACGCTTGAACCCCAAGCTGGAGATCACCGGCATCCTCGCGACCATGTACGACCACCGCACCCTGCACTCCCGCGAGGTGATGGCGCGCGTCGTCGAGGCGTTCGGCGACATCGTGTTCGACACCGTCATCAACCGCACCGTCCGGTTCCCCGAGACCACGGTCGCGGGCGAGCCGATCACCCGCTGGGCCCCGCGCTCGGCGGGCGCGCAGGCGTACCGCGCACTGGCCCGTGAGGTGATCGCCAGGTGAACCGTCGCCCTTCACTGCCGGGCGCGGCTGAGCTGTTCCGCCTCACCTCGGCTGCTCCCGCCACCTCGTCCACGGACGAGCCTCCCGCGCAACGGCGGGGGAGCGGTCGAGAGAAGCACACCACGAAGATCACGGTGTACGTGTCCGACGAGGAGCTGCTCGCGCTGGAGCAGGCCCGCCTCGAGCTGCGCGGGTCGCACTCGCTGGGCGTGGACCGCGGCCGCGTGGTGCGCGAGGCCATCGCGATCGTGCTGGACGACCTGGAGTCATCGGGCGCCGACTCGTTGCTCGTGCGTAGGTTGCGCGAGCAGTGACTGAACCGTCTGTTGAGGGCGACGGCAGGTTCAAGGTCAAGCTGACGAACTTCGAGGGGCCGTTCGACCTCCTGCTGCAGCTGATCTCCCAGCACACCCTGGACGTCACCGAGGTGGCGCTGCACACCGTCACCGACGACTTCATCGCGCACATCCGCGCACTCGGCGACTCGTGGGACTTGGACGAGACGACCGAGTTCCTCGTCATCGCGGCGACATTGCTCGATTTGAAGGCCGCCCGGTTGTTGCCCGCGGGCGACGTCGAGGACGAAGACGATCTGGCCCTCTTGGAGGCACGCGACCTGTTGTTCGCGCGACTCTTGCAGTACCGGGCCTACAAGCAGGTCGCGGCGTTGTTCGCCGAGTTGGAGCAAGGGGCTTATCGGCGGTATCCGCGTTCTGTCGCATTGGAGCAGCGGTACGAAGGGTTGTTGCCCGAGGTGATGCTCGGCGTATCGCCCGCGCGGTTCGCCGAGATCGCCGCCGCCGCCTTTCGGCCCAAGGCCGCTAAGACAGTGTCCGTCGCGCACATTCACCAGCATCGGGTGTCCGTTCGGGAGCACGCCGAGTTGTTGCGTTCCCGCTTGGCCGCGGCCGGGACGGCCACCTTTGCCGAGTTGGTTTCCGACTGTTCGGAGACGATGGACGTCGTTGCCCGGTTCCTGGCCTTGCTGGAGTTGTACCGGGAGAAGGTGCTGGCGTTCGAGCAGCCCGACCCGTTGGGGCCGTTGCAGGTGACCTGGGTCGGTGGGTCGGTGGAGGAAGCGCGGGCCGTCGCCCGCGACGAAGACGAGGAATACGGTTGACGTCTTCCCGGCCGGACGGCCGGGATTGTCCGTTCGGCTCGCGCCGAACAGTTCCTGCTTCTGTTCCCTGGAAGGGAGGTTGCGGCGGATGCCTCACCAACTAGCGCCGGATCGGTCTTACTCCGTCTCCACAGGCTGCGACCGCCCGCCGGGCGGCCAGTACGTTGCGGGCCGCGTTCACGTCCCGATCATGCGTGTAGCCGCAGCCGGGGCAGGTCCACGCCCGCGTCTCCAGCGGCAGGTCGTCGAGTCGGTGCCCGCACTGCTCACAGGTCTTGCTGCTGGGAAACCAGCGATCGACCACGATCACGGTGCGCCCGTACCAGTCGGCCTTGTACTCCAGCATCGATCGCAGCTTCGACCACGCGGCATCGCTGATGGCGCGAGCCAGGTTGTGGTTGCGGATCATGCCCCGCACGTTGAGGTCCTCGAGCACGATCGTTTGGTTCTCGCGAACGAGCCGAGTCGAGAGCTTGTGCAGGAAGTCCGTCCGGCGATCAGTAATGCGCGCGTGTACGCGTGCCACCGCCTTGCGGGCCATTTCCCGGTTGTTGGATCCCTTCTGCTTGCGGCACAAAACCCGCTGCGCACGGGCCAGCCGTTGCCGGTCGCGACGCTCGTGTCGCGGGTTCGCGATCTTCTCGCCTGTCGACAGAGTGATCAGCGCAGTCAACCCGGCATCGATCCCGACCGCGTCCACTCCGGGCGGCAGGTGCTCGACGCTTGTTTCGACCCTCAGCGAGACGTGCCAGCGCCCGGCCGCATCGCGGCTGACCGTGACTGTCGATGGCGTCGCGTTGTCCGGCAACGGTCGGGACCAGTGGATGTCCAGAGGATCATCCAGCTTCGCCAACCACAGTCGCCCGTCACGCCACCTGAATGCGGAGCGGGTGTACTCGGCACTGGCCTTCCCCCGCTTGCGGGACTTGAACCGCGGGTACCGTGCGCGCTTGGCCCAGAACCCGGTGAACGCCGTCTGGAGATGCCGCAGCGTCTGCTGCAGCGGCACGCTGGACACATCGTTGAGGAAAGCCAGCTCGTCGGTCCGCTTCCACCCGCTCAGCAGCGCCGACGTGTCGTGGTAGTTGATCCGACGTCGGTGCTGGTCCCATGCCTCCGCCCTGGCTTGCAGGGCCATGTTGTAGACGAGACGCACGCAGCCGAACGTGCGCAGCAACTCGAGTTGCTGACGTTCGGTTGGGTAGAAGCGGTACCGGTAGGCCCGCTTCACCAGCGTCTTCGACATCGTTCACACTTTATTTCCGGCCCTGTGAAAGACAGTGGGCGGGGTGGACCCATGTTGCGGCCGCGAGCTGGCGGTTGGGGGCTGACACATCCCCACCGTGGCAGCCGGCGGCTCCGCCGATTGGAGATTCGATGACCGAGCCGACCGACCCTTCGGCGTCAAAGGCCGCCCCGTGGGACTTCGCCGCTCTCGACGCGGCTGGTGCCGCCCTCGCTGGGTGGGTTGGGGGGCGGGCCGAGTCCGAGTCCGAGGAAGAGGAAGAGTCGGCCGGCGGCGAGGCTGAGGTCGATCTTGATGCTGTGGGACCCGCGGGGGCGGGCCCCGGTTCCAGCGTATCGGCGAGCACTGACACTTCCGGGGCCGAAGCTGAGGCTGCGCCTGAATCTGTGGACAACTCGGTGGCCGGCGCGGAGGGCGCCGGGGCTGAGGCTTCCGATCTTGAACCCGCGGGGGCGCCCCCCGGTTCCAGTGTATCGACCAGCACCGACACTTCCGGGGCCGAAGCCGAGGTCGCGGCCGAATCTGTGGACAACTCCGCGCCTGAGTTCGAACCGGCCCCCGACCCCGCAGCTGAGGCCGATTCTGCGCAGGAGCCCGTAGCCGAGCCCGAGGCAGCCCCTGAGCTCGAGGCCGAGCCCGGCACCGCGCCTGACGCCGAGTTCGACCCTGACACCGAGCCCGAGCCCGAGCCCGAAACGCGGGACCTGGACGCGGCCGCAGTCACCGCCGCCCTGGAAGCGGCAGACCTGGCGAACGCAACCCCGGAGGACATCGAGGACTCAGGCCTCCCGGACCTGACGAACGACCAGGAGTTCGACGGGGCACTGGAATCGGTCCTGCTCGTGGTCGACTCCCCGATCCACGAGGACCAGCTGTCGAGCGCCCTGGAGCAGCCGGTCAAACGGGTCAAGGAGGCGCTGAGTAGGATCAGCACCCGGTACACCGAGTCCGGCAGCGGCATCGACCTGCGCAGGGTGGGTGACGGCTGGCGCTTCTACACCCGCGACCGCTTCGCCCCCTTCGTGGAGAAGCTGCTGCTGGACGGCCAGCGGGCCAAGCTCACGCGTGCCGCCCTGGAGACGCTCGCGGTCATCGCCTACCGGCAGCCGGTCACCAGGGCGCGGATCGCCGCGGTGCGCGGCGTCAACGTGGACGGTGTGATCCGCACCCTCGTCGCGCGGGGCCTCATCGAGGAGATCGGCACCGACAGCGACACGGGTGGGATCCTGTACCGCACGACCGAACTGTTCCTGGAGCGGTTGGGGCTGCCGTCGCTCGCCGACCTGCCACCGATCGCCCCCCTGTTGCCCGAAGTGGATGCGATCGACGATGTCTGAACAGGAAGGCGTACGGCTGCAGAAGGTGCTCGCTCAGGCGGGCATCGCGAGCCGCCGCGCCTCGGAGGAACTGATCGCCGAGGGCCGGGTCCAGGTCGACGGCAAGGTCGTCAAGGAGCAGGGGCGGCGCATCGACCCGGAGACGGCCGTCGTGCACGTCGACGGGGTCCGGGTGCAGATCCGCGAGGACATCATCACCATCGCGATGAACAAGCCGCTCGGCGTGCTGTCCACGATGGAGGACGACCTGGGCAGGCCGTGCGTCGGCGACTTCGTGCGCAACCGCAAGGAGCGGCTGTTCCACGTCGGGCGCCTCGACGCGGACACCGAGGGGCTGCTGCTGCTCACGAACGACGGCGAGCTGGCGCACCGGCTCATGCACCCGTCGTACAACGTCACGAAGACCTACCTCGCCGAGGTGCCGGGTCCGGTCGAGCGGGGTGTCGGCAAGCGGTTGCGCGCCGGCATCGAGCTCGAGGACGGGCCGGTCAAGGTCGACTCGTTCAAGCTCGTCGACTCGATGCCCGGCCGCGCGCTCGTCGAGGTCGTGCTGCACGAGGGGCGCAAGCACATCGTGCGGCGGCTGCTCGAAGAGGTCGGCTACCCGGTGCGCAGCCTGGTCCGCACCGCCGTCGGCGAGGTGCTGCTCGGCAACCAGCGGCCCGGCTCGATGCGCGTGCTCAACCGGCAGGAAGTCGGCGGGCTGTACAAGCTCGTAGGACTGTAGGCGGGAGGTCGGTGGAGCCACTGGGGTCGGCTCCACCGACCTGTGCACCGGCACCGGTTCGGGGCGAGAGTGCCGGCAGCTGCCCCGGCGGCGGACAGAGACCGCCTGCCTCCCCCGCAGGTGATCTCGCCCGCCGCCGTACCACCCGAAATGCGGTGGTCCTTCCCCCGGCGAGATCAACGCTAGGGCGAACGGGTTGTTCAGAGGCCTTTCGTGGACGCTGAACAAAGTTCTCTGAACAATGACGCCGTGCCCAGGCGCGAGCGCCCGCTCGACGCGGGCGAGAGCGAGTTACTGCAGTTCGCGGCGGACCTGCGCAGGTTGCGCGAGTTGGCGGGAAGCCCGACCTACCGCGAGCTGAGCAGGCGTGCCCACTACTCGGCCGCCGCGTTGTCCGAGGCCGCGGGCGGGCGGAAGCTGCCGAGCCTCGCCGTCACCCTGGCGTACGTCCAGGCCTGCGAAGGCGACTCCGCCGAGTGGGAGGCGCGCTGGCGCAACGCGCTCCAGCACGACATGGGCCTGGACGGGCAGTCGCCGTACGTGGGGCTCAAGCCGTTCCAGGCCGCCGACGCGCACCGCTTCTTCGGCCGCGACCGGCTCACCTCCGAGCTGCTCGACCTGGTGACTGAACGCCGGTTCATCGGCGTGTTCGGCGCGTCCGGGGTGGGGAAGTCGTCGGTGCTGCGGGCTGGGCTCATCGCGCGGACCGACCTGCCGGTGATGCTGTTCACGCCCGGCGCCGACCCGCTGGACGAGGTCGCGATGCAGCTCGCGACCGTGCGCGACGAGTCCGTCAAAGCGCTGCGCGCCGAGCTGGAGGACGATCCGGCGAACCTGAAACGCCTGGCCGACGGGCTGCTGGTCGTCGTCGACCAGTTCGAGGAGCTGTTCACGCTGTGCCGCGACAACCGGCAGCGCGAGTGGCTGATCACGGCGCTGACCAGCGGCCCGCACGTGGTGATCGGGGTGCGCGCGGACTTCTACGGGCACTGCGCGCGGTACCCGAGGCTGGTGGACGCGCTGCGCGGCGGGCAGGTCATGGTCGGCGCGATGAGCGCGGACGAGCTGCGGCAGGCCGTCACCGAACCCGCTCACCACGCGGGTGCCAAGGTCGAGGCGGCGCTGCTGGCCAGGCTGATGTCGGACGCCGTGGGCCAGGCGAGCGTGCTGCCGCTGCTGTCGCACGCGCTCGCCGAGACGTGGGTGCGCCGGGACGGCATGACGCTCACGCTCGCAGGCTACGAGCAGGCGGGCGGGCTGGAGCACGCGGTCACGCAGACCGCGCACGACGTGTACACCTCGCTCGGCACCGCGCAGCGCAAGGAGGCGCGGGAGATCCTGCTCCGGCTGATCGCCGTCGGCGACGGGACGGACGACACGAAGCGCAAGGTGCGGCTGGGCGAGGTCAGCGCCAGCGAGGTGCTCGACAAGCTCGTCGCCGCACGCCTGCTGACGCTCGACGGTGACGGTGTGGAGCTCGCGCACGAGGCGCTGATCCGCTCGTGGCCGCTGCTGCGGGAGTGGATCGGGCAGGACCGCGACGGGCTCCGCGTGCACCGCAGGCTCACCGACGCGGCGGACGCGTGGGAGTCACTCGGCCGCGACCCCGGCGCGCTGTACCGGGGCGTGCGGCTGGAGGTCGCTCTCGAGTGGCGCGCGCACTCGCACACCGCGCTGAACGAGCGGGAGCGGGCGTTTCTCGCCGCGAGCGAGGCGGCAGAAGAAGAGGTGCGGACTGCCGTCCGCAAGCGCACGAGGCGCGGCCGCTATCTCATCGCGGTGCTGGTCGTCCTGCTCGCGGTGGCGCTCACCTCGACGGTCGTCGCGCTGAACGCGCAGCGCAGCGCGAACGAGGAGCGCAACAACGCGCTGGCGCTCAAGGCCGTCGGCGAGGCGGCCGCGCTGCGCACGACCAACCCGGCGCTCGCGATCCAGCTGAGCCTGGCCGCCTACCAGCTGGCTGGCGTGCCGGACGCGTTGCGCGGCCTGCGCTACGACGCGTTCACCGGACAGCAGCTGCGCCAGTCCGGCAGCGAGGTCACGGCGATGGTGCTCACGCCGGTGCAGCAGCTGCTGTCCGGGCACCGCGACGGCACCGTGCTCTTCACCGACCTGCGCGACCAGCCCGGCCCGCGCGAGCCGGTGCGGATGACCAAGCACGAGGGCGCGGTCGTGGCGATGGCGATCAGCGCCGACGGCCGCACGGTCGTGACCGCGGGCGAGGACGGCTACGTCCACATCATCGACGTGTCGCTGGGCAGGCCGAGCGAGATCGGCACGTTCCAGGCGCACGCCGGCCCGGTCACCGCCATGGCGTTCCGCCGCGACACGCTCGTCACCGCGGGCCAGGACAGCCTGGTGAAGATGTGGGACGGCGTGCGCAACGCGTCGCAGAAGCTGGTGCGCACGCACGCCGACGTGCTGCCGAAACTGCGGCACGTGGCGTTCAGCGACGACGGCAACAGGATGGTCGCGGTGACCGTCGGCGGTGACGCGATCGTGCTCGACGTCGGCGGCGGGGGAGAGCTGTACCCGAGGGCGACGCTGCCGCAGGCCGCGACGACCGCGTCGTTCAACCAGCACGGCGACATCGTCACCGCGGGCGGCCAGGTCGCGACCGTGTGGGACCAGACCCGTCTCGGGCAGCGCAAGAACGGCGACATCCCCGGCGAGGGCGGGCAGATCACCGCCGCGATCTACAGCCACGACGGCAAGACCGTCGCCACGGCCAACGAGGACGGCACCACCCGGCTGTGGTCGCTCCCCGCGTCCGGCGCGCCGATCGAGACCGTCCGGCTGAGCGGCCACGCCGGGGCCGTCACGACCGTCGCGCTGATGCCGGACTCGGACACCGTCGTCACCGGCGGCGCGGACGGAACGTTGCGGCTGTGGGAGATCGGCGGCCGCGACCGCTACGACCGGGCGTGCGAACGCGCGGTGCCGCGAATGACCGAAGAGGACTGGAACCGCTACTTCCCCGGCGTGGAGTTCAAGCCACCCTGTCCGTCCCAGTAGGAGCACAGGTCCTTCGTGGTGGACGGCTGCTGGTCCATGGCACCCGCCCACCACGTTGCGCGTCGGAGCGAGGCGTCCCCCGAACCACCTCGTCCTCAGCAACCCGCACTCGCGAAACTAGGCTGTGGGAACGCGATGGCCCAGCCTTTTGGCGAGGGCCGAAACGTCGGGGGAGCAGAACGACGGTGCCACGAGGGGAACGCCCGCTCGACGAGGGCGAGAGCGAGTTGCTGCGGTTCGCCGCCGACCTGCGGCGGTTGCGGGAGAAGGCGGGCGGTCCGCCCTACCGCGAGCTCAGTCGTCGCGCGCACTACTCGGCGGCGGCGCTGTCGGAGGCGGCGGGCGGGCGCAGGGCGCCGACGCTGGCGGTGACGCTCGCGTACGTCCAGGCCTGCGACGGCGACGTCGTCGAGTGGGAGACGCGCTGGCGTGAGCTGGCCCAGCCCGATGACCGGCCGGCCACCGACGAGTCGCCGTACGTCGGGCTGGCCGCGTTCCAGACGGCGGACGCCGAGCGCTTCTTCGGCCGCGAACGGCTGACCGCCGAGCTCGTGGAACTGGTGGGGCAGCGGCGGTTCGTCGGGGTGTTCGGCGCGTCCGGGTCGGGCAAGTCGTCGGTGCTGCGCGCGGGCCTGGTGCCAGCGCTGGAGACGCCGGTGCTGGTGTTCGCGCCCGGCGCACACCCGGTGGACGAGTGCGCGGTGCGGCTCGCGGGGCTCACCTGCGAGTCGGCGGTCGTGCTGAAGCAGGAGCTCGCCGCCGACCCGGCGAACCTGCGGCTGCGGATCCGGCAGTTCGACGAGGACCTGCTGCTGGTCGTCGACCAGTTCGAGGAGGTGTTCACCCTCGCGCCCGCTGAGGAGCGCGAGTGGCTGATCGCGGCGCTGACCGAGGCCCCGCGCGTCGTGATCGGTGTCCGATCGGACTTCTACCCGCACTGCGAACGGCACACCGGACTGGTCGGCGCGTTGCGCGGCGGGCAGGTCATGGTCGGTCCGATGAGCACCGAGGAACTGCGCCGGGCCATCGTCGAACCCGCGCTCGCCGTGGGAGCGAAGGTCGAGACGGCGCTGGTCGCGCGGCTCGTCGCCGACGCGGCCGGGCAGGCGGCGGTGCTGCCGCTGCTGTCGCACGCGCTCGTCGAGACGTGGCAGCGCAGGCGCGGGATCACGTTGTCCCTGCACGGGTACATGGAGGCGGGCGGCGTCGAGCACGCCATCGCCCGCACCGCCGAACACCTGTACAGCACGTTGTCCGGCACCGAGAAGATCGCCGTGCGGCACGTGTTCCTGCGGTTGATCGCGCTCGGCGACGGGCCCGACGACACCAAGCGCAGGGTGAGCCGCCACGAGATCGACTCCGACCAGCTGCTCGAAGAGCTCGCCGCCGCCCGGCTGATCACGCTCGACCGCGACCACGTCGAGCTGGCGCACGAGGCGCTGATCCGCTCGTGGCCGCGGCTGCGCCAGTGGCTGGACGAAGACCGCGAAGGGCTGCGGATCCACCGCCAGCTCACCGACGCCCCCGACGCGTGGGAGGCGCACGGCCGCGACTCCGGCGCGCTCTACCGGGGGACGCGGCTGACGATCGCGAAGAAGTGGCACACCCCGGAACGCGGCCTCTCCGACCGCGAAGCCGACTTCCTCACCGCGAGCATCGCCGAGGAGGACGCCGGGCAACTGGCCGCCCGGCGGCGCGTCAGCCGCCGACGCCGAGGGGTGCTCGTGCTCGTCGTCCTGATCTTCGTTGGGTTCGGCACGATCGGCTCGCTGCTGTCGGTCGGCCCGAAGGAGAACGCTGAGAAGCAGCGCAAAGGCCGCATGGCGGAACTGGCTGTCACGGCCGCGACGGAGCTGCGGAACACCGACCCCGCGCTGGCGCTGCAGCTGGTCCAGGAGGCGTACCGCATGACGCGGACTCCCGAGATGGCCGGCAGGCTCAGCGAGATGGCCGCACTGACCTACTACCTGCGGTTTCGCCTGCCGGACGGCACGATCCCCGAGGTGCGGGTCGGCGACGACGCCGAGCTGTCGCTGGTGCGCGGCAGGGACGTCGCCCAGTGGGCGCTGTTCGACCTGAAGGGCGGCGGCTTCCAGGAGATCAAGGGCAGGCCCGTCGGCGACCTGGCGGTCCACGCTCTCCCCGAACTCGGCCAGCACGTGCGCGAGACAGGGCTCCCCGTGGGGGAAGCGGACCGGGCGGCCGAGCGGATCTGCTCGGTCACCCGGCCCGTCATCACGGCTGGCCAGTGGGCCCGCTACTTCACCGGCGAGCCCTACGCGCCGTTGTGCGCCGAGATCAGTTGAGCAGTTCCCAGCCGCGCTGGGTGAGGCGGTGCTTCACCGCCCGCCCCTCGCGGTGCGTGGACACGAACCCCGCCCCGCGCAACGCCGTGGCGTGCTGCGACGCCGTCGGCAGGCTGATCCCCACGTGCCTGGCCAGGTCGGTGGTCGACCGCTCGGTCGTCAACGCGCGCAGCACCTCGGTGCGCGTCCGGCCGAGCGCGCCCTCCAGGCTGACGCCCGACGTGGGCACCGCGGCCGCCGGGTAGAACAGGATCGGCTGCTGACCCGAGGTGAGCGCCGCGGCCGGACCGGTCCGGGCGTGCACGGTCGGCACGAGCAGCAGGCCCCTGCCGTTGAGGTGGATGTCGCCGTCCCACCACATGTCCACGTGCAGCACCCCCGCCTCCCAGCGGATCGACGGGTGCAGCGAGCCGAGCATCGCACCGAACCCGTCGGTGAACGCCTGCCGCGCCCGCGTCCGCACCTCGGCGTCGAACGACTGGGAGATCTGCTCCCACGTCGGCGCGAGCTGCGTGCGGTGGTAGTTGTGCAGCGCGGTGCGCAGGTCCATCCGCGACCTGGCATCACCCCGCGCGAACGACCGCAGCCACGGCGACGTCGTGCCGAAGCTCGCCAACTGCGCGCGAGCCGAGCCGGTGGCCAGGTCGAGCACCTCGCCGACCGCGTCCACGAACTTCGGCCGCGCCGAGTCGAAGAAGTCCGGGATGAGGTGGTTCGGCCGGATCAGCTCGGCGAGCGGTGCGATGACCGGCAGCAGCGCGCGGTCCCATTCGCGGGAACGCACTCCGAACACCAGCTCGTACATCGGCAACGGGCTGCTGGCGAACAACGTGTTCGCCAGGTCTTCCAGCCCGAAGTGGATGCGCAGTGACTTTCCCCCTGTTGGCGCACCGGTCGCGATAATGGACGGCATCGCGGGTGCGCAGTAAGTCGACAGCATTTCCCTCTCCCCCAGGAGATGTGTGCTCCCCAATGACGACAGACGCTAGGGCGATCGGGTTGTTCAGTGTCAGGCCGTGGACGCTGAACAACCGGGACTGAACAATGGGCGGGTCTGAGGGGGAGGCGAAGGTGCCACGACGTGAACGTCCGATCGGGGGCGACGAGGGGGCGTTGTCCCAGTTCGCGGGCGATCTGCGCAGGCTGAGGGAGAGCGCGGGCAGGCCGACGTACCGCGAGCTGGCCAGGCTCGCCCACTACTCGCCAGCCGCGTTGTCCGAGGCGGCGGGTGGCAGGAAGCTGCCGAGCCTCGCGGTGACGCTGGCCTACGTGGGTGCCTGCGAAGGAGACCTGACGGAGTGGGAGGAGCGCTGGCGGGAAATCGCGGCGTGTGAACGCAGCGAAATGGGTTCCACCAACTCACCCTATGTCGGATTGCAGGCATTTCAACCGGAGGACGTGGATCGTTTCTTCGGCCGGGAGCAGTTGACGGAGGAGCTGATCGCCGCTGTTCGGACCCGCCCGTTCGTCGGCGTGTTCGGCGCGTCCGGGTCGGGCAAGTCGTCGGTGTTGCGCGCGGGACTGGTGCCGAGGATCGGCGCGCCCGCGCTGGTGTTCACGCCCGGCGTCCACCCGGCCGACGAGTGCGCGGTGCGGCTCGCCGGGCTCACCGGTGAGTCGGCCGTGCGGCTGAAGCAGGAGCTCGACGCGGACCCGGCGAACCTGCACCTGCGGATCCGGCAGTGGAACCCGGACCTGGTGCTGGTGGTCGACCAGTTCGAGGAGGTCTTCACGCTCGCGTCCGCCGAGGAACGCGAGTGGTTCGTCCGCGCGCTGACGTCGGGGCCGCGCGTGGTGATCGGCGTGCGCGCGGACTTCTACGGCCACTGCGGGCGGCACCCCGCGCTGGTGGAGGCGTTGCGCGGCAGCCAGGTGCTCGTCGGCCCGATGACACCGGACGAGCTGCGCCGCGCGATCACCGAACCGGCCGCGCGTGCGGGCGTGAAGGTGGAGACCGCGCTGGTGGCGCGGCTCGTCGCCGACGTCACGGGTCAGGCGGCGGCGTTGCCGCTGGTGTCGCACGCGCTGGTCGAGACGTGGCAGCGCAGGCGCGGGATGGCGCTGGCGCTGTCCTCGTACGAGGAGGCGGGCGGGCTCGAGCACGCCGTCGCGCGCACCGCCGAGACGGTGTTCCGGTCGTTCGCCGCGGCCGAGCAGAGCGCGGCGCGCCTGCTGTTCCTGCGGCTGATCGCGCTGGGGGACGGCACCGAGGACACCAAGCGCCGCGTCCCGCGCGGCGAGCTGGACGTCGACGACTCGGTGCTCGAAGGGCTCGCGTCCGCGCGGCTGATCTCGATCGACCGCGACGCCGTCGAGCTGACGCACGAGGCGCTGATCCGCTCGTGGCCGCGGCTGCGCGACTGGATCGCGGAGAACAGGGAACGGCTGCGCGTGCACCGGCAGCTGGTCGACGCGACCGCGGTGTGGGAGGCCGACGGGCGCGACCCGGACGCGCTCTACCGGGGCGTGCGGCTCGCGCAGGCGAAGGCGCTCGGCGACCTGATCGGCTGGCGGGAGCGCGAGTTCCTCACCGCGAGCGCCGAGCTCGAACGCGAGCACGACGCGTCCGAGCGGCTGCACACCCACCGGCTGCGGCAGTTCGTCGCGATACTGGCCGCGGTGGTGCTCGTGCTCGCCGGCACGGTCGTCTACGCGGTGATCATCCAGCGCGAGGCGACCAGGGCCGCCAACAACGCCATGTCCCACCGCGGCGCGATGGAGGCGATGATGCTGCTCAACTCCTCCCCGCACGCCGCCGCGCGCACGGCGCTCGCCGCGTACAGCCTCACCCCGACCGAGGCCGCGCGCGACGCGCTGCTCAGCTCGTACGCCGCCAGCAAGCGGGCGCTCGTCGAGCTCACCGGGCCGGTCGACGAGACACCGGCCATCGCACCCGGCGGCAAGGTGGTCGTCGGAAGGGACAACGCCGGGAAGTACCGGTTGTGGAGCCTGTCCGGCTACGCCTTCACCACGCGCGGCGAGCTGGGGCCGTCCGGCGGCGGCGCGGTGTTCAGCGCGGACGGCCGGTACGTCGTGACGCACGACGACCAGTACACCCCGTTGCTGTGGGACATCAGCGACCTCGACCACCCGAGGCGGGTCATGGCGCTGCCGGGGCCCGCGTTCATCCGCGACGTCAACCCGTCCACCGGGCTCGTCGTCGCGACCAGGATGAGCCGGAGCCCGACCGGCCAGACGTGGACCGGTTTCTCGCCTGCGCTGTGGGACATCCGCACCGGGGAGCCGAAGCCGGTCGCGGTGCCGGGAGCGTCGTCGGACGACGTCGTGATCAGCCCGGCGGGTGGGCTCTTGGCGATCATCCGCCTCCGCACCGGCGGGGCGGGCTTCTCCGTCGACCTCGCGCGGATCGGCGACGACCGCGCGTCGCGCACGGTGTCCTCGTTCGACGTCGACGCGACGGCCGCGGAGTCGTTCACCTTCAGCCCCGACGGGCGGTTCGTCGCCGTGCTGGTGGGCAACCGGCTCGAGGTGTGGGACGTGTCCACCCCGGAAGCGCCGCAGCACTGGGGCGCGATGTCGGGGATGATCGCGCGCGACACGAACGACCCGATCGCGGTCGCCTTCGGTGCGGACAGCGGGACGATCGTCGTGGCGTCCGCGGGCGTGCTGCGGACGTTCGGCCTCGCCGTGCCGGGGTCCTTCGTCGAGCTGGGCACGGTCACGAGCAACCTGGACGACATCAGCAGGGTGACCTTCCAGGGCGAGCGCGGGTTCGTCGCGCAGAGCCAGAAGAAGCCGCGTGAGCTGTTCGAGTTCACCGTCGACGTGGACGCGGTGGTGCTCAGCATGTGCGGCGACCCGTCCTACCACGTCAGCGACGAGGACTGGAAAGCTCTGTTCCCCGAGGTGCCGAGGAAGTCGGTCTGCGAGTGAGGGTCCGTGCCACGAGGTGAACGACCGCTGGAGTCCGGCGACGCCGCGCTGACGCGGTTCGCGGCGGACCTGCGGCTGCTGCGGGAGAAGGCGGGCAGCCCGCCGTACCGCTCGCTGGGACAGCGCGCCCACTACTCGGCGGCCACGCTGTCCGAGGCCGCGGGCGGGCGGAAGCTGCCGACGCTCGCGGTGACCCTGGCGTACGTCGCGGCCTGCGGTGGCGACCTGGGGGAGTGGGAGGCGCGGTGGCGTGAGCTGGCCGTCGGCGAGGAGCCCGCACCGGCGCTCGAGTCGCCGTACGTCGGGCTGGCCGCGTTCCAGGCCGCCGACGCGGACCGGTTCTTCGGCCGGGAGAACCTGACCGGGAAGTTGCTGGAGCTGGTGGGTTCGCGGCGGTTCGTCGGCGTGTTCGGCGCGTCGGGGTCCGGGAAGTCGTCGCTGCTGCGGGCCGGTCTGGTGCCCGCGCTGCCGGGTCGCGCGCTGGTGCTCACGCCCGGCGCGAACCCGGTGGAGGAGTGCGCGGTGCGGCTGGCCGCGCTGATGGGCGTGTCCGCGGTCGAGCTGAAGCAGGAGTTCGCCGCCGACCCGGCGAACCTGTGGCTGCGGGTGCGGCAGTTCGAGCCCGAGCTCGTGCTGGTGGTCGACCAGTTCGAGGAGGCGTTCACGCTGGCGCCGGACGCGCACTGGCTCGTGCGGGCGCTGACCGGCGGACCGCGCGTGGTTCTCGGTGTGCGCGCGGACTTCTACGGCCACTGTGGACGGTACCCGGAGCTGGTGGAATCCCTTGAGGGAAGCCAACTCCTGGTCGGCCCGATGACGTCGGACGAGCTGCGCCGCGCGATCACCGAACCCGCCGCGCGGGCTGGTGCCACGGTCGAGACGGCGTTGGTGGCACGCCTCGTCGCGGATGTGGCCGGTCAGGCCGCCGCGCTGCCGCTGGTGTCGCACGCGCTCGTCGAGACGTGGCGGCGCAGGCGCGGGATGACGTTGTCGCTCAACGGTTACGAGGCCGCGGGCGGCATCGAGCACGCGGTCGCGCGCACCGCCGAGGAGGTGTTCTTCGCCTTCTCACCGGACGAACAGCGCGCCGCGCGCTTGTTGTTCCTGCGCCTGATCGCGTTGGGCGAGGGCACCGAGGACACGAAGCGCCGGGTGCCGCGCCGCGAACTGGACGCCGACTCCTTGCTGGACCGGCTGGTGTCGGCACGTCTGGTGACGCTGGACCGGGACTCGGTCGAGCTGACGCACGAGGCGCTGATCCGCTCGTGGCCGCGGCTGCGGGACTGGATCGCCGAGGACCGCGACGGACTGCGCGCGCATCGTCAGCTGATCGACGCCACCGACGCGTGGGAGGCGCACGGACGTGACCCGGACGCGCTGTACCGCGGAGTCCGCCTTGTGCAGGCGAAAGATCTCGGTGAGGTGTTGTCCGGCCGGGAGCGCGAGTTCCTGGACGCGAGCGTCGTCGCGGACACCGCACGCCAGGTGGCCGTGCGCAGGCGCACGCGCCGACTGCGGTTGTTCGTCGCTCTGCTGTCCGTGCTGGTGCTGCTGCTCGCGGGTGTCGTCCTGTACGCGAACAGTGCGGAGCAGACCTCGGTCGAGCAGCGCAACAACGCGCTGTCGCTGCGCGCGGCGGACGCCGCGGTCGACCTGATCGGCACCGACTCCCGTGACGCGGTGAGGATCGCGCTCGCCGCTTACCGGGTGTCTGCCACGGCGGAAGCCCGTGACGCGCTGAGCGCCGCTCAGGCGGAGATCACCAAGTCCCTGTTCGCAGGCAAGGACGAGAACGGTGCGATGGGCATGTACCTGTCGCCGCAGGGGAACCTCGCGCTCGGCACCGACCGCGATGGCCGGATGTTCCTGACCGACATCGCGAGCGGCACGTTCGAACCGGCGGGCACGCTGCCCGAGACCGGTTTCCCCGAGATGTTCAGCGGGGACGAACGCGTGCTGCTGACGAGGACCGGAGTCGGCGAGGCCGGCACGAGCTACCAATTGTGGGACATCGCCGTCCGGCACCGGATGCGCAAGATCGCGCAGTGGACGAAGCCCGCCGTCGTGCAGGACGTCAACGCGGCCGGTGACGTGCTCGCGGTCATGGGGCAGCGGCTCGACGGCAGCGGCGGCCAGGCGAACTGGGTGCCGACCGGTGTGCTCACGTTGTTGCGCGTGACGAGTTCCGGGCAGGTCGAGGAGGTGCCGGTGCCGGCCGCCGACGTCCAGTCCGCGGAACTGAGTGCCGACGGCCGCCGGATGGTCCTGGTCCGCAGGGACGCCACCATCGGGAACGTCATCGAGATCTGGGAGACGGGTGCTGAACTGCGCCGCCTGCGGATGGTGATCGGCAGCGATGGTTACCTGCAGGCGAAGATCAGTCCGGACGGCCGGTTCGTCGTGGTGCCCGACCGCGCGTTGAAGGTGCTGCGGGTGTACGAGGTGTCCGACGGCGCGGTGGAGTGGTCGGCGGTGAGCGACACGACCGCCACGTCGCTCGTCGTGGAGTTCGCGTCCGACAGCAAGACGCTGATCGTCAGCACCGAGGGGCGCGTGCTGCTCTGGAACGTCGAGCTCGCCGGACGCCCCCAGCGCATCGCGTCGTTCGGCGGGCTGGGCGGGTTGCTGGAGCAGCCCGTGTACCGGCCGGAGAAGAAGGACGTGCTGCTGATCGACCGCAACACCGGGCTCTGGCGGTTCGACCTCGACACGGACCGGCTCATCGCCACCGCGTGCAACAGCCGTGACATGGATCTGCCCGCCGCTCGGTGGAACGACTACTTCCTCGGAGTGAAACCGATTTCAGTGTGCTCATGACTATTGCTTCAGTGTGTACCGAAGTTGGTGTCACCGTGTGAAGTTCTTCGTGCACTCGTTGTGGTGGGAAGATCCACTCTCTAGGGTGACCGGGTGCGTGTGTTCACAAGGGGACTTCTCGGCATCGCCGGGTTTCTCGTGGTGTGGGAGCTGTTCGGACGCTCCCCGCTGGTTCCCGACGACGCGCTGCCGCCACCGTCGGTCGTCGTCGGAGAGCTGTTCACCCAGCTGAGCGACCAGATGTTCATCCGGCACGTGATCGCGACCGTGCTGGCGTTGTTGATCGCCGTGGTCGTCGCCGTGGTGATCGCCGTACCCAGTGGACTCGTGCTCGGCAGCGTGCCCGCCGTGCGCCACGCAACGCGAGCGGTCATCGAGTTCCTGCGGCCCATCCCGTCCGTCGCGCTCATCCCGCTCGCGCTGGTGATGCTCGGGTTCGGTCCCGAAACGAAGATCACGCTCGCGGTGTACGCGGCGCTGTGGCCGATCCTGTTCAACACCATTTACGCACTGGACGAACTGGACCCGGTGATGGTGGACACCGCGCGGGCGTTCGGCTGCGGACGGATCAGGGTGCTCCTGCAGGTCGCGCTGCCCAGCGCACTTCCCTTCGTGCTCACCGGGATCAGGCTCGCCGCGACCACCGCGCTCGTCGTGCTGGTCAGCGTGGAGCTGATGTCCGGCAGCGAGATCGGCATCGGCTACTTCATCATGGAAGCGCGCAGCGGCGCGGGCCGCATGGACCAGGTGCTCGTCGGCACGGTCGTCGCCGGTGCGATCGGCGTGCTGGTCAACGGAGGGCTCGAGCGCGCGCGGCGCCGCTGGGTGGCCTGGTGAACAGGTTCCTGCAACGCTGGACCGTGTTCGGAGGCATCGTCGCCTGCTGGCAGCTGTTCGCGTGGCTCGGTGACAACCCGTTCTTCCCGCCGCCCAGCCAGATCCTCACCGCCGCGTGGGAGTGGTGGGTGCTGGAGCCGTCCAACGTCACCGACCACATCCTGCCCAGCGTCGGACGTCTGCTGACCGGTTGGCTCGTCGCCGCCGGCATCGGCATCTCGCTCGGCCTGCTGCTCGGCCGCTCCGACACCGCGATGCAGTACGCGGGCCCGCTGCTGACGTTCCTGCGTTCGATCCCGCCGCCCGCGCTGGTGCCGGTGTTCCTGCTGCTGTTCAAGACGGGCACGTCGATGCAGCTGGCCACCATCGTCTTCGGCGTGCTGTGGCCGATCCTGCTGAACAGCGTGGACGGTGCGCGGTCAGTGGACGTGACAAAACTCGACACCTCTCTGGTGTTCCAGATCCCCAGGGCGCAGTGGGTGCTCGGCGTGGTGCTGCCCGCGGCGTCACCGAAGATCTTCGCCGGCCTGCGCGTCTCCCTGTCGCTCTCGCTGGTGCTGATGGTGATCTCCGAGCTGGTCGGCACCGACAGCGGCATCGGATCGCAACTCATGGTGGCCCAGCGCGAGTTCGACTACACGCGCATGTGGGCCGGGATCGTGCTGCTCGGCGCGATCGGCTACGGACTCAACACCGCGTTGCTCGCGGTGGAACGCAGGGCTTTGGCTTGGCAACCGAGGAGTCTTGATGACCAACATGCTTGAGGTGGCCGATCTCGGCCACACCTACGGCGAACACCAGGCCATCGCCGGCCTGTCGTTCAACGTCGGGGCCGGCGAGCTGGTGTGCGTCGTAGGCCCTTCCGGCTGCGGCAAGTCGACGCTGCTGCGCACCATCTCCGGCCTCATCACACCCTCACACGGGTCGGTGGACCTCAACGGCGACCACCTGGCCGTCGTGTTCCAGGACTACAGCCGCTCCCTGTTCCCGTGGCTGTCCGTGCAGGGCAACGTCGAGTTCCCGTTGCGCCGCACCACGAAGCGCGCCGAACGCCGCCGCCGCGCCGCGGAGGCGCTCGAGTGGGTCGGCCTCACCGACGCGGCGAAGAAGAACCCGTGGCAGCTCTCCGGTGGCATGCAGCAGCGCGTGGCCATCGCCCGCGCACTCGCCTACCAACCTTCCCTGTTGCTGATGGACGAACCTTTCGCCTCCGTCGACGCGCAGACCAGGTTCGAGCTCGAGGACCTGCTGCTGAAGGTGCGGCGCGAGCTCGGCGCCACCGTCCTCGTCGTCACGCACGACATCGACGAAGCGGTGTACCTGGGGGACCGCATCCTCGTGCTGTCCGGGTCTCCCGCCCGGCTGGTCGCCGACCTGAAGGTCGACCTGCCCGCGGTGCGGGACCAGGTCACCACGCGCACCGACGAGAAGTTCGTGACGCTGCGGTCCCGTGTGGCTCGGCTGCTCAACGTCGGCAAGCCCACCGTGGACATCGCCAAGTGGGCCGCCGCTGAGCGCGAGTCGCTGGCCGAGGAAGC
This sequence comes from Lentzea tibetensis, assembly GCF_007845675.1. Classification (GTDB taxonomy): domain Bacteria; phylum Actinomycetota; class Actinomycetes; order Mycobacteriales; family Pseudonocardiaceae; genus Lentzea; species Lentzea tibetensis. Next base: position 396,153 of record NZ_VOBR01000006.1, on the reverse strand, counting down.
GTTGGCTGACCGGTAGGTCGTGTTGTCCTAAGAGGACATCCCCACCCCCGGCCCTTCGGATGCTTGGGATCGTTCGGCTGCCGGTTTGTGCTCGGGGGCCGCGCCCGGTTGGCAGTGCGTGGGTTGGGGAGTGCGGCGGGCGCTCTTTTCCTTTGGTACCTGCCGGTTTTCGCTGTGCTCCCTTGGTACCTGACCAGCTGCGATCGGTGGGGCGGTGCTTCCACGGACAGCGGGCCCGGCGGCAGGTGGGTCGGTGTTCGGCCCGGCGGTTTGCGCGTCCGCAGTCAGCGGGGTGGTGGGCACCTGGCGATTGGGCCTTGACTTGGGGTGCGGCGTGGTACCCCTATCGGGCCGGCAGGTGCTCTTCCTGCCGGCGGAGCCGGCCCCAACACGCCGCGAGGGGCCCCAAGTCAAGGCCCAATCGCTGCGCCGAAGGCGCGACCCAACCCACGACACCAGAACACCGAAGCGCAGCGAGCATCAGACCTCAGCCCCGGCAGGGACCGGCAGCCAGGCAAAGAACCCCGCCCCGACGAAAACCGGCAGAGACCAGCACCACCGAGAACCGGCAGCCGAGCAAAGCCCGGACGGCAGGCGACAAGGGCCGAGGCGGCAAGAGTTCCGCGGGCAGGCGCGACAGCCCGCATGCCAGGGCCCCGGCGCCAGGCGGCCTGAGCCGGGTACCCGACGGTGAGCGACTCGAGGCCGGCCACGCACCCCCGAGGCGGCCGAAGGAAGCGAACTTCGCAATCCGGCGAGGCGGCCGAACCGACGCAAACCTCGCAACCCCAACGAAAAGCCGCGCCACGCGAAGCCGTGAAGGCCTGCGCACGCGGGAGTGCCCCGTGTGTGTCGTCCCCCGACGACGACGCACACGGGGCACTGGAGGGTGATGCGAAGAGGGTGTACGACTCGCCGGCCGCCGCCGCTGGATGTTCCGGCGAGTCGTACGTCTGTGGCAGCGGGCGCCTGCTCGGGGGCAGAGCGAGGCGCCCGCTGGTTCCCCTGTGGAGGGCAGTGGGTCAGAAGTGGATGTCCACGTCGTTGCCGTTGCCGATGCCGCCGGAGAGCACGTCGCCCGCGACGTCGCCGACGGTGATGTCACCGACGACCTGGCCGAGGTCGCCGTGCACGTCGCCGACCTGGGCGACGTCCTGGACGACGGTGTCGCCGACGTTCACGACGTCGACCGCCTTGATGGTGCTGTCGATGTCGCCGGTGAGGACGTCGTTGTCGTTGAGGACAGCGGTCTTCGCGACGACGTCGTCGACGACGTCGATCTCGGACACGTCCACGTCGGCCACGTCGTGGATCTTGGTGACGACGTTGTTGTCGTGGACGAGGTCGGTCGCCAGGTCGTTGCCGGCCACGACGGCGTCGAGGGTGCTGGAGACGTCGCCGACGTCGGAGAAGTCCTTGACGAACGCGGCGATGCCGCCGGTGGCGACGACGTCGGTCACCGGGGCGACGGAGACCAGGTTGTCGGTGATCAGCTTGAGGTGGTCGGCGGCGGTGATGTCGCCTGCCTCGACCAGCACCTTGTCGATCGCGTCGACCTTGACGACCGAAGCCGAGTCGAGGACCAGCGGGAGGATCTCGTACACGTCGCCAGCGGTGATGCCCTCCAGGCCGGCGTCGCTCAGCGCACCCTGCGGGTCCGCCTGGAACGAGGCGCGCGCGTCCGGGTTCGCCAGCAGGTCGAGGGTGAAGTCGTGCAGGGTGGTCTGCTGGGTGCTCATGAAAGCTCTGCTCCTGAAGAAGGTGTCGATACGGGGGATGTGGTGGGAACCGTATGGACCACCGGCATCCCCCGGCATCGGGAGAGAGCCCTAGTTCGCGACCAAACAAGACCGTTAGGGGCTCCTTAGGGGCCCACGTAGTTCTCGGCGAACGACGCCGCGTAGGCCTTCGAGGAGGCCAGGTGCTCCAGTCGCGCCTGGGCCAGCCGGGCCTGGAACGGCGTGTCGAGCGACGTGTGGATCATGCCGACCATCCACTGCGAGAACTCCTGTGCGCGCCACACCCGGCGCAGGCAGTCGTCCGAGTACGTCTTGAGGCCCGTCTCGTCACCGGCCTTGTAGTACTCCGTTAGGGCGCTTGAAAGGACGGCCGCGTCGTTCATCGCGAGGTTCATCCCCTTCGCTCCGACCGGTGTGATGATGTGTGCTGCGTCACCCAACAGATACAGCCGTCCGTACGACATGGGTTCGACCACATGGCTGCGCATGTCCAAGATTCGCTTCTCGGTGATCTTGCCGGTGGTCAGCCGCCAGCTCCCGTCGGCCAAAGAGAGCCTTTTCTGCAGCTCCATCCAGACGCGGTCATCTGGCCAGTTGTCAACACTTTCGGACGGGTCCACCTGGAGGTAATAGCGACTCACCGTGGAGCTCCGCAACATATGCCCGGCAAATCCATCGGGGTGCAGCGAATAAATGATGGCTTTAGTCGACGGAGGCGCCTCGGCAAGAATGGAGAGCCAACCAATTCCGTGGTGATGCACAAGTTCCTGAAGGTAGCCTGAAGGAATGCTGCGGCGGGACACGCTGTGGAACCCGTCGCATCCCGCGACGAAGTCGCACGAGATCTCGTCGCGCACCCCGTCTGCACTGGTCCAGGCCACACGGGGGCTCTCGGACGTCAGGTCGTGCAACGTCACGTCATCGACCGAGAACCGGATGTCACCGCCGCCCTCGATGAATGCGGCGATGAGGTCGGTGACGACTTCCTGCTGGGGATAGACGTAGTGGGTCCGGCCGCCGTACAGATCGGCGTAGTCGACCTGGAACGCCTGGCCGTTCACGCGGAATTCACAGGTGCCGTGCCGGTCTGCTTGCGCCAGGAGGCGGTCCGCCAAACCATGCCGTTCTAGTAACTCTACGGAGCGATGTTCCAGGACCCCCGCCCGTGGCCGGGTTTCCACCTCACGTCGACTGGACCGCTCCAATACCACACATGGGATACCTGACTGAAGAGTCAGGTTTGCCAAGGTCAGACCGGCTGGCCCCGCGCCGACGACGGCTACAGCGCTCTTCACGTTAGTGCTCCTGTCACTAGACACCCTGTGCTTAGATCCTCACCGAAGGTAGTGGATTCAGGCCTTCACACGTCGGTCAACCGGGGTCTTGCGGAGCAAGCGTCACTACTCTGAGTGGTCCCCTGGCGGACCGGCTCCCCGCACCCGCAAGCGACACCGCTCCGACAGGAGAGTGCTCCCGATGACTCTTAGAGTCAGCCGATCGATCTTCCGCGGCACCGCCCTCGCCGCTCTGCTCGCCCTGGTCGCAAGCTGCGGCCTGCTCGGTGGTGAAGAGCAGAAACCCGCCCAGCAGTCCAACGGGCAGGTGGAGAAGTCCAAGGTCGTAGTCGGCGTTCTGCCCATCCTCGACGTCGCGGCCATCCACGTCGCGAACAAGAAGGGCTACTTCAAGGAAGAGGGCCTCGAGGTCGAGCTCAAGACGATCCAGGGCGGCGCCCAGGCGATCCCCGGCCTGGTCAACGGCGAGCTGGACATGAGCTTCGGCAACTGGGTCAGCTTCTTCGCCGCCGAGTCCAAGGGCGCCGCGAAGGCGGTCGACGGCCTCAAGCTCGTCGCCGACGGCTACCAGGCGAAACCCGACATGTTCCTGATCTTGGCCGCCGGTGACTCCGCCATCAAGAACCCCAAGGACCTGGCAGGCAAGACGATCGCGATCAACACGTTCAAGAACATCGCGGAGCTCACCGCGAAGGCCACGCTCGAGGCCAACAACGTCGACCCGAAGACGGTGACGTTCAAGGAGATGCCGTTCCCGGACATGCAGGCCGCCCTGCAGAACAAGACCGTGGACGCCGCGTTCCTGGTCGAGCCGTTCATCACCAGGGCCCAGCGCATGGCGGGCGCCGTCACGGTGCTCGACGCGGCTTCCGGGCCGACCGCGAACATCCCGATCGCGGGCTACGCGACCACCGGGAAGTTCGCCAAGGAGAACCCCAAGACGCTCGCCGCGTTCCAGCGCGCGATCACCAAGGGGCAGAAGGACGCCGCTGACCGTCCGACGGTCGAGCCGCTGCTGGTCGAGTACGCGAAGGTCGACAAGGAAACCGCCAGCCTCGTGCACTTCGGCGAGTTCCCGACCACGCTGGACGCCACCCGCCTCCAGCGCGTCGCGACGCTGATGAAGACCTACGGCCTGCTCCAGAACGACATGGACGTCAAGCCGATGTTGCTGGCACCCTCCGGCAGTTGACGAACTGCGAACGCGGGTGACTTTCGTGATCTCGCCGTGATCGACGTCACCCGCGTTCGGTGTTTCCTCCAGATGAATTATCGGTTAGCCCCCGTTTAGCCGCAGTGGTGGGATGCTGAATGATTTGTCAACTATCACAGCCGTCGTCCATATGGCGGTATGAGAACTGCAGGTTTTACACCAAGATCCACGAGGTTTGTTGGGATTTCCAGGGGCGGGGAGAGTGCTGACGGTGCGCGGTCGCAGGGACCAGCGGCGCAGGGACAGCGGCGAGCGCAAGGACAGGTTCGCTCGCTACCGCCTCCGCAACTGGAGGCTTCGGAGCAAACTCGCGGTGGTGCTGCTCGTACCGGCACTGAGCACCGCGACGCTCGCCGGACTCCGGCTCAACGTCCAGCTCGACGACGTGGAGCTGTTCTCCAAGGTGCAGCGGGAGCTGTCGCTCAGCCAGCAGGCGATGAAGGTCGAGGACGCGCTGCAGACCGAGCGCGACTGGGCCGTCCAGTGCGTCGGCGGTGGCCGCGCCAACAACTGCGCCGAGCACATCACCCGTGCCAGCCGGACCGACGTGGAGATCGCGAAGTACCGCGACGTCGCCGCCACGACCACCGGCATTGACAACGTTGTGCTCGACACGTTCACCAAGTCCATGCAGGCGCTGGACGGGCTGAGCAACCTCCGCAACACGCTGATCGCCACGAAGTACCCCGACATCTCGGTGATCAGCGCCTACAACCAGATGATCGCGGCGATCAGCCAGGTCAACCGGGTGACGGTCAGCGGTCTCAACGAATCCGAGATCACCCCGCTCGCCGCGTCCTCGCAGTCGCTCTACGCGGCCAAGGAACAGCTGTCGCAGCAGAACGCGATCCTGGTCTCCGCCGCGCTGCGCAAGGGATTCGGGCCCGGCCAGGCCGACGCGCTGCGCGCCGCGCAGTCCCGGCTCGACGCCGCGCTCACCGAGTTCGACGCCGTCGCGGACCAGCCGACCCGCCAGCGGTTCCAGGACACCGTGTCCGGTGCCGCGGTCGACGGCCGCAACCGGCTGGTGAAGCTCGCGCTGGTGCAGGACACGGACAAGCAGCCGCTGTCGATCACCGACGCCGAGGTGCTCAAGATCGGCGAGGAGACCGCGGGCCTGGTCCGCGACGTGTCCTCGTTCATCGAGGCGCAGACCAACAACAAGACCGTCTCGCTCGCCGAGACCGCGCGCCAGTCCGCCTGGCGCGACGCGGCACTGGTGGCCGCGTCGCTCGTCATCGCGTTCGGCCTCATGATCGTCGTGGCTCGCTCGATGATCAGGCCGCTGCGCGTGCTGCGCCGCAGCGCGCTCGACGTGGCCCGCAACCAGCTGCCCGACGCCATCCGGCGAATCAGGACGCACCGCGACCCGGACCGCGCCGCGCAGGAGGCGATCGTCCCGGTCCCGCTCAACACGACCGAGGAAGTCGGCCAGGTCGCGCGCGCGTTCGACCTCGTGCAGCGCGAGGCCGTGCGACTCGCGGTCGAGCAGGTCGCCTTGCGCGCCAACGTCAACGACATGTTCATCAACCTCTCGCGGCGCTCGCAGGCGCTCGTCGAGCGGCAGATCAACGTGATCGACCGGCTGGAGCAGGACGAGCAGGACCCCGACCACCTCGCGTCGCTGTTCGAGCTCGACCACCTCGCGACGCAGATGCGCCGCAACAGCGAGAACCTGCTGGTGCTCTCCGGCACCACGGTCAACCGCAGGGTCAACCGCCCGGTGCAGATCGCCGAGGTGCTCGGCGCCGCGGTGTCCGAGGTCGAGAAGTACGCGCGCGTGCAGATCGCGCCGACGCCGGAGCTGATGGTGCAGGGCCGCGTCGTCAACGACCTCGCGCACCTCATCGCCGAGCTGCTGGACAACGCGACCGCGTTCTCCAAGCCCACCACCAAGGTCACCGTGCGCACCATCGAGACGCGCCGGGGCGAGGTCGCCATCCGCATCCACGACCGAGGTGTCGGGATGCAGGAGGAGGACATCGCCGAGGCCAACGCGAAGCTCGCCGACCCGCCCGAGGTGGACGTGTCGGTGGCCCGCGAGATGGGCTTGTACGTGGTCGGCCAGCTCGCGAAGCGGCACGAGATCCGGGTGACGCTCGCGAACAACGACGACATCGAGGGTGGCGTCACGGCGCAGGTCGTGCTGCCGGTCTCGTTGCTGCACAAGGGTCCCGCGCCCGCGCTGCCGGTCGAGACGACCGGTGGTGGCGTCACCGCGACGGACGACGGCGCGCTCGCCGGTGTGCCCAAGTGGACGCCGGACAGCACGCCGCCCGCGTACCCCGTCGCCGTCGAGACGCCGGAGGAGGCGACCGGTCGCCACCGCGTCGAGGCGACGCCGGCGGACGGGTTGTTCACCGCGCGCACCGAGGCGACCGAGATCGCGGACGAGGACGCCTACAGCTACGAACCGCCGAGCGGGCCCCCGGCCGACAAGTACGACTACGAGCCCCCGCTGACACCTCCCGGTGACCAGCCGGAGCTGCCGGAGCAGCGCGAGCCGCTCACGGAGACCTTGCCCGCGCTGCAGGAGCTGACCGACGGCGGGCTGTCGCGCTGGTTCCAGTCACCACCCGGCGAGAACGGATCCGCCCCCGTTCCCGCTGACGTTGCCGATGACACGCCCGTGGACGAGGAGGTCCAGCAGGAGACGGTGGCGGGGCTGCCCAAGCGGCAGCGGTCGGCAGCGGAGCAGCAGAAGCCCTCGGCCGCACCGGAAACGGTGCCGAAGGCGGTCGCGGACTGGGCGGAGTCCGACTGGGGATCGGCCGACGAAGGCTGGCGCGCCGCGGGTGCGCTCACCAACGGAGGAACCGAGACCACGGAGAACGGTCTGCCCAAGCGCGTGCCTCGCGCGCGTTTGGTACCTGGGTCGTCCCCCCGGACGACCTCACCCGTCCCCGCGCTCGCCGCGCCGGGCTCGGGCAGGTCCGCGGACCGGCTGCGTCAGCGTTTCGCCACGTACCAGAAGGGTGTGCGGATGGGCCGGGAGTCCCTCGTGGACTCGACCATCGGCAACATCCCCGTGATCGTAGAAAGGAAGCACCAGTGACCACCTCGGAGGAACTGGACAACTTCAGTTGGCTGGTCGAGGACTTCGTCAGCAGGGTCGCTGGTGTGGCTCACGCCATTGTCGTGTCGGCCGACGGACTGCTTCTCGCGACGTCTGACAGACTGCCCCATGATCGTGCGGAGCAGCTGGCGGCTGTGTCGTCCGGTCTCATCAGTCTGAACCTCGGGGCAGCGCGCTGTTTCGAGGCGGGTGAGGTGAAGCAGACGGTCGTCGAGATGGAACGGGGCTATCTTTTCCTGATGTCCATCAGCGACGGCTCGTGCCTGGCGGTGCTCGCCGCGCCCAACTGCGACATCGGGCTCATCGGTTACGCGATGACCCGCCTGGTGGAGCGGGTCGGACTCCAGCTGACGCCGGAGATCCGGGCCCAGCTGCACGTTTCCATGCGAGCCTGAGTAGAGAGAAGTTCTCATGAGCAACGGTGCTCCGGGTCGTCCGGGGTCACCTGGGGTGGACCTGAACGTCACGTCGACGAAGATCGTCGTGGCCGGAGGGTTCGGTGTCGGCAAGACGACGTTCGTCGGGTCTGTCTCGGAGATCACGCCATTGACGACCGAGGCACTGATGACCCAGGCGAGCGTCGGTGTCGACGACCTGTCAGCGACACCGAACAAGGTCACCACCACGGTGGCGATGGACTTCGGCCGCGTGTCGCTCGACAAGGACCTGATCCTGTACCTGTTCGGCACGCCGGGACAGCACCGGTTCTGGTTCATGTGGGACGACCTGGTGCGCGGAGCCATCGGCGCCGTCGTGCTGGTCGACACGCGCCGGTTGTCCGACGCGTTCGCGCCGATCGACTTCTTCGAGGACCGCGAACTTCCTTACGTGGTCGGCGTCAACTGCTTCGACGGCAAGATGCACCACCGCACGGAGGAGATCCGCGACGCGCTGACCATCGACCCGTCCGTGCCGATCATCCCGTGTGATGCGCGGAACCGTCAGTCGACGAAGCAGATCCTGATCCAGCTCGTCGAACACGCGTTGCGGCAACCGTCCCTCGTCTGAAACCTGTCAACGGTCAGGCAGTCGCGCGGGCGGGGAAGTGCGGGACGCTCCAAGCCATGGAGCGTCGAACTCTCTTGCGCGTAGCGGTCGTCGGCACCGCAGCGGCCGCGTTCGGTGGTGCGTCCTGGCGTGAGGCCTTCGCGGCCGGAGCGCAGCCGGGACCCAGCCCGTACGGTCCGCTGGAGCCGGTGAACCCGAGCGGCTTGATGCTGCCCAAGGGTTTCACCAGCAGGGTGGTCGCCAGGACCGGGCAGAAGGTCGCGGGCACCGCGTACACGTGGCACCCGGCGCCGGACGGCGGAGCCTGCTTCGCCGACGGCACCGGGTGGATCTACGTGTCCAACAGCGAGGTCCCGGCCACCGGTGGCGTCGGCGCGGTGCGGTTCGCGTCCGACGGCAAGATCGTGGGCGCGTACCGGACCCTCGCCAACACGAACGTGAACTGCGCGGGCGGCGCGACACCGTGGCAGACCTGGCTGTCCTGCGAGGAAGTCGACCGCGGCTACGTCTACGAGACCGATCCGTTCGGCGTGAAGGCGGCGATCCGCCGTCCCGCGATGGGCCGGTTCAAGCACGAGGCGTGCGCCTCCGACCCCGACCGCAAGGTGATCTACCTGACCGAGGACGTGCCGGACGGCTGCCTCTACCGGTTCAAGCCGACGGTGTGGGGTGACCTGTCCAGCGGGACGCTCGAGGTCATGGTCGGTGCGACGTCGCAGACCTCCGGCCCCGTCACGTGGAAGCCCGTTCCCGACCCGGACGGCTCGCCGACCGCGACCCGCAACCAGGTGTCCGGCGCGAAGCGGTTCAACGGCGGCGAGGGCTGCTACTACGCCGCGGGCGTCTGCTGGTTCACCACCAAGGGCGACAACAGGGTGTGGGCGTACGACGCGGCCACCTCGACGATCAGCCTCACCTACGACGACTCGCTCGTGAACGGGACGCCACCGCTGACCGGTGTGGACAACGTGACCCGGTCGTCCGGCGGTGACCTCTTCGTCGCCGAAGACGGCGGCAACATGGAGATCTGCATCATCACGCCGAACGGGATCGTCGCGCCGTTCCTGCGGGTCCCGAACCAGAGCGGATCGGAGATCACCGGTCCCGCGTTCAACCCCGCGGGGAACCGGTTCTACTTCTCCTCGCAGCGCGGCACGTCCGGGACCAGCGGCGGAGGCATCACCTACGAAGTGACTGGACCGTTCCGGCGCTAGTTGACACTTGACTCTTCTTGTGTCGCAAAGGTTCGGCGATACGCTCGGAAACGTTAATCCCTGCATTGCGAGGAGATCCCTGTGTTCCTGCGCAAAACAATAGCCGTGCTCGCGAGCACCGCGGCCCTGGTGGTCGGCATCGCTCCCGCAGCTGAGGCGGCTCCCCGCGTTCTCACCTACAACTCGAACGGTGCGGCCGAGTTCAAGGCCGTCGTCGACGAGGGTGCGAAGGTGTGGAACGACAGCGTCAAGAACGTGAAGCTCGTCAAGACCACCGGCGCCGCGAACATCACCATCGTCGCGGACAACGGCTGGCCTCGGGCCCAACCGACCACGCTCGGCAACGGCCGCGTGTGGATGGGGCGCCAGGCCGTTGACCAGGGCTACTACCCGCCCCGGATCGCATCGCACGAGCTCGGCCACATCCTCGGCCTGCCGGACATCAAGCCCGGTCCGTGCAGCAGCCTGATGTCCGGCTCGACGGGTGGCATCCCCTGCAAGAACATCTACCCGAACGCCAGTGAGAAGGCGCGCGTCGAGGCCAAGTTCCGGCCCAGCGTGATGGCGACCGGCGAGTGGAACAACCAGTTCGTGGACGCCGGCTGACCCAGCCGATCGTGAGTGGCCGGGGTTCGTCCTGAGGACCCCGGCCACGCACGCACTAGCGCACGACCAGGTCCACGCCCAGCGCGCGGTGTTCGTCCGGATCGGCCGGATGTCCGGCGATCACCTGGATCCCGGCGGCGTGCAGCAGCGGAACCAGTCCGGCAAGTCCTTGCCGCGCAAGACGTTCCGACGGGGGAGCGCTGAGCCGCACACCCCACAGCGGGTTGCGGTCCACGTAGGACAGTCCGGCGAACCCGCCGCCGAACTCGTGCAGCAGCACCCGGACTCCCATGTCGTGCAGCACTTCCAGGTTCTCCTCGCCGTCCGGCATGCCGCGCACGTCCAGCGCGAGCAGCAGGGACAGCGGCCCGAGTGCGCTGTTGCGCAACGTTCTGCGCACGATCGCCGCGAGATCCGGGTCGCGCGACTGGTCCGGTGACAGGCGCACCAGCACGGGCTCGCCCAGCGAGCACGCCTCCTGCAGCATCCAGCGGCCGATCCGGGACGCGAGGCCCAGCGTCTCGGCGTAGCGGGCGCACTCGTCGTGACCGAGGTCGGCCCACCGCAGCTGCGCCTCGCGCGCGACGACAGCACCGTCGGAGAGCCGCACGATGGGCCGGTACTCGATGCGGATGTCGCCGTTCTCGAACGCGCCCGGCATCGACGCGATCCGCGCGGACGTGGTGCGGTCGGCCAGGTCCTGCACCGGGTCGAAGATGCCCCACTGCCGCTTGCCGCCCTTCTCGGCGCGGCGCAACGTGCTGTGCGCGCGACGCAGCAGCGCGACCGGGTCGATCTCGGGGCCGGTGCCGTGCACGAACCCGATGGACGTGGACACCGCGACGCCGTGACCGTCGATGAACACCGGCTCGGCCAGCTCGTCGTCGATCAACTCGGCCAGCGCGGACACGTCCGGCGCGCCCTCCACCAGCACCACGAACTCGTCACCGCCGATGCGGGCGATCACCGCCTCCGGCAGCACCCTGCCGAGGCGGCGCGCGACCTCGCGCAGCACCGCGTCACCCGCGGCGTAGCCGAGTCCGTCGTTGACGATCGTGACGCTGTCGACGTCCAGGTAGCCGAGCGTCATCGTGTCGGTGGGACCGGCCCTGGCGATGACCTCCTCCAGCCGGTTGACGAAGCTCTGCCGGTTCGGCAGGCCGGTCAGCATGTCCGTGGATGCCTGCCGCCGCAGCACGTCCCGCAGCATCCGCTGGTCCGTGACGTCCTCGATCACCGCGATGTAGTACCGCGGCTCGCCCTCGCCGTCGCGCAGCAGCGAGAGCACGACGTTCGCCCACAGCCGGTCCTCGGGGCCGCGGCTGAGCTCGCGTTCCTGCCGGACGGACTCGTCGTCGGAGAACAGCAGGCGGCGGCAGTCGTTGAACAGCACGGCCAGGTCGGCGTCGGCGAACACGAGCTTCGGCTGCGGCTCGCCGGAGTGGCCGAGCATCGCGGCGAGCGCCGGGTTCACCTCGACGACCTCGCCGTCCAGGTCCATGATCGCGATGCCCGCGCCGGAGCTCGCGAACACCCGCGCGAACCGCGCCTCGCTCTCCAACAACGACCGCTGCGCGTCCTCGACGGCCTTGAGCAGCGAGTTCTTGACCTTCTCCTGCTGGTGGAACAGCTGGTCGCGGGTCGCGCGGACGTAGCCGGCCGACAGCGAGCCGAGCATGGTCATCAGGCGCTGGCCGCGGCCGAGCTCGCCGAGCGTCTCGATGGTGCCCTTCAGGCTGTCCGGGCCGGTGAACCGCGACGCCACGAGCCACTCGCCGACCGCGTCGGCCGCCGAGTCGCCTTCGGTGTCGTTCTCCGTGCCGAGCGCGCGCGAAAGCCGGGCGACGTGCTCGTCGAGGATGTGCGTGAGCCTGCCGCGGAAGATCGGCGAGTACGCGCTCTCGATGAGGACCGTCGCCCAGCGTCTCGCGATGTTGGACGGCTGTTCGGGCACGGGTTACGGCTTGCGGCCGACCGCGGCGTAGAGGTTGGCCCTGCTGGGGTTCTCGCCGACGTCGTCGGGCGACTCCGGCCGCCACTGCGGCGTGAACACGATGCCCGGTTCGACGGTCTCGAGTCCGCGGAGCATCTGGGTCACCTGCTCGAGCGTGCGCGGCGTGATCGGCTCGGCGGTCCTGGCGAAGATCTCCTTGCCCGCGGCCATCGCCTCGGGCATGGAGTCCGCGGTGAAGTGCGACAGGGCGACGTAGCTGCCGGGTGCCAGCGCCTCGGCGTACTGCTCGATGATCTGCCACGGGTCGTCGGCGTCCGGGATGAACTGCAGGACGCCCACGATCAGCAGGCCGACCGGCTTGCTGAAGTCGAGCAGCGTGGAGGCCTGCTTCAGCACGGTCTCCGGTACCCGCAGGTCGGCGAGCACGGCCGTCACGTTGGGCTCGTTCGCGAGCATCAGCTCGGCGTGCGTGATCGCCACGTGCTCGAAGTCCACGTAGACCACGCGGGCGTCCGGGTTCACCTCGTGCGCGATCTCGTGCACGTTGCCGACGGTCGGGATGCCCGAGCCGAGGTCGAGGAACTGCGTGATGCCCATGTCCGCCAGCTCGAGCACGACACGCCGCAGGTAAGCACGGTTGCGGCGGGCCATGTCGCGCACCGGGAGCACCTTGATCAGCGCTTCGGCGGTGTTGCGGTCCGCTTCGAAGTTGTGCCCGCCGCCGAGGAGGTAGTCGTAGATCCTCGCGGAACTCGGCACGTCGACGTTGACGCCTTCCGGTACCCAGCTGACTTGGTCGACCACTGCAGACACCTGCCACTCTCAAATGCGCGGAAATCCTGAGCGGCATAACCCTACTGGCGGCACGTGTAGGCCGAACGAGCTAATTCTCGCATCACCCTTTTGGGGATGCCTTATAGACAAACCCAATCGGTGAGTGACGAATCGTCGAGCCGGAATCGGATCGGGCCGCGCGGGGGCGGCCCCATCAGGAAGCAGCCGAGCTCGTCGGTGTCGGCCTCCTCACCCACGCCGTCCGGCGTCACCAGCGCCACCCGCGCGCTGCGCGGCGGCATGAGCTGGCCGGTGATGCCGGCCTCGGTGACCTCGACCTGCAACGACACGCCGTCCGCGTCGAACACCAGCTGCCGGGCGGTCATGGTGGACCGGGCCCGCGCCATCAGGTCGTCGTCGAGCACGGAGTCGTAGCTGATCGCCAGGAGCTCGGCGTCGATGGTGCGCCAGGTGAACGCCGCGCGCGCCGCCTCGTAGAACTCCGGCGGCACCTCTGACGACGACGCCGCCGGTTCCATCAACGCGTCACGCAGGTCTTCGAGCATCGCCTCGTCACTGTCCCATCCGTGCTGCCGCACCCAACACACCTCCTCTCCCCCCTGTTGACGGTGCCCCCAGGAACCGCATGATCGCGGGCGTCTTGCGCAACTTGCCGAGGCACCGGATGCGCGTCGGCCCGATGCTGCCGATCGGCATCGCGAGCTCTTCGCTGACGGTCTGGTAGCTCGGCGGTGGATCGGTCATCAGCTTGGTCAGCAGGCGTTGACACTGCTCGGTGAGCTCGCGGAACCCGTCGCGCAACGCCTGACGGCGCTCGACGGCGAGCATCTCCTCGTCGAGGTCCGTCGCCATGTCCGCCTCGCCGACCGGCTCCTCCGCCGACAGCGGGTCGTACAGGTGAGTCCGTTGCTGAACGCGCAGCACCCGAAGGCACTCGTTGCGGGTGGTCGTCATGATCCAGCCGGGCAGTGCCTCCGGCTCGCGGAGCCTGCCGATCTGTTCCACGAGGCGCAGCCACAGCGTCTGGTTGACGTCCGCGGCATCCGCGGGACGCAGCCGGTGCTTGTAGATCACCGACACCACCAGCGGCGTGTAACGATCGACGATCTCGTTCCACGCCCGCTGGTCGCCCTCGGCCGCCGCGCTGACCAGCGCGGCGATCGGGGATGCAGAGGTCACGTCCACTCCTTGCGTTCACAACATGCGGAGCGCCGGGTTGCCCGCCAGATACATCTACTTGATGAAAACTCCATAACCGGGATGGAACTCCGGCCCGGATGCGAGGAGCTTGTCGCGCGCCTGTGGCGCGCTGATGCCGTCGTCGCTCATCTTCTGGGCGATGGCCCCGGAGACGTACGGCGCGGCGAACGAGGTGCCCGCCCAGTAGGCCCACAGCGCGAACGGCGTCGGCGCGGGCTCACCGGGGAGCTGCCACTCGCCCTTGAGGTAGGTGCTGGTGCGGTTGCCGATGGCGCACAGGTCGACCCAGTCGCCGTGGTTGCTGTAGCAGGCGGGGACGATCGAGCCGTCGCCGTTCTGCGCGAGCGCGGCCACCGCGACGACGTTGCGCAGCGCCGCGGGCCAGCTCCGGCGGGTCGTGCCCTGGTTGGCCGCCGACGCGACCACGACGACGTCGCTCTTGAGCGCGTTGATCGTGCGGCGCATCGGTTCGGACGCCACGTCGTCCTCGGTGAAGCAGCCGAGGGAGAGGTTCAGGATGTGGACGCGGTCACCCAGTTCAGTGATCTTCGCGCACAGCGTCTCCTCGTCGCCGAGGCCGTTCGGGTCGAGCGCGACCTCCGGGTCGAACGAGACGCCCGGCGCGGCCTGCTGCACGCAGCCTGCGACGTACGTGCCGTGCCCGCCCTGGAGCGCGAAGAAGTCGCCGGCGCTGTACGCCTTGTCGACGTCGTCGAGCTCCTGGGAGTACCGGCCCTTGAACCAGCCGCCGTGGTCGTTGGTCGCGGACTTGGAGATGCCCGTGTCGATGATGCCGACGACGACCTTGCTGTTGCGCTCGTCCGGCTTCGGCTCCTTCAACGGGTCCGAGGGCTTCGGGCGGTCGCCGGGGTGGCCGTGGATGTTGCCGCCGTGGCCGACCACGACGTGGTGCGGCTGCACGAACGGGACGCGCTCGCCGGGCCACTGACGCGGGTCGCGCAGCAGGCGGACGATGCGCGGGATGTCGTCGGGGTTGCGCGGGAGGATCAGCCGGGCCATTCCCGCGAATCCCTTACCGACTTCGACCACGAAGTCGTTTTGCCGCAACTTTCGGATCACGCGGTCGCGATCTACTTCATTGACCAACAACTCGCTGGGGCGGAAAAGAAATTCACGTCCCTGCTCGGCGTGCAGACTAATGCGCTTGTCTTCGGCGATGAGCTGGTCAAAAGCTCTTTCGTAAAGTTCCGCACGTTCCGGCGATTTCGACACAACGGCCTCACTAGCAGCGTTGACGGGCACCCCGACCGAGCTTGATCAAGCTACCACAGCGGATAAAGTGGCGCGGTGACCGATATCTCCGCGGAGGACGCGCTGGAGGCCAGGCAGCGCAACCCCCGCGCGGCCATCGAGATGGCCCGCCAGGTGCTCCGCCGCACCCGTTCCTCAGGCGACCTGGAGGAGGCTTCCGTCGCCGAACGCGCGATCGGGTTGTCGTTGCGCGAGCTGCACGACTTCGCCGGCGCGCGAAGGCACCTGCGTCGTTCGATTCAGATAGCGGAGTCCATCGGGTCGGCCCGGCTGGCGGCACTGGCGTCGATCAGCCTCGCGTACGTGCTGTCGCACTTCGGCAGGCACCGGCAGGCGTTGCAGCTGATCGACTCGGCGCTGCCCGAGCTCTCCGGTGAGGACGCCGACCACGCGCGCATGCAACGCGGTGTCGTCGCGCACTACCTGTGCCGGTACACCGACGCGTTGCGCGACTACGACCACGCGATCGAGGCGGCCCGGCGCACCGGTGACGCGCTGGGGGAGGCGCGGGCCCGCAACAACCGGGGCCTGGTCAGGGCCTACTGCGGTGGTCTGCGCCGCGCGGACGAGGACTTCTCGCGCGCGGCCGAGCTGTACGCGTCGCTCGGGCAGGAGCTGGCGGTCGCGGACGTGCGGTGGAACGCGGGCATCTCCGCGCAGCGCGCCGGCGACATCCCCCGCGCGCTGACGATGTTCTCCCAGGCGGACGACGAGTACCGGCGGCTCGACGTGCCCCGGCCGCAGCTGCTGGTGAACCGGCTGGAGCTGCTCGCGTCGGTGCCGTTGCTCGACGAGGCGCGGACGACCGCGGACCGGGTGATCGCCGAGATGCGGTCGTCGAAGCTCACCCACGGCCTGTCCGAGTCGCTGTTCTACCGCGCGCAGGTCGCGTTGCAGGAGAACGACCTCGCGGGCGCCGCGTCGTTCGCCGCCGAGGCGCGCGGGTTGTTCCGGCGGGAGAAGCGCGACGTCTGGGAGGCGTCCGCGCGCTACCTCGAGCTGCGCGCCGCGGTCCTGTCCGGGCAACGCACGCGCGTGCTGTGCACCGCGATCATCAAGGTCGCCGACGAGCTGGAGTCGCTGGGCTGGCGGATGTCGGCACTGGAGGCGCGGGTCGACGCGGGCCAGGTGGCACTGGACATGGGCGACGTGCGTCGCGCCGAGTCCCAGCTGGCCGTCGCGGCGCGGTCCCGCCAGCGCGGCGCGGCCTCGCACCGCGTGCACGGTTGGTACGCGGAAGCGTTGCGGCGCAAGCTCTCCGGCAACGTGCGCGGCACGGCGTCGGCGCTGCGACGCGGTCTTTCCCTGCTGGACGAGTACCGCGTGTCCCTCGGCGCGGCGGAGCTCCGCGCGCTCAGCGGCGCCCAGGGCAAGGCGCTCGCGCTGGAGGGCTTGGGGCTGGCGGTCGCTTCCGGTGCTGCTTCGCAGGTGTTGTCGTGGGCGGAGAGCTGGCGCGCCGGTGCGCTGCGCATGACTCCTGTTTCGCCGCCCGACGATCCCCGCCTCGAGGACGCGATGGGCGAGCTGCGCTCGGTGTCCGGCGACCTGGAGGCCGCTGTGCTGGCCGGACGGCCGTCGAACGCGCTGCGCCAGCGCCTCGTCCGGCTCGAACAGCGCGTGCGCGACCTGACCCGCCAGGCGTCGGGTGGGGGAGTGGTCCACCGGCCGCCGTCGCTGTCCCGCCTCGCGGGCGCGCTGGGTTCATCGGCCTTGGTCGAGTTCGTCCAGTACGACTCCGCGCTGCTCGCGGTCGTCGTGGTCGACGGGCGCGCGTCGTTGCACCGGCTCGGCGAGGTGGAGGGCGCGGTGCGGGAGATCCGCCTGCTGCGCTTCGCCCTGCACCGCCTGGTGACCCTGCCTCCGGACACGCCGAACCGTTCCGTGGCACGGGCTTCCGCCGCGCACGCGGCCAAGGCGCTGGGCGAGCGGCTGCTCGCGCCGCTGCAGCGGCGCATCGACGGCCGGTCGCTCGTGGTCGTGCCGACCGGCGCACTGAACGGTCTGCCGTGGGCGGTGCTCAACCGCCAGGTGACCGTCTCGCCGTCGGCGACGGTGTGGCTGCGCGCCTCTTCGGTCGCGGGCGGCGCCGGTTCCTCCGTGCTGGCCGCCGGTCCCCGGCTGGCGGCGGCCCCCGCCGAGATCGAGGCGATCAGCGCGCACGTCCCGGACAACAAGGTGCTCGTCGGTGCCGCGGCGACCGTGTCCGCGGTCGCCGACGCGATGGACGGCGCCCGGCTCGCCCACGTGGCCGCGCACGGCAGCTTCCGCGTCGACAACCCGCTGTTCTCCGCCCTGGAACTGGCCGACGGTCCGCTGACCGTCTACGACCTCGAACGCCTGCACGCGCCGCCTTCGCTGGTCGTGCTGTCCGCGTGCGACACCGGTCAGTCGGCGGTGCGTCCGGGGGACGAGCTCATGGGGTTCACCGCCGCCCTTCTCGGGCTGGGGACCCGCACGTTGATCGCGCCCGTGGTACCGGTGCCCACCGACGGCACCGCGCCGCTCATGGTCGACCTGCACCAGCGGCTCGCGTCCGGGATGGCGCCCGCCGAGGCTTTGGCTGCCGTGCAACGGGATGACGACCTCGGTTACGCGGCCGGTGTCGGCTTCGTGTGCTTCGGGGCGGGGTGAGTTGCCCGTGGCTTACGACGAAGGCCTGGCCCAGCGTTTGCGCGAGGCGCTCGGTGACCTCCCCGACGTGGTGGAGAAGCGCATGTTCGGCGGCCTCGCCTGCATGTGGCGCGGCAACATGCTGGTGGGCGTCATGGGCGACGACCTGATCGCCCGCGTAGGCCCTGACGGCATGGCAGACGCGCTGAAGCAGCCGGGCGCACGGGTCTTCGACTTCACCGGCCGCCCGATGAAGGGCTGGGTCGTCGTGGCAGGCGAGGCCGTCGGCGAAGACGCGGACCTGGCCGACTGGATCGACCGGGCCCGCGACTACGTGGAACCGATGCCGCCGAAGTGACTCAGAACTTCACCAGCGCGGCGCCGGTGAAGAACTCGTAGACGAAGTTGACGAAGAAGAACCCGAAGAACACGACGTTCAGCGCCAGGATCACGTAGTGCCACCAGTGCGGCCTGGCGGGCTTCGGGAGCCTGGAGTTCAGGTACATCAAGGCGAACGGGAACATCAGCGCGCCGAAGTTCGACATGTTCGCCGAGATCTGCACCAGTTCAACGGGAAGTGCGAGGTGGATCGCGCCCGCGATGACCGCGAGCACCAGCAGCATGAACGGGTAGTAGAACTTGCGCGGGTCGTCCTCGATCCGCTTCCTGATCCGGGGCGACACGGCGTGCGCCGCGTCGGTGAAGTTGCGCACCAGCGCCTCGAAGATGCCGAGCTGCGTGGAGAACAGGATGAGCACGCCCACGATCAGCATCAGGTAGAACATGGCCTGGCCGTAGATGGCGCCGAGCTGCTCGGCCGAGAACGTCGGCACGTTCGCCGCGGTCGGCTGCTTTCCGCTGACGTCCACGACGTGCGCCATGAGCACGGTCGGCAGGAGCATGCCGAGCATCGCGCCGACGAAGAACACCGCCCACTGGTCGATCAGCAGCAGCTTGTACCAGCGCTTCCAGAGCGACCGGTTCTCCGGCGTGTCCGGGAACGTGACGCCGACCGGCTTGATCTCCTGCTTGCCTCCGCGCATGCCGGAGATGTAGCCGACCCGGTGGCCCATGCCGTAACCCTTGTCGCGGTAGTGGTTCATCGCGTACCAGTTGAGCCCGGACGCGAGCGCGGTGAACCCGGCGAGCGCGCCGAGCTGGGTCGCCGTGATGCCCGCCGGTGGCGCGGTGAACGTGACCAGGCCCTTGATCCCGTCCAGCCACACGGCGAACGGCACGATCGCGACCGTCACGCCGAGCAGGATCAGCAGCAGTGCGCCGACCAGCACCCAGTTGGTGAGTTCCAGAGCACGCGAGACCTTCTTGGCCATCACGGTGATGAGGAATACGACGACGAGCAGGCCGATTCCGAGCAGACGCACGTACTCGATCTCGTCCGGCCGGTAGACGCGTCCCGCGACCAACGCGAAGAGTCCCTGTCCGGCGCCCGCCGCCCAGCCGCCGAAGATGAACGCGAAGTAGAAGACCACGAGTGAGAAAGGCACCCAGAACTTCCAGCCGGGTGGCACCCTTCCCCACCCGACGACCGGCACCTCACCGGTGGCGATGACGTACCGCGAGATCTCGACGTTGTAGAACGTCTGCAGCAGCGCCGAGACCGTGATCACCCAGCCGACGCCGACGAATCCGTACTTGCCGACGGCCTGCGGTCCGAGCAGCCACTCGCCGCTGCCGATCGAGATGCCGAGCGCGATGAGGCTCGGGCCGATGACGAACTGGATCACCTGAACGGGCCCGAGCTTCCGGACCTTGAACACGTCTTCGGGTTGGGGCAGGTCAGCGACGTCCAGCGGTGGCCTGCTCGTCCCTAATGGGTGGGTTTGCGTCTCCATTGACGACCTCCCGAACTGGCTTTTCGACGACCGTACTACCGACTTTCGGACGTGTTGCGCCGCCGATCGAATACGTAGCGTCCCCTCGGTTTGTCTTTTCACCCATTAGTGAGGGGGACTCTCGTGCGAAGAGTTCTGGCCGGAGCGGCCGCTCTCGCGCTGTTGAGCGCGGGCGTGCTGCCCGCAGTCGCGACGGCGTCGCCCGCGGCCCAGCCGACTGAGCAGACGGTGCAGCAGACGGATGAGCTGCCCCACCCGCTGGAGGACAAGCGCCGGGCCGCGCGCCAGGAGGCGCTCGCCGAGGTGCTGACGGGGGCCGCCACCGCGGAGAAGCGCGGTGCGAGCACCGTCGTCAAGGTCGGTAAGACCAGCACCAAGGACAAGAAGGACCAGTACGTCGAGCTGAAGCGCGAGAAGGTCGACAAGATCTTCGTCGTGCTCACCGAGTTCGGCAACGAGCGGCACCCGCAGTACCCGGACAAGGACACGGCGCCGAACGTGCCCGGTCCGCAGAGGTTCGACGGCCCGCTGCACAACCAGATCCCGGAGCCGGATCGCACCAAGGACAACACGACGATCTGGCAGAAGGACTTCAGCCGCCAGTACTTCCAGGACCTGTACTTCTCGACCAAGTCGGGCGCGAACTCGGTCGCGAACTACTACGACAAGCAGTCGTCTGGCCGCTACAGCGTCACCGGCTCGGTGACGAACTGGGTCAAGGTCAAGTACAACGAGGCGCGCTACGGCCGGTCCAACGGCTTCCCGTGCGGTGGCAACGTCTGCAACAACTCCGAGCAGCTCGTCCGCGACGCGGTGACCCAGTGGGTCGCCGACCAGACGGCGGCGGGCCGGACGCCCGCGCAGATCAAGGCCGAGCTCGCGACGTTCGACGAGTGGGACCGCTACGACTTCGACGGTGACGGCGAGTTCAACGAGCCCGACGGCTACATCGACCACTTCCAGGTCGTGCACTCCGGTGGCGACCAGGCGGACGGCGACCCGTGGCAGGGCGAGGACGCGATCTGGTCCCACCGCGGCTACGCGTTCAAGAACTACAACACCGGCCCCGGCAACAACAAGCTCGGTGGTTCGCTGATCGGCGACACCGGCATCTGGGTCGGCGACTACACGATGCAGCCGGAGAACGGCGGCGTCAGCGTGTTCGCGCACGAATACGGCCACGACCTCGGTCTGCCGGACCACTACGACACCAGCGGTGGCGGCCAGAACGGCGTCAACTGGTGGTCGCTGATGGGCCAGACCCGCGTCGGCGAGCTGAACGAGGCGCCCGGCACGCGTGCGAACGAGCTGTCCGCGTGGGACAAGCTGCAGCTCGGCTGGCTGGACTACGAGATCGGCGTCGCCGGTCAGGAGAAGACCTTCGAGCTCGGCCCGCACGAGTACAACTCGCGCAAGGCGCAGGGGCTCGTGGTCGTGCTGCCGGACGTCGAGAAGACGTTCAACTACGGCACCCCGTTCGCCGGCTCCAAGATGTGGTGGAGCGACAAGGGCAACGACCTCGACCACACGATGACGGCCCCGCTGAACCTCACGGGCAAGACGTCGGCGTCGCTGTCGCTGAAGGCGCGCTTCGACATCGAGGAGGACTTCGACTACCTCTACGTCGAGGCGTCCAATGAGGACGGCAGCTGGACCCAGCTCGACGGCGTGGTCGACGGCAAGCCGTTCATCCGCGACTCCGGTGACGCTCCCGCGATCAGCGGTTCGTCGGCCGGCAAGTGGGTCGACGTGCAGGTGCCGCTGAACGCCTACGCGGGCAAGAACACCAAGCTGCGCTTCGCCTACCGCACCGACGGTGGCCTCGCGCTGCAGGGCTTCTTCGCGGACTCGCTCGTCGTCACGGCGGACGGTGCCCCGGTGCTGGAGGACGGCGCCGAGACGGCAGGCCCGTGGACGCTCAAGGGCTTCCGCAGCACGGCGGGTACGGAGAAGAAGGTCTTCGACCAGTTCTACGTCGCGTCGAACCGCACGTACGAGTCGTACGGCAAGTACAACAAGACCGGCCCGTACCGCTTCAGCTTCCCGGACAAGCCGGACTGGGTGGAGCACTTCCCGTACCAGGACGGTCTGCTCGTGTCGCTGTGGGACACGTCCCACCTGGACAACAACACCAGCGAGCACCCCGGTGAGGGCCTGATCCTCCCGATCGACGCGAACCCGGCGCCGATCTACAACCTCGAGGGCAGGCCGTGGTCGGCGACCGTGGCGGGCTACGACGCCCCGTTCGGCAGGCAGAAGTCGGACTCGTTCACCTTGCACGTCAATGGCAAGGCGTCCTACGTCCGCGGCCAGGCTGCGCAGCCGGTGTTCGACGACACCAAGCCGTTCTGGTACGCCGAGACCCCGAACACGGGCGTCAAGGTCCCGGCGGCCGGTGTCGGCCTGCGCGTCGTGTCCCAGGCGGGCACTTCGATGAAGGTGAAGTTGTTCAAGACGAAATAGCACTTCCTTCTGGGTAGTGTTTCCGCATGACCCCTGAGGACATGCTCGCCGTCGCCGTCGAAGAGGCGCGGATGGGACTCGCATCGGGCGGGATCCCCATCGGCGCGGCCCTCTTCGGCGGCGACGGCTCTGTGTGGGGACGCGGGCACAACCGCCGCGTGCAGGACGGCGACGCGTCCATGCACGCCGAGACCTCGGCGTTCCGCGCGGCCGGACGGCGCCGCTCCTACCGGGGCACCACGATGGTCACCACCCTGTCGCCCTGCTGGTACTGCTCCGGCCTGGTGCGCCAGTTCGGCATCTCGCACGTCGTGATCGGCGAGGCGCGGACGTTCTCCGGCGGCCACCCGTGGCTCGAGGAGCACGGTGTCACGGTCACCCTGTTGGACGACCCCGCGTGCGTGGCGATGATGGAGTCGTTCATCGCCGAGCGCCCCGAGCTCTGGTACGAGGACATCGGCCAGGATTGATCTCCGGGTTACCCGGCGGTCATGTGCGTTGATCACCATCGTCGGACATGGCGAACTTGAGCCTCGACTCCGACGAACTGCTGCTGCCGCGTGACGTCGTCGCGGTGGACGTGCCCGCGAGCTGGGGCGGCGAGGTGAGCCACCAGCTCACGTTCGCCGGACCGCTCGGCCCCATCCTCGCGCTGCCAGGCAGACGCACCCGCTGGTTGTTCCTGGCGCGCTGGGACACCAGACCGCACACGCCCCCGCCGGACGTCCGCTACTGGCGCGACCGCGTACCCGCGCCGACCGCGCACTGGGTCGTGCGCCCCGGCGACGCGCTGCCGCTGGTCAGCGTGATCCGCTGCGCGATCAGGACCGTGCGGCCGTGATGGCTGCACGTAGTCGCAGCCCAGGCGAGTTCGGCGCCGGTCAGGTCAGGCGGAGAAGCGCTCAGCAGCCTGCTCGACTGACGGCAGGATCGTGAACACCGAGTCGAGTCCGGTCGCCTCGATCGGGCGCAGCGCGGCACGCGAGTCCGCGACGAGAACGAACTCGACACCGGCCGCCGCAGCGCGCTGCTGGCCGACGACCAACGCCTCCAGCCCGGCCGAGCCGAGGAAGCGCACGCCGGACAGGTCGACGACGACCGCGCGGTTGCCGGTGACCACGTGGGTCCCGATGGGCTCGGTCAGCTCGTTCGTGCTCGTCGTGTCCAGCTCGCCGGACACGTGCAGCACCACGACGTCGGGCGAGATGTGGTCGACGACCACGGACGCGAGAGCAGTGGGGTCGGGCACCGATGGGCTCCTTTCGATCAACAGCCCACGTTGACCCGGTCGGGCAACGGGAGCCAGCGTGTCCGGAGCGACGAGCGCCCGCTCCGCCAGGCGTCGGCGACGTGCGCGCCGAGCCGTGCGTGCAGAGCATGACACGTGCCGAAACCGAACAGGACGTCCTCCGCGGGAAAGCCTCCCGCGGCCAGTTGGGCGTAGGGGTCGCCCGCCATCGTGTCCACCGCGGTCAGGAACCCCGCGAGCACACCGACCAGGCGCGGATGAGAACTGAACAGGGACAGCGCGTTCGCCAGCGCGAGGGTCTGCACCGGCATCTCCGAGATGTCGGAGGACAACGACATCAGCACCGAGCCGTAGGCGTCGATGTCGAGCATCACCGTGCGATAACCACCTTGCGGCAGCCAGAACGCCTGGTGCCGTTCCCACTCCGCCGCCTCCTGCGCGGTCGTGGGACGCACCTCGACCGGATCCACCGGCTCGACCGCCCGCAGCGCGGTCTCCCAGCGGGCCTCCAGCGCGGAGCGGAACTGGGCCAGCGCGGGGTGCCGCTGCCAGCCGGGGTGCTCGTCGGTGAACGGCCGGTTGTAGCAGATCCACAGCGCCAGCTGGAGATCGTCGTCGGCCTGCACCGGGCGGGTGCCGCCGCTCACCAGCAGCGCGGGGTGGGGTGACGGTGCGGCGCGGAGCGCGGCGATCAGCGCGGCACTCGTGTGGCCGCGGGGCGCGGGCAGGCACATGGGCTACAGGTCCTCACGGGTCTTGGCGATCAGCATGTCCACAAGCGACTCAGCATCCTCGGTGCGGCGTTGACGGGCCGCGCCACAGCCGTTGTGGCGCAACCACTCCAAGTGCTGTTCCACAGTAGACAGTTGATCACGATCCCGCAGCGCGGGAGCGCAGTGCTTCACCAGTGCGTCCGCCTGCTCGAAGCCGGGGGACAGCCGCCCGGTGATCGGGTTCGCGGACAGCCCGTCCGCCCCGTCGCGCGCGGCCCGCCAGTACGCCGCGCGCAGCACGGGATCCTCCACCCGGCCCTCGGGCGCTCCGACGACCACGATCGCGCGGATCAGCTCAGCCAGCATCACGGCTTCGCTTGCCAGCATGGGGATGTCCGACACCCGCACCTCGACCGTCGGCCAGTCGACAGCCGGCCGGACATCCCAGTAGACCATCGCCCTGTCGATCAGCGCACCCGACCTGACCAGGGCCTCCACCACGCGGTCGTAGTGCTCGGGCGAGTCGAAGTCCGGCGGCGGGCCGCTGACCGGCCACCGCGACCACACCATCGCGCGCCAACTCGCGTAACCCGTGTCCTCGCCGTTGGCGAACGGCGAGTTAGCGCTCAGCGCCAGCAACGTAGGCAGCCACGGCCGCAGCGCGTTCGACGCGCGCATCGCGGCCGCCCGGTCCTCCACACCCACGTGCACGTGCATCCCACACGCACCCTGCCCGATCACGAGCCTTCGGTGGGAATACTCGATCCGGTGATATCGGGGGTCGTCCGTACCCGGCGGCGGCCCGGCCTCACCGATCGGCGGCAGACCGACCGCGACGAGCCTGCACCCCACCGCGTCAGCCGCGTCGACCAGCACCTTCCTGGCGCGCCGAACCTGCTGGTCCAGTTCGGCGGGCGTAGCGCAGATACCGGTGGCGACCTCGATCTGGAACGGGGTCAGCTCAAACTGCACGTCGTACGGCTTCTCGGCCCGCGCGGCGGCGTGGACCTCCTCAGCCCTGGCCACCGGCCGCCGGGTCTGGGGGTCCACCAGCAGGAACTCCTGCTCCACGCCGACCGTGTACTCGCTCATCGTGGCGCGAATACCCGCTGATCTTGGGGCCGAAACTCTCCCGGTGTGCTGCGGGCTGGGTTTCTGGTGGTGGGGAGGCCCTCCCCACTCCCTGCCCTCCGGGAAAGTTTGTTCTGGTCGTTCGGCTGCCGGTTTGTGCTCGGGGCCGCGCCCGCCGGGCAGTGCGGTGCTCGCCAGTGCGGCGGGCGCTCTTTCCAGCGTGGCCGCCGGAGTGCGGGGGGCTCTTTCACTAGGCGATGCCGAAGGCGAGCACCGAGAGGCGCCGAAGGCGCAACAAACCAGTGGGTGGTGGGGTCTCCGTACGGCGCAGGCGAAGCCCTGCCGCATTTCGAGGGTGGGGTCAAGACACGTTTTTCGTCTTGACCCCACCCTCGAAATGTGGCTGCCTCTGGTGCGTCGTACGGAGACCCCACCACCAAGGCGACCCACTACGAAAAGAAGGCACGGGCCGCCGGAGGCCCACACCGCAACAACGTCCGATCAGGACTGGCGAGAAGCCGCGACCTTGTCGCACTGCCGCATCCACGCGGCACCCTGCACGATCGCCATCCCGGCGAACCCCACGAACAGGTGCAGCACGTTGGTCCCGGTGTTGACGTTCAGCAGGTTGGTGGACGCGTCGTCGGCCGAGCCGATGCCGAACATGACGAGGTACAACCCGGCCAGCAGCAGGCCGACCCCGGCGAGCGTCCGCACCCGAGGCGCGACGGCGATGAAACCGAGCCCGGTGACCACGTGAACGACGTTGGAGAGCGGGTTGACCCGCAACCCGAGCAAGTGCGTCTCGGCCTGCCCTGCGAAGTCGGCAACACCGGTGACGAGGAATCCCGCCAGGCCCCAGAGCAGCAGGAAGAGGCCGGTGCCGAGCGACAGCACCTGGGGCCACCTCAGCCGCGAACGCCTCATGGACATCAGTATTACCACTCCGGCCTACCCGCGCGCGTGCTTATTCATTCGTCCGCGAACATGTCGCGGCGAAGCTGTTCGAGTGACTTGTTGATGAGGCGCGAGACGTGCATCTGGGAGATGCCGACGCGCCGGGCTATCTCGGTCTGGGTCATGCGGCCGAAGAAGCGGAGCATGACGATCGTGCGTTCGCGGCGGGGCAGGCCGCGCAGCATCGGCTGGAGCGCCTCGTGGATCTCGACGCCCTCGAGTGCGGGGTCTTCGACCTCGTTGTCTTCGATCTCGTCGAGGGGGGCAGGGCGGGTGTTCTTCTCCACGAGCAGGCCCTCGTAGACCTCGCGGAGCGGAATGGAGAGATGCCGGGCGATCTCCGTCGGAGTCGGAGACCGCCCGGTGCGGTGGGCTAGCTCGATGGTGGCGCCGTCGATCGCGTCGCACAGTTCCTTGAGCCTTCGCGGGACGCGGACCGCCCAGCACTGGTCGCGGAAGTGCCTGCGGACCTCGCCGGTGATCGTGGGAACGGCGAACGACAGGAAGTCGGTCTGCCGTCCCACGTCGAACCGGTCGATGGCGTTGAGCAGGCCCACCACCGCGACCTGGGTCAGGTCCTCGAGCGGTTCACCGCGTTCGGCGAACCGGCGGGCGATGTGGCGCGCGAGCGGCAGGTACTCGCGCACCAGCCGCTCGCGCAGCGCCTGCCTGCACGGCGAGCCGTTCGGTGTGCGCGCGAGTTGGTCGAACGCGCGCTGCTGGTCAGGCGTCACCCCACGCCAATCTCAGTGCTGTGCCGGCGGCTCGACATCGCCGCGCCACGCACCTGTCTCGGTGCCGCGGCTCTCGATGAACTCCTTGAAGCGCTTGAGGTCACCGTTGACGCGGTGCTCGACGACGCCGAGCGCGGCGCCCGCCTTCTCGGTCAGCGTCTCAGGCTCGTACTCCATCTGCAGGTGGACGCGGGTGGTGTCGTTGTCGATCCGGTGGAACGTCACGACGCCCGCCTGCCTCGGACCATCGGTGGTGCACCACGCGACGCGCTCGTCCGGGTGCTGCTCGGTGATCTCAGCGTCGAACTCGCGCTGCACGCCACCGATCTTGGTGGTCCAGTGGGTCGTCGTGGGCGTCAGCTGCTGAATGCGCTCAACACCGTCCATGAAGGCGGGGAACGACTCGAACTGGGTCCACTGGTTGTACGCCGTGCTCACCGGAACTCCGACGTCTACCGACTTTTCAATAGTGGTCACACAAACTCCTCGTATCGGTTGTCGTCAGACAGAGGAGTACCCGTGATCCCGAACGTTACACATCCGGTTCTATCCACTATGGACAGTTACGTAAAGTAGTGAACCTGTTGCCATCTGAACATCACGAAATCGCGCTGGGTAGTCGACAAGCTTGTGATCCAGGTCATACTGATCACCTCCCAACGATGTGGAGGCGCCGGTGCTCGAGGCCAGCAACCTTGAGGTGGTCTACGACGACGTGATGCTGGTGCTCCGCGGCGTGAGCCTGCGGGTGCCCGCTGGGAAGATCGTCGCCCTGCTCGGGGCGAACGGTGCGGGCAAGACGACCCTGATGCGCGCCTTCTCGGGCCTGCTCGACGTCCACGACGGCAAGGTCACCAAGGGGTCGGTGACACTCGACGGTGAACCGATCCACCGGCTTCCACCTGCGAAGATAGCCGCACTGGGCGTGAAGCAGGCGCTGGAGGGCCGGCGCATCCTCGGCGAGCTGACCGTGGAGGAGAACCTCAAGGTCGGCGGGCACGTCAAGGCCGCGCGGGTGCGCGAGAACCTCGAACGGATGTACGAGCTCTTCCCCCGGCTGCACGAGCGGCGAAGACAGTCGGCCGGCTACCTGTCCGGCGGCGAGCAGCAGATGCTCTCGATCGGCCGAGCGCTCATGTCCGACCCGTCCTACCTGCTGCTCGACGAGCCCAGCCTCGGCCTCGCGCCGCTGCTCGTGCAGCAGATCAGGGACCTGATCGTGAAGATCAACGACCAGGGCACCACCGTCCTGCTGGTCGAGCAGAACGCCAGCATGGCGCTCTCGATCGCGGACCACGGCTACGTGCTGGAGACCGGCAAGGTCGTGATGGACAAACCCGCGTCCGAACTGCTCGCCGACGAGGACGTCCGCGAGTTCTACCTGGGCCTTCGCGGCGAGGCGACGACCCAGTCGTTCCGGACCGTCAAGCACTACAAGAGGCGGAAGCGGTGGCTGTCGTGAATCCCGTCCTGGAGGTCGACGCCATCCGCCTCGCCTTCGACGGTGTCGTCGCGGTCGACGGTGTTTCGTTCACCGTGGAACCTGGCGAGCTGTTCGCCATCATCGGCCCGAACGGCGCGGGCAAGACGTCCATCTTCAACGTGCTGTCCGGCGTCTACCGGCCGCAACAGGGCTCGGTGCGCTTCCACGACCAGGACCTCATCGGCATGCGGCCGCACCGCATCGCCGCGCTGGGCATGGCCCGCACGTTCCAGAACATCGAGCTGTTCTCCCACCTCACCGTCGTGGACAACCTGATGCTCGGACGCCACAACCACATGCGCTACGGCGCGCTGTCGGCTTTCGCCTGGATCGGGCGAGCCCGCCGCGAGGAGCTGGCCAACCGGTCGGCCGTCGAGGACGTCATCGACTTCCTCGAGCTGGAGCAGTGGCGCCGGTTCCCGGTCGGCCTCCTGCCGTACGGCGTGCAGAAGCGCGTCGAGCTCGGCCGGGCGCTCGCCATGGAGCCGCGCCTGCTGCTGCTCGACGAACCGGTGGCGGGCATGAACGTCGAGGAGACCGAGGACATGGCCCGGTTCGTGCTCGACATCCGCGAGGAGCTCGGCGTCGCGATGGTCATGGTGGAGCACGACATGGGCCTGGTGATGGACCTCGCGGACCGGGTGATGGTGATGGACTTCGGCAAGCCCATCCGCACCGGGACGCCGCGCGAGGTCCAGGAGGACCCGGACGTGATCAGGGCGTACCTGGGTGAGCAGCACCGCACCGCCGGAGGTGTGGCATGACCACGACCGTCGTCACCCGCGTCCGCGACCGCGCGGCCGCGACACCGGACCGGACCGCCTTGCGCGCCAAGGACTTCGGCATCTGGCAGGAGGTCACCTGGGCGCGGTACTGGGCCAACGTCGAGCTCGTCGGCCACGCGATGCTCGCGCTCGGCGTCGAGCCGGGCGACCGGGTCGCGGTGCACTCGGAGAACCGCCGCGAGTGGCTGTACGCGGACCTCGGCACGGTTGCCGCGCGCGCCATCACGGTCGGCCTCTACCCGACCAACCCGGCGTCCGAGGTCGCGTACCTCCTCGGCCACTCCGGCGCGCGCATCCTCATCGCCGAGGACCAGGAGCAGGTCGACAAGGTGCTCGCGGTGCTCGACGAGCTGCCGGACCTGGAACGCATCGTCTACATCGAACCGCGCGGCGTGCGCGGCCGGTACGACGAGCCGAAGTTGTTGTGGTGGGACGACTTCCTCGCCCTGGGAGCCGCGCACCGCGACGAGTTCCCCGACGAGCTGTCCGCACGGATGGAGGAGACGACGCCGGACGACGTGATGACGCTGATCTACACGTCGGGAACGACGGGCCCGCCCAAGGGCGCGATGCTCACCGTCGAGAACGTCGAGTTCGCGGTCACCGTCCTGGTAGAGGGAGGTGGGTTCACTTCGCCCCCACCATCCGAAAAGGACATGACACTGTCGTACCTCCCGCTGTGCCACGTGGCGGAGCGGATCTTCACGACGTGGTTCAGCGCGTCGTCCGGCGTGCAGGTCCACTTCGCCGAGTCGATCGAGACGGTCCAGGCGAACCTCCGCGAGGTGCAGCCGACGATCCTGTTCGGCGTGCCGCGCATCTGGGAGAAGGTGCTGGCGGGCGTCACGATCGGCGTGTCCAGCGCGTCCTGGCTCAAGCGCACCACCACCCGGTTCTGGCTGAAGCAGGCCGACGCGATCGGCGCCGAGCTCGTGCGTTCGGGCGGCGTGCACACGTCCAAGAGCCGCGTCCGGTACGCGATCGGCTGGCTCTTCTGCTTCCGCGCGCTGCGCACCCGCATCGGCATGCGCCGCGTGCGCTACGCGTCGTCCGGTGCCGCGCCGATCGCGCCGGAGGTGCTGAAGTTCTTCATGGGCATCGGCGTGCCGATGCACGAGGTCTACGGCATGACCGAGAACAGCGCGATCGCGACGGCCAACCGGCCGGGCCGCGTGAAGGTCGGCACGGTCGGCGAACCGCACGACGCGGTGGAGCTGCGGATCGACCCGGAGACCGGCGAGATCCAGACCAGGCACGCGGGCGTGTTCGCCGGCTACTGGCGCGACGACGAGGCGACCAGGCGCGTCGTCTCGCCGGACGGCTGGCTGCACACCGGCGACGTGGGGGAGTGGGTCGGCGACACGCACGTGAAGATCACCGACCGAATGAAGGACATCATCATCACCGCGGGCGGCAAGAACATCGCCCCTTCGGAGATCGAGAACGCGCTCAAGACCTCGCCGTACATCAAGGAAGCCGTGGTGATCGGCGACGGCCGCGCGTACCTCACCGCGCTGATCGGCATCGAGTTGGAGACGGTCGGGCACTGGGCGCAGCAGAAGCGCATCCCGTACACGACCTACCGCGACCTCTCGGAGAAACCCGAGGTGCTGAAGCTCGTGCAGGGCATCGTCACCGACGTCAACGCGCGGTTCGCGAACGTCGAGCAGGTCAAGAAGTTCCGCATGTTCCCGAAGGAGCTCGACCACGAGGACGGCGAGCTGACCGCGACGCAGAAGGTCAAGCGCTCCGCGCTGCACAAGATGTTCGACGCGCTCGTCGACGACATGTACGCGGGAGGTACCCGTGGATGAGTTTGTTCAGTCGCTCGTCCGCGGTCTCGGTACCGGGTCCATCTACTCGTTGCTGGCACTGGGTTTCGTCATCATCTACAAGTCGACCCAGGTGATCAGCTTCGCGCAGCCGGCGTTCATGCTCGCGGGCGCGGTGCTGGTGAGCTACCTGGCGCCGGCGACCGGGTTCTTCGGTGCCGTCGCGCTCGCGGCCGTCGTCATCGCGTTCCTCGCGCTCGGTGTGGAGCGCACCGTGCTGCGCCCGATGGTCGGCAAGCCGGTGTTCGTCGTCGCGATCATCACCATCGGCGTCGACGTGGTGGTCCGCGTCGTCACGAACGCGTTCATCGGGCTCGACGTGCGGCAGGTCGGCGACCCGTGGGGCCTGAACACGGTGCCGCTCCTCGGGGTCGACGTCCAGGAGCGCTACCTCGTCATGTTCGCGACGACGGCCGTGGTGACCGCCGCGCTGTTCGCGTTCTTCCGGTACTCGCGGGTCGGGCTCGCGATGCGGGCGGTCTCGTACGACCAGGAAGTCGCGCTGGCGCAGGGCATCTCGGTCGGCTCGGTGTTCGCGCTGTCGTGGGCGCTCGCGGGCGGTCTCGCCGCGTTGGCCGGTGTGTTCGTCGCGACCGGCGCCGGCGTCGACCAGCAGCTGTGGATCGTGGCGCTGAAGGCGCTGCCCGCGATCATCCTGGGTGGCCTCGAGTCACTGGGCGGCGCGGTGATCGGTGGTCTCGCGGTCGGCGTGATCGAGTCCCTTTTCGGTACGTACCAAGGTGATGTGGCGCCCTGGCTCGGGCCGAACTTCGCGCTGGTCGCCCCGTACGCGCTGATGCTGCTGGTACTCCTCGTGCGGCCGTACGGGCTGTTCGGCAAGAGGGAGGTCGAACGCCTGTGAGAGGCCGTCCGGAGCTCTACACGTCGTACGCGCAGGACATGGCGTTCCTGAACACGCGGCCCAAGCGCGTGTCGACCGGTGCGCTGCTGGTGGTCGCGCTGCTCCTGCCGTTCATGATCACCGATGACCTGCTGCAGCTGCTCGCGACCGGGTACGTGGCCGCGATCGGCGCGATCGGGCTGAACATCGTGACGGGCTACGCGGGCCAGGTGTCGCTGGGGCACGCGTTCTTCCTCGCCATCGGCGCGTACACGGGTGCGGCGCTGTCCGGTGACCCGGACGGCAGGGTGATCGGGTTCGGTGTCACGTCGCTGCCGGTGTGGGTGCTGGCGAGCGGCCTGGTCGCCGCGCTGGCGGGCGTGATCGTCGCGCCGCTGGCCGTGCGGCTGCGCGGGCTGTACCTCGCGATCGTCACGCTCGGGCTGGTCTTCCTGGGAGACCACGTCTTCCGGGAGTGGACGGAGCTGACGGGCGGGCCAGGTGTCGGGCGGCCGGCGGCGGTGCCCGAACTGCTCGGCGTCCGGCTCGACAAGGACGGCGCGTTCCTCACCGGCGCGCAGAAGCTGTACCTGGTGATGTTCGTCCTGCTGGTGATCTTCGGCGTGCTGGCGCGGAACCTGGTGCGCTCGCGGGTCGGCCGCGCGTTCGCGGCCGTGCGCGACCGCGACCTGGCCGCGTCGGTGATCGGCGTGGACCTGACGAAGTACAAGGTGCTGGCGTTCGCGATCTCGTCGTTCTACGCGGGTGTCGCGGGCGCGTTGCTGTTCGTGCCGAACGGGTTCTTCGACCCCGGCTCGTTCAGCCTGCTGTTGTCGGTGCAGTACATCGCGATGGTGCTCATCGGCGGCGCGGGCACCATCTCGGGCGCGATCATGGGCGCCCTGTTCATCACGCTGTTGCCGCGCATCACCAGGGAGCTGCCCGCGGTGCTGCCGTTCATCAGCGGCGACGCCACCGGCACGTTCACGGTCTTCCAGCTGGAGGCCGTGCTCTACGGGGTGCTGCTGATCGTGTTCCTGATCGTCGAACCGCGTGGGTTGTTCGGCATCTGGGTGCGCGTCCGCAACTACTGGCGCACCTGGCCGTTCTCGTACTGAGCAAGGGAGAAAGCCCATGTCCTCCACAAGATTGGCAGCGGTGTTCGTCGCGCTGCTGGCTCTCACTTCCTGCCGCGGTGGTGACGGCGCCGCCCCCGCGGAGGGCAAAGGCGGCATCAAGGTCGACGCCGGAGTGACCTCCGACGCCTGCCCCAGCGCCGTCGACAAGTCGAAGGGCTGCATCTACCTCGGCACGATCTCGGACCTGACCGAGGGCCCGTTCAAGACGCTCGCCGTCCCCATCACGGACGCGCAGAAGGCGTTCTGGAAGCGCGTCAACGACCAGGGCGGCATCGGCGGCTACGAGATCGACGTGACGACGTACGTCAAGGACAACAAGTACCTGCCGCAGATCCACAACCAGGTCTACCAGGAGATCAAGGGCAAGATCCTGGCGCTGACCCAGACGCTGGGCTCGCCGACGACCGCCGCGATCCTGCCGGACCTGGAGAACACCCAGATGGTGTCCGTGCCCGCGTCGTGGACCTCCCTGTGGGGCCACGAGGAAGTGGTGCTGGAGTCCGGCACGAACTACTGCATCGAGTCGATGAACTCGGTCGACTACGCGGCGGACAAGATGGGCGTCAAGTCCGTCATGGCCGTGCACCTGGCCGGTGACTACGGCGACGACGCCGCGGCGGGCACGAAGCTCGCGGCCGAGAAGCGCGGCCTGACGTTCACCAACGTCACGACCCAGACCGGCCAGGACAACCAGGGCGGCGCGATCGACGCGATCGTGTCCGGCAAGCCCGACCTGGTGATCCTCACGACCGGCCCGACCGACGCGGCCGTGATCATCGGCCAGACGGCGGCGCGCGGCTTCACCGGCAGGTTCATCGGCACCTCGCCCACCTGGAACCCCGGCCTGCTCAAGTCGCCCGCCGCACCGGCGATCAAGGCGCTGTACATGCAGTCCGCGCCGTGGAAGGCGTGGAACACCGAGTCCGTCGGCCACACCGCGATGCGCGCGGCGCTGCCGTCGGTGACGCCGAACGACGGCTACACCGCAGGTTGGGTGTGGGCGTACCCGCTGAAGGCCG
This sequence comes from Lentzea tibetensis, assembly GCF_007845675.1. Taxonomy (GTDB): domain Bacteria; phylum Actinomycetota; class Actinomycetes; order Mycobacteriales; family Pseudonocardiaceae; genus Lentzea; species Lentzea tibetensis. The sequence continues at coordinate 362,032 of NZ_VOBR01000006.1, read as the reverse complement.
CTCTGCAGAAGGCCGCGGACAACAAGGACCTGACGCGGGCCGGCCTGCTGAACGCGGTGCGGCAGCTGGACTCCGTCGACTACGAGGGGATGCTGCCCTCGGGTGCGGGCAAGCAGACCGGTTCGCCGAACGACCACGTGTTCCGGCAGTCGCTGATCTACAAGCCGGACGACGCGGCGCCCACCGGTGTGTCGCTGGTGGAGGAGTTCTTCACCGGTCCGACCGCGAAGGACTTCAAGTTCGACAAGCCCTGCTACCAGTGACCTGAGATGCGATGAGGGGACCCTTCACGGCGGTCTGCGCCGTGAAGGGTTCCCTCATGGTCTCAGACGACGGTCAGGTCTCCGTTGGTGTGGAAGGTGGTCAGCCCCGGCGGTGCGAGGCACTGCGTCAGCAGGTTGGGGCCGGTGGTCACGAACACCGTGCTGTGCCCGGTGAACGCGCCCGACACGACGGCGCCCACCTCGGTGGTGACGATGGCGGCCCCGGTCACGGTCGTCGTGCGGGAGAAGTTGATCGTGCTGGAGCTGTTGTTGTTCCAGTGCACGGTGAACGTCCCGGTGGTGGACGCCAGCAGGTCCAGGCACGATCGGGTCGCTTTGAGCTTCGCCCCGTACGTGCCGCCGGTGATCGACTGACCGCTGAGGTCGACGCACGTGAGGAACTTCCCGTCGACCTCGACCTTCACCTCCTGCGGGGTGAGCAGCAGACCGGGCGTGTACGTCACATCGGTCGACGAGACGCAGGTCAGCACATCGACGGCGGCTCCGGCAGGTGCGCTGGGGACGATGAGTGCGGCGACCGTGGCGGCGGAAATGAGGATCGCTCGGATCATTCGGTACACCTCCTCGCCACGCTATTCCGCTTGGAATCGCAGGTGAAGGCCCTATGCACTACTCGAATGGATTAACGAGCGGCCTGTTGTTTGGCATCGAAGGGTACATTGACCTGTTGTGCATGTGGTTGATGTTCGCCGTGCGTCCGGAGGCCTGCGCCTGCTGGTCAGGCCGGTCGCGGCGCGCCAGTGGAGCGCGCGGTTGCCCTATCCCCGCGCGGGTCAGTTGATCGAGGCCATCAGGGACTCGCATGCCTGCGCTGTCCCGGAGGTGTCACTGCGCTACCAGCCGGAGGCCGGCACCGGCGAGGCCACGCTCGCCTGTGGCCAGACCGAGGTGCTGCTCGACGCGGCCGAGGTGGCCGTCCTGCTGGACTGCCTGCGGGCGCACATGCCCGACCGGATGAAGCCGTTGCCCGGCTAGCCCAGTGGTGCGGGGGAGTTCGCCTCGGGCACCAGCACCCGCGCGCTGCCGGTGCCGTCCGCGGGCACGGTCCAGACGTCGTTGACCCCGTCTCCGCGCTGGATGCCGTACGCGACGTCGTGGTCGTCCAGCCACGCCGGCTGGTCGTCGACGCTGCGGGTCTCGGCGAGCGGCGTGATCCGCTTCGTCGCGAGGTCGAGCACGGACAGCCGCCAGCCGCGCTGCGGGTCGCCGTCGATCGCGGCCTTGTAGGCGATGCGGGTGCCGTCCGGCGACAGCGACGGGCACTCGACGTTGTCCTGCACCGGTTTCACGCTGCGCGCGGCGAAGTCGCCCTCGACCAGGTAGCGGTGGCCGCCGGTGGACATGGTGGCGTAGAAGCGGTTGTCGTCCGCGGCGAACGTGACGCCCCAGAAGTTCGTGTCCGCGGCCCGGTCCGGGACGAACTCCTCGAGTGACGTGACGAGTGCGCCGGTGCGCGTGTCGAGAATGCCGGTGCTGGTGGAGAAACCGTTGGCGGCGTAGGAGTGCCCGTCGACGAACAGCGTCCACGCCACCATCCGCCCGCTCGCGGACACGCGGGCGCGGTTGGGGAACCCGGTCAGCGGCACGGTGCGCTGCTCGTGCAGCTCTGCGTCGAGCACGGCAAGCTCACCGGACTTCAGCGCCCCGACGGGACGCAGGCACGCGACCGTGCCCGCCGCCGCGTACGCGCGGTCGCAGAGCTGCTCGCTCACCTCCCGCGGCCCGCAGGGGTCGGTGCGCGACACCGTGGACAGCCTGCCGTTGCTCAGCACCTGCAGCCGCGGCCCGATCACACCGCCCGCGGCGACGTTGCTCTCCGGTGCGGCGGAGAGCTTGGTGTACCCGACCGCGACGGCGGCCAGCAGGATCGCGGCGAGTGCGGTGATCGCGAGGCGGGTGCGTGTCGTCATGATCGGCGTCCCAGCAGGTAGGCGGTGCAGGCGAGGGCGAGCCCGACGCCCAGCGCGGCGATCCGGGTGGCGGCCTCGGGTCCCCAGAACTGCCACAGCACGCCGAAGAGCACGGACGAGCCGAGGTAGGCCAGCGCCTGTCCACTTTGGATCAGTGCGATCCCGGTGGTGCGCAGGCGTTCGGGGAGCCGAGGGCCGGCCAGCGCCATGAGCACGCCGTCCGTGGCCGCGTAGAAGACGCCGTGCAGCAGGAGGACGAGCACGACCAGCGTCCACCCGCCCGCCGGTCCGAAGAGCAGCAGGTACACCGCGGCCAGCGCGACGTAGCCGCCGAGCATCACAGGCAGCCTGCCGACCCGGTCGGCGAGTGCGCCCACGGGTGCGGCGAGCAGCAGGTAGACCAGGCTGGTGCCGACCGCGAGCAGCGGGAACCAGCCGATCTGCAGGCCCTCGCGCTTCTGCAGCAAGAGGTAGACGAACCCGTCGCCGATCGTCGCGAGCCCGAGCAGCGACGCCGCGAGCACCACGTCGCGGACGGGCTTCTCGCGCAGGAGCTGTGTGATGGCGTTGAGCCGCAAGGGCTCCTTGGGGGCCGTGTGCTCGTGGTGGTCGCGGACGAACAGCACGAGGATCACCACGCCGAGCGCGGCGACGCAGAAGCTGGCCATGAACACCGCGTCGAACGACTGCGCGGCGGCGGCCAGCACGGCGAGCGCGACCAGTGGCCCGGCGAACGCGCCGATGCCGTCCATCGCCCGGTGCACGCCGAACGCCCGGCCCAGGTCCTTCTCGGGGGTGGACAACGTGATCAGCGCGTCGCGCGGCGCCGTGCGCAGACCCTTGCCCGCCCGGTCGGCGGTGATCACGAGGCCGAGTGCGGCGGTGGAACTGCCCGCCGCGAGCAGTCCGAGCTTGGCCACCGCCGAGATCGCGTACCCGGTGCCCGCCACGGCCTTGCGCCTGTTCGTCCGGTCGGCCACGTACCCGCCGACGAGCCGCAGCAGCGTGGTCGCCCCGGTGTAGACGCCGTCGATCAGGCCGTACGCGGCCGGGCTGAGCTGGAGCCCGACGACGAGGTACAGCGGCAGGATCGACGTCACCATCTCCGAGGACACGTCGGTGACGAGGCTGACCGCACCGAGCGCGAAGACGTTGCCGCTCAGTCCTCTCCAGCCGCCGACCGGTTTCGTCTTGTCTATTGTGGACAGGTACACGCTGGCCTCCGGAGAGCCCGCACCCGGCTCGCGCCGGGTGCGGGTGATGGGGTGGTCAGTGGCAGTTGGTGCTGCCGCTGTCCGTGTACGACCTGCCCGCCTCCGGCACGAACTGCCAGTCGAAGCTGTTGCTGTGCAACGTCAGCTTCAGCACGCCGTGCGTGTCGTTGTTGCGCGCCTCGCTGTTGGGCTTGATGGTGCCGAAGCCGTAGTGGCTGGCACCGCCCATGCCCGCGACGAACGTCCGGATGCCGCGTGCCGTGTCGAGCCCGCCGGTGGGGTTCTGCGGCGCGAACCGCTCGTACTGGTGGTTGTGCCCGAACAACACCAGGTCGGCGTTGTTGTCGTACAGCGCCTGGAACAACGGCCGCGTCGCGGTCGACGGCGCGTGGTTGGCGCCCGACGTGAACAGCGGGTGGTGCCAGTACGCCGCCGTGCACGGCTTCGTGCTCGCCGCGAGGTCCGCGCGCAGCCACTGCTCCTGCGCCGAGCCCGCCGACATGCTGATGTTGGAGTTCAGCGACACGACGTGCCAGTTGCCGATGTCGTAGGAGTAGTAGCCGCGCCCCGACGGTCCGGCGACCGAGCCGAAGTAGCCGTAGTAGCCGCTGGCGCCGCTGGTGTTGTAGTCGTGGTTGCCGGGCGACGGCTTGGTGCGCGCCTTGTGCCGCCCCCAGGTCGGGTTGTAGTAGCTGTTGAACTCGCCGGAGGTGCCGTTCTCGTAGACGTTGTCGCCGGTCGTGAACACCGTGCCGCCGATGTTGTCGAGCAACGCCGCCGTGGCGCTGTCACCGGAACCGGAGTCCGCGATGTCACCGGCACCGACGAGCACCGGATCGCCGGGCGGCGGCGTGGTGCCGCTGGTGATCACGAGCTGCGGCGCGGTGGTACCGGACTCCCGGGAGTCGTAGTCCGCGCCGTCGCTGCTGGTGGACGTGATCGCGATGCTGAACGTGCCGTTGCCGGTGACGTAGCTCGTCACGTCGACCTCGTACCAGGCGTTGCGCGCCACGGACCCGAGCGACCCGAGTGACGCGCCGTCGATGGCGGGCTGGCTGTTCCAGGTGACCCCGGTCTCGGCCCACGAGGTGTTGGTGGTGGCCCGGAACGCGCCACCGCTGGGACTCTGCGCACCCGACACGTCATCGGTGTGGATGCGCAATTTCGCACTGGTCACCGTGCCGGACGTACCGGAGACGGCGAACTTGAGGAACGCCCGCTTGGTGGGCGACCCGTCCACGCCGATCTGCCCGGACGTGCCGTAGTTCGTGCCGGCCGCCGAACTGTCCACGAACGTGTCCGCGGCCGGGGTGAAGGTGGAGGTGGCGGCCTGCGCGGCCGGGAGCTGGTCGGACGAGGCGACGACGGTGAGCGCGGTCGCCGTGAGGACTGTGACGGCGAGGACCGCTAGGGGAGCCCTGCGACCTGACATGCCTGTTCGCTTCCTGTTGCCGGACAAGGGCTCCGGGAACGGTAGGGACGCGTGAGCACGGCCGGATGATCCTCGGACGGCCATCCGGTGAACGGCCGCGTAACCGTTCCTCCTGCGCATGGTCGGGGTCCTGATCTGGCGACATCCGTGTATCAGCAGGTCACCTGGATGCTCCTTGCTTACATGGACCTGGATGTGCGCGCTGGTGCCTTGGAAGTGCGTGCCTTGGAAGTGCGTGCCGCGCGCTGGCTCGCGGCGTGCGGCGAGCCGGCCGAACTGGTGGTCGACGCCGGTGACGTGGCATCCCACACCTCGCACCGCGTGACCGCGTCGATCGAGCTGACCACTTCGTGCCCGCTGCGCGTCCTCGCCGCGGCCGCGGTGGCTGATGGTGCCCGCAAGGTGCGCATCTGCCCCTCCGGCGTCGACGAGGTCGAGCTCGTCCGTGCTGCCGTCGAGGTGCGGTCGATCGCCTCCGAGCACGCCGTCGAGGTGCAGTTCGACGTCGCGTCGCGGACTGCGCTGCTCACTCGTCCGGATGACTTCCTTCGGCTTGACCCGTTGGTGGTGGAGGAGGATGGGACCGTCGTGCCGCTGTGTTCGGGGATCGATCGGCGGTACGCGCTCGGGTCTCTTGCCGAGTCCTCGCTGGAGTCGCTCGTCGCTCGGTGGGACGCGACGCCCGTGTTGCGGCTCTGTCGGGCTGCTTGGCGGCATGCCATTGAGCAGCCTGGGCCGTTGGTCGCCTGGTACGACCACCTCGTTCGCACGTCTGCCGCGATGCCGGCCGCGTGTTGATCACCGGATGCGTGAGGGCCAGCCCGGTCGGCCCGGTTGGGCGCACGCAGGTCAGTTTGATCACCCCGGTGCGGTGCGCGCGAGCAGCTTGATCATCCGGTGCAGCGCAAGCGAGCCAGCCCGACCAGCCGGTGCGGTGCGTGCCGGGCCGGCCCGATCGCCCCATGCGGCGTACGCAGAGCCAGCCTGATCAGCCGGTCAACAACCGCGAAGCAGCCCGAGTGTTGATCACCGTGCCGGGATCGACCCCGCACTCCTCAGCACGAGCACACCCGTACCCCAGCCAGTCGAGCTGCCCAGGCGCGTGAGCGTCGCTGTCGATGGCGAACGTGCACCCGGCCTCAACGGCCATCGACAACAGCCGCCGGGGCGGATCCAGCCGCTCAGGCCGCGAGTTGATCTCCACAGCGGTGCCGTGCGAGGCGCAGGCGTCGAACACGGCCGCGGCGTCGAACTCCGACTCGGGGCGACCCTTGCCCACGACCAGGCGTCCGGTGCAGTGGCCGAGGATGTCGACGTGCGGGTTGGCGACCGCGGTGAGCAGGCGTTCGGTCATCTCGGCGCGCGGCATGCGGAGCTTCGAGTGCACGCTCGCCACCACGACGTCGAGTTGGGCGAGCAGGTCCGGGTCCTGGTCGAGTGAGCCGTCGTCGAGGATGTCCACCTCGATGCCGGTGAGGATCAGGAACGGCGCGAGCGACACGTTCAGCTCGGCGATGACCTCGAGCTGCTGGCGGAGGCGGGCGGCGGTGAGTCCGTTCGCGACGGTCAGGCGTGGCGAGTGGTCGGTGAGGACCATCCACTCGTGGCCCAGGTCGCGGGCCGCCTCGGCCATCTCGCGGATCGGGCTGCCGCCGTCCGACCAGTCGGAATGGGTGTGGCAGTCGCCGCGGAGCTTGGCGCGCAGCTCGTCCCCGCCGGTGATCTCGACCTTGCGGAGCTTGTCGAGGTAGCGGGGTTCGCGTTTGGCCAGTGCGTCGGCCACGACGCCCGCGGTGGACTTGCCGATGCCGGGCAGGTCGGTCAGCGTGCCGACGCGGGAGCGCTTGACCACCTCGTCGGGGTCGAGCTCGGCGACGATCGCCGCCGCCTTGCGGAACGCCTGCACGCGGTAGGTCGGCTCGCCTGCTCGTTCGAGCTGGAAGGCGACCTGACGGAGTGCCCGTACCGGATCCACGTCCCATTCCTACCCGGTCCCGCCGGATCCCGCACACAGTTGTCCACAGGCCCCGGCACAGGCGAGCCCCGCTGCCCCCGCGCGCTTCCGAATTGCGCAACGATCGGCGGGGCCGGAACGTTCCGCGAAATTCCCAGCCCGGCGAGTGAACGGGCCGTTGATCAAGCGAAGGTGAGTCGACCAGGGGAACCGGGCACGATGGAGACCATGGATGCCAAGTCGTACATCACGGGGGTCTTCGACCGCGCGGCGCAGACCTACGACAAGGTCGACGTCGACTTCTTCCTCCCCATGGCGAAGGAGCTGGTCCGCAGGGCCGACCTGAAGCCCACCGACGACGTGCTCGACGTCGGCTGCGGCCGGGGTGCGGCGCTCGTCGAGGCGGCGAAGACCGCGCGCACGGTCGTCGGCACCGACCTGGCGCCGACGATGGTCGAGCTCACGAAGAAGGACGCGCCCGCCAACGCGACGGTCCGCATCGGCGACGCCGAGGAGCCGGACTTCCCTGACCGCTCGTTCGACGTCGTCACCGCCAACCTGGTGATCTTCTTCCTCCCCGATCCGGCCAAGGCGCTGCGCAACTACGCGCGAATCCTGCGCCCCGGTGGCCGGGTCGTCTTCAACAGCTTCGCCGCCGAGGACGAACGGTTCGCCAAGGCCGTTGAGGCGATGGCGAAGTTCACCGGGTACGAGCGGCCCCCGCGCAACCCGGTGTTCGACACACCGGAGAGCCTCCTGGAACTGCTGACCGGCAACGGCTTCGAAGGCCGAGTCGAAGAGCTGGCGTTCGAAAGCAGGCTCAAGGATCCGGAGCAGTGGCTCGAGTGGATGTGGACGCACGGCGGCCGCGCGTTGCTCGAAGCGGTCCCCGAAGAGACCATGCCCGAGGCGTGCGCGGCCGCGTTCGCCGAGATCGAGAAAGCGCGCGGGCCCCGAGGGGACCTCGTGCTCACGACCCGGATGCGGTTCACGACAGGAACGCTCGCCACCCGCCGTACGACGTGATGTCCTGCGCACCTGAAACGGCAAAGGGCTCGCACGTGAAGCCCGGCACCCACGTGCCGTCGGCCAGTTCCACCTTGCCGATCGCCATGGGGGCAGGCACACCCGCCACGAACGAACCGAACGCGGACACCGGCAGCTCCCACACCTCGGCTTCGACCGCGGCGCCGTCACCGGCACGAACCAGGCCCGGCTTCGGCGGCGAAGTGTCCAGGGCGAACAGACGATACGCGGACGCGGTCTTAGTCGAGGAAACCAGGACCGCACCCCGGCTGACCAGCTCGTGGTTCAGCGGCTGACCGGACAGGTGCGCACCGACGACAGCGATCTTCCGCGTGTCACCGAAGAACGAAGCGATCGCGCTCAGCCGGTGATCGCTGTGTGCCGGCCCGATCAGCGACACCCCGAACGGCAACCCGTCCACGGAACCGGCCGGAATGGCCAGAGCCGCGTAGTCCAGCAGGTTCGCGAAGTTCGTGAACCGCCCCAGCCCGCTGTTCACCCCGACCGGATCGGCCGCCACCTCGGCCAGCGTGGGGTGCGAAGTGGTCGTGGGCAGCAACAACGCGTCGACCGACGACATCACCTCATCGGCGGCGAGCTTCAAGCTCTCCAACGCCGCGAAATCGTCGAACAGCTGCCAAGCCGGCAGCGACGCGGCAGAGCTGATGATCGACCGGACGGTCGGGTCCACCGAGTCGGGGTGCGCGGAGATGAACGACCCCACCGCCGAGTACCGCTCGGCCACGAACGCGCCCTCGTACAGCAATCGCGCCGCCGCCAGGAACGGCGAGATGTCCACCGGCACGAGCGAAGCGCCGGCGAACCGGTGCGAAGCGGCCGAGAAGGCAGCGTCCCAACCAGGCGCCAGCGGACCCAGCTCGACAGGCACACCGAGTCGGTAAGGCAGCGCGGGCGGACCGCCGAGCGGCTCAGAAGTCAAGCAGCTCAACGCGAACGAAGCCTCCGGCGCCGTACGCGCGAAGATGCTCACGCAGTCGATGGACCGACAGGCGGGCACCACACCCGAGATCGACAACAGGCCCCGAGTCGGCTTCAGCCCCACGATGCCGTTGAACGCCGCGGGCACGCGCCCGGACCCGGCGGTGTCCGTTCCCAGCGCCAGGTCGGCGATTCCCAGAGCGACCGCCACCGCGGAACCGGCACTCGACCCGCCGGACACCCGCGAAGGATCCACCGCGCACCGCACGGCCCCGTACGGCGATCGCGTGCCGACCAACCCGGTCGCGAACTGGTCCATGTTCGTCGTGCCCAGCACCACGGCACCCAGCGCACGCAACCGCGCCACCACCGGCGCGTCAGCGGAGGGCTGGTACGCGTAGTCAGGGCATCCTGCCGTCGTCGGCAGCCCGGCGACGTCGATGTTCCCCTTGACCGCCAGCAACTTCCCGGCCAGCGGGCCGGAAGCCGAAGCGAACTCCGACAGCACATCCGACTCCGGCCGCAGGTCGATCCAGATCTCCGGCCGGTCCACCTGACGAATGCGTTCGTACGCCTGCCGCACCCGGTTCACGCCATCACCACCAAAGGAGTTCCCGGACCGACCTGGTCACCCGGTCCCGCCAGCACCTCGACCACCTCACCGTCGCGCGGAGCGGGCACCACCGACTCCGCCTTCATCGCCTCCAGCGCCAGCAGCGGATCACCGGCTCGCACGACGTCGCCCGGCCGCACGTCGACCCGCCACACGGTAGCGAGGAACGGCGCCTCGACGACATCTCCCGGCAGCACGGGTTTGCGTTCCACAGTGGACAGACCGGGATCCGGCCGCGGATCGAACTCGCCCGCTGCCTCCCACGCCGCCCGCTCGGCCGAGAACGCCGCCGCCTGACGCGCGCGGAACGCGGCGATGCTCTCCGCATTGGAGTCCAGGAACCGCTGGTAGGACGACAGGCGGAACTCGCCCGGTTCGGACGCGAACTCCCACCGCCCGGCCGCCGAGTCCGCGCGCAGGTCGAGCAGTTCCTCCGCCGAGACGGGGTACCAGCGGATCCGGTCGAAGAAGCGCAGCAGCCACGGGTCGCCGGAACGCCAACTGTGCCACACCTGGGTCGTGCGCCCGACGAACTGGTAGCCGCCCGGCCCCTCCATGCCGTAGACGCACAGGTACGCGCCGCCGATGCCGACGGAGTTCTCCGCGGTCCAGGTGCGCGCCGGGTTGTACTTCGTCGTCACCAGGCGGTGCCGGGGGTCGAGCGGCGTCGCGACCGGCGCGCCCAGGTACACGTCGCCCAGGCCCAGCACCAGGTACTCGGCGTCGAACACCGTGCGGTACACGTCGTCCACACTGGACAGTCCGTTGACCCGGCGGATGAACTCGATGTTCCACGGGCACCACGGCGCGTCGTCGCGCACGCCCGCCATGTAGCGCTCGATCGCCTCGCGCGTCGCCGGATCGTCCCAGGACAGCGGCAGGTGCACGGTCCGGCTCGGCACGACCGGGTCGTCCGGCAGCGCCGCGGCCGCCGAGCGCACCACGTCCAGCACCTCCTCCGGCGGGGCCTGGATCTGCAACGACCGGATGCCCGGCGTGAGCCCGGTGATCCCCAGCGAGGTCAGCTCGGACGCCAGCGCGTGCACCCGCATCCGCAGCGCCAGGTCCAGCTGCATCGGCCCGAACTCGACCAGCAGGTTGTCGTCGCCGCTGCGGCGGAACGTCACGTCGTCGAACCGGTCCAGCACCCCGCCGTCGACGTGTGCCCGCCGATCCCGCAGCGCGGTGGTCACCGGCTTGAACCGCACGGTGTCACCGGGCCGCAACTGGCCGAGCTTCCAGCGTTCCGCCGTGTGCACGGTCGCCGGGCACACGAACCCGCCGAGGCTCGGCCCGTCCGGCCCGAGCAGGATCGGCAGGTCACCGGTGTAGTCGACCGCGCCGACGGAGTAGGGCGTGTCGTGGATGTTCGACGGGTGCAGCCCCGCCTCGCCGCCGTCCGATCGCGCCCACGAAGGCCGTGGTCCGACCAGTCGCACCCCGGTGCGCGCCGAGTTGAAGTGCACCTGCCACTCGGCCGCGTAGAACTCCTCCACGTCCTCCACCGTGAAGAACTCCGGCGCCGCGTGCGGCCCCTCGACCGCGCCGATCTCCCAGGAAGAAGGGAACTCCGGCACCTCCAGAACCGTCGAGGGCACGCCAGACGCGGAACCCGGCCGCAGCACGTCACCCCCGCGCAGCGCACGGCCGCCGTGACCACCGAACCCGCCGAGCGTGAACGTCGCCGCGCTACCCAGGTAGTCCGGCACGTCCAGCCCGCCCGCGATCAGCACGTACGTCCGGAGTCCGGCGGTGGCCGCACCGATCGACAGCACGGAACCAGCGGGCACCTCAACGGCCTCCCACTGCGGCACCGGGACGTCGTCCAGCAGAACCGGCGCGGGTGCACCAGCCACGCAAACGGTTGCGGCCGTGGAGAACCGCAAGGAAGGCCCGTCCACCGTGCACTCCAGGCCCGGTGCGCCCTCGGGGTTGCCGACGATCTGGTTGCCCAGCCGGAACGACCGGTCGTCCATCGGCCCGCTCGGGGGCACGCCCACGTGCCAGTACCCGGTGCGCCCCGGCCAGTCCTGCACGGTCGTCATCGTGCCGGCGCGCAGCACGTCGATCCGCGGCGACGGATCGGGAGGCAGGACGCGGGAACCAGGTGCGACAGCGCGCAGCTGACCGAGATTGGTGGCGATCCCGTCGATCCGGGTCGCCTTCAACGCGTCGCCGAGCGCCTCCCACGCGGCGGCACGATCGGCGCCCGACACGATCACCTTGGCCAGCAACGGGTCGTAGTGCGTGGTGACCTCCGTGCCCGCCCCCACCCACGTGTCGACGCGCACGTCCGGGAACGACACCCCGGTCAGCACACCGGCGCTGGGCCGGTGGTCGAGCACGGGGTCCTCGGCGTAGATCCGCGCCTCGACCGCGTGCCCGCGCGGAGCGGGCACCTCGGGAAGCGGGGAGCCCAGCGCGAGGCGCAGCATCCACTCCACCAGGTCCACCCCGTACACCGCCTCGGTGACCGGGTGCTCGACCTGCAGCCGCGTGTTGACCTCCAGGAACGCGGCGACCGACCCGTCGTAGATGAACTCGACGGTGCCCGCGCTCCGGTACGACGCCGCCGCGCACAACGCCCGCGCGGCCTCGTGCAGCTCGGCGCGCACGGGAAGATCAGGCGCCGGGCACTCCTCGACGACCTTCTGGTTGCGCCGCTGCAGGGTGCAGTCGCGGTCGCCCAGAACGACCACGTCGCCGTGCCCGTCACCGAACACCTGCACCTCGACGTGCCGCGCGTCCGCCATCAGCCGCTCCAGGTACACCCCGGCCCGCGACACCCGGCGCACCGACTCCCACGCCTCGGCCAGCGCGGAAGCGTCGGCACACCGGCGCATCCCGACCCCGCCGCCACCGTCGGTTGCCTTGAGCATCACCGGGTAGCCGATCCGCTCGGCCTCGGCAAGGGCCTCGTCGACGGAAGCCAACAGCCCGGTCCCCGGCAACAGCGGCACACCGGCGGCGAGAGCGGCAGCGCGCGCGGTGTGCTTGGTGCCGAACAACTCCAGGTGCGCGGGCGACGGCCCGACGAACACCAGCCCGGCCCCCTCGACGGCACGCGCGAACGCCGCGTCCTCCGACAGAAAGCCGTAGCCGGGGTGCACGGCACCGGCTCCGGAGGAGTCCATCGCCTCCAGCAGCCGGTCGATCCGCAGGTACGAGTCCCGCGCGGGCGCGGGACCGAGGTGCACGGCCGAGTCAGCGAGGTGGACGTGCGGCGCACCCCGGTCGGCGTCGGAGAACACGGCGACGGTTCGCAGTCCCAGCAGACGGGCCGTGCGGATGATGCGCACCGCGATCTCGCCCCGGTTCGCCACCAGCAGCGTGTCGAACATCAGGACACCACCAGTTCGATCGGCGTCGGGTCGAAGCCGTTGCACGGGTTGTTGATCTGCGGGCAGTTCGAGATCAGCACCAGCACGTCGGTCTCGGCCCGCAGCCCGACGCGCAGGCCGGGGGAGGAGATGCCGTCGACGATGCCGAGCGTGCCGTCCTGCTCGACCGGCACGTTCATGTACCAGTTGACGTTGCTGACCAGGTCGCGCTTGCCGAGGCCCCACTTCGAGCCTTCCAGCAGGAAGTTCTCGACGCACGCGTGCTGCGGCCGGGTGTGGTGGCCGTACCGCAGCGTGTTGGACTCCTTGCTGCACGCCCCGCCGATCGTGTCGTGCCGGCCGCAGGTGTCCTCGACGACGGTCATCAACGGCGTGCGCGCGCCGGAGTACAGGACGCTGCCGGAGGTCAGGAAGATGTTGCCCTGCATGACGATCGTGTCCGGTGCGCTGTACCGCACGGACGTGTCGGCCGCGTCGTAGACGAGGAAGTCGACGGCCTGGTTGCCACCGCTGTCGATGATCGTGAGCGTCTGGCCGCGTGCGATCACGCCGGACCACGGCGCGCGGGCGGGAACGACAGTCATGACAACCCCCGCGCGGTCAAGTAGTCGGCAGTGTTCTCGAACGCCCTGCGGCCTTCCGGAGTGGCTGTCCACAGTGGATCGGATGGTGCGGTCGGTTCGCCACGCCACGCCGCCACGTCCAGTGCGGAGCACGTGGAGCCCAGCGGGTGCGCGGTGTTCGCGATCAGCACGATCAGCGGGAGCTCGGCCCGCAGCGTCACCGAACCCGGCCCGGACGCACCGGTGAAGTCGAGCTTCCCGTCCGGCATCACGTGCACGCCCTGGAAGAACGACAGGCTCGGCGGCAGGTCGCGCGGCGTCAGCCCGTGCTTGGCCGCGGCGAGCGTGAACAGCGACCGCCCCTGCGGCGACGTGCCGCACAGCGCGTCGTGCGCGCCGGACGACTCGGTGATCGACGCCAGCACCCGCCCCTGGTCGGACAGCAGCAGCACCCCGGCACCGAGGTACGCGTTCCACTGCACCTTCACGGTGTCCGCCACGTTGAGCCGTTCCCACGGCTGGTCGGCGTGGTGCAGCAGCACGTGCGCACACGCGTCACCGGTCACGTCGTCCATCCGCAGCACCGTGCCGCGCGCCACCACGCGGTGCGCGTACCCGTCCGGCTGCACGCGTTCCGCCCAGAACGCGCCGGGCGCGTCCGGCCGTTCGACCTCCTGTTCCTGCGCACGAGCGTGGTCACGCGCGCCGTACGTGGTCGACGTGTTCATGCGGGCTGCACCTCCAGCTGACGGGCAGGACGCCACACGACCCTGCCGACGACGATGACGGCGGCGACGAACAGGACGGGGAAGAACGCGGGCTTGTAGACCTCGGGACGCGGCCACGCGATGTTGACGATCATCGCGATCCCGTACGCCACGGCCAGCGCGTTGGCGACGAGCATCCAGCGGCCGGAGCCGACGCGCAGGCGTTCGCGCAGCAGAGGCAGCGTCACCAGCAGGTAGGCGAGGTAGACGAGCACGACCGAGGTCGCGGTGAGCGACGCGAACAGCTGCGCGTTGCCCAGGTTCAGCACCAGCAGCCCGATCGCGACCACGCCTGCCAGCACCGTGGCGACCACCGGCGTGCCGGTCCGCGGGTGGACGGACGCGAGCGAACGCGACGCGGGGAGCACGCCGTCGCGGGCCATCGAGAAGATCAGCCGCACGGTCGCGGTCTGGATCGTCAGCGTGCAGATCACCACGGCCACGGCGACGTCGGCGAGGAAGATCCGTCCGAGAGTGTCGCCGAAGATCGATGTGATGACGTACGGAAGTCCTTCGCCCGCAAGCCTTCCGTCGGTGAGCGACGGCGCGGCCATCAGCGCGAACAGCACCACGGCCAGGCCGCCGATCCCGGACACGAGCAGCGCGCGCAGGATCGCGCGCGGACCGGTGCGCCGCGCGTCCACGGTCTCCTCGGCGACCGACGACGCGGTGTCGAACCCGTACAGCACGTACGCGGCCATCAGCGCCGCCGCGAACACGCCCGCACCCGTGGTGCCGGTGGGGTTCTGCGTCACGACCTGCGGCCCGCGCACGGCGAAGGTGACCAGTCCGCCGATGAGCACGACGACACCGATGAGCTCGGCGGCGACGCCGATGTCGTTGACCCGCGCCACGAGCCGGACGCCCGCCGAGTTGACGATCGTCGTGCCGATGATGAGCAACGTGCCCAGCACGACGGCGTTCGTCGCACCGGAAGCGGACATGACGGACGGGTCGCCGCCGACGAGCTGGAAGCCCGGCCACACCGAGGGCAGCACGATCTGCAGTGCGATCGCGGCCGCCGCGAGCGCGACGACGCAGCCGAGCAGCATCGTCCACCCGGCGAGCCAGCCGGCGAACCCGCTGCTCAGGTTCTTCGCCCACTGGTAGACCGAGCCCGCCAGCGGGAAGCGCGCGGCCAGCGAGGCGAAGTTCAGCGCGACCATCAGCTGGCCGAAGATCACGACGGGCCACGTCCAGAACAGCAGCGTGCCGCCGAACGAGTAGCCGAAGGCGAAGAGCTGGAAGACCGTGGTGAGGATCGAGACGAACGAGAAGCCGGCGGCGAACGCGGAGAAACCGCCGAGCGTCCTGCGTAGTTCCTGCTTGTACCCGAACGTGGACAGCTCGTCAGACATGACGTCTCCATCGCAGGTCAGAGGATTTCTGTCATGTGATCGAAATTAGGGTCG
Organism: Lentzea tibetensis; assembly: GCF_007845675.1. Classification (GTDB taxonomy): domain Bacteria; phylum Actinomycetota; class Actinomycetes; order Mycobacteriales; family Pseudonocardiaceae; genus Lentzea; species Lentzea tibetensis. The sequence goes on along the minus strand of NZ_VOBR01000006.1, from coordinate 346,577 downwards.
GGTCGTGCCGATCACGTGAAGCCCTTGTGACACCTGGGTAAGGCAGAATGATCTCCGTGGAGCCGAGGAAGGTGGGCAGGCCGAGGGCGACCGGGGTGTCCGGCGACTCGCGGCGGGACCTGCTGGACGCGGCGGCCGAGCTGTTCACCACGCGGGGCTACGCAGCGACGTCCACTCGGGCGATCGCCCAGCGCGCCGGACTGAGGCAGGCCTCGCTGTACCACTACTTCGGCGGCAAGGACGACGTGCTCGCCGAGCTGCTCGAGGCCACGGTGCTGCCGTCGCTGCAACGCGCGGAGGAACTGGGCGCGCTCGACGTGCCGCCGATGGTGAAGCTGTGGGCGTTGAGCGAGTTCGACATCGCACTTCTCTGCGGCGGTGCGCACAACCTCGGCGCGCTCTACCTCCTGCCCGAGCTGAACTCCGAGCGTTTCGCACGGTTTCGTGCCGAACGAGCGGCACTCAAAGTGGCCTACGGAGAGTTGGTTGACGGCCCTGAAGTGCGCGTCGATCTCGTGTTCGGCTTGGTCGAAGGCGTGATTCTGACGAGGCGCGAGAAAGCCATTTCGGAAGTCGCCGACTTCGCCGCGGCGGGTGCGGACGCGTGCGTGCGGGTCGCCGGGTGCGCCGAGGACGACCTTCCCGAGGTTCGGGCGGCTGGTCTGCGTCTTTGCCGCTGAATCGATCCTGTGGCGGGGCCGCTTTCACGGCGGCCGGGCGGTACATCAAGATGTTCGCCATGTCCCAACGCTCGGCCCCCGTGAGTCAAGCCGGATCGAGGCGCAAGCGAAGTAAAGGTGATCTTACTTCGCAGGCCATTCTCGACACGGCTGAACGGTTGCTGGAAACGAAGCCGCTCGACGAGATCGCGGTCGACGAGCTGACTTCGGGCGCGGGCATCTCGAGATCCACCTTCTATTTCCATTTCGAATCACGCGAGGCAGTGCTGTACGCGCTGTCCGAACGCGTTTCCGAAGGGCTGTACGAGTCGGCGGCCATGTGGCTGCGCCGGGGGAGCGAACCGCCGGAGGACTCGATCCGCCGCGCGATCGCCGCGACGGTCGGCCTGTGGCGCCAGCACGGCCCGGTGCTGCGGGCCGCGGTGCGCGCGCGGGACACGAACTCGATGATGCGCGAGTTCTGGGCCGAGGTCGCGCACCGGTTCATCGACGCGACCGCGCAGCAGATCGAGATCGAACGCGCGGCGGGCGTCGCGACGGCAGGCCCGCCCAGTGCGCGCGGGCTGGCCACCGTGCTGATCAGCATGAACGAGGCCGCCTGCTTCAACCTCACGCTCGGCAGGAAGTCCGCGGCGCGTGATCGCGAGCTCGTGGACACGCTCACATCGGTGTGGTTCCGGTCGGTGTACGGGGTTTCGCAGTAGATAACGCTCACCGCTTTCGACTCGACACGGTGTCGATTAACTTCGGCACCATGTCGAGCAATCCGTTCTCCCTGGTAGGGCATGTCGCACTGGTCACGGGTGGTACCCGTGGCATCGGTCTCGCGACTGTGCGCGGCCTCGCCCGCGCCGGTGCGAGCATCGCCGTGGTCGCCCGCACCGCGGAGGCCACGAAGCAGGTCACGGCCGAGATCGAGCGCGAGTTCGAGGTCGAGGCGCTCCCCGTGGTCGCGGACGTCGGCCACGAAGACGAGATCGCGGGCATCGTCGAGTCGGTGACGGCGCGGTTCGGCCGGATCGACGTGCTGGTGAACAACGCGGGCGCGAGCCCGCCGTTCGGCGCGATGATCGACGTGACGCCGAAGCTCTTCGACAAGATCATGGCCGTCAACGTTCGCGCGCCGTTGAGCCTGACGCGCGAGGCGGTCAGGGCCGGCCTCGGACACGGTGGCGGTTCGGTCATCAACATCGTGTCCGCGGCAGGTCTGAAGGCCGAGCCGTTCATGGGCCTGTACTCGGCGGCCAAGGCGGCGATGATCAGCGCGACGAAGACGCTGGCGCGCGAGCTCGGCCCGCAGGGCATCAGGGTCAACGCGGTCGCGCCCGGTGTGATCAACACCGACTTCTCGAAGCTGATCGTCGAGACGCCCGAGCTGCACAAGGCCGTCATCGGCAAGACCGCGCTGGGCCGGGTCGGCGAGGCGGACGAGGTCGCGGGTTCGGTGGTGTGGCTGGCTTCGGCCGCGGCGTCGTACACGACCGGGTCGATCATCGTCGTCGACGGCGGGACAGTCGCGTGAGCACCGCGTTCGTGACCGGAGGTGGATCCGGCATCGGCGCCGCGGTCTGCCGCAGGCTCGCGAAGGAAGGCCATTCGGTCGTGGTCGCGGACATCGACGTCGCGAACGCGGAGCTGGTCGCCGAGGAGATCGGAGGGGTCGCGGTGACGCTCGACGTCGCCGACACCGACTCCGTCTACGCGGTGATCGCGTCGATCGGCGAGGTCGACGTGCTGATCAACAACGCGGGCGCCTCGCGGTTCGCGTTCTTCCTCGACACCACGCGCGCCGACTGGGACTTCGTGCTCGGCGTGAACCTGCTCGGCGCGATGACGTGCACGCACGCCGTCCTGCCCGGCATGCACGCGCGGCGGCGCGGTGTGATCGTCAACGTGTCCAGCGAGGCGGGCCGCGGCGGGACCATCGCGGGCGCCGCGTACTCCGCGGCCAAAGCGGGGTTGATCGGTTTCACCAAGGCGATCGCGCAGGAGTCCACGCGCTACGGCGTGCGGTGCAACGCGGTCGCGCCCGGCCCGGTGGACACCCAGCTGCTCAACGGTTCCGCGTCCGACGCGGGCACGCTCGGCGCGCGGCTGCGCCAGGGGATGATCGACGCGACGACCATGAAGCGCAGCGGCACCCCCGACGAGATCGCCGGTGCGATCGCCTTCCTGGTGTCCGACGACGCCTCCTTCATCACCGGGCACACCCTCGCCGTCAGCGGCGGCCTTTCCATGATCTGAGGTCATTCGTGAGCATCGAACTCGTTCCGCTCGGCACCATGACGGCGGACCTGCGCCGTCCGCACTACCTCCCCAAGACGCCGGTGGGCGACCGGCTCGTCTACGAGGTGGAGTCCGGCGCCATCACCGGGGAGCGGTTGTCCGGCAAGATGAAGGGCTCGTCAACGGCCGACTGGCTGGTGATCGGACCCGACGGCACCGCGACCCTCGACGTGCGCTCGGTGCTGGAGACCGACGACGGCGCGTTGATCTTCATCCACTACACCGGGCGCACCGACGTCTCCGGTGGTCCGGGCAGCTCACCGATGTACGCGGCGCCGCTGTTCGAGACCGGCGACGACCGGTACCGCTGGTTGAACAAGGTGCAGGCGGTCGCGAAGGGCCGTTTGGACGGCATGACCCTCACGTACGAACTTTTCGAGGTGCGGTAGCGACGATCGTAGGGTTCCGGCGCGCTCCTCCGATGAATACGTTTTCGCAGACGTTGATCGGAGGAATTCGTGCGCAATTCACGCTGGGGCGCAGCGGCGTTGGTCGCTCCGCTCGCCGCTTCACTCGTCGTCGCGTCCGCCTCATCCGCCCAGGCGGCCGACTACCCCAAGCGTTTGGAGCCCTTCTACACCCAGGCGGTCAGCTGGGCGGAGTGCCCGGCCGGATGGGTCACCCCGTCCACCGGTGTCGAGTGCGCGACGGTGATCGTGCCAGTCGACTACAAGAACCCCGACGACGGCAGCCTGGAGATCGCGATCTCCCGCAAGAAGGCCGGTGACCCGGCCCGCAGACGGGGCATCCTGTTCACCAACCCCGGTGGTCCGGGAGGCAGCGGCCTGCGCCTGGTGAACTGGTTCGACGGCCAGGAGGCCCGCCAGGTCTACGACGTGATCGGCATGGACCCGCGCGGCGTCGGCCGGTCGACGAACCTGCTGTGCATCAGCACCGGGTCCGACGACGAGTTCCCCACGCGGCCCACCGAGGCGCAGCTGTCCAACTGGACCGACTACGCGCGGGCGCAGGAGGTCAACTGCCAGCGCGGCGGCGGCGAGATGCGGCGGTTCATCAACACGATGAACACCGCTCGCGACATGGACGTCGTGCGCGGGGCGTTGGGGGAGAAGAAGCTCAACTACGTCGGGTATTCCTACGGGACGCATCTCGGCTCGGTGTACGGGACGCTGTTCCCGACCAAGCTCGACCGGTCCGTTCTGGACTCCGCGCTCGACCCCAACAAGACGTGGCACGGGTCCGACCCCGATGTCGTCGACTCCATGGTGTTCAACTTCCGCAAGTGGGCGGAGTGGACCGCGGCCCGCAACTCCACGTTCGGGCTGGGTACTTCTTACGCCGCGGTGCGCGCTGAGGTCGAGAAGATCGCGCAGAAGCTGGTCGCCGGGCCGTACGGCGGGTACACGAACCAGTCGCAGTTCGACAACGCCGCTGGGGCTTCCACGCGGTATCGGCGGACGTGGGCCTCGTTCTCGCGGCACGTGCAGTCGTTGAAGGTCGGTACTGCTGATCCCGCTGAGACTCAGGCCATGAACAAGGCCATCTCGGCGATGGACATCGAGCCGACTTCGCCTGGTACGTACTACGCGGTCACGTGTGAGTGGGACTGGTCCACCGATGTTCAGTCGTACTACGCGGACATGCGGCGGTATCGGGACAACCACCCGTACGGTGGGACTGTTGAGTACGGGGCTCCGCAGAACTGCACCTTCCGGGGGTTCACGCGGCCTGAGTTGATTCCTGCCATTACGCGGAAGTACCCGACTGGGCTGGTGATCAACTCTGACGGGGACACTCAGACTCCGTACGCCAATGGGCAGGCCATGGCTGAGCACCTTCGGGAGCCGTTGATCTCCGTGTCCAATGACGGGCAGCACGGGCATTATGCGTTGCGGGGCAACGCTTGTGTGGACAAGATCGTGAACAAGTACCTCGTGTCTGGGGTTCTTCCTGCTTCTCGTACTACCTGTGCGGGTACTGATGTTGCGGAGAACGTTGCTCCTGGGCAGGTTGGGGTTGCTTCCGTTAAGCCGTTGAGTGCGTTGTTCACCGAGATTGGGCAGGCTCCTCAGCCGTTCTGACGTGGTTGAGGTGTTGCGGGGCTGGTCGGCGTTGCCGGCTGGCCCCGCTTTGTTTGCTGCTTGCTGCCGGTGGTTGTTGCTTGTTGCCTGTGCGTGGGCCGGGATTGTCGGTGGTGCGTGGTTGGGTATGTGCAAGGGGGTCTTCTCGCGGGGGGACGCCTGGTTGGTGCTGCTGTTGGGGTAAGTGGGTGGGGCGCTGCCCCTTGCCCCCGCCGGGGCTCCGCCCCGGACCCCGGCACCACCGGAGGTCCCTGGTTGCTTTTCGTAGATGGTTGCTTTGGTGGTGGGGTCTCCGTACGGCGCACCAGAGGCAGCCATATTTTTAGGGCGGGGTCAAGACAAAAAGACGTCTTGACCCCGCCCTAAAAATATGGCAGGGCTTCGCCTGCGCCGTACGGAGACCCCACCACCCCGTGGTTTGTTGCGCCTTCGGCGCCTCTTGGTGCTCGCCTTCGGCTTCGTGCCTTCGGCGATCGCTGGCTTTGGGACGGCTCGCCTCCGGCATCGCGGACTTGGGGTGCCCGCCTTCGGTGTCGCCGCTTGGCCCGTGGCGCCTTCGGTGTCGCCGCTTGGCCCGTGGCGCCTTCGGCTTCGCCGCCTGGCCCTGCTTGCCTTCGGCTTCGTCGCCTGACCTCTGGCGCCTTCGGTGTCCGCCCGTCTACCCGGTACCCGGCGCCGCTGTAGTTGCCGTGGCGCAGACACACCGGCATCGCGGGCATGGGCTGCTTGCCCTCGGCGTCGCCGCGTGGCCCTGCTTGCCTTCGGCTTCGCGGCCTGACCTCTGGCGCCTTCGGCGTCCGCCGCCTACCTGGGTACCCGGCGCCGCCGTAGTGGTCGTGGCGCAGACACACCGGCATCGCGGCAGCGCCCGCAGCCCGGCCTGGGGAGTTCTCCCAGCAGCATCGACACGCGGCCCACGCACCCCGGCCCTGTGGGCAACCTGCGCACATGAAACAGGGCTGCCCCCGCGTCGTTGCGAGGGCAGCCCTGAGCGGGTGGGATCAGGCGAACCAGGCGCCGCCGCCGGTTTGGCGGTAGCCCAGTGCGCGGTAGACGGCGTCCACGAGGGACTGGCCGCGCTCGTTGATGGCCAGGCCTGGGCCCTGGCGGTTCATGGCGTAGCCGAAGGACAGGCGTGCCCGTGGGTCGGCGAAGCCGAGGGAGCCGCCCATGCCGCTGTGGCCGAAGGCTTCTTCGGGGACCAGCCAGCCCTCGCGGTCGTTGGGGGCCAGGTAGGTGTTGTCGGCCGCCTTCTGGAAGCCCAGTGCGAAGCGGGACGGGACGCTCACCACTGCGTCCATGCCGGACGAGCTCACGGCCGACATCTGTGGGATCTGCTCCTCGGACACCAGGCGCACGCCGTTGTAGGAACCGCCTAGTGCGAGCGGGCGGTAGAGGGCGGCCAGGCCTCGGGCGTTCGAGATGCCGCCGATGGCGCCCATCTCGGCTGCGTGTGCGGCGCGGGAGTCGGATTCGCCGGGGGCCATGTAGCCGCCGTTGTTGAGCAGCATCATGCCCGCCGTCGACTCCGGCTGGGTCAGGGCCGTGATGTACAGCGTCGGCAGCAGGATGCCGGGCTGGGTCGGGTCGACGGGGATGGTGTGCGACACCAGTGGCTCTAGGTCTTCGGGGAGGCCCAGCCAGAAGTCGAGGCCCAGCGGGCCTGAGACCTCCTTCTCGAAGAAGGAGCCGAGTGAGACGCCGGTGACGCGGCGGACGACCTCGCCCACCAGGAAGCCGAAGGTCAGGCCGTGGTAGCCGTGGCGGGTGCCGGGCTCCCACAGGGGCGAGGCGGCGGCCAGAGCCGTTGTCATGGCCTCCCAGTCGTAGAACGCGCCCGCCGGCAGCCACTCGCTGAGTGCGGGGAGGCCGACCGAGTGGTTGAGCAGGTGGCGGACGAGGACGTTCTCCTTGCCGTTCTGGGCGAACTCCGGCCAGTAGTAGGAGACGGGGGCGTTCAGGTCGAGGAGTCCGCGCGAGGCGAGGATGTGGGCGCACAGCGAGGTGGCGCCCTTGGTGCACGACCAGACGTGCACGACGGTGTCTTCGGTCCACGGGCGGGACGTCGCGGGGTCGGCGACGCCTCCCCACAGGTCTACGACGGGAGCACCGTCGATGGTCACGTGGACGGATGCGCCCACCTCGCCACGCTCGGCGAAGTTGCGTTCGAACTCACTCCGGACCTCGCTGAACTGCGGGTCACAAGTTCCCTGGATCGACATTGACCCTCTCCTCGTCCGGGGCTGCGGCGGCGGCCATTTCGTTGTGCAGGCAAATGCCATCACTGAGAGGAACCACGGATTAGTAGGGAACACTTAGCGGCTAACGTGTTCGCCCTCACACCGGGTGAAGTGCCTACGCTGAGTGGTCGTTCGGGCACGCAAACCGCCACTTGTCGAACAGATACACCCACATGGAAGACTGGGTGCCTTACCGCCAGGGCTGTCGGGAGGTAGCAGTCATCGTCGACACGCCGACCCGGAGCGCGGTGATGCCGCTCGTCGGACGAGAACCAGAGCTGAAGGCCGTGCTCGACTGCGTCGACCGCGCGCCCGCCACGGGGCTCGTCGCGGTCAGGGTGTCGGGTGAGCCGGGCATCGGGAAGACGAGCCTGCTCGCCGAGCTCGCGCGCAGGCTCAAGGATCGGCGCTACGGCGTGCTCGTCTCGGACTCCGACGTGCTCGGCAGGCGCATCCCGTACGGCGCGATCGTCGCGGCTCTGCGCAGCGCCACCTCGCGCGGGCCGCTCGACAAGGTGCGCGCGGAAGCGCTCGCCGCGCTCGACCTCAGCGACGCCGAGGACACCGGTGCGTGGTTCGGCCGCGCGGCGGAGCGCATGGTCCGCCTGCTCACGGAGATGGCGTCGGCTCATCCGACGGCATTGCTCGTCGACGACCTCGATCACGTGGACGACGACTCTCTGGCGCTGCTCACCCTGGTGCTCCGACGCGTGTCCGCCGCTCCTCTTGTCCTCGTCGTGGCCAGCCGCTCTCATTCGAACGAGGACAACACCGCGGCCGAGGAGCTGCTCGACCGATTGGAGCAGCACGCAGAGGTTATGCGCGTAGAGCTCGCTCCGCTGACCGGACCAGACGTGGCGCGCATCGTCGAGGCCGTCCTCGAGTCGCCGGTCGACGACGCACTGGCCCGTGAAGTGCATCAACGCGCCGACGGCAACCCGTTCTTCGCCACCGAGATCGCCCGCTCGTTGCGCGAGCTCGACCTGGTGACGGTCGACGGCAACCGCGCGCGGCTGGCCGTGAGCCCCAACGCCATCCGGCTCACCCGCCGCGAGGCCGTGCTGCGCCGCGTCGCACCGCTGACGCACGACACCCGCGCGGTCGCACGGGCGGTCGCCGTGTTCCGCCGCGTCCGGATCGACCAGATCGGCCTGCTCGCCCGCGTCGCCTCGCTGCCGGAGGCCACCGTCGTCGAGGCGTTCGACGACCTGCTGCGCGCGGCGATCGTCGTCCGCGACGACGACCAGGGCTACCGGTTCTCGCACGCGCTGGTGGGGGAGGCGCTCTACCAGGAGGTCGGCCCCGCGCAGCGCCGCCACCTGCACAGCCTCATCAGCTCACGCCTCATGGACGACCGCGCCCAGGGCCTTCCCGTCGACCTGCTCCAGCTCGCGTGGCACCTCGCCGAGTCGGCCGCGCCCGGCGACCTGGTCGCGGTGAGCGTCCTCGCCGAGGCCGCCGCGCTCGCCCGCGGCAGCGCCCCCGAGACTGCGGCCGGGTTGTGCGGCCGCGCGCTGCAACTGTTGCCGCACAACGCACCCGAGCGCGCCGAGCTGCTGGCGTTGCAGTGCCGCGTGCTGGCGCGCGCGTCCCGTCCGGCGGCTGCGATCGGACCGGGCCAGATCGCGCTCGCCGAACTGCCGCCCGGCACGGAACGCGGCCGCGTCGCGACGGCGTTGATCGCGAGCCTGTTCTCCGTCGGCAGACTGGCCGAGGCGATGGAGCTGGCCGACCGCGAGGTCGCCGCCGGCGAGGTCCCGGCCGCCCTGCACGCCCAGCGCGCGCTGCTGCTGATCTTCCACGGCCGCTACGACGACGCGCTCGCCGAGGCCGACGGCATCGAGCACCTCCCGATCTCGTCACCCGCCGAGGGCGTCGTGGTGTTCGAGCAGCTGGCGATGCTCACGTCGATGCTGTTCCGCCACGACGAGACCGTCGAGTACTCGAACCGCGCGCTCCGGGCGAGCGAGGGCCAGCCGATGCTCGAGTTCCAGGCGCTGGCCGTGTGCGCGTCGACCGGCGCGCTCGCCGGACTCGTGCACGACGCGTCGTGGCGCGTGCGCCGGGCCGAGGAGCTGATGGAGCAGGTCGGCGCCCACGGGTTCCGCGGCGAGCTGAACACCGCGCGCGTCGCGCTCGACTGGCTCGGCGGCCGCTGGGACACCGCGCTCGACCGCATCGGTCGCGTGGTCCCCGAGATGGAGGCCAGCCAGGAAGTCATGATGCTCGAGGCGATGCGCGCCATCGAGCTGGACATCCGCACGTGGCGCGGCGAGCTCGACGTCGCGGCCCGCCTCGCCGCGCTCAGCCCGCCGACCGCGGCGAACATGTCGCGGATGCACGCGCTCGCCATGTCCGGCTACCTCATCGCAAAGGGCGAGCTCACCCACGCGCGTGAGCTGATCGACCTGGCCGTCGGCATCAACGTCGAGGCCGCGTACAGCTGCGTGCTCATGGCCAGGCTGATCGAGCTGGACCTGGAGGTCGGCGACCTCGACGCCGCGAAGCGCACCCTCGCGCAGCTGCACGAGGTGTCCGCGACGCGGGTCTCGCCGTGGTCGCGCACCGCGACCCGCCGCGTCACCGGCCTCGTCAACCACGACGTCGAGATGCTGCACAGCGCGATCAACGAGGCCGAGACCGGCGGCCTCGAGTTCGAGAAGGCACGCGCGCAGCTCGCGCTGGGCGAGGTCGACCCGTCCGCCGTCCCGACCCTCGTCGAGGCGTACACGACGTTCCAGCGGCTCGGCGCGCACGGCCTGCGCCGCCAGGCGGGCAACCGGTTGCGCGTGCTCGGTGCGAAGGTGCCGCGCGCCCGGTCGAAGACGCCCGGCCTGCTCACCGAGGCCGAGGAGAACGTCGCGCGGCTCGTCCAGCAGGGCATGCGCAACCGCGACATCGCCGCCGCGCTGCACTACAGCCCGCGCACCATCGAGGTGTACCTGTCGCGGATCTACGCGAAGCTGCACGTCTCGTCACGCCTGGAGCTCGCCCGCGTGCTGGACACGATGCAGCAGCGTTAGGTAGGTGGGACGACCCGGCCGAGGCTCGTCCGAACGTCCTTGCCCTGGTAGCGCGCCACCGTGTCCGCGAGCTGCTCGCAGGCGTGCTCGATGGCGCGCCGCGCCTCGTTGCGCTCACTGGTGATCGCGGACAGCAGCAACCCGGTCAGCGCGATGCTGCCGTTGAACAGCTGCAGCACGATCATGGTCGTGAGCACGCTCGCGTTCGGCGCGAAGTAGCCGTCCGATGCCGTCAGCACGGCGATCGTCGACACGATCAGCGCGCACGGCGCCGCCCCCGCGTGCTGGAAGCGCAGCGCGGCCCAGATCAGCAGCGGGAACACCAGGAACAGCAGCCGCAGCTGCGTCGACGTCACGAACATCGTGAGACCGATCGTCGCGGTCAGCAGCAGCACCGCCTCGGCCACGCGACGGCGCTGGATCCGCCAGCTGTGGCGCAACGTCAGCAGCAGCGGCGCGAACACCAGGACACCCATCGCGTCACCGGTCCACCACACCGACCACGCCGCCGGGTACTCGCTCCACGGCAGCGCCCCGGCGACCTTCAGCGACGTGACGCCCATGGTCGCGCTGACCGCCATCCCGCCGAACGCGCCGACGAACACCAGCGCCAGCGCGTCCCGCAGCCGGTCCAGCTCGATCCGGAAGCCGACCCGTCTGAGCAGCAGATATGCGACGAACGGCGCCAGGGTGTTGCCCGCGGTGATGAGCAGGACGCTCAGCAGGTTCGGCCCGAGGCCGATGTTGACGCAGAACGCGCCGAGCGCGATGCCCGGCCACATGCGGCCGCCCGCGAGCAGCAACGCGGCCAGCGAGATGCCGGTCGGCAGCCACAACGGGGTGACCTGTCCGCGCACGAGGGCGAGCACCAGCCCCACCTGTGCGGTCGCGTAGTAGGCGGCGGCCACCGCCAGGACCGTGAGTGCGGTGCGTACTCCGGCGTTCACCGATCTCATGCTGCTCCTGCGTTCAGCGGCTCGCCATCGTTAGTTGTCGTGGAAGCCGCACTACTGACCGGTACTCACCTGGACGTTCGATGTGACCATGCGCACAGGCCAGGGGAACGGTCACGAGACCATCCGCGTCAGCCGATCCGGAGGGACCGAGGTCGTCGGCACCACCGAGGACGGCCGCCGGGTGGTGGCGCTCGCCCTGGACACCCCTGACGACGCGACGGTCACCGTATCGGAGCGTCTGGTCTTCCCGGTTTCGGGCGGGATAACGGACGGTCAGGCGCTGACGCTGGTGCGCGACGGCACGACCGCCTGGCACCTGCTGCGCACGTGCGCCCACCTGCGGCCGGACGAGACGATCGTGGTGCACGACGCCATGGGCGGCGTCGGGTCGCTCGCCGTGCAGCTGGCGCGGTCGTTCGGCGCGGGCAAGGTCATCGCGACCGAGACGTCGCAGCTGCGCCGCCGCCGGGCCGTGAAGCTCGGCGCCGACGTGGCCGTCGAAGCGTGCCACGAGGACCTGGCCGCGCGGCTCGTCGAGGCCAACGACGGGCGGCCGGTTGACGTCGTACTCGATCCAGGTGGCATGTTCGGACCGTCATTGGACGCCGTCGCCCCGTTCGGCCGGGTCGTCTGCCACGGTGCCGACCAGTGCGAGTCCGTTGAGCTGAAACGACTGCACGCGGGCTCGCGCGCTGTCATCGGATTCTGGTTCGCGCACTGCCTCGAACGGCCGGACATGATCGCCCGTGCACTCAGTGAGCTGTTCGGGTTGACCTCGGCTGGGCGATTGCGTCCTCTGGTGGACGACGACTACTCGTTGAAAGAAGCCAGCCGGTAAGAGGGGAAGCATGAGGACCGAATACACGACCTGCCCACTGTGTGAGGCGACCTGCGGGCTCGAGCTCACCATCGAGGACGACCGCATCACTCGCGTGCGCGGCGACCGGCAGGACGAGTTCAGCAAGGGCTTCATCTGCCCCAAGGGTGCCTCGCTCGGCCAGCTCGACGCGGACCCGGACCGGCTCGCCGGGCCGGTCGTCAAGCGCGACGGCGAGTTCGTGCCGGTGTCGTGGGACGAGGCGTTCCGCATCGTCGACGAGAAGCTGAACTCCTACGCCGACCGCAACCAGATCGCCATCTACCTGGGCAACCCGGTGGTGCACTCGCTGGCGGGCGGCCTGTACGCCGGTCCGCTGCGCAAGGCTCTCCGGTCGCGCAACGTGTTCACCGCGTCGACCGTCGACCAGATGCCGAAGCACGTGTCGTGCGGGTACATGTACGGCAGCATCTTCTCGATCCCGGTGCCGGACATCGACCGCACCGACTTCATGCTCATCCTCGGCGCGGACCCGTTCTCCTCCAACGGAAGCCTGTGGACCGTGCCGGACGCGCCCGGCAGGCTGAAGGCGTTGCAGAAGCGCGGCGGCTCGTTCGTCGTCGTCGACCCGCGCCGTTCGCGGACCGCGGCGGCCGCTGACGAGCACGTGCCGATCCAGCCGGGCACGGACGTGTTCCTGCTGCTGGCGCTGATCCACGAGGTGTTCGCGTCGTCGCTGGTCTCACTCGGCCGGCTCGAGGAGCACGTCGCCGGTGTCGACGAGGTGCGCGCGCTGGTCGCGGACTTCAGCCCGGACGCGGTGTCGGCTCGGTGCGGCATCCCGGCCGAGACGATTCGTTCGCTGGCGCAGCGGATCGCCGCCGCGCCGCGTGCCGCGGTGTACGGCCGGATCGGCACGACCACCGTGGACTACGGCACCGTCGGCAGCTGGGCCGTCGACGTGCTGAACGCGCTGACCGGCAACCTGGACAGCCCCGGCGGCATGATGTTCCCGCTGCCGGTGCACTCGAAGCGCGGGCGCGGCACCGGTTCGGGCTTCGAGACGGGCCGCTGGACGAGCCGTGTGCGCGGCTACCCCGAGATCATGGGCGAGCTCCCGGCCGTCACGATGGCCGACGAGATCGAGACGCCGGGGGAGGGGCAGGTCCGCGCGCTGATCACCGTCGGCGGCAACCCGGCGCTGTCCGTGCCCAACTCCGCGCGCCTGAACGAGGCACTGTCCTCTTTGGAGTTCATGGTCTCGGTCGATCCGTACCTGAACGAGACGACGCGGCACGCGGACGTGATCCTGCCGCCACCGCCTCCTTCCCGTCGTGACCACTACGACCTGGCGTTCTTCAACAACGCGGTGCGCAACGTCGCGAAGTACTCGCGCGCCGTGATTCCGCTGGAGCAGGGCAGGCTCGACGAGACGGACATCTTCTTCCGCCTCACCACGATCCTGCTGGGCATGGGCCCCGCAGCCGACCTGGACGCGATCGCGGCGTTCCAGCTGGCTTCGTTGCAGGAGAAGGCGGGCACCTCCTTCGAGCTCGACGGCATCACCCGCGAGGAGCGCCTGCTCGACTTCAAGCTGCGCACCGGCGCGTACGGCGTTTCTCTGCAGCAGCTGCTGGACAACCCGCACGGCATCGACCTCGGCCCGCTGTGCGAGCGGATCCCGGAGATCCTGCGCACGCCGTCCGGCAAGATCGAGCTGGCGCCCGCGTTCATCGCGGCCGACATCCCGCGCGTGCTGGCCGGTCTGTCCACTGTGGAGGAGGGCATGGTCCTCGTCGGCCGCCGCCACCTGCGCACCAACAACTCCTGGATGCACAACGTGCCGAGCCTGGTCAAGGGCAAGCAGCTGTGCACCCTGCTGGTCAACACCGATGACGCCTCCCGCCTCGGCCTGGTCGACGGCGGAGCGGCACAGGTCACCTCCCGCGTGGGGAAGGTCGAGGTCACCGTCGAGGTGACCGACGACATCTCGCGCGGCGTGGTGAGCATGCCGCACGGATGGGGTCACGACCAGCCGGGCACGCGGTTGACCGTCGCACGCGAGCACGCCGGCGTGAACGTCAACCTCATCACCGACGACCTCCGTCTGGACCCGCTCTCCGGAACCGCCGTGCTGAACGGCATCCGAGTGCAGGTCATGCCCGCCTGATTCACGTTCACGAGGAGCCGCCATGACCGCCGGTGTCGTCAGTTCCGTCAAGACCGTCCGCAGAATCGCGGACCTCCCGTTCCTCGCCGAGCAGGTGTTCGGCGACCGGGAGGCGTGGAGGTTCAAGCAGGACGGCACCTGGCAGTCGCGGTCCTTCGTGGACGTGGCGGAAACCGTGCGCGAGCTGGCTTCCGGCTTCGTCCACGCGGGCCTGCACGCGGGCGACCGCGTCTGCATCCTCGCCAACACCCGCTGGGAATGGCTGGCCGTGGAGCTGGCCGTCCTGGCGGCGGGCGGCATCGTGGTGCCGATCTACCCGAGCAGCACGCCCGAGGAGATCGCCTGGGTGGCCAGCGACTCCGGCGCGTCCTTCATCGTCTGCGAGGACGAGTCGCAGGCGCTGAAGGTCGAGTCGGTGTCGCTGCCCTCCCTGCGCCTGGTCGTGGTCATCGACCCCGCGGGCTCCCGCACCACCCTGGCCGAGGTCATGGACACCGGCCGCACGGCGCCTCTGTCCGACGAGCTGGACACCCGCCGCGCGGGCATCAAGGCCGACGACCCGTCCCTGATCATCTACACCTCCGGCACCACCGGCCCGCCCAAGGGCTGCGTGCTGACCTCCGGCAACTGGATCGCACTGTGCCGCCTGTGCGAAGAGGTGTCGATCGAGGCGATGGAGGGCGTCACTTATCTGTTCCTGCCCCTGGCCCACGTCTTCGCCCAGATCGTTCAGTTCGCCGCGACGTACGCGGGCGGCTGCCTGGCCTTCTTCGGCGGCGACATGAAGGCGATCGTGCCCGAGCTCGCCGAAGTCAAGCCGACGTTCCTGCCCTCGGTGCCGCGCATCTTCGAGAAGATCTACACGGTGGCGACGGCCGGCATCCCTCCGGAGCAACTGGCGGGCGCGGTCCAGCTGGGCCTGAAGGTGCGTGCGCTGCAAGCCGCGAATGAGCCTGTGCCGCCGGCGCTCGCCGAGGCGTTCGTGCCCGTCGACGCGACGTTCGCACGCGTCCGCGGCATCTTCGGCGGCTCGCTGGTCCAGGCGATCTCGGGCGCGGCCCCGATCTCGCCCGAGGTGCTGGAGTTCTTCCACGCGGCGGGCGTGCCCGTGCTCGAGGGCTACGGCATGACCGAATCGACCGCCATCGGCACCATCAACACCCTGACCAACTTCCGCATCGGCTCGGTCGGCACGTTCGGTCCAGGCGGCACCGAGGTCTCACTGGGCGAGGACGGCGAGATCCTGCTCCGCGGCCCGCACATCTTCGCGGGCTACTGGAACAACCCGTCGGCCACCGCGGACACCATTGTGAACGGCTGGCTGCACACCGGCGACCTCGGTGCGATCGACGCCGACGACTTCGTCACGATCACCGGCCGCAAGAAGGACATCATCATCACCGCGGGCGGCAAGAACATCGCGCCGGCCAACGTGGAGAACGCGCTGCGCCAGTCCCGCTGGATCTCGCACGCGATCCTGTTCGGCGACCGCCGTCCCTACCTGGTCGCGCTGATCACGCTGGACGCCGAGGAGATCGTGCCGTGGGCCGTTTCCCGCGGCTTGCCTTCTGATGTCGACGTGCTGGCTTCGCATCCCGAGGTGAAGGAGCTCGTCCAGTCGGTCGTGGATGAGGCCAACTCGCATTTCGCCTCGGTGTCACAGGTCAAGAAGTTCCGCATCCTGGGGCGGGACCTGTCGCAGGACGACGGGGAGCTGACCCCGACGCTGAAGGTGAAGCGCAACGTGGTGCACAAGCTCCACGCGTCGCTGTACGACGACCTCTACAACTGACATGGTTCCAACAGCTTGCATTGCCTCGACACTGGTGAATTGTCCAGAGTTTCGTGTGACCAGTGCTGGTATGAGGTGCGGTGATTCCGGTGCTGACCATGTGAGTTAGGAAGTTTTTCATTTGGCTCCCGCCCGTCCGTCCGGGCGGGAGCTGTGTCTTGATTGGTGACTTCTCGCGTTTTCGGGATTTGCGGTAGCGCGGACCCGGGTAGCTCATTGGTGGTGCCACCACATCCGACGGGACGGTCCCGTGATCCGGCGCCGAAAGGTGTCGGCATCTGATGAGTGATCCACCGTCGTGGCAGGAGCAGAACCTCCGGATCAACGTTCTGGGTTCACTGGAGTGCTGGTCCGGCGAGCGCCGCATCCACCTCGGCGGTGCCGTCCAGGAGCGGGTGATGACCGCTCTGCTGCTCGAGTCCGGGCACGTGCTCAGCGTTTCCCAGCTGGTCGACTCCGTGTGGGACGAGGAGCCACCCGCCACCGCGACGCACCAGGTGCGCAAGGCGGTGGCCCGGTTGCGTCAGCTCATCCCCGCGGGCGGCGAGATCATCCTGACCGAGGGACCGGGCTACCGCGCTGTGCTGCCCGCGGAGCAGGTGGACCTGAACGTCTTCCTGAACCTGCTGGACGAGGCCAGGCGGGCGTCGTCGGACCAGAGGTGGGAGGAGGCCGTGACGCACCTGAAGGGCGCGCTCGCGCTGCGGCGCGGATCCGTGCTCGCCGGTGGCGGCGGGCCGGCGATCAGGGCCGCGGATGCCGCGCTGCAGGAACGCTACCTGGACGCGGTCGAGCAGCTCACCGAGCTGCGCCTGGCCCGCGGCGACTCCAGCGAACTGGTCGGCGAGCTGCGCGAGCACATCTCGGCCCACCCGCTGCGGGAGAAGCTCCGGGGCCAGCTGATGGTCGCCCTGTACCGCTCGGGAAGGCAGGCGGACGCCCTGGAGGAGTACCGCCGGCTCGGCGCGTTGCTCGCCGACGAGCTCGGCATCTCCCCGTGCAGCGCCCTTTCCGAGCTGTACGAACGAATCCTGCGCAGCGATCCCTCACTGGAGGTGCCCGCTCCCCGTGAGCCGATGGGGGCCGAAGTCGTGCGCACCGCGGAATCGCCCGCGGTGCCGCGCACGCTGCTGCACGACCTCGCCGACTTCACCGGCCGCAAGGCCGACCTGGACGACCTGCTCGGGTATCTCGACGCGGCGGCGGGCTCCGGCCCGCGCATCATCGCGATCGACGGGATGGGCGGCGTCGGGAAGACGTCATTGGCCGTGCGCGCCGCGCACCTGCTCGCCGACCGCTATCCGGACGGGCAGCTCTGCCTCAACCTGCGCGGGTACACCACAGGCGGAAAACCGCTGTCGTCCCAGGCTGCCGCGGCGATGCTGCTGGGCATGCTCGGCGTGGAGGCGGACCAGATGCCGGACGACCCGGAGGCGCTCTGGCGGACGATGACGGCGGAGAGCCGGTTGCTGGTCCTGCTGGACAACGCCATCGACGTCGCCCAGGTGTCGCCGCTCCTGCCGCTGAGCGCCGAGTCGCTCGTGCTGGTCACGAGCCGGACGCGGTTGATCGACCTGGACGGCGCGCACTGGATGTCCCTCGGAACGATGACCAGCGAAGACGGTGCCGCGATGGCCGCCAGGGTGCTGGGCAGCCGTCGCGCGGAGGCCGAGCCGGCGGCGGTGGCCGAGCTCGTCGAGCTGTGCGGTCACCTGCCGCTGGCGATGCGGATCGCGTTGAGCAGGCTCGGCAACCGCCCGCGGTGGCCGATCGGCTACCTGGCCGACCGGATGAGCGACGAGTCCAGACGCCTGGACGAGCTCCGGTCAGGGGAGCGCGGGGTCGACCTGACGCTGAGGATCTCCTACGAGGGTCTCCGGCTGCGGCACCGCACGGCGTTCCGCGTGCTGGGCATGCACCCCGGCCGCGACATCGACGTCCACTCGGTGTCGGCGCTGCTGGGCATGCCCCTGCACACGGCGGAGGGCGTGCTCGAGGTGCTGCTGGACGCGCACATGTTGCAGCAGCACGAGATCGGTTACTACACGTTCCACGACCTGGTGCGCAGCTTCGTCAACCGGCTCAACCAGATCGAAGGGGCGGGTGACGACGCGAGCGACGCCTCGGCGGCGTTCGAGCGATTGTTCGACTACTACGTCGCCGCCACCGACCACGCCTGCGACCTGCTGTTCCCCGGCCGGGTGAGGTTGTCCGCGGAGAGCGCAGGCGAGGACCCCGGCCTGCCGCACCTGCCGAACCGCGGCGCCGCGCGGAAGTGGCTCGACCGCGAGCTGGTCACCCTGTGCGACGTCATCGCGGTCGCCCACGCCCACGGCTTCGACCGCCACGTGGCCCTGCTCGCCCGCAACGTCGTCTTCCAGCTGGACGTCGAGGGGCTGGTCGCGGAGTTCGCCGAGATGGCGCGGCTGTCGGTGATCTCGTCACGTCGGCTCGGTGATGCCGAGCTGTTGCGCCTGAGCCTGTCGAACTGCGCGGTCGCCCACTGGAACCTCGGTCAGTTCGCCGAGGGCATCGAGGCGGCGTCGGAGGCGCTGAGCATCGCCATGCGGCTGGGCGACCAGCGGGGAATCGCGAAGGACACCGGGGTGCTCGGCCTGCTGATGAGCACCTGCGGCCGGTTCGCCGACGCTTTTCCGCTGCTGCGGGAGTCCATTCGCATCAAGCGGGAGCTCTCCGCCGACCGGGCCGAGGCCGAGTCGCTGGTCAACCTCAGCTCGCTCTACGAGCAGTGGGGCCGCCACGCCGAGGCGGTCGAGGCGGCCGAACGGGCTCGCGATCTGAACCACGAGCTCGGCGCCAGGAAGAACGAGATCGTCGCGCTCACCGACCTGTCGTTCGCCCACCTCGGAGCGGGTGCCGCCGACAAGGCCGACGAACAGCTGCGCACCGCTCGCGACCTCTGCGAGGACTTCGGCGCACCCGGCGACGTGGCGTTGGTGCACGCCCTGTCGGCGCTGGTGGCCCATCGGCTGGGCCGGGTCGAGCAGGCCCGTCGGTTCGCCACGCTCGCGCAGACGGGCAACAGGGCGCACTGGCCCCCGATCCGGCGCGTCGTCATCGACAACCTGCTCGGCCGCCTGCGCCGGGCACAGGGCGACCACGCGGAGGCACGCGTGATGCACGAGCGCGCACGCGCCCTGGCGGCCGACATCGGTTACCAGGTCGAGGAGGCCCGCGCGCTCGTCAGGTTGGCGGACGTCCACGCCGCTGTCGGCCGGGCGGACGAGGCTCGGGCCTGCCGCGAGCAGGCCGACGAGGTGTTCCGGATCGTCGGCGTGCCGCCCGAAGCGCGAGGCTGAGCCCGCGCCCCACGGGTGCGGCGGGAACGAATCGGTAACCGATGTGGGCAATCTTGCGCGGGGGACGTGCCACCAGACGTCGTGACCCGCGGTACGACTCCGGCGGATCGCAGGTCACCGAGCCGCAGGAGTCACCATGAGTCCGGACAGCGCGCAGCCGCGATCACCGCGGTTGCTGCTCTGCTTTCCGTCGTTCTCCTTCGCGCGCAAGGCGATGCGCAGCGGTCTCGACCTCTGGCTCGTCCTCGACGAGGAACAGCAGGCCGTGTTCGCCCCGCTGGCGACCGGTCGGATGACCCCGGTGAACCCGCGTGACGAGACCGCGGTGGCCGGTGCCGTCGCCGGCGTCGTCCGGCGGTGCGGTACCACGCACGTGCTCGACGGCGAGGGGTTTCCCGCCATCAGCCCCGCCGAGGCCGGTGGGGCCGAGTCCGCCCGTGCTCCCCACGTGCTGGCCGACGACCGCAGGCTGGAAGAGGTGCTCGCCCGGAGCAGGCACCCGTTGGTGCGGACCCGCGTGGCCGCCGCCGCCCAGGACGTGGCCGGCGCGGTCGCGGAGATCGGCCGCCCTGCGGTGATCCGGTCGGCGGGCGAGGAGTCGGTCGTGTGGTCCGACGCGGCTCTGCGGGACTGGGTGCGCCGCAGCGGGGACCGCACGGGGCCGTTCGCCGTGGGGGAGCTCGTGACCGGGCCGGAGGTCGTGATCACGACGCTGACCCACGACGGCATGCACCGGGTGGTCGGCATCACCGCCAAGCGGGCTGTGGCGCACGGGGAGCGCTATCTGCATCCGGCGGTGATGAGCGAGGCGGACGCGCGGGTCGTCCGCGCGGCCGTCACCGCTGTGCTGGACCTGGCGGGCTACGAGTTCGGCCCCGCCCAGACCTCGGTCGTCCTGTCCCGGTGCGGCCCCAGGATCCTGCGCGTGCGTCCGGGCTTCGGCCGTGCGATTCCGCGGCTGATCGAGGCCGCCACCGGGCTCGACGTGCAGACCGAGCTGCTCCGCGCGCTGGCCGGGGTGCCGATCCGTCCGCCGGTGGCCCGGTGGTGCGCGGGCGCGGAGTTGTTGCCCCATCTGCGTTTCGTGGCCGAGGGCGCGACGCCGGAGATCGTCGAGCAGTGCCTCGACGCCGCTCGTCGACGTGTGTGAGGGCCGGTTCCCGTCCGCCGTGTCCGGATTGCCGCGCCAGTGGGAACCGCGCGGTATCGAGGACGGAAGGAATCGGTAACCGGAGCTGTGAACCTCTTCATATCGATGACGACGAAGAGGGAGTGATGACATGCGAAGCGGATTGACAAAGGTGACGAAGCGCGAGACGAAGGCGTCCGGTGCCCGTGCGGCACACAAGGCGTTGCTCGTCCTCGCCGTCATCACGGCGAGCTTCGGTGTGACTCAGGGTGCGCCTGCCGCGTTCGGCGCGCACTCCGCGGCACTCATTCCGGGAGCGGCGGTGCCGGCCGGTGGTGGGTCCGGTGAGGGGCCCAACAGCTGACGGGCTGCGGCTCGCGCATGGGCACTGAGCGTTTCCTCATCGCGCGGCTCGGACCCGCACACCTTTCCGGCGCCGGAAACCCGGCTCATCCACTGAGGAGATCCCATGCTGGAACTCAGCCTGCTCGGGCCTCTGCGCGTGACCAGCCCGCGCGGGGAGATCCGCACGCCGTCCAAGATCAAGCAGATACTGGCCCTGCTGGCGCTGGAGAGTCCGAGCGCTGTCGGCCTCGACCAGATCATCGAGGAGCTGTGGGGGCAGCGGCCGCCGAAGTCGGCCGTGCGGACCATCCACACCTACATCTACCAACTGCGCAAACAGCTGGCTGATCACGTCGACGGCGGCGCCGGCCTCGTCGCCACCCTCAACGGCGGCTACCTGCTGACGGTCGTCCCCGAGCGCGTCGACGTCCACCGGTTCGAGCAGGCCGTGCGGGAGAGCAGGGCGGCGCTCGACGCGGGCCGGGCCGCTGAGGCTTCGCGCAGGTTGGACCAGGCGGTGGGGATGTGGCGCGGGGCCGCGCTCGCCGACGTGCGGAAGGGGCCGCGGCTGGACGCCGAGGCCGTCCGTCTGGAGGGACTCCGCGAAGCCGCGCAGGAACTGCGCGTGCAGGCCGACCTCGAGCAGGAGCACTGGTCCGAGGCGATTCCCGAGCTGCAGGCGCTGATCCGGCGCTACCCGCTGCGGGAGCGCTTCCACCATCAGCTCGTCTGGGCACTCAACCGCGCCGGCCGGCGCGCCGAAGCCCTCAGCGCGTATCGGCACACCTGCCATCTGCTCAACGAGGAACTCGGCCTCGACCCGTCGGACGAGCTGCGCAGGCTGCACCACGTCGTGCTGACCGGCAAGACCCGCGCGTCCGCGTTCGAGAACAGGGCATCGGCATGACCACCGGACTCCGCCAGGCCTGGGATGCCGCGACGAGCACGGGCGGTGTACCCGTAGCGCTCTTCCCCGGCCAGGGAACCCAGGTCAGGGGAATGGGAGAGGGGCTGTTCGACCGCTTCCCCGAGCAGGTCGCCCTCGCGAACGACGTCCTCGGCTACAACATCGTGCGGCTGTGCCTCGAGGACCCCGACTGCCGGCTCGACGACACGCGGTACACCCAGCCCGCGCTCTACGTCGTCAACGCACTGTCCTATTGGCACGGTCTTGACCGGGGTGAGCCTGAGGCGGACATCCTGCTCGGCCACAGCCTCGGCGAGTACAACGCGCTGCTGGCCGCGGAAGCGTTCGACTTCGAGACCGGCCTGAAACTCGTCGCCCAGCGCGCGGAGCTCATGGCCGCCCAGCGCGGCGGGGCGATGCTCGCCGTGCTCGGAATGTCCGGCGAGCAGCTCGCCGCACTGCTCGTCGAGGAAGACCTGACGACGCTGGACATCGCGAACCGCAACACCCCGGAGCAGAACGTGCTGTCCGGGCCCGCCGAGGACATCGGCCGGGCGCGGGAGACGCTCGCCCACCGCCATGTCCGGACGGCCCCGCTGCGCGTGTCGACCGCGTTCCACTCGCGGTACATGCGCGCCGCTCAGGACGAGTTCGCCGCCTTCCTGCACGGGTTCCAGTTCGCTCCGTTGACGAGGACCGTGATCGCCAACGCGACCGCGCGCCCGTACCGCGACGGCGAGGTGGCGCGAACGTTGAGCGAGCAGATCGCCGGGCCCGTGCGCTGGACGGAAAGCGTCCGCGCGGTGCTGCGCCTGCTGCCGGCCGAGTCCGTCCACGAAGTCGGCGGTCAGGGCGTGCTCACCAGGATGGTGCGCCAGATCGACGATGTACCGGCTGCGCCGCCGGAGAAGCCGCGCCGGGTGTTCACCGTGGCCTACGCCGGTGGTGACGAGAACGCCTACCGCGCACTCGCGCCGCACCACGGAGACGTGGAGCCGGTGCCGCTCGAACGGCCGGGACGCGGCAGGCGGGTGAGCGAGCCGCTCCTGACGGACGTCGACGCCGTGGTGGCAGACCTCATGGCACAGCTGCGAAACCAGGTCGGTGAGCCGTACGTGATCTACGGCCACAGCCTTGGTGCCCGGCTCGCGTTCCTGCTCTGCCGCCGCCTCCGCGCCGAGGGCCTGCCGCTGCCGCTGCGCCTCGTCGTCTCCGGTGAGTGCGGGCCGTCGGTGCCGAGCCGGGAGCGCGACACCTGGCGGCTGACCGGCGACGCGTTCTGGGCGCACCTCGACCGGCTCGGCGGCGTTCCGGCGGAACTGCGGCACTACGAGGACCTGATGGCGCACTACGAACGCTTGCTGCGCGCGGACTTCACCCTGCTCGGGCGGTACGCGCACGAACAGGAACCGCCGCTGAACGTGCCGATCACCGTTGTCACCGGCGACCGGGAACCGTTCACCGGTGCGGAGATCGCGGCGTGGCAGCGCGAGACGACCGAACCACTGGTCCGCCACCGGCTCGCCGGCGACCACTTCTTCATCCGCGACCACTGGCCGCAGCTGGCCGGCCTGATCGAAGGGGGAGCCTGATGCCCGACGCGAGGTTGACCGCCGAGCTGAAGAGCTACCTCGAGAACGAGGCGCTGTTCCGGTTCGACGACGAGATCACCGAGGACACCGACCTCTTCAAGGCCGGGGTGCTCGACTCGTTCGGCTACGTCTCGTTGATGAACCACGTGCGCGAGCGCCACGGCGTCGAGCTCGGCGAGGACTTGCTCGACTCGGTGCTGGTGTCGCTGCGCGGAATCGTGGAGTTCGTCGAGGCGCACGCCGTCCACGGCGCGAACGGCAGGTGACCGGCATGTGCGGAGTCGCCGGCGTCTACGGTGGTGCGCGGCCGTCCGATGGCCACCGGGACCTGATCGAGGGCATGCTGCGCCAGATCGAGCACCGCGGTCCGGACGAGGCCGGGTGCTACCTGGACGACCGGCTCGCGATGGGCACGGTCCGGTTGAGCATCATCGACCAGGCGGGCGGATCCCAGCCGGTCGGCAGCGCCGACGGCCGGTGGTGGCTCTGCTACAACGGCGAGCTCTACAACTACCGCGAGCTCCGCCGGGAACTGCACGGGCTGGGTGTCCGCTTCCGCACCGACTCCGACACGGAGGTCGTGCTGCAGGCGTGGCTGACCTGGGGCCGCTCCTGCCTGTCCCGGTTCAACGGGGCCTTCGCCTTCGCCGTCTACGACTCGCTGACCGGCGAGCTCACCCTGGCCCGTGACCGGTTCGGCAAGCGCCCGCTGTTCGTGGCGCGCCACGGCGGGGTCTGGCTCTTCGCCTCCGAGATGAAGGCCTTCCTGGCGTATCCCGGTTTCCGGTTCTCCTTCGATCAGGAGCAGCTCGCGTCGATCTTCGCCACCTGGACACCGCTGCCCGACCAGAGCGGCTACCGCGACGTCGAGCAGCTGCCGATGGGGGAGTACCTGTGCCTGCGCGGCGACCGGGTGGAGCGAGGCCGCTGGACCGCGCTCGACCTGGAGCCCGGTCCGGCGCCGGCGTCCGAGGAAGAGGCGGTCGAGCTGGTCCGCGCGGAGCTCGCCGCCGCGGTGGACGTGCGGCTGCGCAGCGACGTCGAGGTCGGGGTGTACGCCTCCGGCGGCCTGGACTCGTCGATCATCACGCACCTCGCCGCCGAGCGGCAGTCCGGTCCACTGCGGACCTTCTCCCTGGAGTTCGAGGACGCCGCGGTCGACGAGTCCGCTGAACAGGCCGCGCTCACCGAGAAGCTGGGCACCCGCCACCACGCGCTGCGCGTGCGCGACGAGGACGTCGTGCGCGCGTTCCCGGCCGCGGTCAAGCACGCCGAGGTGCCCGCGTTCCGCACCGCGTTCGTGCCGATGTACCTGCTCGCCGAGCGCGTCCGGCAGTCCGGGATCAAGGTGGTGCTCAGCGGTGAGGGCGCGGACGAGGCGTTTCTCGGCTACGGCATCTTCAAGGACGCGCTGCTGCTGGACGCGTGGGACGACCTCGACGAGGGCGCGCGGCTCGACCGGATCGCGCGGATCTACCCGTATCTGCCGCACTTCAGCGGTGAGGGCGCGCCGCGGCGGATGCTGGGCCTGTACCGGCGTTTCACCGAGGAGTACCTGCCGGGGCTGTTCTCCCACCAGATGCGGTTCCAGAACGGACGTTTCGCGGTGCGTTTGCTGCGTGACGCGACGGCCCCGTTCGACGCGGCGCAGCGGCTGGTCGCCGGGGAGCCGGGCTACCACGGCCTCGGCACCGTGCAGAAGGCCCAGTGGCTGGAGTTCCGCACCCTGCTGGCGGGTTATCTGCTGTCCACGCAAGGCGATCGGATGACGCTCGGGCACGGCGTCGAGAACCGCTGCCCGTTCCTCGACCCCGCGGTGGTGCGGCTGGCCGCGTCGCTCAACCACCGCTTCGGCGACCCGTTCGACGAGAAGTACCTCCTCAAGCGCGCCTACGCGGACGTGCTGCCGGAGCGGGTGGTCGCCAAGGGCAAGTTCCCTTACCGCGCCACCGACAGCGCGGCGTTCGTGCAGGCCTGGCCGGACTTCCGCGACACCCTGACCGACCAGTCCACGCTCGACGAGATCGGCGTCTTCGACACGCGGTTCGTCCGCGCGCTCGTGGACCGCGTGTTCGACGGTCCCGCGGAACGCATCGGGACCAAGGAGAACCAGGCGTTCACCCTGCTGGCTTCGCTGTTCTGGTTGCACCACTGGTTCGTTCGCGGGCAGGCGCGCGAGAGCTCGCCGCTGCGCGTCGGGCTGCGCGTGGTGGACCGCCGCACGAGCGCGCTGCCGGCCTAGCCCGGCACGGAAGACGAGGATTTCATGGCTGACACCAACGGACATCCGGCCGACCGCCACGACGACGACGTCGCTGTCGTCGGTCAGGCGCTGCGGCTGCCCGGCGCGCGGACCGCCGACGAGTTCTGGGCGAACCTGGAGCAGGGGCGCTCGTCGATCAGCGAGGTGCCCGGGAAACGGTGGCGTGCCGAGGAGTTCGCGGGCGACCCGCGCCGGGACGGCGACAAGACGAGCAGCGTCTGGGGCGGTTTCGTCGCCGACGTGGAGTGCTTCGACGCTGACTTCTTCCGCGTGTCGCCGCGCGAAGCGCGGATGATGGACCCGCAGCAGCGGATGGCACTCGAGCTGAGCTGGCACGCCATCGAGGACGCCGGCTACCGCGCCGACCGGCTGGCGGGCTCGCGCACCGGTGTGTTCATGGGCGTGTGCCATTGGGACTACGCCGAGCTGGTCGAGCAGGAGCTCGACTCGATCGACTCCTACTACCCGACCGGCGCGGCGTACGCGGTCATCGCCAACCGCGTCTCGCACCACTTCGACTTCCGCGGCCCGAGCGTCGTGAACGACACCGCCTGCGCGAGCTCGCTGGTGTCCGTGCAGCAGGCGGTGCAGGCGCTCGCTGCCGGCGACTGCGACCTGGCCCTCGCCGGTGGCGTCAACCTCGTCTGGTCGCCGCGCCACTTCGTCGCGTTCAGCAAGGCGGGCATGCTGTCCCCGGACGGGCGCAGCAAGGTGTTCGATGCGGCGGCGAACGGATACGTGCGCGGTGAGGGCTGCGGCGTCCTGGTGCTCAAGCGCGTCGCCGACGCCCGTCGCGACGGCGACCCCGTGCACGCGATCATCAAGGCGATCGGGACCAACCACGGCGGCCGCACCAGCTCGCTGACGGTGACCAACCCGGACGCGCAGGCGCAGCTGATCATCGACACCTACCGGCGTGCCGGGATCGACCCGGCGTCGGTGAGCTACGTCGAGGCGCACGGGACCGGCACCCCCGTCGGCGACCCGATCGAGGTGCGCGGCCTGAAGAAGGCGTTCGCCGAGCTCGGCGACACCAGCACCGACCAGCGCTGCGGGCTCGGTTCGGTCAAGACGAACATCGGGCACCTCGAAGGTGCCGCGGGCATCGCGGGCATCCTCAAGGTGATCGCGGCGATGAGGCACCGGCGACTGCCGGCCACCGTCGGGTTCGAGCGGCTGAACCCGTTGATCACACTGACCGGCACGCCGTTCCGCGTCGTCGACCGGCTCGCGGACTGGTCGGCGCCGGAGGGACGGCCGCTGCGCGCCGGGGTCAGCTCGTTCGGGTTCGCAGGCACGAACGCGCATGCCGTGCTGGAGTCCGTGCCACCGGCCGAACCCACCGCGGTGTCCGAAGAGGACGAATGGCTGCCGGTGTCCTCGGTGGACGAGGACCGGTTGCGTGAGACGTGCGCCGGACTGGCGACGTGGGCGCGGACGCGGCTGGCCGGGGACGATGTCCCGTCGCTGGCCGACGTCGCGCACACCCTGCGGCACGGCCGGGTGCCGATGTCCGCGCGCGTGGTGTTCCGCGCACACGACCTCGAAACCTGGGCCGGTCAGCTGGAAGCGGTCGCGGGCGACGGTGCCCTGCCCCCTGGCTGTCTGCGCGGACAAGCCGAACCGGACGAACTCGTCGGCGGGCTGGACGAGTCCGACCTGGCGGAGCTCGCGGCGCGCTGGCTCGACCAGGGCCGCGTGGAGAAGTTCATCCGCGCCTGGGTGCACGGCCTGCCGTTGGACTGGTCGGACTGGCCCGCCACCGGGCGGCGGATCCACCTGCCGGGTTCCGCCCTCGCGCGCACGCCGTTCTGGTTCCGCCCGCTCGACGCACCGGGTCACCCGTCGCTGGGCGATGGCCGCGAGGAGGGGGATGGCTGGACGTTCCCGCTGACCTTGCGCCGCGGGCAGGACGTCATCCGTGACCACGTGGTGAACGGGAACCCGGTTGTGCCGGGAGTCGCCGTGCTCGGCCTCGTCCTCGCCGCCGCGCGGCTGGCCGGTGCCATCGCCGTCCCGTGCCTGCGCAACGTCGGGTGGATCAGGCCGCTGGTCGTCACCGCCGAGCGGCTGGACGTGCGGCTGCGCCTGGTGCCCGGCGGTGACGGCTTCGACTTCGAGGTGCTCGACGACGCGGGCACCCGGTACGTGACCGGTCGGCTCGTCACCGGGCAACCCGTTGTCTCCCATGAGGATCCGGTCGACCTGCGCACGCGGTTCCCGGACCCGGTGGACGTGTCCCGCGGCTACGCGGCGCTGCGCGCCAGCGGGGTCGAGCACGGGCCTGCACTGCGCGGGCTCGACGAGGTGTCGCGCGGCGAGGACGGCGTTCTGGCCCGGATCCTGGTGCCCGCACAGGCCGCGCCGGGATGGCTGCTGCACCCGGTCGTGCTCGACAGCGCGCTGCAGGCGGTGCTCGCCCTCGGTGCGGACGAGTCCGGCTGGCGACACCCGTCCGCCGCCGCGGTGCCGTTCGCGCTGGAGGAGCTGACGGTTTTCGGGGCGATCGGCCGGGTCAACTGGGCGGTCGTGCGCGAAGGCCGAGATGGGTCCAAAGTGGACGTTGACGTGCACGGCGAGGACGGGGCGTTGTGCGTCCGCTTGCGCGGCTACACGTCCCGTCCGCTCGCGGCCCGCCCGGAAGGCGTTGCGCTCGTCGAGCAGCGCCAGGTGGGGTCGCCGGTGACCGGTGCGGCTGGGTCGTCTGCGCCCGGTTCGGCCGGCGCAGATCTGCTCGAGGTGCGGCAGGTGTGGCGGCCCGCGCCCGCGCAGGCGACCACCGCCTCCACGACCGGGCAGCTCGTGGTGCTCGACGCGGTGCTGGCCGAGGAACACGCCCGCGCAGCCGCCCAGCGGCTGGACGCGGAGATCCTCCCGCTGCCCCGTGTCGCCGCGCTGGAACCGGCCGAAGCCGCGAAGGCGGTGTTCGACTCCTGCTACCAGCACCTGCGTGCGTTGCTGGCCAGGCCAGGTCCAGCCGCCCGCACCGTGCTGGTCGTCGCGCCGGGCGGGCCGGACGACCCGGTGCACGCGCCGCTCGCCGCGGTGCTGAAGTCGTTGCACAAGGAGAACCCGGCGGTCCGGGGCGGGCTCGTGCTCGCCGACGGGCTCGGCCCGGACGACGTCGAGCGGTTCGAGTCGATCGTGCGTGCCGAGGCCGCGGCGCCCGGTGCGGAGATCGCCTACGACCGGTCGGGGAGGCGCCTGCGCCGGGAAACCGTGGAGCTGTCAGCGGACGACGGCGGCGAATCGCTGCTGCGCGCGGGCGGTGTCTACTGGATCACCGGCGGCGCAGGCGGTGTCGGCAGGCTGCTCGCCGCGCACCTGTGCGAGCGGCACGGGGCCACCGTCGTGCTGAGCGGCCGTCGGGCCGAGGGTGCGGAGGTCGGCGCGCTGCGTGAGCGCTTCGGCGACCGGATCGGTTACCAGCCGGTCGACGTGACGGACGCGGCTGGTGTGCGAGCGGCCGCGGCGGCGATCCGCGAGCGGTTCGGGCGGCTCGACGGTGTTTTCCACGCGGCCGGTGTGCTCGACGACGGCTACCTGGTGGCCACGCCGGTGGAGACCACCGCCGCGGTGCTCGCGCCGAAGCTCTCCGGCACCGTGCACCTCGACGTCGCGTGCCGCGAGCACGGTGCCGACTTCCTGCTGCTGTTCGGCTCGGTCGCGGGTGCGTTCGGCAGCGCGGCGCAGACGGGCTACGCGGCGGCGAACGCCTTCCTCGACGCCTACGCGGTGCGCGCCGCCGGGTACGCGGTGCGCGTCGTCGACTGGCCGCTGTGGGCCGAGGGCGGCATGCGGGTCGACACCGCGACCGACGCCTACCTCCGCAAGACGACGGGCACCGTCCCGGTCCCGACCACCGTCGCGCTGGCCGCGCTGGAGCGCGCGCTGCGCGTCGACGCCCCGCCGCAGCGCGCTGTTCTGCACGGCGAGGCGCCGAAGCTGCGCCGGTACGCGGGTCTGACGACGGACGAACCGGCCGAGACCGCGACGGCCGCGCCCGCACGGTCCGAAGTGGACGACCGGACGCTCGCGGTGCGCACCGAGGACCACCTGCGGCGGCTCTTCGCCGAGCTGACCGGGCGGGAGCCGGAGCAGATCCGGGCCGACCAGAAGCTGGAGCGCTACGGCATCGACTCGCTCATCGTCGTCGGCGTCACGAGCCGGTTGGAGGACGACTTCGGCTCGCTGCCCAAGACGCTGTTCTTCGAGCACGTCGACCTGCGCGGCGTCGCGGGGTACCTGCTCGCCGAACACCGCGGGCGGCTGCAGGAGATGTTCGGCGAGTCGCAGCCCGTCCCCGAACCCACCAGCGCACCGCTTCCGGCGCGGACCGTCGAACGGCCCCGCGACGAGCGGGACGACCACGACATCGCCGTGATCGGCATGGCGGGCCGGTATCCGGGAGCCGACACGCTCGACGAGTTCTGGGACCTGCTCAGCGACGGGCGGCACAGCTTCGAGCCGGTGCCGCGTGACCGGTGGCGCCACGACGACCTGTACTTCGGCGAGCGGGACGTGCCGGGCAAGACCGTCGTGAAGACCGGGACGTTCATCCGCGACATCGACGCCTTCGACCCGCGGTACTTCTCGATCTCCCAGCGGCAGGCCGAACTGCTGTCCCCGGAGGTCCGGCTGCTGCTGCAGGCGGGGGTCACGGCGCTGGAGGACGCCGGCTACTCCCGCGAGACGATCCAGCGCCGCTACCAGGGCGACGTCGGCGTGCTCGTCGGTTCGATGAACAACAGCTACTCGCTCTACGGCTTCGAGAACATGCTCGTGCGCGGCACGTCCACGAGCGGCAGCGAAATCGGCGTGATGGCCAACATGCTGTCCTACTTCTACGGCTTCACCGGGCCGTCGATGTTCCTCGACACGATGTGCGCGTCGTCGGCGACCTGCGTGCACCAGGCCGTGCGGATGCTGCGTGCGGGCGACTGCCGGATGGCGGTCGTCGGCGGGATCAACCTGATGCTGCACCCCCACGACCTGATCGCGACGTCCCAGGCGCACTTCACCAGCAAGACCGCCGACCTGCTGCGCAGCTACGGCGTCGGCGCGGATGGCACCGTTCTCGGCGAGGGCGTCGGGATGGTCGTGCTCAAGCCGCTGACCGAGGCGGTCGCCGACGGCGACCACGTGTACGGCGTCATCCGCGGCACCGGTATGACCAACGCCGGCGTGCGCAACGGGTTCACCGTGCCGAGCCCCGTGCAGCAGGCCCGCGCCATCGAGAAGGCGCTGGACGACGCGGGCGCGGACGCGCGCACGATCAGCTACCTCGAAGGCCACGGCTCGGCGACCTCGCTGGGCGACCCGATCGAGATCCGCGGCGCGACGACGGCGTTCCGCCGGCACACCGCCGACCGCGGCTTCTGCGCACTGGGCTCGGTCAAGTCCAACGTGGCGCACCTGCTGTCCGGCTCCGGCATCGTCGGGCTGACCAAGGTGCTGCTGCAGTTGAAGCACCGCACGCTCGTGAGGTCGTTGCACTCGGAGACGCTCAGCCCGGCGATCGACTTCGCCGACACCCCGTTCGTCGTGCAGCGCGAACGCGCCGAGTGGCAACGCCCGGTGCTCGACGGCCAGGAAGTGCCCCGCAGGGCAGGGGTCACGTCGATCGGGGCCGGGGGCGCGAACGTGCACATCGTCGTCGAGGAGCACGACGCGGCGGGCACCCCGGTGGCGGACGCCGGAGCACCGCGGCTGCTGGTCTTCTCCGCGACCACTCCCCAGGCGCTCGGCCGCGTGCTGCGCGACCTGCTCGCCCACGTGCGCGCCGAGCGGCCCGGCCTGGACGCGCTCGCCTTCGCCCTGCAGACGGGCAAGAACGAGTTGCCCTGCCGCCTAGCGTTCGCCGCCGGGGACGCGGCTGCCGCCGAAGCCCGGCTCACCGAGCTGTCCGAAGTGGACTGGACTGGCTCCGCGCCGGTGCCGGGCGAGGTCTGGTTCACGCCCAGCACGATGGGGGTGTCCGAGCCGCTGGACGAGGCCGAGGTGACGCGGGCGCTCGCCGAGGCGGACCTGGCGGCGCTCGCCGCCTGCTGGACCGCGGGCGCGGACGTGGACTGGAACGTGCTCTGGCCGCCCGCCACGCGTCCGGCGAAGCTGTCGCTGCCCGGCTACCCGTTCGAGCGGGTGCGGTGCTGGTACCCCGGCTTCGGCGACGCGCCGAGCGTGCTGAACCCGATCGCGTTCGCCCGGCGGGAGCACCCCTGGGTGGGCGTGAACGAGTCGGACCTGACCGGGATCCGCTACCGGCACGCGCTGCGCGGCGACGAACTGCTCGACTACGTCTACTCGGTCCGGCGCGAACGCCGGTACGTCACCGCCGCTCTGCTGGACGGCGCGCTGGCCCTCGCCGAACTCGCGGGCCTCCACGACTCGCCGGCCGTTCGCGACGCCCGGTGGGCCGCCTTGCCCGCTCCGTCGGCGGAGGAACAGCGGCTCGAGTGGCGGCTGGACGCGCACCGCGCGGAGCTGCGAGACGCGGACGGCGCCGTGCTGTTCAGCGCCGACCTCGTTCCTGATGATTTCGTGCCCGTCGCCGAGCCGGAGTGCGACATGAGCGCGCCTCTGTCGCTGGACGACGACGAGTTCTACGCGAAGCTGGGAGAACTCGGTGTGGACGCACGGCCGTACGCCCGCGTCGTCGAAGGCGTCAACGAGTTCGGCGGCCGGCTGCTGGTGCGGGTCGTGGAACCCGCCGCGTGCCAGGACCCCGGGAAGCGGCGGGTCCGCATTCCGGCGTGGGTGCTCGCAGGTCTCGTGCAGGGCGTGCAGCACCTGTGCGCGGACGCCGACGTCGCGATCGCGCGGGTCGGTTCGGTGGTGGGACGGGACCTCGAACGCACGCGCGGTGTCCTGCTGGAGCGCACTGGCACGACGTTCCAGGTCCGGCTGCTCGACGAGAACGGCCGGGTGCTGGGGCGGATCACCGACGCCGAGTTCGGCAGCGGCCCGCTGCCGGACGCGGTCGCTGGTGGCCGGGGTGACGAGGGGCGCGATGGGCTGACGGCCGGAGACGTGGCCGGCGGCACCAGGGGTGACGACGGCCGTGATCGGTTGACGGCCACGGTTCGGGACGCGGTCGCCGGACTGCTCAAGGCCGACCCGGCCGAGGTCGACCTCGACACGCACTTCCCCGCCTTCGGCTTCGACTCCATCACTCTCGCCTCGCTGGCGGCGGAGCTCGGCAACCGGCTCGGTGCCGACCTGAGCCCCGCGGTGTTCTTCCAGTCCCCCAACATCCGCGACCTCGTCGACCAGTTGGCCGGGCAGGTCCAGGCTCCGGTACCGCCGTCCGCGCCCCCGGCACCCGTGCCGACGACGCCGTCAGCGCCTGAGGCGTTGTCCGCGCCCGCGACCGACGACGGAGCCGTGGCGATCATCGGGATCGCCGGACGCTTCCCAGGAGCGGACGACCCGGACGTCTTCTGGCAGCGTTTGCGGGCGGGCACCGACCTGGTGTCGCGGTACCCCGGCGACCGCTTCGACGGCCGCTACGCGAACGTCGTGGCGCGGGCGGACTTCCCGAAGTTCGCCGGGCTGGTCGACGGGATCGACCGGTTCGACGCGGACTTCTTCGCCGTGTCGCGGCTGGAAGCCGAGCTGATGGACCCGCAGCAGCGGCTGGCGCTGGAGACCGCGTGGACGGCGCTGGAGGACGGCGGCTACCCGCCCGTCCGGCTGCCCGGCAACACGGGTGTGTTCTTCGGCGTCTCCGGCAACGACTACCACCACCTCCTCAACGGGAGCGGGGTCGCGCCCGATGGCTACACCGCGACCGGCAACTCGCACGCCGTGCTCGCCAACCGCATCTCGTTCCTGCTCGACGTGCACGGGCCGAGCGAACCGATCGACACCGCGTGCTCCAGCTCGCTCGTCGCGCTGCACCGCGCGGTGGAGAGCATCCGGTCGGGGCGCTGCGACATGGCCGTCGCCGGCGGGGTGAACCTCCTGCTGAGCGTGGACACGTTCGCCGCGACGCAGGCCGCCGGGATGCTCAGCCCGGACGGCAGGTGCAAGACCTTCTCGGCGGACGCCGATGGTTATGTCCGCGCCGAGGGTGCCGCGGCGGTGCTGTTGAAGCCGTTGGCCGCCGCGTTGCGCGACGGCGATGCCGTGCGAGGTGTCGTACTGGGCAGCGCGGAGAACCACGGCGGCCGGGCCGCGTCGCTCACCGCGCCGAACGCCGCCGCGCAGGCCGAGGTCGTCCAGGCGGCGATGCGGGACGTCGCCCCGGACACCATCGGCTACGTCGAAGCGCACGGCACCGGCACCGCGCTGGGTGACCCGGTCGAGGTGGACGCGCTCGCCACCGCCTATCGGAACCTCGGCGCCTCGGCGGACCGGGTGCGGGCACTCGGCTCGGTGAAGGCGAACATCGGCCACGCGGAGGCGGCGGCCGGTCTGGCCGGTGTGCTGAAGGTGTTGCAGCAGATGCGCCACGGCGAGCTGCTCCCGGTGCTGCACTGCGACCGGCTGAACCCGCACCTGAGGCTCGACGGCACCGGGTTCGAGGTGCTGCGGGATCACCGCCGCTGGCAGCCGGTGACCGACGCCGCGGGACGCGAGCTGCCGTTGCGCGCCGGGGTCAGCAGCTTCGGTTTCGGCGGAGTCAACGCGCACGTCGTCCTCGAGGCGCCGCCTGCCAGGCCCGCACCCGTGCCGGTCTCCGGGCCCCAGGTGATCGTGCTGTCGGCGCGTGACACCGACCGCCTGCGGGAGCGAGTGGTGGCACTGCACGACTTCCTCCGCGACGGCGGCGAGGTGGCGCTCGCGGACCTGGCGTTCACGCTCCAGGTCGGCCGCGAGGAGATGGAGCACCGTCTCGGGTTCACCGCTTCGAGCGTGGACGACGTCGTCGCCGCACTCGAAGCGTTCCTCAACGGCACCGGCCGGTCCGGTCTGCACACCGGCAGCGTGCGGCGGACGCGCGGAGCGGCGGTGCGCCGCGACCGCACGCCGGACCCGGCGGTGACCGCCGCCGTGCGGGACGGCGATCTGGATCTCGTCACGGCCTCGTGGTGCGAAGGCCGCGCGGTCGTCTGGGAGCACCTGCACCCGGCGGGCGGAGGCCGTGTCGTGCCGTTGCCCACCTACCCGTTCGCACGCGAGCGCTACTGGGTGCCCGAGTCGGCCGGTAGCCCCGAACCCGTCTCGTTCGACGTCGACGCCCGCGCCGCGCTGCTCGAAGCGGTCCTCGCCAACCAGGAGAGCCCTGATGCGCTCAACGGCGTCTGAGTCCGCACCGTCCCCGGAAGGGAGTCGTCCCATGACCCGCAGCATCGTGCGCGTGCCCGTCTGGCACCGGGAACCGGCATCGGCCGCACTCCCGGCCGAGGGCAGGCGGCTGATCGTGGTGTGCGACCTGTCCACCGCCGCCGCAGTCGTCCGCGACCGGCTGCCCGGCGTCTCCGTCGCCGAGGTGCACAGCGGTGATGACGACCCGGCCACCGCCTACGAGCGGGCGGCGATCCGGCTGTTCGGCGAGATGAAGCGGTTGCTCGCCGTGAACGACGGCCGTCCGTGCACCGTCCAGGTCGCCTGTCGCGCCGGCTCGGTGTTCCCCGGCGTGCTCGGGTTGCTGCGCACGGCCGCTCAGGAGGACCCCGGTGTGCGCGTCCGGCTCGTCGAGTTCGTGGACGACCCGTCGACCGCGGAGCTCACCGCCGCGTTGAACGCCGACGTGAGCGGGGAGCACGTCCGCCACACCTCGGCCGGTCTCGAGGTGCCGGACTGGGAGCCCGCCGCACCCGCCTCGGCCGCGTGCGCCTGGAAGCCCGGCGGCGTCTACCTGATCAGCGGTGGTGGTGGCGGCATCGGCAGGCTCCTCGCCGAGGACGTCGCCCGGCACGCCCCGGACGCGGTCGTGGTGCGGTGCGGGCGGGCCCCGCGGGCCGGCGGGCCCGGCGAGTACCGCAGCGTGGACGTCACCGACGCGGCGGCGGTGCGCGAGCTGGTCGCGGACGTCGTCCGCACGCACGGGCGGCTCGACGGCATCGTGCACGCGGCGGGCGTCCTGCGCGACGACTACCTCATCCACGCGTCCTGTCAGGACTTCCGCCGGGTGCTCGCGCCGAAGGTCGCGGGCCTGGTCAACCTCGACGAGGCGAGCCGCGACGTGCCGCTCGACTTCTTCGTCGCGTTCTCCGCGGCGGCCGGGACGCTGGGCAACGCGGGCCAGTCGGGTTACGCCGCGGCCAACGGGTTCCTCGACGCCCACCTCAACGGCCGCGCCGAGCTCGCCGCCCGCGGCGAAAGGCACGGCGTGAGCGTCTCGCTGGGCTGGCCGCTGTGGCGCGACGGCGGCATGCGGGTGCCCGAGGAGGAGCTGCCCGCGCTCGCCGACCGGTTCGGCCCGCCACTTCCGACCGAGACCGCCCTGAACGCCCTGCACGCGGCGATCGCGCTCGGTGCCGCCCACGTCGTCATCACGGGGGAAGGGAACGACATGACCGAGAAGCAGGCTCATGCGGAGGACCTCCGCACCCAGGTCGTCATGCGGCTGAAGGAGCTCGTCGCCGAGGTGATGCGGCTCGACGCCGACCGCCTCGACGCGGCGGCACCGCTGGACGGCTACGGCATCGACTCGCTCACGGTCACCCGGCTGAACCAGCGGTTCGCGCGGTGGTTCGGCGCGTTGCCCAAGACCGTGCTCTACCAGTACCCGACCCTCGGCGAACTGGCCGTCCACCTGACCGAGCGGCACCCCGACGGCTGCGCCCGCTGGCTCGACGACGCGCCAGCACCGGTGTCCGCCGCCCCCGCCCCCGCCCCGGCGGCCGAGGCGAGCACTCGGCGCCCGGCGCCGGCCGGTGAGCCCATCGCCGTCATCGGGATCAGCGGCCGCTATCCCGACGCGCCGACGCTGGAGGCGTTCTGGGACAACCTGCGCGCCGGCCGCGACAGCGTGCGGGAGGTTCCCGAGCAGCGGTGGTCGCTGGACGGCTTCTACGAACCCGATCAGCAGCGCGCGGTGGACACGGGCGCCAGCTACAGCAAGTGGGGCGGGTTCCTCGACGGCTTCGCCCGGTTCGACGCGGCGTTCTTCGGCATCGCGCCGCGCGACGTGGCCGACATCGATCCGCAGGAACGGCTGTTCCTCGAAACCGTGTGGTGCGCGCTCGAAGACGCCGGATACACGCGGGCCAGGCTCGCCGAGCAGCACCAGGGCAGGGTCGGCGTCTTCGCCGGGGTGACCAAGACCGGGTTCGACCGCAACCGGCCACCGGCGGTGAGCGGTCCGCGGCGTGCGCCGCGGACGTCGTTCGCCTCCCTCGCGAACCGCGTCTCCTACCTGCTGGACCTGCGTGGCCCGAGCATGCCGGTGGACACCATGTGCTCGGCGTCGCTGACCGCGATCCACGAAGCGTGCGAGCACCTGCGTCACGGCGCGTGCGACCTCGCCATCGCCGGTGGGGTGAACCTGTACCTGCACCCCTCGACCTACGTCGAGCTGTGCCGGGCCCGGATGCTCGCCGCCGACGGTCGTTGCCGCAGCTTCGGCGCCGACGGCGACGGGTTCGTCCCCGGTGAGGGAGTCGGCGCGGTCCTGCTCAAGCCGCTCGCCGCGGCGGAGGCCGACGGGGACCCGATCCACGCGGTGATCCTCGGGTCCGCCGTCAACCACGGCGGCCGCACCAACGGCTACACCGTGCCGAACCCGCGTGCCCAGGCAGCGGTCGTCCGCGAGGCGCTGGAGCGGGCCGGGCTGGACGCGGCCGACGTCGGCTACGTCGAGGCGCACGGCACCGGCACCCGC
Organism: Lentzea tibetensis; assembly: GCF_007845675.1. Lineage (GTDB taxonomy): Bacteria > Actinomycetota > Actinomycetes > Mycobacteriales > Pseudonocardiaceae > Lentzea > Lentzea tibetensis. Next base: position 309,245 of record NZ_VOBR01000006.1, on the reverse strand, counting down.
CTCGGCGACCCGATCGAGGTCGACGGCCTGACCCAGGCGTTCGCGCCGGACGCGCCGGGACCGGGCACCTGCGCGCTCGGCTCGGTCAAGTCCAACATCGGCCACCTGGAGGCGGCGGCGGGCATCGCCGGGCTGACCAAGGTGGTGCTGCAGCTGGAACACGGCGAGCTCGCGCCGACCCTGCAGGCCGACCCGGCCAACCCGGACATCGACTTCGCCGCGACCCCGTTCACCCTGTGCCGGGAAGGCCGCCCGTGGCCGCGTCCGTCCGGCGGACCCCGGATCGGCGGGATCTCCTCGTTCGGCGCCGGAGGCGCGAACGCACACGTGATCGTCGCCGAACACCAGCGGGCCGCGGTGGAGGCCGTCCCGCCGCGCAACCCGGTGCTGCTGCCGTTGTCCGCGCGGACCGAGGAGGATCTGCGCGCCCGCGCCGCCGGGCTCGTCGCATGGCTCGACGGGCAGGACGCCCCAGACCTCACGGCCGTCGCGGCGACGTTGCGGACCGGCCGCGAAGCGATGGACGAACGGCTGTGCTTCCTCGCGCGAAGCGCGCAGGAGTGGCAGGAACAGCTCCGCGCGTTCCTGGACGATCAGGGCGCCGACGGGCCGTGGTGCCGCGGCCGGGTCCAGGTGAGCAAGGAAACCCTCGCCGAGCTGGCGGGCAAGGCCGAGCTGCGGGCGCTCGTCGAGCAGTGGGTCGCGACCGGTGCGTGGAGCGAGCTGGCCGCGTTCTGGACCAAGGGAATGCCGCTCGACTGGTCCCAGGTGGACGGTGCCCGGCGCCGGGTGCACCTGCCCGGTTATCCCTTCAGCGGTCCCGAGTTCTGGTTCGAGCCCGCGGAGCACGAGAGCGCGGAGGCGCCCGTCGCACGGCGCGGCGGCGAGGTCGACGCCGAAGGTGTTCTGCTGGCCGAGCTCGCGGACATCCTGCAGACGCCGGTCGACGACATCGAGCGGCACCGGCCGTTCGCCGACTACGGGCTCGATTCCATCCTGGGCGTGAGCCTCGTGCACCGGCTCAACGAAGCGCTCGGCACCGCCCTCGACACCACCGACCTCTTCGACCACGGCACACTCGACCGGCTCGGCGCGTTCCTGGCCGGAACGGGCGCCGCCACCGGACCCACCACGGCCGCTCCGCGCGACGCAGGCGACGACGCGATCGCGATCGTCGGCCTCGCCGCGCGGTACGGCGACGCGGAGGACCCGGAGGCGCTGTGGACCCACCTCACGGCGGGCACCGACCTGGTCGAGCCGGTCACGCGCTGGCCGCTCGCACCGGAGATCACCTGCCGCACCGGCAGCTTCCTGCGCGGCATCGACCGGTTCGACCCGGCGTTCTTCGGGATCTCCGGCGTCGAGGCGACCGCGATGGACCCGCAGCAGCGGATCTTCGTCGAACAGTGCTGGAACGCGCTGGAGGACGCCGGGTACACCGGGCCGCGCCACCGCGGCGACCGCGTCGGCGTGTACGTCGGCTGCTACGCCGGCGACTACGGGGACCACCTGGACGCGGCGGCACCCCCGCAGGCGCTGTGGGGGACCATGGGCTCGGTCGTCGCGTCGCGGATCGCCTACCTGCTCGACCTCACCGGCCCCGCGCTCACCGTCGACACCTCGTGCTCCAGCTCGCTCGTCGCGATCGACCTGGCCTGCCGGGATCTTCGGGCGGGCACCGCCGACCTGGCGATCGCCGGTGGCGTGTTCGTCCAAAGCACACCACGGCTCTACGCCTCCGCCGCGCGGGCGGGCATGCTGTCGGCCTCAGGCCGTTGCCGCAGCTTCGACGCGGGCGCCGACGGGTTCGTGCCGGGCGAGGGTGCGGGCGCGCTCGTGCTCAAGCGGCTCGCCGACGCGGAACGGGACGGCGACCACGTGCACGCCGTCGTGCGGGCCTCGGGCGTCAACCAGGACGGCACCACGAACGGCATCACCGCGCCGAGCGCGGCCTCCCAGGAAAGGCTGCTGCGCGAGGTGCACGCCGGCATCGGCACCGGCGGCATCCAGCTCGTGGAGGCGCACGGCACCGGGACCCAACTGGGCGACCCGATCGAGTTCCGCGCGCTGTTCCGCGTGTTCGCCGGGGCGCGGCGGGGCAGCGTCGCGCTCGGTTCGATCAAGACCAACATCGGGCACACCCAGTTCGCCGCGGGGGTGGCCGGAGTGGTGAAAGCGGTCCTCGCGCTGCGCCGCCGCAAGGTGCCGGCCTCACTGCACTTCACCGCCGCGAACGAGCGGATCCCGCTGGACGGCAGCCCGTTCGTCGTGCCGACGGAGACGACCGACTGGCCCGCGCCCGAGGAAGGTCCGCGGCGCGCCGCCGTCAGCTCCTTCGGCGCCAGCGGAACCAACGCGCACGTCGTGCTGGAGGAGTACCAGCGGCCGCCCGCCGGTGAAGTGCCCGGCTCGCAAGCGTTCCTGCTCTCCGCGCGGTCACCGGAAGCGCTCAGGGCCGTGGCCGAACGGCTCGTCGCGCACCTCGACCGCGAGCCGGAGCTCTCCGCCGCGGAAGTGGCCTACAGCCTCGCCGCCGGGCGCGCCGCCATGCCGCACCGGCTCGCCGTCGTCGCCGCGGGAACCGCTGCGCTCGCCGACCACCTGCGTGCCTGGCCGTCCGGTGCCGCGGACGAGGTGCTGGTCGGCGAGGTGCCCGCCGACACGCGGCCGGAGGTCACCGCACGGCCCGGTACCGCCGCCGAAGTGGCCTCGGCGTTCGTTCGCGGGGACGCGGTGGACCTCACCGGCGCCTTCCCTGCGGCCGTGCGGCGCGTCGTGCCGTTGCCGACCTATCCGTACGAGCGGCAGAGCTACTGGCCTGCGAGCTCCGACCTGGCGCACCGCACTCGGCCGGAGGTCACTGGCTCCGCGTACCGCGTGCGGCTCACCGGGGAGGAGTTCTTCCTGGCGGACCACCACGTCGACGGACGGCCGGTGTTGCCCGCTGTGCTGTCGCTGGAGTTCGCGCGGCGGGCCGTGACGTCCGGCGCGTTCACCCCGACCGGCCTGCGCGACCTCGTGTGGGCCACGCCGTTCCCGGTCGGCGCCGAAGGGGCCGACCTGTCGGTGGAACGCGACGGCGAGGCCTTCCGCGTGTGTCGCGACGGGACGGAGGTGCACGCGCAGGGCCGCTACGCCGAGGCCGGACCGGCCACGACCGTGCCACTGGAAGCGGTGCGCGAGCGGTGCCGTGCCCGGACCCTGACCGCGGAGCAGTGCCGGGCGGCGCTCGACGCGGTCGGCATCGTCCACGGCGACCGGCTGCGGGCACTCGACGGGCTGGCCGTCGGCCACGGCGAGGTGCTGGCGCGGCTCGTCCTGCCCGCCGACGCGCACGACCCGGACCTGGCCGCGCACCCGGCCCTGCTGGACAGCGCGGTGCAGGCGGTCGTCGGCCTGTTCGGTGACGCGGCCGGGACGCTGGCCGAGCGCGAAGGTCGCCCCGCCCTCCCGTTCGCCGTCGACGAGGCCGACCTCCTCACACCCGTCGGCGAGACGATGTGGGCCCATGTGCGGCGCGCCACCAGCGGTGCCGACGTGACCACAGTGGACATCGACGTGTGCGACGACGCCGGCCGCGTCGCGGTGCGCCTGCGCGGACTCGCGTTCCGCCACCTGACGAACGAACCGGCGGTCCGCACGGCGCTGCTCGCCCCGGTCTGGGACGCGCTGCCCGGCGACGTCGAGTGCGAGCGCGCCACGGCTACCCGGCTGGTCCTCGCGGGTGGCGCCGCCGGTGACCGCGAGGGGTTCCCCGGCGCCGCGGTGCTCGACGACGACCAGGCCGCCGACATGCCCGCCGACGTGGACCACATCGTCTGGCTCGCCTCGGAGGCAGCCGAACGCGACGGCGCACTCTCCGTCTTCCGGTGGGTCAAGGCGTTGCTGGCGAGCGGTGCGGACGGCCGCGAGATCGGGTTCACGGCGGTCACCCGGCAGGCGTGCCGGGCGCCCGGAGATCGGCTCGTCGACGCGACGCACGCGGGTGTGCACGGCCTGCTCGGGTCGGTCGCCAAGGAGTACCCGCACTGGCAGGTCCGGGTGGTCGACATCGCCGCGGACGAGGCGGTGCCGTGGGACGCGGTGCTGAACCCACCGGCCGTTGCTCGGGGCGGCGTCGTCGCCCTGCGGCGTGGCGAGTGGTTCCGGCCCCGCCTGCTCGAGGTCGCCGACGCGGAGCCGATCGCCTCACCGCACGCTCCCGGCGGCGTCGTCGTCGCCATCGGCGGCGCGGGTGGCATCGGCACGGTCTGGACCGAGCACCTGCTGCGCCGCCACGGAACCCAGGTGGTGTGGATCGGCCGCAGGCCGCTCGACGCGCAGATCGCTGCGAACCAGGACCGGCTCGCCGCCTTCGGGCCGAAGCCGGACTACGTGCGGGCCGACGCGTCCGATGTGGACGATCTGCGTCGTGCCTGCGCGGAGGTCGTGCGGCGCCACGGCCCGGTGCACGGTGTGCTGCACACCGCGATCGTGCTGGGCGACCAGAGCGTGGCACGGATGGACGAGGAACGCTTCCACGCCACCTACGCCGCCAAGGCCGACGTGGCGGTCAACCTGGCCGAGGTCTTCGCGGGCCAGCCCCTCGAGTTCGTCGCGTTCTTCTCGTCGATGCAGGCGTTCTTCACCGCGCCCGGCCAGGCCAACTACGCGGCGGGCTGCACGTTCGCCGACGCCTTCGCCGACCACCTCGCCGATCGGCTCGGCTGCCCGGTGAAGGTGATGAACTGGGGGTACTGGGGCGGCGTCGGCGTCGTAGCCGAAGACGGCTACCGCAGGAGGATGGCGCGCCTCGGCCTCGGTTCCATCGAGCCGGACGAGGGCACGGCCGCGTTCGACCGGCTGCTCACCTCGCCGCACGACCGGCTCGCGCTGCTGAAGGCCGCCGACGCCCGCAGCATCGCCACCTTCTACGAGGGCAGCGTGCTCACCACGTTGCCCGGCGGCGGATCCTCGCCGGTCGCGGCCCTGCACGACGCGCGCCCCGATCGGCGGGCCGAGATCGAACGCGTGCGCACCGCCGCCGACGGGCACGGCCGGTCCATGGAGGACGCGCTCGTCCGGATCACTTGGGCGTTGCTGCGCCAGTTGGGCCTGTTCACGCCCGGTCGTGCGGGCACCGTCGCCGACTGGCTCGCGGCAGGCGGGATCGAACCGCGCTACGAGCGCTGGCTCGGTCACACCGTCGCCGTGTTCACCCGCCGGGGACTGCTCCGCGGCACCGCCGACGGTCGCTGCGAAGCCGTTGACGTGAGCCCGGTGGACCTCGAGGCCGCGTGGCGTCGCTGGGACCTCGACCGGGAGCCGTGGCTGGAGAGCGACGGCAAGCGTCCGCAGGCGGTGCTCGTCGACACGACGGTGCGCGCGCTCACCGACATCCTGACCGGGCACCGTCCCGCGACCGACGTCATGTTCCCGAAGTCCTCGCTCGAGCTCGTCGAAGCCGTCTACCGGAACAACCCGGTCGCCGACTACTTCAACGACGTGCTCGCGGACACGCTCGTCGAGCACGTCCGCGCGCGGGTGGCCGACGACCCGGACGCGCGGCTGCGGATCCTGGAGATCGGCGCGGGCACCGGCGGCACGAGCGCGGTGCTGTTCCGCCGCCTCGCACCATGGCGCGAGCACATCGAAACCTACTGCTACACCGACATTTCCAAGGCTTTCCTGTTGCACGCGCGCCGGGCGTACGGCGACATCGCGCCGTACCTCGACCCCCGCATCCTCGACGTCGAGAAGCCACTGGACGGGCAACAGGTCGAGGCCGGCGGCTTCGACGTCGCCATCGCGACGAACGTGCTGCACGCGACGCGGAACATCCGCACGACGCTGACGAACACCAAGGCGGCCCTGCGCGCGAACGGCATGCTGCTGCTGAACGAGCTCAGCGACAACGTGTTCTTCAGCCACCTCACCTTCGGCCTGCTGGACGGGTGGTGGCGCTACGACGATCCGGCGGTGCGGATCCCCGGCTCACCCGGCCTGACCCCGGACAACTGGCTGCGGGTGCTCGGCGAGACCGGTTTCCGGCCGGCGTTCGTCGCCGCCGAGGGTGCCGACGACCTCGGGCAGCAGGTGTTCGTCGCCGAAAGCGACGGCGTCGTCCGGCAGCCCGTTCCCGCCGGTGGCCCTGCCTTCCCGCCCGGTACTGACGACGAACCGGCGGCGGTGCCCGCACCCGCGCCCGCACCCGTGCCGGCACCTGTGTCGGCACCGGAAACCGTTGTGGCGAGCGCCGACCGGGAGGCCGAGCTGCTCCAGCGGGCGCGCGACCACTTCCGCGCTCTCGTCGCCGACGTGCTCCAGCTACCGGTGTCGTCGGTGCGCGCCGACGTGACGTTCGACCGCTACGGCATCGACTCGATCCTCGTGGTGCAGTTGACCGACGCGGTCCGCAAGGTGCTCGGCAACGTCGGCAGCACGCTGTTCTTCGAGGTGCGCACGATCGACGGGCTCGCCCGCCACTTCGCCCGGACCCAGCCGGACGCGCTCGCCGCGCTCGTCGGCATGACCGGACCGGAACCTGCATCCGCACCCGAACCGGCTCCGGAACCCGCCGCCGGGCCGCTCGTCGCCGACGTGCCCGTTCGCCGGGACGAGGAGATGCCGATCGCGGTGATCGGAACGTCCGGCCGCTATCCCGGCGCGCGGAACCTCGCCGAGTTCTGGGCCAACCTCATGGCCGGCACGGACTGCGTGACGGAGGTGCCCGCCGACCGCTGGGACCACGACCGCCACTTCGACCCGCGGCGCGGCATCCCCGGCAAGACTTACGCCAAGTGGGGCGGGTTCATCGACGGCGTCGCCGAGTTCGACCCGTTGTTCTTCGGCATCTCCCCGGCTGCCGCGTCCACAACGGACCCGCAGGAACGGCTGTTCCTGCAGTCCGCGTACGAGACGCTGCAGGACGCCGGGTACACGCGCGACTCGCTGCGCGCCGCAGCGATGGCCAGGGTCGGCGAGGACGCCGGTGACATCGGCGTGTTCGCCGGAGCGATGTACACCGAGTACCAGCTCTACGGCGCGGAACAACCGGTGGTCGTTCCCGGCAGCCTCGCGTCCATCGCGAACCGGGTCTCGTACTTCTTCGACGCGAGCGGTCCGAGCGTCGCCGTGGACACCATGTGCGCATCCTCGCTGTCGGCGATCCACCTCGCGTGTGCCGCGTTGCGCAGCGGGGAGTGCGGTGTGGCGCTGGCGGGTGGGGTGAACCTGTCCCTGCACCCGAGCAAGTACCTCATGATCGGGCAGGCCCAGTTCGCCTCGAGCGACGGGCGCTGCCGCAGCTTCGGCGCGGGTGGCGACGGCTACGTTCCCGGTGAGGGGGTCGGCACCGTGCTGCTGCGCCCGCTCGCCGACGCGGAGGCCGACGGCGACCGCATCCTCGGCGTCATCCGGGGCAGCGCGGTCAACCACGGCGGCCACACGCACGGGTTCACCGTGCCGAACCCGAAGGCGCAGGCTGCGGTGATCCGGCAGGTGTACCGCCGGTCCGGGGTGGACCCGAGGCGGATCGGCTACGTCGAGGCGCACGGAACCGGGACACCGCTCGGCGACCCGATCGAGGTGGCCGGGCTGACCGCGGCGTTCGCCGAGTTCACCGAGGACCGGGGCTTCTGCGCGATCGGCTCGGTCAAGTCGGCCATCGGGCACCTCGAAGCGGCAGCGGGAATCGCGGGCCTTTCCAAGGTCCTGCTGCAGATGCGGCACGGCACCTTCACCCCGTCGCTGCACGCCGCGCAGGTCAACCCGGAGATCGACTTCGACGGCACGCCCTTCGTGCTGCAACGCGAGGCCGCGCCGTGGTCGAGGACAGGCGGCGCGCCGCGGACCGCGGTGGTCTCGGCGTTCGGTGCCGGCGGGTCCAACTCCCACCTTCTCGTGGAGGAGTACATCGTGCCGGAACTTCCGGAGCGGCCGGTCGCACCACAGGCCGTGGTGCTGTCCGCAGTGGACGAACAGCGCCTGCGCGAGTCGGCGGGGCGCCTGCGCGACGAACTGCGCGGCGGCTCGTGGCGCGACACGGATCTCGCCGACATCGCCTACACCCTCCAGGTGGGCAGGGAACCGATGGCCGCCCGCTTCGCAACGGTGGCAGGTGACCTCGCGGCCTTGGCAGCCGCGCTGGACGCCTGCGTCCGCGGCACCGAACTGCCGCCTGACACCTACGTGGGCGGGGCCGGGCCTTCGGCTCTGCCGGCCGCGATCGCCGCGGACGACGACTTCCAGGAGACCCTCGTCCGCTGGGTCGCACGCGGCAAGCTCGCCCCGCTGGCGGAGGCGTGGGTGGGTGGCACCGCGGTGGACTGGGCGCGCCTGCACACCGATGGTCCGAGGCCACGCCGCGTCGGCCTGCCGACGTACCCGTTCGCCCGTGACCGCTACTGGTACACCGATGTCCTGCCGGAGCAGGCGGAGCCGGTGGTGCAGCCGCCTGAACCCGTTGCGGTGCCTGCCGCCGTGGCTGGTGACTGCGCCGCGAGCCCGGCGCCCGCGACCGTTGCCGGTGACGCGCTCCCGGCAGGCGACCTCACCGTGATCCCGGTGTGGGAGGCGGAACGGCCGGGCCGCGCATCACCCGCCGGGCGGGTCCTCGCGATCGGCCTGGACGACACGGACATCGCCGCACTGAGGGACACCGACGCCGAAGTGTCCACTTGGGACGGCGAAGCCGCACAGCAGTCGCCCGGTGAGACCGACCGGGTTGTGCTGAGGTTCCCGACGCCGTCCGGCGAACCCCGTGCCGTGGTCCACCGCGCGGTCCGCGTGCTCAAGGCGGTGCAGGACCGCTACGGCGACCGCGAGGTGGAGCTGACGCTCGTGACCCGCAACGCGTTCGGTCATGGCACCACCGACCCGGCCCAGGCGAGCCTGCACGGTCTCGTCGGCGGGTTGGCCAAGGAGCAACCGCACTGGCGGGTCCGCGCCGTGGACCTCACCGGGGACGAGCCGTTCGACCCGGCCGAGGTGTTCGCCCTGCCTGCCGACCGGCGGACCCACCCGGTCGTGCGCACCGGCGGCCAGTGGCTGCGCCGCAGGCTCGTGCCGGTCGAGCAGGCTCGGCCCGAGACGTCCGCGTTCCGGCGGGGCGGGGTGTACGTCCTCATCGGCGGCGCCGGAGACCTCGGTGTCGTGCTCAGCGAGCACCTGGCGCGCACGTACGACGCCCGGATCGTCTGGGTCGGGCGGCGCGCCGAGGACGACGAGATCCGTGCGAGGAGCGCCGGAATCGACGGCACCGCCCCGGTGTACCTGCGTGCCGACGCCGCGGACGCGGCCGCGCTGCGGCGGGTCCGCGAGGAGGTGGTCGCCCGGTACGGCCGGATCGACGGTGTCGTGCACCTGGCGATGACGTTCAGCCACACCCCGCTCGCCGCACTGCGGGAGCACGAGCTGGAGGCGACGCTCAGGTCCAAAGTGGACTCGTGCGGGCACCTCGCGGACGCCTTCGCCGGGCTCGACCTCGACTTCGTCCTGCTGGTGTCGTCGCTGGTCAGCTTCATCCGCAACGCGAACCAGGCGCACTACGCCGCTGCCTGCGCCTACGTCGACGCCGCGGCGGCCGGCCTGCGCGACGCGCTCGGCTGCCGGGTGAAGACGGTGAACTGGGGCTACTGGGGCAACGTCACCGACGACGTGCTCGAGGGCGTGGCGGCGCAGGGGCTCGCCCCGATCGACCCCGCCACCGCCATGACCGCGCTGGAGGCTCTGCTCGCCGGGCCGCTCGACCAGATCGGGTTCCTGCGGCTGGGGCGGCCGCTGCCGGTGGAGGGCGTGCTCATCGGACAGACCGCCGCGGTGCAGCCCGTTGCCGCGGCCGCCGCGTCCAGTCCGGTGGAACCGCCGCTGCCCGAACCGCTCGCCGCGCACCAGGCGGGGCCCGTGCCGGACGAGATCGCCGTGGCGCTGTGCCGCTGGGTCGCCGCCGAGCTCCGCGAGGCTGGGTTCTCCGACCCGTCGGACATCGGCACCGACGACCGGTTCGCCGCCTGGCTGCCCCCGATGCTGCGCGCGCTCGCCGAGCACGGCCTCGTCGACGGTGCGGGCCGGTGGGGCGCACCGGCACCCGATGCCGCGGCGTGCCGGGCGGAGTGGGCCCGGTCCGCCCGGCACTGGGCTGACGCCAACCCCGACCTGCGCACCCCGCTGGACCTGCTCGGCCGGACCGTGCCCGCGCTGCCCGCCGTGCTGCGTGGCGCCGTCCTCGCCACCGACGTGCTCTTCCCGAACGGCTCCTTCGAGCTGGTCGAGGGCGTCTACCGGGACAACCGGGTCGCCGACCACTTCAACAGCGTGCTGGCCGAGCACGTCGCCGCGTTCCTGGCGGCCCGGCGCGCGGCCGAGCCCGCCGCCCCGCTGCGCGTGCTGGAGGTCGGTGCGGGCACCGGCGGCACGACGCGCGTGGTGCTCGACCGGCTCGCGCGGGCCGGACTGGAGGTCGCCGAGTACTGCTTCACCGACGTGTCGAGGGCGTTCCTGCACCGCGCCGAGGACGCGTTCGGAGCCGACCTCACCTATCGGGTCTACGACGCCGCCGAGCCGCCGCACGGCCAGGGCCTTCCCATCGGGGCGTTCGACGTCGTCATCGCGGCCAACGTGCTGCACACCACGCCGAACGTGCGCGCGACCCTGCGCGGTGTCAAGGGTCTGCTGCGGGGCAACGGACTGCTGGCGCTCAACGAGATCAGCGGGTTCTACCTCGTCAACCACCTGACGTTCGGGCTGCTCGACGGCTGGTGGGCCCACTCCGACCCGGAGCTGCGCGTGCCCGGCAGCCCGGCGCTGGCCCCGGCCGCCTGGCGCGCCGTGCTGGAGCAGGAGGGGTTCACCGCCGTCGCGCACGCGGCGGCCGAAGCCGAGCCGCTCGGGCAGCAGGTCGTCCTCGCGCACAGCGACGGGGTGGTCCGCGGGCTGGACATGGCGGCGGAACCAGCCCCGCCAGTCGCCGAGCCCGAGTCCGAGTCCGAGCCGGAGCCTGTGCCGGTGGCCTCGGTCGCCGCCGTGGTGCTGGAGAAGCTGGCCGCCGCGCTGCGGATGACCGAGGACGCGATCGACCCGGCCAGGGCGTTCGCCGACTACGGCCTCGACTCGATCGTGGGCGCGGGGTTCGTCCAGCAGCTCAACGAAGCACTCGGCATCGACCTGCTCACCACCGTGATCTTCGATCACCGCAGCGTCGACCTGCTCGCCGCGCACGTCGCGAGCATCCACCAGCCGACGCTGCCGGGAGCGACCGCCCCGGCGGCGACCGGAAGTGCCGAGCTGGTCCGGGAGGTGGCACTGTCACCGCCGGCCGGGGCGCCGCACGAGCCGATCGCCATCGTCGGCATCAGCGGCCGGTTCGCCCAGTCGCCCGACCTGGACGCTCTCTGGCGGCACCTCGCCGACGGAGACGACCTGGTCGGCCAGATCGAGCGCTGGGACACCTCCGGTCCGGAGTGGACGGACGTCGCGTGCCGGTCGGGCAGTTTCCTCGACGGCATCGACGAGTTCGACGCGCGCTTCTTCCGGATGTCCGGGCGCGAGGCCGCCTGCACCGATCCGCAGCAGCGGCTGTTCCTCGAGGAGGCGTGGACGGCACTGGAGAACGCCGGGTACGCGGGCGCCGCGCTCGACGGCAAGCGCGCGGGCGTCTACGTCGGCTGCACCGGCGGGGACTACACCGCCTGGTTCACCGAGCGGCCGCCCGCGCAGGCCGCGTGGGGCAACCACCCCGCGATCGTGCCGGCGAGGGTGGCCTACCACCTGAACCTGCACGGGCCCGCGATCGCGGTCGACACGGCTTGTTCGAGCTCCCTGGTCGCCATCCACCTCGCCTGCCAGGGGCTGCGGAGCGGGGAGACCGAGCTCGCGGTCGCCGGTGGTGTCGCGGTGCAGACGACGCCGCGCACCTACCTGACGGCTGGCCGCGCGGGGATGCTGTCCCCGACCGGCCGCTGCCACACGTTCGGCGCGGCCGCCGACGGTTTCGTCCCCGGTGAAGGCGTCGGAGTCGTCGTGCTCAAGCGACTCGCCGACGCGCTCGCGGACGGCGACCACGTGCACGCGGTGATCCGCGGTTGTGCCGTCAACCAGGACGGCGCGACGAACGGGATCACCGCGCCCAGTGCGGCTTCGCAGGAACGGCTCATCCGGGAGGTGCACGACCGCTTCGGCATCGACCCGGCCGAGATCGGCATGCTGGAGGCGCACGGCACCGGCACGAAGCTCGGTGACCCGATCGAAACCGAGGCGCTGGTCCGCGCGTTCGGCGCCGCCGAGGGCTCCCGCGGCTGCGCACTCGGCTCGGTGAAGACGAACATCGGCCACACCATGTCGGCCGCCGGCGTGGCGGGCGTGCTCAAGATCGTGCTCGCGATGCGGCACCGCGCGCTTCCGCCGTCGCCGCGCCACGACGTGACGAACCCGGCGATCCGGCTCGACGGCAGCCCGTTCCGCATCAACACCGAGCTGCGCCCCTGGGAGCCGAACAGCCAGGGCAAGCTGGTGGCCGCGACGAGCTCGTTCGGGTTCAGCGGCACGAACGCGCACCTCGTGGTCGAGGAGCCGCCCGCGGTCGGTGCCCGGCACCACGACGGCCGCGAACTGCTGTTCGTGTTGTCCGCGCCGCGTCCCGAGCCGCTGCGGCAGCTCGTCGCCGACCTGGCCGGTCACCTGTCCGCGACGCCGGATGCCGTGCTCGGCGACATCAGTTACGTGCTCGCGCACGGCCGCGGTCACTTCGCCCACCGGGTGGCCTTCGCCGCTGCGGACCGCGAAACCCTGGTGAGCCGGCTGGAGAGCTGGCTCGCGGACGGGACCGCGCACCCCGCGGCGGACGCGGAGCTGGAGCGGATCAGGACGCGGTGGTCCGGCGGTGCGGAGCTGGCGGCGGACGGGTTGTTCACCGGCCTCGACGTGCGCCGCACGCCGTTGCCCACCTATCCCTTCCAGCGCCGCGGCGCCTGGGTGGGTGGGGCGTCCCCGGCGAGCCCGCTGCCGCAGGCCGCTCCGGCGCGCGAGCCCATCGCGGTCGTCGGCGTCGCCGCCCGGTTCGCGGGCAGCCCGGACGCCGAGAGCCTGTGGGCGCACCTGGCCGCCGGTGACGACCTGGTGGGCGAGGTGACTCGCTGGGACCTGACCGGGAAGCTCGGCCCGAAGGCGGGCCGCCAGTTCGGCAGCTTCCTCGACGACCCGGCCCGCTTCGACGCGCTGTTCTTCAGCGTTTCCGGCACCGAGGCGGTGCACGCCGATCCGCAGCAGCGCGTGTTCCTCGAGGAGTGCTGGCACGCGCTGGAGGACGCCGGCTACGCGGGCGAGCGGCTCACCGACCGCGCGTGCGGCGTCTACGTCGGCGCCTACCCCGGTGACTACCACCAGCTGATCGGCGGCGAGCGGCCCCCGCAGACCATGTGGGGCAACATGGCCTCGGTCATCGCGTCGCGGATCTCGTACCTGCTCGACCTGTCCGGCCCCGCGGTCGCGGTCGACTCGGCGTGCTCGAGCTCGCTCGTGGCCATCCACATGGCCTGTGACAGCCTGCGGCTCGGCACCGTGTCGATGGCGCTGGCGGGCGGCGTGTTCGTCCAGGCCACACCGAGGCTCTACGAGTACTCCGCCACCGCGAAGATGTTGTCGCCCAACGGACGGTGCCGTACCTTCGACGCGAGTGCGGACGGCATGGTGCCCGGTGAGGGAGCCGGCGTCCTCGTGCTGAAGCGGCTGAGCGACGCCGTGCGCGACGGCGACCACGTGTACGGCGTCATCAGCGGCTCCGGTGTGAACCAGGACGGCGCGACCAACGGCATCACCGCGCCGAGCGCCGAGGCCCAGGAGGACCTGGTCCGCCAGGTCCACCGCGACGCGGGCGTGCGACCGGGCGGCGCCCAGCTGATCGAGGCCCACGGCACCGGCACCCCGCTCGGCGACCCGGTCGAGTTCGGCGCGCTGGTCAAGGCGTTCGCCGGTGCGCCGGAAGGCAGCTGCGCGCTGGGTTCGATCAAAACCAACATCGGGCACACGCAGTTCACCGCGGGCGTCGCCGGCACGATCAAAGCACTGCTCGCGCTGCACCACCGCCGGCTGCCGCCGTCGCTGCACTTCACACGGCCGAATCCGGCGATCGCACTGGAAGGCAGTCCGTTCTACGTCCCGGTCGAGTGCCTCGACTGGCGCGAACCCGAGTCCGGTCCGCGCCGCGCCGGGGTGAGCTCGTTCGGGGCCAGCGGCACCAACGCGCATCTCGTCGTCGAGGAAGCGCCCGCGTCCAGCGGCCCGGCGCACCCGGAGCGCGCCGAGTGGCTGATGGTGCTGTCCGCACAGGACGAGCGTGCGCTGCGCACGCACGTCGAACGCGTGCTCGCCCACGTCGAAGCCCGCGAGGACCTCGATCTCGGCGACGCCGCCCACACCATGGCGACCGGCCGCCGCCACGAGAACCTGCGCTGGGCCTGTGTCGCGGCGAACCGGACGGTGTGGCTCGAGGCCATGCGCACGTGGCTGCGCGACGGCCACGCCGAGTCGGTCGTCACGGGTGCGGTGCCCGACGAGCCGGAACCCGCTGCGGTCCCGGACGGTCTGGCGCTCACCGAGGTGGCGCGGCGGTACGTGCGCGGCGAGGTCACCTCGCTCGGCCGGCTGTTCGCCGACGACGGCTTCCGCGTGGTCCCGCTGCCCGGATACCCGTTCGGCGGTGAGCGGTACTGGATCACCACGCCCGCCGTCGCACCACTCATCGTCCACAAGCGACCTGGTGCCGAGCGCTGCCACGCCGCAGACCTCACCGGCCGCGAGTTCTTCCTCGACCACCACCGGGTTTCCGGCGTGCCGGTGCTGCCGGGCGTCGCGTACCTGGAGCTGGCGAGGGCCGCCGCCGAGGCCGAGGGGTTCCCGGCGACCGGGGTGGCGCTGCGCAACGTCGTCTGGACCCGCCCGGCCCGGATCACGGGCCCGACGGCCGCCGAGGTCACCCTCGAACCACAGGACCGCGGCGCGTTCACCTACCGGATCTCGACGTCCACCGGCGGCACGCACGGCCAGGGCCAGGTCGAACCGTCCGTCCCCGCGGCGCCGCCCCGCCTGGACATCACCGCGCTGCGGGCGCGGTGCACGCGGCGGTCCCTCTCCCGCGCCGAGTGCTATGCCCTCTACGAGGGAACGGCGATGGGCCTCGGACCCGCGATGCGCGGCGTCGAGCAGCTCGACATCGGCGACGGCCTGATCGTCGCCCGCCTGCGCAGGCCCGGCGGTGACGACCTCACCTTGCATCCCGCGATGCTCGACTCCGCGCTACAGGCCACTCTCGGCCTCGCACTGGCCGAAGGCGCGGACGAGGTGTCCGCCGCGTTGCCTTTCGCGCTCACCGAGGTGCGCGTGCACGCGGCGACTCCGGACGCGGGCTGGGCGGTCATCCGGCCCTCGGGCAACGACCGGCCGGGGGTCGTGCGGCGGCTGGACATCGACCTGTGCGACGAGGCGGGCGAGGTGTGCGTGCGGCTGCTCGGATTCACCTTCCGGGCACTGCCGACCACGGACGACCAGCCGGTGCCTGACCAGCCGGTGCCCGACGAGGCGGTGTCCGGCCAGACGGTGCCTGACCAGGCGGTGTCCGGCCAGACGGTGCCTGACCAGGCGGCGACCGGCCAGACGGTGCCTGACCAGGCGGTGTCCGGCCAGACGGTGCCTGACCAGGCGGTGTCCGGCCAGACGGTGCCTGACCAGGCGGCGACCGGCCAGACGGTGCCTGACCAGGCGGCGACCGGCCAGACGGTGCCTGACCAGGCGGCGACCGGCCAGACGGTGCCTGATCAGGCGGCGACCGGCCAGCCGGTCCCCGACGAGGCCGTGGCCGGCCGGACTGCGACCGGCCAGGCCGCCGGAGTCGGCTCCGGCGCGCTCGTGCTCGCGCGCCCCAGCTGGCACCCCGCCACCAACGGCCTGGGGGCGGAGCGGTTCGTCCGGCACGAGGTGCTGCTGGCCGGTCTCGCCACCGTCGACCCCGGTGATCTCGCGGCCCGCACGGGCGTCACGTGTGTCGAGCTGCCCAGCGGTGAGGACGTCGCAACCGACTTCACCCGGCAGTCCGAGCAGTTGCTCACCCACCTGCAGAAGGCCGTGACCGCGAGCCGGGAAGGCCGGGTGCTGCTCCAGGTCGTGGTACCGGACGGTGCCGAGCACCGACCGCACACCGGGCTCGCCGGGCTCCTGCGCACCGCGCGCCTCGAACACCCGAAGCTGGTCACCCAGCTGGTCGTGGTGTCTTCCGGCGCTGACGCGGACAGCGTGGCGACGCGCCTGAGCCAGGAGGCGGGCAACGCGGACGAGGTGATGACCAGGGAGGTGGCCGGGCGCCGCGAGGTGGCGCGGTGGACCGAGATCGAAGCCCCCGCGGTGCAGCCGTGGCGCGCGGGCGGCGTGTACCTGATCACCGGTGGTGCGGGCGGTCTTGGCCGGGTGTTCGCCGGGGAGATCGCCGCCCGCGTCGCCGGACCCGTGCTCGTGCTGTGCGGGCGCTCGCCCGAGGAACCCGCGCAGCTGCTCGACGAACTGCGTGCGGCTGGTGCGACCGCGGGCTACCGGCGGCTGGACGTCGCCGACCGGCCCGCCGTCGAACGGTGTGTCGCGGAGGTCGTGGCCGAACACGGTCGCATCGACGGCGTGTTGCACAGCGCCGGGGTGCTGCGGGACGGCTACCTCGCCAAGAAGGACACCGCGGACCTGCGGGAGGTGCTCGCCGCGAAGGTCACCGGATTCGTGAACCTCGACGAGGCGACCGCGGGGGAGAACCTGGAGTTCTTCATCGGCTTCTCCTCGCTGTCGGCGTCCGGGAACCCCGGTCAGGCCGACTACGCCGCGGCCAACGCCTTCCTGGACGGATATGCCGCGCGGCGCGCCGCGTCGGTGGCCGCGGGGGAGCGGCACGGCCGGACGCTCAGCGTCGGGTGGCCGCTGTGGGCGGACGGCGGGATGCGCGTGGACGCCGCGACCGAGCGGAGCGTGCGCGACGCGCTCGGCATCCTCCCCATGCCCGCGGCAGCCGGGGTGGAAGCGCTGTACCGCGCCTGCGGCAGCGGCGAACCGCACGTTCTCGTGATGTACGGCGACCCGGACCGGATCCAGCAGACCCTGCTGGCCGCACCGGATCCCGTGACCGAACCGGAGGTCGACGTCGTGTCCGAACCCCGAGCCCTGGTGGGACTGCTCGCCGACCGCGTGTCGCGCCTGCTCGACGTTCCCGCCGACGAGATCGAAGGAGCGGTGGACCTGAGCGAGTACGGGTTCGACTCGATCTCGCTGGTCGACTTCGTTGGCGTGCTGAACGACGAGTTCGGGCTGAACCTGGTCCCCACGCTGCTGATCGAGCACCCGACTCTCGACAGCCTCGCCGCACACCTGCTGGATGACCACCGCGACGTCTTCGAACCAGCGCCCGAACCAGCGCCCGTAACAGCACCCGAACCAGCACCCGAGCCGGCGGTCGAGCCGACCAGCGAGCCGACCGGCGGTCCGTCGTCGCGGGCGGCGTTGCTCGCCGAGCTGGTGGAGTTGACGGCGTCGGTGTTGCGGCTGCCGGTGGAGCGGATCGAAGGCGGCCGTGAGCTGAGCAGGTACGGCGTGGACTCGTTGTCGCTGACCGAGTTGGTCACGGCGGTGAACGAGCGGTTCGGGGTGGCGCTGGACCCGACGGTGCTGTTCGAGTACCCGACCTTGAACGGGCTGGCGGAGTTCCTGCTGGAGCACCACTCGAACCAGGTCACGCCCGAACCGGTGGTGGCAGAGCCCACGCCGCTCCCGGCAGGCCCGGAACCGATCGCCGTGATCGGCATGAGCGGGCGGTTGCCGATGGCCGAGGACATCGCCGAGTTCTGGCGCAACCTCTCGGAGGGCCGCGACTGCATCGGCGAGATCCCGGCCGACCGCTGGGACTGGCGGGAGTGCTTCGGCGACCCGATCAAGGAACCCAACACCAGCAACGTCAAGTGGGGCGGGTTCATCGAGGGCGTCGGCGACTTCGACCCGCTGTTCTTCGACATTTCGCCGCGTGAGGCCGAGCTCATGGACCCGCAGCAGCGGCTCCTGCTGCTGTACGCGTGGAAGGCGCTGGAAGACGCCGGGTACGCGGCGGAGTCCGTGGCGGGCAGCGACATGGCCGTCATCGTCGGCACCGCGAGCACCGGATATCCCACGATGGTCGCGAAGCACTCGCCGGTCGTGGAGCCCTACGACGCGACCGGGGCGGCACCCTGCCTCGGCCCGAACCGGATGAGCTTCTTCCTCGGCGTGCACGGTCCGAGCGAGCCCGTCGACACCGCGTGCTCCAGCGCGCTGATCGCCACCCACCGCGCGGTCGGTGTCCTGCAGGACGGCACGTCCGACATGGCGATCGTCGGCGGCATCAACACGGTGATCAGCAAGGACCTGCACATCAGCATGAGCAAGGCAGGCATGTTGAGCGTGGACGGCCGGAGCAAGACGTTCTCGGACCGCGCGGACGGTTACGCGCGGGGCGAGGGCGTCGGGATGCTGGTGTTGAAGAGGTTGTCGGCGGCGGAACGCGACGGTGACCACATCTACGGGCTGATCCGGGGAACGGCCGAGAACCACGGTGGTCGCGCGAACTCGTTGACGGCGCCGAATCCGAAGGCGCAGGCGGCGGTGATCCGCGCGGCGCACCGGAAGGCCGGGATCGATCCGCGCACGGTCGGCTACGTCGAGGCGCACGGCACGGGCACGAAGCTCGGGGATCCGGTGGAGATCAACGGGCTCAAGGAGGCGTTCCGCGACCTCTACGCCGACGCGGGGGCGGAGGTGACCGGCGCCCACTGCGGTATCGGGTCGGTGAAGACGAACATCGGGCACCTCGAGGTCGCGGCCGGCGTGGCGGGCATGATCAAGGTGCTGCAGCAGATGAAGCACCGCACCCTCGTGCCGAGCCTGCACTGCGACGAGGTCAACCCGTACGTCAAGCTGGACGGCAGCCCGTTCTACCTGGTGCGCGAGCGGCGGCCGTGGGTGGCGCCGGTCGACGGCAGCGGGGCGGAACTGCCGCGCAGGGCGGGGGTGAGCTCCTTCGCCTTCGGCGGCGCGAACGCGCACGTCGTGCTCGAGGAGTACGTGCCGAAGCCGGTGGCCGACGCACCGCCCGCGCGACCACTGCCGGTCGTGCTGTCCGCGAGCCACCCCGAGGTGCTGCGCACGCTGGCCGAGCGGTGGGTCGAAGCGCTGCGCGACGGCACCCACCGCGACGGCGACCTGCCGTCGATCGCCTACACCTCCCAGGTCGGACGGACCGCGATGACCGAGCGGCTGGGCTGCGTCGCGGGCAGCGTCGACGAGCTCGCCGCGGGCCTGGAGTCGTGGCTGCGCGGGACACCGGACGACACCGTCGTGGCCGGTCGTGTCGCCCGCGACGATGTTCCCGCGGCGCCCGCCGGAACCGACGCGACCGACGCGGTGTGCGCCTGGGTGCGCGGAGCCGAGATCGACTGGAGCCGGTGGCACACCGGGTCGCCGCGGCGGATCCCGCTGCCGACCTACCCGTTCCGCCTGAAGCGCTACTGGCTCGACACGAGCGGTCCGGTGGCCGGGGCCGGCGTCGCCGCGCTGCACCCGTTGGTGCGCACGAACACCTCGGACCTGACCGGACAGCGCTACACCTCGCACCTCACCGGCCGCGAGTTCTTCCTCGCCGACCACCGGGTGCGCGGCGTGCCGGTGCTGCCGGGGGCGGCCTACCTCGAGATGGCGCGCGCCGCGGCCGCGCTCGCGGCAGGTGGTGACCGGTCCTGGTCGCTCGCCGACGCCACCTGGGAACGGCCTCTTCTGGTGGAACAGGCCACCGACGTCCACATCGGAGTGTCGGCGGAGGCGCCGGACACGTTGTCCTATCAGGTGTTCACCACCGGGGCGGATGGCGAACGCGTCGTGCACGGGCACGGCGTGCTGACCGAGGAGACCGGATCCGAACCGTTGCCGCGGGTCGACGTCCGGCGACTGGTCGAGGAGTGCGACGGTCCCGTGTTCGACGCGGAGGAGTGCTACGAGCGGCTCGGGGGCCTCGGTCTCGGCTACGGCCCCGCGATGCGAGCGGTTGAGCGTTTGCACTGCGGTTCAGGGACTTCACGCCTCGCGGTGGCCCGGCTGCGGCTGCCGTCGACCGCGGCGGCCGACGCCTCGTTCGTGCTGCACCCGAGCCTGCTGGACGCGGCGTTCCAGAGCACGGTCGGACTGTTCGCAGGGGCAGGCGACGACGCGGTGCCCGCCGCGCTGCCGCATTCGGTCGCGGAGGTCCGCGTGCTGCGGCCGCTGCCCGCGTCCGCGTGGGTGGTCGTCCGGTTCGGCGCGGACGGTCCGGTGGCCGCGGAGCAAGCGCTCGACATCGACGTGTGTGACGAGGAAGGCGAGATTTGCGTGCGGCTGCGTGGTTTCCGCGTCCGCTCGCTCGATCGCGCGCCGACGGGGCCGGCGGCCGAACCGGCGGATCCCGACGAAGACGAGTTCCTGTTCCAGCTGATCGAAGCCGCGGGGGACGGCTCGATCAGCGCGGACGACTTCGAACGGAGCCTGACATGAGCGTTCACGTCAGTTCGGCGGCCGAGCTCTACGAGCTGGTGAGCCGCGGAGAGATCGACAAGCGCGAGGCCCTGCGCCTGGCCCGCGCGATGAAACGGACCGGCGCTTTTGCGCCGGCCGGTGTCAGCGGAGATGTGTTGCGCGACCGGGTTTGTGACGTGCTCGCGGACAAGGTCCGGTTGTTGCTGAAGGTCGGTGCCGAGGACCTCGACGTGGAGGTGGAGCTCGGTGAGTACGGGCTGGACTCAGTGGTCATCAGCCAGCTCGTGAGCACGGTGAACGACGAGCTGGGCCTGGAGCTGAAGCCGACGGTGGTGTTCGAGCACCCGACGCTGGCCGCGTTGGCGTCGCACCTGGTCGCCGAGCACGGGGCCGTTCTGGCCGACCGGCTCGGACTGCGCCCCGCCGCGCCCAGCCCCGCTGTGCCCGAGACGGCCGCGCCCGAGTCCTCTGTGCCCGCACCGAGGATTCCGCGTACTCGGACACCCGCGCCGCAACGGCAGGCGAAACCGGCGACCGCCCCGTCGAGCACCGAGCCGGAGACGGTGGATCCGGTCGCGATCGTCGGGATCAGTGGCCGGTTCCCGCAGGCCGATGACGTGGATGCGTTCTGGCGCAACCTCTCCGAGGGCCGGGACTGCATCAGCGAGGTGCCAGCCGACCGGTGGGACTGGCGAGAGCTGTACGGCGACCCCTTCGACGACGCCGGGCGCACGAACGTCAAGTGGGGCGGGTTCATGGACGGCGTCGCGGACTTCGACCCGGAGTTCTTCGGCATCGCGCCGAAGGAAGCCGCACTCATGGACCCGCAGCAGCGGCTGCTGATGCTCTACGTGTGGAAAGCGCTCGAGGACGCGGGTTACGCGGCGGACGCGCTGGCGGGCACCGATCTCGCCATCATCGCGGGAACCGCGAACACCGGGTACGAGCGGCTGATCGACGCCGGCGGCCGGCGTGCTGACGGAGTCGCGGCCACGGCCACCGTGCCGTCGATCGGCCCGAACCGGATGAGCTTCTTCCTCGACGTGCACGGTCCGAGCGAGCCGGTCGAGACGGCCTGCTCCAGCTCCCTGGTCGCATTGCACCGGGCGGTCGCCGCGCTGGAACGCGGGGAGTGCTCGCTGGCCGTCGTCGGTGGCGTCAACACGCTGCTGGTCCCGGACGGGCACATCAGCTTCGGCCGGGTCGGGATGCTGAGCGAGGACGGCCGGTGCAAGACCTTCTCCGATCGCGCGAACGGTTACGCGCGGGGTGAAGGCGTCGGGATGCTGGTGCTGAAGAGGTTGTCGGCGGCGGAGCGCGACGGCGACCACATCTACGGCGCGATCCGGGGAACCGCGGCGAACCACGGCGGCCGGGCGAACTCGTTGACCTCGCCGAACCCGAAGGCGCAGGCTGCGGTGATCCGCGCAGCGCACCGGAGGGCCGGGATCGACCCGCGCACCATCGGGTACGTCGAGGCGCACGGCACCGGCACCAAGCTCGGCGACCCGATCGAGATCGGCGCGCTGGCCGAAGCGTTCCGCGACCTCTACGCCGACCGCGGCGCGCAGCTGGACGACGTCCACTGCGGTATCGGGTCGGTGAAGACGAACATCGGGCACCTGGAGCTGTCCGCCGGTGTGGCGGGAGTGATCAAGGTGCTCCTGCAGATGCGCCACCGCACGTTGGTGCAGAGCCTGCACAGCGAGCCGGTGAACCCCTACATCGAACTCGAGGACACCCCGTTCTACCTCGTGCGGGAACGCACGCCGTGGCCCGCGCCGGTCGACGACACCGGGGCGGAACTGCCGCGCCGGGCCGGGGTGAGCTCGTTCGGCTTCGGCGGGGTGAACGCGCACGTCGTCCTGGAGGAGTACGTGCCGCCGGTCGCTCCGGTCCCCGAGGTGCGAACCCCGGTCGCCGTGGTCCTGTCCGCGAACGACTCCGGCACGCTGACGGCACGGGCCGAGCAGCTGCTCGCCTGGATCGACGAAACCGGGCCGCCGGACGACGACCTGCCGCGGGTCGCGCACACCCTCCAGGTCGGCCGGGTCGCGATGCCCGAGCGGCTGGCGTTCGTCGCCGGGACCGTCGCGGAGTTGCAGGCCCGGCTGAAGGAGTTCGTCGCCGGTGACCGGTCGCAGGGCCTGCACCGCGGCCACCGCGACCAGCAACCGATGTGGCGCGTCCTCGCGGGCGACGAGGACATCGCGGCCGCGATGGACAGCTGGGTCGACAAGGGCAAGCTCGACCGCCTGCTGGAGCTCTGGGCCACCGGCTTCGACTTCGACTGGAAGCGGCTGCACCGCGGTGCGCCACCGCGCCGCATCCCGTTGCCCACCTATCCTTTCCACCTGCGGCGCTACTGGGCGGCCGACGCGGGCGACCGGCCGAAGGCGGTGCCTGCGGAGCCGGTGGAGACGTGCCACCGGTCCGGCCTCACCGGCGACGAAGAGCACGTGCGCGACCATCGCGTGCACGGGACGCCGCTGTTGCCCGGTGTCGCGCAGCTCGCGCTGGTCGGGGACGCGCTGGGCGTGCCAGAGGGCTTCCGGTTGCACGACGTGGCGTGGCTCCGGCCGATCCAGGTCACCGGGCCGTGCCAGGTCGAGGTGCGCTGGAACCAGACTGATGGCGAGCAGCGTTCATTCGAGCTGTGCGTTCGCGGTGACGAGCGAACGGTCCACGCGACGGGCGTCGCGCAGGTCGGCACCGCGCCGGACATCCCGGCCGTCGACGTCCGGGCGCTGGTCGAGAACTGCCAGGCGCAGCACACCGGCGCCGAGTGTTACGAGCTGTTCGAGCGCATCGGCATCAGCTACGGACCCGCACTGCGCACCATCGACACGCTGCACTGCGGCGAAGGACTCGCGGTCGCGCGCCTGCGCGCACCGCGCTCGGCGAGGCCCGGTTTGGCGATGCTCGACGGCGCGCTGCAGACGTGCCTCGGCCTGTGGCTCGCCGAGCGCGGCGACCCGCAGGGCACGGAGGTGCCGTTCGCCGTGCGCGAGTTCCAGGTGCTGTCCGCGATGCCCGGTGAAGGCTGGGCCGTCGTCCGTCGCACCGCTGAAGCGAACACGCTGGACATCGACCTGTGCGACACCGACGGGAACGTGTGCGCGCGCTGGCTGGGCTTCAGCACGCGCGCCACCTCGGCTCCGCGGCCTTCGCCGCGGTCGCAGGCTCGCACCCGCCTGCTGGCGCCGGTGTGGGACGCGGTGCGGATCGAGAAGTGCCCGCGGGAGCCGGCGGAAGGAGCACGCGTGGTGCTGCTCGGCGGTACCGAGGCCGAGCAGGCCGAGTTCCGCCGCCGCTGTCCCGGCGCCGTCGTGCTCGACGCCGATGACGTCGCCTCGGCTGACCTGCGCCTCCAGGCCGGCTTCGAGCACGTGGTCTGGGTCGGTCCGGCCGACGTCGGCACCGCGTTCCGGCTGGTCAAGGCCGTGCTGGCAGCCGGTGCAGACGCCGGGGAGATCGGCTGGACCGTGCTCACCCGGCAAGCCCGGCTGCTGCCCGGTGACACCCGCGTGGAGCCCTCGTCCGCTGGGGCGCACGGCCTGTTCGGCTCGCTGGCCAAGGAGTACCCGCACTGGTCTGTCCGCGTCGTGGACGTCTCCGCCGACCAGCCCGTGCCGTGGGACGACGTGCTGTGCCTGCCGGCGGACCAGCGCGGCGAGCTGCTGGCCCACCGCCACGGGGAGTGGTACCGGCAGCGGCTGCTGGAGGTGCCCGCGCCGGAGTTCGGGAACGCCGGTGTGGCACCGCCGCCCGGTGATGTCGTCGTGGCCATCGGTGGTGCGGGCGGTATCGGTGCGGTCTGGACCGAGCACGTGATGCGCCGCCACCAGGCGCGCGTGGTGTGGATCGGCCGCAGGCCCCTGGACGCGGAGATCGAGGCGCGCCGCCAGGCTCTCTCGGCCTTCGGCCCGGCGCCGGAGTACGTGCGGGCCGACGCCACCGATCTCGCCGCGTTGTGCCGCGCCCGCGACGAGATCGTGCGCAGGCACGGTCCCGTCCGAGGCGTCCTGCACTCCGCTCTCGTGCTCGGCGACCGGAGTCTGGCAGCCATGGACGAGGAGCACTTCGACTCGGTCTACTCGGCCAAGGCGGACGTGGCGGCCAACATCGCCGAGGCCTTCGGGGACCAGCCTCTGGACTTCGCGGTGTTCTTCTCCTCCCTGCAGTCCTTCGACCCCGCTCCCGGCCAGGCCAACTACGCCGCCGGGTGCACCTTCTCCGACGCCTTCGCCGAGCACCTGGCCACGCGGCTCGAATGCCCGGTGAAGACGATCAACTGGGGTTACTGGGGCGGTGTCGGTGTCGTTGCGAGCCCGGCCCACCGCGCGCGGATGGCCGAGGCGGGTGTGGCGTCGATCGAGCCGGAAGACGGGATGGCCGCCTACGACGCGCTCATGGCGTCGCCGCACGACCAGCTCGCACTGCTGAAGACGACCGGACCGCACGCCGTCGGCGAGTTCGGCGGCGGCGACACCCTCGACCACCAGCCCGCGCTGGTGCCGTCCACGATCACGACGTTGCGCGACAACCGGCCGGACCGCACCGGCGAGGTCGCCCGCCTCCGCGCCAAGTCGGACGAGCACGTGGCGGCGATGGAAGCCACCCTCGCCCGGATCACCTGGAGTGTTCTGCGGTCGCTCGGGCTGTTCGGCGACGATCGCGCCGCCACCGCCGCCGAACTGCGTGCCGAGGCAGCGATCGCGGAGCATCACGACGGCTGGCTGCGGCACACGCTGGCCGTGCTGACCCAGGCCGGCTATCTGCGCCAGCGCGGCGAAGGGAGGTACGCGCGCGCCGGGGACACGGGTTCAGACCTCGGCACCGCGTGGGCCGAGTGGGACCGCGAGCGTGACGGGTGGCTGGCGGACGAGGGCAAACGCGCACAGGCGGTCCTCGTGGACACCTCGCTGCGCGCACTGGCGGACGTCCTGACCGGGCGCCGTCCGGCCACCGACGTCCTGTTCCCGGACTCCTCCGTCGAGCTCGTCGAAGGCGTCTACCGGGACAGCCCCGTCGCCGGCTACTTCAACCAGGTGCTCGCGGACACCGCGGAGGAGTACATCCGGTGCCGCCTGGCCGAAGACCCGGACGCGAAGCTGCGCATCCTGGAGATCGGCGCGGGCACCGGCGGTACCAGCGCGGCCGTGTTCCGGGCGCTCGAGCCCTGGGCCGACCACGTCGAGACCTACTGCTACACCGACATCTCCAAGGTGTTCCTGCTGCACGCCCAGCGCACCTACGGCGACATCGCCCCCTATCTGGACACCCAACTGTTCGACGTCGAGCAGCCCCTCGCCGGGCAGTCCGTGCCGGCGGGCGGCTTCGACCTGGTCATCGCCGCCAACGTGCTGCACGCCACGCGCGACATCCGCACCACCCTGCGCAACACCAAGGCCGCCCTGCGGGCAGGGGGTGTCCTGCTCCTCAACGAACTGAGCACCAACAGCCTGTTCAGCCACCTCACCTTCGGCCTGCTCGACGGCTGGTGGCGCTACGACGACCCCGCACCGCGCATCAGCGGATCTCCCGCCCTGGCACCGGCCACGTGGTGCCGTCTGCTCGGCGAGGCCGGTTTCCGCGGCGCGTTCGTGGGTGCCGAGGACGCAGGAGACCTGGGGCAGCAGGTGATGGTGGCGGAAAGCGACGGCGTCGTCCGTCAGCCCGCCGCGCCGCTTCCGATGCCGGAGGACACCGGGCGTGCACCGGAGGAGGTGGTGACGTCCGCCGACCTCGCGTCGCCGGACCTCGAAGCCCGGATCACCGAGCTCATGGCCGGTGTGCTGGAGCTCGGCCCCGAGCAGTTGGGCCGGGACGTGCCACTGCGGCAGCACGGCTTCGACTCGATCTTCCTGGCCCAGTTCCTGGCGCAGGTGAAGAAGCACCTCGGCGAGGCGCCTCCTCTCGACGTCGTCGCCGAGTGCGAGACGTTGCAGGACGTCATCGACCGGATCACGGACACCACGGGTCGTGCCGGCGTGCCGGAATCCAGGGCCGACTTCCCCGAACTGGTGCGGATGAACTCCGGTGGCACCGGCCGGCCGGTCTTCTGGATCCACCACGGCAACGGTGGCGTGGAGCTGTACCGCCCGATCGCGGAGCGCTCCGCACGTCCGTTCTACGGCATCCAGCCCAAGGGCTGGGCCGGGTCGGGAGAGATCCTCACCGGCCAGGTGCCGATGGCCCGGCACTACGCGTCCGTCATCCGCGCGGTCCAGCCGGAGGGCCCCTACGACGTAGGAGGGTTCTCCGTCGGCGGCCTGCTGGCCTACGAGGTCGTGCGCCAGCTCCAGCTGCAGGGCGCGGAGGTCAACTCACTCGTGATGCTGGACTCCCTGGACGCCACCTCGACCAACAGGGTCAACGAGATCGTGCAGGGCGGCAGGGACGAGCCGGACGTCGCGGCGAAGGTGAGTGCGTTCCGCGCGGTCAACCTGGTGCTCGGCAACAACCAGCTGAACGGTGACGCGGGGACCAGCCGGGTCCTGCACCGCGACGCGGTGGATCCGCGGCAGAGCTACCCGGAGTTCTTCGACTCGCTGATCGCCGCCGCCGCGCGCCTGACGGCCGGCAAGACCGACGCGCAGCTGCGGAGCCAGGTCGAGCACCTGGTGCGCTACTTCGAGGTGCTGCACACGGAGAAGCACGTGGTTCACCCGCTGCCGCGGCGGGACGCGGTGCGTTGCTACTACGTCCGGAACCGCAGCGGCGTGTTCTTCGGGAACTTCGAGGAGTACATGGTGCTTCACCCGAACCCGGACATCCCGTCGCTCGACGGAACCGCGTACTGGCGCGAGTGGGAAGAGCAGATCGACGACTTCTTCGTCACCGAGGTGGACACGACCAGCCACGCCGACGTCGTGGTGGCCCCGCAGTCGCTGAACAAGATCCTTCGCCTGTGCGACGAGCTCTACGGGGAGGGCCGATGAAAGCGGTGATCTTTCCCGGCCAGGGGGCGCAGACGTGCGGCATGGGCCACGAGCTGTTCGACGCCTTCCCCGAGCAGACCGAGCAGGCCTCCGATCTGCTCGGCCACTCGATCCGCGAACTGTGCCTCGAGGACCCCCGGCGCGAACTGAACCGCACGGAGTTCACCCAACCGGCGCTGTTCGTGGTCGGCGCGCTCGCCCACCGGCAGTGGCGGGAACGCGGTGGCGAGGACGCGGCGTACTACGCCGGGCACAGCCTCGGCGAGTACTGCGCGCTGCACGCGGCGGGCGCGTTCGACTTCGAGACAGGGCTGCGCCTCGTGCAGCGCCGCGGCGAGCTGATGGCCCGCGCCGATGGCGGCGGGATGATCGCGGTGACCGGTCTCGGTCGCGACCAGGTCACCGAACTCCTGCACGAAGGCCGGTTCTGCACGCTCGTCGTCGCCAACGACAACTCGCCGGAGCAGTGCGTGGTCTCCGGTGACGCCGAGTCGATCGACGAGCTGGGCGACTTCCTGCAGGCGCGCGGCGTCCGCTGGGTGCGGCTGCGCGTGTCGGGCGGGTTCCACTCCTCGCTGATGCGCTCGGCACAGCGGG
Source organism: Lentzea tibetensis (assembly GCF_007845675.1). Lineage (GTDB taxonomy): Bacteria > Actinomycetota > Actinomycetes > Mycobacteriales > Pseudonocardiaceae > Lentzea > Lentzea tibetensis. The sequence goes on along the minus strand of NZ_VOBR01000006.1, from coordinate 281,172 downwards.
AGTTCCGCCGGTTCCTCGAGGGCTTCGACCTCGGCACCCCGCTGGTGCCGGTCATCGCGAACTGCACCGCCCGCCCCTATCCGACCGGCGCCACGGCAGGGATGCTCACCGACCAGATCGTGCGGCCGGTGCGGTGGACCGAGAGCGTGCGGCACGTGCTCGACGAGGGCATCACCGAGTTCGTCGAACTGGGCGGCGCGGTGCTGACGAAGCTCGTCGAGCAGACCCGCGCGACGCACCGGGTGTCCGGGCTCCGGGGCCGGGACCTGGGCAGCGAGGTCTTCCGGAAACGCCACCGCCTGCGCTACGCCTACGCCGCGGGCGGGATGTACCGCGGGATCGCCTCGCCCGAGCTGGTCGCCAGGCTGGGACGCGCGGGAATGCTCGGGTTCCTCGGCACCGCCGGCCTGGCGCCGGAGGAGACCGAGCGCGGGATCAAGGAGATCCAGAGCGCACTCGGCGATGAGCACGCCTACGGGGTCAACTTCTTGGCCGACCACGACAACCCCGCGACGGAAGACGCGATGGTCGACGTGCTGCTGCGCCACCGCGTGCGGCTCGTCGAAGCGTCCGCGTTCATCCAGGTGACCCCGGCGCTCGTGCGCTACCGCGCACTGGGGCTGCGCCGGGGACCCGGTGGCAGGCCGGTGTGCGACCACCGCGTCGTGGCGAAGGTGTCCCGGCCCGACGTCGCGGCCACGTTCATGGCACCCCCGCCCGACTCGGTGCTGGACCGCCTGCGGGCGAACGGTGAGCTGACCGCCGAGCAGGCCGACCTCGCCCGGCGGGTGCCGATGAGCCACGACATCACCGTCGAGGCGGACTCGGGCGGGCACACCGACGGTGGCATCGCGACCGCGCTGCTGCCCACCATGCTCGAAGTGCGCCGGCGCGCACAGGAGGAGTACGGGTACGACGAGCCGATCTGCCTGGGCCTGGCCGGCGGGATCGGCACGCCCGCCGCGGTGGCGGCCGCGTTCGTGCTCGGCGCCGACTACGTCGTCACCGGCTCGGTCAACCAGTGCACGGTGGAGGCCGCGACCAGCGACGCGGTCAAGGACATGCTGCAGGACATCGACGTGCACGACACCGACTACGCGCCGGCGGGTGACATGTTCGAGCTCGGCAGCCAGGTCCAGGTGCTGCGCAAGGGCGTGTTCTTCCCGACGCGCGGGAACAAGCTGTACTCGCTCTACACCCACCACGACGGCATCGACGACCTGCCCGCGAAGACCAGGGCGTTGCTCGAGCGCACGTACTTCCGCAAGTCGCTCGACGAGGTCTGGGCCGACGTCGTCCGGCACCTGCGCGCGACCAACCGTCACGAGCTGCTCGAGCGCGCCGAGCGGCAGCCGAAGCAGAAGATGGCCCTGATCTTCCGGCGCTACTTCGGGTACAGCGCGCGGATCGCGCTGGAAGGCCGGCCCGACGACAAGGTCAACTACCAGGTCCACACCGGACCGGCGCTGGGTTCCTTCAACCAGTGGGTGCGCGGCACCCCGCAGGAGTCCTGGCGGCACCGGCACGCCGACGAGATCGGCCGGATGCTGCTCGACGGCGCGGCGTCGCATCTCACCGCGTTCTGGCGCGGCGCGACCCAACGGCCAGCATGACCCAAGTCCAGAAAGGACGGATATCATGATCACCGAATTCGATGCGTGGGGCGTGGACGAGCGTCAGTTCTGGTTGCGCGGAGCGGTTCCCGACGAGATCGTCGACTACAACGCCGAGGGTCGCATGTGGAACGTCTACGGCCACCCGGAGGCGGTCGGGGTGTTGAGCAACCCGCGGTTGTTCTCCTCGAACCTGATGCGGCTGATGGCCGCGGAGATCGGCGCGGACCCGGAGGAGGCCCAGGCCGGCGAGCTCCTCTATCTCGACCCGCCGCGGCACACCCGGCTGCGCAGGCTCGTCAACCACGCCTTCACGCCGAAGGTCCTCGCCGATCTCGAGCCGAGGATCGCGTCGCTGACCCACGAGCTGTTGGACGCCGCCGCCACCACCGACCGCTTCGAACTGGTCAGCGCCCTCGCTCATCCGCTCCCGGTCATCGTGATCGCCGAGCTGCTCGGCGTGCCCGCGAGCGACCGCGACCTGTTCCGGCGCTGGGCGGAGTCGCTGATCCCGACCACGTCCGAGGACTTCTCGCTGGCCGGCCGGTTCGAGGGCCAGGAAGAGGCCACCGCGGCGACCATGCGGCAGCGCGAGGAGTTCGGCGAGTACCTGAGCGAGTACCTCGAGGACCGGCGCCGGCGCCCGTGCGACGACCTGCTGAGCGGGCTCGTGCACGCCGAGGTGGAAGGAGAACGGCTCAGCGACAAGGAGATCACCACGCTCGCCGACGTGCTGCTGCTGGCCGGGCACCTGACCACCACCATGCTGCTCGGCAACACGATCCTGTGCCTGGACGCGCATCCGGACGAGTTCGCCCGCGTCCGCGCGGACCGATCGCGCCTGCCGGACGTGATCGAGGAGTCGCTGCGGTGTCTGCCACCGTTCGCCGTGACCACGCGGGTGACCACCGCCGAGGCGGAGGTCGGCGGCGTGACGATCCCGGCCGACCAGCTGGTGATGGTCTGGATCGGTGCCGCCAACCGCGATCCGCGGGTCTTCGACGAGCCCGCCGAGTTCCGTCCCGGCCGCGACCCGAACCCGCACCTGACGTTCTCGCGCGGGATCCACTACTGCATCGGGGCCGGCCTGGCCCGGTTGGAGGGGCGCATCGCGCTGAACATCCTGTTCGACCGGTTCCCCGAGATCGCCACCATCCCGGACGAGCCGCCGCAGTTCATCCGCAGTTCCCAGATGCTCAACGCGCACAAGCTCACCCTCGCCGTGTCGTCCTGAGCGGTCTTGAATCGTCCTAAGAGGAGGGTCATGTCTGAATACCGCACCGTCATCGCGGAGAAGGCGTCCGCGGCACCACCGGATCCCCGCCGCTGGATGCTGCTGGCCGTGGTGGTCACCGCACAACTGCTCGTGGTGCTGGACTCCACCGTCGTCAACATCGCGCTGCCGTCCGCCCAGCAGGCGTTGCACATCTCCGACGCGGACCGTCAGTGGGTGGTCACCGCGTACACGCTCACGTTCGGCGGGCTGCTCCTGCTGGGCGGCCGCATCGCGGACTACGCGGGTCGCAAGAGGACGTTCCTGGTCGGGCTGGCCGGCTTCGCCGCCGCGTCGGCGTTGTGCGGCGCGGCGACGGGAGCCGGCATGCTGTTCGCCGCCCGCGGATTGCAGGGCGTGTTCGGCGCACTGCTCGCCCCCGCCGCGCTTTCGCTGATCACGGTCACCTTCACCGAAGCGCGGGAGCGCGCCAAGGCGTTCGGCGTCTTCGGCGCGGTGTCCGGCGGCGGCGCGGCGGTCGGCCTGCTCGTCGGCGGCGTGCTCACCGAGTACACGACCTGGCGCTGGTGCCTGTTCATCAACGTCCCGGTGGCGGCGATCGCGTTCGCCCTCGCGCTGCCTGCCATGCGGGAGAGCAGGATGGAAGGCCGGGCGCGGTACGACGTCGCGGGCGCGTTGCTGGGCACCGGCGGCCTGATCGCTCTGGTCTACGGGTTCACCACCGCGGCGAACGAAGGCTGGGCCTCCAGCAGGACATCGGGCGTCATCGGCTTCGCGCTCGTGCTGCTGATCGCGTTCGTCCTCGTGGAGACGAAGGCGCACACGCCGCTGCTGCCGCTGCGCGTCGTGCTCGACCGCGCCCGCGGAATCGCCTACCTGGCCTCGGTTCTGCTCGGCGTCGGCACCATGGGCATGTTCCTGTTCATGACGTTCTACCTCCAGCAGACGCTGGGGTACACGGCGTTGCAGGCAGGCATCGCCTACTTGCCGCTGTCCATCGGCATAGTCGTGACCGCGACGTGCACGGCGCGGCTGCTGCCGCGGTTCGGGGCACGGGCGCTGATGACGACGGGCGCGGCACTCGCCGCGGCGGCGATGCTCTCGCTGACCCTGCTCGAGGCGGACTCGTCGTACTTCGGCCTGGTGCTACCGGCGTTCGTGGTGATGAGCATCGGCATGGGCTTGGTGTACACACCGATGAACGACGTCGCCTTGTCCGGTGTCGACCACGCCGACGCCGGCGTCGCGAGCGCGCTGGTGAACACCTCGCAGCAGATCGGCGGTTCGCTGGGAACCGCGTTGCTCAACACGATCTTCACCACGTCGGTGGCCGCGTACCTGGCCTCGTCCGGCCCGGAGGCGGCGACGATGCACGGGTATCACGTGGCTTTCGCACTCTGCGCGGCGCTTCTGGCGGTGTGCGCGGTGCTCGTGTGGGCGTTCCTGAGGGCGCGCCCCCGCTGAACCGGTCCGACAGACCCTTCCTGGTCGTACGGTCTTCTGTACGAACGTGACGACGAGTTGCTCGACCCGCCAGGTGGGAACGAATTCAAAGTCACCGTGCTGGCGCGGGGAACCCTTGCGGTAAAGGAAGATCCATTCCTGTCGCCCTGCAATCCTGTGATCGAATCATGAGGCAAGGGATGATCACGTGCATGAGGTGGCGATCGAGACCACGCTGCGCGAGAACGGGATCCGCAGGCCGTACTAGCGGCGCGGGGGAGTGGTTGTCCCCCGCACGATGAGCTGCGTCTCCAGCACCACGTGAGGCACGTCGGTGTTGTCGGAGTCCAGCCAGTCCAGAAGCAGGTTGACCGCGGTACGCCCAGCCGAGGCAACAGGCATGGCAACGGTGGTCAACGCAGGCGAGCAAAGAGCGGCATAAGTCAGGTCGTCGAACCCGGTGACAGACACGTCCCCAGGCACAGAAATCCCACGATCCCGCAACCGAGCCAACACGCCGAGAGCCATGATGTCGTTGTAAGCGATGATCGCGGTGGTGTCAGCGGCAACGGCCAGATCAGCGGCCTGCAACCCACCCTCGTACCGAGGTGCGAACGGCCCGAGATCCACAAGGTCGACCTTGTGCTGGGCAACAGCGGACAAGAGCCCCCGACGACGCTCCTGGTTGGACCAAGAGGTGCGCGGCCCGTTCAAATACGCGATCCGCTGATGCCCCAAAGCCACAAGATGGTCGACAACGGCGTGCATCCCACCGGCGGAGTCCATCAGTGCAGCGGGCACGCCAGGCAGCCGTCGGTTCAACAGAACCAAAGAGGTAGCCCCGGCCACCTCGTAGACCTGCGAGTCCTCGAGACCGGGAGCACACAGCACGACGCCGTCGACCTGCTTGGCCATCGCGTGCACGAGCTTGGCCTCGGCGACGGGGTCCTCGTCGGAGTCGGCGACGAACACGGCGTAGTCGGCCTGCATCGCGCGGGCCTGGACGGCCTTCAGCACTCCCGTGAAGAAGGGGTTGTCCAGGTCCGGCACGACGATTCCGATGTTGCCCGTCTTGCCGGTGATCAGGCCGCGGGCGGCTCTGTTCGGCTGGTAGCCGAGGTCCGAAGCGGCAGCCAGTACCCGTGACCTGGTCTCTGGCCTGACCAGTTCGGGGGACGTCAGCGCGCGGGAGACCGTGGCTACCGACACGTGTGCCCTGCGTGCCACGTCGCGGATCGTGACTGCCACTTGAACCTCACCCTCACCAAGCCGGAACAACAATCATGACGGGTCCGGCGCTACGACGGTTCCTTGAGCCTCGTAACCAGCTGTGTCGGATTCACGAAACGGAGAGCGATCACCAGCAGGACCAGCATCGAGCTCGTGTAGATCACGGCCATCGCGTCCACCGTCTGGGTCGCGCGGATGCCCGCGGCCGAGACCGAGTAGAACAGCGACACGACCAGGGTCTCCGAGTCCGGGCCCGCGGTGAGGAACGTCAGCTCGAACATGCCGACGGTCCTGACCAGCACCAGGATCGACGCGGCCAGGATGCCCGGCACCAGCAGCGGAGCCAGGATCCTCAAGAAGATCGCCGAGGTCTTGGCCCCGCACATGCGCGCCGCCGACTCGATCTTGGTGTCGATCTGCTCGATGAACGGCGTCATCGTCATGATGACGAACGGCACCGCCGGCACCAGGTTCGCCACGATCACGCCGGTCACGCTGCCCGCCAGGTGGAACTTGTAGAGCACGGTGGCGAGCGGGATGCCGTAGGTCATCGGCGGCATCAGGATCGGCAGCAGGAACAGCACGTTCAGCAGCTTCTTGCCGGGGAACTGCCTGCGGGCCAGTGCGTACGCGGTCGGCACGCCGACCAGCACGGAGATCACCACCACCGCGACGGCCACCTGGAACGTCACGAGCAGGACCTCGAGCAGGTCGAACTCGCGCCACGCCTCGGTGTACCAGGAGGTGGTGTAGCCGTTCGGCAGCCAGGTGTCGAACCACTGCACCGCGAACGAGTTCAGCAGCGGTGCGCCGACCACGCCGACCAGGTTGATCATGAAGAAGATCAGCAGGCCCCACGTGATCCACGCGCCGGGACGGGCGGCGATTCTCATCCCTTGCCTCCCGTCGCACCGCGGTACAGGGTCGCGCGCCAGACCAGCACCAGGGCGATCACGGCGAGCATCACGAGCGCCATGAGCATCGCGACCGCGGCTCCCAACGAGTAGTCGAAGTCGCGGAACGCCGTCTCGTACGCGGCGATCGACATCACGTGCGTCTCACCCGACGGCTCGCCCACCATGATCGCGGACGGGAACACCGAGAACGCCAGCACGAACGTCAGGCAGAACGTGATCGCCAGACCCGGTGCCAGCAGTGGCAGCGTGATGTGGCGGAACCTGTCCCGCCGCGACGCGCCCAGCGTGGCGGCCGCCTGCTCCAGCGACGGGTCGATACCGGAGAGGTACGACAACGTCAGCAGGAACGCGAACGGGAACCCCGTGATGACCAACGAGAACAACACGCCCCAGTAGTTGTGCACCAGCCGGATCGGCTCGTCCACACCCAGGGTGAGCAGCACGCGGTTGAACCAGCCCGCGCGCCCGAGGTACTCGATCAGGCCCTGTGCCGTGAGCACGGTGCCGAGCGTGATCGGCACGACCAGCATCGTCGTGATGGTCCGCTTGCCCCGGAACTTCCCGCGCAGCTGGAACGCGATCGGGATCGAGGCGAGCACGTTGATCAACGCGGCGGGCAGGCCCAGCCGCAGCGTGATCCAGATCGTGTCGCGCAGGTACGGGTCGCTGAAGAACTTGATGTAGTTCCCGAACGGCCCGCCGCCGTCCTTCGGTTGGAAGGACAGCTGCAGGCCGTACAGCACCGGGTAGAGGAACAGCACCACCACGAAGATCGCGCCCGGCACGAGGAGCCACAGCGTCCGGTCGACGCCGCGCTCCGCGAGCCGGTGCTTCAGCGATGCCTTCTCCAGTGGAGGAGGTGGTTTCTCCAGGGTGGCCGTCATGAGGACGACCCCTCGGCAAAGATCAGCACGCGCTCGACGGGCACCCTTAGCTGCACGGTGTCGCCGGGCGCGAGCCTGCTGTTCGTCCGCACGTGCAACTGCTCACCGGACGGCAGCCGAGCCTCCACGGCCTGCTCGCGGCCGTGGTACTCGACGATCTCCACCACCGCCGACACCGTGTTCTCGGTGCTGGCGGCGTTCGGCACGACCAGTGAGAAGTCCTCGGGACGAACCGCGGCCACCGCCGCCGCGCCCGACGGCAGCGACTCGCGGTTCACCCCCGCCAGCCGGACGCCTTCCCCGGTGACCACCGCGTTCTCGCCGTCCACGGACTCCACCGTCACCCGCAACATGTTGCGGTAGCCCATGAACCCGGCGACGTAGGCGTTCGTCGGGTGTGCGTAGACGTCCTCCGGCGAGCCGATCTGCTGCACCTCGCCCAAGCGCAGCACGACCAGGCGGTCGGCGAGAGCCAGCGCCTCCTCCTGGTCGTGCGTGACGTACACCGTCGTCAGGCCGAGCGACTGGTGCAGTCGCCTGATCTCGGTGCGCATCTCCAGTCGCAGCGAAGCGTCCAGGTTGGACAGTGGCTCGTCCATGAGCACCAGTGGTGGCTCGAGGACGATGGCGCGCGCGATCGCGACACGCTGTTGCTGGCCACCGGACAGCTGCGCCGGGAACTTGTGCTCGTGCTCGGTCAGCTGGACGAGCTTGATCGCCTCGTCCACCCGCCGGTTCAGCTCCGTCTTGCCCACCTTGCGCATGGACAGGCCGAAACCGATGTTGCGCCGCACGGACATGTGCGGGAACAACGCGTAGTTCTGGAACACCATGCCGAAGCCGCGTCGCTCCGGCGGCAGGTCGTCGATGCGCTTGCCGTCCATGGTGATCTTGCCGCCGGTGAGCGGCAGCAGACCGGCCAGGCAGTTCAACGCTGTCGACTTGCCGCAGCCAGATGGGCCGAGCAGCGCGATGAACTCGCCGCCCTTGATCGTCAGGTCCATACCGCGCAATGCGACGGTGTCGCCGAAAGCCCGCTGCACGTGGTCGATGTGCAGCTCGGCGAAGCGCGCAGCTCCAGTGCTCACTTGTTCGTCTTCCCGCTTCCGATCTCGCGGTCCCACTTCTGGAACGCTTCGACCTGTTGCTTCGCCGGCAGCGAGGTTTCCTTCGGGTTGGACTCGATCAGCTTGTCGTACTCGCTGCGACCGAACTTCGCGAGCGCGTCCTTCGACTCCTGCGGCGCCATGTCGAGCGTGACGTCCTTGACCGCCGGGCCGGGGTAGAAGTAGCCCTTGTCGTAGGCCTTCGCCTGCTGCTTCGGGTCCAGCATGAACTTGATGAGCGCCAGGTTCGCGGACAGGACGTCACCGGAGACACCCTTCGGGACGACCGCGTAGTGCGCGTCGGTCACCCAGTGGAAGCCCTTGAACGTGCTGATCTTCATGCCCTCCGGCACGGTGCCGAGCACGCGCGGGTTGATGTCCCAGCCGGTCGTCGACGCGACGATCGTGGACGTCCCGTTCGCGAGGTTCTTCATCGTGTCGGTGGTGCCGCCGGGGTAGTAGTCGACGTACTGACCCAGGTCCTTCAGGTACGCCCAGGTCTTCTCCCAGCCGTTGACCGGGTCCTTGGGGTCCTTGTCACCGAGGATGTACGGCAGTCCCATGAGGAACGTCCGGCCGGGACCGGAGTTCGCCGGCTTGGCGTACTGGAACTTCTTCGGGTTGGCCTTCGCCCACTCCAGGAGCTCCTGCGGAGTGGTCGGAGGATTCGGGACCTTCGCCGGGTCGTACTCCAGCAGCGGGCCCGCCGGGTAGTAGGTGACCGTGATGCCCTGGTTCTCGGCCAGCTTCTGCATCGCCGCCGCCGCGGGCAGGTAGTTGGACTCGAGGTTCGGGAACTTCGCCGAGTAGTCCGGCAGCAGGTTCATCACGAGCTTCTGCTCGACGACAGCCGCCAGACCGTCGGTGCCGGTGAGCACCAGGTGCGTCTGGGACTGACCGGCGTTCTGCTCCGCCTTGAGCTTGCCCGGCATGTCCGGCGCGGTCGCCTTGGTGTAGTTGACCTTGCTGACGACGTCGGGGTTGTTCTTGACGAACTCGTCGATCATGCCCTGGGTGAGCTGCAGGTTCCCGGCCACGTCCAGCACGTTGAGCTCGACCGGCTTGGACGGTTTGTCCGGGACGTTCGTCGGTGTCCCCTGAGCAGGCGCGCCTGCGGGCGCGCCACAGGCGGAGGTCGCGACTAGCAGGGCTGGGATGACGAGCTGTAACTTCCTTGTCCAGCGCATCTGGGGCTCCCTAACTGACTCTGGACCTGGCGCTCGAAAACGTTTACGGTTTTTCTGTAACGGTCGAATGCCTACACCTGATCACCGGATCGGTCAACAGGTAGGTGAGCATTCCTCCGATGACTGGCCCGCCGCTCCCAGTCGAACGCAAGGCCGCCGCAACAACCCATCCCCCGACGAAAGTGGGAGGCTCCTGTGGCACCCCGTTCACGGCGGTTGTCGGCCAAGTCCGGCATCCTGGCCACTGCGCTAGCAGTGGCGGTGACCTCACTCGTGTCCGCAGCGCCGCAAGCTGCTGCTGCCGACACGCTGTTGTCCCAAGGCAAGCCCACGACGACTTCGGTCGTGGGTGGCGCTCAGTACGCGGGCGCCATGGCAGTGGACGGCAACTCGGCCACGCGCTGGTCGAGCAAGGGCGGTGTCGACCCCGGCTGGATCTACGTCGACCTCGGCTCGAACGTCAACATCAGTCGAGTCCGCCTGCAGTGGGACCTCTCCTGCGCGAAGGCCTACACGGTCGACACCTCGTCCGACAAGACCAACTGGACGAGCGTCTACACCACCGCTGACGGCAAGGGCGGTGTCGAGGACCTGACGGTCACCGGCAGTGGCCGCTACGTCCGCATGAACGGCACCACGCGGTGCCGGACCGGTGGGGGCTTCGGCTACTCACTGCAAGAGTTCCAGGTCTTCGGCAACTCCGGTCCGGTGGACGGCGAACCGCCGTCGGCGCCCACCGACCTCGTGGCATCGGAGATCAAGTCCGACTCCGCGAAGCTCACCTGGAAGCCCGCGACCGACAACGTCGCGGTCACCGCGTACGACATCTACAACCTCGGCCAGTTCCAGAAGTCGGTGCCTGCCACCTCGACGACCACGGTGATGACGGGCCTGAAGCCGAACGTGAACTACGGCTTCTACGTCAACGCGCGGGACGCGGCCGGCAACGTCTCGCAGGCGTCCAACACGGCGGAGTTCAAGACGCCGCCCGCGCAGGACGACCCGATCCCGCCGACCGCGCCGAAGAACCTGCGTTCCACGGCGCAGACCGCGAACAGCGTCTCGCTGGCGTGGGACGCGGCGACCGACAACATCGGCGTGACCCGGTACGAGGTCTACGCGGCCGGTGAGGGCAAGGTCGGCGACTCGACCGGCACCACCGCCACCATCGGCGGCCGCAAGGCCAACACCGAGTACGCCTTCACCGTCAAGGCGTTCGACGCGGTCGGCAACGCCGGTCCCGCGTCCAACGAGGTCAAGGTGAAGACCAAGTCCGGTGGCGACCAGGTCGGTGCGGTCACCCAGATCGCGACCGACAACGACGTGCCGTGGGGTCTGGCGTTCCTGCCGGACGGCTCGGGCGTCTACGCGCGTCGCGACGCGCAGGACATCGTGAAGATCACGCCGTCCGGCCAGAAGACCACGCTGGGCAAGGTTCCCGGTGTGTCCGGCACGAACGGTGAGGGTGGTCTGCTCGGCATCGAGCTGTCGCCGACGTTCGCCGTCGACCACTTCGTGTACATCTACCACACGGCCTCCGGCGACAACCGGATCGTGCGCGCCAAGCTGGAGAACAACTCCCTCTCCGGCTACGAGACCCTGCTGACGGGCATCCCGCGCAACAAGTTCCACAACGGCGGCCGCCTGCGCTTCGGCGCGGACGGCAAGCTCTACGCCGGCACCGGTGACGGCCAGAACAAGAACAACCCCCAGAACAAGCAAAGCCTGGGCGGCAAGGTTCTGCGCCTGAACCCGGACGGCACGCCGCCCGCGGACAACCCGTTCTTCGCCGAGGGCGGCAACGCCCGTTACGTGTGGACCTACGGTCACCGCAACGTCCAGGGCCTCGCCGTGGACTCGCAGGGCCGCATGTGGCAGGCCGAGCTCGGCGACGGCACCATGGACGAGGTCAACCTGCTGCAGAAGGGCGGCAACTTCGGCTGGCCGGGCTGCGAGGGCACCACGGGTTCGTGCAGCGGGTTCATCGCGCCGAAGAAGACCTTCTCCACGAGCTCGGCGTCGCCGTCGGGTCTCGCGATCGTCAACGACGTGCTGTTCCTCGCCGCGCTGCGCGGTGAGCGCCTGTACCGCATGACGATCAGCGGTTCGAGCGTCGGCGCCACCACGGCGCACTTCGAGGGCACGTACGGCCGTCTCCGCACTCCGGAGCCCGCGCCGGACGGTTCGCTGTGGGTCACCACGTCCAACGGTGACAAGGACTCCACCGCGGGCAACAGCAACACCAAGATTCTCAGGGTGGCGCTGAACTAGACGGGTCTGGTGTGGCCCGGAATTGCGGCGGCGCTAGGCCGGTCCACACCAGAACCGATAAGAAGAAGGCCCCGGTCCACATCGGACCGGGGCCTTCCCATTGGCACTACAGGGCGTTCGGCTCCGGGTTGGTGCCGGGACGCGAGAGGAACTCGAAGTCGCAGCCCTCGTTCGCCTGCGTGATGTGCTCGTAGTACAGGGCTCCGTAGCCGCGTTCGAACTTCGACTCGGGCGGAGTCCACTCGGAACGGCGCTTCGCGAGCTCGTCGTCGGACACCTCGACGCTCAGCACGCGCGCCTCGACGTCGAGCGTGACCATGTCGCCGTCGCGCACCAGCGCCAGCGGCCCGCCGACGTGCGCCTCGGGTGCGACGTGCAGAACGCAGGCGCCGTAAGAGGTTCCGCTCATCCTGGCGTCCGAGACGCGCACCATGTCGCGCACGCCCTGTTTGAGCAGCTTGTCCGGGATCGGCAGCATGCCGTACTCGGGCATGCCCGGACCGCCCTTCGGCCCGCCGCCGGCGAGCACGATCACCGAGTCGCGGGTGATCTCCAGGTCGGCGGAGTTGATCCGCTGCTGCAGGTCCTTGTAGCCGTGGAACACCACGGCCGGGCCGGAGTGCTTCCACAGCGCGGGATCCGCGGCCACGTACTTGATGACCGCGCCGTCCGGAGCCAGGTTGCCGCGCAGCACGGCGAGCCCGCCCTCCGGTGCGACCGGGTTGTCCAGCGGCCGGATCACGTCGTCGTCGAACACCGCCGCGCCCTCGAGCTCCTCGCCGAACGTGCGGCCGGTGACCGTGACCCGGTCCAGGTGCAGCGACTCGCGCAGCCGGGAGAACAGGCCGCGCAGTCCGCCCGCGTAGTAGAAGTCCTCCATCAGGTACTTCCCGGCGGGCTGCACCGAGGCGAGCACGGGCGTGGTGCGCGCGAGGCGGTCGAAGTCGTCCAGCGACAGCGGGAGCTGGCTGCGTCCGGCCATCGCGACGAGGTGGATGAGCGAGTTCGTCGAGCCGCCGATCGCGAGCACGGTCGTCACGGCGTCCTCGTAGGCCTCCGCGCTGAGGATCCGCGACATCGTCAGGTCCTCGCGGACCATCTCGACGATCCGCATGCCGCTCGCGGCCGCCATCCGGTGGTGCGCCGAGTCGACGGCCGGGATCGACGACGCACCGGGCAGCGTCAGCCCGAGCGCCTCGGCGGCGGACGTCATCGTGGACGCGGTGCCCATCGTCATGCACGTACCGGGGGAGCGGGCGAGACCGGACTCGATCTCGTTCCACTCCGTCTCGCCGATCACGCCCGCGCGCTTGTCGTCCCAGAACCGCCACATGTCCGTGCCGCTGGCCAGCTTCTGGTTGCGCCAGTTGCCGCGCAGCATCGGCCCGGCCGGCACGAAGATCGCCGGCAGGTCCGCGGAGGCCGCGCCCATCAGCAACGCGGGCGTCGACTTGTCGCAGCCGCCCATCAGCACCGCGCCGTCGACCGGGTAGGAGCGGAGGATCTCCTCCGTCTCCATCGCGAGCATGTTGCGGTACATCATCGGCGTCGGCTTCTGGTAGGTCTCCGACAGCGTCGACACCGGGAACTCCATCGGCACGCCACCGGCCTGCCACACGCCGCGCGAGACCTGCTCGGCGCGTTCCCGCAGGTGCATGTGGCACGGGTTGATGCCGCTCCACGTGTTGAGGATGGCGATCACCGGCTTGCCGATGTGCTCCTCGGCGTTCAGGCCCAGCTGCCGCGCCCGTGCGCGGTGGCTGAAGTTGCGCAGCGCCTCGCCTTCGAACCACTGCGCGCTTCTCAACGGTTTCACTTCAGACCCCAAGACTTGACCACGTCACCGACCTTCGCGCGCTCGACCTCGGTGAGCGGATGGCTGGGCGGACGGACGTCGCGCCGGCACAGGCCCAGCTGTGCGAGCGCTTCCTTGACGACGGCGACGTTGTTCGCGGACTCGTTGGCCGCCCGCATCTCCTCGAACGGCCGGATCAGCTCCCACAACACCATGGCCGCGGCGAACTCGCCCGCCTTGAGCGAGTTGAAGATCTGCACCGAGATCTCCGGGCTGACGTTCGCGAGACCGGACGTGAACCCGGTCGCGCCGGTCGCGAAGTAGCCGGGCGCGGACAGCTCGGCGAGGCCGGCGACCCAGGTGAAGTCGTCGAGCCCGGCGTCACGGGCGACGGACGCGAAGCGCACCGGGTCCGGCACCGCGTACTTGACCCCGACGACGTTCGGGCACGCTTCCTTCAACGCGGCGATCTGCGCGCCGCCGATGCGCGGGTTGCGCACGTAGAGGATGACGGACAGCTCGGGCACGGTCAGCGCGATCTGCCGGTGGTACTCGACCCACCCGTCGAGAGCCACGTACGGGTTCACCGGCTGGTGGATCATGATGCCCTGCGCACCGGCCTCGTCCGCGAACCGCGCGGCGCGGACGGCCGACTCCGGGTCGTGGCCCACACCGACGACGACCGCGGCCCGGTTGCCGACGGCCTCCAGCGTGACCTTGACGGACCGCTGCTGCTCAGCCTCGGACAGTTGGTAGAACTCGCTGGTGTTGCCGTTCGGCGTGACGACGCCGACGCCGCCGTCCACCATCCGTTCGACGATCGCGCCGTACGCCTTCTCGTCGATGGTCCCGTCCTCCGCGAAGGGCGTGACGGTGATGGCCACGACTCCGGCGAGCTGGGCGGAGACGTCATCGAATGCCATGGGGAAGCTCCTCGATCACTCGGTCGGCGAAGGTCTGGATGTGCGAGCGGAGCAGTTCGGCCGCGAGGTCGCTCTTGCCCTGCTCGGCGGCGGCGAGGATGGCGTGGTGCTCGGCGGCTTCGTCGTCCCACGTGGGGCAGATGCCCCAGCCGGCGACGGTGATCAGCGCGGCCTGGTCCCGCAGCCCGTCCAGGATGCTGATCATCAGCGGGTTGCCGCACCCGACGTACAGGGCGCGGTGGAAGGACCTGTTGGCCAGACTCAGTTTCGCGAGGTCCGTGCGCGGCTGCGTGAGCGTCTCGCGGGCGTGGCTGAACGACGCTTTCAGCATGATCGCCCGGCGCAGCGCCTCGGGCTCCATCAGCATCCGCACGTCGTACACGGAGTTGGCCATCGCGGCGTCGACCGTGCGCACGGACGCGCCTTTGTATGGCGACATCATCACGAGCCCGGAACCGGCGAGCGTCTTCAACGCCTCCCGCACCGGGGTCTTGGACACGCCCAGGGAAGTGGCCAGTTCGGATTCAACAAGGGCCTGTCCGGGCGGCAGAGTTCCGTTCAGTATCGCTTCTTTGATCGATTCCAGAACAAAGTCGGTCCTAGACGCGGGAGGTGCGCCAACCCGGTCGTACATCATATACGAGACGCTACGACCGTCCTGCTGCCCTGGTCAACCGTCTTGTGTGATCCGGCGATCTTCCCTGTGCGCCGGTTGAACCAACTAACGGCGGGTTCCGTTTTGAAGGTGGCGGCCACACCGCCACTGATTCCAACGAGCTGAACCGAGATCGACACATGCTGACGGAAGAAATACCGCCGGAGGCCTTCATGGAAGGGCCGCCGCCGGAGGCTGACCTGCTGCTGCAGCGGACTCTGGGCACGGTGCGCGCTGAGCGCACGCGTGCCGTCCGCCGTCGTGGCAGGCTCGCCGCCGCGGTCACGGCGACACTCATCGCGGCGACACTCGCCGGAGGGGTGTTCGTTGGACAGGGACTGGGTGGCGACAGCACCCACCTGTTCGAGGGCGGCACCGCCGGTGGAGCGCGGATGTCGGTCCAGATGACGAACACCGACGGCGGCGTCCGCCTGGTCGCCACCGTCGACGGCATCACCGACGGCGAGAAGTGCTGGCTGGTCGTGCGCACCAAGGACGGCCGCACCATCACCGCGGGCAGCTGGCTCTCGCACGACCGGAGCGTCACCCTGCCCGCCGCGGCCGTGGTGGACGCTCGTGACGTCACGGGCGTTGCCGTCATGGGGACGGACAAGCGTGAATTAGTGGCTGCTCAGGTGGACAACACCTGAGCTCGCGGCCGCGGGCCGGTCGGACCTCCGGCCCGCGGTCCCAACGTCAGACCGCGAACACCTGCGCGTCGTCGGCGAAGGCCTTGACCTCGATGGCGTTGCCGGAGGGATCGCGGAAGAACATGGTCCACTGCTCGCCCGGCTCGCCGGCGAATCGCTGGTAGGGCGCGATCACGAAGTCGGTCCCCGCGGACTCGAGCTTCTCCGCGAGCACCTGGAACTCGTCGACCGAGAGCAGCACCCCGAAGTGCGGCACCGGCACCGAGTGCCCGTCGACCGGGTTGAACGCGTCCGGTGCCTTGACCGAGTCGACGAGGTGCGTCACGAACTGGTGCCCGTAGAGGTTCCAGTCGATCCACCGGTCACTCGACCGCCCCTCCGGACACCCCAGCACCGCCCCGTAGAAGGCGCGCGACGCCTCCAGGTCGGTCACCGGGACGGCCAGGTGGAAACGAGGGATCGAAGGAGTCATGCAGTCCATTTGACCTGGCACATGTCCGAATGTCAACATTCAGACATGTTGCAGCCAGCACAGCGACGCGGACTCGCCGGTGAGGCCGCGGACCGCGTCCGCGAGGCGATCTTCGCCGGGGTGTTCCCGCCAGGCGCCGCGCTCAAGGAGGTCGAGCTCGCGCAGAACCTGCAGGTCAGCCGCGGTTCGGTGCGGGAGGGGCTGGGCATTCTCGAACGCGAGGGGCTCGTCGTGTCCGAGTGGCACAAGGGCACCTGGGTGCGCAGCCTGTCGCCGCAGGACGTCGACGAGCTCTACACACTGCGCAACGCGCTGGACAACCTCGCCATGCGGACGGCGGCGGCCAAGAACGACGCGCGGCAGTTCGACGCACTCGACAAGATCGTCGACGAGATGCGCACCGCGCGCCGCGAGGAACTGGTCGCACTCGACATGAGGTTCCACGACGCCGTGTACGCGGCGACGGGGCACGCGCGGCTCACCGAGGCGTGGCGGGCGATTCGCAACCAGATCCACCTGTTCCTGCTGACGCGCATCCAGGGCGACGACGACTACGGGACGATCATCGCCCCTGAGCACGCGGCGCTCGTGGCCGCGTTGCGCAGCGGTGACGGAGAACGGGCAGTGGCACTCGCCGAGGAACATCTGCGCGGCTCCTACGACAAGCTCCACCAGTTGAGGCGCTGAATCCGTTCCGGTGAACTTCTGGGCTGATCGTCAAGTTCAGCGCATGCGCCGTGCCGCGTAGTGAGACAACGGTTTGTCACAGCCCTGTTCCACCGGGCAAGCTGTCCGGGTGCCCGAGCTCAGCCGCCGCTCCCCGATGACCTTGGTCGTCGCGGTCGCCGTGGCGTTGGTCGTGCTCGGCGCGGCGGCGATCCTCGTGGGCACCTCCGAGGGCTCGACGCCGTCCGGCGACCAGTACGTCGACATCGCGGACGTGCCGGTCGCCCACGACCCCGCGGCCGCCGGGTCGTTCACGATCGAGTGCGGCACCAACGAGCAGCGCCACCTCAACGCCGACAACCCCGTGATGTCACCGGGGATACCGGCAGGCGCGCACCACACGCACGAATACGTCGGCAACACGACGTCGGACCACAGGTCCACCAACGAGAGCCTCGCCGCCGCGTCGAGCACCTGCGGCGACGACGACCGGTCGGCGTACTTCTGGCCCGTGCTGCGGCTGACCGACGGGGTTGGTCACGACGCGCACGCCAACGGCGGGGGAGCGCACGGCAACACCGGGGAGGTGGTGCCGCCCCGGCAGGTGAGGGTGTCGTACCACGGGAACCCGGTGAGCAAGGTGCTGCCGATGCCGAGGTTCCTCAGGATGATCACCGGCGACCCGATGGCGTTCACGCACGACCACGGCGACCGGGTGCGCGCCAGGTGGAGCTGCGCGAACCAGCCCGACCGCCACACCACGAAGTACCCGCTCTGCGACGACGGCGCCGACGTCGTCCGCACCTTCGAGTTCGCGAGCTGCTGGGACGGCGGCAACGCTGACAGCGCTTCGCACCGCACGCACGTCGTCTTCCCGTCAGCTGCGGGAATCTGCCCCGCCAAGACGTTTCCCGTGCCGGTTCTGCGGCTTACGGTGACCTATGACCTGCCGCAGGGACGCCCCTTCGCCATCGACAGCTTCCCGGAGCAGCACCGCGATCCGGCCAGCGACCACGCGATGTTCATCAACGTGATGTCCGTCGCCATGATGAGCGACGTCGTCCGCTGCATCAACGAAGCCCGTTCCTGCAGCTCGGCACATTGATCCGTAGTATCCCCGAAAATCTTTGAACCGAAGTCGATCCACGTTCGTGTGTCGGCTTGAGGTCCATGGCAGACGCCCGACCAAAGATGTTCACGGGCGGGGAGGAGTGGGTGGATGGCGGCTTTGTTCTCCCGCAAACGGGAGACCGCGGCCGACGAGGCGCTGATCCGATCGCTCTACGAAGAGCACGGTCGGGCTCTGCTCGCCTACGCGACGCGGTTGACCGGTGATCGGGCGGCGGCCGAGGACGTGGTCCAGGAGACCCTCGTCCGCGCTTGGCGACACCCCGACGCCCTCGTCAACGGCAAGGGATCGGTGCGTGGCTGGTTGCTCACGGTGGCGCGCAACATCGTCACCGACAGGGTCCGGGCCAAGGCGGCGCGTCCGCAGGAGGTCGCGGAGTCACCGGCGACGCCTCCGATTCAGCGCGACCACGCCGACCAGGTGGTCGACTCGGTCGTGGTGCTGGAAGCGCTCGACCGGTTGTCCTCCGATCACCGCGATGTGCTGATGGAGATCTACTTCCGAGGTCGTAGCGTGACCGAGGCGGCAGAAGCTCTTGGCGTTCCTCCGGGAACGGTGAAATCAAGATCATATTATGCGTTGCGAGCCCTGAGGGAGACGTTCGTCGGTCAACAGGTCGCACTGAAGGGGGTGGCCGGATGACCACGCAACACGACCCGCAGCTGCTCGGTGCCTACGTCCTCGGCGCTCTGGACGAGCAGGAGGTGCGCGACGTGGACGAGCACCTGGCGTCCTGCCCCGACTGCGCCCGCGAGATCGACGACCTCAAGGCCATGGAGGCCGCGCTCGGCGAGGTCCCGCCGGAGGCCATGCTCGACGGCCCGCCGGAGGGTGGCGACCTGCTGCTCCAGCGCACGCTCCGTCAGGTGCGCACCGAACGCGGCGGCGTGGCCCGCCGCCGTCAGTTCACCGTCGGCATCGCCGCGGCCGTCATCGCGGCCGCTGTGCTGGGCACCGGTGTCTGGCTCGGCAAGGGAACGACTGTCGAACCCGGTGGGAACGTCGCGCTGCCCACGCAGTCGACCGCACCGGATCCGGCTGGAACCAAGCTGGCCACGGCGACCGACGCCGCGACGGGTGCGTCGCTGACCGTGAAGGTCGTTCCCGCCGCAGGGTGGGTTCGGCTGAACATGCGGTCGGGCGGTATCCCAGAGGGGCAGAAGTGCCGCATCTGGGTCGTCGCCCGCGACGGCAGCCGGCAGGAAGCCGGTAGCTGGGTCGTCTCCAAGAAGGGCGCCACCGAGGGCACGAACCTCGACGGCTCCGCCTTGGTCGCGCCGAACGACGTCGCTTCCGTCGAGATCGAGAACTTCGACGGCAAGAAGTTCGTGTCGGTGCCAGTCCCTGCCTGATCGTTGTTCCGTCAGGGGCACCCTTGCTTCAGCGGCAAGGGTGCCCCTGACGGCGTTTCACGGCTTGAGCACCACTTTGCCGATGGTGGCGCGGGATTCCAGTGCCTCGTGGGCCTTCGCGGCGTCCCGCAGCGCGAACGGCGGGTTGATCAGCGGGACGAAGCGGCCGGTGGTGAGGCCTTGCAGTGCTTCGTCTTCCAGCGGGCGCAGGCCGTTCTTCATCAGGCCGGGGCCGAGCGCGACCGTCGCGGTGAGGCTGGCTCGGAAGAGGGTTTCGACCGACGTGTCCGTGGACCTGCCGGACGCCCAGCCGTAGATGATCGTGCGGCCGCCCGGTGCGAGGCTTTTCAGCGCTTGGTCGCCGGCGTCGCCGCCCACGCCGTCGAACACGACTGTCGTGCCCTTGATCGACTCGAGCTCGCTGTAGTCGATTTGTTGGTCGGCCTTGATGTGCTGCAGCTTGCTCTTGCTCGCCACGCCGATGACCTTCGCGCCGACGTTGCGCGCTTCCTGGACGACGAGCGCCCCGATGCCACCCGCCGCCGACAGCACCAGGACGGTGTCCTCCGGCGTGATATTCGCGGCGTTGAGGATGCCGACCGTCGTGCGCCCGGTGCCGATCATCGCGACCGCCGCCTCGTCGGACACGGTGTCCGGCAACGCGTGCAGCGCGCTCACGTTCGCGACGGCCTGCTCGGCGTAGCCCCCGTTCGTCATGCCGAGGTGCGCGACGACACGTCTGCCGATCCACTCCTCCGGGCCTCGCGTGACCACGCCCGCTACCTCGCGGCCCGGTGTCATCGGGAGTTCCGGGTTGCCGAACTGTCCCTTGCGGATCGACGTGTCGACCAGGTGCACGCCTGCCGCTGTCACCCTGATGAGCACCTGGTCCTGCTGTGGCTGGGGATCCGGTACTTCCTCGAAGCGGAGGTTGTCGGCCGGACCGAACTCGTACTGCCTGATGGCGAACATGACCCGACCGTATGAACTCCAGTTAGGTCGAGGTCAACACCTCTCGTATGCGCCGGGTGCGAGGTGTCCCGCGTCGAGCAGACTGGAGGAAGATCACGGTCCGCGCGATGCCTCTCCCCAGGGGCGCACTCCGGGGTGAACGGCTCATCTCGAAGATCGCCGCCGAGTTCGCCGGAAGCATGTCCAGCGACAAGAGGCGACCGAGTTCCTAGGATGGCCCGAGATCCCACCCCTGCTGAAGGGCTTTCCGTTGGTCACCGCCGCTGATGTCGATGAAGCAGTCCAACTGGCACTGGAGACCCTGTCCGCCGCGAAGGACGCCGACTGGGACGACCGCGCCGGCACCCTGGAGTGGACCTGCTGGGAGACGGTCGAGCACCTGGCAGACGACCTGTTCTCCTACGCGGCCAGGTTCGGTCCCAGGATCCCGCCCACCGAGAGCGAGGTGGCGTTCGACTTCGTGGCGCGCCGGCCGGGAGGTCCGCGGAGCACGATCTTCGCCGACCGGTCCGCCGGGGTGCCGGGCCTGTTCCAGGTGCTGGAGGCGTGCGGGGCGTTCCTGGTGCGGATGGTGAGCGTGGCGCCCGCGGACGCGGTCGCGTACCACGTGTACGGCGCGTCGACGCCGGACGGGTTCGCGGCCATGGGCGTGGTGGAGACGCTGGTGCACACCCACGACATCGCCGAAGGCCTCGGGCTGGAGTTCCATCCGCCCGCCGCGTTGTGCGACCGCAGCCTGAAGCGGCTGTTCCCGGACGCGCCGGAGGAGACGAACCGGTGGCAGACGCTGCTGTGGGCGACCGGGCGCGGTGACCTGCCCGGCCGTGAGCGGCTGACGTCGTGGCGGTGGCGCGGCTAACACTTGAACGCGTTCAAAAGCGCGGCGTATAGTCGGCCGGGCAAGAGTTGAACACGTTCAAATGGGGGTTCAAGTGGACAGCCTGGTTGTCACCTACGTCATCTACATCGTGCTCAGCGTGGGCCTGACCGTCTGGGTGGGGCGGGTGCTGAGCAGCAACGGCAAGGTGTTCCTGGTCGACGTGTTCCGGGGGAACGAGGAGCTGGCGGTCACCGTCAACCGGCTGCTGGTGGTCGGCTTCTACCTCGTGAACCTCGGGTTCGTCAGCTGGTTCCTGCGCACCCGCGACACCGTCGAGGAGGCGCGGCAGGTGTTCGAGACGCTGTCGGTCAAGGTCGGCACGGTGCTGGTGGTGCTGGGTGTCCTGCACATCACCAACGTGATCGTGCTGAGCAAGATGCGCCGCCGCAGCATCATGGACGCGCAGGCGGAGCCGCCGATCGTGCCCACCGCGCACACGGTCGTGACGGCATGAAGTACCTGACCGTCCTGGCGGACGAGAACTGCGGGTTCTGCCGGCGCGCGAGCAAGTGGCTGCGCAACCAGCGGCAGGTCGTGTGGCTCGACTTCGTCGCGGCCGGGTCGGAGGCGGCCCGGTCGCGGTTCCCCGAGCTCGACCACGACGACACGCTGCGGAAGATCACGGTGATCTCGGATCGCGGCGACGTCTACCGCGGCGACGACGCGTGGCTGGTGTGCCTGTGGGCGCTGGCCGCGTGGCGGCCGATGGCGGTGTCGCTGAGCAGGCCTGGGAAGGCGCGGTTCGTGCGGGCCGCGACCGCGCTGGCGGACCGGCTGCGCGCGAACAGCCTGGGTGGGGAGAATGTGCCGCGTGGATCAACCTGCAACCACGCCGAGTGCGCCTAAGGGGGAGCAGACCAGAGCGCTGATCCTCGAGACGGCGCTCCGGCTCTTCCAGGAGAACGGCTACGACCGCACCACCATGCGGGCGATCGCCAAGGACGCCGGTGTCTCGGTCGGCAACGCGTACTACTACTTCGAGTCGAAGGAACACCTGGTCCAGGGGTTCTACGACCGGATGGTCGCGTTGCACCGGGAGGCCGTGGCGCCGCTGCTGGCGTCCGAGCCGAAGTTCGCCGCCCGGCTCGACGGCGTGATGCAGGCGTGGCTCGAGGTCTCGGAGCCGTACCACGAGTTCGCGGCGCAGTTCTTCAAGAACGCCGCAGACCCGGCGAGCCCGCTGTCGCCGTTCTCCGACGAGTCGAGCCCGGCCCGTGACGCGGGCATCGGGCTCATGCGGTCCGTGCTGCTGGGGTCGACCGCGAAGGTCGACCCCGAGCTGCGGGAGGACCTGCCCGAGCTGCTGTGGCTCTACCAGATGGCGGTCGTGCTGTTCTGGGTGCACGACAAGTCCGAGAAGGCCGCGAAGACCGGCATGCTGGTCCGGCGCAGCACGCCGCTGATCGCCCGGCTGCTCCAGCTGTCCGCGACCCGCGTGTTCCGGCCGCTGACCCGCGAGGGCGTGCAGCTGTTCCGCGACATCGGCTGGTTCACATCGAAATGACCATGCCGGGTGCCGCGGCCTCCATGTCCCCGGCGACCTCGAGCGGGTCCAGGTCGGGATGCACGTGGGTGATCACCGCGCGCACGCCGAGCGCGGCCACCGCGTCGGCCGACCGCCACGCCTCGGCGAGCAGCAGGTCGACGTCCGCGAACCGGCTCAGGTCCGCACCCGGTTCGTAGTCCGCGGTGTAGCCGAACACCTTGCCGTCCGCCGATGCGCGCACACCGAACGTCGGCAGCACGTGCGGCACGAACACCGCCTCCAGCTGGAGCGGGCCCAGGTCGACGCGCCCGCCGTCGACCAGCTCGTGCACCTCGAACACGCCGGTGGCCGGCCCGGCGAACGCCTCGAACGCCGACGCCCACCTCGGCGGTCCGTAGACCGGTAGCCGATCGTCGCGGGCGTTGCCGTACTTCAGCGCCTGGAACGCGCCGAACAGGTCCGAGCAGTGGTCGGGGTGCAGGTGGCTGATCCACACCGCGTCCAGGTCGGCCAGCGTGGTGTGGCGCAGGAGCTCCGGCATCGTGCCGGTGCCCGCGTCCAGCCACACCTGCCGTCCGCCCGCCTCGAGCAGGTAACCCGAACACGGGCGGCCCGCCGCGGGCCAGCCGCCGCTGCACCCCAGGACTGTCACTCGCATCAGACCATCTAACGGCTGCGTTGACGCTCGTGCACCGCTACTCGCTCCGGGCCTGCTTGTCGATCATGGACACCAGGGTCGAGACGAGCTCCTCGGCCGTGACGCGCCACTTGTCCGCGGACAGGTGCCCGTTGACCTCCATGTCCGTGATCCCGTGCGCGCTGGTCAGCAGCAGCGCGGCGAACCGCTGGGCGTGCTGTCCGCCGACCAGGTCGCCGACGATGGCGAGGAACTCGTCCTGGGCGCGTTCGCCCGCCTGGGTCGCCGCGTGGATCGCGGCCGGGTCACCGGCCGGGTAGGTGAACATCAGCCGGTACAGGTGCGGCTGACGGCGGCCGACCGTCATCAGTGCGGACAGGGCTTGGTGCAGCGTGTCGGCCGGGGGGACCCGCGGATCGGCGCGCACGGCCCGCACCTGGTCCGCGAGCCGGTCCAACGCCTCGGCCGCGACGGTGGTCAGCAGGCTGTCCTTGTCGGGGAAGTGCCGGTACGGCGCCCCGCGGGTGACGCCCGCACTCGCCCCGACCGCGCGCAACGTCACCGCGTCCGGGCCACCGCTGTCCAGCAGCTCGGCGGCCGCGTCGAGCAGGGCGCGTCGCGTCGCGGCGGCGGATTCCGTACGGCTGACCATGCCGATCATCCTACAGTTGACAGTGTCATCTGAGATATCTACCGTCAGTCAGGTGACAATGTCATCTGAAATTCGGGAACGCGTCGTCGTGACGGGAGCCTCGACCGGGATCGGCGCGGCGTCCGCGCGCGAACTGGCTCGCCGGGGGTTCCACGTCATCGCCGGAGTCCGCCGCGATCGAGACGCCGACGCGCTGCGCGCCGACGGCATCGAGCCGGTCATCCTCGACATCACCCGGCCCGACCACATCGCGCGGCTGGCTGCCCGCCTCGACGAAGACTCGCAGGCAGGTGCGTTGCGGGCGCTGATCAACAACGCCGCCATCCAGATCAACGCCCCGGTCGAGATCCTGCCGTTGAGCGAGTGGCGCCGGCAGTTCGAGATCAACCTCTTCGGTCACGTCGCCGTCACCCAGGCGCTGCTGCCCGCGTTGCTGCGCCACTCGGGCCGGGTGGTCAACATCAGCTCGGTCGGCGGGCGGGTCGCCATGCCCGCGTACGGCCCTTATGCGGGCACGAAGTTCGCCCTCGAGGCGGTGAGCGACTCGCTGCGCCGGGAACTGGCGCCGCTGGGTGTGCGGGTGGTCGTCGTCGAGCCCGGCGCCGTCCGCACGGAGATGTCGGACCGGGTCATCGCCGCCACGAACCAGCAGGCCGCTGCCATGTCACCGGACCAGCGCGACCGTTACGGAAGCCTGATCCAGGCGATCAACGCGCAGTCCGCCGCCCACGCCCCCGGTGGCACGCCCGCCGACGCCGCGGCCCTGGTGATCACGAAGGCCGTGACCGCGCGAAAGCCTCGCACCCGCTACACCGTCGGCCGTGACGCGGCCCTGATCACGCGCCTGTCGCGGGTGCTGTCCGACCGGATGCTCGACCGCGTCCTCGCGGCAAGCCTCCGTCCGCACTACCCGAAGGCGGCCACGGCTCCCGTCTCGCGAACGCTGGCCGGGCTGTTCTGACCAACCTCATTCACTGCTCGGACGTCCTGTTGGCATGACGTCGACTTCAGAAAGCAATGCGTCTCTCACTGATCCAGTTCGGGCCAACGACTACGACAGCATCGCCGAGGGGTACGCGGCCGAGAACGAGACCAGTCTCCTGAACGCGTACTACGAGCGTCCCGCGATGCTGGAACTCGCCGGGGACGTGACCGGCCGGCGGATCCTCGACGCCGGCTGCGGCTCGGGGCCCCTGTTCGCCGCGCTGCGCGATCGGGGAGCTGCCGTGACCGGCATCGACGCGAGCGCAGGCATGCTGGAGCTGGCCCGGCGGCGGCTGGGCGCCGACGCGGATCTGCGGGTCGCCGACCTGACCGACCCGCTGCCCTTCGCCGACGGTGCGTTCGACGACGTGATCGCATCCCTGGTGCTGCACTACCTGGAGGACTGGGGGCCGGCACTGGCCGAACTGCGACGCGTGCTGACACCCGGCGGACGGCTCATCGTCTCGGTCGAGCATCCGTTCGCCATCACCCTGATGCAGCGCTTGGCCGGGGACAAGCTCGACTACTTCCAGACCCGCAACCGGACCGAGGAATGGACTCTGGGCGGGCAGACCGCCCAGATGAGCTTCTGGGACCGCCCGCTGCACGCGATGACAGACGCCTTCACCGCGGCTGGTTTCCGCATCAACATCATCAGCGAGCCGCCGCCCGCGCCCGCCGCCCGCGACTTGTTCCCCGAAGAATTCCGCAGGTTCGCAGGCCCGAGCTTCCTGGGCTTCCTGTTCTTCGTCCTGCAGACCGGCTAGCCGGTCCACGTGATCGCCTCCAGCTACGAGGGCCTGGGGCGCGGCATCGCGAGCTTCTGGCGGGACCGGCGTCCCCACGGTCGACGGCGCGCGCTCGACCTGCGCACCGAGTTCGGGCTCGGCGAGATCCAGCGGCACTACGGGAAGTTCGAGGGTGATGTCAGCGACGGCTCGACCTTCCTGATGGCCGTCGAGTACACCGACGCCGACTGCCCGACCGTGCGCACGCTGATGGCGCCCCAGCAGCCACTCCGGTTCTCGCAGAAGAAGTGGCTGCCGGGGCTGCTCTGTCAGTGAGCCTGCATGACGTGCTTGACGCGGGTGTAGTCCTCGAGTCCGTGCATGGAGAGGTCCTTGCCGTACCCGGACTGACCGAACCCGCCGTGCGGCATCTCGGGGGTGATCGGGCCGTGCGTGTTGACCCACACGACGCCGTAGTCCAGGCGCGGGGTGAGGCGCGCGGCCCGGTCCGCCGACCCGGTCCACACCGACGACGCCAGTCCCTGCGGCACGTCGTTCGCGAGGTAGACGGCCTCGTCGTCATCGGCGAACGACTGCACGGTGATGACGGGCGCGAACGCCTCCTCCTGCACGATCTCGTCGTCCTGGCGCAGGCCGGAGACCACGGTGGGGGAGAAGAAGAAACCGCGGTCCCCGAACTGCTTGCCGCCGCAGTGGACGGTCGCGTGGGACGGCAGCCGCTCGATCAGGCCGAGCACGCGGGACAGCTGGGCCGCGCTGTTCAACGGCCCGAAGTCCTTGCCCGGCACCGTGGCGGAAGCGGCATCGGCGAGCGCGGCGACGAACTGCTCGTGCACCGCGGAGTGCACCAGCACGCGCGTCGCGGCCGTGCAGTCCTGGCCCGCGTTGTAGTACGCGGCACCGACGACCGCGGACGCCACGGCGGGCACGTCCACGTCGTCGAACACCAGAACCGGCGCGTTGCCACCGAGTTCGAGGTGCGTGCGCTTCAGCGTGGCCGCCGCGCTGCGGGCGACCTCGATGCCGGCACGCGTGGAGCCGGTGATCGACACCATCGCGGGCACCGGGTGCTCGACGAGCAGGCGGCCGGTGTCGCGGTCGCCCAGCACGACGTTGAACACGCCGGGCGGCAGCACCTGCGCGGCCAGCTCGGCGAGCAGCACCGTCGAGGTCGGCGTGGTGTCGGCGGGCTTCACGACGACGGTGTTGCCCGCCGCCAGCGCCGGCGCGATCTTCCACACGGCCATCATCAGCGGGTAGTTCCACGGCGTGATCTGCGCGATCACACCCACCGGCTCGCGCCGCTGGTACGAGGTGTGGCCCTCCAGGTACTCACCGGCCGACGCGCTGTGCAGCAGCCGCGCGGCACCCGCGAAGAAGCGGATCTGGTCCGCGCACTGGGGAATCTCCTCGGTGAGCACCACGTCGCGGATCTTGCCCGTCTCGCGCACCTCGGCGTCCGCGACCGTGGAAGCGTTGGCCTCCAACAGGTCCGCGAGCTTCAGCAGCGCCGACATGCGCTCACCGGGCGTGGTCCGCGACCACGCGGGGAACGCGGCTTCCGCCGCCCGCACCGCCGCGTCGACCTCGGCCTCGCCCGACACCACGGCCGTGCCGAACACCTCGCCGGTCGCGGGATCGACCAGGTCGCTGCCGCCCGCACCGGACTGGCGGGCGCCGTTGATCACGTTGGTGAGGGTCATCAGTGGTTCTCCAGGTGTGTCGGTGCGAACATCCGAAGTACAGCCGGCAGCACTACCACGTGCGGGCCGTCACCGGCCAGCGCCTTCGCGAGGTCCTCGCGCAACGACTCGAGCGTGCTCCTGGTCGCGGGCACGCCGAACGCCTCGGCGAGCGCGACGAAGTCCGGGCGCGCCAGCTCGGTGGCCGTGGCCCGGCCGAACGCGTCGGTCATGTACTCGCGCAGGATGCCGTAGCCGCCGTCGTCGATGATCAGCCACGTGACGCGCGAGTTGTGCTGGCGCGCGGTCGCGAGTTCGGGGATGCCGTACATCGCGCCGCCGTCACCGGACACCGCGAGCACCGGACCGTCGACCGCGGCCGCCGCACCCAGCGCCGCGGGCAGGCCGTAGCCGAGGCCGCCCGCGCCCTGCGCGGAGAACTGCACGCCGCCGCGCGGGTCCCACGCCGACCACGCCCAGTACGCGAGGATCGTCATGTCCCAGTACGTCGGCGTCCCGTCCGGCACCGCGGAGCGAACCGCCGCGAGCACCTCCTGCTCGAGGTCCAGCTCCTGCTCAGTGAGGCGTTCCGCGACGGCGACGAGCAGCGTCCGGACGGACTCCTCGGCCTGCCCGTCGGGTTCGCGGCGGGTGGTCGCGGCGGTGATCGCCTCCAGGAACAGCCCGGCGTCGGCGTGGATGCCGAGTGCGGGGTAGTTCGACTCCAGCTTGCCGAGGTCGGCCTCGACGTGGATCACCGCGCCGCGCGGCCGGAACGTCCGGTAGTTGCTGGACAGCTCGCCGAGCCCGGAGCCGAGCACGAGCAGCACGTCGGCGTCGGCGAGGAACTCAGTGGTGTGCCAGTCCTCCAGCCACGACTGCGCGGAAAGCGGGTGCTCCCAAGGGAAGCAGCCCTTGCCGCCGAACGTCGTCACGACCGGCGCGCGCAGCTTCTCCGCCAGCTCCAGCAGTTCCGCGTGCGCACCGCACCGGCCGACGCCGCCACCGGCGAGGATCACCGGCCGCTTCGCCCCGTCGAGCAGGCGGGCGGCCTCGGCCACCAGCTCCTGGCGCGGGGGCAGCGGGCGGGGTGTCGCGGTGATCTCCCCGACCACGGGGATGCCCGCCGGCCCGAGCAGCACGTCCTGCGGGATCTCCACCCACACCGGGCCGTGCGGCGCCGACGCGGCGACCTCCCACGCCTCGGTGAGCGCGGACGGGATCTGCGACGCCGACCGCACCACGCGCGCGTGCTTCACGACGTCGCGGAAGCTGCCCAGCTGGTCGGTCAGCTCGTGCAGGTACCCGCCGCGCACGCCGCCGAGGCCCTGGCTCGGGATCTGGCTGCTGATGCCGAGCACCGGGGCGCTCGCCGCGGCCGATTCCTGAAGTCCCGCAAGGGTTTGCAGCGCACCCGGCCCGGTCGACACGAGCAGCGGCGTGACCTGGCCGGTGACGCGGGCGTGGCCGTCCGCGGCGAACGCGGCGTTCACCTCGGTGCGGCTGCCCACGTAGCGCAGGTCCGAGCGGTTGAGCGCGTCGAACAGGCCCAGCGCGTGCTGGCCGGGGATGCCGAACACGGTGTGGGCGCCCAGCGCTTCGAGCGTTTCGACGACGACGTCGCCGCCCGTTCGGGTGGTCACTTCGCCTCCTCCAGCAAGTTGTCCACAGATCGCCGAGCGGTGCCTTGACCGGCGTTTGCGCTGGTAGACTGGGTCGGGGTCGTCCCCCCGGGACGGGTGGGGGCTGTCCGTTGGGCGTTTTTCGCGTTCAACGCCATCAGGCTCACCAGGTCGTAGGCCACGTGCGAGGCTGCCACAGAAGTGATGTCGGCGTGGTCGTAGGCGGGCGCCACCTCGACGACGTCCGCGCCCACCAGGTTGAGGCCCGCCAGGCCGCGCAGGATCTCCAGCAGCTCCCGCGACGTCATGCCGCCCGCCTCGGGCGTGCCGGTGCCGGGCGCGTGCGCCGGGTCCAGCACGTCGATGTCGATCGACACGTACAGCGGGCGGTTCCCGATCCGGTCCCGCAACGCGGACACGGTCTCGTCGACACCGCGCCGCATCACGTCCGCCGAAGTCACGATGCCGAACCCGAGACGCTTGTCGTCCTCCAGGTCGGACTTGCCGTACAACGGACCGCGGGTACCGACGTGCGAGAGCGCCTCGGTGTCGAGGAGGCCCTCCTCGACCGCGCGGCGGAACGGCGTGCCGTGCGTGTACGCCTCGTTGAAGTACGTGTCCCACGTGTCGAGGTGCGCGTCGAAGTGCAGCAGCGCCACCGGACCGTGCTTGCGGGACACCGCGCGCAGCAGCGGCAGCGCGATCGTGTGGTCACCGCCGATCGTCACCAGTTGGGCGCCGGTGTCGAGCAGCGCGCTCGACTCGGCGTCGATCGTCTCGATGGCCTCGCCGATGTGGAACGGGTTGACGCTGATGTCGCCGCCGTCCACGACCTGGAACTCCTCGAACGGCGAGACGTCCAGACCGGGGTTGTAGGGCCGCAGCAACCGCGACGCCTCGCGCACCGCCGAAGGGGCGAAACGCGCACCGGGGCGGTACGACACCCCGGTGTCGAAGGGGACTCCGATGACCGCGACGTCTGCCTTCGGCACCTGGTCGATGCGCGGCAGGCGGGCGAAGGTCGCGGGCCCGGCGTACCGGGGAACGACCGAGGAGTCGGTGGGGCCGATCACGATTTCACCAGTTCCTTCTCAGCTGATTCACCAGCGACCCGGCTCTCCCAGACGCGGAGCACCGAGGCCTCGGTCGGCGGCGTGACGAGGCTGACGCCCACGTACACGACGAACGACGCCGCGAGGCTGTAGTAGATGGGGGTGTTGGCGAGCACCCCGTCGATCACCATGAACGTGATCGCGGTCAGCGAGCCGACGGCCATGGACGCCATCGCACCGGCCCGCGTGCCGCGCTTCCACACCAGTCCGCCGATGATCGCGACGAGCAGTCCGCCGACGAGGATGTTGTAGGCCACGGTCAGCGCGGCGATCACGTCGTTCAGCGCCACCGCGATGCCGATCGCGACGATGCCGAGCACCAGCGTGAAGATCCGGTTCGAGCGCACCTCGTCGTGGTTCTCATCCCTCGCGGCAACCCTCTTCCCGAACAGACGCGGCCAGATGTCGTTGGAGGCCACCGTGGCAGACGCGATCAGAGCGCCGCTGGAGGTCGACATCATCGCGGCCAGAGCCGCCGCCAGGACCAGGCCGCGGACACCGGTCGGGAGCAGGTTCTCCACGATCGTCGCGAACGCCTCGTCCTTGTTCGCGATGTTCGGGTACAGCGCCTTGCCCGCGGTGCCGATCAACGCACCGGCGACGGCGTAGACGAGGCAGTACAGACCGGACGTGATGCCGCCCCAGGTCGCGACCTTCGGGGACTTCGCGGTGAACACGCGCTGCCAGATGTCCTGGCCGATCAGCAGGCCGAACACGTAGATCAGCAGGTAGGTGATGATCGTGTCGATGCCGATCGTGCCGACGTCGAACACGGCCGGGTCGTTGAGCCGCTGCTGGATGCCGTCGAAACCGCCCGCCTGGAACAACGCGATGGGCAGCAGCAGGAACAGGATGCCGACCGTCTTCACGATGAACTGGACGATGTCGGTCAGCGTGATCGACCACATGCCGCCGAGCACCGAGTAGAGAACCACGATGCTGCCGCCGATGACGACACCGATCCACTTGTCGAAGCCGAAGAGGACGTTGAAGATCGTCGAGTACGCGATGGTCGACGTGACCGTCAGCATGAGCGTGTAGCCCCACATGACCACACCGGAGATGGCGCTGGAGTTGCCGCCGTAGCGCAGGTCCAGCATCTCGGAGACGGTGTAGACCTTGAGCCGCACGATCCGGCGGGCGAACAGCGCGCTCAGCAGCAGGATGCCCAGGCCGATGGAGAACACCATCCACGCGCCCGAGATGCCGAACTTGTAGCCCAGCCCGACGCCGCCGATGGTCGACGCGCCACCGAGCACGACAGCGGACATGGTGCCGGAGTACATCGCGAACCCGAGCCGCCGTCCGGCGACCAGGTACTCGCTCTTGCTCGTCGCGCGTCGCATGCCCCACCAGCCCATGCCGACCATGCCGAGCACGTAGGCCGCGATCACCGCGTAGTCGAGAGCCACTTCGGACCTCCTTAGGTTGCAGATCACACTAGAAATGGTCGGTGGCGCTGGTAAGTGGTTGATGTGCACAATTGACGGACCATGGTTGTGCAAACCGTCTCGTTGCGTGCGGTGGTGGCCCGCCCCGAGCTCGGACTCGCCGTCCTGTGCGGTGAGGACCAGCTCGACCGGCCCGTGCGCTGGGCCCACGTGAGCGAGCTCGCCGACCCGACCCCGTTCCTGGTCGGCCAGGAACTGCTGATGACGGCGGGCGTGAAGTTCCCCGACGACGTCGACCGCTACGTCGCCGGACTCGTGTCGTCCGGCGTCAGCGCGGTCGCGTTCGGCGTCATGCCCGAGTACGCCGAGGTGCCCGCGCGGCTCGTCGAGGAGTGCGCGGCGCAGGGCATGCCACTCGTCGCGGTACCGCCGGACACGCCGTTCCTGGCGGTCAGCCAGGCAGTCGGCGACCTGCTCGCCGAGCGTCAGAACGCCGAGCTGCGCATGCTCGCGGACTCGCAACGCGCGCTCACCCGAGCAGCGGTGCGGATCAGGCCCGTCGACGGCACGGTCACCGCGCTCGCCGTCGCGCTCGACTGCTGGGTGCTGCTGCTCGACGCGAACGGCGCGGTGCTCGGCAGGTCCGCCCGCGCGCCCGAGCTGTCCGGCGAACTGGCCGGGCTCGCCCGGCGCGTCGGCGCGGGCACCGGCCCGCGCAGCGCGAGCACGTCCGTCGGCGACGACCACGTCGTGCTGAACCCCGTCGAACAGCTGTCGCTGCGTCCCGCGATCCTCGTCGTGGGAAGGGAGACAGCGCTTTCCGTCGCCGAACGCGCGGTCGTCGCCGTCGCCGTCGCGGTGCTCAGCCTGCTGCGCCGCGACGCCGACACCTCACGCGGCCACCCCGCGCGGCTCGCCGCCAGGCTGCTGCTCGGCCTGCCCGCCGCCGACCAGCTGGCGCTCGTGCTGGACAGCCGCGAGTACCGGGTGATCGCCGGGCGGAGCCTGCGAAGAGCTCCCGCGGACCACGAGCTGCTGACCCAGACGTTAGGGACGCCGTTGATCGATCTGGGTGAACCCGGACTGCGTGCGGTGGTGGCTGCGGGTAACTCCGTCGACCTCGACCGGGTGGCCGAGCAGGGCTGGGTCGTCGGGGTCAGCGGACCTGTCGGCGCAGGCGAGCTCGGCGCCGCGTCGGACGAGGCCGAGTCGCTGCTCCGTTCGGCGCTCGCGTCAGGCCGTTCACAACGCGCGTCCGAACTCGGATCCGTTTCGTCGCTGGTCGAACCGGCACAGGCGGCCCGTTTCGCGGTGCGCCTGATGGCCCCGCTGGCGAGCGGCCGATCGGCGCGCGGGCTGGTCGAAACACTGCGGGTGTGGCTCGCGCAACATGGCAACTGGGACCGCAGCGCCTCCGTGCTCGGTATCCATCGCAACAGCGTTCGGCACCGAATCAGGCACATCGAACGCATGCTGGGTCTTGACCTGGCGGACGCCGGTGTGCGAGCTGACCTGTGGCAGGCGGTGCACTGGCTACCGCCCGGATGGCCTGATTAATTGCTTTGACCACTCCCTCCGCACGGGGCAAGGTAATACCCGTGAACAAGAAAGGAGGGACCTCGATGACCACCGAATTCAGGTTCTTGTCCGCTATTGAAGCGGAAGACTGGAACGGTGCTCCCGCCATCCTCGGCGGTGAGCGCACTTGCCGAGGTTCCCTCAACTTGACCTGGTAGTTCGTCGACAACCGCCGCTGTCGGCCACCTAGTTCGCACAATCTTCCAGCGCGCATGCCGATATGTCATTTTCGCATGCGCGTCCCCGGCGTGTTCGTCCAGTGGTGAGGACACCGGAATCTCAATCCGGAAACACGGGTTCGATCCCCGTACGCGCTACTCGGCCCGGTCTCAGTGGGGTGGACCGGGCCGTCCCACGTCCAGCGGGCCACTTGTCCAGTCTCTGTCCGGTCAACCTGTCAAGCTGGTCTAAAGGGTCTGGCGCGCGGTGCCGAAACCCATGTCAGATGGACCCAAAGATTTTGGGATACTTCGCTCGTTCGGACTAGAGGACGGTTACCCTCTGGTGATGCCTGCGGTCCCTGTCTGCGCACGCTACGAGGTCGACGTACGTCGGCCGAGTGCCGCACGGATCTACGACTACTACCTCGGCGGCGTGCACAACTTCGCCGTCGATCGCGCGTTCGCCAAGCAGGCGGTGCGCATCGAGCCCGAGCTGCCGCTCGTCAGCCGGGCGAACCGGGCGTTCCTGCGGCGTGCCGTCAAGCACTGCCACGACGCGGGCGTGCGCCAGTTCCTCGACCTCGGCTCCGGCATACCGACGTGCGGCAGCGTCCACGAGACCGCTCCTGGCGCGCGCGTGGTGTACGTCGACCACGACAAGCCGACCGTCGCGTTCGGCCGCGCCATCCTGCGCGGCGACCCGAACGCGCGGATCGTGCAGGCGGACTTCCGCTGCCCGGACCGGCTGCTGCACCACCCCGAGATGAGCATCGACCTGAACGAGCCGTTCGCGGTGCTCATGGTCGACGTGCTCCGGTACGTGGACGACGCCACCGACCCGCACCGGCTCGTCGCGGCCTACCGGGACGCGTTACCGCCCAACGGGTTCCTCGCGGTGTCGCACACCGGGCGCATGGAGTCCTATCTGGACGGTCTGACGCTGGTCGGGGACGGGCAGGTCCGGCTGCTGCACGGCGGGTACGCCGCGGTGGGGCACAAGCCCGCCTGACGGCACGCCGGGGGTTTGCCAGCGTGACCGCTCGGGTACCTGCGGTGGGTGAGACAGACCTCTGGAGGCGTCATGACCCACCGCGTCACTGTCAAGGTCGCGGGCCTGCAACCCGTGCAGGTGCTGGCCGCGCTCACCGGTATCGCGTTCGTCGTGTTCGGTGTCGTCGGCTTCACCCGCACCGGCGCGACCGGCGACGACCACGCGTTCGTGCTCGGCTTCTCGGTCAACCCGATGCACAACGCTCTGCACGTCGCGGTCGGCGTGCTGGGCCTGCTGATGGCCATGCGCTCCGGCCTCTCGCGGCTGTACGGCTGGCTGCTGCTCCTCGGTTACGGCGCCGTGTTCGTGTGGGGCCTGATGATCGCGGGCGTGCTGACAGCCAACCCGGTCTCCGGTCTCGGGAACCCGCTGGCGCTCAACGCGTTCGACAACTGGCTGCACCTCGGCATCGCCGTGCTCGGTCTCTTCATGGCCGTGCTGCCCGCGCGGCGCAAGCTGATCGAGATGGAGGACGAGCCGGTCGCCTCCTCCGAGACCGACGTGCCGGAGAACGACCTGCGGGATACCGACGTGCGGGAGAAGGACGTGCGGGAGAAGGACGTTCCCGAGCCGCGGGCCGCGCGGGACGCCAGGCCCGAGCCGATCACCAAGGAGCAGGCGGTGATCGACCCGGCTACGGAGAAGCTGCCGAAGCCGAAGGACTCAGCGAGCAGCATCAAGGCGTGACATCAGGTCGCCGTCGAGCTCGATCTCGCGTGCCTGGAGGGCCTCCTCCAGCTGTGCCACCGCACTGACGCCCACGATCGGCACCACGGGCGGGTCGGAGTGCAGCAGCCACGCGAGCACCACCTGGTTGGTGGTGACCCCGAGCTCGGCGGCGACCTCGTTCAGCACCCGGAGCCGCCGCGTCGTGCCGGGGTGGTCGTAGTACTCCTGCAGCGGCTTCTCCGGGTTGGTGTAGGCGCCGAACAGCAGCGTCGTGTACGCCACCAGCTTCAGGTCGCCCTCGGCCCGCGCGTAGTCGAACAGCTCGTCGGTGAGCTGCGTGTGGCCCGCCTCGTTCAGCACCGCGTTCGGCCGCGGCCGCAGGTAGCTGTGCCTGCCCTGCACGTACGTGAACAGCGGCCAGCCGTTGGCCTTCGCCAGCGCGCGAGCCCGTTCCAGCCGCCAGGTCGCGTGGTTGCTGGCGCCGATCGTCGTCACCTTGCCCGCGTCGACCAGCTCGGCGAACGCGCCCAGCGTCTCCTCCAGCGGCACCGCGCGGTCCTCGATGTGCGCGTAGAAGACGTCCACGCGGTCGATGCCCAGCCGGGTGAGGCTGCCGTCGATCGCCGCCTTCACGGCCGTCGCGGACAGGCCCTCCGCGTTCTCCAGTCCGGTTCCCGGCGTGAGCGGCCGCGCGCCCATCTTCGTTGCCAGGTAAAGCGAGTCCCGGTTGCCGCGTGCCTTGATCCAGCGGCCGAGCATGTCCTCGCTCTCGTCGCCGGTGCCCGTCCAGAACGCGTAGTTGTTCGCGGTGTCGATGAACGTGCCGCCGGCGTCGACGAAGCGGTCGAGGATCTCGAACGAGGTGCGCTCGTCGAGCGTGTTTCCGAACGGCAGTGCGCCCAAGCAGATCTCGTGTCCCATGGGGAGCAGGTTTCATCCTGGAGCGCGCTCCATGTCAACATCGGATATGCCCACCCAAGAGCAGTTGGTCCTGTGGGGCCCGGCCGCGGCCGCGTTCCTCCTCGTCGCGATCGGGGTCCTGTGGCGGCTGAGCCGCAACGTCGTGACGATCGCCCACGAGGGCGGGCACGCCCTGGTGGCGGTGCTGACCGGCAGGCGGTTGTCCGGCATCAAGCTGCACTCCGACACCTCCGGCCTCACCGTCTCGCGCGGCCGTCCGACCGGGCCCGGCATGGTGTTCACCGCGATGGCGGGCTACGTCGCGCCGTCGCTGCTCGGCCTCGGGTTCGCGCTGCTGGTCGTCGGTGACCAGGTGCGGTTGATGCTGTGGCTGTCGATCGCGCTGCTCGCCGCGGTGCTGGTGATGACCCGCAACGTCTTCGGCGTCATCTCGGTGATCGCGACCGGCGCGATCCTCGTCTGGGTGTCCTTCTACGCGTCCGACCCGGTGCGCGACGCGTGCGCGTTCGGCTTCTGCTGGTTCCTGCTCTTCGGCGGCGTGCGGCCGGTGTGGGAGCTGCAGGTGAAGCGCTGGCGGCGGCAGGCCCGCGGCTCGGACGCGGACATCCTGGCCAGGCTCACGCCGGTGCCCGCGCTGGCGTGGGTGCTGCTGTTCCTCGTCGTGTCCGTCGGCTCGCTGGTGCTCGGCGGTGGGCTGCTGCTCGGGCGGTGATGGAATACTGGCCTTTTACGGTTCAGGAGGGCGATTCGCGTGTTGCGGGGAGATGTCGGGCTGGAGCTTGGCCAGCGGGTCGCGGCGGCGCTGCGCGTGTCGCTGGGAGTCGAGATCACCCCCGAGGAAGCGGTGATCCGACCGTCCAACCGCGACGGCGTCGACTTCCAGTGCAACGTCGCGATGAGCCTCGCCAAGAAGCTCGGGAAAAACCCGCGCGAGGTCGCCGCGCTGATCGTCGGCGCGCTGGACGCGGCGGACGCGGTCGAGGAACCGGAGATCGCCGGGCCGGGGTTCATCAACCTGACCCTGCGCACCTCGTGGCTCGAGTCCGAGGCCGTGTCGCTGCTGACCGACGACCGCCTCGGCGTGCCCGTCGTCGAGTCGCCGCGCCGGATCGCGATCGACTACAGCAGCCCGAACGTCGCCAAGGAGATGCACGTCGGCCACCTGCGGTCGGCGATCATCGGCGACGCGCTGTCGCGGCTGCTGACGTTCGTCGGGCACGAGGTCATCCCGCACAACCACCTCGGTGACTGGGGCACGCCGTTCGGCATGCTCATCGAGCACCTCACCGAGACCTCGGACGCGGGCGACGACCACTCGATCAGCGACCTGAACGCGTTCTACCAGGAGGCGCGGCAGAAGTTCGACGCCGACCCGGACTTCGCGACCCGTGCGCGCAAGCGCGTGGTGGCGCTCCAGGGCGGCGACGAGCGGACCCTCGCGCTGTGGCGCGACCTGGTCGACGAGTCGCTGCGGCACTTCCAGCAGGTGTACGAGCTGCTCGGCGTCGGCATGACGGCCGAGGACAGCTACGGCGAGAGCTTCTACAACCCGTTCCTCGCGGACACGATCACCGAGCTGCAGAACGCCGGGCAGATCGAGGAGAGCGACGGGGCGCTGTGCGTGTTCCCGCCCGGCTTCCGCAACCGCGACGGCGACCGGCTGCCGCTGATCGTGCGCAAGAGCGACGGCGGCTACGGCTACGCGACGACGGACTTCGCGACCATCCGCTACTGGATCCGCGACCGCAAGGTCGACGACCTGCTGTACGTCGTGGGATCGCCGCAGTCCCAGCACTTCCAGATGCTGTTCGCGATCGCCCGCCAGGCCGGCTGGCTGACCGACGACCACACGTCCGTGCACATCGGGTTCGGCTCGATCCTCGGTGAGGACGGCAAGATGTTCCGCACCCGCACGGGCGGGACGGTCAAGCTCGCGGACCTGCTGCAGGAAGCCGTTTTCGAGGCCGGCAAGGTCATGCCGGAGAAGTCCGAAGTGGACGCGGCGGACCAGCCCGACGTCGCGCGCGCGATCGGCATCGGCGCGGTGAAGTACGCGGACCTCTCCAACGACCGCGAGAAGGACTACGTCTTCACCTGGGACAAGATGCTCGCCAAGAACGGCGACACGTCCGTCTACTCCCAGTACGCCAACGCCCGCGCCCTGTCGATCTCGCGCAAGGTGGGCCGGGTTCCCGAGGCCGCTGCCCGCATCGTCGTGGGGGAGCCTGCCGAGCGCGAGCTGCTGCTCAAGCTGCTCCAGCTCCCGCCGGCCGTGCAGGCGGCCATCGAGGGCTACGCGCCGCACAAGCTCACCGGCTACCTGTTCGAGACGGCCACCGCGTTCTCGACGTTCTACAACGAGTGCCCGGTGCTGACCGCCCCGTCGCAGGAGGTCCAGGACTCGCGCCTGCTCCTGGCGGACCTCACGTCGCGCGTGCTGACCCTGGGGCTGTCACTTCTGGGTATCGAGGCACCGGAAAGGCTTTGATCGCAACTCGGGAGGTTTGGGCAGGCTGACGCCGGGGGTACGCAGTGATCGCAACGACCTGATCCGCCCACGTGAGGGAGTCGCGATGACCTGCACGACCCGTCTGCCCAAACCGGTGACCGACGTGTGGGACTGGCAGCTCGAAGGGCTGTGCCGGGGCCGCAACAGTGCGATCTTCTTCCACCCCGAGAACGAACGCGGCTACGCGCGCGTCGCCCGTGAGTCGAAGGCCAAGGAGATCTGCCGGAGTTGTCCGGTGCTCGCGCAGTGCCGCGCGCACGCGTTGAGGGCTCAGGAGCCGTACGGCGTGTGGGGCGGCATGGGCGAGGACGAGCGGCGCCAGATCATCGCCGCCACCCGGCGCCGTCTGAAGATCGCCTGAGCTGCAGCCGAACAGGCTGTGTGGGTGAGGGGCGCGCCGGACCGTTGCGATCCGGCGCCACCCTCGAGATCACCTAAGCCTCTTCCAGCACGTCCCGCAGCTGGCGGAGTGTCTTCGCCAGCAGGCGGGACACGTGCATCTGCGAGATGCCGACCTTCTGCGCGATCTGCGTCTGCGTCATGTTCCCGAAGAACCGCATGATCACGATCTTGCGTTCGCGCTCCGGCAGCCGCTCCAGCAAGGGGTGCAACGCTTCCCGCTGCTCGATCATCTCGAGCTCGGGGTCCTCGGCGCCGAGCGTGCTCCCCAGCGAGATCGACGACTCGTCCGACGCCATCAGCATGTCGTCCAGCGACGCGCTCTGGTAGGCGTTGCCCGCGGCGAGGCCTTCGTGGATCTCCTCGCGGGTCATCCCGAGGTGCGCGGCCAGCTCCGACGGCGTCGGCGCGCGACCGAGGCTCTGCGCGAGCCGCGACGTGCCCGCGTTGATCGCCAGGTGCAGCTCCTTGAGCCGCCGCGGCATGCGGACCGACCACGACGAGTCGCGGAAGTACTTGCGGACCTCGCCCATGATCGTGGGCACCGCGAACGACAGGAAGTCGCTGCCCCGTTCGGGGTCGAACCGGTCGACGGCGTTGATCAGCCCGACGGTCGCGACCTGCACCAGGTCCTCGTAGGGCTCACCGCGGTGCCCGAACCGGCGCGCGATGTGCTTGGCCACCGGCAGGTGCTCGGTGACCAGCTGGTCGCGCAGCGCCTCCCGAGCCGGCCCCTCCTCGGTCGCGGCCAGCTCGGCGAACAGCGGCGCCAGGTGGTCGTATCCGCCGGAGTCCGAACCGCTCACTCATCCACCGTCCCCGCCGACCTCTTCACGAGGTCGATGTGCACCACGTGACCGTCGCCGGTCGTGGCGGGCTCGACCCACGTCGTGACCGAGTCGACGAGCGCGGTCAGCACCCGCCAGCCGAAGCTCTCCCGGTCGGGCGGAGCGGAGCCGTTCGACGGAACCTGCGCGAAGACGTGGATCGCGCCGTCCTGAGCGACGACGAACCGGCACGAGAGCACCACCTTCGGCGCCGCCAGCGTGATCAACGTCGAGCACGTCTCGTCGACGGCGAGCTTCAGGTCCTCGATCGAGTCGAGGTCGAAGTCCTGTCGCATCGCGATGTCAGCCGCGACCGTGCGCACGACCGCGAGCTGCTTCGCGTCCGCCGACATGCGGAGCTCGACGCCCTCGTCTTCTCCCAACTGCGACACACCCACCTCGTAGTCCGTTTCTCCTGTGGTTCGGCACATGTTCTGCCGTACCCGAATTGATCTCATTTCACACGTGTAGGCAAAGCGCCACGGGGGAAAACCACCCTGGGGTGAGGTTGTAGCCCCCGTTTGGAGGGCTGTGACCAACGAGCTGGCGTTGGAGT
Organism: Lentzea tibetensis; assembly: GCF_007845675.1. Classification (GTDB taxonomy): domain Bacteria; phylum Actinomycetota; class Actinomycetes; order Mycobacteriales; family Pseudonocardiaceae; genus Lentzea; species Lentzea tibetensis. The sequence continues at coordinate 240,807 of NZ_VOBR01000006.1, read as the reverse complement.
TCCCCGCGCATTCGCGGCAGGTGGCGGCTGTCAGGCACCAGGTGGCCTCCTGGCTCGACGACGCGGGGCTCGACGACGACTCCGTCGCCAACCTGGTTCTCGCGGTCAGCGAGGCCGTGAGCAACGCTGTCGAGCACGCCTACCAGGGTCCCATGAAGGGCCGCGTCCAGCTGCGCGCGGAAGTGACGGCCGACGGCGCGGTCTGCGTCGCCGTGACCGACCGCGGGCGGTGGCGCCCCCGTCCGGCCACCCTGTCCAGCAGGGGACGGGGACTGCTCCTCATGCGCGAGAACGTGGACCAGGTCATCGTCGACCGCGCGCTGACGGGCACCACCGTCACGCTGCGCCTCGCCAGCCACCCCGTGCTCGTGCCGCTGCAGGAGGGACCGCGCGTGCCCGTCGGGCACGAGGTGCTGGTGCACGAGGCCTCCGGACAGGTCGAGGTGGTGGTGCGGGGCAACGTGCCGGGGCACGCGGGACCGACGCTGAGGCGCACGCTCTCGACGCTCGCCAGGGGTGGCTCGGTGCCGCTGACCGTCGACCTGGCCGAGTTCGTCGGACAGACCGACGGCCTGGTGCACGCGTTGCACGCGGTCGCGGAAGTCGCTCGTGCGGCAGGCAACCGCCTGACCGTGCACGCGCCTCGTCAAGCGGCGGCGCGTGCGGCGGTCGAAGGGTTGAGCGCGGTGGTGGACCTCAGGAGCTGATCGCCGACTCGACCGACGGGTGGACGCTGAACACGTCCCCGAGCCCGGTGGCCTCCAGCGGACGCGTCACCGCGCGCTCGACGGCCACGACGCGCAGCTCGACGCCGCGGGTCTTGGTCTGCTGCGACGCCTCCACGAGCACGGCGAGCCCAGCGGAGCCGAGGAAGGTGACCCGGCTCAGGTCGAGCACCAGTTTCGAGCCGCTGGTGCTGTGGTCGCCGACGGTGGTGCGCAGGCCGGGTGCCGTCGTCATGTCGACCTCACCGGCCACGGTGAGCACGGTGACGCCGTTCTCGAGTCGCTTGACGACGACCTCGATGAGCGGGTCCGTGTCGTGTCGCACGACGTTCGGATCCTGCACGGTCACTTATTTCTCCCTTGTCGCTGACGACAGGGGCACCTGCGACGCAGCGTGCTCCCCACAGCCTGGAAACGCGGCTGGTGGCTCAACCGCTGCGTACTCACCGTACGGACGCGGCTGGGCGATCACAAGCCGGGTCAGCTGTGCGAGCGCGGTCGCAGTTCGTAGAAGTTGCCGGGATCCTCCCGGTAGACGAACTCCAGCCCGCGCCGGTCGAACTCCTCGAACCACCGGTCCCACGAGAGCGGGTCCACGTCGTCGTACGCGGGGAAGTCGAACGCGGGCCCGGACGTGGGGACGGCGTCCCGCTGCTCCGCCCACAGGCGGATCTGCAAGTGGTCCGTTGTTCGCTGCACGCCCACGTCCTACCCCTGTTTCATCGTGCTCAACCCGGCTGTAGCGCGGCCCACACCTGCCGGGCGACCCGCACGGCGTCGTCGCCGGGTGCGGTGACCGGCACGACGTCCGTTTCGTCCAGAGTGCCGCACACCTGCAGCACGAGCGCGGAGCACAGGTCGCGCAGCTTGACGTTGGCGTGCTGGCTGGCCCGCACGAGCGTCTGGAAGGCCGCGCCCGCCGGGATCCGCTGCTGCCCCATGACGAGGCCCTTCGCCTGCTCGATGACCCGCCTGTGCTGCATCATCGTGACCATCTGGTCCGCCCGCATGACCTCGCCCGCGCAGAACTCGACGACCGCGGCCGCCATCGACAGCATCGGCTCGATCTCCTCGACGACCCGCAGGTCGTGACTCGACGGCGGGTGGTCGAGGTAGAGGGTGAGCACCAACGGCCCCTCGTTGCCCCAGCTGCCGGGCACCGCGAGAAACCCCATGCCGTCGAGGTCGTCGACGCACACCTGCTCCTCGAGCGCGCCGTATTTCGCGACGTCCTCCTCCCGTCCCTCCGCCGCGCCGCGCTGGATGAGCGGCGTGAGCGTGTCGTCCGACCACACGGTGAGCCCCGCTCCGAGGCATCCGTGCAGCTCGGCGCACAGGTAGTCGAGTAGTCGCGTGATCAGCTGGGGGCCGAATCTCACCTGGTCCACGCGCCCACATTAGGCCGGACGTTCAGTCGGGCCTATGGCCGACGCGGGGTGTGCGGTAGCTCGCGCACGGTGAACGGCAAATGAGACGAGCGGCCGGTCATCCGCCCGGCTTAGACCATTTGCAGCTCGGCGCGAGATCAGCTCCGCCGACCGCGTCACACCCCCGAGTTGGCGGTGACCTGAACCACATTGGTCCAGAATTCGTTTCCAGGGATAACGCCGGAGCACCGGCGACCGACATCCCTGACACACGGAGGGAATGCGATGAGAACCGCCACGGAAGCCCAGCCGACGCAGGGATCGACCCTGCCCACCGCGCCTTGCAGCGTTGTGTGGAGCAAGGGTCACGCCTACGTGCTCGAGGGTTTCCGCGCTCGCTGGGTCGGCGTCGACGACCGCGGCCGGCCGCACGCTCTGAGCGGTGCCGACCTGCAGCGTCGTGGGTGGACCCGCACACGCTGCGCCTGATCTTCCTTCTTCGCCGGCAACTCGTGGGGCGCGCATGCTTTCGCAGCCGTCCCCGCCGGGTTCTCATTCTTGCCAGTGAGCACCGACAGTTCTGGTGCGTGCGCGGTGTCAACGGCCCGCTGACGCGACTGGTTCGGGACGCTCGACGGTTCGCTTCCTGAAGGTCCACTTCAGTTCCTGGTGCGCTTCGGTCTGCGGTGCGCTCGTGCAGCCCGTGACCGGCCCACCCGTGACACCGCGCCCCCACCGCGTGCCTGCCACCGCATCAGGCCCACTTGACCATTACAGTGCGGGTGTGCGCGACCCGGCTGATCGCCTGCTGACCATCCCGAACCTGCTCAGCGTCCTGCGGCTGGCCGGTGTCCCGCTGTTCCTGTACCTCCTGCTGGTCCCGAAGGAGGACGGCTGGGCCCTCCTGGTCCTGGTCGCCGCGGGTCTGAGCGACTGGCTCGACGGCAAGCTCGCCAGGTGGCTCGACCAGACGAGCCGCCTCGGCACGCTCCTGGACCCGGCCGCGGACCGCCTCTACGTGTTCTCCACGCTGCTGGCGTTCGTGGTCAGGGACATCATTCCGGTGTGGATCGCGGCCGTCCTCGTGGCACGGGAGCTCGTGGTGGGCATCTGCCTGCTGATCCTGCGGCGCCGCGGGTACGGGCCGTTCGAGGTGACGTACCTCGGCAAGGCGGCGACCTTCAACCTGCTGTACGCGTTCCCGCTGCTGCTGCTCGCGCAGGGGGACAGCGGCTGGGCGCAGGCCGCGAAGCCGTTCGCGTACGCGTTCATCGCCTGGGGCGGCGCGCTCTACCTGTGGTCGGCGCTGCTGTACGTCTACCAGTTCTTCCTGGCCATGCGACGTCCGGTGTCAAGTACCTGATCGAGCGTGGAAAGATCACTGTCAACAGGTCCAGTAGTCAAGGAGCGCAGTTAGGTGATTCCCGAGGAGCTCAGGTACACCGAGGAACACGAGTGGGTCGCGCGCACGGGTGAGGACACCGTTCGGATCGGCATCACCGACTACGCCCAGGAGCAGCTCGGCGACGTGGTGTTCGTCCAGCTCCCGGAGATCGGGCAGACCGTGAATCCGGGCGACACGCTCGGCGAGGTGGAGTCCACCAAGAGCGTGTCCGACATCTTCGCGCCGCTCGAGGGCGAGGTGGTCTCGCGCAACGACCAGCTCGACCAGCAGCCGGAGCTGGTGAACACCGATCCGTACGGCGAGGGCTGGATGATCGAGCTCCGGCTGACCGATCCCGCCAGCGCTGACGACCTGCTCGACGCGGGCGGGTACAAAGCGTTGGTGGAGAAGGAGTGACGACGATCTTCCGTCGCATCTTCGGTCGGTTGGGGAGCCGCTCCTCGGCCGACGACGCAGGCACGATAGGTTTGCAGGGTCAAGACGGTTCCAGCAGCAGGAGGAGAGCTCAGGTGAGCACGAACGACGGCCCAGGCGTTCCGCCGGAGCAGTCCCCGGAGCGGACCTCCGTCTTCCGGGCGGACTTCCTCGCCGAGGTCGAGGGCGCCGAGGCGCCCGCCCAGGAGCCGGCCGTTGCCGGCGTAGACGCACTTCCCGCTGGTTCCGCGCTCCTCGTCGTGAAGCGTGGCCCCAACGCGGGCTCCCGCTTCCTGCTGGACCGTGACACCACCAGCGCGGGGCGCCACCCGGACAGCGACATCTTCCTGGACGACGTGACGGTCTCGCGCCGCCACGCCGAGTTCCGCAGGGAGGGCGGCGAGTTCGTCGTCATCGACGTCGGCAGCCTCAACGGCACCTACGTCAACCGCGAGCCGGTCGACCAGGCCGTACTCGCGAACGGTGACGAGGTTCAGATCGGCAAGTTCCGGCTCGTCTTCCTGACGGGGCCGGGCGCCGGAGGCCAGAGCTAGAGCGGCGCTGATGGTGGCCTCTCGGGGACTCAGCATCGGGGCGGTGCTCGCAGAGCTCCGCCCCGAGTTCCCCGAGGTCACGATTTCGAAGATCCGGTTCCTCGAGTCCGAGGGACTGGTTCGCCCCGCGCGCACGTCGTCCGGCTACCGCGAGTTCACGCGGTCGGACGTCGAGCGGCTCCGTTTCGTGCTGTGCGCGCAACGTGACCGCTACCTGCCGCTGAGAGTCATCAGGGAACAGCTCTCCGACATCGGATCCGCTGACCTTTCCCGCGAGAATCTCCTTGCACAGTCCGGAATCGATGCCGCGACACTGGCACAGCTCGAACAGGACGGTCTCGTCCGGCCAGGTCGGGGCGGCGCCTATTCCGTCGACGACCTCACCATGCTCCGCATCATCCGGACGATGACCGGACTGGGCGTCGAGCAGGAACAACTCCGCGCGTTTCGCGCCGCAGCCGACCGGGAAGCCGCCCTGTTGAGATCCTTCCCAGATCCCGAGACGATCAGGGAATTGACCGGACTTTCCGCAGCATTGCACTCGTTGCTGGTCAAGGCGAGCTTGCGGAACGTGCTGGGGAGTTAGCTTCGTTGTGTCCAGCGACCCGGCACGGGGCCCGCTTGGCGGGTAGCGTCGAAGATGAACGCGGGGGATCCTCGGGACACGAACCGGGGCTCCCGAGATCGAACGCAGATGTCGAACGCAGAGGGAGGCGAGACCCGATGAGCGAGATGCGCGTCGTCGGCGTGCGGGTGGAGCTGCCCGCGAACCAGCCGATCCTCCTGCTGCGCGAAACCGAGGGTGAGCGCTACCTGCCGATCTGGATCGGGTCCGTCGAGGCGACGGCCATCGCACTGGAACAGCAGGGCGTGCGTCCGGCGCGTCCGCTCACCCACGACCTCCTGAAGGATGTCATCGGGGCACTCGGGCGGCAGCTGGAGCAGGTCCGCATCACGGACCTCCAGGAAGGCACGTTCTTCGCCGAGCTCGTGTTCGACGGTGACATCCGGGTGTCCGCACGACCGAGCGACTCGGTCGCGCTCGCGCTGCGCGTCGGCGTCCCCATCCACGCCGAGGAGTCCGTGCTCGCCGAGGCCGGGCTGATCATCCCGGACGAGCAGGAGGACGAGGTCGAGAAGTTCCGCGAGTTCCTCGACTCGGTGTCCCCTGAGGACTTCCGCGGCGCCGACACCTGAGAGGTTCGGCGTGTCGCACCGCGTCTCTTTTGGCCGGTGTGGACACACGTGTGCGTGTCGCTCGATCGGACTACTCATTGCAACATGACTCGCTAAACGGTCACTAAATGTCACCTCAATCGGTTAGTTCGGGTGATGGGGAAAGTTGACTTGTGAGTCGACCGCCGACACACCCCGCGCGTCGCGTTGACCTGCCCCCATGCCGGTCTTACCGTCGATGACTAGTGAACCGCCACGGTGTGCTTAGAGCTCCGCGGCGGCTTGACGGCCGGTGCGTACGGGCCGTTCGAGGGGAGGCAGGCGTGGTCGAGGAAGCGCCCATCCGGGCCGAATCCGGGCAGCAGGGTGAGCTGTTCCCGGACTCCTCGCTGCCGGACGAACTCGTCGGCTACCGGGGGCCAGCGGCGTGTCAGATCGCTGGGATCACCTACCGGCAGCTCGACTACTGGGCCAGGACGGGGCTGGTGGCTCCGACCATAAGGAGTGCACACGGCTCGGGGAGCCAGCGGTTGTACTCGTTCAAGGACGTGCTGGTGCTGAAGGTGGTCAAACGACTGCTGGACACCGGGGTGTCGCTGCAGAACATCCGCGTCGCCGTCGACCACCTGCGCAGGCACGGCGTGCAGGACCTGGCGAAGATCACGCTGTTCAGCGACGGCACGACGGTCTACGAGTGCACCTCCCCCGAAGAGGTCGTGGACCTGCTCCAGGGCGGCCAGGGCGTGTTCGGCATCGCGGTGAGCGGCGCCATGCGGGAGATCAGCGGCACCATCCACGAGTTCCCCGCGGAACGCGCCGACGGCGTCGAGATCGCTCCCATGACCGAGGACGAGCTGTCCCGTCGTCGCCGCGAGCGCGCGACCGGCTAGTCGCCGAGCAGGCTTCACGACCCCGGTGACGAAGAGCAGCGCCGAGGGTTCGTCGCGTCTCGTCAGGCCCGAGTGAGATTCCCGTCGCGCCTGTGGGACTAGCGGGTGAACAGGCGGGTATTCTTCGCGGGTAGTCGCTGAACCCGTGCGGGAGAGTCCGAGCGAACCCGGCTCGGCGCCGAAGGAGCAAGTTCCTCCCCGGAACCTCTCAGGCACCCAGGACCGCGTGGGCGAGACGCCTCTGGAAAGTGGGCTGATTCAGGCCCCGCCGACGGTGAAAGCCTGGCTCGCCAGGTGAAGCTCTCAGGCGCCCGTCTAGCGGGTACGGACAGAGTGGGGAGGGCACCGCAGCAGTGTGCCCGCACCAGCCCCGGAGGCGTTCTATGTCGCAGGACCGCATTCCTCTCGCCGCTCTCGAGCACGGCACCCCGTTCGCGGACCGGCACGTCGGCCCCCGGCCGGCAGAGCTGGCGCGGATCCTCGACGTCATCGGCGTCGGGTCGCTGGAGGAACTGGCCCAGCGCGCGGTCCCCGAGTCCATTCGCGAGCGCGACCTGGTGCTGGACCTGCCCGCGCCCGCCACCGAGACCGAGGCGCTCGCCGAGCTGCGCGAGCTCGCTTCGCGGAACCGCCCGATGACGCAGATGATCGGCCTCGGCTACCACGACACCGTGACGCCGGGCGTGATCCTGCGCAACGTGCTGGAGAGCCCGGCCTGGTACACGGCTTACACGCCGTACCAGCCGGAGATCTCGCAGGGCCGTCTCGAAGCGCTGCTGAACTTCCAGACCATGGTCGGCGACCTGACAGGCCTGCCGGTGGCGAACGCGTCCATGCTGGACGAGTCGACCGCCGCCGCCGAGGCGATGACGCTGGTGCGCCGCGCCGGACGGTCCAAGTCGAACAAGTTCGTGGTGGACGCGGACACGCTCCCGCAGACGCTCGCCGTCATCGAGACGCGCGCCGAGCCGCTGGGCATCGAGATCGTCGTCGCCGACCTGTCGCAGGGCATCGAGGGCCTCGGCCTCGGCGGTGACTTCTTCGGCGTGCTGCTGTCCTACCCCGGCGACTCCGGCGTCGTGCGCGACCAGTCGGCGCTCATCGAGGAGATCCACGCCGCGGGCGCGCAGGCCGTCGTCGCGGCGGACCTGCTGGCGCTGACGCTGCTCCGCCCGCCCGGTGAGATCGGCGCGGACGTCGTCGTCGGCACCACCCAGCGCTTCGGCGTGCCGATCGGCTTCGGCGGTCCGCACGCCGGCTACATGGCCGTCCGCCAGGGCCTCGAGCGCCAGCTGCCCGGCCGTCTCGTCGGTGTGTCCGTGGACGCCGACGGCTCGCTCGCCTACCGCCTCGCGCTCCAGACGCGCGAGCAGCACATCCGCCGCGAGAAGGCGACGTCCAACATCTGCACCGCGCAGGTGCTGCTCGCGGTGATCGCGTCGATGTACGCGGTCTACCACGGTCCGGACGGCCTGCGCGCGATCGCGACCCGCACGCACCGCATGGCGACGGTGCTCGCGACCGGCCTGTGCGAGGCCGGGTTCGACGTCGTGCACGGCGAGTTCTTCGACACCGTGCGGGTTTCCGTGCCGGGCCAGGCCGCCGCGATCGTCGAGAAGGCCCGCGCGCTCGGCATCAACCTGCGCCAGGTGTCCGACGACGTCGTCGCGATCGCCTGCGACGAGAAGACCTCGCGGGCGCACGTCATCGCGGTGTGGGAGGCGTTCGGCGTCACCGGGTCCGATGTGGACGCCATCGACGCGGACACCGCGGACGGCATCCCCGCCGAGCTGCGCCGCACCTCGGACTACCTGACGCACCCGGTGTTCCACGCGCACCGCAGCGAGACCGCGCTGCTGCGCTACCTGCGTGCCTTGTCGGACAAGGACGTCGCGCTCGACCGCAGCATGATCCCGCTCGGCTCGTGCACGATGAAGCTCAACGCCACGGCCGAGATGGAGTCCATCACCTGGCCGGAGTTCTCAGGCCTGCACCCGTTCGCGCCCGTCTCCGACGCCGCGGGCCTGCTGAAGATCGTGTCCGACCTCGAGCTGTGGCTCGCGGAGGTCACCGGCTACGACGCGGTGTCGTTGCAGCCCAACGCCGGTTCGCAGGGCGAGTTCGCCGGCCTGCTGGCGATCCGCGCGTACCACCGCTCGAACGACCAGGCGGAGCGCGACGTCTGCCTGATCCCGTCGTCCGCGCACGGCACCAACGCCGCGTCCGCCGTCATGGCCGGCATGCGCGTCGTCGTGGTTCGCTGTGACGACAAGGGGAACATCGACCTCGGCCACCTGCGCGAGACGGTCGACGAGCACAAGAACGACCTCGCCGCGATCATGATCACCTACCCGTCCACGCACGGCGTGTACGAGGACACCGTGCGCGAGGTCTGCGGCCTGGTGCACGACGCGGGCGGTCAGGTGTACGTCGACGGTGCGAACCTCAACGCGCTCATCGGCCTCGCGCAGTACGGGAAGTTCGGCTCGGACGTCTCGCATCTGAACCTGCACAAGACGTTCTGCATCCCGCACGGCGGCGGTGGCCCCGGCGTCGGCCCGATCGGTGTGCGCGCGCACCTCGCGCCGTTCCTGCCGAACCACCCGCTGCAGCCCACCGCGGGCCCGGCGACCGGTGTCGGCCCGATCAGCGCCGCCCCATGGGGTTCCGCGTCGATCCTGCCGATCTCGTGGGCGTACGTGCGGATGATGGGCGGCGACGGCCTGCGCCGCGCGACCCTGACCGCCGTGGCGGCCGCGAACTACGTCGCCCGCCGGCTGGACGAGCACTACCCGGTGCTCTACACCGGCGAGGGCGGTTTCGTGGCCCACGAGTGCATCCTCGACCTGCGCCCGATCACCAAGGCGACCGGCGTGACCGTCGACGACGTGGCGAAGCGCCTCGCGGACTACGGCCTGCACGCGCCGACGATGTCGTTCCCGGTGGCGGGCACGCTGATGGTCGAGCCGACCGAGTCCGAGGACCTCGCCGAGATCGACCGCTTCATCGACGCGATGATCGCGATCAAGCGCGAGATCGACCGCGTGGGCGCGGGGGAGTGGCCGGTGGAGGACAACCCGCTGCGCAACGCCCCGCACACCGCGGCGTGCGTGACCATCGGCGAGTGGAACCACCCGTACACCCGCGAAGAGGCCGTCTACCCGGCGGGCACCGGTGCCCCGAAGATCTGGCCGCCGGTGCGGCGCATCGACGGCGCGAAGGGCGACCGCAACCTGGTCTGCTCCTGCCCGCCGCTCTCCGCCTACAACGCCTGACAGCTGGTCCGCCGGGGGCACTTCACGGATGAAGTGCCCCCGACGGCGCTACTCGCAGCTGTCGACGGTGGGCATCGGAGCGGGTTTGGCGTTCCTCATCCGCTCCTCGGTCCAGTACTCCTCGCCGGACGAGGTGACGATCGGGCCTGCGGCATTGCCCGTCGGAGCATCGGACACGGCGATGTGCCCATCACCGCACTTGGGGCTCGACGTCGTGAGCACCACGGCGGTGACCGCGATGCCCGCCACGGCGAGCGCGGCCAGCAACCCCAACAGCACACGTCTGCTCATGACCGAAGGACGGGATTCGGGCGATTCCCGTTGCACTACATGTTCTTCACCTGGTCGAACAGGCTGCCCGCGGTGTCGTAGCTGAAGTACGGGCTCTGCCACTTGAACACGTTCGACGGGCTGCCGTTCCAGAACATCCAGCTGTTGACCCCGTTGACGTACGCCCAGAACGTGGCGCCGTAGTTCTCCAGCCACGGCCCGCCGGACGCGCCGCCGGTCATGTTGCAGCTGAGGGTCGGGAACCCGCCCTCGTTGCGGGTGTTGCCGTTGCACTGGTACAGCAGGCTGCCGTTGAACGGCGGGCCCGCCGGGTAGCCGAACATGTAGGTGCGCAGACCGTAGCCGGCGCCCCACTTGATGCCCTGGCCGCCGACCGCGTCGACGATCCGGCGTCCGTTGAGCTGCTGCATGACGACCGCGGCCACGTCGAAGGCGCGGTTGGCGTTGTTGATCCACGCCGTCTTCGTCCACTGCTGGTAGGCGTTCCACGTGCCGTACGGCCGGTTGCCGTTGTTGTAGCCGGGCACGAACACCCACCTGTTGACGTCGAACCAGCCGCGGCCCGCGCCGCCGCCGTGCACGCAGTGGCCCGCGGTGAAGACCAGCTTCTTGCCGTCGCTGTTCACCGTGCTGCCGCTGCACGACATGTTCTGGCCCTGGTCGCTCACGAAGAACACCCGGCCGGACATGGTGATCACGTCAGCGCTGGCCTGCACGCCCTTCGGCGCCACGCCGTCGTGCTTGCCCGATGGTCCGGGTCTGGGCACCGCCTGCTGTTGTTGCGAGACGGTCGCCTGGGGCAGGTCGGCCGGGATCGCGGACTTCATGCGCTCCGGGGTCCAGTACTCCTCGGAGCTCTGGATCGTCGACGCCGTCGGGGAACCCGCGTTCTGCGCCGCCGCCGGGGCGGCTTGCGCCGGGCTTGCGACGGCCACCGCCACCGCCCAAGCCACGAGCACTGAGCCAATAGAGGGAATTAATCGCATGGTGAATCAACCTCCGTCGAGGTCCGATTTCTAGGAACGCGGAAATATTAGCGTTAACGGTGTTTTTCCGCGTTACGCCATTCGTTAGAAGGGTACTTCCGTCGGAGGTAGGCCGTCTGCCTGCGCACGCCCTGACAAGGCACGACAGAACTCCACGGCGTCCAGCGCAACCTCGGGAGCCGCGCCGCTGCTCCAAGTGCCGCCTGCTGGTCCGGTCAGTCGCAAATTGAACGACCGGCCGTGCCGTTCGGCCCATTCCTGGACAACGTCGTTGACGAGTAGGCCGTCGTGTTCATGTGTGAGAACGAGCTCGGCGCCGGTCGTCCTGCTGATGTCGGCCCGGTGCATCCACGGGTCGCGCGTCATGATCACGTCGGTGAGGAAGCCGAGCGTCCAGGTCTCCTCTCGGCCGTTGATCACCTGGTTGGGAGACATCTTCTGCCGGCGCAGGAACCAGGGCGTGCGGCGTCTCGCCTGCGCGGCCTTGGGCGTCACCCGCGCGTACTGCTCGATGATGTCGGCCGGGCTCAGGTGTGCGCGTTCCTCGACCTGCAACCCGGTCAACGCGTCGATGAACTCGCCGCCGCGGCCCTGGGCGATCTTGAGCTGGCGCATGCTCTCCCGGATCGACGCGGACATCTCGGCCATGCCCAGCAGGTGCGCGGCCATCGCGCGAACGTCCCAGCCCGCGCACTCGGTCGGCTTGGCCCAGTCTCCGGGCGCGAGGCTCTGGAGCAGCTGGAGGAATCGCTCGTACTCGGTCTGCGCCAGGCGCATCGCGGTGTCGCGGTCGAGTGCGGACGTGCGCGGCTTCTCGGCGGTGGCGGTGGTCATCTGCTGCTCCTCAGTCTCGGCCCTGGCAGGTTCACGTCGTCCGCGAACATGTCCACGACTCGGGGAAGGTGACGGCGCCAGCGGTCGCCGCCGGGATCGTTGGCCAGCTGCATGTCGACGAGCCCGCCGCCCAGTGCCGTGTAGAGGTCGATGTCCGCCTCGTCGGTGATGCCGAGTGAGCGCATCGTCCGGTGCAGCTGCGCCATGACCTCGACGGACGGCGCGTACGACGCGGGGCTCGGCTCGAAGCCGGGGATCGAGCGCTGGTTCATGAGCTGGTAGCGCGCCAGGTCGGCCGTCGCGAAGTCGAAGAAGTGCCGCAACATCGACAGCAGCGCTTCGCGCGGTGCGTCGGGCAGCGTCCGGAGGTGCTCGGTGACGCGGTCGAGGTAGAGCGCCCACGCGTCGCCGAACATCGCGTCGTAGATCGCGTTCTTCGACTCGAAGTGCGAGTACAGCGACGGTGAGCGCATGCCGACGATGGCCGCGACCTCGCGCAACGTGACCGCGGAGATCCCGTCGCGCCGCGCGATCTCCCACGCGGCGTCGACTATCTCCCTTCGTGTGGCCTCACGTCGTTCGGCCCGCCTATCGCGATTAGGTGCAGCGCTCATGGTTAGGCACGGTCCGCTTCGGGACCGTGCCTGTCAAGCCTTGGACGCGACTTACTCGGTGAAGTCGGACTGCCGGTGCTTGCCGAACAACGCGAGGCTGGAGATCCAGGTGTCCGGGTCGCCATCCCAGTTCATGGCCTTGATCTGGTCCGCGCTCCGCCGCCCGCCGATGGCCCGCAGCAGCTCGAACGACGACGCGTGCAGCGTGCCCTGCGGATCGCCGCTCCCGATGACCCGCTCGCCGTGCTCCAGCTCGACGCGCAACGCGGGCACGGCGTTCTCGCGCATCCGCTTGTCCAGCTCCTGCAAGGGTTTCGTCAACGCGGACCGCACTGCCACGTTCTCGCGCTCGCCCGGCTGATCGAGTGCGGCGCGCAGGTCGTGCTCGTGCATGACGACCTCGGTGATCAGCACCGAGCCCATGGGCGTGTCGAACAGCGGCTCGGCGAGCTGCCGGTTGGAGTCCCACTCGACGAACGCGTCGTCGATGGTGTTGTCCTTGCGGTCGCGGACCTGCCGCTCGCCCCACTCGCCGGACTCGACGCCGTCGAAGCGGCGGTCCACGAAGTCGCGCAGGCCGCCGCCGAGATGAGCCACCACGTCTTTGACCGACCAACCGGGACAGGCGTTCACGGGCGTGCCGCCGTCCTTCCCCGTCACCAGGTCGGTGATCCGCTGCTTGGTCGCGTCGTAGATGGCCGCATTGCTCATGGGTGACCTCACACGTCGTACTCCAGCGTGAACGTGGCGGTGCCAGTCTCCGCCCAGTCCGCCACGGCCGCACCACGCAGACCGGTGAGCCCGCCGGACGCGCCGACGACGGTGATCTCGGCGGTGACCTTGCCGTCCTCGTAGGCACCGATGTGCCTCAGGATGATCGTGCCCTCGCGGTCGCCGACGCGGCCGGTGAACTCCTCCATCGCCACGGTCTCGCAGCGCGTCTCGTCGTAGTACGACATGAGGTAGCGGCACGCGCTCGTGCCCTCGACCTCGCCGGAGTAGCCGAACGTCACCAGCGCCTCGGTCATCTTCGGGCCGGTGACCTCGGTGTACGGCCTGCCGTCCCAGGTCTTCTCGTCCCAGCTCTGCACTTCGATGCTTCCGGTTGCCTTCATGACGCCCACTCTGCTGGCAGTACCTGACAACTTGTGTCAGGTTTGTCCGGTGAAAGCCAGCAGGTTGTTGTCGGTGCTGCTGCTGCTCCAGTCGCGCGGCCGGATGACCGCGCAGGTGCTGGCCGACGAGCTCGAGGTCTCGGTGCGCACGGTGTACCGCGACGTCGAGGCGTTGTCGGCCGCCGGGGTGCCCGTGTACGCCGATCGCGGGCCCGCGGGCGGCTACCAGCTGCTGGACGGCTACCGCACCCGGCTCACCGGGCTGACCACCGAGGAGGCCGAGTCGCTGTTCCTGGCCGGACTGCCCGGCCCCGCCGCCGAACTGGGCCTCGGCACGGTCGTCGCGGCCGCGCAGCTCAAGCTGATGGCCGCGCTGCCGCCCGAGCTGCGGTCGCGGGCGTCGCGCATCCGCGAGCGCTTCCACCTCGACACGCCGTCGTGGTTCCGTGGGCAGGAGCAGTCGCCGCACCTGGCGGTGATCGCCGAGTCGGTGTGGAACCAGCGCCGCCTGCACCTGCGCTACCAGCGGTGGGGCGGTCAGGCGCTGGTCGTCGAACGGACCGTCGAGCCGCTCGGGCTTGTGGTGAAGGCGGGCGTCTGGTACCTCGTGGCCGGTGCTCCCGAGCCGCGGACCTACCGCGTCTCACGGGTGCTGGAGCTCGCCGAAGGGGACGCGTTCGAACGCCCGGAGGACTTCGACCTGGCCGAGTTCTGGACGGCGTGGTCGGACCGGTTCGAGCGGACCCTGTACGGCACGCGCGTGCGCGTGCGGATGACGAAGGCCGGGCTGGACCGGTCCCAGTACCGGCTGACCGGCTTCCAGGCGCGGTTCATCCGATCACTGGAACCCGCGCCGGGGGAGGAGTTCGACTTCCCGACCGAGTCGCTCCGGCACGCCTATGGTGACCTGCTGGGACTCGGCGCCGAGGTCGAGGTGGTGTCCCCTGTGGAGCTGCGCGAGCAGATGATTCAGACGATCTCGGCGATGCACTCCGTGTACGAAGGTGGAAAGCTGCCTCCATGGGAGTAGTTCCTCTGATCGGGCTCAACAACGGAGTACGCATCCCCCAACTCGGCTTCGGCGTCTTCCAGGTGCCGGAGGACCAGGTCGCGGGCGCCGTGCGCACCGCGCTGGAAGCCGGCTACCGGAGCATCGACACCGCGGCCGCCTACCGCAACGAGGCCGGCGTCGGCGACGCACTGGCCGCCAGCGGCATCCCCCGTTCGGAACTGTTCGTCACCACGAAGCTGTGGAACTCCGACCAGGGCTACGACTCGACCCTGCGCGCGTTCGACGCCAGCATGAGCAAGCTGCGCCTCGACGTGCTCGACCTCTACCTGATCCACTGGCCGACCCCGCGGCGCGATCTCTACGTCGAGTCGTGGAAGGCGCTGGAGAAGCTCTACGCCGACGGCCGCGTGCGCGCCATCGGCGTGTCCAACTTCCACACCGAGCACCTGCAGCGGCTGTTCGACGAAACGTCGATCACGCCCGCCGTCAACCAGATCGAGCTGCACCCGTTGCTGGCGCAGGAAGACATGCGCAAGGTGCACGTCACCCACCGCATCGCGACCGAGGCGTGGTCCCCGCTCGCGCGCGGCGGCGAACTGCTGCACGACGAGGCGATCCGCGGCCTGGCGGACAAGTACGCCAAGACGCCCGCTCAGATCGTGCTGCGGTGGCACATCCAGATCGGCAACGTCGTGATCCCCAAGTCGGTCACGCCGTACCGCGTCAAGGAGAACATCGACGTCTTCGACTTCGAGCTCGCCCTGGACGACATGGCCGTCATCAATGAACTCAACAACGGGACCCGAACGGGCCCGGATCCGGACAAGTTCAACAGCGCCTAAGTCTGCTCGGACAGCAACTGTCCCAGCGCCGGGTCGATGCCCTTTCCGTCCTCCACGACGGAAAGGGTTCCCCCGGTCGACTTGGCGATGTCCGTCAGCGCCTGACGGTCCGGTTCGGACCCGACGGCGATGAACGAGACCACCACGTCGTTCTTCTTGAGCTCCTTGAGCTTGTCCTTCAACGCCGCCAGGTCGATGCCACCGTCGTTGCGCCCGTCGGTGATCACGACGATCCGGTTCGGCTTGCCGGTCTGGAAGCCCTGCTGCGCCGAGCCGTAGACCGCGGCGAGGCTGCTGTAGAGGTGCGTGGCGTTGACGGGCTGCAACCCGTCGATCCCCGCGACGAGCGCATCCCGTTGCTGCCCAACGGGTCCGGTGGCGACGACCTGCTTGTACGGCTTGTCACCGTCGACGTTGCGGGAGAACTCCCACAGCCCCAGCGATCCTGAGACGGACCGGTCGACCTGGCCCTTCAACGCGGTCTTGAGCCAGTCGAGGCGGCTCTTCCCGTCCCCACCGGGCTCCTTCATCGACGCGGACACGTCGACGAGCAGCGTCACGACCTGGCCGCCGTTGTCGGCCGTCGCCCACGCCGCGGAGATCTGCTGCGTGGTGTTCTCGTCCGCGGGCACCAGGTTCTCGGTCGTCACGGCCCAGCGCACGCCGGGGGAGGGGTTCGGGTGCTCCTTCGACGACTCGACCCGCAAACCACCGCGCGCCAGGATCTTCTGCTGGTCCGGTTCCATCAGGAACTCGCGGAACGCCTGCGCCGCACGGGCTTCCGCCTCGCCGACGCCCTCACCGGCGAGCGGCACGTACGGGAAGTCCGCCACCGGCGTCGGCCCGCCCGCGGCGACACCGACCACGGGCTTCGCGGGCGCGGTGTTCTTCGCCTTGCCCAGGTTGTGCCGGTAGAGGTCGACCTCGAACACCGGCACGCCGCTGAACCCGGCGCTGTTGACCTCGGGCTTCTCGCTGAGCTTCGCCAGCAGGTCGAACGTGCTGCCCGTCGTCTCGCCCTGCGCGGCGGCGAGCTTGCTCATCGTGGACTTCACCGGCGCCATCGCGAGCATCTCGACGGTCACCGGGCCCTTGCCGGTCGGGCTCGCCCCGGCCAGCGCGGACTGGATCGCCATCGCGGTCGCCGTGTTCGTCGCCGGGTCGGGCATCGCGACGCTGAACCGGCCCCACGCGGCCTGGCCGTACTTGGCCCAGTTCGTGACGTCGGGCAGGTCGGTCCACCGGAAGCTGTTGCCGGTCATCAACGCCTGCGCGCCCGCCTCGGGCACCGCGAGCAGGACCGGGCTGGTGGCGATGGACTTGGGTTCGGCGCCGAGCAGCGCGCGGTTCTGCGCGGCCAGCCGGTTCGCCCAGAGCGAGGAGTCGGGCAGCCACGCGTGCGGGCGTCCGCCGAGCTTGGCCTCGTCCCAGGTGGTGGTGAGGCTGTCCTGCACGACCTGCGGCTCGACGGACTTCACCTCGACGACGATGCAGTGGTCGTAGACGACGGGCCGCTGGGCGCTCCACGCCTTCGCGACCTCGACGACGGAGTCCGCGATGGTCGGGGTCGCCGCGATCCGCAGCAGGGCCTCGCCCTCGCTGCAGTTCTTCGCCTGCGCCGCGGCCCTGTCCTCGAGCACCCCGCCGACCCAGGTCCAGCCCAGGTAGCCGAGACCGAGCAGGGCGACGAGTGCCACGATGGCGACCGGCCACTTGGCGACTCCGCGCCGGACCCTCGCCCGCAGCGCGCGGTGTCGAGACATCGACTTCCCTTTTCTCCGGTGACCCCCGACGACCGATCGTCACGCTAACAGGTGAATCGGTGGGGTGACCGTGAAATCAAATACGCCGGGCAGCCCGGAATCCCCTCGAATACATACCGCCGTCATCCAGCAACGACGTGCCACCGAGGTCGCCGAACGTCGGACCATTCGCCCGTTCGCGGCTCGACACGAACCGGTGATGGCCGTCCGAATCCAGCCCGAGGTAGATGCCCGCGTGGTCGAGTTGGTCCTCACCCTGCTCGACCTCGAAGAACACCAGGTCACCCGGCTGGAGCACGCCGTACTCGGTGGTGCGCTGACGACGGTTCGGTACCACCAGCGCGCCCGGCCCGGACTCGGCGATCGCGAACGCCCTGCGCGGCAGCCCCTGTCCGGCCTCGTTCGTGCCGAGGAGCGGGTAGCCGAGCCGGTACCCGTAGACCATCCGCACGAAGCCCGAGCAGTCGAGCGCGCCCAGGTGCGCCGGCTTGGGCTTGCGTGCGCCGGCGTCCGGGAACGTCCAGGTCAGGCCCAGGTAGTCGAGGAAGTCGGACTGCTCCAGCCTGCCCGCGCCACCGGCCGCGACCGGCCCGAACTGCGCGTCACCGCGGAACCGCACGGCCTTCGCGTCCTTCTCGGCCGGCGCGCCGTTGAGGTACTCCATCGCGACGGCGAGCACGTCCGGGCTCTGGTCGGTGAGCACCTTGTCCAGCCACGGCCGGAACCACTGCGCCTTCTCCGCGCCCGCCTCCCACGGCTGGTCGAGCAGCCGCACCCACACCGTCGTGTTGACCGCCGCCGTGGTGAACGCGGGCTCCTTGAACGACCTGGCGGGCCCGGTCAGCGCCACCGTGCGCGCGCCGTCCGTCATGGTCGCCACGACCGCGCCGTTCGCGTCGCGCACCACGGTGCGCGGCGGGCCGTCCAACCGGTCGAACCGGAACGACGCGCCCGCGGGCGCGGACGCCGTGACCTTCTCCAGCGGCAGCGCCTTCGGCAGCTGGTCGGCGACCGGCTCCTGCATCGCCACGTACACCGCGCCCGCCCCGGACACGCAGATCACGCCGAGCAGCACCGTCATCCGCACCCAGCGCGGCCACGGCTTGCCGGTGGTGTTGGTCGACACGCGCAGCTTCACAGGGCAGGCACCAGCCCGATCAGCACGCCGCTCATCACGACGCCGTAGCTCACCAGGCTCACCGCGCCGGTCGCGAGGACCGTCGCCAGCGGCGGCTGGCGCACCAGCTGGTAGGCGATCAGGCCGGGCACGACGAAGCCGAGCGTCTGGTGGATGAACAACGTCGGCGCGTCGTGCAGGACGAGCAGGAACAGCCCGCTCTGCAACAGCACCGCGGTCAGCACCACCGCCGCGAACAGCCGCTTGCCGTAGAGGATGACGAACCGTTGCAGCAGCCGCGTCGCGCCGTAGGTGAGCGCCGTCATCAGCACGATGATCGCGACGAACTCCGCCTTCGTGACCAGCGTCAGCGCCAGCCAGCCCGGCGTGATCATCCCGCCCGGCGACAGGTTCGTCGTCAGGTAGCAGACCAGTGAGAACACCAGCCCGATGGCGAGTGCGAGGGTCATGACCCCCGGCAGCATCAGTTGGCCGGTGGCGTTCAACGGGGGCTCCTCGGTTCGGTCTGCGGGTCGAAGGTCAGCGGGTGCAACGCCTCCAGCAGCAGCTCGCCCTGGCCGTGGATGTTGCCGACGGTCACGACCGACGCCTCACCGCCGTCCGGGACGCCTGCGAACAACGCTTTGACGAGCTCGCTGGAGTCGCGGCGGCCACCGAGGTCCGTGACGGTGTCCTGCCAGTCCGGGTGCACGGCGTTGCGCGCGCTGCGGGTCGGTTCGCCGATCAGCACGACCCGGTCCGGCGCGATGTGCTCGACCAGCGCGCCCATCTGCCCGTTGCGCTCCACCCGGTCGGGACGGCAGTTGATCACCACGTGCAGCGGGCGCGCGATGGCGCCCTGGCCGAGCAGCTGCTCGATGTTCATCAGCGTCGACTCCGGGTCGTTGGCGGCGAACACGTTCGCCAGCCGCAGCCGTTTCCGGCCGTACCGGTGGTGCCGCACGCTCAGCACGCCGGGATCCGGCGGCGCCGACCACATGCCGGCGAGCGCGAGCGTCCGGTTCACGCCGAGCAGCTCGGCGACCTTCAGCGCGATGGCCACGTTCTCCTTGAACGTGATCCAGCTGAACCCGGCCATCTCCCGGTCGGACACCGACTCCGGGTCGACGACGATCAGCTCGCACGCGCGTCGCTTCGCCTGGTCCCGCAGGATGTCCAGCCGGTCGCGCTCCGCGGTCACGCACACGCCGCCGACCGGCATGGAGCGGCTCAGCGAGCGCGCGACGTCGTCGAGCGTCGGTCCCATCTCGGCGAGGTGGTCCTCGCGGACGTTGCACAGCACGCCGATGGTGGACCGGATCAGCTTGGTCTGGTTGATCTCCTGCAGGTCCGGCATCACCGCCATGCACTCGATCACCAGCGCGTCCGGGTGGTACGCGGCGGCGCGGCGCACGATGCCGATCTGCTCCACGACGTTCGCGATGCCGAACTTGCGGTAGACCGGCTCCTCGCTGCCGTCCGGGTGGATGAACCGCGCCGCGGTGCCGGTCGTCTTCGCGACCGTCACGAGCCCGCCGCCGCGCAGCGCGCCCGCGCACAGCCGGGTGATCGAGCTCTTCCCGCGGATGCCGTTGACCAGCACCCTCGTCGGGATCGTCTCCAGGTGGGCGAAGTGCCGCCGCTGCTCGACCACGCCCGCGAACAGCACGGCCGAGCAGGCGATGGCGAACACGCAGAACAGGAAGACCACGGCTCAGACCCGCACGGGCTTCATCAGCTCGGTGACGTCGGTCGCCGCGCCGCGCGGCCTGCGCACCACGCCCAGCCGTCCGACCCCGTCCACCAGCGCCTGCCGGCAGATCTCCAGGCAGCACGCGATCGTGCCGACCTGGTCCTGGCGCTGCGGGAAGATCGTCTCGCCGGTGTCGCCCTCGCGCAGCCGGTCGGCGGTGTCCGCCAGCCTGCGCAGCGGCCGCACCAGCACCAGGTGGTGCCAGCCGAACAGGGTCAGCGCGAGGATCGCACCCAGCAGTGCGACGAGCAGCGCACCGCGTTGCTCGACGTTGCCCGCCAGGTCCAGTTCGCTCGCGGGCTGCTCGGACACGACGGCCCAGTGCAGGTCGTTGTCGAGCCCGCGGGCCGCGATCACCGAGCGGCTGCCGGACACGTCCCGCACGTGCGTCGTCGGCGCACCGGCGAGCGCGTCGATCGCGCTGGTGCGCAACGCTTCCGCGCGCAGCGGTTCGAACGCGGAGAACCCGTGCGTTGACGCGATGGTCCGCAGCTCGGCGTCGACCAGCCGCACCTCGCCCGGCGCGCGGCGGAGCAGGTTCGACAGGTGCTCGACGTCGTACTCGGCGACCACCAGCCGCGTGCCGTCGCCCAGCGGCGCGTGCGCGAACAGCACCGGCACCGGACTGGTCGCGTCCTGCAGGCGGATGCCCTCGCCGGACGGCTTGGTCTCCTTGGCGCGCAACGGATCCCGGCCCGACGAGACCAGCGGCGCGCCCGCCTGGTCGACGACCGACACGTTGCGGTAGCGGCTCTGCCCTGCCAGCTGCTCGACGGCGGCCCTCATCGACTCGGTGTCCTGCGCGCCGTTGAGCTTGGCGAACGCGCGCACGTCGGCGAGGCCGTCGTTGATGCTGCGCCGCACGGCTTCCGCGGTGCCGCCGAGGAGGCTGTGGCTGCCCGCGACCACGGTGTTCGGGACGAGCACGGCGCCGCGTCCGGACGTGACCGCGACGGCCGCCGACCACGCGAGCACACCCGTGGCGGCGATGACGACGGCCAGCGCGGCCGAGTAGCGGCGGGCGCGTGGCGACTTGCGGGAGTGCTTGCGGCGCAACGCGCTCTGGCACTGCCGGACGGCGAGCGCGATCCGGTTGGCCTCGGCGCAGCGCGTCGTGCGGACGCGGTGGTCGAGGTCGCCGCCCGCGATGGCCAGCGCGTCCTCGCGCAGCCGCAGCACCGGCCCGACCAGCACCTTCCTGATCAGCGCGAAGCCGATCAGCGCGATGAGCGCGAGCGCCGCGGCGGGCAGCAGGCCCGGCCAGCGCGACACCGGGGTGGTCAGCGGCACCTCGGACACGGCCGCGACGGACAGCCCGAGCGCGCCGTTGAGGCTCTCGGACGTGACGGGCGCGTGCGCGACGACGGTGGCGTGCTTGTCGCCGTTCTCGACGACCGCACTGCCGACCTGGTCGGCACGGGCCGCGTCGCCGAGCAGCTTCTCGCTGGCGGTTTCCTTGGTGGGCGCGGTGCCGCGCGTGCCCACGACGTGACCCTCGCGGTCGAGCAGCACGAGGCCCTGCCGCAGGCCGGCGTCCAGCGGCGCGAACGGCACACCGGCGGCCATGGTCGCGACGAGCACGCGGCCGCTGTCGTCCGGGAGCTTCACGGCGACGACCATGCGCAGCTCGGGACCGGGCACCGGCGTCACCGACGCGTCGGTCTTGGCGGAGACCGCGTCGGCGGGCACCGGCTCACCGTGCGCGGACACCGTCGTCGCGCCGTCGAGGAGTGCGACACCGCGCCACTGCGGATGGCTGCCGAGCAGCGCCTCGGTGTTCACCGTCTTCGCCGCGGCGGCGGTGCGCAGGTCGTTCACGCCTTGCGCCGCGGTCGCCGCGACCGAGCGGGACAGCCCGTCGACGAGGCGTTCCTGCGACTGCACGAACGCGCCAGGTACGGCACCGTTGTCGTTGGTGCGCACCAGGAACGCGCACAGGCCTGCGAGCGCGAGCAACATCACCAGCAGCACCGCGGACGGGGTCTTCACCCCGGAGGGAAACCCGCTCTCCGGGATCTGCTCCACCAACCGCGGTCGGTCAGGTCTTCGTCTGCTCGCCATTTTCCCAGGACCCCCCCAGGTCAGTCCGATTCGAGTGCGTATCGCCCGAAAGCGTGCTCGCGTGACACGTTTGGCCCAATGAGTGCGGGGCATCACGTGTGCGAGGTTCACCCGAACGCGGGCAAGGGTGCCATATGGGTGGTTATCGTCCAAAGCGTGCGAGTCGGTCTGCGGGTGCGAGTGATCGGGACGCTGCTCGCAGGTTCCCTGCTGGTGGCGTGTTCGGGCAGGTCAGAGGCTCCGGTGATCGCTGAGCCCGATCTCGCCGACGTCATTGCGGAATTCACCACAGCCCTGTCACCGGACGTCTCGTTTCGGCGCCCATCGGCCCCGAAGCGGACAGCTCAGGAGCTTTTAGAGGGTTCCTCACCTGCGGGTTTCACCACCGTGAACGGCACCGACCCCGTCTCCGGCCGCAAGTACGCGCTGGCGCGGTCGTCCCGCGGCGACGGGCTCTACCTGGCCGACACGTCCACGTCGCTGCGCGTGGCGATCGAGGTGCCGCACCCGACCACCGACCTGGACACCGAACGCATCGGCCTCGCGCTGTGGCGCAAGGTGCCCGGCGCGATGCTGCTGGTCTCCGGCACCCACCGCCGCGTGGCCGACGTCGCACACGAGCCGGACACCGTCTTCCACGCCATGGCCGTCCGGCTGGCCGAGCAGGACGTGCCGCAGCTGCAGATCCACGGCTTCCACGACGGCAGCCTGCCGGACGCCGACGTCGTGGTGTCGCCCGGCAGCGCGGCCACCGGGCCTTTCGTGCGTTCTCTTGCCGAGTCGCTCAGCTCGTTCGAGGTCTGCCGCGGCTGGCAGTCGGAGTGCGGCAAGCTCGAGGGCACCCGCAACGTCCAGGGCCGCGCCTGCGCGGAGGCGGGCAGCCCGTTCGCACACGTCGAGCTATCGCGTTCCGTGCGGGAGGACCGTCAGGACGAGGTCGTCACCGCGCTGGCCGCCGGCCTGTAGTTCTTCGCAGAGCTCGATGAGCTGCCTTCTGAGCGGCTCGGCCCGTTTCGCGAACTCGGCCTGCTGCCGGACGTACTCGGCGCGCCCCTGCGGATCCTCGATCTTGATCGGCGGGTAGCCGAGGCCGGCCAGGTCGTACGGACTGGCGCGCATGTCCAGCTCACGCACGTCCCCCGCGAGCTCGAAGCAGTCCGCGACCAGCTCGGACGGCGTAGCGGGCTCGAGCTTGTAGGCCCACTTGAAGATGTCCATGTTCGCGTGGAGGCAACCGGGCTGCTCGTTCTCGGTCTGACCTTCGCGCGTCGGCTGAAGGGCGTTGCGCGGCCGCGCGTCCTCGGTGAAGAACCGGAACGCGTCGAAGTGCCCGCACTGGATCTTGGCGTTCTCGACGACCTCGTCGGTGTTCTCTTGGAGTCTGAGCGGCCACGCGTTGTGGCGGACCTGTTCCGGGGTCTGGCGGTACACCATGGCCCACTCGTGCAGCCCGAAGCAGTTGAGCCGGGCCGGTCGGCTGAGCGTGGCTTTCAGGAGTGCTTCGACGAAGGTCATCGTCTTACCGCGCGCCTCGCGGAAGCTGTCCTCGTCGAGGGTGACGCCCTGTGCGGTGACCTTGTAGTGCGGGATGTCCGCGTACTCGGTCGCGTCCTCGAGGATCACGCCGGGGCCGGGGTGCCAGCGCTCCAGGCGGACCGGCCGGTGCGAGTAGTACGTGAACAGGAAGTCGAGGACCGGGTGCTTCTCCTTGCGGAGCTTGCGTTCCTGGTGCGGACCCGTCCACCTGCGGACGCGGTCTACATGCGCGTCACGGCGCTCGTGCCACTCGGCTCGGGTGAGGACCTCCACGTCCGCCCAGGTTACAGGGGCGGGATGAGGCCGTTGAACGTGCGGCTGCCCGCGCAGTGCGGGCACTCGCGGCCGTTGTCGACCGTGCGCGCGGCGCCGCCGATGATGGCGAGCGTGGGGCTGGCGATGAAGCCCGCGCCACCGCACAGGTGGCACACCGTGCGGGCTTCGGGGGTGACGGAGAAGAGGTCGTCGTCGTCTTCCTCGTCCTCGAACTCGTCTTCGACCTCGTCGTACTCTTCGTCCTCGCCCATGGCGTCACGCTACCCGGTGCTGGGCCCACCGCTTCGCAACGTCCGCGAGTCGGCGGCGGTGTGGTTTCGGGTCCTTCTCGGCGAGCTGTGCCCACACCTGGCTCAGTGCCCTCACGAACTCGTCCGGGACTCGGTTCGTGTGGCGTTCCGCCTGTTCAGGGGTGTGGCCGGCGATCATCAGCCGGGTGGCGAAGAACGCGTCGTCCACCCACGATGCGCCTCTGCGCGCCCACGCCCAGTCGATCACCCGGACCCTGGTGTCGATCAAGAAGTTCAGCGGGTGCGGGTCGGTGTGCAGCAGCGTGTCGCCTTCGGTCATTTCGAGTGCTTTCGGGTCCACGTCCAGCTGCCGCCAGTGGTCGGCGAAGCTCGCGACTCTGATCTTCGGGCAAGGGGTGAGCTTCGTGTGGAGGTCGTGGAGCGCGTCGATGGTGGGAGCGATGTCTGGTGAGCCGGGGGAGAGGTCGGGGTGGCGGCCGCTGACGTGCTCGAAGCCGAGGAGAAGCCAGCCGTCCTGCTCAACGTTCCAGTGCAGGGCCGGGGCGATGCCCGGGAGGACGGGATGCACCGTCAGTTCGTTGCGGTGCATCCACGCCATGCGGCTGTCGGCTGCGACTGCCTTGCAGAAGAACCTGCCCTGCTCCGTGTCGAGAGCGACGGTGAGGGCCGAGTTGACGCCGCCCGTCACCGGGGTGGCCGTGGTGACGAGGCCGGTGTGCGCCGCGACCGCGTCCCGCACCTGGTCGGGCAGGTCTTCCCAGAGCATGTGCTTCGTCATCAGCAGCTGTTCTCCCACAGGGTTTCGTCGACGGTGAAGCCCGATGCCCTGATTGCCTCGATGGTGTGACCGGTGGTCGTGCCGCCCGGCTCGTCGGTCGGCACGTGGTGGATGAACCGTCCCGCGACCCGCTGGCAGAACTCGGCGTACTCGCGGGTGTGCAGCAGGAAGGCGTGCCACCCGATGTCGACCAGCCAGCTCGGCGACAGCGGCGTGCCGCGGTTGTCGGCGCACGCCTTGAGGAACACCGGCGCCTGGTCGACGATTCGTGCGGACAGGGTGGGGTCGAAGCCGTGGTCAGCCGTGATCCGGGCGACCAGGCGGTCGAACAGAGCGGTCGGCACGAGTGAGTGGCCGTCGAGCCGGTGGGTGTGCTGAACAGTCACGTCGGTCTCCTTCGGACGGGCGGTCCCAGTTGACGCAGTTGGTGCAGCCCGGCGCGCACCGGCTGGTCAGCCAGCTCACGCACTTCTCGCGGGCCTCTCTGATCCGGCGCTGGTTCTCGTCGGGCTGTGGTGCCATGCGAACCAGTGAAGGTGTCCGTGAAATCTGGCGGCAGTCGCACAACGGGGCTGGTCAGAGGCGAATCGGTTGCAGGGGTCCCACTTCCGTCCCACTTCTGGATCCGAGCGGTTTGGGAGCTAATGACCGCTACCTTCGAGGTCGTGGAGAACGCCGCGCTCCGTCGGCTGCTGGCTGAGGCAGGCCTCAGCAACTGCGCGCTGGCGCGGGCGATCGTCGCGATGGCCGAGAAGGAAGGGCTGCATCTCGGCACGACCACGACCTCGGTCAAACGGATGCTGCAGGGTGCCCAGCCCCGCTGGCCGGTGCCGAGAATCGCGGCGAGCGTGCTGACGGTCCGGCTCGGCTACCAGGTGAACGTCACCGACTGCGGGTTCGCCGACCGGAGCCCGGTGGGCGACACGTTCGACGGCTTCGCCTGTTCGCCGACCATAGGTGGCACGATCGCCACCGTGGTGGAACTCTCCGGGCGCGACATGAACAGGCGAAACTTCCTCATGGGAACCGCCTTCACCGCCGCGGCCTTCGCCCAGCCCGCCTGGCTGGCGCTCACCACACCCGCCACGGCCTGGGCGGAGGGCACGCGGATCGGCAACTCTGATGTCGAGGTCTTGCTCGCGACTGTTCGCCACTTCGAGACGCTGCACCGCAGACACGGCGGAGGTACCGTCCGGCAGCAACTGATCCACTTCGTTCACCACCAGGCACGAGCCGCGTTGCACGGTACGTGCTCGGACCGCGTGCGCCGGGATCTCTTCTCCGCTGTCGCGCAGGCGACGTGGATGGCCGGTCTGACCACTGTGGACAGCGGCCGACACGCTCTCGGGCAGCGTTACTACGCTCAGGCTCTCAACCTGGCTTCGCACGCGGGCGACCGTCTCTACGCCGCGAACGCGCTCGCGGAGATGAGCCGGGTGACCATCGACGTATCTCCCGGCGAGGCGCATCAAGCGACAGCTCTCGCCCGGTCGGCGCTGCAGGTCGCCAACGGGGACGCGACGCCCGCGCTGGGTGCGTACCTGCACGCGATCGAAGCCCGCGGGCTCGCGCTGCTCGGTGACGCCAAGGGCACGACGAAGGCACTGGAGAACGCGCAGCGGTCCTTCGATCGCGACGGCACCGAGCCGGACTGGCTCAGCTTCTACGGCGAGTCCGACCTGATGTCGGACATCGGCCAGTGCCTGCGCGACACGGGACGCCCGCAGCAGGGCGTCGCGATGCTCGAACGGGCCCTCTCCGAACTGCCCGAGCACCGGGTCACGGCACGCGCCAAGACACAGATCCACATCGCCGCCGCGTACCTCGAACTGCGCGACTACGAGAAGGCCGACCAGGTCACCGGCGAGGCGCTGACCGCGATCGGCGGGTTGTCGTCGTCGCGGATCGTCGAGCGGGTCAAGGCGTTGCGGCGCAGGGCGGACAAGCGACACGCGGACCTCGACGAGCGGATCGCCGACTTCCTAGGCTGAGCCCGGACCTGGCAGGACGTCGATGTTCGTGCCGTTCATCGGCTTGTCGCACACCGAGCAGTGCAGCTCGACGTGGCTGATCTCGCCGCACGCGTGGTGCCGGTAGTACACGGGCGGCCCCTCGGAGCCCGCCAGCCAGCGGTCACCCCACCCCATGACCATCAGCAGGTCGACGAGCTCCATGCCGCGCTCGGTGAGCACGTACTCGTACCGCACCGGGCGCGTCGAGTACTCCCGCCGCTCCAGCACCTCCTGGGCCACCAGCCACTTCAGGCGTTCGGTCAGCACCTTGCGTGATGCCTACGGTTAGTTTCGTAGAGGAACTCTATGGAGGGGCGAACATGCGCAGGCCGCGGGTGGTCAGTGCCGAGGAGTGGCAGGTGGAGCGGGACGCGTTGCTGGTCAAGGAGAAGGAGATGACGCGGGCGCTCGACGCGTTGGCGGCCCAGCGGCGCAGGTTGCCGATGGTGCGGCTGGGGAAGGACTATCGGTTCACTGCCCCCGATGGTTCGGAAAGCACACTGCTGGACCTGTTCGACGGCAAGCCGCAGCTGGTGATCTACCACTTCATGCTCGAACCGGGCCAGGACTGGACCTGTGGCGGTTGCGCGGGGTTCACGGACAACCTCGCCTCCGACCAGACGCACCTCAACGCCCGCGACACGCGCCTGATCCTGATGTGCCGGGCACCGCAGGAGGAGATCGAGAAGACGCGGCAGCGGTTCGGGTGGACGCACCCCTGGTACTCGTCGTACGGCAGCGACTTCAACGACGACATGGGGTTGCGGGGGTTCGGGCTGAGCGTGCTGCTGCGCGACGGCGATGAGGTGTTCCGCACCTACTTCACGAGCGGGCGCGGAGTGGATCGGCTGCGGACGGACTTCAACCTGCTCGACCTCACGCCGTACGGCAGGCAGGAGGAGTGGGAGGACTCGCCGGAGGGCTGGCCGCAGGAGCCCACGTGGAGCCGGGTCAAGCTCCGTGACGAGTACTGAGGCGCAGAGCGTCCACTGTGGTCGGATGGTCCGGGCCGAGTGCGGCCACGCAGTCGGCCGCCAGTGACGCCGCGAGCTCGCCGGGATCACCTGTCGCCGCAACGGCTTCCAGGTGGGAGAGGCGCACGCGGAGCGTCCGCTCGTGCTGGTTGCCGAACGCCAGCGCGGCCTGGTCGGCGGCGTCGGCGAGCACGCTGACCGCTTCCGCCGCGTCGCCCGCTTCCAGCAGGGTGCCGCCGAGGTTCCACAGGACGTCGACGAACTCCGACACGCGGACCGCGGGCAGTGATCCCAACTGTTGCGCCAGCGCGAGGAACAGCGGCGCCGCGGTCGCGGCTCCGTGCACGGTCCAGGTCCAGCTCGCGACCTCGAAGCGCGAGCGCCGGGTGACCCAGTGGTCGGCCCCGTGCAGTGCCGCCGCCGTGATGCCCACGCCGGTGGCGAGCAGCAGGGCCTCGCCGGGCTGACCTGCTCCGCCCAGCTGTCTGGCCAGCGTGAGCCGGGCGGCGAGGGTGTCGGGGTGCTCGGCGCCGAGCAGGGCCGCGCAGTCGTCGGCGACCTGCCCGGCGAGTGCGAGCGCCCGGACGGGATCGCCTTCGCCGTCGACCTTCTGGCCCATCTCCCACACCAGGTTGCCGCGCAGGACCAGCAGCTCCTCCGCCGAGACGACGCCTTCGGCCCGGTCGACGAGCTGTTCGAGCATCGTGACGGCGCGTTCGGTGCGTCCCGCGTCGCCGAGACACGTGGCGACCTCCATCGCGCCCATGACGAGCCCGGCGTCGAGCACCAGGTCGAAGACGCGCTCCACCTGGTCGAGCTGCCCGCTGTAGGACGCCTGCCAGGCGATCTCCACGAGGTCGGCCGGTGCGGCGTGCTCGATCAGCGCTTCCCAGGTGGCGGTGGGGATCGCGGGTGACTGCGCGGTCGCGTCGACCAGGTAGTCGAACGCCAGGAAGCCGTCGCCGGAAGGCTCCAGCAGGCTGCTGGTGCCGTGCAGCGGCTGCGCGGCCCACTGAAGAGCGGCTTCCCAGGACCCCGGACGATCCGCCGCGTCCAGGTACGACGTGTGCAGCGAGCGCAGGAAGTCCAGCGGCAGCGGGCGGTGGTAGCCGGCCAGCCGCACGTCCACCGCGGCCGCGACGATCGCCGCGCCCCGGACGTCACGCGCGTCCTGCCACTCGCGCAGCAGCTGCGGGCCCGCGGCCATCGACTCGGCGATGCCGTGCTTGTCCGCGCTCGCCAGCGCCTGCGTGATGCGGGAGTCGTCGGACGCGCCGGCGAGGGCCAGCTCGTCCTGCGACCACATGCGGTCCAGGCGGATCTCGACCGTGACCAGGTTCAGCACGTCACGGCCGACGCGCGCGGACTGGCGTTCGCCCGCCGACCGGGCCGGGTCGTGGCGGTGGCTGAGGTCGTCGCGTTCGTGGGTGCGCATGGTGGCGAGCACGACGCAGCGGGGGAGCTCGGCCAGGCCGTGGAACCCGAGGTAGCGCTCCAGGTCGTCGAGCCAGAGCACGCTGCGGCGCTTGCGTTTCGCGAGAGCCAGGGCCGCGGGCAGCGCGTCCGGGGTGCGCGGGCGGATGAACAGGTGGCGCGGCAGCACGCGACGCATCGCCTCGTACGCCAGTCGCGTCTTGCCCGCCGTCGAGTCGCCGACGACGAGCACGAAACCGCCGGTGCGCAGCGCGTTCTCCAGGTCCGGCAGGCGATCGCGCGCGATGAACGGCGGGACGCGGGACGAGGAGACGGACGCCGCCGGGTGCACGCCGAGCTTGATCGGGTCGGTCAGCCTCGACACCCGCGTCACGTCCAGCGCGTCGCGGGCGCGGTTCACCTCGACCGCGATCGTCGCGATCACCAGCAGCGCGACGACGCCCCAGATCGCGTACGGCCACCAGCCGGAGGACACCTGCACGGTGTTGGTCGCCATGTTGCCCGCGAGCGCCAGCGCGGCGGCCAGCAGGACGATGGTGACCACCGAGGGACGCTGCACGCGATCACGGTAGCTGGCGGGCCATGTCCTCCGGCCTGATGGTCTCGCGGCAGTGCGCGCACACGGCTTCCGGCCGCACGACCGCGCCGCACGAGTGCTCCCACACGATCGGCGGCGGGCCCTGCGTGACGTGCCGGTCGCCCCAGTCCATCAGCATCAGCAGGACCTGGTGCAGGTCCTGGCCGGACGGCGTCAGCACGTACTCGAACCGCGGCGGGTGCTCCTCGTACTGCTCCCTGGTCAGCACGCCCTCGTCGACGAGCTTGCGCAGCCGCGCGGCCAGGATGTCGCGGCTCGCGCCAGTGTTCTTCGCGATTTGATCGAAGCGGCGGACGCCGAAGAACACCTCGCGCAGGGCCAGCAGGGTCCAGCGCTCGCCGATGACCTCCAGTGCGTTCGCGATGGAGCAGGTGCGTGCCATGTGACCACGATAGCAGTTAGTTGACTTATCCAACCCAGCTGGTGATAGTGGGTTGGGATTTCCAACTCAGGGGAGTGGGCATGCTGGTCATCGATCGGACCTGGTGGGGGTTCGGCGGCGCGCACGGCGGGCTGCTCGCCGCGTCCGCGCTGGCCGCGGTGCGTCCCGCCGACAGGCAGGCGCGACTGCTGAACGTGCACTACCTGGAGGCCGTCGACGACCGGCCGCTGACGTTCGAGACGCGCGTCGACCGCGAGGGGCGCAGCGCGACCGTCGCGTCGTTCACCGGTCACCAGGGCGGTCAGGTCGCGCTGTTCGGGACGGCCGCGTTCGGCGTTGCGCAGCGCGGGCCGGAGTACGCGGGAACGCCCGCGCCGCGCGTTCCGCCGCCGCACGACTGCGACCGGTTCACGCCGCCGCGCGAGCTCGCCGCGTTCGCGCAACACCTGGAGATCCGGCCCGCCACGCGCGACCTGCCGCTGGCGGGCGGCCCGCGGGCGGAACTGGTGGCCTGGATGCGTTTCCTGGACGGCCGCCCGCTCGACGCCGAGTCCGCCGTGGTGCTCGTCGACGCGCTGCCGCCCGCGCTGTTCGCGATCTGGACGCGTCCGCTGCCGGTCCCGTCCGCCGAACTGACCGTCCACTTCGGACATCCTGAGCCCGTCGACGGCTGGGCGCTGGTGCGCATCCGCACCGACCACGCCGCGGGCGGCTGGGCCGTCGAGGACGGAACCGTGTGGGCAGCCGACGGACGGCTGCTCGCTCTCGCCCGCCAGTCCCGGCGGGTACTAGGAGGAGAACTGTGAAGATCGAAGGTGCGGTCGCGCTCGTGACGGGTGCCAACCGCGGTCTGGGCCGGGAGTTCGCGCGGCAGCTGGCTGCTCGGGGTGCGACGGTCTACGCCGCCGCGCGGGATCCGTTGTCCATCACCGATCCGCTGGTGAAGCCGATCCAGCTCGACGTCACCGATCGCGCGTCCGTCGAGGCCGCGGTCGACCTGGCGGGCGACACCACGTTGCTGATCAACAACGCGGGCATCCTGCGGGCGGACGACCCGCGGGCCGAGATGGAGACGAACTACTTCGGCCCGCTGATGCTGACCGACGCGTTCGGGCCGGTGCTGGGCCGCAACGGCGGTGGCGCCATCGTCAACGTGCTGTCCGTGCTGTCGTTCCTCGGCTGGCCGCGGTCACGGGGCTACGCGGCGTCCAAGGCGGCGGCGTGGTCGCTCACCAAGTCGACCCGGCTGGCGTTGAACGAGCAGGGCACGCTCGTCGTCGCGGTGCACGCGGGGTTCATCGACACGGACATGGTTGCCGAGGTCACCGCGCCGAAGATCACCCCCGAGTCGGTGGTGTCGCAGGTCATCGATGCACTCGAGCACGACCGCGAGGAGGTGCTGGCCGACGACATCAGTCGCGCCGCGAAGGCCGGTCTCGTCGACTAGGACCTCGAAAGTCCTTTGTGGACGAACAACGTCCACGCGCACCCGGCGAGCGCGAGGCCTGCTGCGGCGCCGAAGGCCCACGGTATGCCCGCGGCGCGGGCGACCAGCCCGAGCAGGATGGGCCCGCCGCCGAGTCCGAGGTCGATGAACGCACTCGCCGTGCCCGCCGCCGCGCCCCGTTCCTCGGGGCGCGCGGTGGCGAAGATGGCGCCGAAGAACGCGGGCGTGCTGAACGTGACTCCCACCGCCATCAGGGCAGTCCCGGCGAGCATGCCCACCGGTGTCGTCCACGAGGCCACCACGGCCAGCCCGGCGGCGATGGCCGCCAGCGCCGCGGCGCCCAGCGGCAGCGACGGCAGCTTGTCCGGCACCCTGGCGAACGCGATCCGGCACACCACGACGGTTGCTCCGTAGAGGAACAGCGGGAGGCTGGTGTTCTGCAGTCCCGTTGTTCCGGCGTGCAGCGCGGCGAACGTCAGGAACCCGCCGATCGCGGCGAGTGAGGTGCAGAAGCCGATGCCGGGCGCGATCGCCCTGCGGTGGATCAACGCGTGGGACGTCGCCGAGCGCTCGGGCGCGCGGGTCTCGCCGATGCACGCCACCGCCGCGGTCGCCGCCACCGCCAGTGCCGCCGCTCCCAGCCAGGCGACGGTGTAACTCCCTTGCTCCACCAGGAGTTCGCCGAGCGGTGGCCCGAGCGCGAGCCCGAGGTAGAGGCCGAGCGAGTTGTAGCTCAGCGCCTCGCCGAGGCGCGCGGGCGGGGCGAGGTCGGCGAGTGCGGCGAACCCGGCCACGACGAACGCGGCCTCGGCCACGCCGAGCAGCAACCTCAGCAGGATCACCGGCACCAGCGTGTTGGCGAACGCGGTGAGCACCAGGCCCAGCACGCAGAGCAGCGCGCCACCGACGAGCATCGGCCGCCTGCCGAGCGAGTCGGTCAGGCGTCCCGCGAACGGCCGCAGCACCAGCGCGGAGACGGCGAACGAGCCGAACGCCAGCCCGGCGGCGGCCTCGTCGGAACGCAGCGGGCCGGTCACGTACAGCGGCAGGGCGTAGATCGCGACGCCCGTCGCGGTGAAGTAGCCGAGATCGCCCACCGTGAGCAGCACGAACCGCGCCCCGAACAGCCGCTCGCCGGATCTGGTCACCGGTACAGCGTGAGCGCGCTCCGGCGTTCCCGCCACAGCCCGGCGGCGGGCGCGTGCCCGCCGCCGGTGCCCCTCAGTAGTCGCAGTGCGCGTCCGCGGGCAGGTTCGCGTACCGGTCACCCTGGAAGTACACGGCGCTGGCCAGCCAGCGCCCGCCGTCCTGCCTGCTCACCATGAGCCAGATGTTGTTGGTGATCCCGAAGTCGCTGATCGTCTCCCCGTCCGTCCAGCAGTACGCGATGTGCCGCTCACCCGCCTCGATGTGCCCGACGACCGGGCACGACCGCGCCTCGCAGGAACGGATGTTGACGTCGTGCCACGCCGTCACGTGGTAGAGCTCGGCGGGTGCCGCGACGGCGGTCGTCGCGCTGCCGACCAGGGCGGCCGCGGCCAGTGCGGAACCGGCCGCGGCCTTGGTGAACTGCATGTGGGTCTCCTCGGAGGTCTGGTGTTCCCCAGATGTCGATCACTGAGAGAAGACGACCGCCTGGTTCCCGAGGTTGCACCGGACGCGTCAGCAGCGGAGGTCGGTCCAGGCGGAGACGTAGTTGTCGCCGGTCGTGGTGACCGACGTGACCGCGCGCGTGCAACTCTTGATCGTGTTCGCGGGCGCGCCCCACACCTCCTGCTTGTTGCGCACGCCCTGCGCGCCGCCGTGCGGGATCTCCTCGTCGCCCTTGATCTCCGCGATCCAGTTGGACACGCGGTAGTTCCGGCCGCTCGCGTACGAGTCCCACACCCAGGTGTACGGCCAGTTCTTGCCGCAGCCGGCGAACTGCTTCACCGAGGCGATCGTCTTGCCCTGGTACTGCACGTACCCGGTGGTGCCGATCTGCTTGGCGCTCGCGCACCCCGGCGGCACCTCGGCCGCGCTCGCGGTGCCGGTGCTCAGCAGTGCGGCCGCCACGGCGGCGACGGCGGCCAGTGTCTTCAGCATGGTGGTTCTCCCCAGCCCTGGTTCTTGTTGGGGAAACACTCGGTCCGCGTGGTTAGGCGGCGGTAAATCCGCAGCTCAGGAACTCTTCGACGGCGGCGATCCAGGCGCGCGGCTGGTCGACGTGCGCCATGTGCCCCGCGTCGTCGAGGATCACCTTGCGCGCGAACGAAACCTGCGAGACCAGTGACGCGGGGAAGATCATGTCGTATCGGCCGTGCAGCAGCAGGATCGGGATGTCCAGCGCTGCCAGGCGTTCCAGCGCGTTTTCGGGCCGTGCGGGCGGCAACGTGCCCGCACGCCACGGGCCGATCCACTCGGCGGAGAAGCGCACCTCGTGCAGCAGCCGCAGGTACGTGGGCAACGCCTGCCACACGTTGGCCGGTGCACCGGCGAAAGCCGCTGTCCGGGTCAGTTCCGGGCCCTCCAGGGAGGACTCCCAGACCGCGGATTCGGCCGCTCGCAACGCATCCCGCTCGGTCCAGCCCTCGAACGCGTTGGTGAGGACGGGCAGGATGCTGCTCGACGCCACGATCAGCGACCGGACGCGATCAGGCGCCGCGAGCGTGAGCCGCTGGCCGAGCATGCCGCCGTACGAGAAGCCCAGCAAGTCCGCCTGCTCGATGTTCAACGCGTCCAGCAGGCCCAGCAGGTCTCCGACCGCCAGGTCCGGCGTGTACTCCGCGGCCTTCGCCGAACGTCCGCAGCCGCGCAGGTCCGGCAGCACCACGCGCATCGCGAGCCGGTCCACGGGGGAGCGGAGGTAGCTGTGGTCCCAGTCCGGGCCGCCGTGGATCACGAGGAGCGGCCGGTGTCCGGAGGTCTGCGCCACGAACAACGACATGTCGCCGGACACCGGGATCACGCTCTCCGAGTAGGTCATCGTTTGACCCTCGCGCGGATCGCCAGCGCGGCCAGTGCCAGCAGCACCGGGCCGATCGCCCGCCCAGCCATGACCGTCCACGCGCCGGCGTCGGTCAGCTTCTGGTCGGCGTCGCGGAAGACGACCGAGCCGAGCGCGAGTCGCAGCGACTTGTTCAGCCGATCTCCGGTCCACCGGTCCTTCGGCAGTTGCACGACCTGCACGGTGCCGGGGGCCGGCGTCGGGGCGTTCTCCGGCACACCCCAGCCGATCAGCGACGTGGTGAGCACGGCGACCAGCAGGGTCACCGCGGCCAGTGCGCGGCTGGCGCGTTGCCCGTATCCGGAGATGGCCCAGTACAGCCCGAGAATCACCTTCTCGGCCCGGCTGGTCGACGGCGCGTGTCGCCGCATCTCCATCTCGCCGTAGTAGAAGTCGCCCGCGCCCGGCTCGTTCTTGTTGTCCTCGAAGGCTTTGCGCAGTGACCGGTAGAGCGCGGACACGCGCTCCGGCGTGACCGCGTCGGCCCGGTGATCCTCCCAGCCCGCTGACTTGCGCTGCTTCCTGCGCCAGATGCGTTCCTCGGCGACGACCCGCCGGGAGGTCCACCACCAGACCGGCGGCCAGGCCCACCCGGAGTGCACGCCTGAGGGTGGGCGGCTGAACGGGTTGTGCCCCTCCAGGCGCAGTTCGTCCAGGTGGTGCGCTGCGGCGAAGAGGCAGTTCCCGAGGTCGACCTCGGCGAGCGTCAGATTGGAGACGTCCGTTTCCGCGAGAGTGCTGACGCGACCGCCGGACAGCGTGCTCGGGGAAGCGAAGTGCACCTTGTGCAGGCTGGTTCTCGTGTTGCCCCGGTTCACGATCGTCGCTCCGTCTTCGAAGCGCGCGCCGTCCAGTGCCAGCGCGCCGACCTCGGCTCTGATCTGGGCCCGCTGCTGGAAAACCGTGCTCTCCAGGTTGGCGAACCTGGCGCCTTTCACCGTGATGTGGCTGCTCGCCGAGAAGTTCGAGTAGCTGAGCTCCATCATGCTTCCGGGCAGGTGGAAATCCAGCGTGCAGCCGACGGTGAAGGTGGCTTCGTCCGCGCGGACGTGTCCGTGCAACTCCGTGGCGAGTATTGACAGGTCGCCGTGGAAAGTTGACCTGCTGAACCTGACGTCCGCGTGGAAGACCGCGTTGGTGAGATCCAGTTCGGTGAACGTGACGTCGTTGAGCTCGACCGGCTCCGGAAATGTGCACTCGTCGAAGTTCCACTGCCCGGCGGAGCGAGACACGGCTTCGAGCATCCTGTTCAACAGGTCGGAGCTGATCGTGGTGCCTCGCAGCTCAAGGTATGACCTGGATTCGAGCTTCCTGAGGAACTCGTTCAGGTCTGTCTCGCCCAGATGAGCCAGACATCGATCGAACTGGTCCAGGCGGATGGCCGCGCAGTCCGCGATGATGCACGTCAGGTCCGGCTCGATCGACACCGCACCGTTCTACCTCACGGATGCACCACCTTGTACCGCAGGTGCGTGACGGCCTTGCCCTCGATCACGGTCGTCGGCCCTTCCAACGTCACCGGAACCTTCCGCAGCTCCGAGAAGAACGGCGTCCCGGCACCCAGCAGCACGGGCACGAGGTCGACGCAGATCTCGTCCAGCAGCCCCGCCTCCAGGCACTGCCGCGCGATCGTGCCGCCGTTCACGCCGACCACCCGGTCCGGGCCGGCGTGCTTCTTGGCCTGTGCGATCGCGGACTCGATGCCGTCGGTCACGAACGTGAAGTTCTCCGAGTGCTCCCACCCGGAAGGCACGGAGTGCGTCACGACGAACGTGTGCACGCCCAGCGTGTGCTCGCCGCCCCAGCCGGACGTGAAGTCGAACAGGTGGCGGCCCACCACGAGGGCGCCGGTCGACCTGGTGCTCGCGCTGAAGTAGGCCGCGGACTGCGGCGTGAGCTTGAACGTCATCTCCGGGTCGGTCGTCGGGATCTCGACGTCGCCGTTGCCGTACCACTGGAAGAGGTGGTCGAACCCGGAGTCGCCAGGGCCTGCGATGTAGCCGTCGAGTGACATGGACGCGCTCGTGTAAACGTGTGTCATACCTGTACGTCGAACGGGGTTGCCGAAAAACGACAGCGATGCGATGGTTAAGTATATGCTTAACCATCAGCTCGACCTGATGTTCCAGGCGCTGAGCGATCCGAGCCGCCGGAGCATGGTCGAGAGGTTGTGCCGGGGGCCCGCCAGCGTGAGCGAGCTGGCGAAGCCGCTCGCCATGTCGCTCCCGGCGGTCGTGCAGCACCTGCAGGTGCTCGAGAAGAGCGGTCTCGTCAGCACGTCGAAGCAGGGGCGGACGCGGACGTGCCAGATCGAGCCGGTCGCGTTGCGCACGGCCGAGCAGTGGATCACCGAGAGGCGTACGAGCTGGGAGCGCAAGCTCGACCGGCTCGGGGACTTCCTGGAGGAGGAACGATGACCGTCAAGCACGCGACGTTCACGATCGAGCGCACCTACCCGGCGTCGCCGGAGAAGGTGTGGAACGCCTGGAGCGACCCCGAGAAGAAGGCGAAGTGGTTCGCCGGGCCGCACGAGACGTCCGACCACGAGCTGGACTTCCGGATCGGCGGCCGCGAGCACGTCAGCGGCAAGGCCGAGGACACGTTGCACCGCTACGAGGCCGTCTACCAGGACATCGTGCCCAACGAGCGGATCGTGACGACCTACCAGATGTACCAGGACGAGACGCGCACCAGCGTGAGCGTCGCGACCGTGGAGATCGAGCCGGACGGAGAAGGCACCCGGCTCACCTACACCGAGCAGGGTGCCTTCTTCGACGACCTCGACCGGGTCGAGTGGCGCGAGCAGGGCACGAACACCCTGTTCGACCAGCTCGGCCGGCAGTTCTAGTCGAAGCGGCGCACGTGGGTGCCGTCGCGGACGGTGCCCACGTACTCCTCGACCAGGTCCTCCAGCGCCACGACACCGCGCAGCTCACCATCGGCGTCGACGGCGCGCGCCAGGTGGGACTGCGCGCGGCGCAACGCCGCCAGTGCCTCGTCCAACCGGGCGTCCACCGGGACCTCGGGCAGGCCGCGGATGCGCGTGCGCGGCACCGGGGTGTCCGCCGACGAACCCAGCAGATCCAGCACGTCCTTCACGTGCAGGTACCCGGCCAGCCTGCCGTCCGAGCGCACCGGGAAGCGGGAGAACCCGGTCGACGCGACCACGGTCTCCAGCTCGCCGACGGTCGGGGACGCGGACACCGTGGTGAGCCGGTCCAGCGGGACCAGCACGTCCGCGACGATCCGCTCGGCCGACGACAGGGTCTGCGCCAGGCGGCGGTGCTCCGAGTCCTCGAGCAGGCCCTCCGAACGCGACTGTCCGATGAGGAGCGCCAGCTCGTCGGGCGTGTACGCCGACTCCAGCTCGTCCACCGGCTCCACGCCGAACCGCCGCAGCACCCACGTGCCCGCGTGCGTGAACAGCGCCAGCACCGGCGCGATCATCCGGCTGAACCCGTAGTGCACCGGAACCAGCCACAGCGCGGCCCGCTCGGGACCGGCGATCGCCAGGTTCTTCGGCACCATCTCGCCGAGGATCGTGTGCGCCGCGACCACCAGCACCAGCGCGACGGCGAACGCGATGCCGTGCACCAGTGCGGAAGGCAGGCCCAGCGCGCCCAGGGGGGCTTCCAGCAACGAAGCCAGCGCGGGCTCGGCGATCGCGCCGAGACCCAGTGAGCACAGCGTGATGCCCAGCTGGGCACCCGCGATCAGCAGCGGCAGCTCCTGCGACGCCTTGATCGCGGTGCGCGCGCGTGAACTGCCGCGCGAGGCCAGCGCCTCCAGCCGGTCGCGTCGTGCGGTGATCACCGCGAACTCGGCGCCGACGAAGAAGGCGTTGCCCGCCAACAACAAAACCACGATCAGGAAGTTCACTGGGCCACCGCCGCTTCGACGCGCGCGACGCGGAGCTCGGCGACGCGGTGCCGATCCATCCGCATCACGGTCACCCGCCAGCCGTCCACCCGGATCTCGTCACCGACGTCCGGGATCCGGCCGAGCCGCGCCAGCACCAGGCCGGCGAGCGTCTCGTAGTCACCGGACGGCATGTCGAACCCGGTGGCCTCCAGCACCTCGTCGTCGCGCAGCAGGCCGGACACCATCCAGCTGTCCTTGCCCAGCGAGCGGACGGGCGCCGCCTCGCCGCGGTCGTGCTCGTCGCGGACGTCGCCGACGATCTCCTCGACCACGTCCTCCAGCGTCACCATGCCCGCGGTGCCGCCGTACTCGTCGACGACGAGCGCGGTCTGCAGGCCGGACGCGCGCAGCCGATCGAGCAGCGCGTCGCCCTCCAGCGTCTCCGGCACGGTCTGCACCGGGCGGGTCAACGCCGACAGCGGCGTCGTGCCGCGCAACGCGGCGGGCACGCCGAACGCCTGCTTCACGTGCACCATGCCGCGCACCTCGTCGAGGTCGCCGTTGTGCACGGGGAAGCGGGAGAACCCGGTCTCCCTGGCCTTGTCGACCAGGTCGAGCACGGTCGCGTCGGCCTTCAGCGCCTCCACCTGCACACGCGGGGTCATCAGCTCTCCGGCCGTGCGATCGCCGAACCGCAGCGAGCGGTCCAGCAGCGCCGCGGTGCTCTGGTCGAGGGTGCCGTGCTGGGCCGACGTGCGGACCAGCGCGCCCAGCTCCTCGGGGGAACGGGCCGACGCCAGCTCCTCGACCGGCTCGACGCCGAAGCGCCGGACCAGCCAGTTCGCCGCGCCGTTCATGCCGGTGATCAGCCAGCGGAACACCGACGAGAACCCGGCCTGGATGCCCGCGACAGCGCGTGCGGTCTCCAGCGGCTTCGCGATGGCGAGGTTCTTCGGCACGAGCTCACCGAAGATCATCGACAACGTCGTGGCGAGCGCCAGCGCGATCACCAGCGACAGGCCGCCCGCGAACGACGCGGGCACGCCGAGCGCGGTCAGGCCGGGCCGGATGAGCTCCGCGATCGCGGGCTCCGCGATGTAACCGGTGATCAGGGTGGTCAGCGTGATGGCGAGCT
Source organism: Lentzea tibetensis (assembly GCF_007845675.1). Classification (GTDB taxonomy): domain Bacteria; phylum Actinomycetota; class Actinomycetes; order Mycobacteriales; family Pseudonocardiaceae; genus Lentzea; species Lentzea tibetensis. The sequence continues at coordinate 200,943 of NZ_VOBR01000006.1, read as the reverse complement.
GTGCGCCGGAGAGCTGGAACGACAGCGACCGATGCGCCTTGTCGATCGTCTTCGCCTTGCTGTCGCCGACTTCGGCGAGGTGCTTCTCGACCGTGCTGCGTTCGAGTGCGGTCAGCGAGAACTCCGCGGCCACCGCGATGAACGTGCCCGCGGTCAGTGCCACCACCGCCAACAGGCCGAGAACGCTCAGGGTTACTCCGGTCACCGGCCAGCTCCAGTGGAGAGGGGGACCGGATTGGTATGCCAGCCGGGGCCAGTACCCACGGGGACGGCTCAACTCCTCAAGAAATCAGATGCAGGACGACAGCCATTCTAGTTGGCCGCCGTGCTCTCCCTCAGCACCACTTCTCCTGCCACCCGTACGGTGCGGGGAACGTCACTCCCCTCGTCGAGCACGAGCCGCGCGGCCTGGGCGCCCATCTCCTCCAGCGGCAGCCGGACGGTGCTCAGCGCGGGCACCGTGTCACGCAGCGTGGGGATGTCGTCGAAGCCGGCGATCGAGATGTCGTCCGGCACCCGCACGCCGCGTTCCCGCAGCGCGGCCATCGCGCCCATCGCCATCACGTCGTTCACGGCGAACACGCAGGTCGCCTTGGTCTTCTTGGCGAGCAGCTCCAGCGCGGCCTCGTAGCCGCCGTCCCTGGTGAACGCGCCCTCGATGACGGTCGGCGCGGCCAGTCCGGCGTCCGCGAGCCCCGCCTTGAAGCCGGCCAGCCGGTCGCGGGTCACGACCAGGTCCGCCGGTCCGGCGAGCACGGCGAACTTCTTGTGCCCGAGCTCGGCGAGCGCACGCGCCAGCGCGCGGCCGCCCGCCCGGTTGCCGGGGACGACGGTGTCCGTGGCGAGCTTCGCCTGGGAGACGCACGCGATCCGCCCGCCCTGCGCGGTGAACGCGTCGATCTCGCCGGCGAGCCTCGCCTGCGCCTTGCGGTCGGCGGTGCGGCTACCGGCGAGGACGACGGCGCGCGCCCGGTGCGCCCGCAGCGTCGACACCAGCTCGGCCTCGCGGTCCGGCGCCCGGCCGGTCGTGCCCAGCACCACGACGAGCCCGGCCTCCTCGGCCACGCGGGTCACGCCCGCGGCGATCGAGGAGAAGTACGGGTCCGTGATGTCGTGCACCACGAGCCCGACGAGCGAGCTGGTGTTCCGCGCGAGCGCCTGCGCCGAGGCGTTCACGACGTAGCCGAGCCCCTCCGCGGTCGCCAGCACGCGGTCGCGCAGCTCGTCGCTCACCTGCCTGGTGCTGCCGTTGAGCACGCGGGACGCGGTCGCCAGCGACACGCCCGCCTGCCTGGCCACCTCGGCGAGCGTCACCTGTCGGGCGGACACGACCACCTCCATCTCAGTTGGTGCGGGGGAAGGGTAGCTCGCCAAGCGGTTGACGGCCGTGAAGAACCACCCGTAGCGTGGCGGGAAAGCGCTTTCCAGCGTTCAACCAGTTGGGGAGGATCGCAATGGCCGTGCGGACCATCGGTGTCGCCGTCAACGGTGTCACCGGCCGGATGGGGTACCGCCAGCACCTGGTGCGATCGCTGCTTCCGTTGCGCGAGCAAGGACTCCGGCTCCCCGACGACACCCTGCTGAAGGTCGAGCCGCTCCTCGTCGGCCGCAACGCGGCGAAGCTCAAGGAGATCGCCGACCGGCACGACCTCCCGCGCTGGACCACCGACCTGGACGCGGCGCTGGGCGACCCCGACATCGATGTCTACTTCGACTCGCAGGTCACCTCGCGGCACGTGGAAGCGATCTCCAAGGCCATCGCCGCAGGTAAGCACATCTACACCGAGAAGCCCGTCTCGGAGACCGTCGACGAGGCGGTCGAGCTGGCGCGGCTCGCGGACGCGGCCGGCGTGAAGCACGGTGTGGTCGCGGACAAGCTGTACCTGCCCGGCATCCGCAAGCTCCGCCGGTTGATCGACGGAGGGTTCTTCGGCCGGGTGCTGAGCGTGCGCGGCGAGTTCGGCTACTGGGTCTTCGAGGGCGACTGGCAGGCCGCGCAACGCCCGTCGTGGAACTACCGCGCCCAGGACGGCGGCGGCATCGTCATGGACATGTTCTGCCACTGGAGCTACCTGCTCGAGTCGCTCTTCGGCCGGGTGGAGGCGGTGACGGCCCGCGCCGTCACGCACATCCCGCAGCGGTGGGACGAGCAGGACCAGCCCTACGACGCGACCGCGGACGACGCGGCGTACGCGATCTTCGAACTGCCGGGCGGCGTCATCGCCCAGGTCAACTCCTCGTGGTGCGTGCGCGTGCACCGCGACGAGCTGGTCGAGTTCCAGGTGGACGGTACCGAGGGGAGTGCGGTCGCGGGGCTGCGCGAATGCGTCGTGCAGCCCCGCGCCGTCACGCCGAAGCCGGTGTGGAACCCGGACCTGCCCGCCACGCACGCGTTCCGCGAGCAGTGGCAGGTGGTGCCGGACAACGAGGAGTTCGACAACGGTTTCAAGGCGCAGTGGGAGGAGTTCCTGCGGCACGTCTACGCGGGCGCGCCCTTCCCGTACGACTTCCTCGCGGGCGCACGGGGTGTGCAGCTCGCCGCGTGCGGGCTCCAGTCGTCGGCCGAGGGACGCCGCGTCGAGGTGCCCGGTGTGTAGGCGGGGTTCAGCCCTCGGCGGAACGGTGCGATCAACGGGCCGTTCACCGCTCGCGGGCGCCGGAACTGTCGGTGTCGCGTGGAAGACTGGAAAACAGGGGGTTCCCCCTCGGGCGGGGGCCGTCTGCGAGAGCGCGCCCGGCGTGGTGTCCGGTGTCTGCGGGGTGCCCGATGTCTAGGGAAGTGTTCGCGGCCGCGCACGTGGTCACCGCGGACGAGCGGACCGTCGACTGGGACGCGACGCTGAGGTTCCGGCACCACCTGTGGGACCTCGGGCTCGGCGTCGCCGAGGCGATGGACACGGCGCAGCGCGGCATGGGCCTGGAGTGGCCGACGGCCGCCGAGCTGATCAAGCGCAGCGCGGCCGAGGCGACCGGCCGGATCTGCGCCGGCGTCGCGACCGACCACCTGCGCGGCGAGGTGACGATCGACGACGTGCAGGAGGCGTACGTCGAGCAGCTGGACGTCGTGGTCACCGCGGGCGCGCAGCCGGTGCTGATGTGCAGCAGGCAGCTCGCGGCGGCGGCGCGCGGCCCGGAGGCCTACGCGAAGGTGTACGGCGCGCTGCTGGACCAGGTGAGCGAACCGGTGATCCTGCACTGGCTCGGCACCGCGTTCGACCCCGCGCTGGAGGGCTACTGGGGCGCGCGGGACGTCACCGACGCGACGAACAACTTCCTGCAGATCATCCGCGAGCACAGCGCGAAGGTCGACGGCGTGAAGGTGTCGCTGCTCGACGCCGACCACGAGATCGGGCTGCGGCGCGCGCTGCCGGACGGCGTCCGCTGCTACACCGGCGACGACTTCAACTACCCGGAGCTGATCGCGGGCGACGAGCACGGGTACAGCGACGCGCTGCTCGGCATCTTCGACCCGATCGCGCCGGTCGCGGCGAAAGCGTTGCGCGCGTTGGACTCCGGTGACACGGCAGGGTTCCGCAAGATCATCGACCCGACGGTCCCGTTGTCGCGGCACCTCTTCAGCGCGCCGACCTACTACTACAAGACCGGCGTGGTCTTCCTGGCGTGGCTGGCCGGGCACCAGGACCACTTCCTGTTGCTGGACGGGCTGCAGACCGCGCGCAGCGTCGAGCACCTCGCCGAGGCGAAGCGGCTGGCCGAGCTGGCAGGCGTCGTCGACCCCGAACTCGCGAACAGGCGGTGGAGCGAGTGGCTGGCCCAGTCCCGGTGAACCGCCTGTCGCTGAACCAGGCGACGATCAAGCACGCGACCGTCCAGACGGCCGTCGACGGGTGCGCGCGGCACGGCATCGAGTCGATCGGGCTGTGGCGCGAGCCGGTGCGGGAGTTCGGGCTCGAGCGGTCGGCGAAGGTGGTGCGCGACGCGGGACTGCGGGTGTCCTCGCTGTGCCGCGGCGGGTTCCTCACCGGGCCGGACGTCGCCGCTGCACTGGACGAGAACAGGCGCGCGATCGACGAGTGCGTCGCGCTGGGCACGGACTGCCTGGTCATGGTGGTCGGCGGCGTGCCGGACCGGGACCTGGTCGGTGCGCGGCAGCGCGTCGCGGACGGCATCGAGCAGCTCGTGCCGTACGCGAAGCAGGCGGGCGTGACGCTCGCGCTGGAGCCGATGCACCCGATCTTCTGCGCGGACCGCGGCGTGCTCTCGACGTTGAGACAGGCACTGGACTGGGCGGAGCGCTACGACACGGGCGTCGTCGTCGACGCGGTGCACGTGTGGTGGGACCCCGAGCTGGACGAGCAGATCCGCCGCGCGGGCAGCCGCATCGCGTCCTACCAGGTCTGCGACTGGCTCTCACCGCTGCCGGAGGACGTGCTGCTCGGCAGGACCCTGCCGGGTTCGGGACCCATCGACCTCGACCGGATGACCAGGCACGTCGCGAAGGCGGGCTACCGGGGCGATGTTGAGGTGGAGGTCTTCAACGCCGAGCTGTGGGCGGCGGATCCCGACGAGGTGATCGCGGAAGTGGTGCGCAGGTTCCACTCCGTTGTGGAGCCTGCGCTGTGACGGTCACTCGACGGAGCGACTCAGTCGGGCAGCGCCGAAGCCGATCGTCGACGGCGGCGACGATCGACCCCGGCGTTGGTATGTATTAGACGAGACGGAGGGCTGTTCGGTTGCACTCTTCAGCCGACCTTCAGGTTCCGATTCATCCATCTGTCCGAATCCTGACTGCTTTCCTTCTCGTCCTTCTAGCGGGGTGCGGCGGCGTCAAAGGCGGCAGGAACGACTCGGGAACGGAGTACCCCGCCCGAGCTGTGCAGTTCACCGTACCGTTCCCGCCCGGCGGGAGCACCGATCTCGTCGGAAGAGCTGTCGCGCGGGCCGTCGAGAAGCCGCTCGGGCAGTCCGTCCCGGTGGCGAACAAGCCCGGTGCGAACGGCGCGGTCGGCGGCAAGGAGGTGCTGGCGTCCGCTCCGGACGGCTACAACATCGCGCTGCTGGTGAAGTCGCTGTTCGCGATCACGCCGCTCGCCACCAAGGACCAGACCGCGATCGACCTGGACAAGCTGAAGATCGTCGGCACGCTCACGACCGAGGACTACGTGCTGGTCGTCAACGCGAGCTCGCCGCACGCGTCGCTGGAGGACCTGCTCAAGGCGCCGTCGGTCAAGTACGCCACGACCGGCGTGGGCACGGGTGCGCAGCTCTCGCAGGCGTTGCTGTTCAAGTCCGCGGGCACGAACGCGACGGACGTGCCGTTCGACGGCGGCGCGCCCGCGGTGACCGCGCTGCTCGGCGCGCAGGTCGACGCGCTGGCCGCGGCGCCGTCCGAGGTCATGCAGCACGTCAAGGCCGGCAAGCTGCGGCCGCTCGCGACGTTCAACGAGAAGCGCAGCAGCTACCTGCCGGACGTGCCGACGGTCAAGGAGAAGGGCCACGACGTCGTCGTCGACCAGCGCCGCTTCGTCGTCGCGCCGCCGGGGATCCCGGACGCCGTCGCGAAGAAGCTGGCCGACAGCTTCACCGCGGCGCGCAAGGACGCGGACTACGACAAGTTCCTGAAGGACAACTTCGTCGAGCGCTGGGAGGTGTCCGAGGACGAGGCCCGGCAGCACATCAAGGACGCTCGCGCGCAGTACGCGGCTCAGGTGGAGAAGTTCGGCCTGCGACTGGGCAAATGATCGCCGGGATCGTCGTCGCCGCACTGGGCCTGGCCGCGCTGGTGCTCGGCTGGGGCCTGGGGTTCGGCTCGCTGACCGACCCCGGACCGGGGCTGTGGCCCGCGATCGTGTCGGTGGTGCTCGTGGTGACCGGCGTGGTCATCGCGATCCGGCGGCCGGACGACACCGAGCCGTTCACGCGCCAGGTGGTCGCGGTGCTGCTGGCGGCCGCGAGCCTCGCCGGGTACGCGGCGGTGATCGAGCACGTGGGCTTCGAGATCCCGACGGTCGTGCTGCTCGCGCTGTGGCTGCGGTTGCTCGGCGCGGAGGGCTGGCGGGTGACGGCGGTGGTCTCGGTGGTGGCGACCGCGTGTGCGTACGGGTTGTTCATCTCGGTGCTCGGTGTGCCGTTGCCGCACCTGATCGGGGCCTGAGCCGTGTGGTCCGGCTTCGCGGTGGTGTTCGAGCCGCAGAACCTGCTGTGGTGCCTGCTCGGCGTCACGCTCGGCATGCTCGTCGGCGTCCTGCCCGGACTCGGGCCCGCGGCGACGATCGCGATCCTGCTGCCGATCACCTACGACCTCGAGCCCGCGCCGGCGATCATCCTGCTGGCGGGCATCTTCTACGGCGCGCAGTACGGCGGCACCATCACGTCTGTGCTGCTGCGCCTGCCCGGCGAGGCGTCGACCGTGGTGACCGTGCTCGACGGGCACGAGATGGCGCGGCAGGGCAGAGCCGGGCCCGCACTGGGGATCGCGGCGATCGGGTCGTTCATCGGCGGCACCGCGTCGATCGTGCTGCTGTCGGCCGTCGCGCCGTTCGTGGCCGACTTCGCGTTGAAGTTCGGGCCCGCCGAGTACACGGTGCTGGCGCTGATCGGCATCTTCCTGGTGGCGTCACTGGGCAACGGGACGCTCGTCAAAGGCGTCGCCGCCGCTGCCGCCGGGTTGTTGCTCGCGACGGTCGGGTCGGACCCGATGGTGGGCGAGCCGAGGTTCGTGTTCGGCAGCGACCAGCTCGCGGACGGCATCGACTTCGTGATCGTCGCGATGGGACTGTTCGGGGTGGGGGAGATCCTCTACAACCTCGAGCACCGGCAGAGCGCGTCCGCCGACGTGCCCGCGTTCGGGCGCGCGTGGCCGTCGCGGCTGGACTGGCTGCGGTCGCGGCTCGCGATCCTGCGCGGGTCGGTGGTCGGCTTCCTGCTCGGCGTGCTGCCCGGCGGTGGCGCGACGATGTCGTCACTGGTCGCGTACGCGGTGGAGAAGCGGTTCGCGGCGGACCCGTCGCGGTTCGGCCGGGGCGCCATCGAGGGCGTCGCCGGGCCGGAGACCGCGAACAACGCGGCGGCCACGTCGTCGTTCATCCCGTTGCTGGTGCTGGGACTCCCGGCCAACGCGACGATGGCCGTGCTGTACGGCGCGCTGATGCTTCAGGGCGTGCCGCCGGGGCCCGCGCTGATCGACCAGCACCCGGACGTGTTCTGGGGCGTGATCAACTCGATGTACGTGGGGAACCTGTTCCTGCTGCTGTTCAGCGTCCCGCTCATCGGGCTCTTCGTGCGGCTGCTGAAGGTGCGGCAGTCGATCCTGGCCCCGCTGACCGTGCTGATCACCATGATCGGCGTCTACAGCCTGCGCAACAACGTGTTCGACATGGTGCTGGTCGCGGTGCTGGGGCTGCTCGGCTACGGGATGAAGAAGCTCGGCTTCGAACCCGGCCCGTTCGTGCTGGCGTTCGTGCTCGGCGAGCTGCTGGAGTCCGCGTTCCGGCGGTCGATGCGCCTGTTCGACGGCTCCCTGCTGGGTTTCGTGACCCGGCCGATCTCCGCGACCCTGCTGGCGCTGTTCGTGATCGCCGTGGTGGCCGTGCCGCTCCTGCGGGTCCGGCGGCACGGCCACCTCGATCGGCACGAGGTCGGTCGAGGTGGCCGTGACGACGCCAGCTAGCCGCCGTTGGCCATGCGGTAGGCGAGCGGCGGGTACTGCTGCTGCGTCGTGCTGATGTTGACCGCCGCGTCGTACATGGTGCGTCCGAGTGCGGCGCGTGCGCCGACGGCGGGGTGCGTGAAGCCGAAGTTCTCGTCGTTCGCAGCCTTGTCACCGGCGAACGTGCCCGACGCGAACATCGAGTAGATCAGCACCGGGCGGTCCGCCGAGCAGAAGATGATGCCCGCCTCGTTGCGGCCGTCCGCGAACCAGCCCGCCTTCGTCGCGACGCGCAGCCGCTCGGTGGACGACAGGTTCAGCCGCACGCCGTCGGTGAACGCCGACAGCGAGCGCAGGATGTTCAGCAGGTAGCGGGTGGAGTTCGCGGACAGCAGGGTGCCGTCGACGAGCTGCCGGAGCAGTGCGTGCGTTTCGCGCGGTGTGGTGGTGCCGAGGAAGAAGCGGTTGGGCTTGTCGGCGAGCGGCACGACCTGGGTCATGGGGAATCCCTTGGCGCGCAGGATCTCGTTGAGCTCCTGCGCCGGGCAGACCAGGCCGCAGAGCCGGACGGAGGTGTTGTCCGAGACGGTCAGCATGGTCGACAGCACGTGTCCGATGGTGACCTGGCTCGGGTACGCGCCGTCCAGGCCGAAGACGCCGTCGGTGTCCTTCGCGACGATGCTCTCGACGACGTCGACCCGCTGGTCGAGCCTGATCAGGCCGCGGTCGACCTTGTCGAGCACGGCGATCGCGACGGCGATCTTGTTCACGCTGTAGGCCTCGACGACGCGGTCGGCGTTGTCCTCGACGGCGGCCATGGGTAAGCCTGTCGGTTCAGCGACCGTGATGAGCGACGACCAGGTGCCCCTGGCCTGTTTGACCTGCCTGCCGTAGGACTGCGCGATCTTCCTGCGCGACTGCTCCGCAGCGCCTGAGGAGCTCCCCGCCGGCGACTCCTGCGCCAGTGCGGCGGTTCCGGCGCCCAGTACGGCGGCCGAGGCCGCGACGGTGCCGAGCCGGAGAGCTGATCTGCGGTTGATTTTCATGCCCGGTTACACGGTGTACGAGCCGCGGCAGTTCAGTTACTCCGCGCACACCTGTCGGGCCCGGTGCGTCAGGGCAGGCCCTGACGCACCGGGATCTGTCAGCCGCCGTTGACCATCCGGTAGACGGTCGGGTTGTGCTTCGGCTTGGTCGTCGTGATCTTGAGAACCGCGTCGTACATGGTGCGGCCCAGCTCGGCGCGCGCGCCGACGGCCGGGTGCGTGAAGCTGAAGTTCTCGTCGTTCGCCGCCTTGTCACCCGCGAACGTGCCCGACGCGAACAGCGAGTAGATCAGGATCGGCCTGCCGTCCTCGCTGAACATGACACCGGCCTCGTTGCGGCCGTCGTCGAACCAGCCGGCCTTCGTGGCGACGCGCAGCCGCTCGTTGGACGACAGGTTGAGCCGCGCGCCGTCGGTGAAGCTGGTGAGCGAGCGGAGGATGTTCAGCACGTACTGCGTGGACGCGGGGGAGAGCAGCGAGCCCTCGACCAGCTTCTGCAGCATCGTGTGCATCTCGCGCGGCGTCGTGGTGCCGAGGAAGAAGCGGTTCGGGTTCGCGACCGGCACGACCTGGGTGTGCACGAAACCCTTGGAACGCAGGATCTCGTTGAGCTCCAGGGCCGGGCAGACCAGTCCGCTGAGCCGGACGGCCGTGTTGTCCGAGACGGTCAGCAGCGCGGCGAGCGCGTGGCCGACCGTGACGGAGCTGGGGTAGGCGCCGTCCAGGCCGAAGATGCCGTCGGTGTCCTGGATGACGATCGCCTGGGTGACCTCGACCCGGTCGGTGAGCTTGATCAGGCCCCGGTCGACCTTGTCCAGCACCGCGACCGCGACGGCGATCTTGTTGACGCTGTAGGCCTCGACGACCTGGTCGGCGTTCTCCTCGACCGCGGCGCGGCAGGCGCCGTTCGGGTCGGCGACGGTGATGTAGGAAGACCAGGTGCCCTTGGCCTTGCGGACCTGCCGCTTGTAGACCTGGGCCACCTTCTTGCGCGACCGTTCGGCGGTCGTGGGGAAGCGCTCGATCTCGGGCTCGTCCTCCGTCTGCGCGGAGGCACTGCCGGAGCCCAGCACGGCGGTCGCGGCGGCCACGGTCCCGAGGCCGAGCGCGAACCTGCGGTTGATGTTCATGCGCCTCATCCAATCAGGTGACGCTGACACACCGCTGACGCGTACTGAAACTAAGGTGTTGATCATGGATGTCTTCGTGGTGACCGGTGCTTCGCGGGGTATCGGGGCGGCTGTTTCCGCGCTGGCCCTCGCCTCGGGCTACCGGGTGGTGCGCGCCTCGCGGTCGTGCGTGGAGAAGGTCACCGACTCCACGTGGGACATACCGTGCGACGTCGCATCATGGGATGACGTGTCGTCTCTCGTGTCCCGTGTGGAGGGTGAGTGGGGCAGCGTCAACGTCGTGTTCGCCAACGCGGGCACGTCCGTGGACACGTCTTTCGTGTCGGACGCCGGCGCGCCGCCTCCTGAGTGGACGGACATGGTGCTCACCAACGTGTGCGGCCCGGCGTTCACCGCGCGGGCCGCGATGCCCGCGCTGATGCGCAGTCGCGGGCACCTGGTGCTGACCGGTTCCGCCGCGGGCAGGGGCGTGCGGCCGGGCAACCTGTACTCCGCGACGAAGTGGGCGGTGACCGGTCTGGCTGAGGCCATTCGCGCGGAATGCGTTGGTACAGGCGTTCGAGTCACGCTGCTGCAGCCGGGCCTGGTCGACACCGGCGGCATCCCCGCCTCGCGGGCCAACGACCCGAAGCTCGACGCCGCCGACGTGGCTCGGGCCGTGTTGTACGCGGTGTCGCAGCCGCCGTCGGTCGACGTGAACGAGATCCTGGTGCGGCCTACGGGCGCTGCTCGGTAAGGGACTTGGAGCAGTGGGCGAGGAGTGCGCGCAAGATGCGCCGCTCCTCGTCGCTGAACTCGGCGGCGAGGCGCTTCTCGACCGCTTGCGCGCCGAGTGTCTTCGCGCAGGTGGGGGAGCGGTGCGCGGCGTGCGCTGCCACTCGTTGGCGGGTGAGGTGGGCTGTTGATCCGCCTTGGCCACCTGCGGTCCAAGCAGCCCGCGCTGTGCTCGCGTGGTGCCGAGGCGTTCGTCGTCGACGTGATCCGCCTCGGCTCGCGGCCTACGGGCGCTGCTCGGTAAGGGACTTGGAGCAGCGGGCGAGGAGTGCGCGCAAGATGCGCCGCTCCTCGTCGCTGAACTCGGCGGCGAGGCGCTTCTCGACCTGAGCCGCCTGCTCGTCCGCCCGGTCGAACGCGGCCAGGCCCGCCTCGGTCACCCGCGTCTCCAGCACGTTGCCGTGCCACGGGTGCGGGGTGCGCTCGACCAGACCCATCGCGACGAGGTTCTGCAGGATCGTCGTCATCGTCTGCGGCGTCACCAGGCACAGCCGCGCGAGCGACGCCGCGGGCATGCCGGGGTTCTCCGTCAGCGCCAGCAGTGCCGCGTACTGGGGCACGGTCAGGCCGCAGGGCTTCACGGCCGCCGCTTTCGCCGCCATGAGGTCCTGCTCGACGCGCTTGATGTCGCCGCCGAGGCGCTCGCTCATGGGGATCCGCATGCGCTCATCGTACGAACAGTGTAAGTGCCTTGATAGTTATCAGAGTTCTGATTAGGCTCAGACCTGTTCATCTACTGAGGGGATTCGAATGCTGCGCAGGGTTTTGCTCGTCGTGCTCGCGTTCGTGCTGGTGGGGACGGGCACGGCAACGGCGGTGCCGAGGGTGATCGAGGGGAAGGCGCCGCAGCTGCACCCGGAGGGTGTGGCGTGGGACCAGTCGAGGCACGCGTTCCTGGTCGGCTCGGCCGTGCACGGCACCGTGTCGGTGGTGCGGCCGTCCGGTGAGGTCGGCACGCTGGCGAAGGTGCCGCTGCCGCACCAGGTGTCGACGCTGGGGCTGAAGGTCGACGCACGGCGCGGCCGGGTGCTGGTGACGTACGCGAACATGCTGAGCGAGGAGGTGCGGTCGGGGCTCGCGATCTTCGACCTGCGGGACGGCAGGCCGTTGCACGTGGTCGATCTCGCGATCGGGGCGGGTCCGCACCGCGCGAACGACGTGACGGTCGACCGGGCGGGCAACGCGTACGTCACCGACCCGGTGTCGGACGCGATCTACCGGGTGGGCGTCGACGGGCGGGCCGAGGTGTACGCGCGGGACGCCCGGCTGGGGCAGTTCGGCAACAACGGCATCGCGTGGCACCCGAGCGGCTACCTGGTCGTCGGGCACTACGCCAACGGCAAGCTCTTCCGCGTCACTCGTGACGAGGTCGACGAGATCGCGCTGGAGCAGCCGCTGGTGGGTGCGGACGGCATCGCGTTCCGGCCGGACGGCGCGCTGCTGGTCGTGACGAACTCGCTGGCGTCGCAGGGTCGCAACGCGGTCACCGTGCTGCGGATCGCGGGCGGGCAAGCGCACGTGGTGCGGGAGAAGGCGTGGCCGACGACGTCGCCGACCACGGTGACCGTGACGCCGCACGGCGCGTACGTCGTCACGGGGTACCTGGACAAGTTGCTCGCCGGCACCCCGGTGGACGACTTCCGTCTCGACAGGCTCTGAGCGCTAGCGGTGGTCTGGACCATGAGTCCAGGCCACCGCTAGGCTGGCCCGTGTCCCTGAGGCCGATCGTCATCGCAGCAGTGCTGGTCAGCGCCTGTTCGGCAACGCCTGCCAGCCCGCCGCCCACGTCATCCGCACCGCCCGCCGTCTTCCCGGTGACGGTGAAGCACGCGTTCGGTGAGGTGACGGTCCCGAAGAAGCCGGAGCGGGTCGTCGCGCTCGGCTGGACCGACGTCGCCGTCGCGAACCGGCTCGACGCGCCGATCGCGGGCGCGGCGCGGTTCCCGGACAGCGCCAACCTCCCGTACGTCGACGCGCAGCTCAGCCAGGAGGTGCTGGGGCTCGACGAGGCGAAGATCGACCCGGCGAAGATCGCGTCGTACCAGCCGGATCTCATCCTCGCGGTGGGCGTCGAGCTCGACGCCGCCCGGTACGGCGAACTGAGCAAGATCGCACCTACGGTCGCGCGACCCACCGAGAAGTCCACAATGGACGAAGACGCCGAGCTGATCGGCACCGCGGTCGGCAACCCGGCCGGAGCGCGCAAGCTCATCGACACCGCGCGCACCGAGCTGGAGGGGTTCCGCAAGGACCTGCCGAAGCTGTCCGGCAAGTCCTACTTCCACGCCGACGCGCTGCCGTTCCTCGACTCGCTCGGACTGCGCCGCGCGGCCGATGCCGGCGGGGCCGACGTCAACCTCGAAGCGGAGCCCGCGGTGATCCAGTTGTTGCGGCAGCCCAACGTCGCCGGTGTCGAGTGGGTGCTGGAGCAGCTGAAGCCGACGCTGCGGAAGATCAGCTGACCGACGCGAGGAAGTCCAGGATCACCCGGTTGACCTCGTCGGGACGCTCCAGGTAGCCGAAGTGGCCGCAGTCCGTGATCTCCGCGTACCGCGCGCCGGGGATCGCGTTCGCCACCTCGCGCTGCAGGTACGTCGGCAGCACCTGGTCGTCCGCGTACCCGACGACGAGGCACGGCGCGGTGATCTTGCGGTAGTTCGCCAGGTCCGACGGGACGTCGCCGAGGTTCAGCTGCGCCCGCACGCCCGAGCCGATCTTCGAGCCGCCCATCTCGAACAGGTCGAGCCAGTCGCGGGTCGCGACCGGGTCTTCGAGCGTGCGCGGCGACAGGTTCCGCAGCGCGGTGACGGCCGCGTAGTACTTGTCCGGCAGCACGATCCCGTGGTCGTGCAACGCGCGCTCGCCGAGGTTCCACGCCTGCTGGAGCGGGTCCCGGCGCGCGTGCGCGGCCAGCATGACCGCGCTGCGCACCAGATCCGGGCGCGTGTGGGCGAGCTCCTGCGTGATCCGGGAACCGAGCGACGTGCCGACGACGTGCGCCGGTCCGCCGAGGTGCTCGATCAGCGCGGCCGCGTCCGCCACCACGTCGTCGATGGTGAAACCGTCCGCGCACTCGTCCGTCGGCGGGATGCCGCGGTTGTCGACCGTCGCGACGCGGTACCCGGCCTTGCGCAGCGCGGGAACCTGATGCATCCGCCACACCCGGCCTGGGCTACCGGTGCCCATGATCAGGAGGACGAGTTCTCCGTCGTCCCCCTCGACCTGGTAGCTCAGCCTGATCCCGTTCAGCTCCACGATCGGCATGATCCGAACCTAGCCTAGAAGCGGCAGAGGGTCCTGATCTCGTTGGCATGTGTGGGATAACGCTCGGAAAGGTCGTCCGCGTGCCCGAACTCGACGATGTCGTCGGTGTACGGCGGCACGACGACGGTGCCGACGAACGACCAGTCACCGCTCGGCCTGCTGCCCTGCCACACCCCCGCGGGGACGACGACCTGCGGGTTCTCCGGGCCGAGCACGGGCGTCTCCACCGAGCCGTCCGGGTGCAGCAACAGCATCCGCAGTGGTGAGCCCGCGTGGAACGCGTAGATCTCCAGGTGCTTCAGCACGTGCATCCCGGAGTAGTCCGGCGTCCGCAACAAGTAGTAGATCGCCGAGACTTCCGCGTCTCGGTAGGACTGTCCGAAATAGCCCCCCTCGACCGGGAGCTCCTCGAGTCCGAGCGAGGTGATGATCTCCTCTGGCGTCACGTCAGCTCCTGAAGCGGTGATCCGTGGACGACGACCATCCCCTTGCCCAGCCGCTTCGCCGTGTACATCGCGGCGTCCGCGCTGCCGAGCATGTCGTCGGCCGTGCAGCCGGGATCGTAGGTGGCCTGCTGCGCGGCGCCGATGCTGGCGTGCACCTCGTGCCTGCGCCCGTGCACCTGGTGCGGGCTCCGCAGCGCCTCGAGCACCCGGCCGCCCAGCTCGTCCGGATCGGCGCCGTCCACCAGCACGCCGAACTCGTCGCCGCCGAGCCGCGCCACCGTGTCCTGGGCCCGCAGGCAGTGCGTGAGCCGCTTGGCGACGTTGCGCAGCACCGCGTCGCCCTCCGCGTGGCCGTACGAGTCGTTCACCGCCTTGAACCCGTCGACGTCGATGAACAGCAGCACCAGCGGCCGGTCGCGGTCGCGCACGCCCAGCGCGTTCGTGAGGCGTTCGCGGAACAGCACGCGGTTCGCGACACCGGTGAGCGGGTCGTGCAGCGCCTCGTGGCGCAGCTGCTCGCGGCTGATCCGCAGCTCGTCGACGAGCCGGACGTTCTCCATCAGCGTCACCAGCTGCCGGACGATCACCAGCAGCACCACCGCGAGCCCGGCGTAGATCTCCACCGGGTTCAGCCGCACACCGGTGGCCGTGCCGACGAAGATGAACAGCCCGGTGATCATCAGCGGCACGTACGGCACCAGCAGGTACAGCATGTCGCCGGTGTGCAGGCGGCCGTCGGTGTGCCGCACGTGGTGGACCGGCGCGATCGAGCTGAGGAAGAACATCGCCGGGCACGCCATGAAGCCGATGTCCGCGACCGGTGGGATCACGTCGGCGCCCTGGCTGATCAGGTACGCGAACACCCAGCCCGACGCCGACTGCCCGATGCCGGCCAGCGTGATGAACAGCATCGGCAGCTGCCGGATGCTGCGGTGCGTCCACGACGAGACGACCAGCGACACGATCGTCACCAGGTACAGCGCGGGGTGCGCGACCACGGTGACGAAGCCGGGACCGGACGTCGCCCACGCGCGGACCATCGACTCCAGCGCCGACACCCACGTCAGCACGAACAGCGACCCGACGATCACCAGCCCGTCGATCACGACGACCAGCCTGCTGCGCCGGTCGTGCGGGCGGTCGTCCCGGCCGCCCGAGTGCGCGAGCACGATCACGGCGGCCAGCGTCAGCACGGGGACGAGCAGGAAACCCAGTGGTGCCAGCGTGGACGACGGCAGCTGCACGCTCAGGACCTGCTGACCCCAGATCCACGCCGACAGTCCGACCGTCAGGCTCGCCATCGCGGCGACCATCCACCGGCGCCAGCGCGGCTTGGCCGTCCTGGCGTAGCAGGCGAGCGCGGCCACCGCGAAGACCAGCTGCTCGATCTTGTCGACGGCGACCGAGGCGTCGCGTCCCAGCACACCGGACACGACCAGAACGACTGTCGCCACGAGCACCGCGCCGACTGCAGCGGCCACGACGGTGAACCGCCTCAAGGTCACCGCGCCACCTTAGTAAGGCCGTCTCACTACGGCGAACGGAGGTACCGCTCTCGCGGTCGAGCCAGTCCGAGGCGTGTCGGGGGAGGTGGGGGAGAGGGGAGGCTCTAAGGTTCGAACGAGTGTTCGTGAAGGAGTGGGCTGGTGCGTGTGTTCGGGGTTGACCCCGGTCTGACCCGGTGCGGGTTCGGCGTCGTCGACGGAGGTCCCGGCCGGACGGTGCGGTGCGTCGCGGTGGACGTGGTGCGCACCCCGGTCGACGCGGACCTCGCCGTCCGGCTGCTCCTGCTCTCCGACGAGGTCGAACGCTGGCTCGAGCGGCACCGGCCGGACGTCGTCGCGATCGAGCGGGTGTTCAGCCAGCACAACGTGCGCACCGCGATGGGCACCGCGCAGGCGAGCGGCGTGGTCGCGCTGGCGGCGGCGAGGCGGGACCTGCCGGTCGTCTTCCACACGCCGAGCGAGGTCAAGGCCGCGGTCACCGGATCGGGCCGCGCGGACAAGGCCCAGGTCACCGCCATGGTCACGAAGCTGCTCGGCCTCAAGACAGCGCCGAAGCCGGCGGACGCGGCGGACGCGCTGGCGCTCGCGATCTGCCACCACTGGCGCGCGCCGATGCGCAACCGGCTCGAAGAGGCGCAGCGCAGGGCGGACGAACTGGCCAGGACGCATCGCGCGAGAATCGCCGAGGCAGCAGCGAAGCAGGGAGGTGGCCGGTGATCTCGTCACTGCGCGGTCAGGTGCAGTCGGTCGGGCTCGACCACGCGGTCGTCGAGGTCGGCGGGGTCGGGTTCGCCGTGCAGGCCACGCCCAGCACGCTCGCCTCGCTGCGCAGGGGAGAAGAGGCGCACCTGGCGACGACACTGGTCGTCCGCGAGGACTCGCTCACCCTGTTCGGCTTCGGAGACGTCGAGGCGCGCGAGCTGTTCGGGCTGCTCCAGACCGTCAGCGGCATCGGGCCGCGGCTCGCGCTGGCGACGCTGGCCGTGCTCGAACCGGACAAGCTGCGCCACGCGCTGGCCGAGGGCAACATCACCGTGCTCACCCAGGTGCCCGGCATCGGCAAGAAGGGCGCCGAACGCCTGATCATCGAGCTGCGCGACAAGGTCGGCGCGCTCCCGGCCGCCCACTCGCCGGTCGCGAACGGCGTGGTGCGCGAGCACGTCGTCGAGGCGCTGCTCGGGCTGGGCTTCCCGGCCAAGTCCGCCGAGTCCACGGTCGACTCCGTGCTCGCGGACAACCCCGAGCAGTCGACCAGCGCCGTGCTCAGGCGTGCGCTCGCCACGCTGGGGCGCAAGTGAGCGACGAGGAGCTCTCCCCGTACGCCGTGCCGGCCGAGCGCGACGTCGAGACCACGCTGCGCCCGCGCGACCTGCACGAGTTCGTCGGGCAGCACCGCGTCCGCGAGCAGCTGGAACTGGTGCTGCACGGTGCCCTGCGCAGGGGTTCGCCACCGGACCACGTGTTGCTCAGCGGCCCTCCCGGGCTCGGGAAGACCAGCCTCGCGATGATCATCGCGACCGAGCTGGGCAGCGCCATCCGGATCACGTCCGGTCCCGCGCTGGAACGCGCGGGTGACCTGGCGGCGATGCTGTCGAACCTGGTCGAGGGCGACGTCCTGTTCATCGACGAGATCCACCGGATGGCCCGCCCGGCCGAGGAGATGCTGTACCTCGCGATGGAGGACTTCCGGGTCGACGTCGTCGTCGGCAAGGGGCCGGGCGCGACGAGCATCCCGCTCGACATCGCGCCGTTCACCCTCGTCGGCGCCACCACGCGCTCCGGTTCGCTAACGGGTCCGTTGCGAGATCGTTTCGGTTTCACCGCCCACATGGAGTTCTACGAGGCGCGCGACCTCGACCTGATCGTGAAGAGGAGCGCCAAGATCCTGGGCGTCGACCTGCACGACGACGGCGCCGCCGAGATCGCCGGACGGTCCCGCGGCACGCCCCGCATCGCGAACAGGCTGCTGCGCCGCGTCCGCGACTTCGCCGAGGTCAGGGCCGACGGCAGCGTGACGATGGACATCGCGAGGCAGGCGCTCGAGGTCTACGACGTCGACGAGCTCGGCCTCGACCGGCTCGACCGCGCGGTGCTGTCCGCGCTGGTCAAGTCGTTCGGCGGAGGCCCGGTCGGGGTGTCCACGCTGGCGGTCGCGGTGGGGGAGGAACCCACCACGGTCGAGGAGGTGTGTGAGCCTTACCTGGTGCGTGCTGGCATGCTGGCCCGCACGCCGCGTGGGCGCGTGGCGACCCCGGCCGCGTGGCTGCACCTCGGGCTGGAGCCGCCCGCCGGTGATCAGCTCTGGTGAGCTGGCAGAATCGGCGTCAGCACCCAGACATATCGGACGTGGAAATCCCTCGCGTCCGCCTGAACGGAGAATGATGAACCTTTCGTCCCTGATGTTCCCGTTGCTGCTGGTGCTGCTCGCTGTGCCGCTGTTCCTCAGCGCCCGCAAGCAGAAGCGCGCGATGGCCGAGCAGCAGCAGCTGCAGAACTCGCTCGAAGCGGGTGACCGCGTCATGACCACGTCGGGCCTCTACGGCACGATCGCGGACGCCAGCGACGACACCACCATCGACATCGAGATCGCGGACGGAGTGGTCACGACGTGGCTGCGTGCCGCGATCCGCGAGAAGGTGATCGAGACCGACGAGGTCGACGAGACCGAAGACGAGGTCGAGGAGACCACCGCCCCCGAATCCACCGCGCAGATCGCCGAGCCGCTCGAGCACGACGCCAAGAAGTAGAGTCGGGACGCGTCCACCTGGAGTTGGCAAATGTGAACACCGCCAACTCCAGGTAGTGACGCGCAGCTCACGCGGCGCGGGATAGTCTTCGCGCTCGACAACCATCAGCACTAGGAGACGGACGGATCGTGGCACCTCCGGCCGGGCAAATTCGCCCCGCGAAGTATCTGGCGAGTTTTGTCCTCATCGTGGTCGCGCTTTATGCACTGGTGTTCTTCACCGGCAACGGTTCGGCCAAGCCCAAGCTCGGAATCGACCTCCAGGGCGGCACGCTCGTCACCCTGACGGCGCGCCTCGCGGACGGCGGGCAACCGAGTGAAGAAGCGCTGACCCGAGCGCGCGGGCTCATCGAGACCCGCGTGAACGGTCTCGGTGTCTCGGGCGCCGAGGTGGTGCGTGACGGCACGAACCTCGTCATCACCGTTCCCGGCGCGGACAGCGAGGGTGCGAAGAGCCTCGGCCAGACCGCCTTCCTGGCGTTCCGCAAGGTGCTGAGCCAGCCGATCCCGGCGGGCGTGCAGCCGCAGCCGCAGCAGCCGGAGCCCTCGACGCCTCCGTCGGCGGGCAACCCGTCGTCGAGCGTCGCCCCGCCGTCGTCGAGCGCGCCGCCGCAGGGCCGCCCCGCTCCGGCGCTCCAGGGCCAGCCGTCGAGCAGCACACCGCCGCCGTCCTCGTCGACCGCGCCGCCGTCCTCGACCGCGCCGTCCACTCCGCCGTCCGTCGCGCCGGGCACCGACCCGAAGCTCGCGGAGGAGATCCAGGCCGCGCGTGCGCTGCGCCAGAGCGTGGACCAGAACATCCTCCAGCAGGCCGCGGCCATGCTGGACTGCACGAAGCCGGACCCGCTGATCGGCAACGACGACCTGAAGCTCCCGCTCGTCGCGTGTGACCAGAAGGGCGAGTTCAAGTACATCCTCGCTCCGGTCGACACCGACGACCCGGCCGTCAAGAAGGACGACTTCTCGACGTTCTCCCGGCTCACCGGCCAGGACGTGGACAACGCGGTCGCGACGAACAACCAGCAGGGCGCCGGCTTCGTCGTGAACCTGTCCTTCAAGTCCGAGGGCGGCGAGAAGTGGGGCAAGTTCACCTCCGCCAACGTCAACCAGCCGGTCGCCGTCGTGCTCGACGGCAAGGTGGTCTCCGCGCCGAACATCCAGTCCGCGATCCTCGGCGGCAACACCGAGATCTCCGGCAAGTTCACCCGCAAGGAAGCCGACAACCTGGCGAACGTGCTGAAGTACGGCTCGCTGCCGCTGTCGTTCGGCACCTCCGAGGCGCAGACGATCTCGCCGACCCTGGGTCTCACGTACCTGAAGGCGGGCCTGATCGCGGGCGGCATCGGCCTGGCGCTGGTGTTCGTCTACTGCATGTTCTACTACCGCCTGCTCGGCATCCTGACGATCCTGTCGCTGGGTCTCTCGGCGCTGATCATCTACGCGGTGCTGGTGCTGCTCGGACGCTGGATCGGGTTCACGCTCGACCTCGCGGGCATCGCCGGGTTCATCGTCGCGATCGGTATCACGGCCGACTCGTTCATCGTCTTCTTCGAACGACTGAAAGACGAGGTGCGTGAAGGCCGGACGTTCCGCTCGGCCGTGCCGCGCGCGTGGGTCCGCTCCCGCCGCACGATCCTGTCCGCGGACGCGGTCAGCTTCATCGCCGCCGCCGTGCTGTACGTGATCGCGGTCGGCCAGGTGAAGGGCTTCGCGTTCACCCTGGGCATGTCGACGGTCCTCGACCTCGTGGTCGTGTTCCTCGTGACGCATCCGCTGGTCGCGATGGCGTCGCACTCCAAGTTCCTGTCCAACCCCAAGTTCTCCGGCCTGGGTGGCGCAGCGCGTGAAGGCGCATCGCACCGCGCCTCGACTACGGCCAAGACCGCCGTGAAGGAGGCCTGACGATCATGGGATCCTTGCTCTCACGCCTGTACGTCGGCAACGGCGCGTTCGACATCGTCGGCAAGCGCAAGCGCTGGTACACCACCTCGGCGATCATCTTGCTGATCTGCATCGGCTCGATGGTCTTCCAGGGCTTCAACCTGGGCATCGACTTCAAGGGCGGCACCAAGGTGCAGATGGCCGCGGTGTCGGCCACCAGCGCGCCCATCGAGGTCGGCTCGGTCGAGGCCGCCTTCAAGTCCGCGCTCGGCCAGGAGCCCGCCGCGGTCCAGAAGGTCGGCTCCGGCGACTCGGCCAGCATCCAGATCCGTTCCTCGGCGCTCGACACCGCGCAGGTGCTGAAGCTGAAGACGGAGCTGGCCACCAAGCTCAACCCCAAGGGCGGTCAGGGCTCGATCAGCGACAGCGCCGTCAGCGCGTCGTGGGGCGGTGAGATCACCCAGCAGGCGGTGATCGCGCTCATCGTCTTCTTCATCGCGGTCGTGCTGTTCCTGGCCCTGTACTTCGAGCTGCACATGGCGATCGCCGCGCTCGTCGCGGTGTTCCACGACGTCGTGATCACGGCGGGCGTGTACTCGCTCATCGGCTTCGAGGTCACGCCCGCGACGGTGATCGGTCTGCTCACCATCCTCGGCTTCTCCCTGTACGACACGGTCGTCGTGTTCGACAAGGTCAAGGAGAACACCCGAGGCCTGCTGGGCCTGACCCGCCGCACGTACGCGGAGGCCGCGAACCTCGCGCTGAACCAGACCCTGATGCGGTCGATCAACACCTCGCTGATCGCGCTGCTGCCGGTCATCGGCCTGCTGATCGTCGGCGTGGTCGTGCTCGGCGTCGGCACGCTGCAGGACCTCGCGCTGGTGCAGCTCACGGGTATGTTCGTCGGCGCCCTGTCGTCGATCTTCATCGCGACGCCGGTGCTGGTGGACCTGAAGAACCGCGACCCGAAGTACAAGGCGCAGGCCAAGCGCGTCGAGACCCGCCGCGCCAAGGGCGTGTCGGCTGCCGCCGCGTCGGAGTCGGAGATCGAGTCGTCCGACGACGAGGTGCTGGACGCCGACCTGCGCCGCGAGAAGGCGATGGCCGCTGCGGCCAGCGTGCCCTCGCGCACCGCGAAGTCCGCCGATGTCCGCCGCGGACGCCCCTCGGGGAAGAAGCAGCGTTGAAGCTGGACAAAGCACTGGGACTGATGCGTGAGGTCCCGGACTTCCCCCAGCCGGGGGTCGTCTTCCGGGACCTCACGCCGGTTCTCGCGGATCCGGACGCATTGCGCACCGTGGTCGACGCGTTGCAGGACAAGCTCGCCGAGTCCACCCAGCTGATCGCCGCGATCGAGTCACGCGGCTTCCTGCTCGGTGCCGCACTCGGATACGGCTGGCGCTACGGCGTCGTGCCGCTGCGCAAGCCGGGCAAGCTGCCCGTGGTCGCGGACCGCGTCTCCTACGCGTTGGAGTACGGCGAGGCCACGCTGGAGCTCCCGGCCGACGCGATCCACCCCGGCCAGCACGTCGTCGTGGTCGACGACGTGCTCGCCACCGGTGGCACGGCTGAGGCCGCCTGCCAGCTCGTGGAGCGGGCGGGCGGCATCGTGACCGGCGTGTCCGTGGTTCTGGAGATCACCGCGCTCGACGGCCGCGCCAGGCTGGCCGGCCGCGAGGTCAACGCGTTGCTAGCCGTTTAGCCTTCCCGCCGCGGCGAAGCCGAACAGCAGGAAGAAGAACGGCAGCGTCACGGCGAGCAGGACGAAGAAGTTCACCCGCTTGCGGCGGAAGATCAGCCACGTGAAGAACGCAGCGCCCAGCCACGGGAACATCATGAAGCCCACCAGCCTGCCCGCGGCTCCGGGGTCGTCCGGTGCGCCCAGCGCGGCGAACATCAGCACCAGGATGCCGACCGGCCAGGGGAGTGCGGCGGCCAGCACGATGCCGAACGACGTCCTGCCCGTCTGAGGCTGCGGGTACGGCTGGCCGTAGGCGTAGCCCGGTGGCGGGTAGCCCGGTCCTCCTGGAGGCGCGTACGGCTGGCCTGGGTACGGCTTGGCCGGGGTACGGCTGCGGCTGACCCGGATAGGGCTGCGCGTACGCCTGAGCCGGGTACTGCGGGTACGGCTGAGCCTGCGGGTGCTGAGCCACTTCCGGGTACTGAGCTTCCGGGTACTGGGCGGCCTCGGGCGCCGGCTGCGTGTACCCGACCGGTTGTGCGGCCGGGTACTGCGTCTGATGTTCGGGCGTCTGCTGCTCGGGCTGCGGCGCGGGCGAAGCGGGATCGGTGGTCATCGGTTCCCCCAGTGGTGATCGAGAGTACGAATCCTAAGAGCTCGTGGCCGGTCCTACCTGGTGAGCGCCGCCGCGATGAGTCCGGCGGCCAGCGACACCACGAAGAACGTCGTGAGGAAGAACGGCAGCGGGACGAGCGCCAGCTGCCAGTGACGCGGCCGCTTGTTCTTGAAGTGGTCCCAGGTGACGAACGCCGACACCAGCCACGGGATCACCCCGAGCCACAGCTGCCCCATCACCAGCCTGAGCGTGACGGGCACGCCGGCCGTCACCCACAACGCACCGAGCGTGACGAAGATCGATGGCACGGCCCAGGCGAGGCAGAGCACGTAGGACAGTCTGGGCGTCGGCGAAGCCATGGAAATCCCCCGGAAAGATCGTGAACCCGAAGGGTATTCACCCCTGCCGACGCCCGCCTGACGGGCCACTGACACTGCGTGAGTGGTGCATTCGTGAGCGGTTGCCCTGATCGGCTCAGCGGAACACGGCCATGCGTTCGACGTGTGAGCCACGCCGCTCATCGCCCCGGACGAACTTTCACGACGACAAGCGGGTTATCCTCGGTACCCGTAGACCCGAGGAGCGTGGGGTTGAGTCAAGACATCGAACCCGCTACGACGGTTGACCCCGCCAGGGCAGCTCAACCGTCCGCTACCCGGCGTGTCCGCGCGAGGCTCGCCCGCCGGATCACAGCTCAGCGCGCGGCACCCGTGAAGCAGGTTCTCGAACCACTCGCCGCCGTGCACCGCGACCTGCACCCGAAGGCGGACCTCGCTCTGCTCCAGGGCGCGTACGACGTCGCCGAGGAGAAGCACCGGCCCCAGCGCCGCAAGTCCGGCGACCCCTACATCACGCACCCGCTCGCGGTGGCGACCATCCTGGCCGAGCTGGGCATGGACACCACGACGCTCGTGGCGGCGCTGCTCCACGACACCGTGGAGGACACCGACTACTCGCTGAACCAGCTGCGCGAGGACTTCGGCGACGAGGTCGCGCGGCTCGTGGACGGCGTCACGAAGCTGGACAAGGTCAAGCTCGGCGCCGCAGCCGAGGCGGAGACCATCCGCAAGATGGTCATCGCGATGGCCAAGGACCCGCGCGTGCTGGTCATCAAGCTCGCCGACCGGCTGCACAACATGCGCACCATGCGGTTCCTGCCGCCGGAGAAGCAGGCGCGCAAGGCCCGCGAGACCCTCGAGGTGCTGGCGCCGCTGGCGCACCGCCTCGGCATGGCGACCGTCAAGTGGGAGCTGGAGGACCTCGCGTTCGCGATCCTGCAGCCGAAGAAGTACGACGAGATCGTCCGCCTCGTCGCGAACCGCGCCCCGTCGCGCGACACGTACCTCGGCACCGTCATCACCGAGCTGTCCACGCAGCTGGAGGCCGCGCGGATCGTCGGCAAGGTCGAGGGACGGCCGAAGCACTACTACTCGATCAACCAGAAGATGATCGTCAGGGGCCGCGACTTCGACGACATCCACGACCTCGTCGGCGTGCGCATCCAGGTCGACGAGGTGCGCGACTGCTACGCCGCGATGGGTGTCGTGCACGCGCTGTGGCAGCCGATGCCCGGCCGGTTCAAGGACTACATCGCGCAGCCGCGGTTCGGCGTGTACCAGTCGTTGCACACCACCGTGATCGGGCCGGACGGCAAGCCGCTCGAGGTGCAGATCCGCACGCACGAGATGCACCAGCGCGCGGAGTACGGCATCGCCGCGCACTGGCGGTACAAGGAGACCAAGGGCACGCACAACGGCAAGTCCGTCGAGATCGACGAGATGGCCTGGATGCGGCAGCTCCTCGACTGGCAGCGCGAGGCAGCGGACCCCGGTGAGTTCCTGGAGTCGTTGCGCTGGGACCTCGCCGCGCGCGAGATCTTCGTGTTCACGCCCAAGGGCGACGTGCAGACGCTGCCCACGGGCTCCACGCCGGTCGACTTCGCCTACGCCGTGCACACCGAGGTCGGCCACCGCTGCATCGGTGCCCGCGTCAACGGCCGCCTGGTCGCGCTGGAGCGCAAGCTCGAGAACGGCGAGGTCGTCGAGATCTTCACGTCGAAGGCCGAGGGCGCGGGCCCGTCCCGCGACTGGCTGTCCTTCGTCGCGTCACCGCGCGCCAAGGCGAAGATCAAGCAGTGGTTCGCCAAGGAGCGCAAGGAAGAGGCGATCGAGCAGGGCAAGGAGGCGATCACCAAGGAGGTGCGTCGCGTCGGCCTGCCGCTCCAGCGCCTCGTCAGCGCGGACTCCATGGCCGCGCTGTCCAAGGAACTGCACTACCCGGACATGAGCGCGCTGTACGCGGCGGTCGGCGAGGGCCACACGTCCGCGCGGCACGTCGTGCAGCGCCTCGTCGCCCAGCTCGGCGGCGTCGAGCACGCCGAGGAGGAGCTGGCGGACCGCGCCACCCCGTCCACGGTCACCCGTCGGCGCGCGACCGGCGACGCGGGCGTCATCGTCAAGGACGCGGGCGACGTGTGGGTCAAGCTCGCCCGCTGCTGCACCCCGGTGCCGGGCGACGACATCCTCGGCTTCGTCACCCGCGGCGGCGGCGTCAGCGTCCACCGCACGGACTGCACGAACGCCGACGACCTGATGGGCTCGCCCGAGCGGCTGCTGGACGTCGAGTGGGCGCCGTCTGCGTCGTCCGTCTTCCTGGTCGCGATCCAGGTCGAGGCGCTCGACCGGCACCGGCTGCTCAGCGACGTCACGAAGGTGCTGGCGGACGAGCGGGTCAACATCCTCTCGGCCTCGGTCACCACGTCGCGCGACCGGGTCGCGGTGTCGCGGTTCTCGTTCGAGATGGGCGACCCGAAGCACCTCGGGCACGTGCTCAAGGCGGTGCGCAGCGTCGAGGGCGTGTACGACGTCTACCGGGTCACTTCGGCGTCCTGACCAGACCGACGACCGCGTCGGCGGGCAGGTAGCCGAAGGTCCGCGAGTCGACGGACAGCGGGTTGTCGCCGCGCACGAGCACGAACCCGTCGGGGACGACGACGTCCCCGACGACGTCCCTCATGTCGTCGGGGACGGCCTCACCCGGTGCCGCGGCCACGCGTTTGATCATCAGCGAGACGTGCTCGGCGGCCGTCCGGAACACGACCACGTCGTCGGCGCTGAACGGCCTGCCGAGCCGCACCAGCACGCGCTGGTCCGGCCGCAGCGTCGGCATCATGCTGTCGCCGCGCACGGTGACGAGCATGAACCGCCTGCGCAGGAACCCGATCACGGCAGGACGACCCGGTCGTCCTGGTAGTGCTCGGCCTGGAGCCGGAACAGCCCGGAGTACTCGCCGTCGGCCGCCATCAGCTCGTCGTGGCTGCCCTGCTCGGCGATCCGCCCGCCGGACAGCACGACGATCACGTCGGCGTCGCGCATCGTGTTGAGGCGGTGCGAGATCAGCAGGCTGGTGCGACCGGCCCGGCGTTCCCGCAGCGTCGTGCCGAGCCGGTGCTCGGCGGTCGCGTCGAGACCGGCGCTGGGCTCGTCCATGATCAGCAGGTCGGCGTCGGTCCGCATGAGCGACCGCGCGATCGCGAGCCGCTGCCACTGCCCGCCGGAGAAGTTGACGCCGCCGCCCCCGCCGCCGAACGGGTCGATGAACATCCGGCTGATCAACGTGTCGTACCCGTTGGCGAGGCCGGAGATCTTCTCGTCGATGTCCACGAGCTGTGCCGAGGAACGGATCTTGGCGCGGTCGTCCAGGTCGGGCAGCGAGCCGATGCCGATGTTCTCGGCCGCGCTCAGGTCGTAGCTCATGTAGTCCTGGAACACCGCGGCGATCCGCTCACGCAGCTGCGCGACGGTCAGCTCGCGGATGTCCACGCCGTCCCAGTGGATCGTGCCGCGGTCCGGGTCGTACAGGCGGCACAACAACTTCACGAGCGTGCTCTTGCCCGCGCCGTTCGCGCCGACCAGTCCGACCGTCGCGCCGAACGGAATCGTGCACGTCACGCCGCGCAGCACCCACGGACCGTCCTCGTCGTACCGGAACCACACGTCGCGCAGCTCAATCCCCTTGCGCAGCGCGGAAACCGGCCGAGTGCCGTCGGCCATGTCCGATGTGGACCCGACGAGGTCGACGTAGTGCCGGAAGAGTCGCAGCGCCTCGGTCACGCGCGCGAACTGCATGATCAACGACGTGAACGCGCCCTGCAGGCTCGCCACGGCCGCGATGAACAGCGACACGTCACCGAGCGTCACGGTGCCGCGAATCGCGCCTACCACCACGACAGCCGTGCCGACTGCCGCGACGGCCGCGTTGAGGACCGCGAAACCGGCTTCGGTGATCGTGCTCCTGCGCCGCACGGCCAGCTCCGCGCCGGTGGTCTCGGCGAGCGTGCTGCGCATCCGGGAGCGGAACAGGTCACCGAGCCCGAACAGGCGAACCTCCTTCGCCGCGTCGCCCTCGGTGATCAGCATCTGGTAGTAGCTCTGCCTGCGCATCGTCGAGGTCATCGCCTCGATCATCTCCACGTTGCGCCGGGCGATCATCAGCTGCGCGACGAACGCCGGAATCGCGGCGATCAGCAGCAGCAGGGCCATGAACGGCCAGATGGCCAGCATCGCGCCGAGGAACCCGGCGATCGTGAACACCTTGCGCACGACCTCGAGCCCGAAGTCCGTGACGGTGCCGGGAGCGCCGTGCGCCGCCTGCGCGGCGAGCCTGACCCGGTCGTGGAACGCCGGGTTCTCGAAGTAGCGCAGGCCGATCAGGCTGTTCGTCGTCGCGCACAGCTCGTCCTGGACGTGCAGGCTCACCGACCGCTGGACGCGTGCCGTGACGTACGAGCCGACGTAGGTCAGGACACCCGCGACGGTGCCCGCCAGCGTCGCGACGACGGCGAGTGCGACCGCCTTGTCGACGTCTCCACCGCGCGCCACCTCGTCGATCAGCAGCTTCGCGAGCCAGCCGGCCACGGGCACGGCCGCGCCGCTCAGCGCCGCGATCGCGACGGTCACCAGCGTGCCCGCGCGAGCTGCGCGCCAGGTGAGCCGGATCGCGGCGAGAGCCGACCCGTGCATCAGAGCATCCCGACCGGGACCTGAATGGCCAGCACGGCGTCCAGTCGCACGCCGCTCGCGCCCACCACGCCGCCGTCGACGCGGACGACGCTGGGGAAGCTCTCGATCCCGCCGAACGCCGTGCTCACCGCCGTGGTCGCCGGGCCTGCGACGACCTGGACGGCACCGTCGAGCGCCGCGACGACGTCGCGGATCTCGTCGGTCAGCTCCCCCATGACGACCAGCAGCAGCGGTGAGAAGAGCTCGGGATCGTGATCGCGCAACGCGTTCACGAGATCCTTGCAGGCTCCGCAGGAGGGCGTCACGAACGCGACGACACCCGAGAAGACGTCCTTCTCGGTGATCGTCGCGCCGTCCGCGGTCGTGGTCTCGAACGGGAGCACCGCGGTGTTGCGCGGCACGGCCATGATCTGCGGTCCCTCGGTCTGCGGCTGCTCGCGCAGGCGGCGGACCACCGCGAACAGCACTACGAGGTTGACCAGGGTCAGCACGACGCACGCCGAGACGGCGGCGGTGAGAACAGCGAGCACTTCGATCCCCCGTGGGTCAGTGGTGGTGATGGGCCGGGCGTCGGAGCACGAACACGATGTCGTCCCAGTGCGCCAGCAGGATCGCGCCGAGCACACCGGCGCCGACCGCGAGCGCGAGCAGGTCGAGCCGGGGCGTCGCGGCGGTGCCGGGCAGCCCGAGCAGGGACACCGCGAACAGCAGCCCGTTGCGGATCTGGTGCCGGCGCCCCATCAGCCCGCCGTCCGAGCCGAAGCAGCGGCACCGGACCTCGCGGCCGCGGGCTTTCGCGAGCGCGACGCCGCCGGAGAACGCGGCCAGCATCGCGGCGGCCAGCACGAACCCGGCGCGCACGGTGCCGGGCAGCGCGAGCAGCACGACGGTCACCGCTTCGACCGCGATCACCGCGGCGGCCACCCACGGCCGGACACGGGGTGCGAACCAGCCGAACCCGCCCAGCGAGTCGACGAAGGCGGCGAGCTCGGCCCGTCCGCGCAGCTTTCCCGCGACGGCCAGGGTGAACACGACGCCCACCAGCGCACGGCAGCACAGCTGCAGGTAGTCCATGATCTTCCCCCTTGGGAACGGCCGGGGCGCGAGGCCCCGGCCGTCACACCGATCAGCAGGAGCGGCCGGTCGGCACGCCGCGACAGGGCTGGCTGCGGTCCGGCACGCAGCCGCAGTCGCAGGTGTAGATGCCGCGGCAGTAGAGCTGGTACTCCCGGCCCTGGTAGCAGACGCGCTCCGCGGGCACCTCGCCGCACGGGCCGGGGCACACCCGGCAGGCACCCGCGTCGGACTTGTTCAGCAACAGGCCGAGCACCTTGTCGCCGATCTTGGAAATCGTCTTGGTCACTTCGCCTCCCCATGTCGTGTTCGGACTGGAGGCGTGACAGGGCGCACGTCGAACAACGCCGCTTCGCTTCACAGCGAAACAGCGTTGGCACGTACTCCCTGTTTCCCCCAGGTAGCGCCAAGTTAGCGCAGCCGCGGGCGCGGGGGAACGGGTTCTGATCAAGATGTCAGTCGGCGACAGCGAAACGTCAGCGGCGACTGGCAACCTTGGTGCCACGGGGAAGACAGAAGGGCCCGGTGCGCACACCGCACCGGGCCCTTCTGGTTGTCGAGCGTCCTTACTGGACGACGGAAGCCTTCTCGATCTTGACTTCCTTGTTCGGCTTGCCGCCACCGGGCGACGGGTCGAACGAGCCGTCGTCGCCGGCGCGTGCGATGTCGTCGATGATCTTCAGGCCGGCCTCGCCGACCTGACCGAACACGGTGTAGTCGGGGGAGAGCCCCGCCTCGCCGAAGACGATGAAGAACTGGCTGCCGTTCGTGCCCTTGTTCGGGTCGGTCTTGTCCGGACCCGAGTTGGCCATCGCCAGGTAGCTGCGGCCGTAGGTCAGCTCCGGCCACACCTCGTTGTCGAACTTGTAGCCGGGGCCGCCGGTGCCGGTGCCCGTCGGGTCACCGCACTGGAGCATCTGCAGGCCCTTGGTCGACATGCGGTGGCACGGCGAGCCGTCGAAGTAGCCCTGCTTGATGAGCGACTCGAAGCTGTTCGCGGCACACGGCGCCAGCGCGCGGTCCAGCGTGATCGGCACCTCGCCCTGGCCCAGCTTCAGCGTGGCGTTGACGGTGCCGGTCGCGGGCACGTCGGCCGTGCCGGGCAGGTTGACCTGCTTCGCCGGGTTCTCTTCCTTGCGGTACTCGCAGGTCACCTTCTCGGCGAGAGCGGTGGGCCGCTTGGGCAGCGGCTTGATCTCGGTCGGGATGGTGATCGGCGCCGGTGGCGTCGTCTCGGATGCCGCCGCGTCACCGCTGCTGAAGTCGTAGGTGGCGAGGAAGTACACGCCGCCAGCGACGAGCACCACGGCAAGACCCGTGGCGATGATCGCGACCGTGCGCCGCTTCTTCGCCCGTTCCACTCGGCGGACGAGTTGGCGCTCCAGCTTGCGCTTGGCGGCCGCGCGGCGCTGCTCGTTGTTCGGCACGTGCTCCCTCCCCAGGGATGATGCGTCGTACACATGGGTGGTCGGCTGCGAAGTCTAGGGCCTGCGCATATGAGCTTTGTGTGGTGGCTAGGCTGACGGGAAACAGGGAGGTAGTTCCAGTGCTCGTGATCGGGTTCCCGACCGGCGCCCTGCAGGCCAACTGCTACGTCCTGGCTGCTGGTGCGGGCGAGCCGTGCGTCATCGTCGACCCCGGTCAGGACGCCGAGGAGCCGATCAGGGAGGCCATGCGCGAGCACCGGCTCTCCCCGGTGGCGGTGCTGCTGACGCACGGTCATTTCGATCACACCTTCTCCGTGACGCCGGTCTGCGACGGCAACGACATCCCCGCCTGGATCCACCCGGACGACAAGGCGATGCTGAACGACCCCCTGCTCGGGCTGAGCCAGGAGTCGCGCGCGTTCTTCGGCGGCGTCGAGATGCGCGAGCCGCGTTCCGTGGAGCTCCTGGAGGACGGCGTCGACCTCGACCTCGCCGGGCTGAAGCTGAGCGTCGACCACTCGCCGGGCCATACCGGCGGGTCGGTGATGTTCCGCTCCGGGGTTGAGGAGGGCGGCCGCCTGTGCATCACGGGTGACACCCTCTTCGCCGGATCCATCGGACGCACCGACCTGCCGGGCGGAGACCACCGCCGGATGCTGGCGTCACTGCGCGACAAGGTGCTGACGCTGCCCGACGACACGGTGGTGCTCCCCGGCCACGGACCGACGACGACCATTGGCCGCGAGCGCGCGACGAACCCCTTCCTGGTTCAGCTCGGCAGCGCCCCGGCCGCACCTCACCGAGGACTGTAGAAACCGTGTTCTCCGCTCCCAAGGGCGTTCCCGAGTACTTCCCGCCGACCTCCGCGTCCTTCCTCGCGGTCCGCGACACCCTCGCGGCCTCCGCGCGGCGCGCCGGGTACGGCTACATCGAGCTGCCGATCTTCGAGGACACCGCGCTGTTCAAGCGCGGCGTCGGTGAGTCGACCGACGTCGTCTCGAAGGAGATGTACACCTTCGCCGACCGCGGCGACCGGTCCGTGACGCTGCGCCCCGAGGGCACCGCGGGCGTCATGCGGTCGGTCATCGAGCACGGCCTCGACCGCGGCCAGCTGCCCGTGAAGCTGTTCTACGCGGGCCCGTTCTTCCGCTACGAGCGCCCGCAGGCCGGCCGCTACCGGCAGCTCCAGCAGCTCGGCATCGAGGCCATCGGCGTCGACGACCCGGCACTGGACGCCGAGGTCATCGCCGTCGCGGACGAGGGCTTCCGCGCGCTGGGGCTCACCGGCTACCGGCTCGAGCTGACGTCGCTGGGCGACTCGAACTGCCGTCCCGCCTACCGCGACCGGCTGCAGAAGTTCCTCTTCGCGCTGCCGCTCGACGAGGCGACCCGCCAGCGCGCGGAGCTCAACCCGCTGCGCGTGCTCGACGACAAGCGTCCCGAGGTGCGCGAACTGGTCGCCGACGCACCGCTGATGGTGGACCACCTGTGCGCGGAGTGCCGCGACCACTACGAGGCCGCGAAGGCGTACCTGAACGAGCTCGGTGTGAAGTTCACCGAGAACCCGCGCATGGTCCGCGGCCTCGACTACTACACGAAGACGACGTTCGAGTTCGTGCACGACGGCCTCGGTTCGCAGTCCGGCATCGGCGGCGGTGGCCGCTACGACGGCCTGATGGCCGAGCTCGGCGGCCAGGAGCTGTCCGGTGTCGGCTTCGGCCTCGGCGTCGACCGCACGCTGCTCGCCTGTCAGGCCGAGGGCATCGTGCCCGGCGACCTGGCGCGCTGCGAGGTCTTCGGCGTGCCTCTCGGTGACGCCGCGAAGGCGCGGATGGTCGGCATCGCCGGTGCGCTGCGCGCGGCCGGTGTGCGCGTGGACATCGCGTACGGCGGACGGGGCATGAAGGGCGCCATGAAGGCGGCCGACAAGTCCGGCGCCCGGTTCGCGCTGGTGCTCGGCGAGCGCGACCTGGCAGAGGGCACGATCGGGCTGAAGGAGCTGGCGACCGGCACGCAGACGTCGGTGCCGCTGGCAGACGTCGTGACGGCCGTCCAGGACGCGCTGTGAGCGATCCCGCCGAACGCCTGCCGCTCGACCTGCTCGACCCCTCCACAGTGCGCAAGCGCGCCCGCATGGTGGCCATCGGTGCAGTGATGGTCGCCGCCGCGTTCGGTGGCGTGGTCGGCCTGATCGGCGGCAGCGTCGCGGGCCTCATCACGGCGGGCGTGATCGCGCTGCCGCTGCTGCTGCTCGCCCTGTCCGAGGCCCGCCGCCACGTGTGGCTGGAGGGCACCACGGTGCACGTCCGCGCGTTCGGCACCCGGTCGGTGGACCTGAAGACCGCCACCCAGCTCGACCTGCTGGTCACCGACATGCGCGGAAGCCGCACCGTCGGCCTGTTCGTGCGCGGCGGCGGCAAGGCGATCAACATCGCGCTCGCCATCTACGCCGGCACCGGCGGCCGTGAGCAGGGCATCTTCCAGCTGCGGAAGCTCGCGGACGTCCTCGCCAGCCGCGGTGACACGCCTGGGCTGGTGTTCTCCGAGCTGCTCGTGGCCCAGCTGCGGGCCGAGGCGCGGGGGATGGCGGCCGCGGACCGGCCGTTGTACCGGCTGGGGTCGCTGGCTCCGACGGGCCGGATGGCGCAGAAGCTCCACCCGGACGCCGTGTCGAAGTTCGTGACCTCGCTGGACTGACGGTGGACGGCGTGCGCGACCGCGTGACGGCATTGGCTCCGGGGGTGCACGAGGTGTTCGGCGCACTCGGCCACCGGTTCGAGCTCGAGCAGCCGTGACGGCCGCCGAGCTGGCCGAGGCCGAGCAGCAGTTCGGCGTGAGCTCCCCGAGGACTACCGCTCCGTCTTGCCCCACGAGGGGCTGCGCGTACCGGCACTGGCTGGTCGTCAGCGGGCCGGAGCGCGCCGCCGTCTGGCAGGACTACCGGGCCGACGAAATCGACCTCGTGCCGCTGGCCGGGCGGGACGGCGGCCGGGTCGTGTTCGGCCAGTGGTGCGAGGCGTGGCTCAGCGAGTCGTCCTCAGGTGCCCCAGAGGCCTGAAGGCGGGGCAGGGGACTTGGTCGCGGTCGCATCGGTCGTAGGCGGCAGCCCGCCGATGAACCGGCTCAGCTCGGTCCCGTGCTCCACCCGCCCGGGAAACGGGTCACCGGCGGTAGCCCGGATCAGCTGAGGCAGCGGCAGGCTGATCCGCGACCCGAGTATCACGAAGTTCCCGAACCGCCGTCCCCGGAACACACCGGGCTCGGCCATCACGCACACGTGCGGGAAGACAGCCGCGACGGTCGCGGCCTGGGCGCGCGCGAAGGTCAACGGCCCGCCGTCGCCGACGTTGGCCGCGAAGATCCCGTCGTCGCCGAGGGCGGCGCTGGCCTGCGTCACGTACTCGATCGACGTCAGGTGCGCGGGCGTGCGGGCGCCGGCGAACACGTCGGAGATCACCAGGTCGAAGCTGCCCGGCCGGGCGCGGGCCAGCACGGCGCGCGCGTCGCCGGTGCTGATGCGCACGCCTGGGGGCACGGGCAGGGAGCGGCGCAGGAAGGCGATCAGGCCCGCGTCGATCTCCGCGACCTGCTGCGTCGACCGTGGGAGCGTGGCCGCGACGTACCTGGCAAGTGTGAGAGCGCCACCACCGAGATGAAGAACACGGCGTGGCGCGGTCAGGTCGACGACGTGGCCGAGGCGCCGGACGTACTCGAACTCGAGGTACGTCGGATCGTCCAGGTCCACATGCGACTGCGGGGTTCCGTTGACGCGCAACGTCCACGACTGCCGGCCGCCCAGATCGGGCACGAGCTCGGCGATACCCGAGTCGATCGGCTCGCTGATCGTCTCGGCTTCGCGCCGTTGTCGTCCCACGGGTCTATTGTCGCACCGTGCAGATCGCGGCAAACGTCCTCGTCGCCCTGGTGGCGCTCATCCACGTCTACATCCTGGTGCTGGAGATGTTCCTCTGGGACACCCCGCGCGGTCACAAGGCGTTCGACCTGACGCCGCAGTTCGCGAAGGAGTCCAAGGCGCTCGCCGCCAACCAGGGCCTCTACAACGGCTTCCTGGCGGCCGGCCTGGTCTACGGGCTGGTCAGGGACGACACCCCGGCCACGATCCTGTTCCTGGTCTTCGTGATCGTCGCCGGCATCTACGGCGCGCTCACCGCGAGCCGGAAGATCCTGTTCGTCCAGGTTCTGCCCGGCGCCGCCGCCCTCCTGCTGGTGCTGCTGGCCTCTTAGGGCGTTCCCACGGACCCTTCGCCGGGTCGAACAGGTGGCCTTCGATCCGGCCTGACGCACTGGGAGCTGGTTCCGGCTCGACAACGGGCTCGGCGACAGCAACAGCAACAGGCTCCGCGTCCGGAACGTCCTGGCGTGAAGCGACGAACGCGGCGAGCGCGGTGGTGATCGGCACCGCCGCGACGAGCCCGATGCTGCCGACGAGCGTGCGCACGATCTCCTGCGCGACCTGCTCGGCGGTGAGGATCTCGGCCAGTGACCGGCCGGAGAGCGAGAACGCCAGCAGCAACGGCAGCGCGGCACCGGCGTAGGCCATGACGAGCGTGTTGACCACGGACGACATGTGGTCGCGCCCGATCCGCGACCCGGCGGTGAACAGCTCGCGCCACGACAACGACGCGTTGGCGCGCCGCAGCTCCCACACGGCGGAGGTCTGCGTGACGGTGACGTCGTCGAGCACACCCAGCGCGCCGATGATCGCGCCGGCCAGCAGCAGTCCTCGGGTGTCGATCGGGGTGCCGAGCAGGGCGATCAGGCTGGTGGTCTCGTCGTCCAGGCCGGTCAGCCGGGCGAAGTAGGAGAACAACGCGCCGAGCACGCCGATCAGGGCCAGCGACACGAGCGTGCCGAGCACGGCCGTCGACGTGCGGGCGGATATCCCGTGCGTCAGGTACAGGACGATGAACATGATCAGCCCGGCGCCGACGACCGCCACGGTGAGCGGGCTCTCCCCGGCGATGATCGCGGGCAGCACGAACAGCACCAGCACCACGAAGCTCAGCACCAGCGCGCCCAGCGCGGCCAGGCCGTGCCATCTGCCGAGCAGCAGCACGGCCAGCGCGAACAGCACCGCGAGCAGCGCCAGCGGCCATCCGCGCTGGAAGTCGACGAGCCGGTAGGACTCGGCGAGCTGCGGCTGCTGCCCGCTGTACGAGAGGACGACCTCGTCACCGACCGTGAACGTCGGCGCGGCCAGCTGCTTCTGGAACGCCACCGGCACGCTCTGCCCGGCCGCGTCGCCGTCGGTCATCTTCACCGTCACCGCGATGCAGTTCTCACCGCACCCGCCGTCGACGATGGCCGTGACGACCGCGCGCACCGGGATCTGGGTCAGCCCGACGTCGGCGCCGGTCTTCTGCTCCTTGCCGAACGGGTACAGCAGCAGCGCGCCGACCACCGTCGCCAGCACCACCGGCACCAGCAGGATCAGCAACAACCGGCGCACCCGCGCCGAAGCGGGGTCAGCCGCGGAATGTCCGTGTCCGTGTCCCACGGACGCCATCTTCCCCCATCCGGGTCAGCCCTTCGGTGGCGCGTACCGGAAGTGCCGGTCCAGCAACTCCTCGCACACGGCCACCGCCCGCGCGAGCCGTTCGTCGAAAGACCCGGTCATCCGCACCCACGGCACGCCCAGCTCGTCGAGCGAGGACGCGAACAGACCGGTCATCCACGGCCGCAGGTGCTCGCCGTCGCGCCAGCCGTCCTGCACGAACGGCACGCCGTCGTGGTCGGTCAGCAGGTACAGGTGCGGCGGCGTCCCCGGCGGCAGCGGGTGGGCGGTCCCGAGGTAGCGCTGACACCAGATCGAGGCGGCCCACGCGTCGTTGTCCGACACGACCAGCGGCGCCGTGGCGGCCGCGTCGATCCAGGCCTGCTGCCGGACCGCGACGTCCTCGAAGTCGCCCACCGTCCACACCAGATCGTCCACTGTGGCGCCAGGTGAGAACGCTTGCGCCGCAACGAGCTTGGCCTCGGTGTGCGCACGCCCGTACTCCGGCACCCACGGTGCGCCGAAGTGCTCCGCCAGCGCGCGTGAGAGCGTCGTCGTGCCGCTGCTCTCCGCGCCGACGACCACGACGCGGCACGCCAGCCCGGCCTGGGTGGCGGGGGCGAGGTGGTGCCAGTGGGCACGCGTGTCAGCGCGCACGGCCGTCCCCGAGACCGGGAACGCCGTGCGGTCGATGTCGAGGAGCACGTGCCGCGCGTCGAGGCGTTTGGCCAGCTCGTCGCCGTACGCCTCGCTGGAGAACACCACGTCGACCGCGGCCTTCGACGCGTCACCGTCGAGCATCGCGCGCCGTCCCAGCACCGCGCGGGTGACGCCGACGTGCAGCTCCCACACGGTGTCGCTGTGGAAGTCCATCGGGTGGTCGTCGAGGTCTCCCAGCACGACCACGCCCGGTGTGTCCGCGTGCGCCGACCGGAGCCACGCCACCCGGTCGGAGATCGAGAGCGACTCGCAGCTCGACCCGAGCACCGTGACGGTCGTGCGTTCGGATCGCGCGGCCGCGGCGGAGATCAGGTGGTGGTGCCCGGCGTGCGGCGGGTAGAACTTGCCGAGCACCAGTGCGTGGTCGAACTCTTTCACGCGGGGACCGCCTCGGCCGAGCGCAGCGACTTCGTCCACGAGCGCAACCCCATGACGCACAACGCCATGAAGCCGACGTAGAGGATCGCGGTCAGCCACAGCGACTTGTAGCCGTACAGCGGCACGTAGATCACGTCCGCGGCGATCCACAACCACCAGCACTCGACCTTCTTGCGGGTCTGGCCCCAGGTGGCGAGCAGCGACAGCACCGTGGTGATCGAGTCCCAGAACGGCACGGTCGACTCGGTGTAGGACACCAGGACCCAGTACAGCAAAGCCGTTCCCAGCACTCCCGCGACGAGCAGGCCCTGCCACTGGCGCGGCGTCGTCCGGCTGACCGGCAGCGCCGTGTGCTCGTCGCCGCCGCGCAGCCACGCCCACCAGCCGTACAGCGCGAGCGCGATGTAGACGACCTGCAGCCCGGAGTCCGCGAACAGCCCGCTCGACCAGAACAACAGCAGGAACGCCACGTTGTTGAGGATGCCGATGGGCCAGTTCCAGGCGTTCTGCACGGCCACGAGCCACACGCACAGCGCGCCGGTCACGAAGCCGGCGACCTCGCCCCAGCTGGTCGCTGCGCCGAACGCCGTGAAGGCCGTCGAGTGGAACGGCACCAGAATCACGTCAACGAGTGACACGCGGTCTCCTTGACCCTCGTTCGAACATGTGTTCGAATCGAACATGTGCGATGGGATGGGCAGAAGGTCGAGGCAGAGCCGCAGCTGGCCCTACCGGGTTTACCGGGACTGGTGCGCAGCGTACGAACTCCTGAGTTCGCGGGCGTGGTCTTCCACGAGGTCCGCGCCAAGTCCGTGCTCAACAAGGTTCCGAACGGAGGCCTGCCGTTCGACTGGACGGTGAACCCGTATCGCGGCTGCTCACACGCCTGCACCTACTGCCTGGCGGGCGACACGCCGGTGCTGATGGCCGACGGGCGCACGAAGCCGATCTCCGAGCTCCGGGTGGGCGACGAGATCTACGGCACCGAGCTGACCGGCAACTACCGCCGCTACGTTCGAACGCGCGTCGAAGCGCACTGGGAGACGCGCAAGCAGGCGTACCGCGTGACGCTCGAGGACGGGACGCGGCTGGTCAGCAGCGGCGACCACCGGTTCCTCACCGACCGGGGCTGGAAGCACGTCGTCGGCGGCACCTGCGGCTCCGGCCGCCGCCCGCACCTGACGACGGGCAACAAGCTGATGGGCACCGGCGCGTTCGCCGAGCAGCCCGGCGTCACCGACGAGTACCGCCGCGGCTACCTGCGCGGCATGGTCGGCGACGCGCACGAGTTCCGAATCCCCCTCGCGGACGTCGAAGCGATGGACCGCGTCCAGGAGTACCTCGACGACCTCGGGGTGCAAGAGGGGGTGGGATTTCTGAACCACGTGCGCGAGCTCGCACGGTGGCAGATAGCCCCGAGCGACGACTGGCTCAAGGGTTTCCTCGCGGGAGCCTTCGACTTCAACGGGACGTGCTCGCGCAGCATCCTGCGGATGTCCAACCGCAGCGCCACCATCATCGAGGCGGTGTGCCTCGCCCTGAAGCACTTCGACTTCGACTTCGCCGTCGAGGAACTCAAGCGCCGCAGGGGAATGCGCGTCATCCGGCTGCGCGGCGGCCTGCGCGAGAACCTGCGCTTCTTCCACGCGACGAACCCGGCGATCACGCGCAAGCGCGACATCGACGGCGTGGCCATCAAGTCCGCCGCGCCGCTCGGCGTCCGGTCCGTGGAGGACCTGGGCGAGGAGATGACGTTGTACGACATCACGACCGGGACCGGTGACTTCATCGCGAACGGCGTCGTGTCGCACAACTGCTTCGCCCGCAACACCCACACGTACCTGGACATGGACGCGGGCCACGACTTCGACAGCCAGGTCGTGGTGAAGATCAACGCCGCCGAGGTGCTGCGGAAGCAGCTGCGTTCGCCGAAGTGGACGCACGAGCACGTCGCGATGGGCACGAACACGGACCCGTACCAGCGGGCCGAGGGCCGCTACGCCCTGATGCCTCCGATCATCAGGGCGCTGGCGGACTCGGGCACGCCGTTCTCCATCCTCACCAAGGGAACGTTGCTGTCACGGGACATTCCGCTCCTGGTGGAGGCGGCCCGGTCCGTTTCGGTCGGGATCGGGGTGTCGCTGGCGCTGCTCGACCGCGACCTGCACAAGACGCTCGAACCCGGCACGCCCACGCCGCAGGCCCGGTTGGAGCTCGTGCGCAAGGTGCGTGACGCCGGGTTGCCGTGCGGGGTGTTCGTGGCTCCCGTGCTGCCGGGGCTGACCGATTCCATCGACCAGCTCGACTACCTGTTCGGTGAGATCGCCGCCGCCGGGGCCACCGGGGTGACGGCGTTGCCGTTGCACCTGCGGCCCGGTGCGCGGGAGTGGTTCACGCGGTGGCTGGCGCAGGAGCACCCGGACCTGGTCGCCGGGTACCGAGATCTGTACGGGCGGGGGAGCTACGCGGACAGCCGGTACCGCAAGTGGTTCTCGCTGCGCGTGGAACCGTTGCTGCGCAAGCACGATCTGCTGCCCAAGGCGCGGACGCGGGCGGTGCCCGGTGATCCGGACGGCGTGTGGCCCGACGGCGCGCTGCCGTCCGGGGTGCCGTCGCCGCGGGTGAACCAGGAGCAGCTGACCTTGCTCTAAGGCTGGGAGAGGTGCAGCACCTCCCAGCCGGGTTCGCCGGTGTTCTCCGCCCACAGCGTGAAGTGCACGATCTCCCAGTTCCGCGGGTCGACGGCGAGCACGGTCGAGTGCACGCCGTCGGCGCGCTGCTCGAACTCTTCGGTGGCCTCGGCGACGGCCGTGATCGGGTCGTCGTCCGGGCCGAGCCGGACGAGCCGCCGCGTGGCGAACCGCGCCTCGGACGCGGTGCCGCGGCGGAACGCGACGCCCGGCCAGTGCTGCACGACCGGCCGCCCGAAGCTCGCGAGGATGCCCTGGAAGCCGCCGCCGCGGTACAGGAACTCGGCCATGCCGTCGCTCGTGTCCCAGACGTAGAACGGCGCGTACTGGTTGACCGGCGCGTTCTCCCGCACCAGGTACGCCTTGAGCCGCAGCCCGGCGAAGTCGTCCAGCAGGTGGCCCCTGGTGGCGACCCGGTGCCGGATGATCGACATGTCGTAGTCGGACGGCAACGTGATCTCGTACTGCATCGCGATCATGGCTCTTCCCCCTGGTGTCGTGCGAAGGTGATCACATGCTTCAGGCTCTGATCATCGACTTCGGCGGCGTCCTCAGCACCCCGTTCGACGATTCCGCCCGCCGGTTCAGCCTCGAAGAAGGCCTGGAGCCGACCGCGTTGCGCTCCGCCATGGTCGCCAACGCGGCGCTGGTCGCGGACCTCGAACGCGGCGCGATCACCCAGGCGCAGTTCGCCGAGACGATCGGCGACGCGCTGCGGATCTTCCCGGACGACCTGGTCGAACGCATGTGCCGAGGCCTGGAGCTGCGGCGCGAGGTGATGGACGCCGTGGCGCGGGTGCGGCGGCGCGGCGTGAAGGTCGCGGTGCTGTCGAACTCGGTCGGCTCGGATCCGTTCGACCTCTACGAGCGCTTCGACCTCGACCGGAAGGTCGACGTGCTGGTCGCGTCCGACCGGGAGAAGCTGCGCAAGCCGGACCCCGAGATCTACCGGCTGACCGCGGGCCGCCTCGGCATCGCGCCGAAGGACTGCGTCTACGCCGACGACTCGGCCAAGTTCCTCGAGCCCGCGGCTCAGCTCGGCATGACGACGGTGCACGCGACCGATCCGGCAATTACGATCAAGGCACTCGCCGATCTGTTCGGTTGATTCGTCAAAACCAGTGAGGGTTAGTCGTCACCGCACTAGGTATACCTCGGCCGGACGGACGCATTCCGGTCTTCACTCTTGACAATGGCGACCCCGCCCGGTGGGCTGCTCAACGGGGAGTTTGAAGCAAAGGGGTTTTCAAGAACATTCCCGCCACGTTTGTGGAATCGATTCGTGCTGCTCATTTTCAACGGGAGAGTGCATGTTCGTGTTCCGAAGAACCTTGTTGGCCGTCGTCTCCGGTCTGGCCCTCACCGCCAGCGTCATCGCGCCGGCCACCGCCGCACCCGCGGCGCCCAAGAGTCAGATCTCAGGCACCGCCGCGAATCCCGGCAAGTCCGAGGCGCAGGTCCAGAAGGCGGTCGACGAGTACTGGACGACCGAGCGGATGGCCGAGGCCAAGCCCGCCACCGCGTCCTTCGCCGACCAGATCACAAAGGAAGCCATCGACAAGGCCGGCAAAGAGCTGGTCGCGTCCCAACCCGCGTCCCCGGCCAAGGGTGACGTGAGCACCAACGACGCGTGGTTCTCCTACACCACCGGCAAGGTGTTCTACACCGACCCGCGCGGCGGCAACTGGCAGTGCTCCGGTGCCGCGGTCAACTCCGGGTCCAAGCGCGTCGTCGTCACCGCAGGCCACTGCGTGCACCCCGGCTCCGGCACCGCGTGGATGCAGAACTGGAACTTCGTGCCCGGCTACCAGCGCGGCAGCGTTCCGCGCGGCCGGTTCTACGCCTACTGGTTCTGGTCGTCCACCGGCTGGACGCAGCGCGCCGACCGCGAGCGCGACTTCGCGTTCGTCGTCACCTACAACAACGCCTCCGGGCAGCGCGTGGTCGACGCCGCGGGCGGCCACGGGCTGATCGTCAACCCCGGTTACTCGAACTTCGTGCACATCGCGGGCTACCCCGGCAACCGGGACGGCGGCGAGGTGCAGTGGTACTGCTGGGGCACCACGGACAAGTGGCCGGGTGCCGCGCTGCAACGCCTGGGCTGCAACTTCGGCGGCGGGTCCAGTGGTGGGCCGTGGCTGCGCGACTACCAGCCCAATGGGCTCGGTTACGTCATCAGCGACATGCACGGCATCGCATCGGACGGCAGCGGTTACAACGCAGGGCCGTATTACGACAACCACGTGCGTGACGTGTTCAACCAGGCCGCCAACCAGAATCCTTGATCTGTAAATGTGCGAAGTGCCGGTCGGAAAACCGACCGGCACTTCGTCGTGCGACTATTCTCCCCAGCCGCCTTGAACCATTGTCTGGAATTTCCACTCACCCTTGACCCGCACCAGCAGGTCGCCGTAGCGCACGGGCATTCCGTTGATCGTGCCCTCGGTGATCACGAACACCAGGTTCTCGTTGACGAAGTGCGGCGTGCGCACCGACTCCATCTGCAGGTCCCCGCCCACCTGCGCGCCCATGTCGCGGAGGAACTGCTCCCGGTCCCACGTCGTCGCCGCGCCGTCGGTCACCGCGTTGATCGGGAACATCGCCATGTCGGCCATCTGCTCGACGTCGCCCGTCTTCGCGAGAGCGTCCCAGCGTTCGAACCACTCAGCCACACCGTCCATGCCCACTAGCGTACACCATACGGTACAACGTACGGAACTAGCCTGAACGGTCGAGTGGCGGTTAGCCCGAATGTTCGAGAGGGTGTGCCGCATGACCGGATTCGGGGCGGTTCCGGAGGAGCTGCGCGCTGCGGCGAAGAAGATCGGCGACACGGTCGGCCAGGCGACCGACTGCGGCTGGAACGGGCCGAGCGGGGACTACGGCCACCCTGGCGTGGCGTCGAGCTGGGACGAGTTCATCCGCGACCTGCGCAAACACGTCGACTTCCTGAAGGGCAAGGCCGAGGAGTTCGGCACCGGGCTCGTCGACGCCGCCAGGGTGTACGTCGAGACGGACACCGCGAGCACAGCCGATTTCGGCAAGGCGGGCCAGGGCCTCGACCAGGGCCCACCGCTCGGGATCATGAACCCCGACGTCGCCAGGAGACTCAACCCGGACTGGTCGCCGCCGCGCGACTTCCCGAGCGGGCCGAACGGACCGGTGTACTGATGGGCGCGGAACTGGGGCAGACGACGAACCCCAAGGACCTGATCCCCGGCGAGCCGGACGTCATCTCGGCCGACCTGCGCGGGCTCGTCGAGACGATGAAGAAGCTCGGGCCGATCGGCATGGACCTCGGCAAGGTCGACCCGACGGGCTGGCTGGGTGGCGCGAGCGACGCGTTCCGCGACGTCTTCTCGAAGGAGCCGCCCAAGTGGGAGGCGGCCGTCGAGACGGCGGGCGTCGGCGGGCAGGCGCTCGCGGACTACGCGGATGCGCTGACCTGGGGCCAGAAGGAAGCCCAGAAGGCGATCGAGATGTACCTGCAGGCCGAGGCCGCGAGCCGCACCGCGCAGGCGAACTACGACTCGATGGTCGCCTCGGGCGTCACGCCGACGATGCCGTTCCAGGATCCGGGCACGGCCGCGGCGGGCAACGCGCAGGCCGTGCTCGACAACGCCCGCAAGATCGTCGAGGCGGCCGGCGGCGCGGTCGCGATGCAGCTCGGGTTCGAGCCGGACGGCGAGGGCGGCTTCAAGAAGTCCGGCAAGGAACGCGAGTGGGGCGCGGGCACGAACCGCGACCCGAACAAGCCGGGCTGGCAGAAGGGCAAGGGCGGCCGCAGCTACGAGAAGAGCAAGGGCAGCCAGTCGGACGGCCTGCTGACCGACCTGATCGGCGACACGCTGAAGAGCTTCGGCATCGAGCTCCCCGAGAAGTCGTGGGAGGGCAAGGCCGGTGTCGAGTGGCTCAAGGGTGAGCTGGGCGGCGAGTTCGACGCGGGCTGGGTGTCCGGCAGCGGCAAGCTCGAGGGCGCGGTGCTCGGCGCCGAGGCCGAGGCCAGCGCCAGCATCGGGCCGCTCGGCATCACCGCGGCCGCCAGCGCCGAGGCGTACCTCGCGAAGGGGCACGCCGAGGGCGAGCTGAAGTTCGGCGAGCACGCCGGGGTGGCCGGCAGCGCGGACGCGATGGTCGGCGCGAAGGCCGAGGCGGAGGCCACGGTCGGCTGGCTCGGCGCGCAGGGCAGCGCTGAGGCGTTCGCCGGTGCCAAGGCGGAGGGTGAGGTCAGCGCCGAGGTCGCCG
Source organism: Lentzea tibetensis (assembly GCF_007845675.1). GTDB lineage: Bacteria > Actinomycetota > Actinomycetes > Mycobacteriales > Pseudonocardiaceae > Lentzea > Lentzea tibetensis. The sequence goes on along the minus strand of NZ_VOBR01000006.1, from coordinate 157,175 downwards.
GACTCGGTGCCGGTGTGAAGGGCGAGGCCTGGGCCGGTGTCGGCGCCGAGGCGAGCGGTCAGTTCGGCATGGGCGACGACGGCAAGTTCCACGTCGGCGCTTCCGTTGGCGCCGCACTCGGTGTCGGTGGCAAGGTCGGGTTCGAGTTCAGCGTCGATCCCGGTGCCGTGGTGGACACCATCGAGAGCGTGGCGGACGACGTGGGCGAGGTCGCCGCGGACGTCGGGCGCGGTGTCGCCAACGCTGCCGACAGCGTCGGCAAGGGCATCGGCAACGCGGCCAAGGGCGTCGCGGACTTCCTGTTCTGAGGAGAGACATGGCAACCACGATTCCGGTGCCGATCGAGTTCTCGCTCCCCGAGGGCTGGCTCTCGGCGCCACCGGACGAGGTCGGTGCACCCGAGGCGGCGTTCGTGGCGCTGCACCCCTCGACAGGCAACGGATTCACCGCGAACATCACGATCGCCGGCGAGGTGCGCACGGATGACGCGTCGCTGCCGCAGATCGCCGACGAGGCCGTCGAGAAGCTCGAGCGCGCCGCCGGTCAGGTGCAGGTAGGCAGGCGCAACGAGGTCGGCACACCGGAGAACCCCGGTTTCACCCAGGCCGTGCGCACCCGGATCACCCTGCACGGCAAGCAGGTCGACGTCGTGCAGCTCCAGGTGTTCCTCGGCATGGCCGACCAGCTGGACTCCCACCGGCGCGCCGTGCTGCACATCGCGCTGACCGCGACGCCGGAGCAGTTCGAGCAGGTGATCGGCGACTTCCAGAAGTTCCTCAAGACCATCAAGCCGGAACAGGGGGAGGCGTGATGAGTGATGCCGCCGACGCGCTGGTGCGTCGCATCGAGGCCATCGACACGGTCGCCGCGGACAACCGCCACCGCGCGGAGTCGTTCCAGCGCATGGCCGACCAGATCCGCGAGGCCGACGGCCGCGCGACGTCCGAGGACGGCGTCGTCACGGTCGTCGCCACCGCGGACGGCGCGGTCAGGTCGATCACGTTCAGCGACGAGGTTCGCGACGTCGCGCCGATGGCGTTGTCCGCCACCGCTTTGCACACCATCGCCAAGGCGCGGGCCAACGCCGCGCGGATGCAGGCGGAGATCGTGCGCGGAGCGCTGGGGGACACCGAGCTGCTGGACCGCGTGCTGGACTCGAACACCACGATGTTCGGCGACGAGCGGCCGCGCGATCCCGGACCGGCCCCGGCGTCCAGGTCGGCGCAGGCACCCAGCCCGCGGCACGCCGCGCACGACGACGAGGGCGAGTTCAGCGTGTTCAAGAACAACAGGTCGGCCTGGTGAGCCTTGCGCTCGGCCTGACGATCGCGATCGGCGGCTGCCTGCTGCTCGGCGCGGCCCTGGTGTGGATGGTTGTCTGGCTGCGCCGTGACTACGAGGCCTCCGAGCAGGAGTTCATGGCCCTGTTGCAGGAGGAGTCGGCCAGGCGCGGCTGGACCTACGAGGAGCGCAACGACTCCTACGCGGAGTGGTTCAACGCGCTGCCGATGATCCCGTTCGCCGGCGTGCGGTCTCCGGTGTTCCAGCAGCCGAAGGCCGCCGGTGCCCGCAACGTCGTCACCGGCACGCACCGCGGCAGGCAGTTCCTCGCCGCGGACTTCCACGTCTACTTCACCGCGCCGGCGATCGACGCGAACTGGCGCACGCACGTGTGGGTGCGCATGCCCGCGCCGCGTCCCGGTCTGGTGGTGAAGAAGGTGCTCGGCCCGCAGAACGCCGTGAACCGCGCGCTCGGCTGGGACCACCAGCGCTACGGGGACCCCGAGTTCGACCACCGCTTCGAGGTGACCGCGGACGACCAGCGGTTCGCGCACGACGTCCTGCACACCCACATGCAGCGGATCCTGGTCGCCGAGCAGCGCGCGTTCCAGGAGTGGTGGATGGTCGGCGACATCATCGACGTGGCGGGCGACTCCTGCGGTGAGCACCGCGACCCGCGTGAGCTGATCCCGGCGCTCGACCTGCGCTGCGACATCCTCGACCTGGTGCCGGAGGTGGTCTGGGCCCGCTAGCGCGGCCACCAAGACCTGATCCCACGACTCAGTCGGCAAGCACCTGCTCGCGCAGGATGTCGGCGTGCCCGCAGTGGTGGGCCAGCTCGCGCAGGACCTGCAGGTACACCCAGCGCAGCGTGCGCGGCCCGGTCCGGTGGCCGGTCACGACGGCGTCCAGCGGCAGCTCGGCGACGGCCGCCCTGGCCGTTGCGCAGGCCTCCCGGTGTGCCGCCGTGACCGAGGCGACGGTGTCGTCGTCGGCGAGCCGGAAGGACTCGTCCGGGCTCTGCACCAAGCCCAGCTCCCGACGGGACGTGCCGCCGACGCACTCCTCGAACCACACCCGCTGCATCCACGTGACGTGCTTGAGCAGTCCGAGCAACGTCGTCGCCGACGAGACGAGCCGACGGCGGGCTTGCTCCTCGGTGAGGCCGTTGAGGGTCACCTCGAGGGCGCTCCGGTACTCCTCGACGAACGCGTCGAGCTGTGTGCGCTCGTCGTCCAACAGCACGTCGAACGAGTCCATCAGAGTCTCCCGCCGTGCCGCACCGTCATGAGCAGGAACAGTCCGGAGAAGAACCCGGTCACCGCGCACACGACGGCGAGCATCGCGAACCCGAAGTTGGCTTCGCCGTCGGTGGAGCCGGCGGTGCTGGTGATCGCCCAGGTCGCGGTGCCGGCGCACGCCAGGGTGATGAGTGACAGCACGGTGACCGCCCGCCGCTGGTTCGGTTGACGGGCGGGCTCGCTCGCCGCGTCGGCGCGGTGCACACCCAGCGCGCCGATGATCTCCCGGCAGTCCTGGGTGAGGCCGGTGAAGCGCACCAGCTCGCCGTCGTCGAAGCGGATGGCGCAGTCGACGTCCGAGCCGGTGAGCGAACCCGGCCCGCGCTCGGACACGTCGATCGCCCGCACCTGGTCCCACGTCCAGCTGCGCCGCACGCCGCCGACGGTGTGGGCCAGCCCGCCCTCGTAGAGCTCGAACACCTCGTCACCTCGGGCGGCCTGCCGCAGCAGGACGGCCGCGCTCGGCGCCGCGAACATCAGCGGGAACACCGCGAGGAGCAGCGCGTACTCGGCCCCGTGGAGGTCGACGACGGCCATCGCGACCAGCAGCAGCGAGCACAGCACCGACACGGCCAGTGCGATCCTGCCGACCAGGCGTCTTCGCCGGTTGTCCACTGGATGCGTGCTGAGGAGAGATCCCATGAGATCAAGGTAGGTCACCCACCGACAAGACACTTACAAGCAGGCTTGACTGTTTGTTTGTTGGCCGGAAGACTCGTCGGCGTGGAGACCCGTCAGCGGCAGGCCGATCGCACCCGCGAGACCAAGCGGAAGCTCATGGAGGCGACCGTCGAGTGCCTGGTCGAGCGCGGCTGGTCGGGCACGACGACCACGCTCGTCGCCGAGCGGGCCGGTGTGTCGCGCGGCGCGCAGCTGCACCACTTCCGCACCAGGGGCGAGCTGGTCGCGGCCGCCGTCGAGCACGTCGGTGCGGAGAGCGTGCAGCAGCTCAGGGAGCGCACCGGCAACGTCAGCGGCACCCGAGCGGTCGTCGAGATGATCGCGGACTTCTACGCCAGCGACCTGTTCACCGCCGCGCTCGAACTGTGGGTCGCCGCGCGCACCGACCCCGAGCTCAAGGACCTGGTCATCGACCTGCAGCACAAGCTGGGCCGCGAGACGCACGTGCTGGCGCTCGAACTGCTCGACGCGGACGAGTCGAAACCCGGTGTGCGCGAAGCGGTCCAGGCCACGCTCGACCTCGTGCGCGGGCTCGCGCTCGCCAACCAGCTCACCGACGACAGCAAACGCCGTGCGCACGTCGTGCGCCACTGGGCGAAGATGCTGGAGGAGCAACTGTGATCACCCAAGTGCTGGCCGACCTCGAAGCCGAGAGCCAGGAGCTCGACGACCTCGTCGCGCCGCAGCAGGACTGGACGATCGAGACACCGGCGCCCGGCTGGACCATCGCGCACCAGATCTCGCATCTCATGTGGACGGACCGCGCCGCGCTGCTCGCGATCACCGACCCCGAGGCGTTCCAGGCGCAACCGCTCGTGCCGGACATGGTCGACCGCACCGCCGAAGAGGGCACGCGGGACCCGAAGCTGCTCGAGAGCTGGCGCCAGGCGCGCACCGAGCTGAAGGAAGCGCTCGCGCAGGCGCAGGGGAAGATCGTGTGGTTCGGCCCGCCGATGAGCCCGGCGTCGATGGCCACCGCGCGGATCATGGAGACCTGGGCGCACGGGCAGGACGTCGCCGACGCACTCGGTGTCGAGCGCAAGCCCACCGACCGCATCAAGAACGTCGCGCACCTCGGTGTGCGCACGATGGGGTTCGCCTTCCTGCTCAACGGTCTCGCCGCGCCGACGGAGGAGGTCCGTGTCGAGCTGACCGGCCCGAACGGTGAGGAGTGGACGTGGGGACCGGAGGGAGCGGCGAACCGGGTCAGCGGGCCCGCACTCGACTTCTGCTTCCTCGTGACGCAGCGGCGCAACCGCAAGGACCTCGCGCTGGTGGCGGAAGGCCCGGTCGCGCAGGAGTGGCTGCCGATCGCGCAAGCGTTCGCGGGACCTCCGGGAGCCGGTCGATGATCCGGATCGGCAACGCGTCCGGCTTCTACGGCGACCGGCTGTCGGCCGTCCGCGAGATGCTGGAGGGCGGCGAGCTCGACGTGCTCACCGGCGACTACCTCGCCGAGCTGACCATGCTGATCCTCGGCCGCGACCGGCTCAAAGACAGCAACCTCGGCTACGCGCGGACGTTCCTGCGTCAGCTGGAGGACTGCCTCGGTCTCGCGCTCGAGAAGGGCGTGAAGATCGTCGCCAACGCGGGCGGGCTCAACCCGGCCGGGCTCGCCGAGGCCGTCCAGAAGCTCGGGCACGACGCCAAGATCGCGTACGTCAGCGGTGACGACGTCAGCGACCGGTTCCCGGAAGCGTTGACCGCAAACGCTTACCTCGGCGCGCAGGGCATCGCGGAGTGCCTGGGCGGGGGAGCGGACGTCGTCGTCACCGGCCGCGTCACCGACGCCTCGCTCGTCGTCGGACCCGCCGCGGCGCACTTCGGCTGGCGGTTCGACGACTGGGACCGGCTCGCCGGCGCGACGGTCGCCGGGCACGTGCTCGAATGCGGCACCCAGGCCACCGGCGGCAACTACTCGTTCTTCACCGAGATCGACGCGCGCAGGCCCGGCTTCCCGATCGCCGAACTGCACGAGGACGGCTCGTCGGTGATCACCAAGCACGACGGCACCGGTGGCGCGGTCACCGTCGACACGGTCACCGCCCAGCTGCTGTACGAGATCGGCGCGCCCGCCTACCTCGGACCGGACGTCGTCACCCACTTCGACACCATCCGGCTCGACGAGCACGAGCGCGGCGTCCGGATCAGCGGTACGAAGGGCAGCCCGCCGCCGGACACGCTCAAGGTGTGCCTCAACACGCTGGGCGGGTTCCGCAACGGCACCACCTTCGTCCTCTGTGGACTCGACGTCGATGCCAAGGCGGCGCTGGTGCGAACCCAGCTCGAGGACGCGATCGGCACCGACGGCCTGACCTGGACGCTCGCCCGCACCGACCAGTCGAATGCGGCCACCGAGGAGACCGCAAGCGCTTTGCTGCACGTCACGATCAAGACCGCCGACCCGAAGCGCGCCAAGGCGTTCTCCCGTGCGGCGATCGAGCTGGCGCTCGCGTCCTACCCCGGTTTCCACGTGACGGCGCCGCCCGCGGACGGCACGCCGTTCGGCGTCTACCGGGCCGAGTACGTGCCGCGCGAGAGCGTGCAGTGGAAGGCGGTGCAGCTGTGAACGCCCCTCTCGGTGCGATCGCCGGCGCCCGGTCCGGTGACAAGGGCGGCGACGCGAACCTCGGCGTGTGGGTGCGCAGCGACGAGGCCTTCGCGTGGCTGCGGGAGTACCTGACCGTCGAGCGGCTCAAGGAGCTGCTGCCCGAGGCCGGTGAGGTCGACCGGTACGAGCTGCCGAACCTGAGGGCGCTCAACTTCGTGCTGCACGGCCTGCTCGGTGAGGGCGTCGCGTCGTCGACCAGGTTCGACCCGCAGGCCAAGGCGCTCGGCGAGTGGTTGCGGTCCAGGGTCGTCGACATCCCGGAGGCGCTGCTGTGATCACCCGTGACCTCTACGACGAGCGCAAGGAACTGCGGGCGCTCGTCCGCGACTTCACCGAGCGCGAGATCGTCCCGCACCTGGGCCAGTGGGAACGCGACGGCGAGATTCCCCGTGAGCTGCACAAGAAGGCGGCGTCGATCGGCCTGCTCGGCATCGGGTTCCCCGAGTCCGCGGGCGGAGCGGGCGACCTGATCGACAGCGTCGTGCTCACCGAGGAGATCATCCAGGCGGGCGGCTCGTCCGGCGTGATCGCCGCGCTGTTCACGCACGGCATCGCGATCCCGCACATCGTCGAGTCCGGCAACGTCGACCTGATCGAGCGGTTCGCGAAGCCCGCCATCGCCGGTGACCTGATCGGCAGCCTCGCGGTCACCGAACCCGACAGCGGGTCGGACGTCGCGTCGATCCGCACGTCCGCGGTCAGGGACGGCGATCACTACGTCGTCAACGGCACCAAGACCTACATCACCTCCGGCTGCCGCGCGGACTTCGTGACGACGGCCGTGCGCACCGCGTCCCAGGGGCACCGGGGTCTCAGCCTGCTGGTGGTGGAGAAGGGCACGCCCGGCTTCACCGTGCGGCGCAAGCTGGACAAGATGGGCTGGCACTGCTCGGACACCGCAGAACTGTCCTTCGTGGACGCTCGGGTGCCGGTGGCGAACCTGGTCGGTGCGAAGAACGACGGTTTCGTGCAGATCCTGCGGCAGTTCCAGGTCGAGCGGGTCACCATGGCCGTCGAGGCGTACGCGACCGCGCAGCGCTGCCTCGACCTGACCGTCGAGTGGACGCGGATGCGCAAGACGTTCGGCGAACCGCTGATCACGCGGCAGGTGGTCAGCCACAGGCTCACCGAGATGGCGCAGCGCATCGACCTCGCCCGCACCTACACCCGCGAGGTCGCGGCACGCGTGCTGCGCGGCGACGACTGCGTCACCGAGGTCTGCTTCGCCAAGAACGCCGCCGTGGACGCGTGTTCGTTCGTGGTCGACGCGGCGGTGCAGCTGCACGGCGGCGCCGGGTACATGCGCGACTCCGAGGTGGAACGCCACTACCGGGACGCGCGGATTCTCGGCATCGGCGGCGGGGCGAGTGAAGTGATGACCGAGCACGCGGCACGACGATTGGGATACATGCGATGAGCAACCGTGAGGCGATGCTCGAGAAGATCGCGGCTCTGGACGCCGATCACGCCAAGGCGCTGGCCGGCGGCGGGCCGAAGTACGTGGAACGGCACCACAAGCGCGGCAAGCTGCTCGCCCGCGAGCGCATCGAGCTGCTGGTCGACCAGGACAGCCCGTTCCTCGAGCTGTCGCCGCTCGCCGCGTGGGGCACCGACTACCCGGTGGGCGGCAGCGTCGTCACCGGCATCGGCTACGTCGAGGGCGTCGAGTGCGTGATCGTCGCGAACGACCCGACCGTGCGCGGCGGTTCCTCGAACCCGTACAGCCTGCGCAAGACGTTGCGCGCCAACGACATCGCGTTGCAGAACCGGTTGCCGGTGGTGAGCCTGGTCGAGTCCGGTGGCGCCGACCTGCCGTCGCAGAGCGAGATCTTCATCCCCGGCGGCCGGGTGTTCCGCGACCTCACGCGGTTGTCCGCGGCGGGCATCCCGACGGTGACGACGGTGTTCGGCAACGCGACCGCCGGTGGCGCGTACGTGCCGGGCATGTCGGACTACGTGATCATGATCAAGGAACGCTCGAAGGTGTTCCTGGCCGGGCCGCCGCTGGTGAAGATGGCGACCGGCGAGGAAGCCGACGACGAATCTCTTGGTGGCGCGTCGATGCACGGCGCGGTGAGCGGTCTCGCGGACTTCGTGGCGGAGGACGAGGTCGACGCGATCCGTCTCGCGCGCCGCGTCGTCGCGCGGCTGAACTGGCGCAAGCAGGGACCGTTGCCGGGTCCGGTCGAGGAGCCGCTGTTCTCCTCGGACGACCTGTTGGACCTGGTGCCGACCGACCTGCGCGTGCCGTTCGACCCGCGTGACGTGATCGCGCGGCTCGTGGACGGCTCGCGTTTCGACGAGTTCAAGCCCGCGTACGGGACGTCGCTGGTGACCGGCTGGGCGAACCTGCACGGCTACCCGGTCGGCATCCTCGCGAACGCGCGCGGCGTGCTGTTCAGCGAGGAGTCGCAGAAGGCCACGCAGTTCATCCAGCTCGCGAACGCCTCCGACACCCCGTTGCTGTTCCTGCAGAACACCACCGGCTACATGGTCGGCGCGCAGTACGAGCAGGGCGGCATCGTCAAGCACGGCTCGATGATGATCAACGCGGTGTCGAACAGCCGGGTGCCGCACCTGACCGTCACGATGGGCGCGTCCTACGGCGCGGGCAACTACGGCATGTGCGGCCGGGCGTACGACCCGCGCTTCCTGTTCACCTGGCCCAACGCGAAGTCCGCGGTGATGGGCCCTGCGCAGCTCGCGGGTGTGCTCTCGATCGTCGGGCGGCAGGCCGCCGCCGCGAAGGGCCAGGAGTACAACGAGGAGCACGACGCGGCCATGCGCAAGATGGTCGAGGCGCAGATCGAAGAGCAGTCGCTCGCGCAGTTCCTGTCCGGGAAGCTCTACGACGACGGAGTGATCGACCCGCGTGACACCCGGACCGTGCTGGGAATCTGCCTATCCGCCGTCCACAGTGGACCAGTCAAGGGTGCCGACGGCTTCGGCATCTTCCGGATGTGATGACGTGATTCAGACGCTGCTGATCGCCAACCGCGGCGAGATCGCCTGCCGGATCATCCGGACGTGCCGCGACCTCGGCATCCGCACGGTGGCCGTGTTCTCCGACCCGGACGCCGACGCCCCGCACGCGAAGCTCGCGGACGCGGCCGTCCGGTTGCCCGGCGCCTCGCCGACCGAGACCTACCTGCGCGGCGACCTGCTGATCGCCGCGGCTCGGCAGGCCGGTGCCGACGCCGTGCATCCCGGTTACGGCTTCCTGTCCGAGAACGCGGACTTCGCGCGTTCCGTTGGCGCTGCGGGGCTGTTGTGGGTGGGCCCGGCGCCGGACGCCATCGAGGCCATGGGTTCGAAGGTCGCCGCCAAGAAGCGCATGGCCGCCGCCGGTGTGCCGGTGCTGCCCGAGCTCGACCCCGAGACGGTCACCGAGTTCCCGGTGCTGATCAAGGCGTCGGCGGGCGGTGGCGGTCGCGGCATGCGCGTCGTGCGCTCGCGTTCGGAACTCGCGTCCGAGATCGCGAGTGCCCGGCGCGAGGCCGAGTCCGCTTTCGGTGACTCCACGGTGTTCTGCGAGCCGCTGCTGGAACAGGCGCGGCACGTCGAGGTGCAGATCCTCGCCGACATGCACGGCACGGTGTGGACGCTGGGGGAGCGCGAGTGCTCGATCCAGCGCCGCCACCAGAAGATCATCGAGGAGACGCCGTCACCGGCCGTCGACGACGAGATCCGCGCGCGGCTGTTCGAAGCGGCGGTCGCGGCCGCCGAGTCGATCGGGTACGTCGGCGCGGGCACGGTCGAGTTCATGTTGAAGGGCAGGGACTTCCACTTCCTGGAGGTCAACACGCGGCTGCAGGTCGAGCACCCGGTGACCGAGCTCGTCTACGGCGTCGACCTCGTCGAGTGGCAGCTCCGCATCGCCGAGGCCGAAGCGCTGCCCGCACAGCCCGTGCCGCGCGGGCACGCGATCGAGGCGCGGCTGTACGCCGAGGATCCGGCGCACGACTGGCGGCCGTCGTCCGGCACGGTGCACCGGTTCGAGGTGCCCTACGACGTGCGCGTGGACAGCGGCGTCGAGGACGGCTCGCTCGTCAGCGTGCACTACGACCCCATGCTGGCGAAGGTGATCTCGTGGGCGCCCACCCGCTCGGCGGCGGCCCGCAAGCTGGCCGGTGCGCTGGCGGACGCCCGCATCCACGGCCTCGTGACCAACCGTTCACTGCTGGTCGACGTGCTGCGGCATCCCAGCTTTCTGTCTGGTGAGACGCACACGGGAGTTCTCTCCGAGTGGTCGCTGGGTACGCCGATCGATCCACGCCCGTTCGCCTTGGCGGCTGCTCTTGCGCAGTCCGCCGAGCGCAGGGTGGGTGCCTTGCCGTTGGGGTGGCGCAACCTGCGGTCGCAGCAGCCCACCGCGCGGTACCTGTTCGGCGACGAGGTCGTCGAGGTGGAGTACGACCCGGCTCAGGCTTCGCGGGACGTCGTGTCCTTGGATCTGGACGGCGTGCGGACGCGCTTTTCCGTTGCCGTTTATGGAGATGTCGTCGAGGTCGACTCGTCGCTCGGCTCCGTGACGTTGCGCGAGGTGCCTCGGTTCCCGGCGCCGGAGTCGGTGCTCGCACCCGGTGCGCTGGTGGCGCCGATGCCCGGCAACGTGGTGCGGGTGGCCGTCGCGGCGGGCCAGACCGTGGCCGTCGGTGATGAGCTGCTGGTGCTGGAAGCCATGAAGATGGAGCACCGCGTGCTCGCTCCGGCGGCCGGAGTTGTTGCCGAACTTCTCGTGTCGCAGGGACAACAGGTCAATGCAGGGGACGTGCTCGTAGTGGTGGAGGAGTCATGACCAACTTCGTCGAGACGGACGAGCGCATCGCGTTGCGCAAGGCCGTCGCCGATCTCGCTTCGCGGTACGGCCACGACTACTTCGTGGCCAAGGCGCGCTCCGGCGAGAAGACCACCGAGCTGTGGGAAGAGGCCGGGAAGCTCGGCTACCTCGGCGTCGCCGTGCCTGAGGAGTTCGGTGGCGGTGGCGGCGGAATCGGTGACCTCGCCGCGGTGTGCGAGGAGCTGTCCGCGGCGGGCTGCCCGTTGCTGATGATGGTCGTGTCACCCGCGATCTGCGCGACCGTTCTCTCGCGTTTCGGCACGGAGTCGCAGAAGTCCCAGTGGCTACCCGGTTTCGCCGACGGCTCGGTGAAGATGGCGTTCGCGATCACCGAGCCCGATGCGGGTTCCAACGCGCACAAGCTGAAGACCAACGTCCGGCGCGACGGCGACGAGTGGGTCCTGAACGGCGGCAAGTACTACATCTCCGGTGTCGACGAGGCCGACGCCGTGATGGTGGTGGCCGTGCAGTCGACGGGTCCGGTGCTGGTGATCGTGCCGGTCGACTCTCCGGGGTTCTCCTATCAGGAGATCCCGATGGACCTGATGTCACCGGAGAAGCAGTTCACCCTGTTCTTCGACGACGTGCGGCTTCCCTCGGACGCCGTGGTGGGCTCGCCGGACCACGGCCTGCAGCAGATCTTCGCCGGCCTCAACCCCGAGCGGATCATGGCCGCGTCCATGGCCACCGGTGTCGCACGGCGCGCGCTGGACAAGGCCTCGGCCTACGCGCGCGAGCGTTCGGTGTGGGGTGCGCCGATCGGCGCGCACCAGGGCCTCGCGCACCCGCTGGCGCAGCGGGCGATCGAGACCGAGCTGGCGCGGCTGATGACGCAGAAGGCCGCCGCCCTGTACGACTCGGGACTGGACAAGGAAGCCGGCGAGGCCGCCAACATGGCCAAGTACGCCGCCGGTGAGGCCGTTGCCGGTGCGGTGGACCAGGCGATCCAGGTGCACGGCGGCAACGGCCTGTCGGCGGAGTTCGGGCTCGCCTCGCTGCTGGCGTCCTCACGCATCTCGCGGATCGCGCCGGTGTCGCGCGAGATGATCCTGAACTTCGTCGCTCAGCACACGCTCAAGCTGCCGCGTTCGTACTGATCACCGGAGCCGGTGCCGCTGTCACGTCGGCGGTCGGTGCCGGCATCCCGGTGGACATGGCCATCAGGCCGAGCAGCGCTGCCGCTCTCGTCATGAACTTCTTCATGAGGTCTTTGTAGTGCGGAAACGTTGTCCGGTGGACGCCGGACAACGTTCTCCGGACAATCACGGACATGGCGAGATCAGAGCGACCGCTGGAGTTCGACGGGTCGGGTGCCGCTGAGTTCGCCGCCGAGCTGCGGCTTCTCCGTCAGCAGGCGGGCAGCCCCACCTACCGCGAGCTGGCGCGGCGAGCGCACTACTCGTCGACCACGCTGTCGGACGCTGCGGGCGGCCGGAAGCTGCCCACGCTCGAGGTCACGCGGGCCTACGTGCGGGCGTGCGGAGGCGACGTCGAGACGTGGACGCGGCGGTGGCACGAGGTCACCGCGCCCGTACCCGTGCAGGTGGAACGAGACGAGCGCGAGCTGAACCACCAGGTGCTGGTGGCGTGCCTGCTCGCGCTCGTCGTCCTCTACTGGGTGGCGGCCCCGGTGGTGGTGGGAGTACCGGTCACAGCTTGACGGGGTAGACCGGCTCCGGGACGTCGACCTTGATCCGGTTCTCCACGAAGATGCCGTGCCACAGCATGAACACGAGCACCGCCCACAGCTGACGGCTGCGGTCGAAGCGGTCCGCCCTGTGCTCCTCGAGCAGGTCGAGCACGACGCGCTTGTCCAGCAGCGAGTCGGTCTGCGAGTCGGCGATGATGCCGCGCGCCCAGTCGTACATCTCGGCCTTCAGCCACACCCGGATCGGCACCGGGAAGCCCAGCTTCGGGCGGTTCAGCACGTGGCCGGGGATGATCTTCGCGAGTGCCTGGCGCAGTGCGTACTTCGTGGTGCCGTGCGCGAGCTTCTGCTCGACCGGGATGGACGCGGCGACCTTGAAGACCTCGGGGTCGAGGAACGGGACGCGCAGCTCCAGCGAGTTCGCCATCGTCACCTTGTCCGCCTTGGTGAGGATGTCGCCGCGCAGCCACGTGAACAGGTCGATGTGCTGCATGCGCGCGACCGGGTCCCAGTCGCGCGAGACCTCGTACCAGGGTGCGGTGACGTCCATGAAGCCGACGGACTCGTCGTAGTCCTTGATGAGCGCGCGGAGCTGCTCGTCGCGGAAGTTGCGGGCGTTGCCGTAGTAGCGCTGCTCGATGGTGAGCGCGCCGCGGCGCAGCAGGTCCTTGCCCCGCACGCCTTCCGGGATCTTGGTGGAGACCTTGCCCATCAGCTTGCGCACGCCGCCGGGCACCTTCTCGAACGGCTCCAGCGACAGGCCCTCGCCGTAGATCGTGTAGCCGCCGAACAGCTCGTCCGCGCCCTCACCGGACAGCACCGCCTTGACGTGCTTGCGCGCCTCGCGGGCGATGAACCACAGCGGCACCAGCGCCGGGTCCGCGACCGGGTCGTCGAGGTACCAGGTGATGAGGGGCAGCGCCTCCATCATCTCGTCCGCCGTCACGTTGCGGACGACGTGCCGCACACCGATCGCCGCGGCCGTCTCGGCGGCCACGTCGACCTCCGAGTAGCCGTCGCGCTGGAAACCGCTCGTGAACGCGATCAGGTTCGGGTTGTGCTGCTTCGCCAGCGTCGCGGTCGCGGTGGAGTCGATGCCGCCGGACAGGAACGCGCCGACCGTCACGTCCGGGTCGGAGATCATGTGCTTGGAGACGGAGTCGCGCAGCACGTCCGCGATCCGCTCGTACAGTTCTTCGGGGTTCTCGGCGGGCTTCGTGGTGAACTGCGGGTGGAAGTACCGCGTGAACTCGACCTCGCCACCGGGCACGACCCGGAACGACGTGCCCGACTCGACCCGGCGGATGCCCGCGTGCAGCGACTCGGGCTCCGGCACGTACTGCAGGATCAGGTAGTGCTGCAGCGCCTTGCGGTCCAGTTCCTCGCGCACACCGAGCGTCCGCGACAGCTCGAGCAGGCTCTTCTTCTCACTCGAGAACGCCACGCCGCCCAGACCGGCCGCGTAGTACAGCGGCTTGATCCCGAACGGGTCGCGCGCGCCGAAGACGACCTTCTCCTGCGAGTCCCAGATCAGGAACGCGAACATGCCGCGCAGCTTCGGCACCGCGGCCGCGCCGAGGTGGTGGTACGCGGCGACGATCGCCTCGCCGTCACCCTCGGTGTTGAACCGGGTGCCGAACTGCCGGGTCAGCTGCTCGCGGATCTCGCGGTAGTTGTAGATCTCGCCGTTGAAGTTCAGCGTGTACCTGGCAGGCGCCTCGGGCGGCCCCCAGACCAGCGGCTGGTGCGAGTGCTCGACGTCGATGAACGCGAGCCGGTTGAACCCGTAGACGACCTCGGCGTCCGCCCAGGTGTCGGACTCGTCGGGCCCGCGGTGCCGCTGGCAACGCAGCGCGTTCGCGACGGCGTCACGCGCGGCGACGGCCTCGGATTCGGTGGCGCAGATCAGTCCAAGCAGGCCGCACACGCGCAGTAACACCTTTCGTCGGGGGTTCGGTTCCAGTATGCCCGTGCTTTTCCGTTGCCTTGACGTCGAGGTCAAGGTTTAACGTCGGTGACATGCGGATCGGTGAGCTCGCCCAGCGTGCCGGGACGACGACACGCGCACTGCGCTTCTACGAGTCACAGGGGTTGCTCGGGGCCCGGCGGTCGTCGAACGGCTACCGGGAGTACTCGGAGGACGACCTGCGGCTGGTGTCGGAGATCCTGTCGCTCCAGGCGATCGGGCTGTCCCTGGAGGACACGCGCCCGTTCGTCGAGTGCCTGCGGGCGGGACACCCCGCCGGCGACTCCTGCGCGCCGTCGATCGAGGTCTACCAGCGGAAACTCGCCGAGGTGGACGCACTGCTGGATCGTCTCGCCGTCGTGCGGGGCGAGTTGTTGACCAAGCTGGCGGGCGCTATCGCCCGTCACCCGGGAACCTGTGGGGTTGAGTGATGCTGGCAGTCACGGATGAGACGTTCGCTGCGGATGTGCTGGAGCAGGACAAGCCGGTGCTGGTCGACTTCTGGGCCCAGTGGTGCCCGCCCTGTCACATGATCGTGCCCGTGCTGGAGGAGATCGAGGTCGAGCGGGCCGACTCGCTGGTGATCCGCAAGGTCAACACCGACGAGAACCCCGGTGTGATGCGGACCTACCAGGTGATGTCGCTGCCCACCTTGATGTTGTTCCGGAACGGGGAGCCGGTGCAGGCGATCGTGGGGGCGCGGCCCAAGGGGCGGCTGCTGGAGGAGTTGGACGCCGCGCTGCGTCTGGTGAGCTAGTCAGTCCACAACAGATTTCGTTGTTTGTCACAAGAAAAGCGTTAGAAGTCCCAGCGCACGCCGAACACGCCGGGCCCGAAGTCGAGTGCCGCGGCGTGCGCGTAACCCCACGAGTCGACCATCACGGGACGAGCCCCGCCGAGCATCCCGTCACCAACCCCGGAAGCGAACTGTTCGCAGTGGGAAGGGGAACGCGAGAACTTGATCTCCAGCACGTAGTCGTGCACGCGGTGCGGGAACCGGCGGAAGTGGGTCTGCTCACGAGTCCCGGCCGGATAGGTCAGCTCGTACTCGATGGAGATCGACGAGCCCGAGGTGAGTGATTGGTCGAACAACAACTCGGCGACCAGAACGCCGTTGGTTCGTTCGCGGGCGACCCTGCCCACGCGGCACCCGCGCAGGGCGGCCACCGACGCCAGTGCGGAACCCGTGTCGTGGCACAGGACCCAGCGGTCGACGCCGGACGTCGAGGCCTGCAGCAGCTGACGGGAGCGGACGCCGCGGACGTTGCCGTCCGGGTCGGTTTCGACGCGGTCGTGCTGGCCGGTCAAGGTCAGGCCGGAGTCGTCCCAAGCGGCACGCGGTTCCGGTTGGCGGGGGCGCACTCGGCCGCGCGGGCGGGGTGGGCCCAGCAGTCTGCTGAGCGCGTTCTCGGGGAGATCGAGAACTTCCTCGAGTTGTGCGAGTGCGCGTAACGATTCAGGGCGTTCCGGCCTGCGGCGGCCGGACTGCCAGTAACTGAGAGCGGTGATGCTGATCGGCGCGCCGCGGGTGCGGAGCTTGTGCCGCAGGCGTTCCAGGCTCAGGCCCCTGACCTGGATCGCGGCGCGCAGGGCCTCGGCGAACGGACCCTTGACGAGAAGATCGGCCAACTCCTCGCGAGGCGGGTAAATGGTGAGCATCACCCCTCCGTTTCGCCCACGCCGAGTTGTGAACGTACCGGCTGAAAAGACGTCGCGGTACAGCCGATCGGCGGTTTTCCCGTGAATCAAAATTGGGAAATCTTGTTGCCTGGAGAACTATTACGCCGCCAATAGTCTCGATTGGATCCCTGCACGACCCTGCGAGGCAAGGACTAGGCGAATGCGCAAGACAGCATCCCTGCTCTGCTCCGCCGTCATCGCGACGGCACTCACCATGGTCGCCGGGCCCGCACAGGCGGCCGAAGGCAACATCAGCGCCGCTGACGGCGCGGAAGTGGTTCCGGGCAGCTACATCGTCAAGATGCGTGACGACGTGCTCTCCGCGAACGCGAACGGTCTCGCCGCGAAGTTCGGCGGACAGGTCGGGCACGTGTACTCGAGCACCATCAAGGGTTTCTCGGTCAAGATGAGCGAGCGCCAGGCGCGCAGACTCGCCGCGGACCCGGCCGTCGAGTACGTCCAGGTCGACCAGGTCATGCGACTTCAGGCGACCCAGGTCAACCCGCCCTCCTGGGGCATCGACCGCATCGACCAGCGCCTCCTGCCGCTGGACAAGAAGTACACCTACAACTCCTCCGGCAAGAACGTGAACGCCTACGTGCTCGACACCGGTGTGCGGATCACGCACCGCGACTTCGGTGGCCGCGCCAAGAACGGCCGTGACTTCGTCGACAACGACAACGTCGCGCAGGACGGCCACGGCCACGGCACGCACGTCGCCGGCACCATCGGCGGCACGACGTTCGGTGTGGCGAAGGACGTCACCATCCACGCGGTCCGCGTCCTGAACAACCAGGGCAGCGGCACGCTGGCCGGCGTCATCGCGGGCATCGACTGGGTGGGCACGAACCACGTCAAGCCGGCTGTCGCCAACATGTCTCTCGGCGGCGGCGCGAACACCGCGCTCGACCAGGCCGTGCGCGGCGCCATCCTGAAGGGCGTCACGTTCGCGGTCGCGGCGGGCAACGCCAACACCAACGCGGCGAACACCTCACCCGCCCGCGTGAAGGAAGCCATCACCGTCGGCTCGACCGAGATCACCGACCGTCGTTCGTCGTTCTCGAACTTCGGCCCGATCGTCGACGTCTTCGCGCCCGGCACCGGCATCACGTCGGCGTGGAACACCAGTGACACGGCCACGAACACCATCTCCGGCACCTCGATGGCGACGCCGCACGTCGTCGGTGTCGTCGCTCGCCACCTGCAGGGCGGGTTCAACCAGACGCCCGCACAGGTGGAGGCGGCGATCGTCGCCGCGGCCACGCCCAACAAGGTCACCAACCCCGGAGCGGGCACGACGACCCGCCTGCTCCACTTCGCACCCACCTCCTGATTTCCGCTGCAAGACGGCCCCGGCTCGGGCACGAGCCGGGGCTTTTCCCCTGTGTGAAAGGAAAATCATGAGATCCCTGCTGACAGTCGCCGTACTGGCCGCGGCGGTCGTGGTCACACCCGCGGGCGCCGCCACCGACCGGTACGTCGTGGTTCTGAAGGAGGGCGCCGTGTCGTCCTTCAGCGGAGCCAAGGACCACGTGTACACGAACGTTCTCAACGGGTTCAGCGCGCGCATGACTTCAACGAGGGCGCGTCAGCTCGCGGCTGACCCGAACGTGTCCACTGTGGAACGCGACCACGTCGTGCACGCGACCGCCGTCCAGTACAACCCGCCGTGGGGCCTGGACCGCATCGACCAGCGCAAGCTGCCGCTCGACCAGCGCTACGCCTACACCAGCACCGGGCGCGGCACGAACGTGTACGTGATCGACACCGGCATCCGCAAGACGCACGTGGACTTCGGCGGACGGGCGCGCGACGGCTGGGACTTCGTCGACAACGACCCGGTCGCCGAGGACCCCAACGGGCACGGCACGCACGTCGCCGCCATCGCGGTCGGCACCAAGTACGGCGTGGCCAAGACCGCCGCGGTGCACGGCGTGCGGGTGCTGGGCGCGACCGGCAGTGGCACGATCGCCGGTGTCATCGCGGGCATCGACTGGGTCACCAAGAACGCGGTGAAGCCCGCCGTGGCGAACATGTCGCTCGGTGGACCCAGGTCCGCGGCGATGGACGCCGCGGTGCTGAACTCCATCAAGTCCGGCATCACCTACGTCGGCGCCGCGGGTGGCAGCAACGCCGACGCGGGCAACTTCTCGCCGTGCAGCGTGAAGGAAGTGATTTGCGTCGGCGCGCTGACGCAGACCGACACGAAGGCTCCGTTCTCGAACTACGGGCCGGCTGTTGACTTGTACGCGCCCGGTGTGAACATTCCGTCCGCCTGGATCACGAATGACACGGACAGCCGGGTGCTGAGTGGCGGCTCAATGGCCGCGCCGCACGCGGCCGGAGTCGCGGTCAGGTTCCTGCAGTTCAACCCCAAGGCCACACCGGCCCAGGTAGAGAGCGCTCTCACTACCATGGCCACTCCAGGCACGCCACCCGTCAACCGTATTCTTTACTGGCCTCCCATTGAAATCGGCTGAGTCAAGACCGTCCATTCCATAGGATTCCTTGATGGGAACCGGGTCTTCTGCTTACGCTCCGATCTGTTCGTCCCCTGCAAACCCTGCAACGAACGGAATCAACTCAATGCGTGACACACGAATGACCCGGTTCCTGGCCGGAGTCGGCGTGGCGACCGTCGCCGTGTCCGTCCTCATCGCGCCCGGAGCTTCCGCCGCCGAGGGCGAGATCCGCTCGTCGGACGCGGAGAAGGTGGCCGGCAGCTTCATCGTGAAGCTGAAGGACGGTACATCGGCAGGCGCGGTCGCCGCGAAGCACGGCGCTCGGATCGAGCGGAACTTCAGCAGCATCAACGGTTTCAACGTCAAGGTGTCCGAGTCGCAGGCCCGCAAGCTCGCCGCGGACCCCTCGGTCGAGTACGTCGAGCAGGACGTGGTCGTGCACACCCAGGCGACCCAGACCAACCCGCCCTCGTGGGGCCTCGACCGGATCGACCAGAAGAACCTGCCGCTCAACAGTTCGTACAGCTACACCTCGACGGGTAGCGGCGTGAACGTCTACGTCGTCGACACCGGTGTGCGCATCAGCCACTCGACCTTCGGTGGCCGCGCGCGCAACGGTCACGACTTCGTCGACAACGACGCGGTGGCGCAGGACGGCAACGGCCACGGCACGCACGTCGCGGGGACCATCGCGGGCTCGCAGTACGGCGTCGCCAAGGGTGCGACCGTCTACGGCGTGCGCGTGCTGAACAACGCGGGCAGCGGCACTCTCGCGGGTGTCGTCGCGGGCATCGACTGGGTGGCCAACAACCACGTCAAGCCCGCGGTCGCCAACCTGTCGCTCGGCGGTGGCGTGAACACGTCCATCGACACCGCGGTCCGCAACGCGATCGCCAAGGGCGTCACGTTCGCGATCGCGGCGGGCAACAGCAACGCCAACGCGAGCACCTTCTCGCCCGCTCGTGTGACCGAGGCGATCACCGTCGGCGCGACCGAGCGCACCGACGCCCGCGCGTCCTACTCGAACTTCGGTGCGGTGCTGGACATCTTCGCGCCGGGCTCGGGCATCACGTCGGCGTGGAACACCAGCGACAGCGCCACGAACACCATCTCCGGCACGTCGATGGCGACCCCGCACGTGGCCGGCGCGGCCGCGCGTTACCTGCAGGCCAACCGCACGGCGACCCCGGCGCAGGTGGCTTCCTACCTGGTGGCGCAGTCCACCCCGTCGAAGGTCACCAACCCCGGCACCGGTTCCCCGAACCGACTGCTGTACCTGGCCCCGACGGCCTGATAGTGCGATAGATCGCTGAAACCACCCTGACAGCGCACCCGTGCTGTCAGGGTGGTTTTCATGACTGACGCCGTTTCCAGGTTCACGGGTTTCGCCGAGCTGTACGACCGCGCCAGGCCGAGGCCACCGCGCGAGATCGTCGCCGTGGTCCGGCAGTGGATCGGCGTGGACGCGCCGGACGTCGTCGACCTCGGTGCCGGTACCGGGACGTCTTCCGCGCTGTGGCAAGGAGTCGCGTCGTCGATCACCGCGGTCGAGCCGTCGGCCGACATGCGCGCGGTGGCGGAACGGCGGTTCGCGGGAACGGACGTCCGGCTGGTCGGCGGGACGGCGGAGGCGACCGGGCTGCCGGACGCGTGCGCGGACGTCGTGACGGCGAGCCAGGCACTGCACTGGTTCGACCCGGAGACGGTCTTCCCCGAGATCAAGCGGTTGCTGCGGCCGGGCGGCGTGTTCGCGGCGTACGACTGCGACTGGCCGCCGGGAGTCGACGCCGAAGTGGACGCCGCGTACCGCGAGTTCGAACGGGTGCACCGCGCGCTGGACGGCTCGGCGGGGCTGCGTCCCGCGTACGCGGAGAAGGTCGGGCACGTCGACCGGTTGCGCGCGAGCTTCGCCCACGTCGCCGAGATCTGCCTGCACCACGAGGAGTCCGGTGACGTGACCCGGTTGATGGAGATCGCGGGCAGTCAGGGAGGTGTCGTCGCGTTGCAACGCGCGGGGCACAGCGACGAGGAGATCGGCCTGGCCGCGCTGCGCGAGGTCGCCGAACGCAGGCTCGCCACGGCCAAGCCGTGGTGGTGGACCTACCGCGTGCGGCTCGCTACGACGAGGCGATCCCCGTCGCGGTGAGGAAGAGACCGATGATCAGGACGACGCCGATCCACGGCCAGTAGGGGCGCGGACCGTTCGGCGTGCGGACCCAGGTCGCCAGGCTCGCTCCGACCCCGATCACCCACGGGCCGATCAGCATCAGCCACATCGGCAGCTGCCCGTACGCGCACGCGCCGGTGTCGCGGCCCGTGCAGGACATCGTCGGCGTGAACGCCAGGATGCCGAGCACGGACGCGAAGCAGGCGCTGAACGCCAGCACGACGATGCCGAAGACGGTCAGGAAGATCCGCATGTGCGCAGGCTAGTGCCGGTGGCTCCGGCCGACAGGGGAAACGCGGTCACACGGGCACCGGCTCGTGCTCACCGAAGATCAGCGCCAGCTCCAGTCCTTTCTCGGCTACCGGCTCACGGGGTTCGGGGAGGTGCGCGTGCACGGCGACGAACGAGCCGTTGACGAACTGCCACACGTCGTCCCCGGTCCGCTGCGGGGCGGTGGACGCCGTCGGCACCTGCGTCGGCTCGCCCGCGGGAAGTGTTGCCACGAAACGGATTCCGTGGAAGTCCGCGGCGTCGGTGGCCTCCAGGGTGCCGTGGTGGCGTGACGCGATGCGGCGGGCGATCGCCAGTCCGAGCCCCGCGCCGCCCGCGTCACGCGTGCGCGCGTCGTCGAGCCGGGTGAACCGGTCGAAGACGCGTTCCCTGTCCGGCAACGGGATTCCCGGTCCGTCGTCGGTCACCTCCAGCACCGCTTCGGGGCCGCCGCGCAGCCGGACGGTCACCGTGGACGACGCGTGGCGCTCTGCGTTGTCGAGCAGGTTGCCGAGCAGCCGGGACAGCTGCGCGCGACGGCCGGCGACGAGCACCGGGCGCGCCTCGACGTCCGTCACCAGCTCGACCTCGGTCAGCCTGCGCCGCACCACCTCCCGCTGCACGACGGCGGTGAGGTCCACCGGTTCCTCGCGCAGCGCGGCCTCCGCGTCGAGGCGCGCGAGCAGCAGCAGGTCGGTCGTCAGCTCCTGGAGGCGTTCGGCGTCGTCCAGCGCGTTGCTGACGACCGCGGGCCAGTCCGCGAGCTTCGGGTGCGACAGCGCGATCTCCAGCTCGGCCCGCAGCGCGGCGAGCGGGCTGCGCAGCTCGTGCGACGCGTCCGCGACGAACCGGCGGGTGTCCTCCATCGCGCGGTGCACCCGGTCCATGGTCTCGTTGATCGTCACGGCCAGCCGCATGATCTCGTTGTCCATGTCCGGCACGGGCACGCGGCGGGTCAGGTTGTTCTCGTTGATCTCGGCCAGCTCCTGGCGCATCGCCTCGACCGGCCGCAGCACCCGCCCGGTCGTCGCGAACACCATCAGGCCGACCAGCGAGGTGATCGACAGCGCGATGCCGGCGACCATCAGCACCGAGAAGTTCAGCTCCTCCTGCGCCCGCGCGACGCCGCCGCGCGGGTCAGGCCGGCTCGGTTCCTCGGTTCCCAGTACGAAGTAGGGCGTCGCCGCCGGGTCGCTCAACGGCCACAACGACAGCTCGGGCGCCACCAACGTCGTCGAGTAGCGGACGAACTCCTGACGCTTCGGCATGAGCATCATCTCGAGGGACCGGATCTCCGTGCACCCGTCTGGCGTGCAGAGGTACGAGATCCGCGAGTCGTCCGTGCTGCGCCGCTCGATCTGGTCGCGCAACGAGTAGGCGACGAGCACGGTCGCCGCACCGAGCAGCAACGCCGTGATGACGGTCGCCAGCACGGTCACCTTGACCTGCAACGACCTCATCGGTCCACCAGCCGGTAGCCGACGCCGCGCACCGTCGTGATCGACCGCCGGTCGAACGGCGCGTCGATCTTGCGCCGCAACGCGCTGATGTACACCTCGACGAGGTTGGGGTCCGGATCCTGCGCCGCGTCCCACACGCCGTCGATGATCTCGGACTTCGTCACGACCTCGTTCGCGTGTCGCAGCAGGTAGTTGAGCACGGCGAACTCCTTCGCCTTCAGGTCGATCGGCGTGGTGCCCCGGCGGCACTCGCGGCTCACCGGGTCCAGCACGAGGTCACCGGCCCGCAGCAACACGGGCTGCGCCGTTCTCGACCGCCTCGCCAGCGCGCGCAGCCGTGCCACCAGCACGACGTAGGAGAACGGCTTGGTGAGGTAGTCGTCCGCGCCGGTGTCGAGCCCCTCGGCCTCGTCGAACTCGCCGTCCTTCGCGGTGAGCATCAGGATCGGCGTCCACACGCCAGCTTCGCGCAGCTCGTTGCACACGCGGTAGCCGTTCAGGCCCGGCAGCATGATGTCCAGGACGATCACGTCGTACGGGTGCTCACGCGCCCGCCAGAGCCCGTCCGTGCCGTTCCGCTCCACGTCGACCGCGAAACCCTCCGCGGTCAGGCCGCGGACGAGCAGGTCGGCGAGGCGCCGGTCGTCCTCCACCACGAGCACACGCATGGGAGCAGGGTGCCGCATCAGCCATGATCCAGTCCTGAAATCCGGTTCAGGATCGTTCAGCGTCACTTCAGGTTGGCGGTGCCAAGCTCTGCGGCGTGGACAAGGGGATCCACGGACCGGGGGGACGAGGTGGCGGGCACGCGGTCAGGGGGACCGTTCCGCCACCTCGTCAAAACTCCCAGTTCACCGGCGTGACGGAGCCCGAATCCCAGTCCTGGCGCAGCACCGCGTAGCCGACGCCGTCGTGCAGCACTCCCGCGCGGTCCGGCCACGTCTGCCGGTACCTGGCCTCGAGCACGTAGCGGTGCTTCGCCAGCACCGCGCGCATGGCGTGGTTGTCCGCCCTGGTGGTCGCCTCGACCCGGTTGGCCGGCAGCGTCTCGAACAGGTACCCGGTCAGCCACCCGACGGCCCGCGAACCGAGCCCGCGACCGCGTTCGGCGGCGGCGATGCGCAGGTCGAACAACGGCGAGCCGTCGTCGAGGTCGAACAGCCGCACGACGCCACGACGCTCGATCCAGAACGTCTGCGCGGACGGACCGTCCCAGTGGCCGTCCGCGACCTGCCGCAGGACCGTGGACCGGTCGGGGACACGGCTGTGGAACGGCCAGTCCGACGAGGTCAGGAAGTCGGCCAGCTCCTCGGCCTGGTCCGGGGTGAACCGCTCCATCACGAGAACACCACCTCCGCGAGCGCACCCAGGGTGGTCCAGTCCGTCGCGCCGTTCTTCAGCAGGTCACCGAGCCGGTGCACCTCGGGGTAGGTGCGCTCGGACTCGTCGTGGTTGCCCGCGGGCCGCAGCCGCGCCATCTCGTCGGCGGTCAGCTCGACGGAGAACACGTGCTGCCGGTGTGCGGAGAAGCTGGCGGCGAGCGGCCGGTGGTGGTGCGCGCGGAGCCGGTCGAGCGGCACCCGCACGCCGGTCTCCTCCGCGAGCTCCACGGCGGCGAGCTCGAGCATCGGCATCGGGGCCGGATTCGACCCGCCGGGCAGTTCGTGGACGAACCCGCCGGGCGAGCGGAACTCGCGCACCAGCACCACCTCGGTGTCCAGCGGGACCGACGCCCGGCGATAGGCGACCACGCACGCGATGTCCGGCCGCGACAGCACGACCTCGTTGGACTTCACGCGGTCCTCGGACGCCACGTACAGCTGCGCGTGGAACGCCCAGAGGAACAGGGACCTGCCGGACCGCCACGTCCACTCCAGCCTGCCGGACCGCAGCTCGTCGCCGGCCTCGCGCACCCGGCTGAGCCAGGACTGGAACGACGGCGTCCGCCACACCAGCAGCGGCACGTGCCGCTCGCCGCCGGCGCGGGTCGCGCCGGGCGTCAGCAGGCTCAGTGCGGAGGCCACGGTGTCCGGCAGGGTGTCCGACAGCGAGATGCGGTGCGTCGTCGCGTACTCGCGCTGGTAGCGCACGTGTTCGGCGGCGGGTGGCGTGCCGAGCACGACCCGGCCGCTGTCCTTCCACCTGCCGAACTCGTCGTTGGTCGTCAGCGCGGGCATGCCGGGTCCGCGCGGGATCCAGAAGAGCACCACGTCGCAGCGGTCGCCCCAGTGCAGCTCCCAGGTGATCTGCGACGTGTAGTCCGGCCACACGGAACCGTCGCGCGGCTCGGGGACGAACACCGCCAGCGTGCCGGGTCCCTCCCAGACGAGCTCCCGCAGCGCCGCGGGACGCCACGACGGCACGTCGGCCGAGCGCGGGGTCGGGCCTGCCAGGAACAGGCTCGCGTCCCAGGTCTCCGGGGGTGACTCACCCGCGTGGACGATCACGATGTTGGCCACGGTGAAGACCGTAGAAGTGCGACGAGTCGCCCTGCCAGTGCATTGCCGTGATGTGGATCACCGGCGTCAGGTCTGAACGACCGCGGGGTCGTGGTCGAGAAACCTGGTGAATATGCCAAGGGGGGCGTTGGCTAGCCTTGACCGACCACACGCTTTGAACTAAGAGGAGCCACCACCGTGTTGCGCACGCACGAGGCCGGGTCACTCCGGGCCGAGCACGCCGGGCAGTCCGTCACCCTGACCGGGTGGGTCGCTCGCAGGCGTGATCACGGCGGTGTCATCTTCATCGACCTGCGCGACGCCAGCGGTGTCGCCCAGGTGGTCTTCCGCGAGGGCGAGATGGCCGAGCGGGCGCACCGGCTGCGCTCGGAGTTCGTGGTCAAGGTCGTCGGCGACGTCACCAAGCGGCCCGAGGGCAGCGAGAACACCGACCTCGCCACCGGCGCGATCGAGGTGTACGCGACCGAGCTCGAGGTGCTGAACGAGGCGGCCCCGCTGCCGTTCCAGGTGGACGACCACCTGGAGGTCGGCGAGGAGGCCCGCCTCAAGCACCGGTACCTCGACCTGCGCCGCAGCGGCCCGGCCAAGGCCATCCGGATGCGCAGCGAGGTCAACCGCCTCGCCCGCGAGGTGCTGCACGCCGACAAGTTCGTCGAGATCGAGACGCCGACGCTCACCCGCAGCACCCCCGAGGGCGCCCGCGACTTCCTGGTGCCCGCGCGGCTGCGTCCGGGTTCCTGGTACGCGCTGCCGCAGTCGCCGCAGCTGTTCAAGCAGCTGCTCATGGTCGGCGGCATGGAGCGGTACTACCAGATCGCGCGCTGCTACCGGGACGAGGACTTCCGCGCCGACCGGCAGCCCGAGTTCACCCAGCTCGACATCGAGATGAGCTTCGTCGAGCAGGACGACGTCATCGCGCTGTCCGAGAAGATCCTGAAGGCCCTGTGGAAGGGCACGATCGGGTACGACATCGAGGGCCCGATCCGCCGGATCAGCTACGCCGAGTCGATGGCCAAGTACGGCTCGGACAAGCCGGACCTGCGCTTCGACCTCGAGCTCACCGAGCTGACCGAGTACTTCAAGGACACGACGTTCCGCGTGTTCCAGGCGCAGTACGTCGGCGCCGTCGTCATGCCGGGCGGTGCGGACCAGCCGCGGCGCACGCTCGACGCGTGGCAGGAGTGGGCCAAGCAGCGCGGCGCCAAGGGCCTCGCGTACGTGCTGGTCGCCGAGGACGGCACGCTGGGCGGCCCGGTCGCCAAGAACCTCACCGACGCCGAGCGCGAGGGTCTCGCCAAGGCCGTCGGCGCGAACCCCGGTGACTGCATCTTCTTCGCCGCCGGTGAGCGCGACGGCGCCCGCGCGCTGCTCGGCGCCGCACGCAACGAGATCGCGCAGCGCGTCGGCCTGATCGACGAGAACTCCTGGTCGTTCGTGTGGGTCGTCGACGCGCCGCTGTTCGAGGCCGTCGACAAGATCGGTGACGACGTCGCGGTCGGCAGCGGCAAGTGGACCGCGCTGCACCACGCGTTCACCTCGCCCACCCCGGAGTGGATCGACCGCTTCGAGGAGGACCCCGGCAACGCGCTGGCCTACGCCTACGACATCGTCTGCAACGGCAACGAGATCGGCGGCGGCTCGATCCGTATCCACCGCGCCGACGTGCAGCAGCGGGTCTTCACCATCATGGGCCTGTCCGAAGAAGAGGCGCAGGAGAAGTTCGGCTTCCTGCTCGACGCCTTCAAGTTCGGCGCTCCGCCGCACGGCGGCATCGCGTTCGGCTGGGACCGCATCACGATGCTGCTCGCGGGCGCGGACTCGATCCGCGAGGTCATCGCGTTCCCGAAGAGCGGCGGCGGCTACGACCCGCTGACCGCGGCACCCGCGCCGATCACCCCGCAGCAGCGCAAGGAAGCTGGCGTCGACGCGAAGCCCGACCAGAAGTAATGCTGCACCTCCGGGCCGTGTGCCCGGCTGAGCGCACCGAAGCGGCGCTCGACGTGCTGCGCCGTCACGCGGGAGCCACCCACCTGGTGCTCCTGCGCGGCGCGGCCGTCGAGCCCCCTGGCGATCTCGTCGAAGCGGACGTCGCCAGGGAGGCCACCGACGAGATCCTGGCCGCGCTGTGCGAGCTGGGCATCGACCGCGACGGCGGCGTCACCCTCGAAGTGATCGACACGTCGCTGTCCGACCACGCCGACCGCGCCGAAGAGGCCGCGCCCGGCGACGGGTCGGACGCGATCGTGTGGGAGGAACTGATCTCCCGCACCGGCGAGGAGTCGAAGCCGAGCTGGACCTTCCAGGCGTTCCTGACGATCGCCTGCCTGCTCGCGGCGGTCGGCATCGCGACCGACTCACCGGTCACGATCGTCGGCGCCATGGTCGTCGGACCGGAGTTCGGCCCGCTCGCCGCGATCGCCGTCGGGCTCGTCGCGCGGCGCTGGGACCTGGTGAAACGCGCGGCCGTGGCGCTCGGGATCGGGTTCCCGGTCGCGATGGCGGTCACCGCCGTGTTCGCGCTGGCCGGCGCGTTCACCGGACTGTTCGACCGCGCCGCGGTGTTCGGCGACCAGCACCAGGTGGACTTCATCTACGACCTCAGCGCGTACTCGCTGATCGTGGCGATGCTGGCGGGTGCGGCGGGGGTGCTGTCGCTGACGTCCGCGAAGTCCGCGGCGCTGGTCGGCGTCTTCATCTCGGTGACGACCGTGCCCGCGGCCGGATATGCGGCTTTGGCGTCGGTTCTCGGGGAATGGGACAGAGCGGGCAAGTCACTGCTCCAGTTGCTCATCAACTTGATCGGTATTGTCGCCGCCGCCGCGTTGGTCCTGTTGATCCGCAGGCGTGGGGCAACGGATGGTGTGACAACACGTCCACTGTCCAGTGGGTGAACGTGTGCGAATTCGGAAACGGAACGAGCCGTTATCAACAAGTGGTCGTGATCGTCGCCTGGGCCCGTTAGCGTCGGCGGGGCTCGAACGCAAAAGGGACCGGGCGCAGGGGAGTAGGGTCGGAGGGGATGAGCGTCGTGGAGATCACCGCTGGCTCCCCTGACGTCGACGGCACCGCATCTCCTCAGGTCATCGAAGCGGTTGTCGCGGCAGAACAGGTGTTGAGCAGGCGGCTCGGAGCCCAGGTTCGACTCGCCGATCCCGAGGAGCTCGGCGGAGCCGGGCGTTCCGTGGTCATCCGGGTGAAGGTCGCGTCGTCCCCGTTCTCGCTGCCCAGAACGCTGGTGGTGAAGCGCTACCCGCCCGCGTCGCACGACCGCGACCCGTGGGCCCACGAGGCCGTCAGCCACCAGCTGCTGACCGCGCTGCCGTCCGAGGAACGCGCCACCCCCGAACTCTTCGCGCAGGACGCCAAGTCGCGCCTGGTCGTGCTGGAGGACCTCGGCCGCGCGCCGCGGTTGTCCGAGAAGCTGCACGGCGGCGACGCCCGCGCCGCCGAACGCGGCCTCCTGTCGTGGGCGCACGCCATGGGCCGTCTGCACGCCACCACCGCGGGCCGCGACGCTGATTTCGACGCGCTGATGCGGCGTGCGGGCAGCCAGTGCTGCCAGGACCCGGTCGCGGTCGACGTGCACGCCGCCATCGCGGGCCTGCCGGACCTGCTGGCGTCCGAGCTCGGCGTCGGGACGTCACCGCAGGCACTGGAGTTCGCGGCCGAGGCGGCGCGGGCGTTCACGCTGTCGCGGCGCCGCGCGTTCAGCACGTCGTCGGCGTGCCCGGACAACCAGCTGGTCACCAGCCGCGGCGTGCGGTTCGTCGACTTCGAGGGCGGCTGCGTCCGCGACATCGTGTTCGACGCCGCGTGCCTGCGCGTGCCGTTCCCGTCCTGCTGGTGCGGTTACGGCCTGCCGCCCGGCATGTCCGAGGCCATGGTCGCGGCGTGGCGGGCCGAGGTCGGCTCGGTGTGGCCGGAGATCGACGACGACGCGGTGCTGTTACCGCGCCTGCTGGAAGCCCAGCTGCTGTGGGTGTGGCTCGCGACGTTCCGCGGCCTGCCGAAGATCGACGACCACCGCGTGAGCGACGCGCCACCGCGCCGGGTCGTGCTGGCGGGTCGCTGGGTGC
The DNA here is from genome assembly GCF_007845675.1 of Lentzea tibetensis. Taxonomy (GTDB): domain Bacteria; phylum Actinomycetota; class Actinomycetes; order Mycobacteriales; family Pseudonocardiaceae; genus Lentzea; species Lentzea tibetensis. The sequence goes on along the minus strand of NZ_VOBR01000006.1, from coordinate 128,273 downwards.
GGATGCGCCAGGACGCGATCACACTGGGCGAGAAGCAGGTAGCCGAGCACGCGGACACCGTCGTCGGCGCACTGGTGGACCGGTACGGAGCCGAGGTGCTCGAACTCCCGCTTTACCCAGCATTTCGCTGAACCGTTCCCGTCCGGCCATTCCGGGATCACCGGGAAACCCCATGCTGGGGCGCGTGTTGGTGTTGCTGGGAGATTCGACGGCGGTCGGCATCGGTGATCCGGTATCCGGCGGCTGGCGCGGGTTCGGCCCCCTGCTCTCGTCCGCGTTCGGCGGCGATTACCGCAATTTCGCGCTGTCCGGAGCCAGAATCGCGGACGTGCGGCGCACGCAGCTGCCGTCGGCGTTGCGCCTGCAGCCGTCCGCCGCGGTCGTGATCGCGGGTGTGAACGACACCCTGCGGTCGGACTTCGACACCCGGCAGCTGCACTCCGACCTGGACCAGATCGTCGGGTCGCTGTCCGCGGCGGGCACGTCCGTGGTGACCGTGCGATTCCACGACCAGGGCAGGGTGTTCAAGCTGCCCGGCCGGTTGCGGCGCGTGCTCGGCGAACGCATCACCGCGCTCAACGAGATCATCGACGTCGTGGTCGCGCGGCACGGCGCCAAGTGCGTCGACCTGCACCTGCTTCCGGGCGCCTACGAGTTGCCGACCTGGGCGGTCGACCGGCTGCACCCGTCCGAACTCGGCCACCGCATGCTCGCACGCGCTTTCGCCGCGAAACTGGTGGAATCAGGCCACGACGTCGGTCAAGTGAGCCTGGAGTGCAGTGGTGGCAGGGAGTTGACGATCGCGCACCACGTGGCGTGGTTGCTGGTCAAGGGAATCCCGTGGCTGTGGCGTCGTGGAAGCGACCTGGCGCCTCTACTGTGGAGCCATGACATTCCGGGAGAGGCACGTTCGCCCGTTACCGGTGGCGGTGGCGGCGCAGTGGCAGGTGAAGCGCTACGAGCTGACACTGGACGGTGAGGAGCTCTCACCCGTGATCCGCGCCGCCGCGGACACGGCTCTGGAGAAGACGCTCGCCTCGTTCACGCCGACGTCCGGCAGTTCGGCGGCCGCGTTCTCGATCCTGCACTTCGGTGAGGATGCCGTGTGGCTCAACGCCTACATGTGGTGCCACGAGACGATCCTCCAGTGCGCCACGGCATCCGCGCCCACTTCCTCGCCGGAAGCGTTCACGCCGCTGGCCGAGCCGTTCATCGGGTGCGTGTGGGAGTTGCCGATCGTGGAGTTCGAACGGTCTTCCTGGGTGCGGAACATGTTGATGATCGAGCCTGCGCCGGCTGCCTATTTGCGGGATCGGCGGCCGGCGGGGCTCATCGGCGGTCCGTGAGGGTCGTTCTGCGGTGGCCGCGCGCCGCTCCGCTTGAAGCCTGCGGGAGCCGCTCTGCTTGGGCGCGTGTGCCGCTCTGCTTGGGGCCGTGCGCTGCTCGGCTTGAGGCCTGCGGGAGCCGCTCTGCTTGGGGCCCGCAGGAGCCGCCCCGCTTGGGTCCGTGAGCCGCCCCGCTTGGGTCCGTGGGAGCTGCCCTGCCGCACGGGTCCCGTGGGAGCTGTTCCGCACGGGCCGGTAGCGGGTCTGCCGCGGTGGTGGCAGCGGACGCAGCGGCACAGCTGCTGCAGTGCCGGTGGCCAAGTGCCACTCCGGCCGCAGTGGCAGCGGCGAAGTGGCACAGCGGCCGCGATGGCGGCGCAGCGGCGCACAACGGTGGCGGCGCAGCGGTGGCCGTGCAGCGGCGCACAGCGGCCGCGATGGCGGTGCAGCGGCGGTGAGGCGTTGACGGCACATGCGGTAGCGGTGGTGAGGCAGCGGCGAGGCGGGTCTGCGATGAGGCGGGGCCGGACATCAGCCGAGGACTCATGGCCCGACTCGTCCGACTACCCGCGTTCTCGCTGCTGCCTCCCGCGCGCTTCCTCCTGGCGCAACGAATCACACCACGTCATCGTTCCGGCTGGCGAGCAACCGGGCGAGTCAACGGGCCGTTCACGCGATAACTTCTGGTTAGTGCCCAGGTCACGCCACAAACAACCCACAAACAACGACCCGCAAACAACGACCACAACCACTACGGCGTGAAGCTGACGATCTTGTCCGTACCCGCACCGTTGGTAGACGAGATCCAGATGCTCCCGTCACGCGCAGGCTCGACCGCGCGCAACTTGCCGTAGGTGCCGACGAACAGAGCCTCCGGAGTCCCGGGCTTGCCGTCCCGCACAGGGATCTTCCACAGCCGCTTGCCCAGGTTGGCAGCCATGTAGAGGTGGCCACGCGCGTACCCGAGGTCGCTGGGAGTGGCCTCCTCGGTGTGCCACTGGACGATCGGGTCGACGAACCCCGGCTTGCCGCACTTGCCCTCGCAGATCGGCCACCCGTGGTTGCGGCCCTGCTCGACGAGGTTCAGCTCGTCCCACGTGCTCTCGCCGGACTCCGACACGTACAGGCGCTTGCCCGAGTCCCACGTGATGCCCTGCGGGTCGCGGTGGCCGAGTGAGTAGACGAGTGACTTGCCGCGCACCGGTTTGCCGTTGCGGTCCATCCGCAACACCTTGCCGCCCAACGAGTTCGGGTCCTGTGCGAGTTCGGGGCGCATGGCGTCGCCGGTGGTGGCGTACAGGTGGCCGTCGGGACCGAACGCCAGGCGGCCGCCGACGCGGCGCTGGCCCAGTGGGATTCCGGTGACGATCGGCTGCGGGGGTTGGCCCAGCTTCAGGCGGGCGATGCGGTTGTCGGTCTCGGTGGAGTAGTAGATGAAGACGGTGCGGTCCACCGCGTACTTCGGTGACACCGCGATGCCGAGCAGTCCGCTCTGCACGCCGTTCGGCTTCGCCTCGGTGATCTTCTGGACCTCGCGGACCACGCCGCCGCGCACGGACATGATCCGCGCGCTGTCCCGTTCGGTGAACAGCGCGGAGCCGTCGGGCAGGAAGCCGATGGCCCACGGGTGGGTCAGTCCCGTCGCGATCTCGCGTTCGGGGGAAGCCGCGGACGCGGTGGCGGGAGTTGCGCTCAACGCCACCGCGACCGCGGCGAGCAGTGCTGTCATCTGACGCATGGGGCACGAGCGAACAGGTGGTCAGGAACCCGAGTCAAGGTCGTAGACGGTCTGTCCGCCAATGGTTTGCGCCTCGAAGTTAGCAGCCACCCATTCGGCTATGTCGCCGTTGTCGCGACCCGATACGAAGTACCTCACTTTCCCATCTGAAACGTAACGCTGAAACTGTTCCAATGTCGGCGCCGGGTCGCTGCCGTTCCAGCCGCCGATCGCGATCACCGGCCGTCCGGACGACAGCTGCAGGCTCGCCGCGCTCTGCGCACCGGTCGTCGCGGCCGCCCACTCGGTGTCGGTCTGCGCGAGCAACGCGGCCAGCTCGGACGACGTCTGACCGCCGAAACCTCCGGGTCCGCCGCGCTGGCCGGACTGAACCGGTCCGGACATCGGGATGGAACCGCTGTGCGCCTGCGCGGCCGTGGCGAACGCGTAGCCGCCGGTGCCGGTGAGCACCGCCGCCATCACCACACCCAGCAGCGCGCCGCGCTTCACGCCGAACAGCAGCGCGAACACCGCGAGCGCCGTCAATCCCAGCAGGATCCAGCGCACCGCGGGCAACCAGGTCGGCACGCGGTCGAGCAGGATGTACCCCCACACGCCGGTCACCGCGACCATCAGCGCCAGTCCCACGCGAGCGGGGAAGTGCGCGCGGCCGCGCCACAGCTCGCGGCCGCTGATCGCGACGAGCGCCGCGATCGCGGGTGCCAGAGCCACCGTGTAGTACGGGTGCATGATGCCGCCCATGTAGCTGAACACGACGCCGCTCACCAGCAGCCAGCCGCCCCACAGCACCAGCGCCGCACGCGTGCGGTCGGTCCGCGGAGCCCTGCGGGTGAACCACAGGCCCAGTGCCAGGCCGATCAACGCGGCGGGCAGCAGCCACGAGATCTCCCCGCCCATGCTCGCGCCGAACAACCGCGTGATGCCGGTTTCGCCGCCGAAACCGACGTTCCCGCCTCCACCACCGCCGCCACCCCGGCCGCCGCCGAAGATCCGGCCGAGGCCGTTGTAGCCGATCGCCAGCTCCCACAGGCTGTTGTCGGTCGACCCGCCGATGTACGGGCGGCTGTCCGACGGCCACAGGTCGACCAGCGCGATGAACCAGCCCGCCGACACGACGACCGCCAGCCCAGCACCCAGCAGGTGCAGGAACCGCTTCATCAGCCCCGTCGGCGCCGCGAACAGGTAGACCAGCGCCAGACCGGGCAGCACCAGGAATGCCTGCATCATCTTGGTCAGGAAGCCGAACCCGATCGCCGCACCCGCGAGCATCAGCCACCACGGGCTCGCCTTCTCAAGAGAGCGCACCGTGCAGTACGCGGCCGCGACCATCAGCAGCACCAGCAGCGCGTCCGGCAGGTTGAACCGGAACATCAGCGTGGCAACGGGAGTCAGCGCGAGCGCGGCACCGGCGAACAACCCGGTCCACGGACCGGACGTGCGCTTCACGGTGGCGTACAACAACCACACGGCCAGCACGCCCTCGATCGCCTGCGGCGCCAGCACCGACCAGCTGGAGAACCCGAAGACACGCGCGAACAACCCGCTGACCCACAGGAACGCGGGCGGCTTGTCCACGGTGATCGTGTTGCCGGGGTCGAGCGACCCGAACAGCAGCGCCTTCCAGCTCTGCGAACCGGCCTGCGTCGCCGCTGCGTAGAACTCGTTGCCGTACCCGGAAGCCGTGAGGTTCCACAGGTACAGCACGGCCGTGCCCACCAGCAGAACCGCCAAAGCGATGCGGTGGAAGTTGTCGCTACCCCGTCTGGTCACCACCTCGGTGGGAGCCGTGACCCGTTCCGCCAGCATCATGCCGCGATCCTTCCCAGTTGTCCGCGCAGTTCCACGACCGGACCGCGCCGCAGCGTCTTCCTCAGCCGCGCGATGCCGCGCAGGTCTTCCATGGCAGTCGCGACGATGTCGACGCTGCTGTTCGGGTCGTCGACCCAGTCGACCGGCACCTCGTGTATCCGCAGGCCCGCGCGTTCGGCGAGCACGAGCAGCTCGGTGTCGAAGAACCAGTTGGTGTCCCGCACGTGCGGCAGCAGGCCGCGCGCCACGTCGGCGCGGATCGCCTTGAAGCCGCACTGCGCGTCGGTGAACCGGACGTTCAGCGAGCCGCGCACCAGCACGTTGTAGCAGCGGGAGATCACCTCCCGCTTCATGCCGCGGGTGACGCGCGCGCCGACGGCGAGCCTGCTGCCGATCGACAGGTCCGAGTGCCCGGACAGCAGCGGCGCGACGAGCGGCTGCACGGCGCGCAGGTCGGTGGAGAGGTCGACGTCCATGTACGCCAGCACGTGCGCGTCCGACGCGCCCCACACGGTGCTCAGCGCGCCACCGCGTCCCTTGCGCTCCAACCGGACGCAGCGCACGTCCGGCAGCTCGGCGGCCAGCCGATCGGCGATGCCGGTCGTCTCGTCGGTGCTCGCGTTGTCGGCGATGGTGATGCGGAACGGGTGCGGGAACGTCATCGGCAGTTCGGCGCGCAGTCTGCGCACGCTGTTCTCGAGGTCGCGCTGCTCGTTGTAGACCGGGATCACCACGTCGAGCGTCGGGGCCATCACGCACTCATTTCGTAGATGGTGACACCGTCGACGGTCGTCGCGGTGAAGGTGTCGGCGACCCAGTCGGCGATCTGGCGGGACGCGTCGCTGCCGCTGTTCCCGCCCATGCCCATGGACGCGCCGACGAAGTAGTGGATCTGTCCACTTCGGACGAGTTCCTGGAACTCCTCCAGCGTGGGAGCGGGGTCGGTGCCGTTGAAGCCGCCGACCGCCATGACGGGGAGCCCGGAGGCGAGCTGCAGCCCGGCCGCGTTGTTGGAACCGACGGTCGCCGCCGCCCAGCGGTACGAGCCGCTGCGCAGCAGTGCGACGACCTCGTCGCTCGGCGTCGTCGCACCGAGCAGGCCGCCCATGCCGCCACCGCCGCCCAAGCCGCCGCGCATGCCGCGGCCGCTGGCCGGTCCGGCGAACGGGATCGCGCCCTCGTGCGGTGTGGCGGCGGTGGCGACGGAGTAGGTGGCGGGACCGAGCAGCGCGGCGCCCAGCGCGACCGGGACGGCGATCCGCAGCGACAGCACCAGCCCGACCGCGGCCAGCAGGCCCAGCGCCATCGCGATGATCGCGATCGTCGGCGCGTAGGTGGCGAGCAGCAGGTAGCACTGCACCGCGCTCAACGCCGTCGCACCCGAAAGAACCGCCGCCGCAACGGGTTCCGCGCGGCGTTCCCACAGCTTCGTCGCCGTGATGCCGATGATCGCGGCGATCGCCGGCGCCAGCGCGACGGTGTAGTAGGAGTGGATGATCCCGTTCATGAAGCTGAACACGCCGCCGGTGACGACGAGCCAGCCGCCCCACAGCGCGAGCGCCGTGCGGGTGCGTCCCTTCGCCATGACGAGCCCGGCGATCAGCAGCACGACCGCGGTCGGCAGCAGCCACGCGATCTGACTGCTCATCTCGGCGCTCAGCAACCGGCTCCAGCCGGGCGTTCCCCAGCCGCGGCCACCGCCGACGCTGCCGACCTCGTCCCCGGTGAGCCTGCCCAAACCGTTGTAGCCCAAGGCGAGCTCGAGCACGCTGTTGGTCTGCGAGCCACCGATGTACGGGCGGTCCGGGGTGAGCTCGACCGCGACGATCCACCAGCCGCCCGCGACGACCATCGCGCCGAACGCACCCGCGAGGTGGAGCAGCCGTTTGGGGATCGACGCGGGCGCGGCGATCAGGTACGCGAGCGCGAACGCCGGCAGCACCAGGAACGCCTGCAGCATCTTGGTCAGGAAGCCGAACCCGACCGCGGCACCGGCGAGCGCGAGCCACCACGGGCTCGCGTTCTCGATCGCGCGGGTCACGCAGTACGCGCCCGCGACGAGCAGCAGCACCAGCAGCGCGTCCGGGTTGTTGAACCGGAACATCAGCACCGCGACCGGGGTGAGCGCGAGCACCGCGCCGCTGATCAGCGCGGCGGCGGGGGAGAACCAGCGGCGCACGGTCGCGTAGAGCAGCCACACGCTCGCCACGCCCATCAGCGCCTGCGGGACGAGGATGCTCCACGCGTTGACGCCGAAGATCCGCGCGGACAGCCCCATCACCCACACCGAGGCGGGCGTCTTGTCGACCGTGATGGCGTTCGCGGCGTCGCTCGACCCGAAGAACCAGGCCTTCCAGCTGGTCGCGCCCGCCTGCGCGGCGGCGGAGTAGTAGGCGTTGGCCCAGCCGGAGTCACCGAGTCGCCACAGGTACAGCGCGGCCGTCCCGGCCAGCAGCGCCAGCAGTGCGACGCGTTCTCGTCTCATGGCGACGAGCCTCTTGGGCCGGCCTTGGTGGCAGGTGTGTCCGAGCTGTGCGTGAGCTGTGCGGCGGACAGTACTTTCGGCGCTCGACCCGCGCCGGGCACCGGAGTACTAATGACGGACGCCGACCAATGGGGAGTTCGTCGATGCGAGCGAAACTGCTCAGACTCGTTGTTGCCATGGCTCTCGTGCCGACCATGGCCGTTCCGGTATCCGCCGCCGAGGCCTCAGCGGCTGTTCCTGTCATCGACTGGAAATCGTGTGGAACGCAGTTCCCCGGTTTCGAGTGCGCGACCGTGGCCGTTCCACTGGACTACGACAAGCCGCGCGGTGCGACCACGAACGTCGCGCTGGCCCGCAAACCCGCCACGGACAAGGCGAATCGGATCGGTTCGCTGTTCCTGAACCCCGGTGGTCCCGGTGGCTCGGGCGTCCAGTTCGCGCTCGGCTCGGGCAACCGGCTGTCCACGCAGCTCGGTGGCCGGTTCGACATCGTCGGATTCGACCCGAGGGGCATCGGCGCGTCCGATCCCATTCACTGCTTCGACTCCGAGGACGATCTCAACCAGTTCTTCGAGGGCGTTCCGGCGTTCCCGTACAAAGCGGCCCAGGAACGGCCGTACTTCGACCGGTACCGGTCGCTCGGCCCGGAATGCCGTGACGACGAACGCGCGATCTCGGCGCACATGAGCACCGCCGACGTGGCGCGCGACATGGACCTGCTGCGCCGCGCGGTCGGCGACAAGAAGCTGTCGTACCTCGGCTTCTCGTACGGCTCCTACCTCGGCGCCACGTACGCGAACCTGTTCCCGAACAACATCCGCGCGCTCGTCATCGACGGCGTGCTGAACCCGGAGCTGTGGTCGAGCGGCCGGCAGATCCAGTCCGACCGGATCGCGACGCAGGAGGAGTTCGACGAGTTCCTGCGGCTGTGCGACGCGGCCGGTTCGGCGTGCGCCTTCCACACGCCGCAGGGTTCGCCGAAGCGCTGGGAAGCGCTCGCGAAGTCGGTGCGCCAGAAGCCGGTCGACCTCGGTGGTGGCGAGGTCGTCACCTACGACGCCCTGATCGGCAGTGCCGTCGGTGCCATGTACGCGCCGGAGCGGGCGTGGGCGGGCGCGAACGGGCTGGCCGCGTTCCTCGACTCGGTCGCGGACGTCGTCGAGGGCGACCGGACGTCGGCCGCCACGGCTCAGCGCCTCGCCCGCGAGGCGGACTACGACAACTTCTTCGACGCCTACAACGGCAACGTGTGCGCCGACACCCAGTTCCCCGACCGGCTGGCCGAGTACCAGGCGATCGGCAGGTACGCGGAGGCGGGCTCGCGCTTCGGCCCGTCGTGGTGGTGGGGCAACGCGGCGTGCTCCGACTGGCCCGTCAACGCCGACCGCTTCACCGGCCCCTGGCACACCAGGACGAACGCCCCAGTGCTGGTGGTGGGCAACTACTTCGACGGTGTCACGGACTACCGCGGCGCGCAGGCCGTGACGCGGCAGATCCAGGGCAGCAGGCTCCTCACGTACGCGGGCTGGGGCCACACCGCCTACAACCGCAGCGCGTGCGCGTCGGACTACGTCAACAAATACCTGCTGAACGGTGCGCTGCCGCCGGTCGGCACGGTGTGCCCGGCCAACCCGAACCCGTTCCTGCCCGCGGTGGCGGAGGTGCCGGAGGGGCTGCCGATCGCGCCTAGGCGCTAGTCCGGCCGAGGCGGACGGTGAACCGGGTGCGTCCCGGTTCGCTGTCCACCGCGACGGATCCGCCGTGCGCGGACACCACCGCGGACACGATGGACAGGCCGAGCCCGGTGCTTCCGGCGGCCCTCGAGCGCGAGCTGTCGCCCCGTGCGAACCGCTCGAACACCTCGAGGCTGTCGGGAATGCCGGGCCCGTCGTCGGTCACGGTCAGCTCGACGTGTCCGTTGTGGACGTTCACGCCGGTGACGACCGTCGTGCCGGGCGGGGTGTGGGTCCGCGCGTTGCTCAGCAGGTTGCCGAGCACCTGGTGCAGCCGCTGGACGTCGCCTCGGACCGTGACGGGTTCTTCCGGCAGCTCGAGCTTCCAGTTGTGGTCGCGGCCCGCGATCCTGGCGTCGCCGACCACGTCGATCACCAGCCGCGACAGGTCGACCGGACGGCTCTCCAGCGGGCGGCCCGCATCGATCCTGGCCAGCAGCAACAGGTCCTCGACGAGCGAGGTCATCCGCTTCGCCTCGGACTCGACGCGGCCCATGGCGTGCCGGACGGTGTCGGGCAGCTCCTCGTCGGTGCGCCGGGTCAGCTCGGCGTAGCCGCGGATGGCGGCCAGCGGGGTGCGCAGCTCGTGGCTCGCGTCCGCGACGAACTGCCGGACCCGCGTTTCGCTGGCGTGCCTGGCTTTCAGCGCGTCGTCGACGTGGCCGAGCATGTGGTTGAGCGCGAGGCCGACCTTGCCGACCTCGGTGTCCGGGTCGGTGTCCTGGACGCGTTCGGCGAGCGCTACTTCTCCCTCGTGCAAAGGGATTTCGGCGACGCGGGTCGCGGTCGCGGCCATGTCGTCGAGCGGTCTGAGCATGCGGCGGACGATCTGCCTGCCGACGAGGATCGCGGCGCAGACACCGGCGATGGCGAGAGCGACCATCAACAGGCTCATCTGCCACAGGACGTCGGTGACCCGCTTCACGGGCAGTCCGACGATCGAGTGCGGGTCGGCGGCCACGCGGTAGTCGCCGAGGCCGGGAACCGTGATCGTTCGCGCGTGTCCGGACGTGTCGGTCAGCACCGCTTTCAGCGCGTCGATCTGGTCGGCCGACAGCCGCTGGATGTCGCGGTCGGGTGGCGGTGTCGCGTACACCGCGTCGACCGAGCCGTCGGGGTTGCTGTCGATCCGGACGAGGCCGGGGCCGAGCCGTTTCATCGACGGCGGCCCCAGGTAGGTGCTGACCTGGCGGTCGAGGTCTCTCATCAGGTACTCGCGCAGCGCCACCACGGCGATGAGTCCGATGGCGGTGAGCAGCAACGCGAGCAGCAGCGCCTGGCCCGTGACGAGCTTGGCTCTGAGCGTTCTAGGCCGCCGGCTTGAGGACATAGCCCGCGCCCCGCATCGTGTGGATCATCGGCGTGCGGCCGACGTCGATCTTCTTGCGCAGGTACGAGATGTACAGCTCGACGATGTTCGCCTGCCCGCCGAAGTCGTAGCTCCAGACCCGGTCGAGTATCTGCGCCTTGCTCAGCACGCGCTTGGGGTTGCGCATGAGGTAGCGCAGCAGCTCGAACTCGGTGGCCGTGAGGTCGATCGAGTCGCCAGCCCGGTACACCTCGCGGGTGTCCTCGTTGAGGCTGAGGTCGCCGACGACGAGGCGGGCGCCCGCGTTCGCCTCGGTGACGCCGGTGCGGCGCATGAGCGCGCGCAGCCGCAGCACGACCTCCTCGAGGCTGAACGGCTTGGTGACGTAGTCGTCGCCGCCCGCGGTGAGGCCGGCGATGCGGTCCTCGACGGCGTCCTTCGCGGTGAGGAACAGCACCGGCACGTTCGGCGTCTCGGCGCGGATGCGCTTGAGCACCTCGAGCCCGTCGATGTCGGGCAGCATGATGTCCAGCACGACGGCGTCCGGGTGGAACTCGCGCGCGGTGCGGACCGCGGTGTACCCGTCGAGCGCGGTGCGCACGTCCCAGGTCTCCATGCGCAGCGCCATGGACATGAGCTCGGCGAGAGTCGACTCGTCGTCGACGACGAGCACCCTGACCGGCTGGCCGTCCGGCCTGCGGAGTTCCGCTTTCATCGCGCGCATGGCTCCCATCGTGAACGCGGACCCTGTGTACCACCTGTGAGCGGATCCCACAGTCCACGCCCATCGACCACACAGGTTGGGCACAGGTGGCGGGTGGAGCTTGACGGTCATGAGCGACGAACAGCAGGCCACTCCCGAGTGGGGAGCCGAGCAGCCCCAGCCGAAGAACCAGTGGAACGCGAAGAAGACCATCGCGGCCGTGGCCATCGCCGTCGGCATCACCGCAGCCGGAGGTGTCGCGATCTACGCGGCGTCCGGCACGCAGGCCGCGACCGGCGGAGGCCCCGGTGGCCAGATGGGCGGCCCTCCCGGCGGCGACGGCGGGATGATGCGCGGCGGCCCGCTCGCCGACTTCCCGCACGGAGAGTTCCAGACCGGTGAGGTGACCTCGATCAGCGACTCGTCGGTGGAGGTCAAGTCCACCGACGGCTACACCAAGGCCTACGTCATCGACTCCGACACCGTGATCGAGGGCGTCGAGAAGGGCGACACCGTCACCGTCGTCGCGACCGAGGCGGACGGCAAGACGACCGCCGAAGCCGTCACCGAGCCCCGCACCCAGGGCCAGGGCCAGCGCCCCACCAACGGAGGTACCCCGCCCACGAAGTAGCGCACAGGAATTGTCAGAGTGCCTCGGTAGGCTCGGATCCGGGGGACCTCGCGCCCCCTTGGGGGACCGCGAGCCCCCCGATCCGAGCCTACCGACCAGCACCGACAATCTGCGGAGTTGATCAAACAGGGCTGTCCGTCAACGGTCACTGGCTAGGGTCGGGCCATGTCTGAGACAAGTCGCCGAACCGTGCTGGCGGGAGCAGCGGGCGTGCTGGCCGCCGCCGGTTTCCAGCAGACCGCCCGAGCCGAGGAGAACGGCGTGCGCCGTCCGTTCACGCTGACCGTCCTCGGCACGACGGACCTGCACGGGAACGTCTTCAACTGGGACTACTACGCCAACCGCGAGTTCGACGACTCCGGGCACAACGACATCGGCCTGGCGAAGGTCTCGACGCTGGTGAACGCGCTGCGCGAGCAGCGGGGCAGGCACCGCACGCTGCTCGTGGACGCGGGCGACACGATCCAGGGCACCCCGCTGGCGTACTACTTCGCCAAGGTCGAGCCCATCAACCGCAGCCGCATCCACCCGATGGCGCGGGCCATGAACGCCATCGGCTACACCGCCGCCGCGCTCGGCAACCACGAGTTCAACTACGGCATCCCGCTGCTGCGCGCGTGGGAGCGGCAGCTCGACTTCCCGCTGCTCGCCGCCAACGCGCTCGACCCGCGCGGCAAGCCGGCGTTCCGGCCGTACGTGATCAAGACGATCTGGCGCACCGGCGGCCCGCCGCTGCGGGTCGGCATCATCGGCCTCACCAACCCCGGCATCGCGATCTGGGACAAGGCCAACGTCACCGGTCAGATGACCTTCCCCGGCGTGCTCGAACAGGCCCGGATCTGGGTGCCCGAGGTGCGCCGCCGAGCCGACGTCGTGGTCGTCGCCGCCCACTCCGGCGCGGACCTGTCCAGCTCGCTCGGTGACCAGGTCCCGTTCCCGGAGAACTGCTCGGCGCTCGTCGCGGAGGAGGTGCCCGGCATCGACGCGATCCTCGTCGGTCACGCGCACGCCGAGATCGCGCAGCGGTTCGTCACGAACAAGCAGACCGGCAAGCAGGTGCTGCTCACCGAGCCCCTGTTCTGGGGCAAGCGGCTCAGCGTCATGGAGTTCGACCTCGCCTACGAGCGCGGCTGGCAGATCAAGGCCAAGCGGAGCCAGGTGCTCAACTCCAACACCGCGCCCGAGGACCCGCGGATCGTCCGGCTGCTGAGGCCCAGTCACGACAAGGTCGTCGGGTACGTCAACGCCAAGGTCGGCACGTGCAAGGCGGCCATGTCCGCGGCCACCGCGCGCTACGAGGACACCGCCGCGCTCGACTTCATCAACCACGTGCAGGCGCAGGAGATCAAGAAGGCCACGCAGCTGCCCGTGCTGTCGCTGTGCGCGCCGTTCAACCGCGCTGCCGCCATCCCGGCCGGTGAGGTGACGATCAGGGACGTCGCCGGGCTGTACATCTTCGACAACTACCTGCTCGGCGTGAAGCTGACCGGCGCGCAGCTCAAGGACTTCCTCGAACGCAGCGCCACGTACTTCAAGCAGGTCGACGGCCCCGGCCCGTACACGCCGGACCAGCTGGGCAACGGCGTGCCGGACTACAACTACGACGTCGCCGCCGGCCTGGACAAGCCGCTCACCTACGACATCGACATCGCGAAACCGCAGGGCCAGCGCATCGCGAACCTCAGCTACGGCGGCGTTCCGGTGACCGCCGAGCAGGAGTTCGCGGTCGCCGTGAACAACTACCGGCAGTCCGGCGGCGGCAACTTCCCGCACGTCGCGAAAGCACCCGTGCTGCACAACGCGCAGCAGGAGATCAGGCAGCTGCTGATCGACTGGGTCAAGGAGAAGGGCGAGATCGACCCCGCCCTGTTCCACACGAAGGACTGGCGGCTCGTGGCGAACGGAGTTCCTGTCCAAATCACCACGAACGGGTGAAGCGACTGGAATTGGACGAGGCCCATCCGGTAGGCCAACTGCGTGCAGTTACCCCACCGGATCTGGATCGGCGCCATCGTCGTGCCGCTCCTGCTCGCCGCCACGGCAGTCGTACTGCGGTCCGGTGAACGTCCCGCCCGCTCGGTCGAGCGGCGGGACGGCCAGGTCGTGTTCGTGATCAGAGGCGACGAGGTGGTGCTCACCGGCACCGCCACCACCGACGAGCGTCAGCGCGTCGTGGACGCCGTCCGCTTCCGCGCGCCACGGCACCGGATCACGGACATGATCGTGCGCGGCGCGCCGCTGCCCGTCCGCCCCGCCGACATCGGCGTGTTCGTCGGCACCGTGCTGGACAACGGCGTCTCGGACTTCACCGGCGTCGTCCACGACGGCCGTCTCATCGCGACCGCGCGGGTCGCCGACCCGGCGCGCGCCGGTGTGCTGAGCGACGCGCTGCGGTCCGTCGCGGGCGCGCTCGTCGTCGACGAGGACTTCCGGATCGGCGACCCGGTCACGACCGGCGACCTGAACGTCCGCGCGCTCAACGAGTCCGTCAAGCGCACGGTCGGCGAGGGCATCCCGTTCCACGACATCAGCTGGGACCCGGCGCTCGCCGAACGCGTCGGCAGGCTGCTGCTCGTCGCCCCGCGCACCCCCGTGACCCTCGTCGCACACGCGCCGCAGCCCGACCTCGCGAAGACCCGCGCCGCACTGGTGCGCGACGTCCTCGTGGCGCAGGGCGTGTCTCCCGCCGTGATCGAGACGACCGTCGACGTCGATCCCGCGGGCAGCTCGAACCAGGTAGACGTCATCGTTCGCTAGGAGCCACAGTGGTCTTGCTGTTCACCCAGGTGTTCGTGTTCTGCGCCGGGTCGTTCCTCGCCGGAGTGGTGCTCACGTGGGTGTCGCTGCGCCCGAAGATGCAGCGCGCGCCGGAGCCGGTGCGGATCACCGAGATCTTCGCCGAGCCGGAACCGCCCTACATCAAGGCGAACTCCCGCACGATGATCTTCCACACGCCCGACTCGCCGTACTACAAGCGGATGAAGGGCGACGCGTTCTTCAGCACCCCCGAGGAGGCCGAGGAGGCGGGTTACGCGATGTGGCGCCCGCGGGTGAAGGCCGCTTCGTAGTCTGGCCGGGTGGAGAACCACATCTCACGGATCCGTTCGAAGCTCGCCCGCGCGGCCGCTGTCCCTTCGCTGCTGGAGTCCGGCGGCCGAAGGCACCTGTTCCGCCTCAACCCGCCACTGTCCGAAGAGGACGTGGCGTGGTTCGAGGAGTCGCGCGAGGTGACGCTGCCCGAGGCGTACCGGCGGTTCGTGCTGGAGCTGGGTGACGGCGGCGCGGGCCCCGGTCTCAGGATGGTGCCGCTGCACGAGGCGCACGACTGGGACGACCTGCCGCACGGGTTCCTCGCCACGCCGAGCGGGTTGGCGCCGGGCACCGCGCACACGCGCGACTGGCACGACTACCCCGAACTGCGTCAGGGCACGCTGGCCGTCGCCGACCTCGACTGCGAGTACATCACGCAGCTGGTCGTCACCGGACCCGCCCGCGGCAGGCTGGTGAACGTCAACCTCGCAGGCTGGACCAGGCCGGTGTTCGCCGAGGACCCGGACTTCCTGTCCTGGTACGAACGCTGGCTCGACGAGCTGCTCGCGGGCTGGGGCGTGAGCCTGTTCGGCAACAAGATCCCCGGCGACGAGCCCGTACTCGTCGACGTCCTCGCGCACGACCCGTCCGCTGATCGGCGGGCACGGGCCGCCCGCTCGCTGATCTCGCTGCCGTCGATCGGGCAGGCAGGCGCCGACGTGCTCGCCGCGTCCATCCGCGACCAGGACCCGGCGGTCCGAGCCGCAGCGCTCCTGACCGCCGGGGCCAAGAGGGTCGCGGCCTGCGAGGCACCGGCACGCGAAGCTCTCACCGACCCGGTGGCGGATGTCCGCGTTCAGGCGCTGCTGGCGTTGCACCGGCTCGAGCCCGCTGACCTGGCCGACCGCGTCCGCGAGCGGTTGGGGGACGAGGAGCCGGCCGTCGCCCGGCAGGCGATCTACGCCCTCAAGGAGCTCGGCGGCCTGACCGCAGGCGACCTCGAACCCCTCACCACCCACCCGAACCCCGACCTCCGGAACACCGCGATCAGGGCACTGCGGGCAGCGGTCGACGGATGAGGGGCGCTTCGTAGGCTGGCCGGGTGGAGAACCAGATCTCGCGGATCCGCGAGAAGCTCGCCCGCGCGGCCGCTGATCCCGCGCTGCTCGAGTCGTTCGGCGCGCAGAAGCACTCCTACCGGCTGAACCCGCCGCTCGCCGAGCCGGACGTCGCCGCGTTCGAGTCCGAGCACGGGATCGTCCTGCCCGCGGAGTACCGCCGGTTCGTCATCGAACTGGGCGACGGCGGCGCAGGCCCTTCGTACGGGGTGGCGCCGCTGCGCGAGTCGTTCGACTGGGACGAGTCCCCGGACGGCTTCCTGGCCGCGCCGAGCCACTTCGCCCCCGGCATCGCGTACCCGGTGGACTCGTGGTCCGACGACCTCGACGAGCCGCGTCAGGGCAGCCTCGCCGTCGTGCACCACGGCTGCTCCGACTACACCCAGCTCGTGGTCAGCGGGCCCGGCCGCGGCAGGCTGGTCACCATCAACCTCGACGGGTGGGGACGCCCGGTCGTCGCCGAGGACCCGGACTTCCTGTCCTGGTACGAGCGCTGGCTGGACGAGCTGCTCGCCGGGTGCACGGTGACGTGGTTCGGCCGCAAGCTCCCCGGCGGCGAGGCCGAGCTGGTCGCCATCGCCGCCCACGACCCGTCGGCGGACCGGCGGGCACAGGCCGCGGCGTCGCTCGGGCTGCTGCGGGAGGTCGGCCCGGCGGGCGCGCAGGCGCTCGCGGCGGCGATCGCCGACCCGGACCCGCTGGTGCGCGAGTGCGCACTGGGCGCGGCCCGCAGCAGAACGGTCGAGGCGTGCGCGGACCCGGCCCGCGTCGCACTGTCCGACCCCGACGCGTCCGTCCGCGCCGAGGCGATCATGGTGTTGCGCGCCCTCTCCGCGGCCGACCTGCCTGAACTGGCCCGGCGACTGCTCAGCGACGACGATCCCGCGGTGCTGCGCCGCGCGGTCACCGCGCTCGGCGACCTCGGCGAGCTGGTCGTCGCCGACCTCGCCCCGCTCACCACCCGACCGGACGCGGAGATCCGCGGGTCGGCCGTGCACGCGTTGATCAACGCTCAGGACGACGCGACCGGCCTGCTCGCGACCGCGCTGGACGACGAAGACCACTTCGTGCGCATCCACGCGGTGCAGGCGGCGTTCCGGCGCGGCGACCGGGCTCTGTTGCCCCTCCTGCGGCAGCGCCTCGGCGTGGAGACCGACCCGACCGTGCTCCGCAACCTCGAACAGGTCGTGACCGCGTGGACGAGCTGACCGGCATCCCGGACGTCATCGCGCCCGGCCTGGACGTCCTGTTCTGCGGCATCAACCCCGGCTTGATGTCCGCACAGACCGGCCACCACTTCGCCCGCCCCGGCAACCGCTTCTGGCCCGCACTGCACCTGAGCGGCTTCACCCCGCGCCAGCTCCACCCGTCCGAGCAGAACGAGTTGCTCGACCTGGGCCTGGGCATCACGAACGTCGTCGCCAGGCCGTCCGCGAAGGCCGACGAGCTGTCGAACGACGAGCTGCGCGCGGGCGGCGTGGACCTGACCGAGCGGGTCGCGAAGTACGCACCGAAGGTCGTGGCGGTCGTCGGGGTGACGGCCTATCGCACGGCGTTCACCAGAAAGAAAGCCCAGGTGGGGCCGCAGGACGACCTGATGGCATCCGCGCGTGTTTGGGTGTTGCCGAACCCGAGCGGGTTGAACGCCCACTGGCAGTTGCCCGCGCTCGCCGAGGAGTTCGGGAGACTGCGCCGGTCGCTCTGACATTTGCGGCCATTCGAGTGGCCTTCATGAGGAAGTGGAACCACGTTCACAGGATTGCGGTCAGAATCTGACGACGCCGCGTGACAGTTGGTGAATCTTCAACACTGGAGGGGGTCGCGGTGGAGGTCAGGATCCTGGGACCGGTCGAGCCGGCCTTGCCGCCGAAGCCCGCGCAGATACTAGCGGTGCTGGCGGTCGAGTGCGGGCGAGTTGTGCCGGTGGAACGGATGATCGATCTGATCTGGGGTGAGGACCCGCCGCCGCAGGCGCGCAAGTCGCTCCAGGTGCACATCTCGTGTCTGCGCAGGTCAGGGCTCCCGGTCGAGCACCGTGCGTCCGGCTACGTGCTCGCCGCCGACCCGTTGCGGGTCGACCTCCACGTGTTCCGCGCGCTCGTCGCCGAAGCGGGGGAGTCCGGAGATCCGGCCGTGCGCAGCGACCGGCTCGGGCAGGCGCTCAAGCTGTGGCGTGGCGCGCCGCCGGTGCACGGGCAGACGCTGGACGTGCAGCGGCTCGCCGCGATCGAGGGCTGGGTGGACGCCGAGCTGGCGCTCGGCAGGCACGCGGAGGTGCTGGACCCGCTCAGCTCGTTCGTCGTCGAGTACCCGCTGGCCGAACGGCTGCGCGGCCAGCTGATGACCGCGCTCGCGCGCAGCGGCCGACGGGCCGACGCGATGCGCGTCTTCCGCGACACCCGGCGCACGCTCGTCGACGAGCTGGGCGTCGAGCCCGGCGCCGACCTGCAGGAGCTGTACCGGGTCGTGCTCGACGGCGCCGGTGACGCGCGGCGCAACTACCTGCCGCGCGACGCGGGCGACTTCACCGGGCGCGCGCAGGAGCTGCAGCGGGTGCTCGGCAGCGAGGGTGGTGCCGTCTGGTGGATCGAGGGCCCCGCGGGGGTCGGGAAGTCCGCGCTGGCCGTGCACGCCGCGCACCTGCTCGCCGACCGCTACCCGGACGGCCAGCTGTTCGTCGACCTGCACTCGCCGTCCGGCGCGCTGGACGCGTTGCTGCGCGCCATGGACGTGCCGAGCGAGCGAATCCCCGAGTCGCACGAGGAACGGGCGGCGCTGTGGCGCGCGCAGATCTCCGCGCGGCGGCTGGTGATCGTGCTGGACGGCGTGACGAGCGTGTCGCAGGTGCGGTCGCTGCTGCCCGGCAGCCCCGGCTGCCTCACGCTGATCACGAGCCGCAGCAGGCTGTGCGGGCTCGAAGGCGTGCGCAGGCTGCCGCTGGACGTGCTGCCGTCCGCCGAGGCCGTGACGTTGCTGGCGCGGATACTCGGCGACGACCGGGTGTCCGCCGAACCGGACGCCGCGGCCGAGGTCGCGCGGCTGTGCGGCTACCTGCCGCTGGCGGTGCGGATCACCGGCGCACGCCTCGCCGGGCGCGCGCACTGGCCGGTGTCGAAGCTGGCGCGCAGGCTCGCCGACGAGCGGAGCAGGCTCGACGAGCTGGTCGCCGACGACCTCGCGGTGCGCAGCAGCCTCGAGCTCACCTACGGCGCGCTCGACGAGCAGAGCAGGCACGCCTACCGCATGGTCGGCTTCCTCGGGCTGCCCGAGCTGCCGAGCCACCTGTGGGTGCCGCTGCTCGACGAGGACGTGCTCGACCGGCTCGTCGACGCGCGGCTGCTCGACGTCACCGGGAGCGCCCGCTACCGGATGCACGAGCTGGTGCGGTTGCACGCCCGCGAGCTGGCCGAGCGCGAGGACGCGGCGCCCGATCGCCTCGACTTCGTGCGCAGGGCCGTGCTCGCCTCCTTGTCCACAGTGGACGGACTGACCGAGCAGCTCTTCCTCACGGTGCCGCGCATGCAGGATCCGGTCGGGCTGGTGCCGACCGCGCCGCCCGCCGACCGCGACGCGTGGTTCGCGCGCGAGGAACAGCTGCTCACCAGGACCGTCGAACGCGCGGCCGAGCTCGGTCTCGCCGAGCTCGCGTCGCAGCTCGCCGAGGCGCTGGTGTTCGCGTGGTTCGGGCTGCGCAACCGTTACGAGGCATGGGAACGAACACATACAGCCGCACTGGACGCGGTGCGCCGCACGGGCGACCTGAGGCTGGAGGCCGTGCTGCGGTGCAGCCTCGGCCAGATGCACTACAAGCGGGACAACCTCGTGCAGGCGCAGGAGTGGTTCGACGCGGCGCAGACGTTGTTCGTGGCGCTGGGCGACCGGCGCGGCGAGGCCGTCGCGCTGAACGGCACCGGGATGGTCGGCCGCGACCTCGGCCGCTACGACCGCGCGCTGGACGCGCTGTGCCGGGCCCGTGACCTGTTGACCTCACTGGCCGACACCGAAGGTGCGGCGCACGCGCTGTACGGAATCGGCTCCGTGCAACGGGAACTCGGCATGGACACGCACTCCGTCGAGTCGCTGCTGCTGGCCGAGGACGCGTACCGGAGATCGCGGAGCAGACGCGGCGAAGCGCTGGCCGCGAGAGGGATAGGGCTCGTGCACCGGGCGCGCGGCGAGCTGGACGACGCGGCGTCGCACTGCGAACGCGCGCACGAGATGGTGGCCGGGACCGGTGACCAGCTGCTCGCCTGCTACACCGCGCAGGCGTGGGCGAAGGTGTTGCTGCGCCAGGGTTCGCTCGACCGGGCCGAGCCGCTGCTGGACGTGGCGCTGGACGGCTGCCGGGAGGTGGGCGACCGGTTCGGCGTCGCGCTGGTGCGCCGCACGGTCGGCGAGTTCCGGCTGGCGGCGGGCGACTTCGCCGGTGCGCGGGTGATGCTGTGCGCCGCGCTGGACGAGTGGACCTCGCTCGGCCTGTCGCTGTGGCGCGCGCGGACGTTGCGAGACCTCGGTGCGGTCCACGCCTGCCGGGGGGATGTGGCAGGCGCGGACCGCTGCTGGGACGAGGCTGCGCTGCTGTTCGCTCAGCTGGGCACCAGGGAGTCGGGGGAGGTGCCGCAGTGGGCGACGCGCTGGAGCCTCGCGGTCACCTGATGTTCTTGTACTTCCAGGGCGCGTAGCCACCGCTCTTGAGCGTCGCGACGGTCACGGTCTCGTGGTCCATGTCCGTCGAGGTGCTGCCCTCTTCGTAGATCCACATGGCGGTCTTGGCCGAGCTGGTCCACTTCTCGAACAGCTTGACGTGACCGTTGCGCAGGATCATGTCGCCCGGCTGGAGGTTCGCCCACGCGATCTTCGTCGACACCTCGTCCAAAGTGGACGTGGTGCGGCTGCTGGTGAGCTTCCACGCCATGGAGACGAAACCGGAGCAGTCGGTGCGGTACTGCTTGCCGTGGTTGACGTCCCACGCAGAGGCGGTCTGGCTGTACGGAACCTTGCGGTCCCACCAGTTCTTCGCACGCGAGATGACCTCGGCCCGCGTGATCGCGCCGCCGTACGCACCCGCGACCTCGACCTGCTGGATGGTGCTGTCGGTGCCCTCCACGCCCTCGGGCGCGGCGGTCGCCGTGGAGCCGAAACCGGACAGCAGTCCGAGTGACAGTGCCGTTACCGCGATGGCCCGGCGAATGCTCATCGTTTCTCTCCGCTCATCAAGGTTTTCCTGGCAGGACGCACTGTCGCCGAGCACGCCAAAGATCGGCCAAAGACGGATTTAGGCGGTCCTTTACCGCGCGTTCCTAGCTTTCGAGTCCCCTGTTGTGAAGGAGAGGACATGTTCGCTCGCGCACTGTCTGCGCTGGTCCTTGTGGCCACCGCGCTCGTGCTGGGCTCTTCGGTGGCGAATGCGGCGCCCACGAAGCTGACCCACTCGGACGCGGCCGCGCGGTTCCGCGCCGCAGGCATCACCTGGTCGTCCAGCGGCAACTGCAGTGACTGGAACAACCGCACCTGCACCTCGTTCACCAACATCAACCTGACCACCGTGCAGGGTGCGATCACGTTCAAGCGCGCCAGCGGTTGCGCGGTGAACGTCACCGGCGGCACCGAGGTCGGCCACGCGTCCGGCACCTACAGCCACCGCAACGGCTACAAGGTCGACTACTCGCTGTCGACGTGCGTGACGAACTACATCACCCGCACGTTCACGTCCATCGGCGGGAACAAGTGGAAGTCCGGCTCGGGCAACATCTACTTCCGCGAGTCGAACCACTGGGACGTGACTTACTACAACTGCGGCGGTTGCTAGAGCAGCTAGCGCGGTGAGCTGGGGCCGGGTAGGAAGATCACATGACCGCACTCGGCGCTGTGTTCCGGCCCCAGCTCCCACCAGAACGCCTGCGATCGGTCGTGGAGGCGGCCGACTCCGCGGGTCTCGAGCAGCTGTGGCTGTGGGAGGACTGCTTCCTCGAAAGCGGCATCGCGACCGCCGCGACGGCCCTGGCGTGGTCGTCCCGGCTGAAGGTCGGTGTCGGCCTGCTGCCGGTGCCGCTGCGCAACGTCGCGCTGGCCGCGATGGAGACCGCGACCCTGCACCGCCTGTTCCCGGACCGGGTGATCATCGGCGTCGGTCACGGCGTGCAGGACTGGATGGGCCAGGTGGGCGCCCGCGCCGAGTCGCCGCTGCGGCTGTTGCGCGAATACCTGTTCGCACTGCGGGCGCTGTTGCGCGGCGAGCGGGTCACCGTGTCCGGCAAGTACGTCCAGCTCGACGGGGTCGCGCTCGACTGGCCGCCGACCTCGCCCGCCCCGGTGCTCGCCGGCGGCGTCGGCCCGAAGACGATCAAGCTGACCGGTGAGGCCGCGGACGGCACGATCATCGACTCCGTGACGTCGCCGGACGGGCTGCGCGCGGCGATGGAGCTGATCGCCGAGGGAGGCGGTTCGCCCGACCACGAGATCGTCGCCTACCTGCTGACCGCCACCGGCGAAGGTGCTCAGGAACGCCTGGACGCCGAGTTCAAGGGCCACGGCGTGGCCGGTGACGCGCACGCCGTCGCGGCGGCCGTCGAAGCCCTGGCCGAGGCGGGCGCGCACACCGTCGTGCTCCAGCCGACGGCCAGCGAGCCCGACCCGGAGGCGTTCGTGCGGTTCGCGGCCGAACAGGTCAGGCCACTCGTTGGTTAAACCTCATTTCACCCGTTCGTGTAAGTCCACGCCGCCTGGATAACAGCACGTCTCCGCCGGTGCGATGGATCGGGTAGAGCCACGTCGCACCATCGGGGAGGGGTCCGCATGTTCGGGCGCAAGCAGCGGAGGATCAGGGAACTCGAACAGGTCGCGACGGGCCTGCAGAGCATGCTCTCGCGCATGGGCGGCGAACGCGGCGAGGTCGCCCGCGAACGGGCCGCCCTGCTGCACATCCGCCGCCAGATCGACGACGCCCGTGCCGAGCTGGCCCCGCTCCGCGCCGACGTCGGCGTCCAGCGCTCCGGCGTCTTCCGCTACCACCACCCGCTCTCGTCCTCGTCGGACTACCAGACCCACCTGGAGCTGGCGCAGAGCGAGATGACGCAGCTGATCAAGGACGGCAACGCCACCGAGGGCGGCACCGAGTGCACCTTCAACTCGTGCTCCGAACAGGGCGACGGCCTGCTCGCCGACTGGCGCGTCCTCATGCTGCGCGCCTACAACACCGAGGCCGAGATCTGCCTGGTGATGGTGCGCGCGTCGTCCGCGAGCGTGGCCCGCAAGCGGCTCGAACGCGCCGCCGAGGACGTGAACCGGCTGGGGGAGCGGCTCGGGGTGCGGCTGTCGCCGCGGTACACGGCGTTGCGGGTCTACGAGCTGGAGCTCACCGTCGACCACCTGCGCAAGAAGCTGGAGGAGCGGCGCACCAAGGGACGCAAGGCCGCGTGAGGTCGTTTTCGGCCGGGCCGCCGGGGTAGCCGGTGGCATGGCCGAAGTCGTGGAACTGGTCGACGCGCCGATCGAGCGCGTCTTCGCCGTGCTCGCCGACGGGTGGAGCTACGCGGGGTGGGTGGTGGGCGCGTCGCACATCCGCGACGTCGATCCGGACTGGCCGAAGCCCGGCGCACGCATCCACCACAGCGTGGGGCCGTGGCCGTTGGTCGTCAGCGACACCACCGAGGTCGTCTCCGCCTCCCGGCCTCGGGAGATGGAGCTGGACGCCCGGATGTGGCCGCTCGGGTCCGCCCGGATCCGGTTCCGGCTCACCGACAAGGGAGCCGGGGTGACCGAGGTCAGGATGGCCGAGCAGGTGCTGAGCGGACCTGGCTCGCTGGTGCCGGACGCGGTGCAGGACCTGCTGCTCGTGCCGCGGAACCGGGAGACCCTGCAGCGTCTCGCGGACCTGGCTCGAGGACGCGGGGATAGCTAGGAGTAGATCGCGCGGTGCGCGCCCTGCACGACCATCCGGTACACCTCGCCCGCGCGCCCGTGCCGCGCCAGCGCCGCCCGAGCCGCGTTCGCACCGGCGGCGCCGTGCACGCCACCACCGGGCCAGGCCGAGGCGTTCGCCAGGTACAGCCGGTCGAACGGCGTGTCCGCGCGCCCCAGTCCCGGCACGGGCCGGAACACCAGCTGCTGGTGGATGGCGGCGGTGCCCGCGTTGATCGAACCTTCGACGAGCGAGGCGTTGCCTGCCTCGAGCTGGTCGGGCCCGGCGACGCTGCGTCCGACGATGAGCGACCGGAACCCCGGCGCGCGTTCCTCGATGATCTGCTCGACCCGGTCGGCCCGGCGGCGCAACCGGTCGTCGGTCCACTTCGCGCCGCGCGGCACGTGCGTGTAGGCCCACGCTGACTCGGTGCCCGCGGGGGAGCGGGTCGGGTCGGACGTGGTCATCTGGCCCATCACCAGGAACGGGTTGCGCGGGATCCGTTGGCACGCAACGTCGTTCGCGGCCGCGGCGAGTCCGTTCATGTCGCCGCCGAGGTGGACGGTGCCCGCGGAACCGGCCTCGGAGTTGGTCCACGGGACCGGCGACGACAGCGCCCAGTCCACCTTGATCGTCGCGTTGTCGTACTGGAACCGGGACAGGTCGTCGATCAGGCGTTGCGGCAACGCGGCCGCGCCCACGAGATCCATGTACAGCACGGGAGCGGGCACGTCGGCGATCACGGCGCGGCGTGCGCGGACCAGCGTGTCGCCCACCCGCACGCCGACGGCGACACCGCGGGCGTGCAGCACCGACGAGACGCGCGAGTCGCAGACGACCCGGCCGCCTGCGGAGTTCAGGCGCGACACCAGCGCCGCGGTCAGCGCCGACGCTCCGCCTTCGGGAACCGGGTTGCCGACCTCCTGGCCGAGCATCGCGAGCAGCCAGCCGAACCCGGCGCCGCCTGCCTGGTCCGGGCCGAGATCGGTGTGCATCGTGTTGCCCGCCAACAGGATCCGCGCGCCCTCGCCCGCGAAGCGCTCCTCGCCGAGACGGCGGACGGGCAGCGTCAGCAGGCGGGTGAGGCGCAGCGCGTCGCCCACGCCGACCGCGCGGAGCAACGACGCGCCTGCGCGCACAGGCGGGAACGGGCGTAACAGCGAGTTCAGGACGGCCGTGCGGACCCGTTGCCACGCCTCGAACTCCGCGTACCAGGCGTCCGCGTCGGAGTGGGCGAACGCGCCGACCGACTTGGCGGTCACGTCGACCTCGCGGGACAGCAGCGCCACCCGGTCGTCCGGGAACACGTGCGCGAGCACGGAGGGTGCATGACACCAGCGCAGACCGTGACGTTCGAGCTCGAGGCCGTTGAGGACGGGCGAGCCGAGTCCCAGCGGGTAGAACGCGCTGTAGAGGTCGTTGCGGAAGCCCGGTGCGGTGATCTCCGCGGTCCGGACCGCGCCGCCCGGCGAGCCCTGCGCTTCGAGCACG
This sequence comes from Lentzea tibetensis, assembly GCF_007845675.1. GTDB lineage: Bacteria > Actinomycetota > Actinomycetes > Mycobacteriales > Pseudonocardiaceae > Lentzea > Lentzea tibetensis. The sequence continues at coordinate 103,001 of NZ_VOBR01000006.1, read as the reverse complement.
AGGACGTCCCACCCCGCGTCTGCCAGCAGGTTTGCAGCGACGAGACCGTTGGGACCCGAGCCGATGACTACCGCGTCAACCTCTTCGTTCACGTGACCACCATTCCAGAAAGAGCTGGGCGGCGGACCGTGTCTCGTTTCGTTCGAGGCCGTACGAATATCACATCGTTAATTAATACGGTAGTCCAGTGAACGATTGGATTCTGTGTTCCGTACCACATGTGTAGGAGTTTGATGACTACTCAACGATACTGAGCTACCGCTTAGTATGTAGCCCGCTTTGGACAAGGAAGTCTGCATGTCGTTCCGCCGTCGTGTTGCCCTGCCCGCTGCGCTAGTACTAACGGTGGCGATGGCCGCCTGTGGTGCGAAAGAGCAGGCCGCTGTCGCTGTCAAGACAGGGCCTGGCGTCGACAACGACTCGATCTCGCTCGGCGTGCTGACCGACATGACAGGTCCGTTCAAGTCCTCCGCGCTGCTGCGCATCAAGGGCTACGAGCTGTACCTCAGCCAGCTCAACGACCGCGGCGGCGTCTGCGGCCGCAAGGTCGAGCTGAAGCTGAAGGACCACGGTTTCGACGTCCAGAAGGCGCTCGACGGCTACTTCGAGATCGAGCCCGAGGTGCTCGGCCTGATCGAGCTCGCGGGCGCTCCGATGACCGCCGCGATCGAGCCGGACCTGATGCAGACGCGCACGCTGACCGCCCCCGCCTCGTGGGCCGCGTCGCTGCTCGGCAACCCGCAGATGATGATCGTGGGCACGACCTACGACCTCGACGTCATCAACGGTCTCGACTACTACAAGCGCAAGGGCATCATCAAGGAAGGCGACACCGTCGGGCACGTCTACGTCGACGGCAGCTACGGCGGGAACGCGCTGGAGGGCAGCAAGTTCGCCGCCTCGCAGTGGGGGTTGAACATCGCCGAGCAGAAGATCGGTGAGACGACCGCGGACCTCACCCGGCAGATCGGCGAGCTGAAGGCCGCCGGTGCCAAGGCCGTCGTGCTCAGCACGGTGCCGCAGCAGACCGCCGTCGCCGTCGGCGTCGCGGCCGCCATGAAGTGGGACGTCCCGTTCATGGTCAACGTCGTCGGCTTCGACCCGGCGATCCTCGAGACGCCCGTGTCGGCCGCCGTGCAGAAGCAGGTGTCCGTGGTGACGTCGGTGGCGCCGTTCAGCGGCAACGCCGCCGGTGCCAAGGAAGTCGCCGCCGCGTTCCAGTCCAAGTACCCCGGCGAGAAGTCCGCGATCTACACGGTCCACGGCTACGCGGTCGCCATGGCGTACACGGCGGTGCTGGAGAAGGCGTGCAAGGCCAACGACCTCACGCGTGACGGCGTGCTGCGGGCGTTCCACGACACCAACGGTCTCGACATGAAGAACCTGACCGGTGCGCTGCACTTCTCGCTGGTCGGCCGCCCGTCGAGCACCCAGTCCTACATCACCAGGCCGGACGCCAACGCGCCCGGAGCGCTCACCCAGGTCGAGGACCTCTTCGAGTCCGAACTGGTCAAGGCCAAGGGCACCCGCGCCAAGTAAGCACAACGCCGCCGGGGCACGTCCACCGATCTCAGGTGGAGGTGCCCCGGCGGCGTTTGCAGCTACTTGTTGCCGAAGCCCGCGCGGCGCAGTGCGTCGGCCATGGAGCCGGCCGCGGGCGGTGGGCTGGTGCGGCCCTTGTCGCGGTTGTCGCGCTGCGGGCGGTTGCCGCGGTCCCGGCCGCCACCGCCACCCTGCTGCTGCTTGGGCTTGCCCGGCTCGTCCTGCAGCCGCAGCGTGAGGCCGATGCGCTTGCGCGCCACGTCGACCTCGAGCACCTTCACCCGCACCACGTCACCGGACTTCACGACGTCGCGCGGGTCCTTCACGTAGTTGTTGGACAGCGCGGAGATGTGCACGAGACCGTCCTGGTGCACACCGATGTCGACGAACGCGCCGAACGCGGCCACGTTCGTGACGACGCCCTCCAGCACCATGCCGGGCTTGAGGTCGGAGAGCTTCTCGACGCCTTCGGCGAACGTGGCGGTCTTGAACGCCGGACGCGGGTCGCGGCCCGGCTTCTCGAGCTCCCGCAGGATGTCCGTGACGGTCGGCAGACCGAACGTGTCGTCCACGAACGTCTCCGGGCGCAGCTTCGTGAGCACCGCGGTGTTGCCGATCAGCTCGGCACCCGCGTTCTCCTGCATGCGCCGCACCACCGGGTACGCCTCGGGGTGCACGCTCGACTGGTCGAGCGGCTCGTCGCCGCCGCGGATGCGGAGGAAGCCCGCGCACTGCTCGAACGCCTTGGGGCCCAGCCGCGCCACGTTCTTCAGCGAGTCGCGCGTGCGGAACGGGCCGTTGGAGTCGCGGTGCAACACGATGTTCTCCGCGAGACCGGCGCTGATGCCGGACACGCGGGTCAGCAGCGGGACCGACGCCGTGTTCAGGTCGACGCCGACCGCGTTCACGCAGTCCTCGACCACCGCGTCCAGCGAGCGCGACAGCTTCGACTCGGTGATGTCGTGCTGGTACTGCCCGACGCCGATGGACTTGGGGTCGATCTTCACCAGCTCGGCCAGCGGATCCTGCAGCCGCCGCGCGATCGACACCGCGCCGCGGATCGACACGTCCAGCTCGGGCAGCTCGGACGACGCGTACGCCGACGCCGAGTACACCGATGCGCCCGCCTCGGACACGACGACCTTGGTCAGCTTGAGGTCCGGCTGCCGCGCGATCAGGTCCGCGGCCAGCTTGTCCGTCTCGCGCGACGCGGTGCCGTTGCCGATCGCGATGAGGTCGACGTTGTGCTGCTTGGCCAGCACGGCCAGCTTGGCGAGCGACTCGTCCCAGCGGTTCGCCGGAACGTGCGGGTAGATCGTGTCGTGCGCGACGACCTTGCCGGTGGCGTCGACGATCGCGACCTTCACACCGGTGCGGAAGCCGGGGTCGAGCCCCATCGTGGCGCGCGTGCCCGCCGGTGCGGCGAGCAGCAGGTCGCGCAGGTTCGACGCGAACACCCGGACGGCCTCGTCCTCGGCGAACTGGCGCAGCCTGCCGCGCAGGTCGATGCCGAGGTGCACGAGGATGCGCGTGCGCCAGGCCCAGCGGACCGTGTCGGTGAGCCACCGGTCGCCAGCGCGGCCCTGGTCGTCGACGCCGAACCGGGCCGCGATGCGGACCTCGAACGACGACGGGCCCTCCTCGACCGGCTCCTCCGGCTCCAGGACGAGGTCGAGCACCTCTTCCTTCTCACCGCGGAACAGCGCCAGGATGCGGTGCGACGGCAGCTTGCTGAACGGCTCGGAGAACTCGAAGTAGTCCGAGAACTTCGCCCCGTCCGTCTCCTTGCCCTCCCGGACCTTCGAGACGACCCGCCCGCGCATCCACATGTGCTCGCGCAGCTCGCCGATCAGGTCGCCGTCCTCGCCGAACCGCTCGACGAGGATCGCGCGGGCGCCCTGCAGCGCGGCGGCCACGTCCGGGACCTGCTTCTCCGCGTCCACGTAGGCCGCGGCGGTCTCCTGCGGGTTCAGGTTCGGGTCGCCGAGCAGCGCGTCGGCCAGCGGTTCGAGGCCCGCCTCCTTGGCGATCTGCGCCTTGGTGCGCCGCTTCGGCTTGTACGGCAGGTAGATGTCTTCGAGTCTTGCCTTCGAGTCGGCGGCGTGGATCTGCGCTTCGAGCTCGTCGGTCAGCTTGCCCTGGCCGCGGATGGACTCCAGCACGGCGGCGCGGCGCTCTTCCAGCTCCCGCAGGTAGCCGAGCCGCTCCTCGAGCGTGCGCAGCTGCGCGTCGTCGAGTGCGCCCGTCGCCTCCTTGCGGTAGCGGGCGACGAACGGGACGGTCGCGCCACCGTCGAGCAGCTCGACGGCAGCGCTCACCTGGCCCGCGCGTACACCGAGCTCGTCAGCGATCCTCTGGTGGATGAGCGTGGTCACAGCCGGTCATTGTGCCCCTCGCCGATCTGCCCGCCGGGAACGGGTCAGGGCGCGGCGGTGTTGTGGAGCGCTTGCCGCACTACGGTGGGACGGTGGAGTTCCGGATTCTGGGGGCGCTCGAGGTGTCCGACCGCGGGGTCCGGCTCGACCCCGGCGGTGTCCGCAACCAGAAGGTGCTGGCCGCGCTGCTGCTGTCGGCCGAGCGCGTGGCCACCCCGTCGTACCTCGTGGACGTCGTGTGGGGCGAGGATCCGCCGTCGACCAGCAGGCATCAGATCCAGAAGTGCGTCGGCGAGCTGCGTTCGGTGCTCGGGCCGGACGTGATCGTCACGGACAGCGCCGGCTACCGGCTCGTGCTCGGCGAGGCCGACCTCGACCAGCGCACCTTCGAGAGACTGGTCGCGCAGTCGCACACCGTGGAGCTCGGTGACGCCGTCGCGCACCTGCGCGCGGCGCTGAGCCTGTGGCGCGGAACCGCGCTCGCCGGGATCGAGAGCCAGGCGCTGCGCGCGGACGTCGAACGGCTGGAGGAGCGCCGCGCCGAGGTGCGGGAACGCTGTCTCGCGCTGGAGCTGGGGCTCGGCAGGCACCGCGAGGCGGTCGCCGAGCTGACCGCGCTGGTCGGCGAGCACCCGTACCGCGAACGGCTCGCCGAGCTGCTGATGCAGGCGCTGCACGGCTCCGGGCGGCGCGCCGACGCGCTGGAGGTCTACCAGCGCATGCGCACCAGGCTCGCCGACGACCTCGGCGTCGAGCCGGGGGAGAGCCTGCGCTCGGTGCACCAGTCGGTGCTGAGCCAGGAACCCGTTGCGGTGCAACCGAAGCCGACGACCACACCCGCGCAGCTGCCCGCGGACCTGGCCAGGTTCACCGGACGGCAGGAGCACCTCGCGCGGCTCGACGACCTGGTCAGCGCCCGCGCGGGCACGGTCGTGATCACGTCCATCGCCGGTGTCGCCGGGGTGGGGAAGACCGCGCTGGCCGTGCACTGGGCGCACCGGGCTCGCCCCCTGTTCCCGGACGGCCAGCTCTACGTCAACCTGCGCGGCCACGACGACGCGCCGCCGACCACGCCCGCGGACGCGCTGGCGCAGTTCCTCCGCGCGCTGGGCATCGACTCGTCCGCGATCCCGCGTGAGGAAGCCGAACAGGCCGCCTTGTACCGGTCGTTGCTGGCGGACCGGCGGATGCTGATCGTGCTGGACAACGCGGCGTCCGAGGCGCAGGTCCGCCCGCTGCTGCCCGGATCGGCGCGGTGCGCGGTGGTGATCACCAGCCGCAACTCGCTGCTCGGCCTCGTCGCGCTCGACGACGCGCACCAGGTGGAGCTGGACGTGCTCGAGCCCGACGAGGCGCACGAGCTGATCGGGCGGGTGCTCGGCGAGAGCAGGGCCGCCGCCGAGCCCGACGCCGTCGCCGAGCTGGCCTGGCTGTGCGGGTACCTGCCGCTGGCGATGCGGATCGCGCTCGCGAACCTCGTCGCCAGGCCGCACCACCTCGTCGTCGACGCCGTGGCCGAGCTCAGCGGCGGGGACCGGCTCGCGAAGCTGGCCGTTCCCGGTGACCGGCGCGCGGCCGTCACCGCCGCGTTCGACCTGTCGTACCGCGCGCTCCCGCCGGACGCGCGAGTGCTGTTCCGCAGGCTGGGGTTGTTGCCCCGCACGGACTTCACGCCCGACGCGGCCGCCGCGCTGCTCGGTGAGCCGTCGGCGCGGGACGCGGTGCTCGCGCTGGAGGCGGCCAGCCTGATCGAGCCGCACACGCCGAACCGGTACCGGATGCACGACCTGCTGCGGCTCTACGCGCAGGACCTGGTGGCGCACGACCCGGACCGCGCCGCGGCGCGGCACCGGCTGCTCGAGTTCTACCTGCACACCACCGACGCGGCGATGAGGTTGCTGGCACCGGACATGTTCCGGCTCGACCGCTCCGGCACGGCGCGCCCGTTCGCCGGACGCGCGGATGCACTGTCCTGGTTGGACGGTGAGCGGGAGAGCGTGGTGACGCTCGTCGTCCAGTGCGCCGAGGAAGGCCCGCGCGAGTACGCCTGGCAGCTCACCGACGCGTGGCGCGGCTACTTCTGGCTGCGCAGGAACTCGGCGGACTGTCAGATCGCGGGGCAGGCCGCGTTGATCGCCGCCGAGGCCGAGTCGGACCCGGAGGGACGGGCCGCGGCGCACAGCGCGCTCGCCACCGCGTGCATCGAGCAGGACGCCCCGCAGACCGAGCACTGGCTGGCCGCGCGCGACCTCTACCGCGTCGCGGGCAACCTCGCGGGCGAGTGCCACTGCCTGCACAACCTCGGCAACGCGCACACCCTGTTCGGGCGGCCGGCGCGAGCCACCGAGCTGTTCAGCCAGGCGCTGCACCTGGTCACCGACGTGCCGCGCAAGGCGTTGACGCTGACCAGCCTGGGTGTCGCGGCCACGTTCACCGGCCACCTCGCGACCGCGCGGCAGCACTTCGAGCAGGCGCTGGAGCTGTTCGCCCAGACGGGCAACGAGATGCGCGCGGTGCCCGCGCTCAGCGGCCTCGGCGACGTGACCTGCCAGCTCGGCGACATCGCCTGCGCCACCACCTACCTCGACCAGGCGGCCGGCCTTGCCGAGGGCTCGGGGTCGCAGACGTGGCGGCTCAACACCCTGCGCTCGCGGGCGATGCTGGAGCGCGACACGTGCCGGTCCGAGCAGGCGCTGGAGACGACGACCCGGCTGCTCGAAGCGGCGGAGGAGACGGCCACCAGCCACTACGTGCTGAGCGCGTTGATCGTGCAGGGGGAGCTGCTGCACCACTTCGGGCGGACCGGCGAGGCCGTCGCGGCGCTGGAACGCGGGCTCCGCCTCGCTCGGTCGCTGGAGAAGCGCTACCACGAGACCTCCGTGCTGATCGACCTCGCGCGAGTGCTCGCCTCCTCCGAGCCGGACGCGGCCGTGCGGCACGCGACCGCGGCGCTGGAGCTGGCCGACGAGCGTTCGCTGCGGGTGCTGCGGGGACGGGCGCTGACCACGCTGGCCTCGGTTCACCCCGGTCAGGCGCGCATGCTGGTCGAGGAGGCGCTGGAGGTGCAGACGGCCACCGGCCACCTGCTCGGCCAGGCCGAAGCGCTCGGCCTGCTCGGGCGCGCGGACGAGGCCGGGAAGATCTTCGCGCACGTCACCGGCAACCCCTCCGCCGTTCCCGCAGGGACGCTGCGTAGCGTGTGACCATGCCATCGGTCCTGATCACCGGAGCCGGCCGCGGAATCGGCCTCGCGATCGCGCAGCGGCTCGCCGGCGCCGGGTGGAACGTGTACGCCGGGATGCGCACGCCCAGGTCACTGGGCGAGCGGATCACGCCGGTCAAGCTGGACCTGACCAACGACGACCACATCGCCGAGCTGTCGTCGCTGCCGTCGCTGGACGCCGTCGTGAACAACGCGGGCATCTTCGTCGGCGGCCCGGTCGAGGTGCTCGACCTCGACGACGTGCGCCACCAGCTCGAGGTGAACGTCGTCGCGCAGGTCGCCGTCACCCAGGCCGTGCTGCCGCTGCTGCGTCCCCGCCGCGGCCGGGTCGTGTTCATCTCGTCGGCGAACGGCAGGCTGGCCGTGCCGATGACCGGCGCCTACAGCGCCTCGAAGTTCGCGTTGACCGCGTTGGCCGACACGATGCGCATCGAGCTGCGGCCGTGGCACATCCCGGTGTCGCTGGTCGAGCCCGGCGCCATCGACACCGACCTGTGGCGCGACATGGACGCGACGATCAACTCCACGGTCGGCGCGTTGAAACCCGAGCACCGCAAGCTCTACGCGCGGCACATCGCGGGGCTGCGGAAGGCCGCGCCCAAGATGCAGCGCGGCACCGCTCCGGTGGACATCGTGGCCGCGACCGTCGAGCGCGCGCTGACCGACCGGCGGCCGCGCGACCGCTACGTCGTCGGCAACGACGCGCGCGTGCAGGAACTGCTGCGCAAGGTGCTGCCCACCCGCGCCATGGACAGCATCCTGGCGCGGGCGTTCGGCATCTAATCCTTCGGCTCGGCGGGCTCCTGCGGCTTCGGCCGCGGGGCCAGCCGCACCGTCCCGGTCGTCAGGTCGAGCGGACCGGTCTCCTCGTAGTCCTCACCCGTGCCCGAGTCGCCTGCCTCGCTGCGCAGTTTCCGTCCGGGAAACATCTCGCCCAGTTGCCCCATACCTCGACCTTACGCACCTCACACCGCGACGAGTGAGAACTGGTTCGCGGGCCGGGGCAGCCCGTAGTGCTCGCGCAGCGTGGACCCGGTGTACTCGGTGCGGAACAGCCCGCGTTGCCGCAGGATCGGCAGCACCTCGGCGGCGAACACCTCGAGCCCGGACGGCAGCACCGCGGGCATGATGTTGAACCCGTCGGCCGCGCCCGAGCGGTACCAGCGCTCGATGGTGTCCGCGACCTGTTCCGGAGTGCCCGCGAACGTCTTGTGCCCGCGCCCGCCGCCGAGCCGCCCGATCAGCTCGCGCACGGTCAGCCGCTCGCGTCTGCCCAGCTCGACGATCAGCGTGTACCGCGACTTGGAGCCCTCGATCTCGTCCTCGGCGGGCAGGTCCGCGGGCAGCTCCTCGTCGAGCGCGAGCGACTCGGCGGGCACCTTGAGCAGCTCGGCCAGGTTCTCGCGGGCGTACTCGGGGATGATCAGCCGGTCCAGTTCCTCTTCCGCCGCAAGGGCTTCCGCCTCGGTCGACCCGATCACCGGCACCAGTCCGGGCAGGATCTTGACCTGGTCGGGGTCGCGGCCGAACGCCACCGCGCGCCGCTTCACGTCCGCGTAGAACGCGACGGCCTCCTCCAGCGTCTGCTGCGCGGTGAACACCGCCTCGGCGTGCCGGGCGGCGAAGTCCTTGCCGTCCTCGGACGACCCCGCCTGCACGAGCAGCGGGTGGCCCTGCGGCGAGCGCGGCGCGTTCAACGGGCCGCGCACGCTGAAGTGCGGGCCGACGTGGTCGATCACGTGCACCTTTCCGCTGTCCGCGTGCACGCCGCGTTCCTTGTCGCCGACGACCGCGTCGTCCTCCCACGAGTCCCACAGCTTCTTCGACACCTCGACGAACTCGGCGGCGCGCTCGTAGCGGTGGACGTGCGCGGGCTGGCTGTCCAGGCCGAAGTTCCGCGCCGCGTCGTCGCCCGCGGTGGTGACGATGTTCCAGCCCGCGCGGCCGCCGCTGACGTGGTCGAGCGAGGAGAACCGGCGTGCCAGGTTGAACGGCTCGTTGTAGGTGGTCGACGCGGTGGCGATGAGGCCGATGCGGGACGTGACGGCGGCCAGCGCGGTGAGCAGCACGGTCGGTTCGAGCCGTCCGGACGGCCTGCGGCCGGGGTCGCCGAACTGCACCGGGCTGTCGGCGAGGAACACCGAGTCGAACTTCGCGTCCTCGGCGATCCGCGCGATTCGCTGGTAGTAGGCGATGTCCAGGTACGCCAGCGGGTCGCTCTGCGGCAGCCGCCACGACGCCTCGTGGTGCCCCGTGTCGAAGATGAAGAGGTTGAGGTGCAGTGTCATGCCGCGACTCCGATTCCCAGTGCTCTCAACAGATGTGTGCGATCGGCGTCGTGCGCCGGGACGTCCAGGCCGATCCGGCCTTCGTGCAGGACCACCACGCGGTCGGCGAGCTCGATCGCCTCGTCCACGTCGTGCGTCACGAGCAGCACCGCGGGCTGGTGCTTGGCGCACAGCTCGCGCAGCAGGTCGTGCATCCTGATGCGGGTCAACGCGTCCAGCGCGCCGAACGGCTCGTCGGCGAGCAGCACGCGCGGTTCCCTGACGAGGCAACGGGCCAGCGCCACCCGTTGCTGCTCGCCGCCGGAGAGCTCGCTGGGCCAAGCCCTTTCGCGGCCTTCGAGTCCGACCTCGGCGAGAGCCGCTGTGCCGCGGCCGGGCCGGACGCCCAGCTCGACGTTGTCGACCACCCGCAGCCACGGCAGCAGCCGCGAGTCCTGGAACGCGACCGCGATCTCGCCGGCGACGGCGATGTCGCCGTCGCCCGTCACGTCGTAGTCGAGGCCCGCGACGGCTTTGAGCAGCGTGCTCTTGCCCGACCCGCTGCGGCCCAGAATCGCCACGAACTCACCGGGTGCGATCGCGAGGTCGAGACCGTCCAGCACGTTCCGGTCACCGAACGAGCGGACCAGCCCGCTCACCCGGACAGCGTGCGTCGCCACGACAGCGCCCTCCGTTCGACGAGCCGGAGCACCGCGTCGGACAGGAACCCGAAGAGCCCGTAGACGACGAGCCCGACGATGATCACGTCGGTCTGGCCGTAGTTCTGCGCCTGGAACATCAGGTAACCGATGCCGCTGGTCGCGTTGATCTGCTCCAGCACGATCAGGAACAGCCACGAGCCGGTGACGCCGAGCCGCAGGCCGAGGAAGAAGCCCGGCAGCGCACCGGGGAACACGACCTTGCGGATGAACTGCGCCCGGCTCAGCCCGACGACCTCCGCCAGCTCCACGTACCTGCTGTCGATGCCGGTGAGCGCGGTGTAGGTCTGCAGGTACATGATCACCGCGACGCCGAGCGCGATCACCACGACCTTGAACGGCTCGCCGATGCCGAGCCACAGGATGAGCAGCGGGATCAGGCCGAGCGACGGGATCGCGCGCTTGACCTGCACGGTCCCGTCGATCAGCGCCTCGCCGATGCGGCTGAGGCCGGCCGCGATGGCGAGCGCGGTGCCGGCGACGGCGCCGAACAGGAAGCCCAATGCCGCGCGTTGCAACGACATCAGCACGCTCTCCGGCAGCTTTCCGCTCCGCGTCAGTTCGATGCCGGTCTGCAGCACCGTCCACGGCGCGGACAGGATGCGCGGGTCCAGCGCGCCGGTCGCCGACGCGGCGCTCCAGACCACGATGAGCAGCAACGGTCCCAGCGCGCGTCCGTACGGGATGGGTTTGCCCAGACCGAGCCTCTTCCGCTTGGTTCTCGCGTGGGGTGCGGTCAGTGCGACGGGCCGTTCGAGCACCTGTGTCATGTGCTGCTCCGATACTCGGCGTCGACGGCTTCGGCCGCGATGTGCTCGAACCGGCGGTCGAACAGCTCGTCCGCCTTGAAGGACGGGACGAAGCCGCCGTCGGCGAGCAGGTCGACGGTCTCCTGCTCCCACCGGATCGCCCGGTCCCAGTTGGCGGGGAAGACGAGCTCGGGTGTCGCCTTGACGATCCGGTCGCCGTCGGCCTTGGTGACGTTCTGGTCCTTGACGTAGTAGGCGTCGACCCACTTGTCCGGGTTCTCGTAGGCCCACACCTGTCCGCGCGCCCAGAACGGGATGAAGGCGCGGACCGCGGCGAGCTTCGCCGGGTCGTTCAGCACGCTCACCGGTGCCCACAGGATCGTGAGCAGGTCGACCGCGTTCATGGCGAGCGACTTCGCGTCCGGGTACTGGCCGAGGTACTTGGTGAGCACCGGTTCGGCGAGCACCGCGACGTCGACCTGCTGGGCCTGCAGTGCGGTGAGGAACTGGTTGCTGGTCAACCCGACCAGCTCGACGTCGGTGTTCTTCAGCCCCAGTTCCTTCAGCGTGCGCAGGACGACGACGCCCTGCGCCTGGCCCTGCGAGAACGCGATCTTCTTGCCGCGCAGGTCTTTCAGGTCGTTGAGTGCGAGACCGGGTGCGCCGGCGAACGTGTAGAGCGGCTTCTCCCGTTGCCCGACCGCGACGATCCGCGCGTCGAACCGGTTCGCCTTCGCCTGGATGGGCGGGATGCCCGCGTTGGTGGCGAGGTCGACCGAGTTGGCCCGGAACGCCTGGATGACGTCAGGGCCCGCCTGGATGTTCGGCCAGTCCGGCACCTTGAACGGCAGCTTGGTCAGTTCTCCCGACTGCTCGAGCTGGATCAGCGTGGAGCGGATGGAGATCGTGAGCTTCGTGTCCGGTGGCGGTGCGGCGGTGGGCAGGGCACCGGTCAGCGCCGGTGCCGCCTCACCGGTGGAGCAGCCCGCGGCGCCGAGCGCCGCCAACCCCGCCAGGAACGTTCGTCTGCGCAACATGGGGATTCCTAGGGGATCGAGTGGTAGCTGCCGTCGTGGTAGAGCAGGGGAGGGCCGTCGTTGTGCAGGTCGCTCTGCAGCACCTGCGCGACGACGATCGAGTGGTCGCCGATCGGGATGAACCGCTCGACCTCGGCGCGCAACCAGTTCGTGCCGGTGATGACCGGCTCGCCGCCGGGCAGCCGGTGCCAGTCGCGTTCGGCGAACCGGTCGATGCCGCTCGTCGCGAACCGCCGGGCGACGTGTTCGTGCTGCGCCTGCAGGAAGCTCACGACGACCGTCGCCGCGTCCTTGATGTGCGGCCAGCTGGAGCTGCCGGTGGAGACGCCGAACGAGATCAGCGGCGGGCGCAGCGACAGCGACGTGAGGCTGGTGGCGGTGAACCCGACCGGGCCGTGCTCGGCGTCCGCGGTGATCACGACGACGCCCGCGGGGTGGCGCCGGAACGCCCGGCGGAAGGCGTCCGGTGCCAGTTGCGCGGGGATGATGGCCGTCATCAGTCCACCACCACGGCGTGGTCCGCGGTGAAGGGCCTGCCCGCCAGCAGCGTGGACTCCCTGCCGTCCGGGCCGACCGGGGTGTCGCCGATGAGCGTGACGCGGTGCAGCGTGCGCTGGACGTCGAGGTGTTCGAGGTCGCGCGGCGCGAGGTGCGCGGTGGCGCGGTTGTCCCAGAAGGCGACGCTGCCCGGCTCCCAGCGGAACCGCACGGTGTACTCGGGCCGGGTCAGCTCGCCGTAGAGCAGGTCGAGGATCGCTTTGCTCTCGTGCGGTGACACGCCGACGACGTGGCTGGTGAAGCCGGGGTTGACGAAGAGCCCCTTCTCGCCGGTCACCGGGTGCACGCGCACGACCGGGTGCTCGGCGACGAGCAGGTTGTCGTTGACGCGCTTGGCGTACGCGCCCTCGTCGACCTTGCTCGCGCCGCCGTACCTGTGCTCGGCGCGCAGGGTGTCCACAAAGGACTTCAGCTGGTCGGAGAGACCGTTGTAGGCGGCGACGAGGTTCGTCCACGTCGTGTCGCCGCCGACCTCGGGGACGACCTCCGCGCGCAGGATCGACGCGGCAGGCGGGTTCACCGCGGCCGTGACGTCGGTGTGCCAGCCGGAGAAGTAGCTGTACTGGCGTTTGCGGGTCTGCTCCTTGAAGTCCTTGCCGTAGCGCTCCTCGTACCGCCGCGGGTCGATCGTGAAGATCTCCGGGTGCCCGTTCGGCGGCGCGTCGTCGTGGGGATGGGCGTAGGTCAGCTCGCCGAACTGGCGGCCGAACGCGATCTGGGCCGCGTGGTCCAGCTCCTGGTCGCGGAAGAAAATCACCTTGTGCGCGTGCAGGGCGTTCTTCAGGGCCTGGATCGTGTCTTTGTCGAGCGGCTGAGAAATGTCGATGTCAGAGATGTTCGCGCCGATGTGACCTGCGATCGGGCGCACGGTGATGGTCTTTTCCTGGACAGCGGTCATCGCCAATTCCTTAGAATTGTTGTGGGTGTATGTGCAGGTCAATCCTCTGTCAGAGGTGCCTGAGTGTCAATTTTGCGACTTGAGAAAATAAAGAGGATGACCGTAGACCTCGTTCAGCATCACCGAACCGGCGGCGACGCTGAGCACGTCGCTGCCGAAACTGGTCGTGACGATTCTGTCCCCGGTTCTCGCCCTGATTTCGTCGAGACATTCAGGCAGGTGCATCGCGCCCGCCTCGACGATGACCAGCACCTCGGGGTTGATCACGTCGAGCAGCAGCTTCGCGGCCTGGCTGATCTTGCGCGCCCGCTGCCGGAACACGGCTCGCGCCCTGGGGTCGTGTCTCGCCTTGTCGAGCAGCCGTCGCACGTCCGGCACGTCGATGATCCCGGCGGCCACCGCCCGTTCCGCGATGGTCCGGTCCGCGACCGCGGCCTGCAGACAGCCGGTTCTCCCGCAGGGACAAGGCGTGTTGTCGTCTTGCAGCGCGAGGTGCGCGATCTCACCCGCTCGCGCGCCGGGTCCGCTGTGGACGGTCCCGTTCGTGGCGATCGCGGCGTCCACCACGTTGCCCACGAAGAGGTGCACGACGCTGACCCGCGTCCGCTCGTCACCGAACAGCTGCTCGGCCCGCGCCAGCGCCCGCGAGTGCGAGTCGACGTGCACCGGCAGCCCGAGCCGTTCCCCGAGGAACCGCTTGGCACCGACGTGCCGCCACCCGAGCTGGCTGTGCTCGACGATCGTGCCGCTGTCCGGGTCGATGCGCCCGCCGGTCGCGAGCCCGATGCCGACCGGCGTCCGGTCGTTCTCCTTCAGGAATGCTGGAACCCGGTCCGCGATCCTGGTCAGGACAGCTTCGGGTGCAGTGGTCCGATGCGGCTCGCGCTCCTGCGCCAGCACCGTGCCGCGCAGGTTCATCAACGCGAACGTCGTGTGCCCGTACGCGATGTGCACGCCGCACACGACGTGCCTGTCGACGTCGATGTCCACCGGCACGTGCGGCCGCCCGAGCGTGACGCGCGGAATGCGCGTGTCGACCTCTCGCACGAGCCCGCGTCGCGCGAGCTCGGCGTACTGCTTGGTGACCGTCGCGGCGCTCAGCCCGGTGAGCCGGGCGATGGTGCTGCGGGCGACGGGCCCGTGGTCGAGGACGGACCTCAACACGGTGGACGCGGTGCGGCTCATGGTCCCTCCCCAGTGCCGGGGCGTTGTCTGGTTCTGCTTTCAGACTCTTCAGACGAGACGAACGGGCACCGCACAGATCGCGCTCGCCTGCCGACGGAGGTCGACGTGGCGGCGCGTGCTGAGCACAGATGCCTGGGACACGCCTTGATGCTGACACCCGGTCAGTGGCTGGCCAAGCGTGTTCACGTGGTGAGACAGCTCTGTCGTTTTACGATGCACCCGTGACGATCACTCTTCCCGGACCCGTCGGGTTCGTGCTCGGCGGTGGTGGCAGCCTCGGCTCCAGTCAGGTCGGGATGCTGCGCGCCCTCGCGGAGCACGGCGTCCGGCCTGACCTCGTGGTCGGCACGTCGGTCGGCTCGGTCAACGGGTCGCTCGACCCGGACAAGGCTGCCGACCGGCTCGCCGTGATGTGGGAGGGCATGACGCGGCCGCGCGTGTTTCCCGGTGGGCCGATCGCTCAGCTGAGGTCGTTGCGCACCAACAAGACTTACCTGTTCCCCAACACCGGGCTTGCTGCTGTTTTGGCCGAAGGGCTTGACGGGGCAACGGACTTCTCCTCGTTGCGGCTGCCGTTCGGGGCTGTGTCTGTTGACTGCGTCACCGGTGAGGCGGTCAACATCACTTCTGGGGAGTTGGTGCCTGCGATCCTCGCTTCCTCGGCCATCCCCGGGGTTTATCCGCCTGTGCGGATCGGTGATCAGGTGTTGTACGACGGTGGGGTGCTCGCCAACGTGCCCATTCGGCAGGCGTTGGCCATGGGGGCTCGGTCGTTGGTGGTGCTCGACTGTGCGTTTCCCGGGCACTTGCCTACGGTGCCGGAGACGCTTGCCGAGACCTTGTTGTTCTGGGCGACTTTGGGGATGCGCAACCAAGCCGTGCTCGAAGTTGAGTTGGCATCGCGTGATGTGCCGGTGTTGTACCTGCCTGGGCCGCCTGTGCAACCCGTGACTCCGTTGGACTTCACGCACACCGCGGAGCTGATCTTGACTTCGTATGAGGCTTCTAACGCGTTTTTGACTACGTTGGAGATTGCGGGGGCTGGGTTGTACGGGCATCCCAGCCACTAGGGTTTGGGCTTCTTTGCGGTGTGGGGCTTTGCGGTGTGGGGTGGAGAAGGGCTCGCTGATCACCAGAGGTCGCCACATCGAAAACGCCTTGTCAAGGCGGAAGAGCTGCCTTGACAAGGCATTTTCGATGTGGCAAGGCTGCGCCTGATCAGCGAGCCCCTCCCCACCCCCTGCCCTCCGGGAAAGTTTGTCCTGATCGTTCGGCCGCCGGTTTGTGCTCGGGGGCCGCGCCCGGTTGGCACTGCGGGGGTTGGCAGTGCGGCGGGCGCTCCTTTCTTTTGGTTCGCGCCGGTTTCGTCGGGCTCTCTTGGTATCTGCCGGTTTCTCCGCGCTCTCTTGGTATCTGCCGGTTTCGGCGGTGCTCGCTTGGTATCTGCCGGTTCGCTGGGGCTCTCTTGGCACCTGCCGGTTGGGGCGGCGCTCGCTTGGTTCGCGCCGGTTTTCGCTGTGCTCCCTTGGCGCCTGCCGGTTTCGTGGTGGGCCGCTGGTGTGCTGGCTTCGCTTCGCTCGCGGGGTGTGCGCCGCGCGGCAGAAAGTGCAGGCTGTCGCCCCCTGGTTTCGGGGCTGGCGCGTCGGCGGGGCCGGGGGTTGTCGGTGCTGGCTGCGAGCATGGATTCGGGGGGTTCTCGCGTGCGGGGACGCCTGCGTGAGCCTGGCCCGAGGCCGAGAAGAGCGGCGCGGAGCGGGTGCTCGGCGGGCGCGTGTTGCCTGCTGGGCACCCCGCGGCACCCGCTCGGCGCCACGGCGGTCGTGGGAGCGTGACCATGCCGTTGGGTCGAACTCGGGCCCAAATCGGCAACGCTCTGCAACAGACATCGGCTCGTTCGGAGCCTTTATCGATTACGTAACTTATGAAACACGCTCAAACATCGGACCTCCTCTTGAAGGTTTCACAACCGTGGAGTACATCTCTGGCCGAGTGATATCGAGCACGTCTTCTTCCGCCGCAGGAGGCGTCCGTTCAGGAGGCTGGCTCGTGCGTGCAAAGTTGCGTCGCATCGGCGTGTTGTTGACCGCCGCTCTACTTGTTGTCGGCCTGAGCCCATCACCGGCCAGCGCCGAAGTCCTCCACCCCCGCCAGGACTGGCTGCGGGCGTCCACGGCGGGGCTCTTCCTGCACTGGGGCATGCGCACCTCGCCTGGCTACACCAGCTGCTCGGCGTGGGAGAACGCCGTCACCAGTGGTGGGTGGAGCGCGAAGTACTGGGTGGACGAGGCCAAGAAGCTGCACGCGCAGTACCTCGTGCTCGCCAGCTTCCACAGTCGTCTCGGGTACGCGCGGGCGTGGCCGAGCTCGATTCCCGGCGCCTGTGCCACCAAGCGCGACTTCCTCGGTGAGCTGATCGAAGCCGCCGAGAAGGAGGGGCTGTACGTCATCAACTACATGACGGACGACCCGCAGTGGCACAACGAGGGCGGGCACGAGTGGCTCGACTCGGCCGGGTACTCGAAGTACAAGGGCAAGACGGTGAACCTGCAGGAGCGCAACGGCTTCGGGCAGTTCAGCTACGACAACTTCGTCGAGGTCATGCAGCGGTACCCGAAGCTCGCCGGGTTCTGGATCGACAACGACAACGCGTACTGGGAGCAGAACGGCCTGTACGAGCGGATCCGCAAGGACCGCCCGCACTACGTCCTCAGCAACAACAACGAGGACACGCCGATCATGGACACGATCAGCAACGAGCAGAAGACCGGCATGACGCCGAGCTACGACTACCCGCAGGCGGTCTACACGGCGGCGCCGCGGTTGATCGAGGCGTGCTTCAAGCTGCCCAGTGGCGGGCCCTGGTGGTACGGCGGGTCGAACACGTCGGTCGACTACAAGCTCACGCTCGGACGGTTGATCACCAACGCGGGGTCTGACGTCAAGGCGTTGATGGCGGAGACCGCCATGGTCAACGGCAAGTTCCCCTCGAACCAGCAGAACTTCAACAACTTCGCCGAAGGCTATCTCGGGCAGATCAAGGAGTCGCTGCTCGGCGTGCACGGCGGCGGCTACAACAACGGTGGACTCAAGCCAGGCTTCTGGAACGACGGCGCGCACGGCATCACGACCGTGAGCAAGGCGAACCCGAACCTGCACTACATCCACGCGATCACGAAGCCGTCCGGCACGACGCTCAAGGTGCGGGACAACGGCTACAAGATCTCGAAGGTGACGAACCTGCGCACCGGCGCGGCCGTCAACTGGACGCAGAGCGCGGGCACGCTGACGATCAGCGGAGTGTCCAACTGGGACCAGTACGACACGGTGTTCAAGGTCGAGACCGCGGGCAAGGAAGGCATCATCCCGCAGTCGTCGTACACCATGAGCTCGAGCGCGGCAGGCGCCAACCACCCCGCGGCCCACGCGGCGGACGGCAACTACCAGACCTACTGGGACGCGACGGGTGCCGGCACCGTGTCGCTGCGGTTCGACCTCGGGTCGGCCAAGAAGGTCTCGTACGTGGCGCTCAACCAGCGCGAGGACTCGACGACCCACCCGTCGTCCGGGTCGGCGCGCATCAAGAACTACAACGTGTACACGTCGAACGACGGGTCGAGCTGGACGAACGTGAAGTCCGGTTCGCTGCCGAACCACCGGGGCGTGCAGGTCATCGACCTGCCCGCCAACACGACCGCGCGGCACATCCGGGTCGAGAAGACCTCGACGCAGGGCAAGGCGCAGCTGCGGGTCGACGAGGCGTGGCTCGGCAACGCCTACCCCGGCAGCGGCGGCGGGGACCCGGACCCGGAACCCGGCCGGTACGAGGCTGAGAGCGGCACCATCACGCAGGGCGTCGTCGAGTCCAACCACGCGGGCTTCTCCGGCACCGGCTTCGTGAACTACGACAACGCCGTCGGCGGGGCCGTGGAGTTCAAGGTGACCGCGGCGCAGGCCGGTCCGGCCACGCTCACCCTGCGCTTCGCCAACGGCACCGCGGTGAACCGGCCGCTGGACATCAACGTCAACGGCGGTCTCGCCGCCGACGAGGTGGCGTTCGCGGGCACCGGCGCGTGGACGACGTGGCAGAGCGTGACGGTGACGGTGAACCTCAACGCCGGGGAGAACACGATCAAAGCGGTCGCGACCTCGGCGAACGGCGGGCCGAACCTCGACTACCTCGAGGTCGGCTGAAATGTGGCGCCACTAACGGTGGCTACCTCTCAGTAGGTCGGTCGCTGATACTGGCTGGATGACGACCGTGGCCAACTTCGGCGGAACCAGCCAGTACGTGGACATCGACGGGCCCGTGCACTGGGTCGACTTCGGAGGACCGGCAGACGGTCCGAAGATCGTCCTGGTGCACGGGCTCGGCGGTTCGCATCTCAACTGGGCACTGCTGGCGCCGAAGCTGGCTCAGCACGCCCGCGTCGTCGCCGTCGACCTCGCCGGCTTCGGGCTGACGCACCCGGAAGGCCGCAAGACGTCCGTCTCGGCCAACGCGGGGCTGCTCGGGCGGTTCCTGAACGAGGTCGTGGCGGAGCCCGTCGTGCTCGTCGGGAACTCCATGGGCGGCCTGGTGTCCATCCTGCACTCGTCCAGGAACCCGGACACCGTGCGCGGACTGGTGCTGGTCGACCCAGCGCTGCCGATGGTGCTCGGCACCCGGCCGGACCCGACGATGCTGACCTCGTTCTTCATGTACTCCGTGCCCGGACTGGGGCAGCGGTTCCTCGCGAAGACCAAGCAGGCGCCGGTGCGCGCGCAGATCGAGCGCGTGCTGGAGCTGTGCTGCGCCGACCCGTCGGCGATCCCCGAGGAGCTCAAGCTGGCCTCCGAGCACCTGCTCACCGAGCGCGCCAAGGTGCCGGGCCTGAACGACGCGTTCCTCGCGGCCGCGCGCTCGACCGTGTTCGCCGTGTCACGGCGCGGGCCGTACTTCGGCGCCATGGCGAAGCTGCGGATGCCGGTGTTCCTGATGAGCGGTGACCAGGACCGCCTGGTGAACGTCGCCTCGGCGCGGTACGCGGCGCGCAGGCACCCGCACTGGCGCTACGACGAGTTCTCCGGCGTCGGTCACGTGCCCCAGATGGAGATCCCGGACGTCGTGTCCGAGCGGCTGCTGGACTGGCTGGAAGCCAACCGGCTCAACAAGTCCACGAGCTGAGCGACGCTGAGCCGCTCCCGGACGACGGGGGCGGCTCCGCCCAGCACGAACTCGCTGTCACCTGCGCTGTTGGTGCGCGTCTGCAGCGAGGTGAGCTTGATTCCCCGCGGCAGCTCGGGAATCGGGAAGACCTTGGGCGGTAACCACCGGTGCACGCGCACGTGCAGCGCGTCGTCGACGAGGAAGACGTGCAGCGGCAACCACTTCCACCGCTGCAGCTGCGGGACCCCCTCGGCGGGGATCACCACCTCGAACTCCATCGGCGACGCGACGACCGTGGCGGGCGGGTTCACGTGCACGTCCCGGAACACCAGTACCGCGCGGGTAGCGCGGTACTGCGACCACTCCAGGTCCTCCAGCTCGACGCGGACGTCGTCGAGCTGGCCGAGCGCAACACCGAGCGCGCCCAGCCTCGCGTCGAGTCCAACGACGGTCATGGTGGCGTCGTGCTCGCCCACCCGGACCGTCAACGGGTGTCTCAAGCCTCTTAGGCCTCTTCGGTCGCAGCCGCGATGGCGACGAGCTCGTCGAAGCCCGCGCGGATGCCGTCGGCGAGGATCTGCACGTCCGGCACACCGTCGAAGTCGGCGTTGATGCCGAAGGTGAACTTGTCCATGTAGGAGAAGATACCCACGGTGATGCGGACCGTCGACGCCGTCGGGACGTACGGGAACATCTCGACCATCGGCCTGCCCAGCATGAACAGCGGCACGCGCGGGCCGGGCACGTTCGTCGTGATCGTCTGCATGATGTTCTGCGGGAAGCGCATCGCGGTGCGCGAACCCAGCGCCATCAGCGTCGGAGCGGCGAAGTTGCTGAGGTTGGTCAGCACGTCCGCACCGGCGGCCTGACGGCTGGACTTGAGGTCGTCCATCTGCGAGCGGATCTCGGTCAGGCGGGCGCGGGCGTCCGACTCACCGACCGGCAGGTTCACCAGCACCGCGCTGACCCGGTTGTTCAGCTCGCCGTGCTGGTCCGACGCGCGCATCGACACCGGGACCATGGTGCGCACGACCATGTCGTCGGTCAGCTCACCGCGCTTCTCCAGCAGGTCGCGGAAACCACGCGTGATCGCCGCCAGGATGACGTCGTTCACCGTGCCGCCGGTGACCTTGCGGACCTGCTTGATCTCGGCGAGGTTCGCGCGCGCCCAGACCCAGCGGCGGTGCGGGCCGTTCGGGCCGTTCAGCGACGTCGCGGCGCGCGTGATCAGCCTGCGCGCGGTGCCGGGGAGGCTGGAGAGGACGGACTTGCCGAAGTCCAGGATCTCGCTGAAGCTGCGCAGGTTGCGGGCCAGCGCGGGCAGCGCGGACAGGTGCTGCACGGGCGTCAGCACGGCGTCGCGCACGCCGTCGACCACGAGGTCGAGGGTGCTCGGCGTCGGCGCGGGCTTCCAGTTCTTGGGCTCCGGCAGCGTGCTCTCCTGCTTGAAGTCCAGCAGCAGCTGCAGCATGTCCGTGCCGGCAACGCCGTCGATCATGCAGTGGTGCACCTTGGAGATGATCGCCCAGCGACCACCCTCGAGGCCCTCGACGAGCCAGGCCTCCCAGAGCGGCTTGTTGTTGTCCAGCTTCTGGGCGAAGATGCGGCCCGCGAGGTTGCGGAGCTGGTCCTCACCACCCGGCGACGGCACCGCGGTGTGCCGCACGTGGTAGAGGATCTGGAAGTGGTCGTCGTCCACCCACACCGGACGGCCAACGTGGAACGGGAGCGCCTTGACGCGTTGCCGGTACCTCGGGACCTGGTCCAGTCGGGACACGAAGAGGCGAATCACGTCGCCGTAGGACGGCGCCGGGCCGTCGAAAACCAGGACCGAGCCGACGTGCATGGGCACGTTCTCGTCCTCGATGAAGTAGAAACCTGCGTCCAAAGAGCTCATGCGATCCACACAAAAATGTTACTGCACAGTTAGCTTCTGAATCGACGTCCATGCAGGTGAGAGGCACTGCACACCTGTGAGGTTGCCGACGTGTTACAGCTCACCGCACGAATCGAGACGAGAAAGTGCTGGCCAAAAGATCGTCCGCGAAACATCATGGTCATATCTGGGCAACGAGGCCCAGGCGCCGGCTTCGGGGTTGTCGACGTTGCGGGGAGGCTCTCATGTCTGCCGTTCCTTCAGAGTTCCGTGAAACTCCTCCCACGCGGTTGCACTTGGTCAGAGGCACGGCACCGAGCCTCTTCTGGCACCTCACCGAGCCCACCCGCTGCGCGGTCGACGTCGCCCAGTTCGTGGCGTCGCGGTCGATGCTCAAGGGTGCTCCCGGTGGTGACGGCCATCCCGTGCTCGTCCTGCCCGGCCTCGGCGCGGCGGACACCACCACCATCACGCTGCGGCGCTTCCTGACCGGTCTCGGCTACGAGGCCCACAAGTGGGGGCTCGGCCGCAACATCGGCCCGACGCGCAAGGCCGTCGACGGCATCCACGCCCTCATCACGCGGGTGTCGGACGCCTACGGCGGTCCGGTCAGCCTGGTCGGCTGGTCGCTCGGCGGGATCTTCGCCCGCGAACTGGCCCGTGACCACCCGCACCGGGTGCGCCAGGTGATCACGCTCGGCAGCCCGTACAACATGACGGACCCGCGGCAGTCGCGTGCGCTGCCCGCGTTCGAGCTGTTCTCGCGCTTGCACATCCCGAAGGACGAGTTCCCTCCGCCGGAGCACTCCCGCCCGCCGATCCCGGTGCCCGCGACGTCGATCTACTCCAAGACCGACGGCATCGTGGCGTGGGAGTCGTGCGTGGAGGAACCGGGACACCGTCGCGAGAACGTCCAGGTGTCGTCGAGCCACCTCGGGTACGGCTACAACCCCACCGTGATGTGGGTCGTGGCGGACCGGCTCGCGCAGCCCGAGGGTCACTGGCGGCCGTTCGCGCCGCCGCCCGGCCTTGCCGCGCTGTACCCGAACGTTGCGTGAACGGTCAACCGCAGGTCGTGGTGGTCTCCGGGCGGTAGCACCTACCGTCCGGAGGCGTGAAACCGATCAGAGCTTCGCTGTTGGCAATCGCTCTCACCGCCGTCTTCGCGAGTCCCGCGCACGCCGCCACCGACGCCCAGCTGGCCGCGCACTGGGCGCCGGTGCACCACCAGGACACCGACTCGTCGGACTACGACGCGGACTACCTGTCCACCGTGGACTTCGACGGTGACTGGAACGCGCTCAACAACTGGGAGTCGCAGGACGACTCGCTCGCCAGGCTCACCGGCGCCGCCTACTACTCGGTGGTCGAGACCGGCACGCACTGGTTCCTGGTCTACAGCTACTTCCACCCGCGCGACTGGGACGACTCACCGGACCCGTTCGGCCAGCGGACGCACGAGAACGACATGGAAGGCCTGCTGCTGACCGTGCGCAAGGACGGCTCGGCGTTCGGCAAGCTCGAGGCCGCGGTCACCGTGGCGCACAGCGACTTCTACTCCTACGTGCCCGCCGGGTCGTCCTTCACCGGCGGTCAGGAGAACGTCGACGGCACGCTCCTGCTCGTCAACGGGCACCCCGCCACGCGGCAGGAGGCCAAGGGGCACGGGCTGTACGCGTGGGACGGCAAGAACTTCCCCGGTGGTGACGGCGTCGTGTACTCGCCGACCGGCGTGGGGGAGGTGCCGTCCGGTGGCAACGACCGCCAGGTCGGGTACCGGCTCATCGACACGTTCGCGCCCGGCGGGCTGTGGGCGCGGCGGAACAACGCCGAGACGTACGCGTCGCTCGGCACGTTCCGCGGTGACAACGGCAAGGACAACGCGGCCAACACTGCGTGGGGCTGGGACGACCAGAACGACGGTGCCGTGCTGCGGGGGTTCATGGCGTCCGACCCGGCGTTGCTGGTCAGCACCTACTTCGCGAACGAGGGTGATTTCAGCCGGACGTACGTGCGCAACGCCTATCGCTGAGCGGTCTGGACGGCGGCGGCGTAAACGTTTACAGTCGTTTCTGTAACACGGGTCACACGCCGCCGCCACAACGTTTCCTTCACTGCGGAAGAGGACGTCCATGGACGGCAGGATCAACCGGCGACTACTCATGAAGTCAACCTTGATGGCCGCGGTGGCCTCACCACTGCTGGCGCAGGTCGCAGTCGCTGATCCCCTCCTTAAGACCACCGCTCATGTCGCCGCGATCCCGACGCTGCCGTGGCCGGAGGCCAACGAGATCGTCAAGAACACCAAGCTGCCCTCGTTCCCCGACAAGAACTTCGACGCCACGGCGTACGGGGCGAAGGGCGACAACAAGACCGACAACACCGACGCGTTCCGCAAGGCGATCGCCGCGTGCAACGAGGCGGGCGGCGGGCACGTGATCGTGCCGAAGGGCACGTACGTCACCGGCGCGATCCACCTGAAGAGCAACGTCGACTTCCACCTCGACGACGGTGTCGTGCTCAAGTTCTCGGGCGACGCCTCGAAGTTCCCCGTCGTGCTCACCAGGTACGAGGGCATCGAGTGCATGAACCGCTCGCCCATGGTCTACGCGTTCGGGCAGACCAACATCGCGCTCACCGGCAAGGGCACGCTCGACGCGGGCGCCACCAGCAGCTGGAACAAGGGCAGCGACCGGGCGTGGCTGGAGAAGCAGGTCTCGAAGCCGCCGCAGCAGCGGGTCGTGCCGGGCAACGCGTCGATGCGCTCGACGTTCATCGAGCCGTACAACTGCGACACCGTGCTGATCCAGGGCGTGACGCTGAAGAACCCGAAGTTCTGGCAGATCCACCCGACGCTGTGCAAGAACGTCACGGTCGACGACGTGCACACCGACCCCAGCACCGCGTCGTCCAACACCGACGCGTGCGACCCGGAGTCGTGCGACCACATCGTCATCTCGAACTCCGACCTCGGCGCGCACGACGACAACGTCGCGATCAAGTCCGGTCGTGACGAGGACGGGCGGCGCGTCAACGTGCCGTGCCAGAACCTGATCGTCGTGAACTGCCGGATGAACGGCAACTGGGGCGCGATCACCTGCGGGTCCGAGCAGACCGGCGGCATCCGCAACGTCTACGGCTACAAGCTCAACTGCGTCGGCGCCACGAAGTTCGCGTTGTACGTCAAGTCGAACACCAAGCGCGGCGGGTTCTCCGAGAACATCAACCTGGACAGCGTCTCCGGCGTGTTCGAGCGGGCCATCGTGTACTTGATCTCCACGTACAACGGGCAGACCGGCAACTTCGTGCCGAAGTTCGGGCCGTACACGCTGTCGAACTCCACCTGCACCAAGGCTTCCAAGGTGCTCGACGTCAGCGGCCTGTCGAACTCGCACGTCAAGGGTCTCGCGCTGTCGAACTGCAAGTTCACCGGTGTCGGCAGCACGTCCAACACCGTCAAGAACGTGGACAACCTGAAGTTCACCAACGTGACCGTGAACGGGAAGCCGGTCTAGCTAGCCGTAGACCGTCACTGACAGCCGCGGGTTGGTTCGCCAGTCCACTGGTTCGAACGAGACTCGGGCCAGCGGCATCGAACCGGCCGCGGCTGTCAGCGTCGTCTCGATCTCGTTGCGCTCGTCGTCGGTGAGGTAGTTCCAGAACGAGCTGTGCCACACGACGGTCAGCGTCGACCGGTCCTCCGGCGGGGTGAGGACCTCGCGCAGCCACCGGCCGGCAGGGGACTGCTGCACCTTGATGCCGAGGCGCGACGCGAGCGAGATCGCGTCGTCGAGGTCCCAGCGCAGCGCGTCGTGCTCCGGCGGGATGAAGCTGCGCAGGATCATCGCGTGCCGCGGGTCAGCCGCGTCGCGCGGCTGCAGGTCGCAGCCCGCGCGCTCGACGATCTCGATCTGGTGCGGCCGCGGCCCGACGGCCGCGAGCCGGACCGGCGAGTCGACGTCGCCCCACTCCCAGCCGAGCCCGAACCAGCGGTAGTGGTCGAGTATCAGGTTGAGCCCCGCGCACGCGCCCAGCTCGAACAGCCGCACGCGGGGTGCGCCGAGCATCGTGAGCCCGCGCAGCAGGAACCCCGCTGTCTTCGGTTGGTGCTGCTGCACCGTGCGATCCAGCGCGGCGAGGATCTCGCCCGCGTTCTCGACTATCGCCCGCCGCGCGGCGAGCCACGCGAGCAGCGACGTGCTGTCGCCCTCGCCGGCCATCGCCGCGGAGTGCGCGGTGGCGAACCGCTCGGTGAGCTCCGGCGCCTTGCCGTTCAGCATGAGCAGCCGCACACCCGCGAGCGCCTGGATGCCGAACAACGGACTGTGCACGGCCCGGTGGGAGCACAGGAGATCAGCGACAGGCCCGCCGCGGTCGATCTCACCCGCGAGCTCGGACAGGATCCGCGCGGACACGGGCGCACTGTTCCGCAACCGCACCGCGAACGTGCGCAGCGTCGACGCGCCACTACGGGACCGGGTCACGTCTTCGCTCCCTTCAGCAATTCGTAAAAGGACTTTACAAGTAGGTCGCTGGCATTAGGCCCAATTGAGATTGGTTAACGTGATGGCTGTGAGCGAGTTCCTCGATCTGACGGCCGCGGGCGCGGTGGCCACGTTGACGATCAACCGTCCGGCGAAGCGCAACGCCATGAGCTACGACATGTGGTCCGCGCTGCCGGGCCTCATGGCGTCCGTCGAGGCCGACGACGCCGTGCGCGTGCTCGTGATCCGCGGCGGCGATCACTTCTCCGCCGGTGCCGACATCGCCGAGTTCTCCACGTTGCGCAGCGGTGCCTCCGGGGCCGCGCGCTACAGCGAGGCGGTGCACGCCGGAGAGCGCGCGATCGTGTCGCTGTCCAAGCCGACCATCGCCGCGGTGCACGGGTTCTGCGTCGGTGGCGGGTGCGAGATCGCGCTGGCCTGCGACATGCGCGTTGCCGCTGACGATGCGCAGTTCGGGATCACGCCTGCCAAGCTGGGGATCATCTACAACTTTACGTCTACCAAGCAGCTCGTCGACGTCGTGGGGCCCGCGTGGGCCAAGCAGATCTTGTTCTCGGGCGAGTTGATCTCGGCCGATGTTGCTCTGCGGATCGGGTTGGTCAACGAGGTGCATCCCGCTGCTTCGCTGGATGGGCGGGTCAAGGAGTTGGCGTCGGTTGTCGCCGCTCGGTCGCAGGTGTCCGTGCGTGGAGCCAAGGCGATCATCGGGCGGATCGTCGAGGGGGAGCACGAGGATGACTCCGTGCACTCGCTCTACGACGCTGCTGTGCACAGCGCTGACTACGTCGAAGGTGTTGCTGCCTTTTTGGAGAAGCGGGCGCCTCGTTTTTGAGGTGTGGGTTGGGTTTCTTTCTGGTGGTGGGGTGGGGAGGGTCTCGCTGATCACCAGAGGTCGCCACATCGAAAATGCCCTGTCAAGGCGGAAAAGCTGCCTTGACAGGGCATTTTCGATGTGGCAAGGCTTCGCCTGATCAGCGAGACCCTCCCCACCCCCTGCCCTCCGGGAAAGTTTGTTCTGGTCGTTCGGCTGCCGGTTTGTGCTCGGGGGCCGCGCCCGGTTGGCACTGCGGGGGTTGGCAGTGCGGCGGGCGCTCCTTTCTTTTGGTATCTGCCGGTTTTGGCGGGCTCCCTTGGTATCTGCTGGTTTTGGCGGTGCTCGCTTGGTATCTGCCGGTTCGCTGGGGCTCCTTGGTGCCTGCCGGTTGGGTCGGTGCTCTCTTGGCTCGCGCCGGTTCTCGCTGAGCTCTCTTGGTACTTGCAGGTTGGTCGATGCCCCCTTGGTACCTGCGGGTTTGGCCGCGCTCTCTTGTGCCTGCTGGTTCGGCCGCGTTCCTTGGGTGCCCGCTGGTTCGCTGTGCTCGCTTGATATGCGCGGTTGGTCGGTGCTCTCTTGGCTCGCGCCGGTTTCGCCACGCCGTCCCGCATGCGCCGGTTTTGATGTGCCCGTCTCCGCTTCTGAGGGCACGGAGTTGTCGGTGCTGGCTGAGAGCATGGATTCGGGGGTTCTCACGAGCGGGGACGCCCGCGTGAGCATCGCCGCATGCCGTGCCCGCCATGCTCCTGCGGCGGGGCTGGTGCTCGCTGGGTGCATGCCGGTGGGGCGCCTGGTGCTGGCGTCGTTGCGCGCGCGGGGTGTGCGCGGTGCCGCAGAATTCGCCTGCTCTCGCGCCCCTCGGGCCCGCGCCGCGTGAGCGTCCCGCTGTCGCAGGGGGACTGTGCCGCGCGGCACGTTCTGCACGCTGCCGTACCCCAGGGGCGCGCTCGCGGAGCGAAGGGCGGTCAGCCGCGCCCGTCCAGCAGAGCCCACACGGCCTTGCCGCTCGGCTGCGGCTCGGTACCCCACTCCACGCTCAGCGCGGACACGAGCTGCATGCCCCGCCCCCGTGCCGACGAAGGGTCGACGGGCCGCACCTGGGGCAGGGCGCTGGACCGATCCCGAACAGAGATGAACATGCCCGACCCGGCGCGTCGCACGGTCAGCTCTAGAGGGCCCTCGGCGTGGTCTATGCCGTTGGACACGAGCTCGGTGACGACGAGCTGGGCGTCGTCGGCGAGGTCGTCGGGGAGGTTCCACGAGGACGCGGCCTCGCGGACCATCTGCCTGGCGCGCGCGCAGGAGCCACCTTCGGCGGCCAGCGTTGCCCGCACCTCGGCCAGTGGGTCGTTCAGCACATCCGGCTCCGCGCCTCCCGATAGACCTGGTGACACCCCGCATCGTCGCACATCTACACACCTGGCCCCGCGTTTCAGCCCCCCGGTGGTCGCACCCCGAGGCCGCGTGCTGCACGATTTGGTCGGCACGTGTCGGGCGTGCCGGGAAGGAACGGCGACGATGGAGCTCCGGGTCGGCAGTGAGGTCCTCAGCGGCTGGCGGGTGATCGCTGTCGCGGGTGAGCTCGACATCGACACCGTTCCGCTGCTGGCCACACGGCTGGACGAGGACGTCACCGGCGACCGTGCCGTGCTCGACCTCGCCGAGGTCACGTTCATGGACTCGACCGGGCTGGCGCTGCTGCTGGACTGGCACCGCAGGCTGGGCGAGAAGGGTGGCGAGCTGCGCATCGCCGCACCTCAGGCGCCTGTCATGCGGCTTTTCACGCTCGCCGACGTGGCGGACGTGCTGGACGTCCGCGGCACGGTCGGCGAGGCCTGCGAGGCAGCCGCGTCGAGCTAGTCCGCCCCCACGCCCAGGTAGTAGGCGATGAGCTGGATCAGGTGCTCGGTGTCGACCGGCTTCGTGACGTAGTCGGTCGCGCCGGACGCAAGTGACTTCTCGCGGTCGCCCTTCATGGCCTTCGCTGTGACGGCGATCACAGGCAGGTCCGAGTAGCGCTCCATGGCGCGGATCGCGGAGATCGTCGCGTTGCCGTCCAGCTCGGGCATCATGATGTCCATCAGCACTAGCGTCACGTCGTCGTACTGCTCCAGCGCGCGCACGCCCGTCATGCCGTTGTCGGCGTAGATGGCCTGCAGCCCGTGCAGTTCGAGCACGCTGGTCAGCGCGAACACGTTGCGCAGGTCGTCGTCCACGACCAGCACCTTCTCGCCGTGGAAGCGCAGGCCGGTGGTCGTCGACGGCAGCACCGGGGCCGGCGTCACGATCGGGGCGGGCTCCGGCAGCTGCGGTGTCACGTCCGGCACGCTGCCCAGCGGCAGGCACAGGGTGAACGTGCTGCCGATGCCGGGCTCGCTGCGCACCCGCAGCGACCCGTTCAGCAGCTGCGCCAGCTCACGGCTGATCGACAGGCCTAGGCCGGTGCCGCCGTACTTGCGCGACGTGGTGCCGTCGGCCTGCTGGAACGCCTCGAAGATGACCGCCAGCTTCTCGGCCGGGATGCCGATGCCGGTGTCGTGCACGTCGAACGCCACGCTCGACGGGTCGTCCATCCGCACGTGCAGGCGAATGCCACCGTCATGGGTGAACTTCACCGCGTTGGACAGCAGGTTGCGCAGGATCTGCTGGAGGCGGTGCTCGTCGGTGTGCAGGGTCGCGGGCACGTCCGGCTCGACGCGCACCGAGAACTCCAGGTTCTTCTCCGCGGTCAGCGGCAGGCACAGCGACTCGACGTAGCGCACCAGCTCGTCCAGGCGCACCGGGTCCTCGTGCAGCTGCATGTGACCGGCCTCGACCTTGGTCAGGTCCAGGATGTCGTTGATCAGCTGCAGCAGGTCGCTGCCGGACGAGTGGATCGTGCGCGCGTACTCGACCTGCTTGGAGTTGAGGTTGCCGTCGAGGTTGTCCGCGAGCAGCTTCGCGAGGATGAGCAGGCTGTTCAACGGCGTGCGCAGCTCGTGCGACATGTTCGCCATGAACTCGGACTTGTACTTCGACGCGGTCTGCAGCTGCCGGGCGCGGTCCTCCAGCTCCTCCGAGCCGGCCCGCAGTTCGGTGGTGAGGCGCTGCGACTCGACCAGCAGCAGGTCGGTGCGCGAGTTCGCGAGCATCGTGTTCACGTTGACGCCGATGTTCTCCTTCAGCTGGTCCAGCAGGTCCAGGTGCACGTCGGAGAACTCGTTGAGCGACGCCAGCTCGATCACGCCGAGCGTCTCGCCCTGGAACAGCACCGGCAGGATCACCAGGTTCACCGGCGCCAGCTCACCCAGCGCCGACGCGACCGTCAGGTACCCGCCGGGCACGTTCGTGACCAGGATCGTCTTCTTCTCCAGCGCCGACTGGCCGACCAGCGACTCGCCGATCTTGAACCGCGACGCCCGCCCGCTGTCCGGCCGGTACCCGTAGGTCGCGGTCAGCTCCAGCGACTCGGTGCCCTCGTCGTCCTCCTGGATCTGGAAGAACGCCCCGTGGTGCGCCGACACCAGCGGCGTCAGCTCGCTCATGATCAGCGACGCCAGCACGCGCAGGTCGCGGTGGCCCTGCATGAGACCGGACAGCCTGGCCAGGTTCGTCTTCAGCCAGTACTGCTCGCGGTTGGCCCGCGTCGTCTCCTTCAGGTTCGCGATCATCTGGTTGACGTTGTCCTTGAGCTCCGCGAGCTCACCGGACGCGTCGACGGTGATCTGCCTGGTCAGGTCGCCCGCGGTCACCGCCGTCGCGACGCCCGCGATCGCGCGGACCTGCGTGGTCAGGTTCGACGCCAGCTGGTTCACGTTGTCCGTGAGCTTCTGCCAGGTGCCGGACACGCCGTCGACCTCGGCCTGACCACCCAGCTTGCCCTCGGTGCCGACCTCGCGGGCGACACGGGTGACCTCGTCGGCGAACGACGACAGCTGGTCGACCATCGTGTTGATCGTGGTCTTCATCTCGAGGATCTCGCCGCGCGCGTCGACGTCGATCTTCTTCGACAGGTCGCCCTTCGCGACCGCCGTGGTCACGAGGGCGATGTTGCGGACCTGGTTGGTGAGGTTGCCGGCCATGGAGTTGACGTTCTCCGTCAGGTCCTTCCACGTGCCCGCCACGCCCGGCACCCGCGCCTGACCACCGAGGATGCCCTCGGTGCCGACCTCGCGGGCGACACGGGTGACCTCGTCGCCGAACGCGCGCAGCGTGTCGACCATGCCGTTCAGCGTCTCGGCGAGCGCCGCGACCTCGCCCTTCGCCTCGACGGTGATCTTCTTCGAGAGGTCGCCGCCCGCCACCGCCGTCGCGACGGCCGCGATGCCGCGCACCTGGGTCGACAGGTTGTCGGCCATCAGGTTGACGTTGTCCGTGAGGTCCTTCCAGGTGCCCGCGACGCCCGGCACGCGCGCCTGGCCGCCGAGGCGGCCGTCCGTGCCGACCTCGCGTGCCACGCGGGTGACCTCGTCCGCGAAGCCGGACAGCTGGTCGACCATCGCGTTCAGCGTCGACTTGAGCTCCAGGATCTCGCCGCGCGCGTCGACGGTGATCTTCTGGGTCAGGTCGCCCTTGGCCACCGCGGTCGCGACGTGCGCGATGTTGCGGACCTGGCTGGTCAGGTTGTCCGCCATGAAGTTGACGTTGTCGGTGAGGTCGCGCCAGGTGCCGGCGACGCCCGGCACCTGCGCCTGACCGCCCAGCCGCCCGTCCGTGCCGACCTCGCGGGAGACGCGGGTGACCTCCGCGGCGAACGACGACAGCTGGTCGACCATCGTGTTGATCGTGGTCTTCATCTCGAGGATCTCGCCGCGCGCGTCGACGGTGATCTTCTGGGTCAGGTCGCCCTGCGCGACGGCGGTGGTGACGGCGGCGATGTTGCGGACCTGGGTGGTGAGGTTGTCCGCCATGAAGTTGACGTTGTCGGTGAGGTCGCGCCAGGTGCCCGCGACGCCCGGCACCTGGGCCTGGCCGCCGAGCTTGCCGTCGGTACCCACCTCGCGCGCGACACGGGTGACCTCGGCCGCGAACGCGGACAGCTGGTCGACCATCGTGTTCAGCGTCGTCTTCATCTCGAGGATCTCGCCGCGCGCGTCGACCGTGATCTTCTGCGACAGGTCGCCCTGCGCGACCGCCGTGGTCACCGCCGCGATGTTGCGGACCTGGGTGGTGAGGTTGTCCGCCATGAAGTTGACGTTGTCCGTCAGGTCGCGCCAGGTGCCCGCGACGCCCGGCACCTGCGCCTGGCCGCCGAGCTTGCCGTCCGTGCCGACCTCGCGCGCCACGCGCGTCACCTCGGACGCGAACGCCGAGAGCTGGTCGACCATCGTGTTCAGGGTGTTCTTGAGCTCCAGCAGCTCACCGGACACGGTCACGGTGATCTTCTGCGACAGGTCGCCCTGCGCCACCGCCGTCGCGACCGCGGCGATGTTGCGGACCTGGGTGGTCAGGTTGTTCGCCATCGAGTTCACCGAGTCGGTGAGGTCGCGCCACGTGCCCGACACGCCGGGGACCTGGGCCTGGCCGCCGAGCTTGCCGTCGGTGCCGACCTCGCGGGCGACACGGGTGACCTCGGACGTGAACTGGGACAGCTGGTCGATCAGGCCGTTCACGGTCGTGCCGAGGTCCGCGAACTCGCCGCGCAGCGACTGACCGGACATGCGCTGGGTCAGGTCGCCCTCGGCGACCGCCTGCAGCACGCGGCTCAGCTCGGCGGTGGGCCGCATCAGGTCCTCGATCAACCCGTTGACCGAGTCCGCGACGAGCTCCCAGCCGCCCGCGCCGCCCGCGGGCACGACCCGCTCGGTCAGCTGGCCCTGCTGCCCGACGGACTGCCGCACGCGGCTCAGCTCGCCCGCGAGCCACTGGTTGCGGTCGGCGATCTCGTTGAAGACGTCCGCGAGCGCCGCGGGCAGGCCGGAGCCGGGCACGACGAGCCTGCGGCGGAAGTTGCCGTCGCGCAGGTCTCTCATCGCGGCGAGGACCCTTTCCAGGGTCGCGTCCGTGTCGTCGTGGGCCGTCGTCACTCCAGCCTCCGTGCCTCGGTGGTCGTGGACAAGCCTGCCACGTTAGGTTGAGATGCGGCACGCACCATCCATTGAGACCCGCAGGAGGCCCGCGCATGAGCCACGCGCTGGGCATCGATCTGGACGGCTGGCAGCGCCTAGTTGACGGCCTGCGGGAAGCCGTTCTCGTCGTCGATCCTGTTGGGACGATCCGCGTGCGGAACTCGGCCGCTGCCACGAAGTTCCCCCGTCTGGGTCCCGGCGAGCACTTCTCCGGCATCGAAACGGCGCGCCACCACGAGATCGGCGAGGGCTGGAGCGCCTGGTACATCTCCGACACGTCACTCGAACAGGCGCATCTGCGCCTCGCTTCGTCGACCGAGCGCGCCGCGACGCTCAAAACCATCGTGCAACTTGCAGCCGATCTCCTCGGCGACCACTGCGTCGCCGTCGTGCCGTGCTCGCGCGACCGGCTCGAGTGGTGGCGCGCGGGCTCCGCCGACGTGACCGTCACCCGGACGCCGCGCCGCGCGTCCGCGATCTCGGGCGTCCTCGTCGGCGCGTCGTCGCACACCCGGATCGCGGAACTGGGCGAGGGCGGCTGGGGCCTGCCGGACGGCTGGAAACCCGGTGTCTCCATCGCGGTCCCGCTCGGCGTCGGCGGCGCACTGGTCGTCGTGCGCCGCGGTGACTTCACGGCGGCGGACGTCGAACGCGTGCGGCTCTTCGGCAGGCACGCGGCCGTGGCGCTGGAGTCCGCGTCCCGGCTGAGCGAGCAGGGCCGCATGATCGACGTGCTGCGCTCCAGCCT
This sequence comes from Lentzea tibetensis, assembly GCF_007845675.1. Classification (GTDB taxonomy): domain Bacteria; phylum Actinomycetota; class Actinomycetes; order Mycobacteriales; family Pseudonocardiaceae; genus Lentzea; species Lentzea tibetensis. Next base: position 69,312 of record NZ_VOBR01000006.1, on the reverse strand, counting down.
GCTGCCGAGCCCGCTGCCCGAGCTGCGGGGCGTGGCGATGGGCAGCGTCTATCTGCCCGCGCACCACCGCGCCCAGGTCGGCGGCGACTTCTACGACGTGCACCCGCGCACCGACGGCACGGCCACGTTCGCACTGGGCGACGTCTGCGGTCACGGACTCGAGGCCGCGGTCCACAGTGGACGAGTGCGCCAGTCGCTGCAGGCGCTGTCACTGGTCGAGACGAACCCGGTGCGCCTGCTGCACCTGCTCAACACCTCGTTGCGCGCCACGGGATCCAAGCTCTTCACGACGCTGGTCGTCGGCGAGCTCGTGCCGCTCGGCGCGGGCGGCCTGCGGCTGACGCTGGCGTCCGGCGGCCACCCGGTCCCGCTGGTCCTGCGCGCCGACGGCAGGGTCGAGGACGTGCCGACGTCCGGCGCGATCGTCGGCATCCTCAACGACGTCCGCTTCCACCCGGAGAGCGTCACCCTGGCGCCGGGGGAGACCCTCGTGCTCTACAGCGACGGCTTCACCGAGGCCCGCGCGCACAACGACCGCCGCGAGCTGTTCGGCGACGACCGGCTGCGCAAGCTCCTGCACGAGTGCGCGGGCATGGCGGCGGACGCGATGGCCCGCCGCTTCCGCGAGGCCGTGCTGGAGTGGCTGGGCCCAGGCGACCACGACGACCTGGCCCTGCTGACCGTCCAGGCCCGCTAACGCACGTCGCGCGGCCGGAACTGGATGCTGATCCGCGGCCCGACGGCCTTGGCGGTCTTGGGAACCGCGTGCTCCCACGTCCGCTGGCACGACCCGCCCATGACGATCAGGTCGCCGTGTCCCACCGCGAACCTGAGGCTCTCGCCGCCACCGTTGGGGCGCAGCAGGAGTGGCCGCGCGGCGCCGACGCTGACGATCGCGACCATCGTGTCCTCGATCGCGCCGCGCCCGATCCGGTCACCGTGCCACGCGACGCTGTCCCTGCCGTCCCGGTAGTAGCAGAGCCCGGCCGTGACGAACGGCTCCGCGCCGTAGTGGTCGCTCAAGGTCTTCCTGGCCTCTGCGAGCACCTCGTCGGGCAGTTCGTCGTGCTCGTCGTAGAAGCAGAGCAGCCGCGGCACGTCCACGACCCGGTCGTACATGGTGCGGCGATCGGCCCGCCAGGGAACGTCCCCGGCGAGCCGGTCGAACAGCGCGTCCGCACCCCGCAACCAGCCGGGCAGGACGTCGACCCAGGCGCCGTGTGCGAGCTCGGTGCGCCGGATCCCGTCGAGCGGGCCGAGCGCCGGAGCCTCGGCCAAGTCGAACAGTGAACCCTGCATGGGCACGCAGTGTACTCGAACACCTGTTCTATGCGAGGGGTGCTGGCTGCGATTCTGTGCTAGCTGGGGTTCTGGGCGTGCGTCAGGGTCTCCCACGCGATGAACAGGTTGTCGGTGCCCTGCGGCCGGTGCTGCTCGGTGTACTTCTGCGTGTTGGCCATCGGGATCCCGAGCCGCGTGCTCAGCGCGTTGTAGCCGACCTCGGTGGTCGGCCCGAGCTCCCGCGACTTGCTGCCGCCGCACAGCCACGACGGTACGGGGTCGCCGTTCTCGTACTTGGTGTGCAGCCCGAGCGCGTGCCGCATCCGGTCCTTGATCTCGCCCCAGATGTCCTGCCCCTGGTGCCGGGCGGTCTCGGCGAAGTGCGCGGCGGCGGCGATCCCGTACCCGGTGTGCGCGAAGTCGCGGCACGTCTCCTGGCTCAGCCCGTCCACGAACGTCGACTGGTCGTGCCAGTACGAGATGATCTCGGCGCGCGTGTCGATCCCGCTGCCGGGTGGCGTCTTCGGCAACGACCCGTCGGTCGTCAGGTACACGTACGCGGGCATGCGCGTCCGGAAGATGCCGACCGCCTTGTCGTACGCGGCTTTGTCCTCGATGAACACGGCGATGCCCAGTGGGGCCTCCATCATGGAGAGTTCCCAGTTGCCGTTCGTGTTGGCCCGGCCGTTCTGGATCTCCGGCAGGTAGACGGTCCGCAGCATGGTGGCGAACCGGTTCGCGTTGGGCCAGCCCGTGTAGGTGTACTTGATGATCTCCGCCGCGCGCGGCCAGCTGCTGCCGGCCCACGCGGTCTGGAGTGGAGCGTTGGAGTTCGTGTGGTCCCTGATCGTCGCGGACCAGGCGTCCATGATCTGGATCGCCTTCTGCGCGTAGCGCGCATCCCTTGTCACGTACCAGATCAGGCTCAGGGTGTACGCGGCGAGCGCGTCCTGGCGTTCGTCCGTGCACCCGAGGTTGGGGTTCGAGTACGGGCCGCACTCCACCACCGCGCGAGGTTTGGCGGTGCGGGTCAGTGACGCGTACGCGGTGCCGCGCATGGCGTCGTACGCGGACTTCCACGGCTGGGCGCCCGCGTTCACCTTGGCGCGCATGAAGTCCAGCTGGGGACGCGACACGAGGACGCCGGGGTGGGTGAACGCGGCGGGGGCGGCCGTTGCGGAGGGGACGGTCGCGGCGGGGACGGTCAGGGAGGCGAGTAGCGAGACGACTACCGCGACGCTGCGGTGGACCTTCATCGGCTTCTCCAGGAGGCAGGGGAAGCCTCAGTGTGTGTGGTCCAGACCACACCGTCAAACATTCCGGTCCGATGTTCACGCAGGTGAACCGGGCCTCGAACCGTTGCGCCCCAAACATCTCGAGGCCGCCCCAGGTTCAGTCACCTGGAACGGCCTCGAGCGGAAAGGCGGTGCTACACCACCACTACGTGCGGATCACTCCTTGCACTTCTTCCCGGTGTTGATGCAGTTGACGACGCGGTTCATGATCGACTGCGACATCACGTTGGCGAAGTCGTCGTGGTCACCGAAGGGGTCGTGCTCCTCCTCGGGGAACGAGTCGACCGCGTACAGGCCGGCCTTCTGCACATCCTGGGGGATGTTGTAGGTGAGCGAGATCCGCAGCTGCGGCACCGCCTTGAAGCCCTTCTTGCACTTGCCGTTGGCGTCCGGGTAGATGATGTGCTCCCGGTGCTTCGCCGAGTCGGTGTTCTTGCCGTCCCAGCAGCTCGCGAAGTCGTGGATGCGCTTGACCTTCGAGCCCTTGGGGCAGATCGGGTACTTGTTGATCAGCACCTTGTCCTCGAACCCCGTGCAGGTCCAGGACTCCTTGGCGTTCTTCGGGCCGTTGGTGCCGACCTTGGCGTCGCCGTAGAGGACGCGGAGGAACTTGGGCATCGCGGTGACCTTGCCGACCGGCGAGCCGCGGAAGGTGATCTCGGCGACCTCGGGACGCTGGATCTCGCCCTCGTTGCCCTCGAGCTCGTTGTCCGCGCCCTGTTCCGCCTCGTTCTTCTGCTTCGCCTTGTCTTCAACGCCTTCGGCCTGCGCGTTGTCGCTGTTCTCGTCGCCGTTGTCGACGCCCTCGTCGTTCTTGGCCTTGTCCTTCAGCTTGCACTGCGCGAGGGCTTCGAGCTCCGGCGCCTGCTCGCCCTGCCGTTCGATGGCGACCTTCATCCGGTTGAGCGCGGCCGCGCGCTTGTCCTTCAGCGGTCCGAGCACCTCGTCGGGGTTGTTCTTGCCCTTGCCCTGCTCCAGTGCCTTCTCGGCGTCCTCGACCTGCTTGTCGATCGCCTGGAGCTCCTTGTCGATCTCGGCCTGCGCCTTGTCCGGCACGCCTTCCTCGAGCTTGGAGGCGACGTCCGGGCAGTCGACGCGAGCGGCGTCCTTCGCGGCCTTGTCCGCGTTCTGCTGCTGCTCGCGCTGCTTCTTGCCGTTCTGCTTCTTCTGGTCCTTCTGCTGGTCCTGCTGCTTCTTCTTCTCCGCTTCCTCGGCCGCCTCTTGCTCAGCGTCGAGAACGCGGATCACGGGCCAGAAGTACGCGGACTTGTCGCCGTTCTTGCAGGTGGTTCCAGCCTTCTGCAACGACTTGTTGTTCGAGTCCGCGTTGGTGGAGAGGTTGCCGACGTAGTCGTGCAGGTGCTGGGCGCCGTTGCGGACGCCGGGCTGCGCGATGAAGTTGTCGGGGTTGAAGTGCTCGTTCTCGTTGCGCCCGCAGTCGACGGTGAACGTGCCGGTGGTGGCGCCCTGTTGCGCCTTTGGTTTCTTCACGTTCGCCTTCACCTTCGTGATGTCCACGAAGAGGCCCTTGTCCGGCCCGTCCGCCAGCGCTTGGCCGGACTCGGAGCCGACCACGACCGCGGCCGCTGTACCGGCTACCGCGGTCATCGCGACGAACGCGGCGGTTAGCCAGAGTGTGGATTTCTTCCGGTGAAAAGCCATACTTCCACCTCGTGAGGTAGTGTGAAAACGGCATGGTTGACTGACGGCGGTGAAGAGCCGTTTTGTTTGCGGGTACTTCCGAGAACTAGTAAGCCCTGGATTTGCGCTTTGTTTTCTTGGCCCGGGTTATCAGGCGGAGACTGGCCAGTGAGAGCACCAGCACCACCAATGCGCCGATGAAGACTCCGTTGTTGCCGCCGAACGCGCCGTTCTGACCAGCGGTCCTGGTGAACTTGCTGTCCGGCGGAACGCTCGGGATCGTGCCGTCGGCCGTGTCGTCGGTGCCCGCCTGCTGGTCGCCCTGTTGCCCGGACGAGTTGTTGCCAGCGGGCTGACCGCCGTTGAAGTCGACGCGGCCGGTCGCCTCCAGTGCCTTGATGTGCTCGAGGAGCGTGATCATGGCCTGGTTGGTCAGAATTCGGACGAGCTCGTTCTTGGTGCTCATCCTCATGTTCGCGGCGTCCTGGTAGACCGTGCCGAGTCCGGCACGCAGACGGTTCGCGAACAGGACCTCGAACTCGTCACCGTTGGCCGCGGCGTCCATCTCGCCGAGCGAGCCCTGCTGTTCGGAGGTCGCTTCCTTGGGGAGCTCGACCCCGAGCAGCAGCCCGGCGCGATCGACGACCCGGTCGAGCAGCTTGTGCCCGTCCACGATGGTCTTGCTGGCATCCGCGAACTTGGGGTTGGTGGACTTCGCCGCCACCTTCTCCGCGGCGGGGTTCTCCCACAGTCCGGCCTGCTTCACCTTGAACAGGAAGTCCCGGTCCGCGGGTCCGAGCGGACCCCACTGCGTCTCGACCACCTCGTCGCCCTTCCCGCCGCTTCCGGGCGGGGGAGTGGAGACGGAGGTGGCCGGGGGCGGCTGACCCTCGCTCGACGGCGGTTGTGCAGCCGCACTCCCCACCGCGAGCAGAGCTGACGTCAGGCAGCCCAACGCGACGACCAGGAGTCGCCGGGTCGGGTTGGCCGCATCTGTAGGGAGTCGCACGATCGGGACTACGGAGAGCACTCGGGGTGCGCCTCACTTCGAGACCCCGGCGTTATCGAACCGTTATCTGGCGGCGGGCAACCAGGACGGCTGGTCCTCGTCTCGCGCAGATGGGGTCGCACGACCGTGCGACGGTCATTACGTGGGCGTTCGGTTTGACTCGCCAATCGGTTTTGATTCTCTGGCGATGAGTCTCCTCGGCCGTCGATGGCCTGGGTCACAACTCTAAGGTGGTGAGCATGAGCAAGCGTTTCGTGGCGTTGGGGGACTCGTTCACCGAAGGCGTCGGCGACGAGGACCCCACCCGGCCGAACGGCGTGCGCGGCTGGGCGGACCGGGTCGCGGAGCAGCTGACCGGCGTGCACTACGCCAACCTGGCCGTGCGCGGCAGGCTGCTCGGCCAGGTGCTGCGCGAGCAGCTGGACCCCGCGCTGCGGATGAAGCCGGACCTCGTCTCCCTCTACGCGGGCGGCAACGACCTGATGCGGCCTCGGGTGGACATCGACGAGCTGATGCGCGGCTACCGCGCCGCCGTCGCTCGGTTCACCGCCGCCGGCGCGCGCGTCATCCTCTTCACCGGCGTCGACGGCGTGGACGACCCGGTGTTCCGCAAGATGCGCGGCCGCGTCGCCATCTACAACGAGCACGTGCGCGCGATCGCGCGGGACCACGAGGCCGTGCTCGTCGACATGTGGGCCATGCGCCAGCTGCGTGACCGTCGACTGTGGTCGGACGACCGGCTGCACATCAACGCGCTGGGGCACAACGAGGTCGCCATCGCCGTACTCGACGGTCTCGGCGTCGACCATCCGCTGGAGACGGTCCGGCTCGCGCCCGCGCTCGTGGCCGACCCGCGCGTGCGGCGCGCGGAGAACGTGCGCTGGGCGCGTGAGCACGTGATGCCGTGGGTGGTGCGCAGGCTGCGCGGCGAGTCCTCCGGCGACGTGGTCAAGCCCCGGCGGCCTGAGCTCCGTCCACTGGCGTAGGGCGTCTCAGCAGGCCTGATCGGTCTGAACTTCTCCGGGCACCTGTGGGCGCGGCCGGAGGAGACCAGGGACCACCTGGTCGGCCTGTACGAGGCGGCGTGGCGCCACTCCGACGAGTCGCGAGCAGATCGACGGCTGGTCCAAGGCCGCGGACAACGGGCCGGACTTCCTCGGGAAGGTCAGTGCCGCCGCCGAGCACTTCCGGGCGGTGGAGCTGGTCGCCGAGGCCTGAGCCATCCGGACCACTCACCGATCCGCTGAGAGCGCGGACATCCTGAAACCGTTTACGGTCTTCCCTCAGGTGGTCCAGACCAGTTAGCGTGCCCCGCACAAGCAGTGTCCTGGCGTTTCCCTGCGCGTGAGGAGCACGATGTCCAAAATTCGTTGGCGTTTCGCGGCCGCGGCGACTGCGGTCGCCGCAGTGGTCGCCGGACTCGTCGTGGCCGCCCCTGCCAGCGGCGCCACCGGCGTGAAGGCGACGTTCTCGAAGGGCTCGGACTGGGGTTCGGGCTACGAGGGCAAGTACACGATCAGCAACGGTGGTACCTCCGCGCTCACCTCGTGGACGGTCGAGTTCACCCTCCCGGCCAACCACCGGATCTCGGCCCTGTGGGACGGCAACTACACCACCAGTGGTCAGACCGTGACGGTGAAGAACAGCTGGAACGGCAACATCGGGGTCGGTGGCTCGGCGAGCTTCGGCTTCAACGTCGTCTACTCGGGCGGCTACACGGCGCCGAGCGGCTGCAAGGTCAACGGCGGCTCGTGTGACGGCACCGGCCAGCCACCGACGACCACCAGCACGACGACCACGACGACGACCACCACAACGACCACGTCGAACCCGCCGCTGCCTGGCGGCGGCAAGGGCGCGCCCTACCTGTACCTGGGCTGGGGCAACCCGCAGAGCGCGACGTCGGTGATGTCCCAGACCGGCATCAAGAGGTTCACCCTGGCGTTCATGCTCTCCGGTGGTGGTTGCAGCCCCGCGTGGGACAGCAGCCGTCCGCTGAAGGGTGGCGTCGACGAGCAGACGATCAACGCCATCCGCGGCGCGGGTGGTGACATCGAGATCTCGTTCGGCGGCTGGAGCGGCAACAAGCTCGGCCCGAACTGCTCGTCGGCCGAGGCGCTCGCCGGTGCCTACCAGCAGGTCATCAGCGCCTACAACCTCAAGCACATCGACATCGACATCGAGAACTCCGACGAGTTCGAGAACGAGGCCGTGCAGGACCGGATCCTGGGTGCGCTGAAGATCGTCAAGCAGAACAACCCCGGCATCAGGACGATCGTCACGTTCGGCACCACGACCACCGGCCCGAACTACTACGGCGGGCGGCTGATCGACCGGTCCAAGGCGCTCGGCGCGAACATCGACAACTACACGATCATGCCGTTCGACTTCGGCGCCTCGAACATCGAGAACGACACGAAGAACGCGGCGAACGGCCTGAAGGACAAGCTGAAGGCCACCTTCGGCTGGTCCGACGCGGTCGCGTACGCGCACGTCGGCGTCTCCGGCATGAACGGTCTGTCCGACCAGCGCGAGCTCACGTCGACCCAGGCGTGGCAGAACATCACCACCTGGGCGAAGAGCAACGGCCTCGGCAGGCTCGCCTTCTGGTCGGTCAACCGCGACCGCGGTGGCTGCGACGGCCAGGTGGCGGCGAACTGCTCGGGCATCCAGCAGGCCGACCTCGCGTTCACGAAGATCACCGCGGGTTTCTGACCTGACGAGCGCCGCCGGGGCCACTAATTCAGTGGCCCCGGCGGCGTACTCTTCGGGCATGCGCAAGCGACATTGATCCTCACCTGAGGCCGCGAGAATCGCCCGGCTGGCCACCGGGTGGGCGTGGTGCGCGAACATCGTGCCGATCTACGCCCTGTACGCGCTGCTGTTCGCGGACACCGGTCTGTCGGACGCGCAGATCTCGGTGTTGTTCGCGATCTGGTCCACGGTCGGCGTGCTCACCGAGGTCCCGACCGGCGCGATCGCCGACCGCTTCTCCCGCCGCGGCGCACTGGCCGCCGCCGGAGTCATGCAGGCCGCGGGGTACGCGTGCTGGGTCCTCTTTCCCGGCTTCACCGGATTCGCCATCGGCTTCGTGCTGTGGGGAATCGGCGGTTCGCTGTCGTCCGGCTCGCTGGAAGCGCTGCTGTACGACGGTTTGCAGGCGCTGGGGGAGGAGGACCAGTACGCCAGGCTGAACGCCCGCGTCACCGCCGTCGAGCTGGTGGCGCAGGTGCCCATGGCCCTGGTGGCGTCGGTGTTGTTCTCGCTCGGCGGCTACTCGTTGGCGGGCTGGGTCTCCGTCGGAACCTGTCTGGCGTCCGCGGTGCTGGCGATGTGGCTGCCCGAGGCGCCGCACTCGTCCGATGAGTCCGAAGTGGACATCGGCTACTTCGCCACGCTGCGCTCCGGTCTGCGTGAAGCGGCGGCCTCGCCTCCTGTGCGCTGGGCGTTGCTCGCGGTGGCGCTGGTGTACTCGCTGGACGCGTTCGAGGAGTACTTCACGCTGCTGGCGCAGGACTGGTCTGTGCCGACGACGTGGGTTCCCGTTGCCGTGGTCGGGGTTCCGCTCGCCGGCGCCGCCGGTGCCGCGCTGGCCGGACGGTGGTCGCCACGACCGGTGCTGCTCCTCGCGGCCGGTCTGCTGCTGGTGTTCGCCGCGGTCATCGCGCACCCGTACGGCATCCTCGCGCTGGCCCTGTTCTACGGCCTGTACCGGTTCGTGCTCGTGCACGTCGAGGCCGAGCTGCAGCACCGGATCTCCGGCTCGGCCCGCGCGACGGTCACGTCCGTCGCCGGGCTGGGCTCCGAGCTGGCCGCGTTCCTGACCTACGCGGCGTGGGTGCTCGACGGCGCGCTGGCCGTCGGTGTCCTGGTCGTCGTGATCGGGGTGGTGATCCTGCGGCGCTAGTGCGGCGGACGACGTTCGGTGTTCTCGCGATACTTCGCGATCTCGCGTTCGACGGCGAAGTCCGAGTGCGTGTTCTCCAGCCGCCCTGGGCCCGGCGACGGCGGCGAGGCTCGTCATGTCCTCGGCCGGTGTGCCGATCTCGGGCGGAACTTCGCCAGCTCGCGTTCGGGGAAGCGATCGAGTTCGGGCAGCGTTTGCGCCGTCACGTCGGCATACGGGGGAGCGCCCCACTCGACGACGTCGAGCGCGCCGGCGACGAGAACGGTGCCGGCGTTGCGCAGGCGGGTGAACAGAGGCGGCTCGGCCAAGGAGAACACCGGCAGACGATAGGACAGGAAGTGTACGAATAGGCCCTGATTATGGGTTTCCGGTAACAGAAAACGCCGTCCGCCGACGAACCTGTCATGGATGTCTGCGGTGCGTGTCGTGTCCAGCTCGGTCCGGGTGCCACCTGGTGCGCGAACTGCGGCGCGCCCGTGGCCTGGCAGCCGGTGCCGGAACGCCGTTCCGGTGTGCTGCGGCCGGTGCTCGCGGTCGGCGGGCTGGTGCTCGCGACGATGCTCGTGGTCGCCGGTGTCATCGCGGTGCGGCAAGGTGGTTTCACCGCTGTCGGCGAGATCCGCGTCAGCAGCGGCGGGGTCGTCGGCAGGCCCGTGCCGGGCACCGCGCTGCCGCCCAGCCCGGTCGCTCCGGTGCCCATGACCCCGCGACCGACGACCAGGCCGACGACGGCGGCACCCGCTCTGGCACCGGAGGAACAGGCCCGCTTCAACCTGGACCGGCAGGTGATGGCCGACCGCGCGGCGGTGGAAACCCTGGTGGGGCAGTGGGTGCCGCAGCTGTCGTCCAAGCGGATCGGGCTGGTGGTGCGCGGCGTGACGTACGGCCACACCGAGGTGTGGTCCGACTTCCAGCAGATGAAGGCCCGCTATCCCGGTGCGCTCCTGCTGTGGTCGGGCGAGTTCAGCACGTTCGACTCGACGAACTTCTGGGTCACCGTGATGCCGCTGCGCTACCCGACCGGTGACGCGGCCAACGGGTGGTGCGACCAGCACCAGATCGGGCGCGACGACTGCTTCGCCAAGAAGCTGTCCCATGTGGACGGTCCGGCCGGGACGACGAAGCTGCGCTAGTCGAGCGACGTCCTCAGCTTGTCGCACAGGGAACGCAGCGCCAGCAGGTCGTCGTCGGACAGCGCGACGATCCGCCGGATGCTGGCGGCGTGCCTGCGTCCGATGTGGCGCTGCATCTCCAGCCCGGCGTCGGTGAGCACGACGACGGTGCCGCGCTTGTCGTGCGGGTCCGGCTCGCGATCGACGAGCCCCGCCTGGGCGAGGCGTTCGACCATGCGGCTCAACGACGGCTGCGTCAGCAGGATCTCGCGGTTCAGCTCGTGCAGCCGCGCGCGACGCGAAGGGCACTTGCTCAGCGTGTAGAGCACGTCGTACTCGCGCATGCTGATCGGGTCCCACACGTCGTCCGCGGCGAGGCGCCGCTGCAGGGTCACCTGGGCCCGCAGCAGCGCCTCCCACGCCTCGGACGTGCGCTGGGTGCGCGAGTCACCCATCCTTGCGGCGGCTCTCGTGCGACGGCGGGTCGCTCGGCACGTGCGCGGGACGCCGCGAGTCCATCTCCTTGCGGATCTCGGGCGCGATCTCCCCGAGCATGTCGAGCTGCTCCAGCACCGTCTTGAGCGGAAGGCCGGCGTGGTCGACGAGGAACAGCTGGCGCTGGTAGTCGCCGAAGAACTCCTGGAACGTCAGGGTCTTGTCGACGACCTCCTGCGGGCTGCCCACGGTCAGCGGCGTGCGCGCCGCGAACTCCTCGAGCGACGGCCCGTTGCCGTACACCGGCGCGACGTCGAAGTACGGGCGGAACTCCCTGATCGCGTCCTGCGAGCGAGGGCGCATGAACACGTGCCCGCCGAGCCCGACGATCGCCTGGTCCGCCGTGCCGTGGCCGTAGTGCTCGTACCGCTCGCGGTACAGGTTGATCAGCCGGATGAAGTGCTCCTTCGGCCAGAAGATGTTGTTGGCGAAGAAGCCGTCACCGAAGTGCGCCGCGATCTCGGCGACCTCGGGGCTGCGGATCGACCCGTGCCAGACGAACGGCGGCACGCCGTCGAGCGGGCGCGGCGTCGACGTGAACCGGTGCAGCGGCGTGCGGAACCGGCCCTCCCAGTCCACGACCTCGTTGTCCCACAACTGCCTCAGCAGCCGGTAGTTCTCGACGGTCAGCGGCAGCGCGTCCTCGAGGTTCTTGCCGAACCACGGGTACACGGGCGCGGTGTTGCCGCGGCCCAGCATCAGGTCCACCCGGCCGTCCGCGAGGTGCTGGAGCATCGCGTAGTCCTCGGCGATCTTCACCGGGTCGTTGGTGGTGATCAGCGTCGTGGACGTGGACAGGATCAGCCGCTCCGTGCGCGCGGCGAGGTAGCCGAGCATCGTCGTCGGTGACGACGGCACGAAGGGCGGGTTGTGGTGCTCACCGGTCGCGAAGACGTCGAGGCCGACCGCCTCGGCGTGCTGGGCGATGGTCATCATCGCCTTGATCCGCTCGGCCTCGGTGGGCACGCGGCCGTTGGTGGGGTCCGGGGTGACGTCCCCGACGGTGAAGACACCGATCTGCATTTTCGCTCCGATGTCGATGCATTTGCATGAACACCACGGTCAACCCCGACGCCCCTGGCTTTGTTCCCGGCTACGTGCCGAGGTACTTGAGCACGGCCAGCACCCGGCGGTGGTCCGCGTCGGTGGGCGGCAGGTCGAGTTTGGTGAAGATGTTGCTCACGTACTTCTCGACCGCGCTGTTGCTCACTTTCAGCACCGCCGTGATGCCGTTGTTGGAGCGGCCCTCCGCCATCAGCCGCAGCACGTCCTGCTCGCGCGGTGTGAGCCGTCGCATGGGGTCGTCACGGCGGCGCACCAGCAGTTGGGCCACGACCTCGGGGTCCAGCGCCGTGCCACCGGCGGCCACTCGGCGCAGCGCGTCGAGGAAGTCCGACACCTGCGCGACCCGGTCCTTCAGCAGGTATCCGACGCCGCTGGTGCCGACCGAGAGCAGGTCGGTGGCGTACCGCTCCTCCACGTACTGCGACAGCACGCACACCGCGATCTTCGGGTGCTGCCGCCGGATGACGAGCGCGGCCCGGATGCCCTCGTCGGTGTGCGTCGGTGGCATCCGCACGTCGACCACCACGACGTCGGGGCGGTGCGCGTCGACCGCGGTCAGCAGCTGGTCGGCGTCGGGCACCGCGGCGACGACCTCGAAGCCTCCGTCGGTGAGCAGCTTGGTGAGACCGGCCCGCAGCAGAACGGAGTCTTCGGCTAGCACTACTCGCATGGGACGTACACGGTAACGGTGGTGGGACCGCCCAACGGGCTCACCACGGTCAGACTGCCGTCGACCGCCGCCGCACGCTGCGCCAGTCCGCGCAGCCCGGTGCCGGTGCTGTCGACCGACGCGCCGCCGCGGCCGTCGTCGGTGACCGTGACGATCAGCCGGTCGCCGACGCGTTCCGCCACGACCTCGGCGCGGCTCGCCTGCGCGTGCTTGGCGACGTTCGTCAGCGCTTCGGACACAGCGAAGTACGCGATCGCCTCGATGCTCGGTGAGCAGCGCCGCGCGACGTCGACGTGCAGCCGCACCGGCAGCGGCGCCCGCGCGACGACGCCGGAGAGCGCCGCGTCGAGTCCCCGGTCGTCGAGCACGGCGGGATGCAGGCCGCGCACGAAGTCGCGCAGTTCGGCCAGCGCGACGGTGGCCTCGTCGTGGGCCGCGGCGATGACCTCGAGAACTTCCGGCGGCTGGTCGGTGAAGGCGGCGCGGGCCATGCCCAAGTTCAACGCCAGGGAGACGAGACGCTGCTGCACACCGTCGTGCAGGTCCCGCTCGATCCGGCGCCGTTCGGTGTCGGCGGCGGCCACCAGGTCGGCCCGGCTGCGCGCCAGCGACTCGACCCGCTCCGCGAGTTCGTCGGCGTGGTCGCGGCCGAGGAGGCGCCGGGCCGCGGCCGTGTCGGCCGAGGCGATGCCGCGCGCCACCCACGGCGCGGCGAGCAGCAACACCGCGGCGCCGCCGAACCACAGGAAGTTCCACGGCCCGGTGACCCCGTCCGCCCACAGGAGCACGAGCAGCGGCGCCGCCCAGCAGAGCACGACGACCACACCGCCCAGACCGCCCAGCACCGGAGCGAGCAGGTGGTAGGCGAACTGCCGCCAGGTGGACCCGGTGGTCCACGGCCGGAAGGCTCGGCGCCAACCGGTGCCGGAGTCGTGCTTCGGCGCGGCGATCTCGACACCGTGCAGCACCCGGAACCGCTCCCGTTGCAGCGCGCTGAAGAACTGCACGCACGGCGGCACCGCCAGCGGACCCAGCACGGCGACCGCCACGTACAACACGGGCAGCATCCAGTAGCCGGTAGGACCTTCGACGAGGCTCAGCACCGCGGCCCACCACAGCACCCCCGCGCCCCAGATCACCGCGCCCGTCGTGGCGCCGAGGAACATCCCAGCCACCACGTGGAAGGTGGCCTGCCACGCCCGCGGCGACGACAGAGCCCGCAGCACAGCCGTCACGGCTTCGCTCCCACTGAGGTCATGTCCTCACGGTAGGTATTCCAGGTGCCGGCCGACCATCGGGCGAACCCCGCCGCCGGGGTGTGGAAAACCCCAAGCCGCTCCGGCTGGCCGCCCCACTGACAGCTGTGCCGTGCGGTGGCAACGTCAACGCCTCCTTCGAACCTCTGTCCCGTCAGGAGAATCCGTTGAAACGACCACGATGGACGGTGGTGCTCGCCGCGGTACTGGCCACCACGACCGTGGCGCCCGGCGCGTCGGGCGCCACGACGCAGGACGCCGACCTCGCGCAGTTCCACCACCAGCGCGTCGAGTGGAAGTCGTGCCAGCGCGACCCGGACGACGCCGACGGCCGCGCGCTGGACGAAGCCGGAGTGCGGTGCGCCGACATCCGCGTGCCGCTGGACCACAGCCGGCCGCGCGGGCGCACCATCACCGTTGCGATCGCCCGCAGCAAAGCCACCGACACGGCCCACTACGCGGGCCCGCTGATGTTCAACCTGGGCGGCCCGGCCAACCCGGTGCTCTCCGCCGTGCCACTGGCCAGGCAGGCCATGGGCGCGACCGGCGCCAAGTTCGACATCATCGGCATGGACATCCGCTTCTCCGGCCGCAGCACGCCGATCGACTGCGGCTGGCCCGCCAGCTGGCTGCCGCGCTCCGCCGGTACCGGCCGCGACAGCTTCGACCGGATGGTCGCGCTGTCGAAGGACCTGGCCGGCCGTTGCGCCCGCACCAACGCCGACGTGCTGCCGTACGCGTCGGCGGCCAATGCCGCCCGCGACATGGACGTCATCCGGGCCGCACTCGGAGCGCCGAAGCTGTCGTTCCTCGGCTACTCGCAGGGCAGCTACCTCGGCGCGCAGTACGTGCAGCGGTTCCCGCAGCGGGCCGGGCGGATCGTGCTCGACAGCGCCATCGACCCGGACCAACCCGGCGTCACGATCCTGTCGCACCCCGCGGTGGCCGCGCGGCGTGAGGCGGCGCTGCGGGAATGGGCCGCACTGGCGGCGCGGCACGACGACCTGTTCCACCTCGGGACGACGACCGAGCAGGTGCTGAGCACGGTGCATCGGGTCTACCTGGCCGCCGCCACACCGCTGCGGGTGGGTCCGTACCTCGTGGACGACACCGTCATCCCCGGCCTCATCGTCAACCTGCTCATCGACGACAGCGAGGAGTCCGCCCTCGAACTGGCGGCCACCGTGCAGGTGCTGGTTCGGGCGGCCGACACCGGCAGCGCCGAGCCGACGGAAGCGCTCGCGACCTCGCTGGCGGGGCAACTGACCGGCCGGGACTCCGTGCTGCGCAGCGCGGCGACCGCCGTGCAGTGCGGCGACGCGCCGGTGTCGCGCACCGTCGAGACGTATTGGCGCACCGTCGAAACACGGCGCGCCGAGGCACCTCTGTTCGGCCCGCTGGGCAGCAACATCACGCCGTGCGCGTTCTGGCCGAACCCTCCGCGGGAGCGTCCGATCCGGATCCGCAACGGTGTACCGGCCCTGGTCGTCCAGGCCGCCGGTGACATCAGCGCGCTCCTCGAGTTCGGCCAGGCCATGCACCGAGACCTCCGCGGCTCCCGCATGATCACCTTGGCGGGTGCCCGCGACCACGGCGTCTACTTGTTCCGGGGCTCCAGCTGCGTCGACGCGGCCGTGAACGCCTACCTCGACACGGGTGACCTGCCCGCAGCCGATCTGACCTGCTCCGAGTAGCTCGTACATTGGCGTGGTGGGAGCCGACAGCGCGCACTACTGGGGGCATCCGGCGGTGCCGGGTGTCGACCTGATGCGCGCCCGGTTCGTGCGGCACCGGTTCGCGCCGCACAGCCACGAGGTGTTCGCGATCGGCGTGCTGAGCGCGGGCGCGGAAGACCTGCGCATCGGGAGCGAGACCGGCCGCGTCACGGCGGGCGGCGTCGTGATGATCAACCCCGGTGTCGTGCACACCGGTGAGCCAGGCGGACCGGACGGCTGGGCCTACCGGGTGCTGTACCCGGACGTCGGCGTCGTCGCGGAGGTGGCCGGTTCGAACGCGCCGTGGTTCACCGAGTCCGTGGTGTACGACGAGGTCGCGGCGTCGGCCGTGCTGGCCGCGCACGTCGCCGCCGAGTCCGGTGACCGGCTGGCGTCGAGCAGCGCGCTGCGCCACGCGCTCGCGGTGCTGTGGAGCGGGTACGGCGGACGGATGCCGGTGGCGGAGCCGGTGGAGAACCGCGTGGCCGAGGTGGTGCGGGACGTCCTGCACGAGCGGATGGCCGACCCGCCGAGCCTCGGCGAGCTGGCGGAGTTCGCCGGTGTCAGCCAGTTCGGGCTGGTGCGGGCGTTCCGGGGCCGGTTCGGGCTGCCGCCGCACGCCTACCTGACGCAGCAGCGGATCCACGCCGCGCGGGCGTTGCTCGACGCGGGTACGCCTGCCGCGCGGGTCGCGGCCGAGGTCGGGTTCACCGACCAGGCGCACCTGTCGCGGCACTTCCGCCGGTTCGTCGGCGTCACGCCGGGCCGCTACCAGCGCAAGAACGTACAAGAACGGCGCGGCGGGCGTTCCTAACCTGCCGGTCATGACGTTGCAGCCGGATCGGGCGACCAGGGCCGAGTGGACGAAGGCCGTCGACGGGTTCGTCGACGACTTCATCGAGGGCCTGGAGACCGCGCCCGCGAGCACCTCGGGCGACATCCCGGTGTTCGAGCCGCCCGCGGAGACGCCGGGGGAGCTCACCGACCTGCTGGACCGGTTCGCGGCCGCCGCCGCGCAGGCCGTGGAGACGGCCGGGCCCGGCTACTTCGCGTACTTCCCGGCCGGTGGGCTGTTCAGCTCGGTGCTCGGCGAGACGCTGGCGCAGGTCGTGAACCGCTACACCGGTGTCGCGAGCACGGCGCCCGCGCTGGTGGCGATGGAGCAGAGCGTGCTGCGCTGGATGTGCGACCTCTTCGGGCTGCCCGCGGGCTCCGGTGGGCTCGTCACGTCCGGCGCGTCGATGGCGACGCTGTCCGCGTTGTGCGCCGCGCGTCAGCCCGGCGGGACGGTCTACGTCACCGCGCACACGCACCACTGCGTGGCCAAGGCGGCGCGGATCGCCGGGCTCACCGCGGCGCAGGTGCGGGTCGTCCCTGTCGACTCCTCGCTGCGCATGGACACCTCCGCCGCGGCGTCGATGATCGAGGCCGACCGCGCTGCCGGGCTGCGGCCGTTCATGGTGGTCGGCACGGCCGGGTCGACCAGCACGGGCACGATCGACCCGCTCGCGGACATCGCCGACCTGGCCGAGCGCTGCGGCGTCTGGTTCCACGTCGACGGCGCGTACGGCGGCGCCTTTCAGCTGACGTCGCGCGGGAGGGCGTTGCTGGACGGCATCTCGCGCGCGGACTCGATCACCTTCGACCCGCACAAGAGCCTGTTCCTGCCGTACGGCACCGGTGTCCTGCTGGTCCGCGACGAGGCCGCGCTGCGGGCCGCGCACGTCGCGGACGGCGACTACCTCCAGGACCTCGACCACGGCACCGGGCTGCCCGACTACGCCGACCTCGGGCCGGAGCTCACCAGGGAGTTCCGCGGCATGCGGCTCTGGCTGCCGCTGCACCTGCACGGCGTCGCCGCGTTCCGCGACGAGCTGGACGAGAAGCTCGACCTGGCCGCGCACGTGCACCGCTCGCTGTCGGCGGACCCCGCGCTGGACGTGCCGCTGTCACCCGACCTGACCGTGGTCGTGTTCCGCTCGGCGCGCGGCGAACGCGCCACCGGGCGGATGCTGGAGCGGATCAACGGCACGCGCCGGGTGTTCCTGTCGAGCACCCGCCTCGACGGCGCGCACACGCTGCGGCTGTGCGTGCTGAGCCACCGCCAGCACGCGCGACACGTCGACGAGCTGCTGCGGGTCGTCCACGACGCGGCGCGGGCAGAATGGGCTTCATGACTGAACCGGACTACACCGCCGACGGTGTGCCGACATTCGACTACGTGCGGGACCGCATCGAGAACAAGTTCACCACCGCGGAGGCGTCGACCGAGCTCGCCGACGAGGCCGCGCCGGAGGACAAGTTCGAGGAACGCGAGAAGGCCGGCATCGACCGGCTCGAGGAGATCCGCCGCTCGATGCGCGGGGAGTGAGCTGAACCTTGGGGGAACCGATCACCGTCGACGGGGCGGGGCTCGCTTCGTGGTCCGCACCGCTGGAGCGGCTCTACCGCCGTTGCTTCGCCGAGCCGCCGTGGCACGAGGACGAGGCGGACTTCGCCGCGTTCGCGGACAAGTTCGCCGCGCACACCGCCCGTTCCGACGTCCGCGGGATCGTGGTGCCGCAAGGCGACGGGCTGGCCGGTGTGGTGTACGGCTGGCCGTCGCCGGACGAGGTGCCGGACACCCCCTTCTACGCCGGCGTCTACGACGCCGTCGCCCCGGCTGACCACTCGTTGCTCGGCCCGCCGTCCTGGCAGGTCGTCGAGCTGATGGTCGATCCGTCGGCGCGCGGTCAGGGGCTGGGGCGGCGGTTGCTCGCCCGGTTCGTCGAAGGCCACGACCTGGCGTGGCTGTGCACGCACCCGGACTCCGCCGCGCGGCGCCTGTACGAGTCGGCGGGCTGGGTGGGTGTGGGGGAGTACGCCGACGAGTCCGGCGCGCCGGTGCTGGTGATGTCGCGTCGCGGGTACCCGATGAGCCGCGTCCCCGGCTTCGACCCGCCCGCGTCGTTGCGCTCGCGGTGCCCGGTGACCACGGTGTCCCTGCGGCACGGCCAGCGCGCGTCCCTGCTGACCTCGTACGGCGACGTGCGCGCCGTGCTGCGCGACCACGGCCGGTTCAGCTCCGACCCGAGCAGTCCCGGCTACCCGCAGCTGCGTCCGGTGGTGGACCGCAAGCCCGCGCCGGGCAGTTTCCTGGTGACCGACCCGCCCGAGCACACCCGCTACCGCCGCCTGCTCACCGGCGAGTTCACCGTGCGCCGCATGGAGAAGCTGCGCCCGTCGATCGAACGCATCACCCGCACCCACCTCGACTCGCTCCTGGGCAGCGCGTCCCCCGACCTCGTCGCGGACTTCGCGTTGCCGATCCCGTCGGACGTGATCTGCCTGCTGCTCGGCGTTCCCGTGTCGGACCGGGCGTTCTTCTCGTCGCGCAGCCGGGCGCACCACGACCGCACGCTGTCCGCCGACGCCGTCCAGGCGGCGCTGGACGAGCTGCACTCCTACATCGAGGAGCTGGTCCGCAGCCGGGTTCGTTCACCCGGTGACGACCTGATCAGCAGGCTCGCCGCGGAGCTGACCGTCGACGAGGTCGTCGGCATGACGGTGCTGCTGCTGGTGGGCGGGCACGAGACCACGGCCAACTCGATCGCGCTGTCCGTGCTGGCGCTGCAGGAGTCCGGCGAGTGGGACGCGCTCGTCGCCGATCCATCCCTTGTGGACTCGGCGGTGGAGGAGCTGCTGCGGTACCTGAGCCCGGTGCACCAGGGCGTGGTGCGCGCGGTGACCGGTGACGCCGTCGTGTCGGGGGAGTCCTTGGCACCCGGTGATGGCGTGGTCGCGTCCCTCTTCGCCGCCAACCGCGATCCCTCGGTGTACCCGTCACCGGACTCGCTGGACATCCGCCGTCGTGCCCGCGGGCACCTGGCGTTCGGCGACGGCGTGCACCAGTGCATCGGCCAGACGCTGGCGCGGATGGAGATGCGTGTCGCGTTGCAGGCGCTGGTGGAGCGGGCGCCTTCGTTGCGGATCGCGGTGCCGTTCTCGTCCGTGTCGTTCCGCTTCAACGCGCCCATCTACGGCCTGCACGCACTCCCGGTCACGTTTTCCGCACCGCGCCCGTGAAGCCGGCGATGAACAACGTCGCGAACGCCCACGCCAGCACCTTCAGCACCCAGCCGCTGATGGTGAGCGCCGAACCCCATGCGGCGCTCGTCGTCTCGCACTTCGGGCGCGTGCCGCTCGTGATGAGCGGGGCACCCGCGTCGAGGCCGAACCCGATCCGGTCGACCAGGTGGCAGGACTCGACCGGCGCGTTGGCCTGCGTGCGGACCTTCTGCAGGCCGCCCAAGCCGCCCATGAACCCGGCGGCCAGTGCGGACATCAGCAGGACCAGGAAGAGCGCGATCAGCGCGCGCCACGGCTGGTAGCCGTAGCCGAGGGTGACGCCGCTGACCTTGGCCCACGACCGCTCGCCCCTGCCGGTCAAGGCGCCGGACTCGATCTGGTCCCTGCGTTGTGCCATCAACACGCGTCTGACCCCGCTGTCGTGTCCTGCGGCGCGTTCGGCGGCAGCGAGTTGCTGGTAGGGCTGAGCGGCGTACCAGGGTGTCGAGCTGCCCAGCATCTCCAGCCACTCGGCCGAGGAGATGCCACGGGGCAGGCCGACGTAGGTCAGCCCGTCCACGTCCAGGGAGGCGCCCGAACTCCGCAGATGCTCCGCGCAGGCGGGGGTGATGTGCAGGGTGGTGCCGATCTGGACCTGCGACAGGCCGACCGTCAGGCGGGTGTTGCTCGCCACGGCCCTGAACCTGGCGCCGAAGGTCATGGACTGGCCGACTCGGGCCTGTCGCATCTGCACCGCCGGGCCACCGTTGTCGCGCACCTCCGCGTCGAGCAGCTCGACGGCGTCCTCGATGCGGGAGTCGATGAGCTGCAGCGCGCCCTCCTGTCCCGTGCCCGCGATGCGGGTCCCGCGGTCCAGCACCAGCACCCCGCCGATCTTCACCAGGTTCGCGACCAGTGCGGGGCCCTGGTCGTTGACGATCCTCGCCCCGCTGATCTCCGTGGTGTCACCGATGCTCGCCGCGATCATCGAGACGGCACCGCGGACGCCGGTGCCCTCGGCGGTGAACCCGTTCCGCAGCAGGAGGACACCCTTGATGTCGACACCCTCGGCGTCCAGGGCGGGACCCGTCTTGTTGCGGAGGACGGCGCCGTCGCATTCCAGTGCGTTGCCGATCCGCGCGTCGACGATGGACACCGCGCCCGAGCGGCCCGAGCCCGTGGCCGTGAACCCCCTGTTGCAGATCATCGACCCTTCGATCCGCGCGTGCGACGCGACGAGGCCCGGTCCGGACGCGCTGTCGAACGTTGCTCCTGAGCAGTCGAGCGGCCCGTCGATCCGAGCTCCGGACAGCAGGAGCGCGGGGCCGGACGCGCTCCGCATCGTCGCCCCGGAACAGGCGAACGCACACAGCCTGGTGCTGCGCAGGTTCACCGCGCTCGCCGTGCCCGATCCGGTCGCGGTGAACCCGAGCCGCAGGTACAGCGGCCCCTGGACGTGCGCCAGTTCGGCGTACAAGGCGGGGCCCGCGCTGTTGCGCAGTTCCGTGCCGTCGAGCTCCGCCGAACCGTCGACTCTGGCGTTGAACAGGCAGACCGCACCGCGTTCGCTGGTGCCCACGGCCACGGCTTGGCGCATCAGCAACGCGCCGCCGACCTGGATCGCGTCGGCGCAGATGGCGGGCCCGCTGTCGTTGCGGAGCTTCGAGCGGTCGAGCTCCAGGACGCCGCCGATCTGCGCCTCGAGCAGGTGGAGAGCGGCGACGGGGCTCGAGTTGACGATCGTCGTGTCGGAGAGATCGAGCATCGGTGCGCTGAGCTGCAGTGCGTTGAACGCGGTGAGCGTCCGGTGCTCGATCCGGCAGTGGGTCAGGCCGACCGGGCCGAGCCGGGCGTATCGAACATCGACGCCTTCGGGCAGCAGGCAGTGCGTGAACCGCACCGCGACCTCGGTGCGGACGTGCATCAGGTCGAGCCGGCCGGTGATGCGGCAGCCGTGGAGGTCGATGCCGTGCGGGTCGGGATCGGCCGCCAGGCGGCCGAGCAGGATGTCGCGGATCACCCACGACCGGATGGTCCGGTCGTCGCCCCAGGACCGCATCGCGGCTTCGCCAGGAGGACCGGAGCGGTCGCCGAGCAGGTCGAGCGGAGTGCCGCGTTCGACGTGGTCGACGAGCGACTGCTCGAGCGCGGTCAGCTCCTGGCCGTATTTGGACGACACGTCGAACCGATCGGTACCCCGGCTTCGAACGTTAGTCGGCGCAGTTGGTGACCGGATCTGTCCACTGGTTGGGACAGTGATCCTATCGTTATCGACAGCTCACCTGTCGCAATCGACAGGTCACTCGGCGTGGGTTTCGCGGGATGCTGTGCGTCGACCAGCGGTATTGCCATTCCAGGTCATACCGACTTCGCGACTTGAGGCCGCCGATGGGGTGAAATCGGGGTCACCGGCGGCCTACCGAGACGGTCTGAACGGTCACACAACGCCATACAGAGCGGCTTTGGGAATGAACTCGTTCGCAACCTGAACCATCCCCTCCCAGCTGCACGTTTTCCTTGTGTCACCGTTTCGCCGCGGGGAGGTCGTATGACAGCAGGCGCACACGATTCCGTCACGTTGGGCTGCTACGCGCTCGGCGTGCTGGACGCCCACGAAAGACGTGGGGTCGAACAGCATCTCAGCTGGTGCGGGCAGTGCCGCGCGCAGGTAGCTGACTTCAGCCGCGTGCGCAGCGTGCTCGACGGGATACCTCGTGAGGCGCTGGTCGAGGAGCTGCGCCCGGCGCAGCCCCTGCCCATGCCGTCCGAGCTCGTGCTGCAGCGTGCGCTGCGGCAGATCCGCAGCGAGGGCGCCACGCGGGGGGAGATCCCCGCGCCGCGCGCCAGTCCGCAGTCGGAGGTCGTCGAGGACGACGCCGCGCCCGGTCAGCACCGGCGCAGCCGCAAGTCCGCGTACATCGCTGTCGCCGCCGTGGTGGCGGCGATGGCGTTCGGTGCGGGCGCGGTCGTGATGGGGCAGACCGGCACGGAGAAGACGCCCACGGCGCAGCCGCCGTCCAACGTGCTCCAGGACGGTGCGACCAGACGGCTCGTCAACAAGGACTCCAAGACCGGTGTCGACCTCGTCGCGGACGTCACGAACATGCAGGGCTGGGTGAAGATCCAGGTGCAGGTCGCGGGGCTGCCCGCGGGCCAGAGCTGCCAGCTCATCGTCGTCGGCAAGGACGGCAGGCGCGAGGTCGTGAAGGGCTGGGTCAGCACCGAGAAGGCCAGGATCGAAGGCTGGACCGGGAGCGGGTCGGCGTCGATCCCGCCCGCGGACGTCACCGCCGTGTCGATCGAGAACGAAGACGGCAAGAGGTTCGTGACCGCGCAGACGTCGTGAGGCGTCTGCGCGGGTCACCCGCCGTTCACCAGAGCGGTTGCACCATCAGCCAGAAACCGACCACCACGACCATCGACGCGGTGCCGATCGGGGCCCACCGCGACAACAGCCGGCTCACGCGACCCTCCAGCAGGTGTTCCACGCGAGACCGCACCTTCACGAGCAGCAGGCCGACCGCGGTGAGCGTCGCCGCCATCCCCAGGCCGTAGCCGAGCACCAGCAGCACACCGAACCAGGTCCTGCCGAGTGCCGCCGCTCCCAGCAGCACCACCAGCGCCGACGGTGACGGCACCAGCCCGTTCGCGGCGCCCATCCCGATCAGGCTGCTCCGGCTGTACCCGTGCCCATGACCGTGACCGTGGCCGTGTCCATGACCGTGCCCATGGCCGTGTCCGTGCCCGTGCCCATGTCCGACGAGGGACGGTGTGCGCTGCAGAGCGCTCCGCAGCAGCAGAACACCGATGACGGTGATCAGCAGGCCACTCGCGATTCCCAGCCACCGCAGCACGTTCTCGCCGGCGAGCGAGCTGGACGCACTGATGACCAGCCCCAGCACCAGCACACCGCCGGTGTGAGTCACGGTCACCGAGGCACCCACGACGAACGCGTCGCGCGGCCTGCCCTCGCGGCCGGCCAGGTAGGCGGCGATCAAGGTCTTGCCGTGTCCCGGCAACGCCGCGTGCGACGCGCCGAGCACCAGCGACAGCAGCACGGCCAGGAAACCCAGCCACGGCGTGAGGTCGCGCGAGCCGACGATGCCGTTCAGCGCCGCGGCGGCCGAGTTCAGCGTGGTCACGCCACCGGACTCCACCTTCAGCGGTGCGCTGCCCTCGCCGGGTGCGGCCCGCAGTTGCACCGACCGCACGTCCATCGGTGAGGAGAGCAGGTCCTCGGGGTAGTCGCGCAGCTCGTTGGTGACGCTCGTGGTGGGGACCGGCGGGTCGGTGAACGCGACGTCCGTGCCGACGGCGGTGATCTCACGCCAGCCGACCCGGTCGGCGTCACCGGAGTCGGCGAAGTCCAGCCGCACCGGCTTGGTGATGTCGGCGGGCGCGGTCAGCTCGCACACCAGCCTGGTCGTCAGCAGGTCGGCCTGGCCGACCGGCTGGGTCTTCTCGGCGCGCCGCACGGTGAAACGCAGCGCGGAACCGTCCACGGTGGAGCGCAGGCCGCCGACCACGGAACCGCACCACTCGTCGGCGGACCGGGACTTCAGGTTCTGCTGCAGCGTGGGGATCTCCGCGACGTCCACGACGGACAGCACGTCGACCCGGTCCGGGTGCAGGTGCAGACCGTGGTAGTGGTTGACGCTGAAGTTCCCCAGCGGGTGCGCCTCGGCCTTGGAGGTGAGGAAGAAGAACGCCACCAGGACCAAGGCGCTCGCGATGAGGATCCTCAACGCTGCCCCCGCAGCTCGGCGAGCTTGCGGCCCGCGGTGAGCTGGTACAGCGGCGAGAAGTGCGGGTTGAGCCGCAACGCCTCGGCGAGCGACTTCTCGGCCTCGTCGTTGCGCCCCAGGGCGGCGAGGATCATGCCGCGGTGGTAGGCGAACGTGGCGTTGCGCCACCCGAGCGAAGCCGCCTTGTCCGCGAACGTCAGCGCTTCCGCGTCCCGGCCGTTGCGGTGCAGCGCCCACGCCATCGCGTCCGCGACGAACACGGCCTGCCTGCGGCCCCACTCGGCCTCCGCGCGGCGCAACGCCTGCATGCCGTCACCGCGGTCCGCGGCGACCATGGCCGCGGAGAGGTCGTCCGAGGCACCCTCGGACTCCATCAGCCGCTGCTGCTCGGAGAGCACGGTGTACTGCTGCTCGGCCTCGTCCTTGCGACCGGCGGACTCCAGCAGCTCGGCGTACTCGACGACGTACTGCGGCACCGGCGCGCGCTGGACGAGCCGCTGGTATCCCGCCAGCGCTCCGTCCACGTCACCTCGTGCCGCCGCGACCTTCGCCTTTCCCTGGGTGAGCGCCATGTCGTCCTCCCTGGCCGCGAGGCCCTGGTCGTAGTGATCGCTCGCCTCGTCCAGTCGTCCGTTGTCGAAGGCGAGCTCGCCGAGCCGGTAGCGGCAGAAGGCGACGTCGTCCGGGTTCGCGGCGGCGGTGAGCGCGCGGCGCATGGCGTCCTCGGCGGCGGGAACGTCACCGTGCAGTTCGAAGTGGTAGGAGGCGCGGGCGAACGACGCGGTGTTGGGCTTCACGTCGAGCATCCGCTGCACGGCCTGCTGGGCACCCGCGTCGTCACCGAGCTGCGTCAGCGCGTCCGCCAGGACACCGAGCGCCTCGGAGTTGCTGGGCAGTGCCTGCAACGCCTGGTTGGCGAAGTCGCGGGCGGCGCCGAAGTCGTGCCGCGCGTTGGCGAGCTGGCCCTGTCCGATGAGCGCCATGCCGTTGGGGCGGATGGAGGCGGACTTCTGCAGCGCGCCCTGTGCCTTGTTGTAGTAGGACGGATCGGCGGTGACGCGGGAGAGCTCCACGTACACGGCCCCCAGCTCCGCCCAGCCGTTCTCGTCGTTCGGCACCCGGTGCAGGCGTTCCTGCAGCGCGTGGACCGAGCGGTGCATCTGGTTCTCCTGCTTGACGGCCACCGCGACTCCGCTTGGGGGAGAGTCGGAGTCGCGGTGGCCGGTCAGGAGCGCCAGCCCCGCGGCGATGACGAGCATCGCCGCGAGGGCCAGCTTGACTCGGTGTGTCATTTTTTCCCGGACGCGTTACTGGGCGGAGTGCGAACCGTACTTGCGGATCTGGCTCTGGCGCTTGCGCCACAACCAGAAGCCGGCACCGAACAGCACGGCCGTCGCGACCGCGGTCGGCATGGCCATCTTGTCCAGCGCGCTGGAGATGCCGACCGGCGCGACCTGGACGTCCGAGGCGTTGCCCGACGCGTTGACCGCACCGTTGCGCGGCAGGGCCACGTACGGGAAGGCGCCCTCGAAGGCCACGTCGTTCTGGTCGACCTTGTCACCGGTGGCGAGCGCGTCGACGATCTTGCCGGACGCCGCGGCGCCCTCAACGGCCTGGACCGCGATGTCGATCACGTCGTCGCCGAGCCTGCGGCCGTTGGGGAAGCCCTGCAGGTCGCCGCCGATCACGCCGAGCCGGTTCGGCTGAGCCGTCACGGGCACGCCCATGTTGAGCCGCAGCATCTCCGACGCCCGGAACTTCTTCTCGTCGACGTCCTGGTTGTTCAGCTGCGAGTTCAGGTCGACGTCCAGCACCTCGGCGCCGACCTTCTTCGTCACGCCGGTCAGGAAGATCTCCGACAGGTCGTTGCGCGGACCCTTCGGCGCCGGGATCTTGTAGATCGCCTCGATCAGCTTCGGCAGCTCCGGGTCGGTGACCCGGTCGACGAGCTCCTTGACGTTCGCGTCGTCCTTCGGCTCGAGGCCGTTGAACGCGTCCTTCAGACCTGCGGGTGCGACGACCTCGTTGACCAGCGGGTTGCCCAGGCGGGAGACCTGCACGAAGTTGCCTTCGGCCTTCTGCTTGCCCGGCTCCAGCTTGATCGAGCGGCGCTGCGTGGTGCTCCAGATGCCGATGTTCGGGTTCTTGTCGGCCTTGCCGTTCAGCGCGAGCAGCTGCTTGGGCAGCTGGATCGCCAGCGTGTTGACGTTGTAGCCGCGCAGGGTGTCCTGGCCGACCTCGCTCAGGTTGCCGCCGTAGAGCAGGTCGAAGACGCGCAGGTCCGCGAAGAACGCGTCCTCGGCCGGGCCGGCGTAGACCTTCGCGCCGCCCTGCAGGTGCGTGATCGCCTGGTCGCGCAACGCCTTGTAGTCCGGCATGGACGCCGCACCGGTGTTGGAGGGCGCGACCTTGCCGTTGTAGACCAGCTTCGCCTTGTTGTTGCGCATGTCGATGACTTCGAGCTTGTACTTCTGCCTGAACAGCAGATTCTCGTCGTCGAGCGACGTGACCTGGCCGTCGTTGTACAAGAACGTCTTGTTCTTGCGACGGTCATCGGTCTCGAACGTCCAGCGGAACGTCAGGTCCGGCCGCGCGTCGCCGTCGTTGTCGATGTTGACGTCGTACTGCGCGTCGGTGGCCCACGGGAAGAAGTTGGGGCCGCCGTTGGGTTCCTGGAACGGCGAGAAGTTCGCGACGATCGTGACGGTGTCCTGGTGGTCAGGGCTCACGAACGCGTAGAGGTCCGTGTTGTCCACCGCGGGGTCGTTGGCGATCAGCGGGGCCTCGCGGTGGCTCGACGCCACCGCCGAGAACGGGCCGCCGCCGAACAGGACTCCGTTCAGCAGTGTGGCGGCCACCAGCGCGGTCGCCGCGAACTGGCCGCGCCGACCGGCCAGTACGTGCGGTGTTGACATGGTTTTCCTTCCGAGTTTCAGGCGCTGTGCATGATCAGCGAGGGGACCTGGTGGTCGGTGTGGTCGGACCACCGGGACTTGCTGAAGTCCCGGATGCCCTCGACGAGCCGGGCCACGTCCTGTTCCGGTCGGACGACCAGACGGACGAACTGGCTGCTCATGCCTAGTTTGTTGCCGCATTCGCGGATGAGGACCTGGTGCCGTTGCACCAGGAAGTCGCGCAGTTCGCCACCGTCGATGCCGGGAGCGAGCTTGGCCAGCAGGAAGTTCGCCTGCGACGAGAAGACCGTCATCTCAGGCAGCCGGGAAAGCTCCATGCCCATCCGGTAGCGGTCACGGGACAACAGCTGAAGGCTCTCGTGGTATTCCTCGGCGTGCTCCTTGAGCATGAAGACAACGGATTCGGCGAGCGAGTTGAGGTTCCACTTCGGCAGGGTCCGGCGCATCTTCCCGGCGAGACCGGGGTTCGCGACCAGGTAACCGAAGCGGATGCCGTGCAGACCGAAGTTCTTGCCGAGGCTCTTGAGCACCACGACGTTCGGCCTGATCGACGCCTCCGCCGCCACGGATGGGTTTCGCTCCACCTCGACGAAGTCGATGAACGACTCGTCGATCACCACCAGGTCGAGGTCGGCGAGCTCGTCCATGAAGCGGACGATCTCCCGGCGGGGCAGGTAGCCGCCGTCGGGGTTGTTCGGGTTGCACAGCACCGCGACGCGCGACCCGCGAGTGCGGATGAACTTGATGTACGCGTCGATGTCCAGCTCGAAGTTGTCGCTCTCCTGCAGGAGGAACATGTCCACCCGCTTGGAGTTCTCCATCGGCTGGTCGGTCCACCGCCCGAAGGTGGGGATCGGGATGGCGACGCTGTCGTGGATCCAGAGGTGGTCCATCCACGTGATCAGCTCGGTCGACCCGTTCGACATCGCGATCGTGGCGGGGTTGAGCCGCAGCACGTGCGAGAGCTGGTTAGCGATCTTCGTCGCGTCGCTGGGGTAGAACTTGAGAACGGACTCCAGGTTCTTCGCCAGCGTGTTGAACATGTCCGGCGTGGGGAAGTACGGGTTGCACGGGATGCAGAAGTCCACCAGCTCTCGCGTGCCCTCGCCCATGTGCCTGGTCAGCTCGAAGTAGGACGGGCTGTGCGCGGTCTGCTGGAAGAGACCTGTGTCCACACCGTGCCGCACGCGATCACTCCGTCCTGGTCGGGGTCCGAACTCACTCGGGCATACGTGCGGTCGATCAGGTCGGTTCACGGCGGGGTTGCGGCCAGGTCTCGAAGCGGTCTCGCTGCGCAACCTTGCGCACACCGATGCCGCTTGACGTCGGATGTGCCCAGGTGTGGGGTCCGCGAGCCTGGTTCCCATGATCACTCAGCTGATGCTCGCGGTGGCTCTGGAGGCGCCCGTTCCGGTCACCGCCCCCGTCACCGTCCACACCGGACAGATCGAGGGTGCGCAGTTCCGCTGCGACACGGGCGCGCTGGAACGGCACCGTTCTCTTGTACAGCCACGGTTCCTGTCCGGACGGCTGCACACCCGCCGAACCCGCGCTGGTGGCGCAGCCGGCCGCCAAGCCGGAGCTGCTGGCGCTCGCCTCGGCCGTGATCGGCGCGCGAAACCCGCGGCGGATCGACGGGACCCTGTCGATGTGCGGGTCGGTTGCGGCTGTCGCGGAGGCGGTGAAGACGCCCTCCGGCAGGGCCCGGCTCGCGCTCGCGGGCGCGGTGGGCAGCGTGCCGGGCTGGTCACGGGCCCACGAGCCGCGTCCCGTTGATGTCGCGGGCCAGGTCGCCGTGCAACCCCGGCTGGAACACCGGCGTGGACTACCGGCGTCAGCTGATGCTGGCCACCGAGCGTCCGCTGGTGCTGGCGGCCTACCGGGAGGCGGGCCTGGACCTCGGCGCCGACCTGGACCGCCTGGGTGCGGCCGCACGCGTGCCCGCGGACGCGTCAGCGGTCTCGTGGCTGTCGTCCCACGGCACGTTGATCGGTCGTGGGGCCCGGTGGTGACGCTGCACCCGGTCGGTGACACGATTGGGCCCGAACATCAGCCGCGCACGTGACGTTCGTCAACTCTTCGTCGGCCGCGCGGGGCACTGCACGCACACCGCGGCCGAGGAGCTGACCGCGTTGCGCGTGCTGGAGGACCGCATCTCCACCGGGCGCTGGCCGTCGACCGACCCGCGTGCCCTGAACAGGGAAGCAGCCGGTCACGGAGAGTCGTTCCACTCGCTCTACGACTGGACAGTGGACCACACGGGCCCGTCCGCCCCGGCGTTTGTGAAGTGCACACCAGGTCAATTCCTAAGGTGATGCACCTCAATGCCGGGAACTGTCGGTGCTGCCGGATACCCTGGCGGCATCCACACCACCACCTGGGAGAAGGACCCCTGTGACTGCTGAGACCCTGTACGGGGCCGACGACCTCACGCACCTCGAAGGTCTGGAAGCGGTCCGCAAGCGGCCCGGCATGTACATCGGCTCCACCGACAGCCGGGGAATCAACCACCTCTTCACCGAGGTCGTGGACAACTCGACCGACGAGGGCATCGCCGGTCACGCCACGCGAGTCGTCGTCACCCTGCACGCGGACGGCAGCGTCCAGGTCGACGACGACGGTCGCGGCATCCCGACCGGTGTGCACGCCAAGTCCGGTCTGTCCGGTGTGGAGCTGGTGCTGACGCGGCTGCACGCGGGTGGCAAGTTCGGTGGTTCCGGCTACAAGACGTCCGGCGGCCTGCACGGCGTCGGCGCGTCGGCGGTAAACGCGCTGTCGCACCGGTTCGACGTCACCGTGAAGCAGCTCGGCAAGGTGTACCAGATGTCGTTCGCGCACGGGCTTCCCGGCGTGTTCGACGCACCCGGCCCGAAGGCGAAGTTCACCCGCCAGTCCGGTCTCCAGGTGACCGGCAAGATGAAGCGCGGCGAGAAGTCCGGCACCTCGATCCGCTACTGGTACGACGCCCGCTACTTCGAGAACGGCGCCGCGCTCGACGTCGAGGGCGTGCGCGCGAAGCTGCGCAACACCGCGTTCCTCGTGCCCGGCGTCACGTACGTGCTGAAGACCGCGCTGGACGACGCGATCAACGAGGAGGTGTTCCACTACCCGAACGGCCTGTCCGACATGGTGGACTTCCTCGCCCCGTCCGGCGACCGCCCGGTGTCCGGCACGCTGCTGATCACCGGGTCCGGTACGTACCAGGAGAACGCGGCCGACGAGAACGGCGTCATGCGGTCCAAAGTGGAGCGTCACGCCGAGGTCGAGGTGGCGCTGCGCTGGGGCACCGGCTACGACCGCACCGTCGAGTGCTTCACCAACACCATCCGCAACACGCACGGCGGCACGCACCGCCGCGGCTTCGACCGCGCCGTGCTGAAGGCCGTGCAGGACGCGATCTCCAAAACCCGCGGCCTGCTGAAGCCGAAGGAAGACCCACCGACGCTCGACGACGTGCTGGAGGGCATGACGGCCGTCGTGCACGTCCGCATCCCGGAGCCGCAGTTCACGTCGCAGACCAAGGACGAGCTGTCCACCACCGGCATCACCAAGGTGCTGCAGGGCGTCGTCGACCAGCACGTCCGCGCGTGGACCGAGGACCGCAAGACCAAGGTCGAGGCCAAGACCGTGCTGCAGAAGGTCGTCGACGCTTCACGCGTCCGGCTGACCCAGAAGCAGCAGAAGGACGCCGCGCGCCGCAAGACGGCACTCGAGGGCGCCGCGATGCCGCCGAAGCTCGTCGACTGCCGCACGACGGGTATCTCCAGGTCAGAGCTGTTCCTCGTCGAGGGCGACAGCGCGTTGGGTTCGGCGCGCATGGCTCGGGTGTCCGAGTACCAGGCGCTGCTCCCGTTGCGCGGCAAGATCCTGAACGTGCAGAAGGCCAGCCTCGCGGACACGTTGCGCAACGCGGAGATCGCGTCGATCGTGCAGGTGCTCGGCGCGGGCACCGGCCGCACGTTCGACCTGACGACGATGCGCTACGGCCGGGTGATCCTGATGGCGGACGCGGACGTCGACGGCTCGCACATCCGCACGCTGCTGATCACGCTGTTCGCGAAGTACATGCGCCCCGTCATCGAGGACGGCAGGCTGTTCGCCGCGATGCCCCCGCTGCACAAGGTGATGACCAAGGGCCGCAACGCGGAGACGATCTTCACCTTCACCCAGCGCGAGATGGAGCTGAAGGTCGCCCAGCTGGAGAAGACGGGCAAGCAGATCGTCAAGCCCGTGCCGCGGTTCAAGGGCCTCGGCGAGATGGACGCGGACGAGCTGTGGGAGACCACGATGAACCCGGCGACCAGGTCGGTCCGGCGCATCACGATGGATGACGCCGAAGCCGCCGAGGAAGCGCTGGAGCTGCTGATGGGCGAGAAGGTCGAGCCGCGCCGCAACTGGCTCGTCGAGTCCGCGTCCCGCGTCGACCAGTCCGCGATCGACCTGTAGAGAAAGAGTCACTGAGCAATGGCACGCCGCAAGGGAACGACGACCAAGGTCGACCCGTCCGCCTTCGATCGCGCGGGCGCCCAGGTCATGGACAACTCGCTGAAGACCGAGATCGAGGACTCGTACCTCGAGTACGCCTACTCGGTCATCCACTCGCGCGCCCTGCCGGACGCGCGGGACGGCCTGAAGCCGGTGCACCGCCGCATCCTGTACTCGATGCACGAGAACGGGCAGAGGCCGACCAGCCCTTACGTGAAGTGTTCGCGCGTCGTCGGTGATGCGATGGGCAAGTACCATCCACACGGCGACACAGCGATCTACGACGCGCTTGTCCGCATGGCACAGGACTTTTCGCTCAACGAGCCGTTGATCGATGGGCACGGTAACTTCGGTAGCCCAGACGACGGTCCGGCCGCCTCGCGGTACTGCGTGGTGGGTGACACCCGAGTTCGGCTCGCTGACGGGTCCAGCGCACGAATCGGCGACCTGGTGAACCTGCCCGCTGATTCGGAGGCCGACGCGGACTTCGAGGTCCTCGACAAGGACGGCAAGGCCGTCCGGGTTGACAAAGTCTTCAACTCCGGCGTGCACCCCACGTTGCGCATGACCACCAAGTCGGGTTTCTCTTTGCGCGGCAGTGAGAACCACCTCGTGCTGTGCCTGGAAGCCCCGATGGGTGTGCCGCTGTTCCAGTGGCGGCGGCTCGACGAGCTCCAGCCTGGTGCTGTCGTCTGCATCGCGCGCAATGCGTGGTCGCAGATCATCCCGACAGCACGCGAGTACATGCTCGGAGTGCTGGGTGGAGCTTGGGCGTCCGAGGGCTGGGCCAGCGAGACCCGAGCTGGATTCAACAACACCGACGAGCACTTCTTCGGTGAGGTGCTCCACGCGTACGACCAGATCGTGGGTGGTCGTCGGTATGTCTCCGAGCGCGAGACCCGTCGCGATCGCAAGAGGATCCAGGAGATCGACGTCCAGGAATGCGCCGGTGGCATGGACGCGTTCAGGGCCAGCCCGTTGGCGGAGTTCGTAGGCCACCAGGCTCGTGACAAGTTCGTGCCCGAGTTCGTGTGGAACGGCGGCTGGGGAGTCAAGCGGGCGTTCCTGATGGCGGTCTTCGAGGGTGACGGTGGCTGTCGTGTCGCTCCTGACGGGTTCACCATTCAGTACACGTCGTACAGCGAGCGGCTTGCCGGTGAGATCCAGGAGCTGCTGGCGGAGTTCGGTGTGATCGCTGTGCACCGGCGTTACGTCCGGCCGAGCGGGTCGACCGAGCACCGGCTCGTGGTGTCGGGTCTGCGCAACGTCACCGCGTTCGCCGAACGGGTCGGATTCCTCAAGACGAAGCAGGCGAAGCTCAAGAAGCTGCTCAGCCGCTCGCCGCTGCGTCCACACCGGTTGAGTCAGGACGCTGTTCCGTTCGTGGCCGATTTCGTGCGCAACTCTCTCGACTTCGATCGCCGAGGAAGCGGTCGCAAGTGGTTGACGCAGCACAACTTCGACCGGATCGAACGGTGGGAGACCGAGCGGTTGCGGATCATCGATCGAATCAAGGATCCTGAAATCCTTGCCACGATCCTGCCCATCATGGACTCGGGCTACCGCTTCGAAGCGGTGACCGGGATCGAGTCGGGTGAACCCGCCGAGGTGTACTCGGTGCGGGTCGTCACGGAGGACCACTCGTTCCTCGCCGGCGGGTTCGTCAACCACAACACCGAAGCCCGGATGTCGCACGCCGCGATGCAGCTCACCGGTGAGCTGAACGAGGACACAGTCGACTTCCGCCCGACCTACGACGGCTCGTTGCTCGAACCGACGGTGCTGCCGGCGGCGTTCCCGAACCTGCTGGTCAACGGCACGTCGGGCATCGCGGTCGGCATGGCGACGAACATGATCCCGCACAACCTGGGCGAGGTGGTCGCGGCCGCGCGGTGGCTGATCACGCACCCGGACGCGAGCCTCGACAAGCTGATGGAGTTCATCCCGGGGCCGGACCTGCCGACCGGCGGCCAGCTGCTGGGCCTGGACGAGGTGCGCAAGGCGTACGAGACCGGGCGCGGCGTGGTCCGCATGCGCGCCAAGGTCGAGATCGGCCCGCTGGAGGGCAGTCGAGGCCGTCAGGCGATCACCGTCGTCGAGATCCCGTACGGCGTCGGGCCGGAGCGGATCATCGAGAAGATCACCGACGAGGTCAACAAGTCCAAGCGGCTCACCGGCATCGCGGACGTCAAGGACCTCACCGACCGCGAGAACGGCACGCGGCTGGTCATCGAGTGCAAGGTGGGTGTGAACCCGCAGGCGCTGCTCGCCGACCTGTACCGGCTGACGCCGATGGAGCAGTCGTTCGGCATCAACAACCTGGTGCTCGTCGACGGCCAGCCGCAGACGCTGGGGCTCAAGGAGCTGCTCGAGGTCTTCCTCAGGCACCGCTACGAGGTCGTCACGCGGCGCACGAAGTTCCGCCGCCGCAAGCGCGAGGACCGGCTGCACCTGGTCGAGGGCCTGCTGCTGGCGCTGCTGGACATCGACAAGGTCATCAGGCTGATCCGCGGCAGCGAGAACGCGCAGGCCGCCAAGGACGGCCTGATGAAGCAGTTCAAGCTGTCCGAGATCCAGGCGACCTACATCCTCGACACGCCGCTGCGCCGCCTCACCAAGTACGACAAGCTCGAGCTGGAGGCGGAGCAGGACAGGCTCCGCCAGGAGATCGCCGAGCTGTCCGCGATCCTCGACGACGAGTCGGTGCTGCGGAAGCTGGTGTCCTCGGAGCTCGCGGCCGTCGCGAAGGAGCTCGGCGGCGAGCGCCGCACGTCGCTCATCGACGGCGACCTCAAGGAGGTGCTGGCGGCGTCCAAGCCGGCCGGGCCGCTGGAGGTCGCGGACGATCCGTGCCAGGTGATCCTGTCGGCGACGGGGCTCGTGGCCCGCACCGCGGCGGAGTCGGAGGAGGTCTCCGAGGGCAAACGCCGCGCGGGCCGGGTGAAGCACGACGCGGTCTCCGCGGTCGTGCACTCGACCGCCCGCGGCCAGGTGCTGCTGGTGACGAACCTCGGCCGCGGCTTCAAGACCGACGTGCTGCCGCTGCCGGTGCTGCCGGAGCAGAGCGGCACGGTGTCGCTGCGCGGCGGCATGGCGGCGTCCGAGCTGGTGCCGCTGGAGAAGGGCGAGAAGGTCCTCGGCATCGCGCCGCTGACCGACACGGACTCACCGGGCCTGGCGCTGGGCACGCGGCAGGGCGTCGTGAAGGTGTGCGCCCCCGAGTGGCCGGTGCGCTCCGACGAGTTCGAGGTCATCAGCCTGAAGGAGGGCGACGAGGTCATCGGCGCCACCTGGCTCACCGACGGCTCGGAGACCATGGCGTTCGTCTCGTCCGACTCGTCGCTGCTCCGCTACGACGCGAAGCTCGTGCGTCCGCAGGGCCTCAAGGGCGGCGGCATGGCGGGCATCAACCTGTCCGGTGACGCGCACGCGGTGTTCTTCGCCGCGATCCGCACGGACGACGAGGAACACGGCTCGCCGATGGTCGTCACCTCGTCCGGCCAGAGCGTGAAGGTCACGCCGTTCGCCGAGTACCCGGCCAAGGGACGCGCCACGGGCGGTGTCCGCTCGCAGCGCTTCCTCAAGGGCGAGTCGCACCTGGTGCTGGCGTGGATCGGCTCGCGCCCGGCCGGCGCGTCGGAGAACGGCACGCCGGTCGAGCTGCCCGAGGTCGATCCCCGGCGTGACGGTTCCGGTCACGCGCATCCGGGTCCGGACGTGGTGGGCCACCTGATCGAACGCAACTAGCCGCCTACTTGGACTCGACGTGTCCGAGCGGGTGGGGTCCGGCCGTCAGCGCGTCACGCGTTGACGGCCAGGCGGAGTCACCGGGGTAGAGCTCCGTGCGGAGGTAGGCCCAGGTGAGTCGCTGGACCGCGGCGACTCGCTCGGGGTTCTCGTCCGTGGTCTCGGCGACGTCGTACCCGGAGACCCCGCCCAGCCCGTGCTCCGCGTCGAACAGGGTGAGCAGGGTCTTGGGTCCGGGGGAGAGGAAGTACGGGTCGGTGTGCCATTCCGCGCCCCGCACCGTCAGGTGGG
The DNA here is from genome assembly GCF_007845675.1 of Lentzea tibetensis. Classification (GTDB taxonomy): domain Bacteria; phylum Actinomycetota; class Actinomycetes; order Mycobacteriales; family Pseudonocardiaceae; genus Lentzea; species Lentzea tibetensis. Next base: position 33,636 of record NZ_VOBR01000006.1, on the reverse strand, counting down.
TGGAGGTGTCCTTGTCGCCGGCGACCACGAGCGCGGGCGTCGACATCGCGGAGAAGTCCGTCGACACGAAGAAGGCGTAGTTCTCGGCCACGAAGTCGGTGACGGCGTCGCCTCCTCTGCCGGGCGCAGCGAGCAGCACGCCCGCCTTGATCCGGGGCTCGGCCAGGTTCACCACTGTTCCGTCGTGGGGATCGGTGAGTCGCGCGCCCAGCAGCAGGCTCGCGGTGTGCCCGCCCATCGAGTGCCCGGCCACGGCGACCCTGCTCCGGTCCAGGCGGCCGAGCAGCTGCGGGACGGCGGCCTCGATGTCGTCGAGCCGGTCGAGGATGCGCGTCATGTCCTGGGCTCGCGAGCGCCAGTAGAGCGGAGCCTCGGGGTCGTCGGGACTCAGGCTCAGCGTCGTCGAGCTCAGGTGGGTCGGCTGGATCACGACGAAGCCGTGCGCCGCCCAGAAGTTGACGAGCGGGGCGTAGCCGTTCAGCGAGGAGAGGTGGTTCGAGTAGCCCTGTCCGTGGGAGAGCAGGATGATCGGCAGCCCGCTCCCGGTCACGGGCGCGGAGACCCGCACCTGCAGGTCCACGCTGCGGCCCGGAGCCGGCAGCACCACCGGACTCACGGAGAGGACAGGGGTGGGCGGGCTGAGGGGGTCGTGAGTCGATTCGGTCATGATGTGCGGTTCCCTTTGCTGGGCCGGGGCGTCGCGCTTCGGTTACGCTCTAAACGGAGCGGTGTTCCGGAACGATACGGAGCAGTGTTCCGCTTTGTCAACGCCGTCCGGAAGGAGAGCGCGGGTGTCCACGCCGAGCCAGTCGTCGGGGGAGGTGCCGGTCAGGAGCAAGCGGGCCGACGCCGTGCGCAACCAGCAGACGCTGCTCGCCGCGGCCGCCGCGGTGTTCGTCACCTCCGGCGTCGACGCGCCGATCCGTGAGATCGCGGCCAAGGCCGGTGTCGGGATGGGGACGATCTACCGCCACTTCCCGACACGGGCGGATCTCGTCGTCGCCGTCTACCGCCACCAGGTCGAGGCCTGCGCCGAGGCCGGTCCTGCCCTGCTCGCCGGCACGGACTCCCCGTTCGCGGCACTCCGCCAGTGGGTCGGTCTCTTCGTCGACTTCCTGGTCACGAAACACGGCCTCGCCAACGCGCTGCAGTCGGACAGCAGCGGCTTCGAAGCGCTGCACACCTACTTCCTCGACCGCTTGGTGCCCGTCTGCACGCGGCTGCTCGACGCCGCGGTCGAGGCAGGCGAGATCCGGCCCTGTACGCAGGCCTACGAACTGATGCGCGGTATCGGAAACCTCTGCGTCGGACGTGACAGCGACCCGCGCTACGACCCGCGCCGGTTGGTCGAACTGCTCCTCCAGGGCCTGCGGCGACCTGATGTCGACGCTGGAAAGCGGTAAGACGCTGAAAGCCACCTTCACCGCACTCGACGTGGTGAAGGTGGCTTTCGGAGAAAATGCGCGTCAGCTGACGATGACCGACGCCTCCAGCTTGGCCTCGGCCACAATCCGGGCGGCCTCGTCCATGGCGATGTCCCGCAGTTCGGCCAGCGCGCGCAGAGCCTCGGCCCGGCGCAGCGACATGGCGAGCCGGAAGTCCTCCTTGGCCTCCTCGCGCTTGGCCGCGGCCTCGTCTTCCAGGTCGTGCTGCCGCGCCTCGGCCTCCGCGACGATCATCAGCGCCTTGATCTGCGCGTCCCGCACGACCTCGCGGCGTTCCTCCTCGGCCAGCTGGACCATGCGGGCGAGTCGTTCGGGCAGTCCCTTGGGGTCGATCGGGGTCAGGCAGATGCGGTGGAGTCCCTCCTGCAGCACGGAGTTCTCCTCCTGCAGCGCCTTGAGCCTGTTGGCCAGCACCTCCACCCGCGCCTCGGCGGCGTCCCGGTCGGCCGTCACCAGCCGCAGGTCGGTTTCGAGCTCCGCGACGTAGTCGTCGACTTCCGTGCGGTCGTACCCGCGCCATCGCAACCCGAACCACGTTCGCAGCGGTACGAGCTCTGTCCTGCTCTCGACGGTCACCGGTCTGCCTCCTCTGCCTCCCACGTGTCGTCTTGGTGGGGAGTACGTACTGGTGGATGGATCGGTTCGGGAAAAAGCGATGGGCGACAATTGACGTTGTGCGAAATCGAGACGAGAAATGTCCTTGCGGCAGCAATCAGTCCTATGCGGACTGTTGTGGAGCGCTGCATTCCGGCGAGCGCACCGCCGCCACCGCGGAGCAGTTGATGCGGTCGCGCTACAGCGCGTTCGCCGTCGCGGACGAGGCCTACCTGCTGCGCACGTGGCACCCTTCGAAGCGGCCGTCGGACCTCGACCTCGACCCAGGTCAGCGGTGGACCGGGCTGGAAATTCTGGGCACGTCGGGCGGTGGGCTCTTGCAGAACGAGGGCACGGTGGAGTTCCGTGCACAGTCGACGGACGGTGTGGTGCACGAGGTGAGCAGGTTCGTGCGCGACGGCGGTCAATGGGTCTACCTCGAGGGGACGCACCGGTGAAGATCGCGGCACGGTTCAACGGTCCGCCGGGCTCCGGCAACGGCGGCTACGTCGCCGGTCTGCTCGCCCAGGAGGTCGACGCCGGGGACGCGGTGTCCGTGCGCCTGCGCGTGCCGCCGCCGCTGGAGACACCGCTGCACGTGCACTTCGACGGTGCCGCGGCCGAGCTGCGCGAAGGCGACGTCGTCGTGGCCAGGGCCGAGCCCGCTGACCTGGAGTTCGAGCTGCCGAAGCTCCCGTCGCTGGACGAGGCGCGAGCCGCCGCGGCCGCGGTGCCGCCGCGCACCGAGCACCCGTTCCCGACGTGCTTCGGCTGCGGTCCGGACCGCCCGCCCGGCGAGGCCGTCGGCGCGCTGCTGGGGCAGGTCGACGACGTGCTGTGGGCCGGCGTGTGGCGGCCGGGCCCGCTGCTGCCGCACGAGGGCGGCCGCGTCGCGCCGGAGGTCGTCTGGGCGGCGCTCGACTGTCCCTCCGCGCAGCCCGTTGCTCCGGACGGGGGACCCGCACACGTTCTGGGGACGCTGACAGCTCGGTTGGAGCACCCTGTGGCGCTGGACGCCGATCACCTGCTGCTCGCGTGGGCACTCGGCCGCGAGGGGCGAAAGGCCTGGTCAGCATCGGCGATCGTAAACTCGGACGGCCAGGTGTGCGGTGTCGCGAAAGCGGTGTGGATCTCGATCGGATGACGCCAAATAACACGACCGGGTGACGGCTCGGTAGCATCGCAGGCCGTTACTCGACTGATCCGAAAGGGCGAGTGGACGGGATGGCCTGGAGGTGATCGGGCGCTTGATGGGCCGACGTGCCGCCCACGGCAGCCAAGCAGCGCAGCAGCAGTCTCAACCCGCCGAACAGCAGCCGCCGGAGCCCCAGCCAGTGAGGGCTACGTACTCGGCGAACTTCGTGGGTGCGACTTTGGTGATCGGTCCTCCCGAGGGACCGTCCCAGGCGGCTAGCGCGCTGGCCAGAGCCATGCCCGTCGACCGGGGCCGGACGGTCGTGGTCGTGGACTTCCCGTCCGCGGACCAGAACGCGTTCTGGCCGTCGGTCGCCACCGCGCTCGGCGGTCGCGGACCGGTCCGGGTGGCGGTGTCGCACGCGGGCAGCATGCGGCCGACCGCGCCCGGCCAGTGGCTCGCCGACCAGCTGCAGACCGAGGTCGTCGCGCCGGACGGCGTGCTGACGACCGTGCCGGGTGCCGCGTTCGTCGTGGGGACGCAGGGCTACGGCAGCTGGCTGAAGTTCCTGCCCGGCGCGTCGCCGATGCCGTTCGGCAGGCGCTTCCCGGTGCCGCAGTGGGAGGCGATGGACCCGAACTCGCCGTGGCCGACGGGCGAGGTGGGCATCTCGGAGCCGATCCCGGCCGGGCTGTGGCTGCGCGCTCAGCAGCCCGCGTTCGACCCCGGTGCGCCGGACGCGCGTCCGATCGTCGCGCTGCCGTGCCGTGACAACGTGCTGACCGTCGTCGTCGGCGGGCCGGGCCAGGCGCCCATCCCGACCGACGAGGTGTGCCGTCTGCTGACCGCGCTGCCGTTCGCGGCGCGGTCGCGGGTGCGGCTCGTCCCGTACGGCACGGACACGGCGGTCGGCAGGCTGGTCGCGGACCAGCTCGGTGAGTCGATCTTCATGTACACCGGCCTGCCGGTGGGCAACCTGCGCAACGGCCCCGGTGCCGCGGTCGTGGCCGTCGACCCGCGCGGCCAGCAGACGTGGCGCCCGTTCGTCACCGAGGTGCGCTGCTCGCCGTTCGAGGAGGTGCCGGTCGTCTCCGGCTACCGCCCGCCGGTGCAGGGACTGAACGAGGTCGCACCCGGTGTGTTCGGGCTCGGCGACGGCGTGGTGCTGGAGGTCGTGCCGTCCGGTCTGTGGGTGCGCGAGTCCGCCGAGCCGTTCAACGCGGCCGAGGTCCGCTCGCAGCCCGTCGACCCGGAGTGGGCGCGCCTGACCGTCGGCACGCCCGGCCGGACCACGCCCGGCGCGGTGGCCGTGTCCGGTGCGGCTCTGGTCGAACGGCTGGAGCCCGAGGTGCGCAAGCTGCTGCGGGTCGTGTTCTGCGACTCGACGGTTCGCGCGCCGGAGATGCCGGTGTTCGCGCCCGCTCCTCCGCCTCCTCCGCCGGTGCCCCGCCAGGAGCAGCCGGCACCCCTGCCTCAGCACTCGGCTCCCGCGCATGCCGCGGTGTCCGAGCCTGAGGAGGAGGTCATCGAGTGGCCGGAGTGGCGCTTCCGCCTCGACGGCCCGCTCGCGCCGGTGCCGCTGGCGTCGTGGGAGGTGCCGCCGCAGACCCCGAGCGACCGCGAGATGGTCCTGCCGGACCACCGCAGCACGGAGACCGAGCGCGACGCCGTCCGGCGCGCGCTGGGGGAGCGGTACGCCCCGCACGCGGCGACCGTGTGCCGGCTGCTCGCGCAGCGCGAGGAGGGCGAGGAGGACCCGCAGGCGTTCGAGGCGATGGTCACTGACCTGACCGCGCTCGTGTCGTGCCTGTCGCAGGACGAGGAGATGGTCACCGAGACGCTGCGCATCGGACGGCTCGGCAGGCTGCGCCCGTACGTGGCGTGCATCGTGTCCGCGCTGTCGCGGCTGCCGCTGCACAACGGCGTCACGGTGTGCTGGGGTGCGTCCGGCCCGACGGGCCCGAAGCGCTACCGCACCGGTGACGTGCTCGTGGAGCACGGCCTGCTCGACACCAGCGCGCACCCGGCGCAGCGCGTCGACGGCCGCACCGAGTACCTGGTGTGGTCGGTCAGCGGCCGGCGCGTCGAGGTGACCGACCGGGTCGCGATCGCCACGCAGGAGCGGGTCATCTTCCCGCCCGGCACGGCGTTCCGCGTGCTCGCCGTGATCGAGCAGGAGGACGACCAGCCGATGCAGGTCGTGCTGCAGGAGCTGGCCGGTCCGCAGGCCGACCAGGAGATCGCCGCGATGCGGCCCAGCGTGCTGTCGCAGCTGGAGCGGGCGGGGTCGGCGCTGCGCGCGATTCCGCGGACCGCGGCGGTGGAGGCCTGACCGCGCACCTCGGCATCCGCTACGCGGAACCGCCTTTCGGTGAACGGCGGTTCCGCGCGCCCGAGCTGGTGCTCGACGGCGTTGCCCGTGGTGCGTTCGGGCCCATCTCGCCGCAGTCGGCGGAACTCGACGGAGCGCCGGTGTGGCGGCCGGGGGACACCGACGTCCTCACCCTCAACCTGTGGACAACTGCCCTGGAACCGTCGGTTGGTGGCCCGGAATTGTCGGTGTCGCCTGGGATGATCAAATCAAGGGATCCCCTTGGCGGGGACCCCCGCGACGCGTTGCCCACCAGCGACGCGTTGCCCGCCGGCGGGCGGCCGGTGCTGCTGTGGCTGCACGGCGGCGCGAACACGTTCGGCTCCTCCGCGCAGCCCGAGTACGACGGCACCGCGCTGGCGGACATGGGCCTGGTCGTCGTCACGTGCAACTTCCGCATCGGCTTCGAGGGCTTCGGCCACGTGCCGGGCGCCCCGCACAACCGCGCGCTCCTCGACGTCGAGGCCGTGTTGCGCTGGATCCGGCACCGCGTCCACGAGTTCGGCGGCGACCCCGGCAACGTCACGGTCGCAGGCCAGTCCGCGGGCGCCCAGCTCGTGGCCTGCCTGCTCCAGCACCCGAAAGGCCTGTTCCACAAGGCGATCGCGCACAGCATGCCCGGCCGCTACTTCGACGAGGAGACCGCGAAGGCGATCGCGGCGCGCATCGACGCCAGCACGCCCGAGTCCGCCGTGCGCACCGGCGACGCGATCACCGAGGACGTGCTGGCCGAACCCCTCTACCAGCCGGTCGTCGAGACGAAGCCGCACGAGGGCCGGCTCGACCGCACCATCCCGCTCCTGGCGTGCCACACGTCCGAAGAGGACGAAGCGCTGTTCCGGGAACCCACCCGCAGGCTCGCCGAGAACCACGGCAACGCCCACCAGGCGACGTTTCCCGGCGGCCACGGCGCCGATCTGCCGTCCATGTTCGCCGACAGCGACGTCAGCCGCGCGTGGGTGAAATTCGCGCGAACCGGGAACCCGGGATGGGTACCGTCCGAGGTGTGCAGACTGAACGGCTCGACATCCGCGCCCTGACCCCGGACGACGCGAAGGCGTGCCACTCCTACCAGTCCCTGCTCGAGGTCACGACCTACCTGTACGAGGATCCGCGCAGCCTCGAGGAGACCGAGCAGTGGATCGCCCGCGCGACCACGGGTGACCGGGACAGCTTCGTCCTCATCCGCAGGGACACCGGCGAGCTCATCGGTGACATCGGTATCTGGCCGGGTGAACACGGCAACGCCGAGTTCGGCTACGTGTTGCACCCGGCCCACCAAGGCCACGGGTTCGCGACGGAGGCGGTCAGGGAGCTGGTGCGGTTCGGCTTCTCCGAACGCGGCTATCGCCGACTCGTCGCGCGGATCGACGGACGCAACGACGCGTCGCGGAAGTTGTTGGAGCGGTTGAACTTCCGGCGTGAGGCGCACTTCGTGCGCAACGAGCTCGTCAAGGGCGAGTGGACCGACGAGATGGTCTTCGCGATGCTCGACGAGGAGTGGGCTCACTCCGTGGAGAGGCCCAAGGTCCCGTCCTGACGGGGCACGCACGACGCCGCGGCCGACGAGGTCGCCAGGAACTCGGTGAGGCAGCGGCCGATCTCGGCATGACCGCGCGCATTGGGGTGGAACGACTCCTGCAGCACGTGCGACTTGCGGTTGTCGTCGCGGATGCCGTCCCAGTCGACGGCCAGGCGGTTGAACCACTCCGACGACGCGTCGGAGCCACCGACGCACGCCTCGTGCTGCTCGCCCGCGCGGGCCAGGTCGAGGAAACGCGCGTGCGTCTTCTCGGCCGCCGTGCGCAGGCCGAGTGACAGGTCGTACACCGCGTTGTCGCGCACCCACTTCACGTCGTTGGAGCGCAGCGGGCAGCCGGAGAGGTTCTGCAGGCGAGCGGGCAGGCCCGGACCGACCGGCGCCGCGTACGACTGGACCACCAGCGTGTACGACGAGTCCAGGTAGCCGGCGTCGCGCATGGTCTGGCGGACGGTGTTCAGCGCGTTCTGCACCTTCGGCACCATCCTCTGCACGCGCGTCTGCCACTCGCGCGCCCACGCCGTCGCGCAGTCCGCGCGCCGCACCCACGCCTCGACGCACTTGTTCAGCACCTCGGAGAACCGCGGGTCGTCGTTCGCGCCGATCGCGACGACGATCGTGGTCACCCGCGATCGCGCGGCCAGCTGGCGCAGCGCGGGGATCTGATCCGCGCGCAGCTTCTCCGAGTTCGCCCCCGAGCACGCCAGGTTCACCGCGCGATCCGTGTCCGCGGCCGTCTTCAGCACCGAGGCGTTGCGCGAGCGGTGGCACCAGTTGTTGTTCTCGCCGTTCGTGCCCGGCTCGTAGTCACCGGCGCCCTCGCCGGACATCGTGCTGTCACCCAGCCCCACCAGCACGGTGTCCGCGCTGCCACCCGGCCCGGCGGGCGGCGGAAACGGGTGATCGCTCACGATCAGCAGGATCGCGAGCAGGGGAACCCCGACCAGTACCGTGAGAACGCGTCGCATCGCGGACCATGGTACGAGGTCAGTGCGCGATCCGGCCGTCGCGGAGGGTGAGCGTCCGGTCGGCGGCCGCGTGCACGTCGTCGTGGTGCGTCGCGATCAGCACCGCGGCCCCGCGGTCGGCGGCCCTGCGCAGCACCGCCACGGCGGCCGGGGCGCTGCGCTGGTCCAGGTGCGCGGTCGGCTCGTCGGCCAGCAGCACCGACGGACCGGCGATCACGGCCCGCGCCAGCGCCGCGCGCTGCTGCTGACCGAACGACACCTCCGCCGGGTACCGGTCGGCCAGCTCGTCGATCCCGAGCTCCACCAGCAGCTCCTTCACCAGGTGCACCTCGTCGGCGCGCCCGGAGAGCCGCAGCGGCAGTGCCGCGTTCTCCGCCAGCGTGAGCTCGCCCGCGAGCCCCAGCGACTGCGGCAGCACCGCGCACCGCGACCACGCCGGTGGGCCGGTCAACGGCGAGCCGTCGAGCAGCACGGTGCCGCTGTCCGGCTGGTCGAACCCGCACAGCAGCGTGATCAGCGCGCTCTTGCCCGACCCCGACGGCCCGGACAACGTCACCAGCTCGCCCGAGGCCACCGACAGGTCGACACCGCGCAGCACCTCGACCGGACCGCTCGAGTGCGAGAACGTCCGGCACAGGCCGGACACCGAGAGACTCATGCCGCCACCATCGAGAAGGTCTTGTCCGCCAACGAGATCAGCCGCGGATCGTGCGACGCCACGACCACCGGCACCGGCAGCGTGGCCAAGGTCTGCAGCACGAGGTCCGCGGACACCGCGTCGAGCTGCGACGTCGGCTCGTCGGCCAGCACCACGGACGCACCGCGCGCCAGCGCGCAGCCGAATGCCAGCCGTTGCTGCTGACCACCGGACAACGCGGGCACCCGCCAGTTCTCCGTGCCCGGCAGGCCCAGCTGCTCCAGCACGGCCTCGACGTCCTCCGGCCGACCGGCCGCCTGCGCCGCCGCGCGCAGGTTGTCCGCGACGGTCAGATGCGTGATCAGGTTGTCGGCGGGGTTCTGGAACACCAGCGCGATGTCCTTGCGCCGCAACGCCCTGCGCCGCGCCGCCGACAACGGCACGGTCGGTGACCCGTTCAGCAGCACCTCGCCGGACGTCGGCTTCTCCACCAGCGACAGCACTCGCAGCAGCGTCGACTTGCCCGACCCCGAAGGCCCGGCGAGCACGGTCATGCCCTGATCGGGCACGCTCACGGAGACGTCGGCCAGCGCGGTCACCGACCCCGCCGGCGTCCGGTAGGTGACGTGCACGTCCTGTGCCTGCAAGAGATCAGCCACGGATCAGCTCTCCAATGCGCGCGACGCGGGCGCTGCGCAGCGCGAGCCAGGCCGCCGCGAACACGACGAGCATGCTGCCCGCGACGGTCGTCAACAGCAACGGTGCCAGGTTCGGCAGGACGGGGGCCGGGTTGAGCCACGGCGCCGGATCGAGCTCCGGCACCGCGAACCCTGTCGACACCGCCGACGCGGTGCTGCCGACGACGACGGCGAACGCGGCCAGCGCGCCGAGCTCCATGAGGTGACTGGACAACAGCATCGCCGGGCGCAGCCCCATCCTCGTGGACAGCGCTCCGGACACGGCGTTCTGCCGCCGCCGCACCTCGATCGCGAGCAGCAGCGCGATCGCCGCGACGACCGCGAGCACCGCGCCGACCGCCGCGACGAAGCCGAACGTCCACTGCACGATCAGGAACGGCAGTCCGTCCAGGACGGTCGCCCGGTCCTGCACGTTCGTGTAGTGCACGCCCGCCGTGCGCAACGCGGCGGTCAGCTCGGTCATCGGCAGCGTGGACCACAGGTGCCACGAGCCGACCTGTTCCAGTCCGGGCACCGAGTCGCGCTGGATCACGTACCCGCGGGTGCCGAGCTTCGGGAACGTCGGCAGCTGCGGTCCCGGCCGCAGCAACGGCAACCCCGGAACCCTGATCTCGGTCGTCGAGGACCGTCCGATCCGCAGCGCGGGGGCGAAGTCGCCCGTCTTCTTCAGGCCGTTCAGCGCCGATCGCACCTCGTCCGGCGAGGTGTCGCCGAGGTAGGCGCCGTCGGTGAACGTCGCCGGGTCCACGACGAGCGTCTTGTCGCTCACGCCGACCAGGGTGGTGTTGCCGCGCAACGGTTCCGGGATCGCGATCCGGCCGAGCGCGAGGTCCTGGCTCACCTGCACCGTGCTGTTCGCGCCGACGAACCGGCCGGACTTCTCGGCCAGCGAGGACTTCTGCGCGGCCGCGACGCTGCTGCCGACCGCGATCGTGCCGATGGCCAGCACGCCGACCAGCAGCACGCCGGTCACCGGCCCCGCGGCCGCGGCGAGCCTGCGCACCGCGAGCTGCGCGGCGGGCCTGCTCCACATGTTCGCGTGGTGCGACCATCCCAGCGACAGCCGCAGCACGCGGGCCGCGACCAGCGCGGTCGTCAGCACGACGAGCAACGGGAACGCCAGCGCGGCCGTGTCGATCGTGGGCAGCGAGGACCCCTTCTCGGAGGTGCCGAGTCCGTTGCGGACCAACTGGTTCCAGGAGAACACCGCCAGTCCCGCGGTCAGCAGCTCCCACGGCACCGCACTCACCCAGCGGCGGCGGAGCACGACCGGCCTGCCCTGGAACGTGCGGTGCGTCTTCCAGGTCGCCACCGCCACGACGACCAGCAGGCTCGCGACGGCGACACCGAGCACCCAGATCGAGGCGTCCAGCACGGCACCCGCCGCCAACGCCGTGGACGGCGCGTACACGGGCAGCAGCAGCCGGGCCGCGACGAGGCCGAGCGCACCGCCGAGCACGAGGGGCAGGCCGAGCTCCAGCACCGCGCGACCACCCAGCGCGAGCGGTCCTGAGCCGCGGCACCAGAGCATCCGCAGCTCGCCGTGCCTGCGCTGCACCCACTGCAGCGTCACGGTTCCGACCCCGGCGAGCCCGATGAGCAGGCTGATCGCGGTGAGCGGCAGGATCGCCGACCCGACGTTGCCGCCCGCCATGCCCGCGACCTCGACCGGCTTCTTGAGGTAGTCGCTGCGGGTCACCGGCGCGCCGATCCGGGCGAGCAGTGCGTTTCCCTTGACGCGCAAGGCGTCCGCCTCGGCGATCGTGCGCGGCAGCTCGGCCTGCGGGAAGCGCACCGTCAGCGCAACCCGCTCGTGGCCCGCGAGAACCGCTTTCATGGAGTCCAGCGACGGCATCCAGATCACCGAGGCGCTCTCACCGTCGCCGCCGATCGGGTTGGGCACGACCTGCCTGGCCTCGCTGCACCACCACTCGTCGACCGGATGGCTGAGGTCGGCGTAAATCGCGGTGACCGGTGGGAGAGCGCCGTTCTCGCCGCGGTCGCCGAGCTCGACCTTCGCGGCCTTCGCGATGCTCTCCGGCACCCAGACGCCGTCCTTCGACCCGCCTTGCAGCACGGTCAGGTGGTCGGTCGCGCCCTCGCGGAAGCCGAAGCGCCCGTAGGTGGCGAGCCCGCCGAAGTCCGGGCGTCCGACGCCGGTGTAGAAACCGGCCAGCACCGGCTGGTCACCCGCCTCCCGCACGGCTTTCTCAGCGGCCCCGCGTGCCGCGTCGAAACCGGTGTTGCCGTCGAGCACCGGGTGCACGGACTGCTCGCACAGCCTGCCTTCCTGGTAGGTCATCGCGGCACTGCCGGCCGACGACCCGTGCAGCACGGCGGCGGCCACCACGAAGCTCAGCAGCAGTGTCGTCGCGATGCTCACCACGAGCGTCAGCGGACTCGACAGCGCGGCTCGGGGGGCGGCTCGCCAGGGGATCTGCACCTTCGCACGGTATCCGCGCAGATCGCCTGGCGGGGGAGTTTCAGCACTACTGTGCCGGAGCACTCCGCATGAGCCCGAAGTACCCGGCGAACGGGTCGCGCATCCACGCGGTGGTGCCGGTGGCCGGGTGCAGCGAGGTGCCGCCGTTGTCGTGCACCGCGGACACGGTGGCGTCGATGTCGTGGACCTGGAAGTAGGGCAACCAGTGCGGCGGGTGTCCCTGGCGCACGTGGCCGGCACCGCCGAGTGGCTCGCCGTAGCTCGCGCCGGGAGGAATGAGTCGCACGGTGCGGTCCGCCGCCACCTTCGTGGTCCAGCCCATCGCCGCGCGGTAGAAGTCCAGCGCCTTCGCCGGGCCCGCCGCGCGCAGCTCGACCCAGACCAGCGACCCGGTGGCGTTCACCAGCTCGAGCCCCTTCGTCCGCTGACCCGGTTGCCACAGGCCGAACTCGATCTCGGTGGCGTCCTCGCCCACGCACAGGAACCCGTTGTCGAAGACCTCGATGACCGTGCCCATGTCGCCGCCCGCGTCGTGGACGGCGAGTTTCTGCGCGTGCGCGTCCGGAGTGGAGAAGTAGACGCACCACCCGGTCGTCTTGCTCTGCGTGAACCGCCCGAGTGCCGCCACCGTCTTGCCGTTCTGCTTGAGCAGCCCGTACTTGCTGTCGGTCTCGGCGATGAATGTGCATGTCCAGCCGAAGACCGCGCCGTAGAAGGCGGCGGCTTCGTCGAGGTCGGGGGCGTTCAGATCGAGCCACGCAGGCGAACCGGGAACGAAGTTCGTTGACAGCATGCAACTGATCTTGGTGCGGACCTCGATCCGCGTGACACCACCGGATGTGTGCGGTTGCGGCCACGTTCGGTAGGCGAACATGGCCGCATGCCAACACTTTCCCGGTTGCTCGTCTCTATTGGGCTTGTTGCTGGGCGCTCCTCATGAGTGCGAAGCGGGCGCCGAAGGGGTCCGTCAGCCACGCCATGCGCCCGACGTCCGGGTAGTCCGTCGCGGGCATCACGACCGACCCGCCCGCCTCCGTCGCCCGCGCGACCGCGGCGTCGACGTCCTCGGTCTCGAAGTACGGCAGCCAGTGCGGTGAGTGCCCTTCCTGGGTGGGCGCGACGCCGGCGAACTCCGTGTCCGCGCCACCGCTCTCCGGTGAGAACAGGGTGTAGCTGCCCTCGGCCATCGGCATGTCCACGGCCGTCCAGCCGAGCGCGGCGCCGTAGAACTCCTGGGCGGCCTTCGGATCGGCGGAGAGCAGCTCGACCCAGCTGACGGAGCCGGGCTCGTTGAGCACGTCGACGCCCTTCGTCTCGCCGGGCTGCCACACCGCGAACTCGGCGCCGCCGGGATCGGTGAACTGCGCCATCCGCCCGTTGGTGAAGACGTCCATCGGCTCGAGCCGGATCGCGCCGCCCGCCTGTTCGACGGCCTTGGTCGTGGCGTCCGCGTCGGGGACGCTGAAGTAGATCGTCCACGCGGACGTCTGGCCCGCGTCGAGCGGCCCGACCGCGGCGACCGTCCTGCCGTGCAGCTGGAAGAAGCCGTAGCCACCTGCCTCGGGGCCGAGTGACACGAGCGTCCAGCCGAGCACGTCGCGGTAGAAGGCAGCCGTCCGGTCGACGTCGGGGCTGCCCAGATCGATCCAGTTGGGTGAGCCGGGTACGAAGTCGGTGGAGAGCATTCGTTCTCCTTGCAGACGGGGATGTGATGGGGGCTCACGTCCTATCGCCGCATTCTTCGCCGGTGTGACACGGACGACCACTCATCCGCTCATCGCAGACGAGCTGTCACTGGGCGCGTACGGGCTGTCGGGTTTCCGGTAACAAGCTTTACGGTTTACCTGAGCCCCCTACGACCCCCCTACGCTGGAGGCACCACGCGATGAGCACCGCCCTTCGCGACGAGGCACTGGTCACCTCGCTGTGGGAGACGCACGGAGCGGCACTGCTCTCGTACGCCCTGCGGCTGACCGGTGACCGGAGCGCGGCCGAGGAGGCGGTGCACGACGCACTGGTGCGCGCGTGGCGCGGCGCCGACCGCCTGCCCGAAGGCAAGCTCGCCCAGCGCACGTGGCTGCTGTCGGTCGTCAAGGAGTCGCGACCCGCCCCGCGAACATCCGGTTTCTCGCTGTTGAGGGCCAGAGCCTTGACGGCTCGATAGATGGTCTAGTCCAATCTGGGTGATTCCCTGCCGGCCGCCGAAGGCGTGGAGGAGGAACACCCTCATGTTGTTCGCTCGAATAGCCGCGGTGGTCTCGCTGGTGCTGGGGGCCGTGCTGATCAGCTTCGCGCCCGCGCAGGCCGCGTCGGTCACGGCGACCTTCAGCAAGCAGACCTGGTCCACCGGCTACACCGCGACCGTCACCATCAAGAACGAGACCAGCACCGTCGTGACCGGCTGGAAGGTCGAGTTCGACTACCCGGCCGACACCACCGTCGGCGCTTACTGGGACTCGCTGCACACCAAGAGCGGCCACCACTACGCGTTCACCCACCGCGAGTACAACGGCACGATCCAGCCGGGTGCGAGCGTGTCGTTCGGGTACAACGCCAGCGGTACGTCCGACCCGGTCAACTGCAAGGTCAACGGTGGCGCGTGCGCCGGTGGCGGCACTCCGCCGACGTCGACCACCACGACCACGTCGACCACCACGACGACGACCACCACCTCGACCGGCCCGCCACCCGGAGGGTCGCTGCCGAAGCGCGTGCTCGTGGGCTACCTGCACGCGTCGTTCGCGAACGGCTCCGGCTACATCCGCATGAAGGACGTCCCGGACGAGTGGGACGTCATCAACCTGTCGTTCGCCGAGCCGACCTCGGCGACCTCGGGTGAGCTGCGGTTCACCCAGTGCCCGGTGGCGGAATGCCCGAACGTCGAGTCCGAGGCCGACTTCATCGCGGGCATCCGCGCGAAGCAGCAGCAGGGCAAGAAGGTGCTGATCTCGATCGGCGGCGCGAACGGCCAGGTGCAGCTGTCGACGACCGCCGCGCGCGACGCGTTCGTGCGCTCGGCGTCCGCGATCATCGACCGGTACGGCCTGAACGGTCTCGACATCGACTTCGAGGGCCACTCGCTGTCGCTGAACGCCGGTGACACGGACTTCCGCAGCCCGACCACGCCGGTGATCACGAACCTGATCTCCGCGTTGAAGACGCTGAAGTCCCGCTACGGCGCGAACTTCGTGCTGACGATGGCGCCCGAGACGTTCTTCGTGCAGATCGGCTACCAGCACTACGGCGGATCGAGCGGTGCGGACAGCCGCGCGGGCGCCTACCTGCCGGTGATCCACGCGTTGCGCAACGACCTGACGTTGCTGCACGTCCAGCACTACAACTCCGGCCCGATCATGGGCCTCGACAACCAGTACCACTTCATGGGCGGGCACGACTTCCACGTGTCCATGGCGGACATGGTGCTCGCCGGGTTCCCGGTGCGCGGCAACACCTCCATGATGTTCCCGGCGTTGCGCCAGGACCAGGTCGCGATCGGGCTGCCCGCGTCGATCAACGCGGGCAACGGGTTCACGTCCGTCGCCGAGGTGCACAAGTCGCTCGACTGCCTCATGAAGGGCAGCAACTGCGGCACCTACAAGCCGCGCGGGGTCTACCCGAACCTGCGCGGGCTGATGACGTGGTCGGTCAACTGGGACAAGTACAACAACTTCGAGTTCTCGAAGCAGCACCGGGCGTACCTGCCAAGGTGACCGGTTGTGAGCGGCCGGGGTCGTCTCGGTGACCCCGGCCGCTCGCGAACTAAACTTTCGGCCACATGTTCGCCTTCTGACGACCTGAGGTGAGAGCGCTTCCGTGTCGGGTGGGTGTTCATCCGCGACGGCATCGCCCCGTCTCCCCACATGCTCGACGTCGTCGGCACGCCGCCGCACCGCGTCCTGCTCACCGAGGCCGGCCCCGAGGCGTGGCTCGTCACGCGCTACTCCGACTGCAAGGCCGTGCTCGCCGACCGCCGCTTCCTCGGCACCGGGGCGGCGCCGGTTCCCGGCGCACCGGACCTGCGGCCGCTGCTGTTCCGCAGCCCCGGCTGGCCGGGCGGACCGTCCGGTCCTGAGCTGCGGAAGCTGATCGCGCCGCGGTTCACGCCCGCCAGGATCGCGGACGTGCCGGTGCGCGGCATCGTCTCCGAGCTGCTGGACGACATCGCGTCGTCCGGCGGCCCGGCCGACCTGTGCGCGGCGTACACGTTTCCCCTGCCCGCCAGGGTGATCTGCGCCCTGCTCGGGCTGCGGACGGACGACCTCGTCTCACTCGCCCGCTGGTCGGCGGACATCGTCACGCCGCCGTTCCTCATCGCGCCGGAGGTCGCCGAGGCTTCGTGGGAGGCGATCTTCTCCTACTTCGCTCGCGAGCTGGGGACGTCCGACGAGGTGCGGGTCGGGCTCGCGATCTCGTTGTTCGTCGCCGGCCACGAGACCACGACGAGCCAGCTGGGCTACGGGATCGTGGCGCTCCTGCAGGCACCGGACCAGGCGGACCTGGTGCGCGCGTCGGATGAGGTCGCCACCACCGCGGTCGAGGAGATCATGCGGTACTTCCCGATCAACGCCGACGGCGTGCCGCGCCTGGCGTCGGAGGACGTCGCGGTCGGGGGAGTGGTCGTCCCTGCGGGCAGCACGGTGATCGTCGGTGGCCCGGCCGCGGCGTTCGACCCGGCGCACTTCCCCGACCCGCTGCGGTTCGACGTGACCCGCGACGGCGCGCCGCACCTGTCGTTCGGGCACGGCGCGCACTTCTGCGTCGGTGCCGCGTTGGCGCGGACGCAGCTGAGGATCGCGCTGCCCGAGTTGCTGCGGCGGTTCCCCGACCTGCGGCTGGAGCAGGACAAGCTGCGGATCAGGCAGAACCTGGCCGGTGGGCTGGAGGAGCTGCTCGTCACCTGGTAGTCGCTCAATCGGCTGCGCACTCCGCGTCCCGCCTGGTATCGATTGATGGTCATGATCAATCGACCGTGAAGGGAGTCGAGCATGCGCAAGACCGCAATGGTCGCGTCCGCGCTCGCTGTGCTGGGAACGGTGGTGTTCGCGTCGCCCGCTCATGCGGAGGAGTGCGGAGGTGGGCCCGACGGCCTGATGTGGTGCGGCAACGCCACCACCCCGGTGTGGGCGCAGGCTGCGTTCGACATCGACGACCGGCCCGTGCCCATCGTCGACACGTTGTACGCGAGCCCGCGCAGCTGGTTCAGCTGCTACCGGCAGGGCCAGTGGCACAGCGGCAACAACAACATCTGGTACCAGACCAGGGGTGACGTGAACGGGCGCACGGGCTACGTGCCCGCATCGGCCGTGAACAGCAGGGTCGACCCCGGCCCCGGACTCAAGCACTGCTGATCTTCTGACTACTGGGGACTGGGGGTTTTCGGACCTGGAGGGCGTCGTCTCGCTGAGGCGGCGCCCTCGCCGTTGGTGGCCGTCACGAACCCGCCCGCCGCGCCGTCCGGAACGGCGCGTCCCCACCGCTCGGCCAGCTCCCGGCCGTCGTGCGCACGCGTCGTCCAGCCGTGCTCGGTGAGCCATTGCCGGGTGTCCGTGCCGCCCTTCCACAGCGCCGTGTACTCGCGCAGCCGCGGCATGTCCCGGGTTGTGCGCAGCAGGTCCTCACTGGCGATGCCGCGTTCGAACGCGATGGTGCTTTCTGCGGCGGACAGTTCGTGCACAGTGGAGAGGAGATTCGTCGCCTCGGTGGCGTCCAGGTAGACGAGCAGGCCTTCGGCGAGCCACGCCGTCGGCGCGGTGCGGTCGAACCCCGCTGCCTCGAGGTCTCGCGCCCAGTCCGTGCGCAGGTCGGTCGGCACGGGTCTGCGGTCGCAGCGCGGGGTTTCGGTTGCGAGCACGGCGTTCTTGAACGCGTGCAGCTCCGGCAGGTCCAGTTCGTACAGGGTGACCCCACGCCAGTCCAGGCGGAACGCGCGGGTGTCCAGACCGGCCGCGAGCAGCACCACCTGGGGGTTGCTCGTCGCGCGCAGGTACTCGTCGAAGAAGCGCGTGCGGAGCACCGCGTGGTGGTGGAAGATCGCGCCGAGCCCGGATGCGGGCCCCTGCGCGGGGAACGCGCCCGGCGCGGCGTCGAGGAACCGCTGCGCCAGCGGGTCGTCGAACAGCCTGTCCGGACGCTCGCTCTCGCGCGCCCGCACGGTGGCGACGCCCAGCGCCGTCTTGCTCACCCCGGTCAACACATCGCCAACGATACATCTGCAACGATGTATTGTGCGAGGATGGACGGCGGGCGACTTCACCGGTTGGGCAGGCGGCTCATCGAGCTGTCACGGCAGGCGACCGGGCCGGCGGGTGACCTGACAGCGGGCGAGCTGGCCGTCGTCGAGGACGTGGTCAGACACCCGGACAGCGCGGTCGGCGAGATCGCGCGGCGCACCGGGTTCGTGCAGAGCCACGTGTCCGCGTCGGTCGCACGGCTGGCGGAGCGGGGCGTGCTGACGTCGCGCCCCGACCCCGCCGACGGGCGCCGGTCGTTGCTGAAGATCACCGACCGGGCGATGGCCGCGATCGCCCGCCGGGCGCGCAGGCAGGTGGACGAGGCCGTGCTGGCGGCGTTCCCCAACCCCGCCGACGCCCGGCGCGTGCTCGCACTGCTCGACGAGCTGGGCGACCTGCTGCTCTAGCGGCACCGTCGACACACGCGCGGCGCGCTATGAGGGGAGCTTTGCCGGCGCAGACCGCCGTGAAAGCTCCCCTCGTGGCAGCGGAACCGCTAGGCGAGCGTCGACCAGAACTGGAGCTCGTAGGCCTGGAGCAGCCTGCCGTAGCGCCACGCGTGCTTGGGCTGCCAGCCCGTGTCGAGTGCCGCCTGCACCGCGGCGAGCGCCTGTTCCTCGAGCTGCGGCGCGGGTGTCGCGAAGAAGTCGACGAACGCGCACGCCTCGTCGCCGAAGCCGTAGTGCTCGCGCAGGCCCTTGGCCATGCGGGCGCAGT
The DNA here is from genome assembly GCF_007845675.1 of Lentzea tibetensis. Taxonomy (GTDB): domain Bacteria; phylum Actinomycetota; class Actinomycetes; order Mycobacteriales; family Pseudonocardiaceae; genus Lentzea; species Lentzea tibetensis. The sequence continues at coordinate 14,858 of NZ_VOBR01000006.1, read as the reverse complement.
AGCCGCCCCACGCGGTGAAGTTCGCGAGCAGCGCGAGGATCACGTCGGTCGGCTCGCCGTTCAGCGCCAGCCACGCCTGGTAGGCGGGGTAGGCCGCGCAGCCGGGGAACGGCTCGTAGTTGTGGAAGTCCTTCGCGGTCATGCCTGCCGCGAGCGCCAGCGGCTCGAGCATCGGCAGCACCAGCTCCTCGCCGGTCGCGAGCAGCGTGAAGAAGCCGCGCGCCTTCGGCTCGGTCGCCTTCGACGCCAGCGCGAGGAACGTGCGCCAGTCGCTGCTGACGATGTGGTTCTCCTCGGCGGCGAACGTCTGGATCACGCCGCGCGGCGCTTCACCGTCTTCGATCAGCTGCACGACGAAGTTGTCGTGGTCGCCGGGGTGCAGCTCGGTGCGGATCCGGGTGACGAGCTCCAGGGCGTTCATGCGTGGGGCACTCCTCGAACGGGAACGAGAACCCCGCCGATTCTTCCGCACCTCGGTGGATCATCGACAACCGGAAAAATCACATACAGACCTGTATCTGAGTGCAGTACTGTATCCCGGTGCGGTTGAGCCGGGTGGAGAAGCAGGCCCAGACAAGAGGGCGCCTGTTGGAAGCTGCTGGTGAGCTGTTCGCCGAACGAGGTGTCAACGGAGCGTCGGTCGAGCAGATCGCGGAACGCGCGGGGTACAGCCGAGGGGCTTTCTACTCCAACTTCGAGGACAAAGCGGAACTCGTTGTCGCTTTGTTGCAAGAACGGACGAGGCGCGAGCACAACGAGGTCAAAGGACTGTCGTGGGAACGGGTGCGCGCGTGGAACCGCTCACGCGCCCGCAACGTCACCGAGTGGCTCGCGCTGCGGACCGAGCTGTGGCTGTACTCGTTGCGCGACGGGCGGGTGCGCCGCCAGTTGGCCGAACGCGAACGGCTTTCGCGCAGCGCCCACGCGCAAGGGCTCGCCGAGGTGTTCCGGCGCGCGGGCGTGAAGCCGCCCGCGGACATCGAGTTCCTGGGGCTCATCGCGCACGCACTGGAGGACGGACTGCTGATCCAGCGCGCCATCACGCCCGACGAGGTCCGCGACGAGGTCGTCGTGGACGCCGTCGAGCTGTTGTGCCGCAGCTGGATCGCGTTGGGGGACAGGACGAAGTGAACGCAGCTGCCCCGTGCTTCAGTCTTGCCGACCGGAGCACGAGGCAGCGAGTGCATCCACCGCCCGGCTGCGCTACGGGTAGTTCGCCACGTTCGCGACGTTGGTGGCCGAGTTGGACGGACCGCCCGTGTTGTTGATGACACGGGCGATCGTCCCGGCCCCGCCGAGCGACACGGTGACCATGCTGTGGAACCGGACCCCGGCGGCGGTGGGCACCTCGAACGCCCGATCGGCCACCACACCGCGGTTGGCGTTGAAGAAGCAGTAGCTCCCGAGCCCCCACGCCTCGTGCGAGGTCACGGAGTTGGCGACCTTGTAGGCCGCGTACCCGCGCGTGGACCCGTTCATCCACGCCTGCTGGTTGGGCACCTCGTACGGCATCTCGTTCTGGTAGAAGTACGTCCGCCCGCCGTTGCCGTTCCAGATGGTCTGGTACTTCTGGTAGTGCTCGACGAACAACCCGTACATCGTCACCGCCGTGCCGTTGACGACCAGCCCGGTGTCGGCGGTGTTGAGATCCCAGCCGACCCCGTGCGAGTGGTCGCCGCGCCACAGCCACATGTGGTCGCCGATCACGTCGGAGCTGTTGACCACCAGCGACGTCGTGGCCCGCCCGACGTCCGCGCCGCCGATGCGGAAGAACACGTCGTGCAGCGACGTCGGGTTCGCGGTGTGCCGCTGGGACGAGCCCGGTGCGCCGACCTGCATGAGCAGCGGCGAGTTCGTGGGCGCCGCGTCGATCAGGACGCCGGCGACCTTCACGCCGTCGACGTCGGACACGTCCAGCGCCATGTTCCCGTTGGTGGGCATGACCGTGGCGAGACCGAGGCCCAGCACGACCGTGTCGGGGCGGGTGACGCGGATCGGCTCGGAGACGCGGTGGACGCCCGGCGTGAGCAGCAGGTGCTTGCCCTGGGCGAGCTGGGCGTTGATCGTCGCCGCGGACGTGCCCGGCTTCGCGACGTAGAACTGGCTCAGCGGGATCGACGACCCAGCCGCCGCGCCCGAACTCCACGACGTGCCACTCGTGTTGGCGCGCAAGGAGGGCACGAACACGCTGTACTGGCCGTCGGATCCGATCTGCAGGAACGGCTTCTCCCGAACCAGCGGGGTTGTCGCGACGGTCGTGTAGGGCGGGGTGGGGAACGACGTCGACGGGGCGTTGCGCGCGCCGACGAAGACCATGTTCCAGTTCGAGCCGGTCCAGCTGCCCCACTCGGTGTTGCGGGACAACCACTGCTGCTGCGAGCCGGAACGCACCTGGCCGGACACCACCGAGTCGGCGAGGAAACCGCCGCTGGACCAGCCGTTGTCGTCGAGCTGCATGGTGCCGTAGACGTGCGTGCGGCGCATCGGCGCCGCCTGCGAGACGGCCCACGTGTTGGTGCCGCCCGGCGGCCGGATCGCCAGGTTCTCCGCCGCGCGCCAGAAGTTGTGGGTCGCGTTGCCTCCGAACCAGTCCGCCTCGACGTGCACCTGACCGTTGATCGTCACGTCGTCCGGGCGCGCGCCGAGTCCGAGGACCTGTGTGTAGTAGCCGACGTTGACGTCGACGTCGTAGGTGCCCGGCTTGAACAGCACGGCGTACCGGTTCGCGCCGAACTGGTTGGTCTCCTGCTGGCGGAAGATGTCGTTGAGCCGCGCCTGGATCGACGATGCGGGCATCGACGGGTCGAACACGATCACGTTCGGGCCGAGGTCGGGCGTGCTCGCGTCGACCGGGTTCAACCGGAACGACTGCGCGGGCGTCCCGTTGCACGCGTACTGCTGCAGCTGCACGCCGTCCGCCGTGGAGGCACCGGGCACGTCGAGGCACTTGCCGCTGTTGCGGTTCACGAAGTGGTACCCACCGCTCGACTCCTCGACCGCGCGCCACTGCTGGTTCAGGCCACCGCCGTAGGTCCACAGCTGGACCTTCGCCGCGTCCGCTGTGGACACGCCCGTCACGTCCCACACCTGGCCGTCGCCGACCTGGAGGTGCCCGTCGCTGGTGGTCGTGAACCGCCAGCTCTGCCCGGTGCACGGCTGCTGCGCGACCGCCGAGCCGTTCGCCGTGCCGCGCGTCTCGACGCACTTGCCGCTACCCGCGTTGACGACCGAGTAGGCCTGTCCGGGTACGACGTCCGCGGCAGCTGTCCACAATGGAGTGATCGACGCCGCTGTCATCACTGCCACCACCAGGAGTGCTCTCACGGGACCGAAGGTGGACTTCCGGCTACGCGGGGTCAATAGAGCGGGAGGTTTCCGGTACGAACCCGGTATTGACAAATTCTTTTGTCAAATGGAGTCTGGTGGCGTGGTCACGTACCTGGACGAACCGGACCGGCTCCGCGCGGCGTTGTCGCCGTTGCGGCGCGCGATGCTCGGGCACCTGCGCGAGCCCGCGTCGGCGTCCCAGCTGGCCGCCGTGCTGGGGGAGCCGAGGCAGAAGGTCAACTACCACCTGCGCGCGCTGGAGACGGCCGGGCTGGTCGAGCTCGTCGAGGAACGCCAGCGGCGCGGCTGCGTGGAGCGGATCTTCCGCGCCCGTCCCGGTTTCGTGGTCGACCCGACCGTCATGGGCGGCGAGTTCACCCAGATCCACGACCAGTACGCGGCCGACCACCTGGTCGGCGTGGCCGCGCAGACCGTCCGCGACGTGGGCCGCATGCAGGTCAAGGCCGACGAGGCGGGCAAGCGGCTGCTGACGTTCACCGTCGAGGCCGAGGTGCGGTTCGCCGCGCCCGGCGACGTCCACGACTTCACCGACGAGCTGGCGGAAGCCGTGCGCCAGGTCGTCGCCAAGTACGACAGCGAGAAGGGCCGGCCGTACCGGATGGTCGCCTTCGGTCACCCAGGAGCAGCACGATGAGTGAGACACCCCGCATCGAGGTCACCGTGGCCGCACCCGTCGAGGACGTGTGGGACGCCATGAGGAACAAGGAGAAGATCCGGCACTGGCACGGCTGGGAGGATCCGACCCTGGAGCAGGAGATCGACGTGATCTACTTCTCGGACTTCTCCGAGGACGGTCACACGCTCACCCTGAACGGCGGTGGCGGCGGCACGTTCGAGCTCACCCCGGACGGCGACGGCACCCGGCTCACGATGACCCGCGCTCCGCGGGGCGTCTCCCCTGAGTGGGACGCCTACTACGACGACATCACCGAGGGCTGGACGACCTTCCTGCACCAGCTGAAGTTCGCGCTGGAGCGCCACCCCGGCGAGAAGCGGCGCACGCTGTTCCACATGGGGCAGGGGCTGGTGCCGTTCACCGTGCCCGGCGAGACGTTCTTCAAGTCCGCGAACCAGCACGGCGTCGTCGTGCCCGAGTGGGGCGACGGTCTGCTGATCACCGGGTACAACGCGGAGAAGGACCAGTCGATGGCCGTGCTCACCATCTACGGCTTCTCCGACGCCGAGCTGGAAGCGCTGGCCGGCAAGTACGGGCTCACCGTCGTGCCTGGATGATCACGCTCCCACAGTTCATCATCAGTTCATGATGGCGTCTCGGCTCGCGCCGACATACTCCGGGACATGTCGCACGATCACGTCGCACGCCGCAGCTTCTTGACCGGACTGGGCCTCGCCACGGTGGGGACGGGAGTCGCGCACGCCCGTCCCACCAACCCGTGGGCGGGCGGCGACCGCTGGTTCGCCGGCGACCACCACATCCACACGCACTACTCCAGCGACGGCCAGTACTCGGTCGCGCAGCAGGTCGCGAAGGCCCGCGAGTACGGTCTGGACTGGGTGGTGATCACCGACCACGGCGGCGTCGCGCACCAGAAGCTCTCGCTCGACCTCGTCACGCCGGACGTCGAACGCACCCGCAGGGCGCACCGGGACGTGCTGGTGTACCAGGGACTCGAGTGGAACATCCCCGGCGCCGAGCACGCGACGCTCTTCCTCCCGCCCGGTCGCAACAGCGTCGACATCCTGCGTGCGTTCGAGGCGGCGTACGACGGGGGAGTGCTTTCGACGCCGGTCGCGGACGGCGGCAAGGGGCTGATCGCGCGGGCGACGTCACCGGACGGCGAGCCCTACGCGCTGGCCGCGTTGCGGTACCTGGACGCGCAGGTGCGGTCCGGGCAGACCGACATCGCGCTGATGTTCGCGAACCATCCGGCGCGGCGCGGTGTCGACAGCCCGCACGAGCTGCGCGGGTGGCGCGACGCGGCGCCGGACGTGGCCGTCGGCATGGAGGGCGCGCCCGGTCACCAGGCGGCGGGCATCCCCGGCGGTCGCGGTGGTGCCCGCGGTTACTACGACGGATCACCCGGTCCGGACAGCTTTCCCGGTTACGCGCCAGCGGCTGCGGAGAACCCGTACCGCACGTACGGCGGCTTCGACTGGATGACCGCGCGCGTCGGCGGCCTGTGGGACTCGATGCTCGCCGAGGGCAAGCCGTGGTGGGTCACCGCGACGTCCGACTCGCACCAGGTCTACGGCGACACGCTCACGCCCGGTCCCGGCGACCACGGCAGGACCGGGACGCGCGGCCCGGCCGTCGACTCCGGTGTCGCACACAAGGAGTACGGCGACTTCTTCCCCGGTTGGTACAGCAGCACCGTCGTCGGCGCGCGGTCCAAGTCCTATGTGGACGTGATGCGCGGGTTGCAGGCGGGCAAGGTGATCGCAGTGCACGGGAGGCTGATCGACGGTCTCAACCTGCGCGTGCGCTCCTCGGTCGACGCACGCGGCGTGACGCTGGGCGGCCGGACGTTCGTGCGGCGCGGCGGTGATGTCGAGGTCACCATCGACGTCCAGCGGGCGGCCGGCCCCAACTTCTCCGGCGCCGTGCCCCGGCTGGCGAAGGTCGACCTGATCGCCGGCCCGATCACCGGTCCCGTCTCGAACCGCGACGCCTTCATCGCGCCCGAGACGTCCGTCGTGAAGACGTTCGAGATGCGCGGTGGCCGGGTGTCGCACACGTTCCGCGGCGTCGAGCGGTCGTTCTACCTGCGGGTGCGGGGCAGCGACGGCAACCGGCTCACCTCGGACGGCGGCCCGGTTGTGGACGTGATCGCGGCCGCTGACCCGTGGTCGGATCTGTGGTTCTACGCCAACCCGGTGTTCGTCGACGTCGTCTAGCTCTGGTTGTCGACCATCCAGGAGCCGTTGACCTGCACCAGGGTGTAGGTGTGCTGCTCGGAGAACGTGCTGCCGTCCTTGTTGGTGTAGTTGATCGTGGCCGACACGACCGCGTCACCCTGCTGCGTCACGTTCACGGCGTTGACGTCGCTGAACCTGTTCCAGAACGACTGGTACTGCCCGAAGTCCAGGCCGCGGCCCGCCTTGAAGTTGTCGGTCAGGCGGGCCCACCCGGCGTTCAGGTCGCCGGGGAGCAGGTTGTAGTAGTCGGTCAACGCCTGCGCGGCGTTCGTCGCCGCGGGCGGCGGGGTGACCGCCGACGAGGCGGGTGGCTGCGTAGCGCTCGCGGGCGGTGAGCTCGGCGGCTGGGACTGCGTCTGCGGCGCCGACGCGGGCGGTTGCCCACCCGCGCTCGTCGGTGCCTGGCTGGACGCGGACGCGGGGTTGCTCGGGCTGGCGTCCTGCGGGGTGTTCTTCTTCGGCCAGAGGAAGTACGCGCCGAGCGCGACGATCAGCAGCAGGATCAGCACGGCCGCGGTGATCAGCGGGCCCGCCTTCTTCCTGCCCTCGTCCTCGGCGGGCTCGGTGGGGATGAACGCGGCGGGGCGCGCGGGGTCGACCTCGGGACGTGCCGGGATCGGCGGCACGGCCACCTCGACCGGCTCCACCACCTCGGTCGGCTCGGGTTCCTCGGGCTCCGGCAGCACCGCCGTCGCGACGACGGTCTCGTCGTCCTCTTCTTGAGCGACCGCGGCGAGCAGCTTGACCGACTCGTCCATGGTCGGCCGCTCGGCCGGGTCGCGGTGCAGCATGCGCTCGAGCACGGGCAGGAGCGGACCCGCCTTCTCCGGCGTGCGGTATTCGCCGGTGGCGACCTTGTGCAGCATCGCGAGCGCGTTGTCCATCGTGCCGAACGGCGGCGTGCCCTCGACCGCCGTGTAGAGCGTCGCACCCAGCGAGAACACGTCCGACGGGAAGCCCGCCTCCTCGCCGCGCGCCACCTCTGGCGAGAAGTACGCGGGCGTGCCGACCGTGCCGGTCGCGGTGGCCGTGACGTCGTCCGCCGCGCGCGAGATGCCGAAGTCGGTGATCTTCACGTCCTGGTCGCCGACCAGGATGTTGGCGGGCTTCACGTCGCGGTGCAGGATGCCGTGCTTGTGCGCGGCGGCCAGCGCGGACGCGATCTGCGCGCCGATCATCGCCACGTCCTTCGGCGGCACCGCGCCGTTCTCGGTGATCAGCCCGGCGAGGCTGCGCGACGGCAGGTACTCCATGACGAGCCACGGCTGGCCGTCGTCCTCGACGACGTCGTACACGCGGATGGCGTGCGGGTGCTCGAGCCGGGCGGCCAGGCGGGCCTCGCGCATGGCGCGGCTCTTCGCCTTGTCCGCCTTGGCGTCGTCCGAGTTGTCCGGGACGATCAGCTCCTTGATCGCGACCACGCGGTGCAGCTGTTCGTCGTAGCCGTGCCAGACGATGCCCATCGCGCCGCGACCGAGCCGTTCGCGCAGCCGGTACCGCCCGGCCACCTGCCGTTCCGTGTCGCTCACAATGACTCCCCGGCCCGCCCGTCCGTGATCACCCATAGTGTGACGGACGGGCCCTGGAGCCGATCAGGCCGGTCTCACCATTCGGTGTTGACCATGCCTGTGCCGAGATAGACCTGGTCGAACCCGTTGCCGTCGCGGTCGTCGGTGTAGGCCACGGTGATCTGGCCCCACGGGTCGACGCCCAGCGCGGGCTCGTCCTGACGGCCGGCCGCGGTCTGCACCGTGAGCTGCCGGGGCAGCCTGCCGGTGACCGTGCCGTCGACGTTCAACCCCTGCGCGTAGACGTCGGTCGCCTGGGTCCACGACACGACCGCGTTGCGCTGGTCGTCGATCCCGGCCTGCGGATCAGCGCCCGGAATCGCCACGTCCGCGGACCCCGCGACGCCCGCGGCGCTGAACGACCGCGCCCCGCCTTCCCAGGCGACCACGAAGTCGCCGTTGAAGTTGGCCGCCACGGCAGGCTTGCGCTGCGCGCCCGCGGTGACCGTGTTGGCGACGCCCTGCGCGAGCTTCACCCCGCCCGACGGGGTGAGGATCTTGCGCCCGACGTCGCCGTCCGCCTCCCACACGACGATCGCGTTGCCCGCCGCACCCATCGCCACGTCCGGGTCCTGGTGCGTGCCACCGGCGGCGTGCACCTGGGTCTCGTACGTCTTCGCGGAGAGCGACGAGAAGCCCGCGACGCGGACCGTCGGGTCGGTGGTGGCCTGCTTGTCCTCCCACACGACGGCGAACCCGGCGGTGTCCGGGTCGGCCGCGACGGCCGGGTTGAGCTGCTGGCCGTCGGAGCTCGCGTTGGCCGTCCCGGTGCCGGTGACCGCGCCCGCGGGGGACACGGAGCGGACCGCGATGTTGTAGAAGCCGTTGCCGTCCGGGTCCTCCGCCCACACGACGACCGCGGTGCCGTCCTCGTGCAGCGCGACGTCCGGCTGGACGTGCCGCCAGTTGCCGGTGCCGCCCGCCGAGATCTTCTTCTCGTACCTGGAGACACCGTCGGAGAACAACCGGATCCAGACGTCGCTGTGCACCGGGTCGTTCGGCGTGGCGGTGTCGCGGTCGTCCTCCCACACGACGACCGTGAAGCCGTTGCGGGTGGCGGAGACGGCCGCGTTGTCCTGGTCGCCGGTCGAGTCGCTGTTGGCGGTGGTCCACGTCGGGGCAGCCAGCAGGGCTGCGATCAGGAGCGTCTTCACGGCGCCTGCAATCCGGGGTTGCCCGCTTCGACGACGTAGCTCTGCACCGTCTTCACCGGGTAGTCCCTGACCGTGACCTTGTCCACCGCGCGGAAGTCCACGCGCATCTGGGCGGGCGTGATGTTCGTGCGGACGTAGCCGCGCAGGTTCTTGTAGAACTTGACGTGCGGGTTGAGCGGTTGCGGCGACGTCTCGGCCGCGTTGCCGTCACCGCTGGACGTGACCGAGGTGGTGACCAGCTCGGTGCCGACGATCTTGTCCTGCGCCTGGTAGTTCAGCATCAGGTTGCTCGCCCAGCTGCGGTGCACGTCGCCGGTGAGCACCACGGTGTTCTTGATCCCCGCCGCGTCCCAGCCCTTCTGCAGCCGGTCGCGGTTGGCGGAGTAACCGTCCCACGCGTCCATGCTCTTGGCACCGTCGGCGCCCGCCAGCCGTTGCGCGAAGAACACCTGCTGACCGAGGAGGTCCCAGGTGCCGAGCTTCTGCCGCATCCCGTCCAGCAGCCACGTCTCCTGGCTCGCACCGGTGAGCGTGCGACGCGGGTCGTCCGCGGCCGGGCAGACCTTCGTGCCGTCGCCGCACGCCTGGTCGTCGCGGTACTGGCGGGTGTCCAGCATGTGGAACGTGGCGAGGCCGCCCCACCGGATCCTGCGGTGCAACAGCATGTTCTCGCGGTTCGGGGCCTGCGCCGCTCGCAGCGGCATGTGCTCGAAGTAGGCCTTGTAGGCGTCCTCGCGGCGCTTGCGGAAGTCACCGGCCGGGTTCTGGTCGTTGCGGACCAGGTTGGCGTAGTTGTTCTCCACCTCGTGGTCGTCCCACACGACGAGCCACGGCGCGACGGCGTGCGCGGCCTGCAGGTCCGGGTCCGTCTTGTACTGCGCGTGCCGCACCCGGTAGTTCGCCAGCGTGCTGATCTCGGTGACCGGCGCGTGCTTGCGGACGGCGGTGGTGGAGGCGGCGCCCTCGTAGATGTAGTCGCCGAGGTGCAGGATCAGGTGCGGGTGCTCCTCCGCCATCCGCCGGTACGCGGTGAAGTACCCGGCCTCGAAGTGCGAGCAGCTGGTGAAGAGCATGGAGAGCGCGGGACTCGAGCCGATCGCCGGAGCGGTGAACCCCCGGCCGGTCTGCGAGATGTGCCCCGAGGCGCGGAACCGGTACCAGTACTCGCGTCCCGGCAGCAGGCCGGTGACCTCGACGTGGACGGTGTGCGCGCTCGCCTGCACGGCGGTGGCCGTTCCGGAGCGCGTGATCTGCGTGAAGTGCTGGTCGGTCGCGACCTGCCACTCGACGTTCACGGGAGTGTTCGGCATCCCGCCGAGCCCGTCGGCGTTCAGCGGGCTGGGAGCGAGCCGGGTCCAGATGACGAACCCGTCCTGCGCCGGGTCACCGGAGGCGACGCCGAGCGTGAACGGGTAGCTGATGGCGTTGGCGCTGCTGGACATGACAGCGGTGACGCCTGCGCTGGTGAGTGTCCCGAGTATGAAGGTCCGTCTCCGTAACGGGGTCATGGCTGATGCCTACACCCCGCCGGTAAAGACGGGCCTAACTAGCCGAGTAGCTGACGCAGCTCCGCGTCGAAGTCGAAGTGGTCGGACTCGCGACCGGGCGCCACGACGTCGTAGGTCGAGTTGAGGAACTCCTGCAGCTCGCTCGACCGGACGTGGAACACCGCGTGCCCGTTGTCCGACGACAGCTCCAGCACCGCGGTCGTGCTGTTGTGCGGACGCAGCCGGACGTCACCCGAGCCGCTCGTCGTGATCAGACCGTCCGCGAGGACGTCGCGGCTCATCAGCCAGGTCGTCTCCCGCTCGCCCATGCGGAACGTCACGGCCACCGCGTGCGGGTCGTCCGCGCGGTAGGCGAGCTCGACGTCGACCGGCACCGGGCGGCCCTGGGGGGTGATGAACGCGAAGACCAGCTGGGCGCCGGCGCGGGTCACGTTGGTCATGTCCATGTACCTAAGACGCGCGACCCGCGCCGAGGATGCTCTTGTCTTGAAATTTCATGAAAGATCGTTGATCACGAGATCAACTTCGCCGGACGCCCAGCGTTCGACCAGGTGACGGACAGGTGCGGAGAGCCAGTGCGCCGGGATCGGCTCGAGAGGCTCGACGCCGTGGTACCGCTTCCCGGCCGCTCGGTTGGCAACCACCTGGACCGGGTGTTCGGGAGGAAGGGTCAGCCAGCTCGGTAGTGGTCCGGGGCTCACGTCGTCCTCCGAGACCGCGCGCATGAGAGCCCTGGCCTCCCACAGCAGGCAGGCGCCCATCACCATGACTTCGAATGCGGAGGTGCCCGGCTCGACGCTGTTGACCGGGTCTTCTACGTCCATGTCCCACCAAGGCACCCTGGACAGCCGCGCCCACGGTGTGGCGGACCGCGGCAAAGCGGCCGCGAGCTCACCGGCTCTGGTTCCGGCGCCTTCGCCGATCCACATGCCGGTGAGCCCTGGAATCGTGTGACTGGCGAGAATCTCCTGCTGGAGGATCGGCGCGCGACGATAGTTGTGCCACGTGGGGCCAGCCTCGCAGACCGTGCGAGCGCCGTGGAAACCGACCAGATCCGTGATCGTCCAGTCACCGGAGAACGTGGCTTCGACAGCGGCCCAGACGTGGTCTTTCGCCGCGTTGTGCAAGTAGGAGCGGATGAGGGCGAGATTGCTGACCGATTCCTGGTGCCAGAACTCCCGGCATTGCCGAGACGGTGAGTGGTTGGCGGCGAACGTGCGGAGCACAAGCTGGTCGAGTCTCACCGTCAGAAGTGGCCCGATGCCGATGCGGGTTTCTGCTGAGGCTTCTGCCCGGATCAGCGATGCGATCGGTGCACGGAGCTCGTCCGTTGCGACGAGCAACCAGGCGGTTGAGCTCAGTCGCCTGTCGGGACGGTTGTATTCGTACGGGGCGTCGTCGTCGACAGAACTCGCCGCGGTCCAGCACGCGTCGAAGACACGTCGCAGCACCTGTGGTGTCGGCACGAAGTACTGGAACAGCCGCGCGGCGAAGGTGAGGAGGGGTGTTACCGCGTCCAGCGGCGCCGTTTCGCTGCCCTGCACCAGCAGCTCGAGGAAGTCGTCCGCTCCACCGTCGACGTTGCGATCCAGCAGCAGCACCGCGAGCTGGGAGACGACATCCCACTCCTCGGCTCGAATCCGCGGTGCGAGCACCTCCCACAGTGCTGCGGCGCTGGGGTTGGTGCGCGCCAGCTGGTTCGCGGCGAAGAACTCCAGGAAAGTCCGGTGGGTGAAGGCGAACAGCGGTTCGCCGTCGCCGGTCGTGCCCACGTCGGTGAGCACCCACGCCCGGCCGCGGCAGTAGTCGACGAACGCCCTCGCGGCGGCGTCCGCCTCGTCCAGGTCCTCGAACCGCTTCTGCAGGAGGAACCGCCGGACCGCGGTCACCAGCTCCCGTTCGGTCGCGGTGTCGTTGTTGGTGAACATCCACAACGCGAGCGCCCACAGTGCTGGCCGGACGTGTTGTTCGAACGGCAGCGGAACCCGGATGCCCCGCTGCCGGTCCCAGCGCTCGAAGAGCAACACCGCACACCGCTCGTACACGTCCAGCCGGTTGCGGGGGATGTACCGCTCACCCCGGTACAGCGCGCACATCAGCGCCAGCATCAACGGGTTGCGCCGCAGATCGGCGACGTACTGACCTTCATCCAGGAACGACCGGGTCAGCTGGACGCGGTCGTCCGGCGACAGCTCGCGGTCGAGACCGAACCACTTGGTGGCGTACGCCGAGACCTGGTCGTCGTCGAAGTCGATGAGCCGAAGCGCGGTGAAGAGCGCTGGGTCGAGCGGTGCCTGCTCGTATCCGACTCGACGTGAGGTCACCAGCAGAGTCGCGGTCGGACAGGCGTGGGCGAACGCCTCCACGGCCTCGGTGACCCGGCGTCGCAGTGAGGTGTCGAGCAACTCGTCCAAGCCGTCGAAGATCACCACGGCGCGCCCGTTGAGGAGCAGGAACTCGACGCAGTCGTCGGTCGGCTCGATCTGGTAGCGGGCTCCGACCATGACGTGCAGGTAGCGCGCGATCGAGAGCTGCTCGCGTTCGAACCGTTGCGCGAACTCCCGCATCACGACCAGGAACGGCACTTTCGCGTCGCCGTCGCGGTGACGGCTGCCCGCGACGTGACAGGCCAACCTGGCCGCCAGTGTCGACTTGCCACCGCCCGGATCACCGAGGATCACCGTCCGCAGGTATCCGGCCAGCACGTCCGTCGGGAGCAGGTGCTCGGCCGACTCGGCTGCCATGTCGTTGGTGTGCCTCACGAGGTGCGGCTCGACGTACAGGTGCGCCAGCGGAACCCGGCGACCGGACTCCACGTGCGGCGGCCGCACCATGCCTTCCACCTTGCTGATCTGCGACCGGATCGCGATGGTGAAGGCGTGGACGTCGTCCAGTGACCGCAACCGTTCCAGCAGGCGGCAGTTCCGGGTCGCCGCGGCCGCACGCAGGCTGACGGCCGCCGTCACACCGGGAGCGGTGTTCGGAGTCGACGGTCCGAGAGCGCCGACCGCCTGCACGACAGCCGTCCACAGCTCGTCGAACAGCGCCTGGGCGATGGCGTCGGCGGTGGAATCCGTTGCGACACCGTGCAACCACAGCGACCGGGCGAGCCCGCCGCGCAGGTCGGTCAGCTCCTCACCGGACTGCCTGCCCTGCAGCACGAGGCCGGTCAACTGGATGGCGACCTGTTCGAAGTCGGGTAATCGGGCGTACCTGACGAGCCGGCTCACCTCGACCGGGCTCAACCCTTCGAGTACCGGCTCACCTCGTGACCGCTGCGCGAGCTCCTCGACCGACCGCCGGACCGCTCGTTTCCGGCGCGCCTCGCGGATCGCGCCGGGAACGAACCCTCCGAGCACCTTCGTGACAGCGGCACCAGCGGTCTTGGCGATGGCTGGGGTGACGGCGACGTCCATGGGCTCACCTTCGGTTGAGCCCAAAAGATACCGTTCGCCGCAACGGTTCCTAGGCGGCGAACGAGTACGGACCGAAGCGACCCCACGCGACCACGGCCGCCAGCACGAGGAACACCGCGTTGATGGCGATCGCCGAGTACTCGCCGCGGCGACCGTGGGTGATCGCCGCGCCGACCATGACCAGCACCAGGCCGAGCGCGGCGAGCGGCACCAGCACCGGTGCGATGCCGACCACGGCGGGCAGCACCAGGCCGATGGCGGCGAGCAGCTCCAGCGCGCCGATGACCTTGATCATGCTGTCGCTGAAGTCCTCGACCCACGTCATGTTCGTCGCGAGCTTCTCCTTCGGCTGCACCAGCTTCGTCACCCCGGAGACCGCGAACGCGGCGGCGAGCAGGCCGGCGATGATCCACAGGACGATGTTCATCGTGCCCCCAAGTGACTCGGAGAGGTGAGCCGACCGTAGAGGCACTGACTCCAATGCGGCTGGAGCGCCCTACTCGGCCGGGGTCAGGCAGAAGACGTGGCCCTCGGGATCCGCGAGCACGACCCACTTGCCGTCGCCCGGCTGGAAGTCCGGCCTGGTCGCACCGAGCGCGACCAGCTCGCCGGCGGCCTTCTCGACGTCCGGCACCTGGAGGTCGAGGTGAGCGTGCTTGGCGTCGTCCGGCCAGCCCGGCCCGACGTAGCCGGGCACGCGCTGGAACGCCAGCTGCACCGGGCCCTCGCCGAGGTAGACGAAGTCGTCGTCCGCGTAGCCGACCTTCCAGCCGGTCACCTCGCGGTAGAACGCGGAGAGCTTGGCGGGGTCGGCGCAGTCGATCACGATCGCGCTGAGCTGTGCGGGCATGTCCGTACTCCTAATGAGTCGTGAGTCGCCCGTCGGGCAGACTCGGGTCTGGTAGCCGCTGGCAGGTGAGCACTCGTTCCTCCTGGACGTCTGAGTCCTGACGAAAGATCGTGCCCCTGCTGGTGGGCCGGGAGAGT
>NZ_VOBR01000059.1 GCF_007845675.1 Lentzea tibetensis | reverse complement strand
ACATCGAAAAGCCCCTGTCAAGGCAGCTTTTCCGCCTTGACAGGGGCTTTTCGATGTGGCGACCGTGAGGTGATCAGCGAGGACCTCCCCACCCCACCACCAAACGCCTACATCAACTCCAGGACGAACGCGAGCTCCTGAGCCGCGTACCAGGCCAACTCGTGGTCCTCAGCACTACCCAACGCGAACTCGGCATCAGGATCACCCATGTCCGCAGCGTCGATCACCTCAACAGCCGCCCGCACGTCGTCCTCAGCCTCGGCAGTGTCGAGGTGCACGGAAGCGACCTCGCTCAACGCAACAGACCCCTCGACCTTCACCACGGAGTTGTCGAGATCAGGCCGCAACGTCACGTCGTCGAAATCAGCGGCGATGACCGCACGACGCGGCTCGGACTTCTCGTCGGCCGCGAGCAGCCGCAGCGACGCGCGGGCGGCGTCGAGCATGGCCGCGTACTCGAGTTCCTCGGTGTCGCCTGCGGCGTAGGACTCGCGCAGCATCGGGGTCAGCGCGAACGCGGTGCCCCCGATCGGGGCGAGCTGGCCGGACGCGACGAGGTCGCGCAGCATGGCGACGGTGGCCGGGATGTAGACCCTCATGGCTTCGCGGTTCCCATCAGTTCCTCCACCGACTCCTCGACCATGGCCGCGAGGACGTCCACATCGGACATGGCGTCGCGGTCGCCGTTCAGACCGAAGTAAACACCGCCGTCGTAGGACGTGACGCCGATGGCCAGAGCCTGCCCCTTCGCGAGCGGCACGACGGGGAAGATCTCGGTCATCTTCGCCCCTGCCGCGTACAACGGCACCTGGGGGCCTGGCACGTTCGTGACGATCACGTTGAACAGCCTGCGGGAGAACGAGCTGGCGGCCCGCGCGCCCATCGCGTGCAGCGTCGGCGGCGCGAACCCGGACACCCGGACGAGTGCGTCCGCGGCGACCGACTGGCCGGACTCCTTGTGCGCGCGCATCGCGTGGCTGATGTGGTGCAGACGCACGACCGGGTTCGGCTCGCCGACCGGCAGGTCGACCAGGTACGCGGACACGTTGTTGCCCGAGTCCGGGTCCGCGTCGCGCACGGACAGCGGCGCCATCGCGCGGATCGTGGTGCCGCTGGAGACGATCTCGCCCCTGCTGAGCAGCCAGTTCCGCAGCGCGCCTGACAGCGACGCGAGCACCACGTCGTTCACCGTGCCGCCGTGGGTCTTGCGCACCGAGCGCAGGTCGTCGAGCTTCGCGCGGGCCACGGCGAACCGGCGCTGCGGCGTGATGCGCACGTTCAGCGGGCTGCCCGGCGCGGGCGTGACGGCCGTGCGCAGCGCCGAGGCGAACCCGCCCAGTGCGCTGAAGACCTTCTCGACCGTGGCGACGGTGTCCATCGCGGCGGACCGGACGTTCTCGATCAGCTCACCCGGCCGCTGCACGACCTCGGTGACGGCGTCCGCGACGAGCTGCAGGCCGCTCGGCTCCGGCTGCGGCATCCACAGGTTCTCGACGGACCCGCGCGGCGTCGGCGACACGTCCAGCATGACCTGGCCGATCTCCAGCGCGGCGATGCCGTCGACGACGGCCTGGTGCGTCTTGGTGATCACCGCGGCCTGGTCGTTCGCGAGGCCTTCGACGAGGTAGATCTCCCACAGCGGCCGGTGGTGGTCCAGCGGCCGCGACATGAGGCGGGCGACCAGGTCGTGCAGCTGCGCGTCGCTGCCCGGCTTCGGGAGCGCGGACCGGCGCACGTGGTAGGTCACGTCGAAGTCCGGGTCGTCCACCCAGACGGGCCGCGCGATGCGGCCGGGCACGTGCACGACCTTCTGCCGGTAGCGCGGGACGAGCGACAGGCGCTGCTCGATCAGGCTGACGAGCTTGTCGTAGTCGAACCCCGACTTGGGCCTGCGGAAGACGGCGACGCCGCCGACGTGCATCGGCGTCGTGGAGTCCTCCAGGTACAGGAACGAGGCGTCCAGCGCTGACAGTCGGTCCGGCATGAGATCAGCCTAGTGCTGATAGTGCTCCACCAGCTTGCGCAGTGCCTCACGCTCGTCCGCGTCACGGTCGTGGCGCGCGAGCCGGATCTCGGCCGCTTCCGGGATCGCCTCCGCGACGTTGCCCGCGTCCGCCAAGAAGGCCTTCAGGAACCGCCACCGCGCGAGCCGCCGCGACGGGCGCAGTTTCGCCACCGCCATCGTCAGCCAGCTGAGCGCCACGTCGACCTTGCGGTCGCCGCGAGTCGCGCAGGCCCAGTCGAGCACGACCGGCCCGTCCGGTCCCATCACGACGTTGCCGGGGTGCAGGTCGAGGTGCAGCAGGTCGCCGTCGCCGTCGAGGAAGTCCGGCGCGGGGACGTCGTCGAGCCTGCGGTGCAGCGCGGCGAGGGTGCGGCCGAGCGAGCCAGCCCGCCACGGCTTCGCCCCGACCTCCGAGGACATCCGCGGCCCTGGCACGTACTCCATGACCAGCTCGTCCGGTGTGACGTCGTGCACACGCGGCACGGGCATCCCGTGGCCTGCCAGGTACTGCATCAACGCCGCTTCCGCACGCAGGTCACGCCCCGTACGTGTGCGTTTGACCAGCAGGCCGTCCGGACGCAGGTAGACGTCCGACTCGCGACCGCTGGCCAGATGTTGACCTTGCGCGACGATGCGCATACTGGAGGTCATGTGACGATCATCATGAAAGACTGGCGAAACGCAAGCCCCAATCGGGTACGGGAGACTGTTCGGCGTGGAAATTTCGCCCAAAGACCGCTTCGTCACCGTCTACGGCCGCAAGCCTGTGCTGGAGGCCCTCGACGACCCTCAGCTCGAGGTGGACAAGGTGGTTCTCGCCGACACAGCGCGTGGCGCCGCCGCACGTGAGATCGTCGACGCCGCACGTCAGCGCGGTGTCGAGGTGCAGAGGGCGACCGCCCAGCGGGTCAAGGTGCTCGCCGGCAACGGCAAGCAGGACCAGGGCGTGCTCGCCGACGTCGTCGCGCCGCGGATGCTCCCGCTGACGCTCGGGCTGCGGAGCAACCCGCGCTCGGTGCTCGTGCTGGACGGCATCACCACGCCCGCGAACGTCGGCATGATCCTGCGGACCGCGACCGCGGCCGGCATCGAGGGCATCGTCGTCCCGCGACGGGGTGTCGCGTCGATCGACCCGCTCGTGGTCAAGGCGTCCGCGGGCGTGGCGTTCCGGGCGCCGGTGCTGCGCTGCGCGACGGCCGCCGAAGCGGCCGCCGAGCTGAGCGCGTCCGGATATCCGTTGTACGCACTCGATTCACACGCACGCGAATCCATTTACACCGCCGATTTGCCGGCGAAAGCGGCATTCGTGCTCGGCAGTGAGACTTCCGGAATCACGGACGATGTGCGCCCGCACATCACCAACTGGATTTCCATTCCGATGGCGGCGGGCGTCGAGTCGCTGAACGTGGCATCGGCCGCCGCGGTGCTCTGCTTCGAGCTGGTGCGGCGGCGTCAGGTCTAGCGCCGCCAGTCCACGTGGTAGTCGCGCACCCAGACGGGCCCGAGCACGGAGTAGCAGTCGGCACGTGAGCCGTTGCGCTGGTCGGTCCACACGTAGTTCCCGTACGAGTACCAGCTCGACAGGGTGGTCTCGCAGTGCGCGACGGCCCGGTATTCGCGCGGGCGCCTGCTGTCGCAGAACACCTCCACACTTCGGTCGCCCCGCGAGTAGTCCGAGCTGCACCCCCGTTCCTCATGAGCTGACGCGGGTACAGCGATTGCCGTCGCAGCAATGGCGAGCACAACACCAGCGACGAGTCTTCGCATTTTCTCCCCTAAGCATTCGACAACCTGCGCAACCAAAGTTACTGAGCAGCCGAATGACGGGCAATTAGCGGATGCGGTGAACCGTCAATCGCGGAGAGCGATGGCTAGCAGGGTCTCGAGTTCCTCGAGGGTGGACCGTGTCGACCGATGGTGGACGCCGACCATGCCCGCCCGCGCGGCGCCGCGCACGTTCACCGCGAGGTCGTCGACGAAGACGCACTCCTCCGGCTTCAGGTTCATCCGGCGCGCGGTGAGCAGGTAGATCTCCTCGTCGGGCTTGCCGAGCCCGACCTCGCCGGAGATGACGGTGACGTCGAACAGCGGCGCCCAGTCGCTCGGCGGCGACCACCAGCCGTCGGCGTTGGACAGCAGCGCCGTGCGCAGGCCGTGCTCCTTGGCCCGGCGCAACGCGGTCAGCAGCGGTGGTTCGGGCGCGCCGTCCTCACCGTGATCGGTGAGCACGCCCCCGAAGTCGAGCACCAGTCCTCGCAGCACTCCCGCAACCTACAAGCAAAACGGCCCAGGTCGGTGGTGACCTGGGCCGTTCCGCACGCGGTACTAGCGCTTGCGCTGGTTCTTCTGCTGCTGACGCTGCTGCGCGCGACGCTCCTTGCGGGTGGCGGCGTTCGCACCGTCACCGGCCGCGTCGGCGTGCTTCTCGACGCCGCCGTCCTCGGCCGGGCCGCTGTAGTTCAGCTGCTGCGCCTGGCCGGGGCCGCCGAGGCCCTTGCCGCGCAGAGCGGGCGGGATCGCGGCACCCTGCAGCTGGGCCATGGCCGGACCGGCCGGGGCCTCGTGCTGCTGACGCTGCTGCTGAGCGGCAGCGGCGGCACGGGCGCGCGAGCGGGACGCCGACTGGGTCGGCTGGAGAGGCTGCGGCGTCTGCGACAGCAGCACCGGCACCTCGGGCTCCGGCTGCGGCTCGGGCTCGGCGGCCTCGACCTGCAGGTTGAACAGGAACCCGACGGTCTCCTCCTTCAACGCCTCCGTCATGGCGTTGAACATGTCGAAGCCCTCGCGCTGGTACTCGATGAGGGGGTCGCGCTGCGCCATCGCGCGCAGGCCGATGCCCTCCTTCAAGTAGTCCATCTCGTAGAGGTGCTCGCGCCACTTGCGGTCCAGCACGGACAGCAGCACGCGACGCTCCAGCTCGCGCATGGCGCCCTCGCCGACGCGGCCGTCGATCTCGGCCTCACGGGCGCGGTACGCCTCGAGCGCGTCCTCGACCATGACCTGCGTCAGGTACTCGCGCGTGACGTCCTCGTCGCCCTCGACGATCTCCTTCCAGTCCAGCTTGACCGGGTAGAGGGTCTTGAGCGCGGTCCAGAGCTTCTCGAAGTCCCAGTCCTCGGCGTAGCCGTCCGAGGTCGCACCGCTGACGTACTCGGTGACGACGCTCTCCAGCATGTGCTCGACCTGGTCGCGGAGGTCCTCGCCGGCGAGCACGCGGCGGCGCTCGTCGTAGATGACCGTGCGCTGGCGGTTCATGACCTCGTCGTACTTGAGGACGTTCTTGCGGATCTCGAAGTTCTGCTGCTCGACCTGCGTCTGCGCGCTGCGGATGGCCCTGGTGACCATCTTGTGCTCGATCGGCACGTCGTCCGGCACGTTGAGGCGCGTCATGACGGCCTCGACCATCGACGCGTTGAACCGGCGCATCAGCTCGTCCTTGAGGGACAGGTAGAAGCGCGACTCGCCGGGGTCGCCCTGACGGCCGGTGCGGCCGCGGAGCTGGTTGTCGATGCGGCGCGACTCGTGGCGCTCGGTGCCGAGCACGTAGAGACCACCGGCGGCGCGGACCTCATCGGCCTGCGCCTTGCCCGTGATCGTGAGCTCCTCGATGAGCTTCGACCAGGCGGCCTCGTACTCCTCCGGCGTCTCCACCGGGTCGAGGCCCTGCTCGCGCAGCTCGTGGTCCGCGATGATGTCCGGGTTGCCGCCGAGCACGATGTCCGTACCGCGTCCGGCCATGTTCGTCGCGACCGTGACAGCGCCCTTGCGGCCGGCCAGCGCGATGATCAGCGCCTCGCGGTCGTGGTGCTTCGCGTTCAGAACCTCGTGCGGGACACCCTTGCGCACCAGCAACTTCGACAGGTACTCGGAACGCTCGACGCTCGTCGTACCGATCAGGACCGGCTGGCCCTTCTCGTGCTTCTCGACGATGTCCTCGGCGACCGCCTCGAACTTCGCCTCCTCGCTCTTGTAGACGAGGTCCGGCTGGTCCTTGCGCTGCGCGGGCCGGTTCGTCGGGATCGGCACGACGCCCAGCTTGTAGGTCTGGTGGAACTCGGCCGCCTCGGTCTCGGCGGTACCGGTCATGCCGCCCAGCTTGTTGTACAGGCGGAAGTAGTTCTGCAGCGTGATCGTGGCGAGCGTCTGGTTCTCCGCCTTGATCTCGACGCCTTCCTTGGCCTCGATCGCCTGGTGCATGCCCTCGTTGTAGCGGCGACCGGCGAGCACGCGGCCGGTGAACTCGTCGACGATCATGACTTCACCGTTGCGGACGATGTAGTCCTTGTCCTTGGTGAAGAGCTCCTTGGCCTTGAGCGCGTTGTTCAGGTAGCCGACCAGCGGCGTGTTCGCGGCCTCGTAGAGGTTCTCGATGCCCAGCTGGTCCTCGATGAACGCGACACCGGCCTCGGAGACGCCGACCGTGCGCTTGCGCTCGTCGACCTCGTAGTGGACGTCCTTCTTCAGCAGCGGCGACATGCGCGCGAACTCGACGTACCAGCGAGCGGACTGCTCGGCCGGGCCGGAGATGATCAGCGGCGTGCGGGCCTCGTCGATCAGGATCGAGTCGACCTCGTCGACGATCGCGAAGTTGTGGCCGCGCTGCACGCACTCGTCCAGGCTCCACGCCATGTTGTCGCGCAGGTAGTCGAAGCCGAACTCGTTGTTCGTGCCGTAGGTGATGTCCGCGTGGTACGCGGCGCGCCGCTGCTCCGGCGTCATCTCGCTGAGGATCGCGCCGACCTTGAGGCCGAGGAAGCGGTGGATGCGGCCCATCCAGTCCGCGTCGCGCTTGGCCAGGTAGTCGTTCGTCGTGACGACGTGGACGCCCTCGCCGGACAACGCGTTGAGGTACACCGGGAGCACCGAGGTCAGGGTCTTGCCCTCACCGGTGCGCATCTCGGCGATCTGCCCGAGGTGCAGCGCCGCGCCACCCATGAGCTGCACGTCGAACGGCCGCTGCCCGAGCGTGCGCTTGGCCGCCTCACGCGCGACGGCGAAGGCCTCCGGCAGCAGCTCGTCGAGCGTCTCGCCCTCGGTGTAGCGCTTCTTGAACTCGTCCGTCTTCGCGCGCAGCTCGGCGTCGGAGAGGTCGACCACTTCGTCTTCGAGGTGGTTGATGTGCTCTGCGATCTTGCTCAGGCGCCTGAGCATCTTGCCCTCGCCGGCGCGGAGCAGTCGGGACAGCACCATCTGGGATGACCTCATTACCTCATCGCGACGCGCCCACTGCGGACGCCTTTCCCCTGCCCATCGTAGGCAAGCCGCCAAGGTGTGCGCACAGACACAGCCCAATCGCACCTGACGACTGGTCAGGCGCTGGTCAGACGGCTGTGCGCCCCCTCGGCACCTGCCTTTCAACGAGCCTGGGGCGCCTGAGGTTCCCGGCGTTTCCACCTGGGCGTGGCGAGCTCCACCTGGGTGTGGCCGAGTGGCTCCTTGCGCGGAATGCCGCGAACGCCGCATCACGTGCGCGAACGGACAACTCGGCGCTGATGAATGGCCAAGTCGGCGGTAAAGCCAACGCGCGCGCACGTGGGCGAGGAGGCCACCGCGTACGAGCTGCGAACTGCGGGTTCGCGGGGCGAACCGGCAGAGGTCACGCGCTGCCAGTCATGCGCGATCGCGTGTCTGCCCCAGGCAATCGCAGTGGTCGCGCCCCCGCCCCGGCAATCACAGCGCCGCCTGCTCCGCACTCGCAACACGCCGCTTCGGCGCCGCCGCGGAGGTCCGCTCCCACGTGGACGCGACGCGGCCCTCGCACGCGAGGGTGTGCGAGGGCCGCAATGGTCGTCAGTGGATGGATGCCTTCACGTGGATCAGGCGAGCCTGATCACGCCGTAGTCGAATCCCTTCCGGCGGTAGACGACGCTGGGGCGTCCGCAGTCGGCGTCTGAGAACAGGTAGAAGTCGTGTCCGACCAGTTCCATCTCGTAGAGGGCCTGGTCGACGGTCATGGGCTTCGCGGTGTGCTCCTTCTCGCGCACTACGCGTCCGGGAAGCTGGTCCTCGAGGCCGTCGTCCCACCGCTGCGCGGGCACTTCCGCCATGCCCTCGTAGTCGGCCTCGGGTGCGTCGAGCAACGCGGTCTTGCCGCGCCGTGATGCCTGGGCCTGACCGTTGAGGTCGGCCGGTGCGGAGGAGGAGATGTCCCCCAGTCCGCTTGTCGCTTCCGCCACCGAAATCGGGCCTCGGCGCCCGTGGTGGACGCGCCTCCGGTCGTGCGACCGACGGAGACGGTTCTCGAGCTTCGCGACCGCTGAATCGAGCGCGGCGTAGAAGTCACCCGCGCAGGCTTCGGAACGGACCACAGGTCCACGTCCCTTGCCGGTGATTTCGACACGCTGGCAGTTCTTCGACTGCCTGCGGTTCGGTTCGTGGAAAAGCTCCACGTCGAAGCGGATGACCTTGCGGTCGTAGCGCTCAAGCCGGGCCAGCTTTTCGGCGACGTGCACCCTGTAGTGATCGGGCACCTCGACGTTGCGGCCCTTAACGACGATGTCCATACACGACCTCCCTCGCCTTTACTGCGAGCTTTGGCATTGGACTTGATTCGGGGCGCCGTTGGCGATCTTCAGATCTGCCAGGAGTCGCTGAGGGTCGTTCCTCGGCACTTTCACGGCGCCAGGGTCATGGGCTGTTCGCCTCCTCCCCGCGGGCCGGATGGGCTGATAGCGGTGCACGTTAGCTCGGGTTTCGTTCCGGCAACAGCCCCCGAGCCGGGGGAACTCGCGGAAAATTCTGCGAGTACGCAGCGTGACGACCGAGGGCCACCCGCCGTGTGCCGAGCGTGCCACGACACCCTGCTCACGGCACGCTGCTCACCCGGACGGCGCAGCGTCGCACCGGCACCCGTCGGCAGCGTGACTGCGTCGAACGGGTCCTGTCGCGGCGTCATACCCGGCCAACGGGCGACGCACCCGTCATGTTCCCGAAACACAGAGGAACTTCGCGGAACTTCCGCGGATGGTGCGACGCGAGTGAGAAGTATTCGCAAACTCAGCTGACCAGCGGTTATTCATGAATGCACCGGAACTACCCATCGGTAGTGGTTGCGGAACGCCTGGTCGCGGTCACCTCGAATGGATTGCATGAGTCCGCAACAAATCCTCCCTTCTGGGCGGTTCGGTAGTTCCCGATCTTCAACGGGTGCTGGATCGATGGTGCCGACCTGCGCAAACGGGTGGCAGCAACAGGTTCTGGTGATCAACTCGGCGCGGCGAACTTCACCCTTGTGGGCGGCCACGCCGAGGGCCAATTGAGACATGCCGGGTTGCGGCACTGGTCAGCGCGAGGACCGCGCGCACCCTCACGTCCGCCTGGGACAGTGCCGAAACGCACGCCCGAGCCGTTGCGCCGCTGGTCACGACGTCGTCGAGGAGGACGACGTCCGCAGCCGGCGGCGGGCGGCGCAGCTTGACCTTGTCCTGCAGGTTGCGAATCCGGGCCTGGGTGTCGAGCCCCACCGAGTCCTGGACACCGCTTTCCACGGCGAGCACCGGCGCCGAAAAAGAGTTCTGGACACGCTCCGCGATTCTCACCATGTGGTCACCTCCGCGGCCCCGAGCGGCCCGGCGGGTCGACGGAGCGGGCACGAGGCACCACGGAGGTGGCGACAGAGCAGGGAGCGCGAGTCCTACGAGGACGGCGAAGAAGTCCGCCAACGTGTGGCGGCCCCGTTCCTTGAACGCGAGCACCAACTGGCGCGCGGCACCGTGGTAGTCGGCCAGCGCGTAGACGGGTGGCCCCTTGCCGACGGTCGGAACCGGGAACGGCGGACCGAAGGCGGACTGGCAGCGGCGGCACGCGTCCACGCCCCGCACACCGCAGGCCGCGCACGTGACGGGGAGGACCAGGCTCAGGAAGTTCATGAGCCCAGCATGGCGGCGGGGTCTGACAATCAGCCGGGGTAGAACACGACCGCGCCCGGATCCGGTTTGATCGGGTTCGACCGCCACACGTCCGTGGTCTCCGAAGCGGTCCACAGTCCGCTGTGGTCGACGGCCAGCACCTGCCTGCTCACCGCGGCCGTCACCGACGTGACGGGCACGGTCAGGTTCGACTGGTTGTACCGCTCGAACCGCGACCCGTCGAGGTACACGCGCGTCACCGGGTTCGACGCCAGCGAACTGGACACCACGAGGAAGTCCTGCGACAGCCAGTCCACCGACTGCACGGACGCGCCGAGCACGGCGGGCAGCAGCTGGCGGGGCGTGCGGATCGACACGGACGCGTCCTGCGAGTTGCGCACCACCGCGGCCACGTAGAGCTTGCCGCCGATGACCATGCTGACGCGCGTGCCGTCGCGCGACAGCCGCAGTTCGCTGATTTGACCGAACCCGCCCAGCTCGGCGGTGTTGACGGCACCGGCCGTCCACACGCCGTTGTCGCCGCGCGTCACGCGGGCC
The DNA here is from genome assembly GCF_007845675.1 of Lentzea tibetensis. Lineage (GTDB taxonomy): Bacteria > Actinomycetota > Actinomycetes > Mycobacteriales > Pseudonocardiaceae > Lentzea > Lentzea tibetensis. The sequence goes on along the minus strand of NZ_VOBR01000059.1, from coordinate 7,606 downwards.
ACGTTGGCGCCGTCGGCGACGGTCCACAGCTCGTTGGACGGCTCGCGCCCCTCGGTGCTCAGCAGCCACGTCGGACGGGTCAGAGTGGACGCGGGCAGGCCGACCTCGGTGAGGCCCTGTTCCTTGTCCCCCACCAGGAGGCGCACACCGGACCCGGTCTTGCCGACCACGGCCAGGCGCGAACCGTCGAGCGACTGCGCGGCCGACACGGCGTTGTACTCGCCCGCACCGGCGGGGCCCTTGATGGGGTTGCCGTCGGAGATCGAGCGGATCAGCCCGCCCGTCACGATCATGCCGCCCTCGTTGGGGTTCGGCGTGATCAGTGCCTCGCCGGTCTGCACGTCGGACGGGCGCCACTCGCGCTGGTCTCCCGGCAGGATCGGCGCGCCGTCCACCAGCACGCGGATGCGGCTGCTCGTCACGCCGGACAACGACTTCACGACCTGCGCGACGACCTGCTTGCGGATCTGCGGGGTCAGGTCACCGAGCTTGGTGAGGTTGACCTCGAGCGCGCCGTCGTCGGCTTCCTTGGTGCCCGCGTGAACCGCCTGGCCGCCGAGTGCGCTGAACAACGCGCCCCGCACGCCGCCGCCGGGCCCGCGGACCAGCAGTTCGCTGACGCGCTGCGGGATCTCGGTCGACGGCGGGATCACGACGTAGCGGGAGTCCGGCACGAGCACGCTGAACTCGGGGTTGAAGAAGTACAGGGTGACGCGCTTGTAGTAGTCCAGGAACCGGGTCTGCGTCATGTAGACGCCGTCCGGCGGCTCGGAGATCCGCCACTGGTTGTCGTTGTTGCGCTCGACCTTGATGGCCCGGTTCAGGTCCGTCGTCAGCGGCACGTACGAGCTGTCGGTCTCCAGCCTGCCGAGGTTCTTGCCCTGCAGCAGAACGACCTGCTGCTTCTCCTCCGGCGCCTGGGTCGTCGGCACGGTCGAGAAGCTCGGGTCGATGATCGTGGGCGACTTGGTCTCCCACCGCTTCCGCGCGTCCTCGGTCAGGTACGCCTTGGCCTCGGCGAAGTCCGCCTCCGGGTTCGCGGACGCGTCGACGAAGTTGCGCACCAGGGTGAGCGCGTCGATGTCCTTGGCCGGCTGCGGCGCGTTCGCCGTGCGGACCTTCGACTCCGACGGGTCGATCGGTTTCGGCGCGGTGTTCGTCGGGATCGCCGCGCAGCCGGTGAGCAGCACCGCGACGAGCGCGATCACGAAGCGCTTCACCGGACCTCCTCGCGTTCGGCGTCCACCGGCTCGGCCGGTTGCCAGGTGATCTCCTCCGGCGTCAGCTCGACGTCCTCGGTGGACACCGGCGCCTCGACCGGGGTCTCGACCACGGCAACCGGCGGAAGGTGTTCGGGCGCAAGGGGAAGCGGACTGCTGCGCACCTCGCTGCCGTGCGTGCGCGGCAACGTCAGGCGGAACACGGCGCCGTGGCCCTGCTCGCCCCATGCCTCGAGCCAGCCGCCGTGCAGCCGCGCGTCCTCCAGCGAGATCGACAGGCCGAGCCCGGTGCCACCGGTGCGCCGGTTGCGGGACGGGTCCGCCCGCCAGAAGCGGCTGAACACCAGCTCCGCCTCGCCGGGACGCAGGCCGACTCCGTGGTCCCGCACGGTGATCGCGACCGCGTGCTCGTCGCCGCGCATGGTCAGCTCGACCGGCATGGCCTCGCCGTGGTCGACCGCGTTCGCGAGCAGGTTGCGCAGAATCCGTTCCACACGACGGGAGTCCAGCTCCGCGATGACCTCATCGTCCGGCAGGTCCAGGACAATCGGCGAGCCCGCGTTGTTAGCGATCGCTCGCACCGAGTCGTGCGCGCGACGCGCGAGCACGCGCAGGTCCACCTGCTCGGCGGACAGTTCCTCGACGCCCGCGTCCAGCCGGGAGATCTCCAGCAGGTCGCCCAGCAACGACTCGAACCTGTCGAGCTCGTCGACCAGCAGCTCGGTCGACCGCGCCAGTCCGGCGGGGAACTGCTCGCGTGACGCGTGCAGCACGTCCGCGGCCATGCGCACGGTCGTCAACGGCGTGCGCAGCTCGTGCGACACGTCGGAGGTGAAGCGGCGCTGCAGCTGGCCGAACTCCTCCAGCTGCTTGATCTGCGCCTGGATGCCCTCGGCCATCTCGTTGAACGACTCGGCGAGCCGCGCCACGTCGTCCTCGCCGACGACCGGCATGCGTTCGTCCAAGGACCCGTCGGCGAACCGCTCGGCGACCTCGGCGGCCTGCCGGACGGGCCGGACCACCTGGCGCGTCACGAGGTTCGCGATGAGCGCGAGCAGCATCAGCAGCACGATGCCGCCGACCACGAGCGTGCTCTGCACGACCTCGGCCGTGCGCTGCTCCGCGGTCAGCGGGAAGATCAGGTAGAGCTGCATCGCCCGCGCCGAGCTGTTCACCGGCACGCCGACGACGAGCAGCGTGGTCTGGCCGCTCGACCGGTTCACGGTGTGGATCTGCGACGCCGAGTTGCCGCTGTTCTCGACCATCTCGCGCAACGACAGCGGGACGTCGTTGATCGGCCCCTCGGACGGCGGGAGACCGTCGGAACCGACGGTGTCGCCGTCCACCAGCACCGGCTCGAACGCGCCCGCACCGGCCGTCGTCGCGTCCTGGCCCGCGCCACCGATCGCCAACTTGTTGATGGCACTGGTGAAACGCGACTTCACGCTGTCCGGTCCGGGGTTGAGCCCGGCGAGGTCGTTCTGCACGGCCTGCTGGCTCGCGCGCGCCTGCCGGACCGCCGCCTGCTCCTTCGTGTCCAGCAGCTGGTTGGTGATCTGCATCTGCAGCACCATTCCCAGCACGAACACGACGGCCGACGACAGCGCCAGCGTCGACACGACGACCCTCAGCTGCAGCGAACGCCGCCACAGCTCACCGAACGCGATCCAGCGTCGTCGCGCCTCATCGGCTGCGCGCTGCACCCTCGCGACGACCAGCCGGACCGCCTTCATGCGCGGTACCTCACGGGGGGCCGGCCTTGTACCCGACACCGCGGACGGTCAGCACGACCTCCGGGTGCTCGGGATCGCGTTCCACCTTGGACCTCAGTCGCTGCACGTGGACGTTCACCAGCCGGGTGTCCGCCGCGTGGCGGTAGCCCCACACCTGCTCCAGCAGCACCTCGCGGGTGAACACCTGGCGCGGCTTGCGGGCGAGCGCGACCAGCAGGTCGAACTCGAGCGGGGTGAGCTGGATCGGACGACCCTCGCGGAGAACCTCGTGACCGGGGACGTCGATCGTCAGGTCACCGATCTGCAAGACCTCAGCGGGCTCTGCCTCAGTCCGGCGGAGGCGCGCCCGGATGCGGGCGACCAGCTCCTTCGGCTTGAACGGCTTCACGACGTAGTCGTCAGCGCCGGACTCCAGTCCGAGCACGACGTCGACCGTGTCGCTCTTCGCGGTCAGCATCACGATGGGCACGCCGGACTCGGAGCGGATCGCCTTGCAGACGTCGATGCCGTTCATTCCCGGCAGCATGAGGTCGAGCAGCACGAGGTCTGGCTTGAGCTCGCGCAGCGCGGGCAGGGCTCGCGCACCGTCGGCGACAACCGCGGTGTCGAAGCCCTCTCCACGCAACACGATGGTCAACATCTCCGCCAGGGCGGGGTCGTCGTCCACGACGAGCACGCGTGCCTTCATACCCAACATCGTCGCACTGCCGCTCGCGCGTTCGCGCACCGCCCAGGCTCCGCTGCCGGTTCCATAGCTGGTGGTGGCGCCTTGTGTCCGGTGCGTAACCATGTCCACCTCGCCCGATCCGGTCGGTTCGTCGCCCGACTATCCGCGCGAGACTCACATTTCGTTACGAACGCCCTGGGCCAGCCAGATGCGCGCGTCGCCCACTTTCACCGGGTCGGTGATGGCGGGAATCGACCTGTTGTGCCTGGTGGCGAGCTCGGACTGGTGCGTGGTCGCCGCGGTCCAGCCGTGCCTGCCGAGCCACTCGACCGGGTTTTCCACATCGGACTGCCACCGCGCGTCGAGCTCGTCGAACCGGTCGTGCACGGCGCGCATCTGCGGCAGATCGCGGAACGCGCGGTTGACGTGCTCCAGCGCGATCCGGCTCCCGGCGGCCGACAGACCGCCGACGAGTCGCAGCAGCTGCTCGACCGCGTCGACCGGGAGGAACATCAGCAGACCTTCGAGCAGCCACGCCGTCGGCTTGCGCGGGTCGAAGCCCGCCTCGAAGAGCGCCCTCGGCCAGTCCTCGCGCAGGTCGCACGCCACCGCGACGCGCTCGCACGACGGCGCGGCCTCCAGCGCATCCAGCGCCTGCTGCTTGAAGTCCAGCAGGTCGGGGAGGTCGATCTCGAACACGCTGGTGCCCGGCCGCCACGGCAGCCGGTACGCCCTGGTGTCCAGGCCCGACGCCATGATCACGACCTGGGTGCACCCGGCTGTTGTTGTGGCTGTCGACAGGTAGTCGTCGAAATATCTCGTGCGCAGCACGAAGTGGTCGCCCGCCAGGTTGCGGACGCCGCTGAGGTCGGTCGCCGATCCCGCTGCCCTGACCAGCGGCGCCGCGAGGGGGTCGTCGAACAGCCGATCGAGATGACGCTGCTCGTTCGCACGGGCCGCCGCGATCAGTACGGCCGTGCGGGCGACCCCAACGGGCTGCCGGTGCAGAACGCGCTTCAAAACGTAACCTCCCACACACTCTGTGTGACATAAGATCACACGATCGTGTCAGTCGGTGACGCACGTGAGCGACCACTCACCGGGTGAAGAGCCGTCCCAAAAGGTCAGAAAAGTTCACGTTTGACGCTCCGTCGACCACTTGCCAAGGGGCCAGCCAGCCGTCCGCGGCAAGTCCGTCGTACACCGCAGCGCACCGCGCCTGGAGGCCGCCGTCCGACTCGTAGAGGTCACGCGCGCGCTCGGCGTCCGCCGCCTCGCGCCGTGCGGCGCGCTCGGCCGCGACGTCCGTCGACACCTTCAGCAGCAGGTGCAGGTCCGGCACCGGGAGCTTGAACCGGTCGATCTCCAGCGCGCGCACCCACTCGACGAACTCGCCGCGGGAGTCCTGACGCAGCCGCGCCGCGCCGTACGCGGCGTTCGACGCGACGTACCGGTCCAGCAGCACGACGTCGAACCTCTCCAGGTCGGCCCGGATCTCGTCGGCCGCGTCACGCCGGTCCAGCGCGTAGAGGACCGACATGCCGTGGATCGACCCCGTCAGGTCGCCGAGCCTGCCGTGCAGCGCGTCCCGCACCAGGTCAGCGTGGACGTCCTCGCCGTAGCGCGGAAACGCGGAGGTCTTGACGGTCGCGCCTTGAAGATTCAGCGCCTCGGTCAGACCGGCGGCCAGCGTGCGCTTGCCCGCCCCGTCCAGACCTTCGATTACTACGAGCTTTCCCACCACCCAAGCCTAGTGAGCACGCTTGGCCACTCGACTGGAGGCACCACGTCCCCCACACGGGCGAAAAGAGATCTTTCGGTCACCAGATCGAGTGACTACGGTGAACAGTCTCCCGGCCGTGCGGAAGGTGGTGCCGCGGTGACCGCGGATTCGGGGCACGCCGATTCGGTTGACGGGCCGATCGGCCACCCGACTGGGGGTTTGCCGACCCCGCTTGCCGAGACGCTGCGTTACGGACCGTTTCACCGGGCGCTGCGCGAAGCGATCGCCCATCGCGGGCTGTCGCTCGCACGGTTGCGCGCGCATCTGGAACAGCTCGGCGTGCAGGTCGGCCAGTCCACGCTGAGCTACTGGCAACGCGGCCTGCGGCATCCCGAGGTCCCGCGCGCGATCGGCACGGTCCGCGCGCTGGAGACCGTGCTGCGGCTGCCGCCCGAGTCGCTGCTGGGGCTGATCGGACCGCGCCCGCAGCCGTACGCGCCGCGCCCGGTGCCCGCCGCGTTCGCCGAGCTGGCGTCGGCGTGGGCGGAGACGGCGCCGCTGCTGGCCGAGTTCGAGTCGGTGCCGGAGGCGGGACGCGGCAACGCGGAGCTGGAAGTGCTGTCCGTGCACGACACCGTGTCCATCGGCATGCACCGCGAACAACGCGCCATCACCACCCGGCTCGTCGTGCGCGCGATGCGCCAGGGGCCGGACAGGTATCTGGCCGTGCACCAGGGCGACGAGGGTTCGCTGATCGACAACGCGCTCGTGCGCGCGGGTGAGGGCTGCCGGCAGGGACGGTTGCGGCGGCAGAACGTCTCGCGCGGGCTGGCCGTCGAGCTGCTGTTCGACCGGCGGCTCGCCGAGGGCGAGGAGCACGTCTTCAGCTTCACGATCGTCGACGACACGGGCGGGCCGACGCCCGGCCATCACCGGACGTTCCGCGACGCCTGCGCTTCCTACCTGCTGCAGCTCTCCTTCCACCGGCGTGCTCTGCCCGCCCGCTGCATCAAGCAGTTCCGGGTGTCGGCGGAGGCCACTCCGGTCGACGTCGAGGAGCTCGTGTGCGGGCTCGGTGGCGTCGTCAGCGCCTACTACGGTCACGTGGGGCCGGGCATCGCCGGTGTCGCCGTGGAATGGACGTGACACCACCCGATCGGGGTCGCGTATGCACGACGGTCATCCCATAGCTTCCGACTTATGACGTGCATTCCGTCCACTCCGTACAGCCGTGACCTGGGCGACGAGCTGCGGCAGATACGGGACAAGCTGACCCCGCACAACGGCACCTGGATGGCCGAGCTGCTGGGGTGGGACCAGAGCAAGGTGTCCAACGTCGAGAACGGGAAGGTCCGCGCCAGCGAGATCGATCTCGTCCAGTACCTGACGACGTGCGGGAAGGACCGGGAGTACGTCGAGGACTTCCTCGACCGCTACCGCAACGCCTTCGACGCGTACTTCGTGCAGGTGCCGGAGAACCTGCGCACCATGGCCTTGGCCGAGTCGACCGCGGACACGATCACCAGCTACGACATGTCGGTGATCCCAGGTTTGCTGCAAACCGAGGACTACGCGCGCGAGCTGTGCATCGGGCTCGGGGTGCTGACGGAGGAGGAGATCGCAGCGGCTGTCCGCTTCCGGATGGACCGGCAGGCGATCCTGCGGCGGCAAGACCGGCCGAAGTGCATCTTCTTCGTGCACGAGAACGCGCTTCGGTTGCAGGTTGGCGGCGAGAAGATCATGCGGGAGCAGATCAAGCGGCTGCTGTTCCGCACCCACACCCTGCGGATCGTGCCGGACTCCAGCGGGCCTTCGGCCGCGTTCTCGAACCTCGTGCTGTGGCGGTACGAGAGAGCCGCGCCGGTGGTCTTCACGTCCAGCGATGTCGCGAAGGTGTTCGTGCAGGACGCGGCCGCAGTGGGTCGCTGCCAGTCGATCTTCGAACGCCTGGATGCGATCGCTATGGATGCAGGACAATCGCGGAAGGTGCTGATGGACCTCGTCAGCCAACCGCGAGAGGACCTCAATGGCCAAGGAATTCGTCTGGCGCAAGAGCAGCTATAGCGGCGGCAGTTCCGTCGACGACAACTGCGTCGAGGTGGCGTTCAGCGAGACGGTGCGCGTGCGTGACTCCAAGAACGCTCCAGGCCCCGAGCTGGGGTTCAGCGTCGGGGCCTGGCGGGCGTTCCTGATCAGCAGGGCGTGATCAGTAGCGGTAGTGCTCGGGCTTGAACGGGCCCTCGGCGTCCACGTCGATGTACTC
>NZ_VOBR01000058.1 GCF_007845675.1 Lentzea tibetensis | reverse complement strand
CGGCGATCGGCGACGCCGATCACGGCGTCAACATGCGGCGCGGGTTCACCGCCGTGCTCGCCAAGCTGGCAGAGCTCGACGCGAAGACGGTCGGCGAGGTCTTCCTCACCACCGGCAACACCTTGATTTCCAGTGTCGGCGGCGCCACCGGTCCGTTGTACGGCAGCGCGTTTCGCGCGATCGGCAACGCGCTGCCCGAGCCGGCCGCCGAGCCGAAGCAGCTGCTCACCGCGCTCACCGAAGGACTGGCCGCGATCCAGCGACTCGGCGCGGCCGTGCCGGGCGACAAGACCATCGTGGACGCCTACGCGCCGGCCGTCGCCGCGTTCGACCGGCAGCTGTCGCAAGGCGCGGACCTCGCGTCCGCCGCCGGCAGTGCCGCTGCCGCCGCCGAGGACGGCATGCGCGCCACCACGCCGCTGCAAGCCCGTAAGGGCCGCGCGTCCTACCTCGGTCCCCGCAGCGTCGGCCATCAGGACGCGGGCGCGACGTCCACCGCGTTGATCTTCCGCGCTCTCGCCGAGGTGGTCGGCCCGTGAGCCGGGCGACGTTCACCGGCAGACCGGCGTCCACCGGCACAGCGCTGGGACGGGCCCACCGCACCGACCGCGTCCACGCCGCGACACTGCCTCAGCGCAGCACCGGCGACCCGGTGCGGCAGATCGGCGACGCTTTCGACGCCGTGCACCGGCGGATGCTGGACCTCGCGGAGTCCCTGCGCTCACAGGGACAGCCCGAGCAGGCCGACATCATGGAGGTGGCCGGCTACATCGCCGCCGACCCGGACCTGCGTGCCGCCGCGGTGCGGCACGCGGAGCAGGGCGACCCGGCGACCGTGGCCATCTCGCAGGCCGTGCACACCTATGCCACCGCACTGTCCCACCTGGACGACGCCACGCTCGCCGAACGCGCGACCGACGTCCGCCAGATCGGTCGCCGCGCTCTGGCCTGGCTGCACGGCGACACCGATACCGACCACCAGGGCCCGCTGGTTCTGTTCGCCCACGAGATCGGGGCGGCCGACCTGCTCGAACCACACGCCCCGGTGGTCGCCGCCGTGTCGGTCACCGGCGGCCCCAACTCCCACGCCGCCATCGTGGCCCGCTCCCTGGGCATCCCACTGCTGCTCGGCGTCGTCCCCGCCGCACTGGACGTCCCCGACGGAGCCGAGGTGCTCGTCGACGACGGCCAGGTCGTCGTCTGTCCGGACGAGGACGAACGACGGGCCGCGCTGTCCACAATGGATCAGGCGCGGGCACGTCGGGTTGAGCTGCGCACCCAGCGCGACCTGGCCTCGCAGACGAGCGACGGGCACACCGTCGTGCTGCGCGCCAACATCGCCACTCCGGCCGACGCCCGTGCCGCTGTCGACGCCCGCTGCGACGGAGTCGGACTGCTGCGCACCGAGCTGCCGTTCCTCGACGCCGCGACCTGGCCCAGCTTCGGCCAGCACACCGCGGCACTGGTCCCCGTCTTCCGGCAACTGGCCGGCCGACCGGTCACCGTGCGCACCCTGGACTACGCCGACGACAAACTCCCACCGTTCCTCGGGAGCAGCCGAATCGGGCGCGGTCTGCCGCTCATGCTGGCCGCCCCCGAGGCGTTCACCGACCAGTTCCGCGCGATCCTGACCGCCGGCGCCGCCACCGACCTGCGCATCATGATCCCGATGGTCGCCGACGCCGACGAACTACGCGCCTGCCGGGACCTGCTCGACAAGGCCGCCGCCCAGACGGGCGTGACCCCACCGCCACTCGGCGCCATGATCGAACTCCCCGAAGCCGTCGCGAACATCGACCAGATCGCCGCCACCGCGGGGTTTCTCTCCATCGGCAGCAACGACCTCACCTGCCAGATCCTCGGCCTCGACCGCCGCGACCCGGTCGCCACCCCCCCATGACCGCCCACCCCGACGTCCTGCGCGCCATCGCCACCGTCATCACCACCGCCCACCACCACGGCCTGCAGGTCTCGGTGTGCGGAGACGCCGCCGCCCACCCCGACGTCATCCCGCTGCTCGTGGGACTGGACTGCGACATCCTCTCCGTCGCACCATCCGCGCTCGACGAGGTGCGAGCCCACATTCGCCACCTCGACCACGCCGACTGTGTCGCTCTCGCCGCGGACGCGCTGGCCAGGTAGTCACGATGTGCTCGTGAGTGATTCGGAGTGCCATAGGCCTCCGAATCACTCACGACCCGCTGATCATCGACGTGGCATCGCCGCCACATCGGCTAGGGCGCGGAAGATCAGTGCGGTGGATGTCGCGCCAGGGTCCTGGTGGCCGACGCTGCGTGCCCCGAGGTAGGAGGCGCGCCCCTTACGTGCGTGCAACGGGATGGTCGAGCGTGCACCGGCGTTGGCGGCTGCGGCGGCCTTGGCCGCGGCGGCCGCCAGGTCGGCGCCACGCCAGGTGGCCTCCTCGAACGCGTTGACGCCTGCGGCGAAGGCGTCGACCATCGTCTTGTCACCTGGGCTGGCCCCACCGAGCTGCCGGATGGCTGTCAGCGCGGCGTACCAGGACATGAGGAACGCTTCGGGCGTGGCATCAGGCGTGTTGAGCTTCTTCCCGGCCGCGCGAAACGCCGAGCCGTAGAGCGGCCCGGCTGCTCCACCCATGCTGGTGATCAGTGTGGAACCGGTCTTGACCAGTACCTCACCGACGGTTGCACACCGATGGCCTGCCAGCGCTGGGACGACCATTCCGAAGCCGCGCCGCATGTTGTGGCCGTGGTCGGCGTCGCCGATGGCCGCGTCGAGCTGGGTGAGCTGGTCGGCGTGCTGGTCCATGCTCGTAGCGACAGCGCGCACCCACGCCAGGGTGAGAGCGGTGTCCACAATGGCCTCCTAGGAGAGAAAAATGGTATGTGTCACGCCGGTCAGCAGCCCCAGCGCAACGCGGGGGTGTGCACCGGGGAACCCCACAGGGCGAGCATGTCGGCGTCGGCCTTGCAGATGCTGATCGAGACGCCCGTCATGTCCAGGCTCGTGACGTAGTTGCCGACCAGATTGGCCATGATCTTCACGTCCCAGCAGGCCAGGCTCCTCGCTACGGCGGCGTAGGCGATGTAGAGCTCGATCAGTGGGGTGCCACCCATGCCGTTGACCATGACGATGGCGTTGTCACCGGGGCTGAGTTCGTGGTCGCGGCGGATCGCCGCCAAGGCGATGTCCACGAGCTCGTTGACCGGTCGCATCTTGTCCCGGCGTTGTCCCGGCTCGCCGTGGATGCCGACGCCGATCTCGATCTCGTCGGCGGGAAGGTCGAAGCCGGGTCTGCCGGTGGCCGGCGTGGTGCAAGCCGTCAGCGCGATGGCGAACGAGCGGGACGCGGCGTTGACCCGCCGGGCCATCTCGGCGACGACCCACAGGGGTGCTCCGTGTTCGGCCAGCGCTCCGGCGATCTTCTCGACGAACAGCGCGGCACCGGTTCCGCGCCGACCGGCCGTCCATGTCGAATCCTGTACGGCCACGTCGTCGTCCACCACCACGGTCGTCACTTCGATGCCCTCGTCGGCGGCCAACTCCTCCGCCATCTTGAAGTTCATCACGTCGCCGGTGTAGTTCTTCACGACGAACAGCACTCCGGCTCCGCTGTAGACCGCGCGCGTCGCCGCCAGTATCTGACCGGGTGCCGGGGAGGTGAAGATCTCTCCGGGGCAGGCGGCATCGAGCATGCCGTACCCGACGAATCCGCCGTGCAGCGGTTCATGCCCCGAACCGCCACCGGACACCAGGGCGACTTTGCCGGGGCGTGGTGGTGCGAAGCGCAAGATCACGGGAGGCGCGATCTGCACGCGTAGCTCGCGATGGGCCGCGGCAAGGCCCTCGAGGGCATCCGGTACGACCATGTCGGCCGTGTTGATCAGCTTCTTTCTGGCGACCTGGAACGCACTCGGCGTTTCGGCGGCATGGGCAGCCGAACGACGGTGGCGGATCAGGAAATAGACGCCGCCCGCGGCGAGTGCGCCGAAGACCTCCGCCACCAGGTAGACGGGGAACTGGTCCCACCGAACCGTGCCACCGAAGAACTGGCCGACCACCATGGGACCGAACGCACGGGCGGGATTGATCGCCGCGCCGGTGGCCCATGCGACCGGAACAATGATCGCGAACACCGCCATGCCGATCGCCAGGCCCGCAAAGCCTTGAGGAGAGCGGGAATCGGTCGCGCCGAACACCACGATGGCGAGCAGGAACGTACCGATCACCTCAGCGAAGAACGCCTGTCCCATCCCGACTTGACCGCTGTAGCTCGCAATGCCGAGACCGACATCGACGGCCTGGTGGCCGAGTACTCCGACGATGGCGAGCGCTCCGAGGACTGCCCCGAGAAACTGGGCGGCCAGGTAGCCGGGCACCTGCAGCCAGGGCATGCGTCTCATTGCGGCCATCGCAAGGGTGATCGCCGGGTTGATGTGGCAGCCCGAGATGTGTCCGATCGCGTACACCAACGCCACCACTGCCGTGGCGAAAGCGAAGGCGATGGTGCCCAGCTGAGCCACGGTGAACGGCGCCCCGCCGCCGACGATCAGAGTCGCCGGGACGGACCCGACACCGATGAACACCAGTGTCGCCGTGCCCAGCATCTCGACGAGCAGTTTCCGCCAGAACGAGTTCACCTGCTGGACCGCACGATGACTGGTCGCCACCCGTGTTCGCCTCCTTGGGATGGAAGAGCCGGATGGGGAACGAGCCGGATTTCGCCGCTCACGCCGTCATCACCGTGTCGGCGAGGGCGCGGAAGATCAGCGCGGTGGACGTCGCGCCCGGATCCTGGTGGCCCACGCTGCGGGAACCGAGGTAGGACGCTCGGCCTTTGCGCGCGATCAGCGGCGTGGTGGCGTGCATGCCGGCCTCCGCGGCGTCGGCCGCCGCGGTAGCGGCCGCGGCGAAGTCGCGGTGCTCGGCGAGTGCCTTCTTGAGGGTCGCGACGGCCGGGGCGTAGGCGTCGACCATGGTCTTGTCGCCGGGAACCGCAGCGCCGAGCTGCTGGACCGCGACAAGTCCTCCGGTGAGGGCGGCGAGCACCTGGTCCCCATCGGCGACGGGTTCGAACAGTGCCTTGCCCATGGCACGGAACGCATTGCCGTACAGCGGGCCGGATGCGCCGCCGACGCTGGAGATCAGGGTGACGCCTGTCTTGGCAAGGACGTCCCCGACCGTGCCGGCGGACAGCTCGTCCAGCGCGGCCACGACGGCGGTGAAGCCGCGCCGCATGTTGACGCCGTGATCGGCGTCGCCGATGGCCGAGTCGAGTTGGGTCAGCTGGTCGGCGTGCTCGTCGATGGCCGTGGCAACGGCAAGTATCCAAGCGCGGGCGACGGCGATGTCCACCGCGGTTGTCCTTTCTGTTCGGTCAGTGGGATTGAAGTGGGGACGCCTGTGCTCGGTCTGCCGCCGGATCCGGGCGCCCCCGCGCTGGTGAGCGGGACCGGCGGAGCGCTATCCGCCCAAGTGCAGTGCGGGCGTCACCGCTCCCTTCACGGCTTCAGGCTCGGGCGTCACGACCTCGACCTCCAGAGCGCGACGCAGGTTCAGTGCCGCGTATGGAAACCGGCGGTCAGTGGACCCCCGCATTCGGCGAGGACGTACAACGGAAACTGTCCCCAATGGACTGTGCCGCCGAAGGGGCGGCCAGTGAGCATCGGCCCGAACGCGCGATCCCGCCGGTCGATCGCCCCAAGAGCGACGAATGCCAGCACGAACGTCCCGACGGCTCCGGCGAGGAACGCGCCCAGATCGCACCGGCCAACTGGGCGAGGGTGATCGCCGGCTGACTTGGCAACCGGAGAGGTGGCCGATCGCGTGGACCATCGCCACCGCGGCCATCGCGAAGGCGAACGAGATGATGCCGAGTTCGGCCATCGTGAACGGGGCGGTGCCCAGCAAGTCGGACCCCGATTTCTGCAGGTAGCTCGTTTCATCCATGGACACGCCCAGGGCAGCTCTGCTGCTGGGCGGTTCACCTCCTCCGCACCGCGGCGGAACCCAGGTGCGCCGATTCACCAAATCCGATGAAACCTGGAACGATGGTCGTCATTACCGAACAAGGTTTCGGAAACCTAGGTCGGCAGGCGCAACGTGTCAAGAGATGTGCTCGAATCGTGGCTCAGACGCCGCGCCAGCTGCCGCCCAGGTCACGTGAAGGGTGTGCGCGGTCTCCCGCATCACCGCGAACGCCTGACGCGCCGGCTCGGTCAGCACTCGTTCGACCGGGCAACGATGCCGATCGCATCCGCGACGCACGGCCCGCTCGGCGACGAACAGTCGCCCACGCTCCGACACCGGCTGCGGCGCCGATCGCCCTAGCCAACGCGCAGGCACTCCACGGGATGCTCGCCTGACCTCGAGGAATCAGCAGGGCTTCCGCTGGGCGGAAGGCGTGGTGCCCAAACGAGCACGTGATCCCCGATCAGCACGGCGATCCAGGCCGCCTCGCTGCACCGCTGCGCCCAGCCCGTCCGTCCAGGTCAGCGGGCGCGTGCGCACCAAGGTGTGCGCCCTCGGCTTCGCCGCACCGATACATTCGGCCAACTTCGTTACCCTCCGCAGCGGACCATCGCCCGCCAGCTCACGCAGGATCGCCACCACCCGTCGCACGGACCGCACCATCTGTGCGCCTCTTTCAGCAATGTCGAACATCGTTCCGGAATCGCCCGCTCTTCTCTTGTGGCTTGCGGTCTCGCCGGGCACCGCGTGAGGAGAGGCTCAAAAGGGGCTTGTCCCGCTCGAAGTGGCGAGGACCCTGTTGGATCCGCCGAAGTCCCCATCGCGGACTCTCCCCGGCAAGTCGCGGCGCGACCCGTTGCCGGGCCGCAGCAGGTGCATCGCCGAGTACTCCGCGATGGCGTGATTATGGTTGCCCGGCAACGACTTCGCGTCGGCCGGACGCACGCGGGCAAGACGGTCACGATCCTGGCCGAGGACACACTCCGCGTCACCCATTACGGTCAGGTGGCTCGGCGCACTCGTTATCGCCAGTTGCCTGGTTGCGTTCGTCAAGGGCAAGCGTTACCTGGACCTGCCGCCCGCTGCGGGCAAGGTGCTGGCCATCGTGCTCGACCTCGTCAGCGGCCGCGAACCCGAGGTCGAGCGTCAGCTGACCTGGTTGCGCACCCGCGTCAAGCAGAGCGCACCCCAGGCCCTCATTGCCGCGAGTGCGGACACCATGACCGACTTACCTGGTGGAGCGCTGGAAGTAGCAGAACGCAGGGCGGGCCGAGTGGGTCCTGCGGCCTATGCGGTCGCGCTGTGCCTCATCGTGCTGGCCGCGGCGGGCGTGGTCGGCCTGGTGCTCAAGCAGCCGTACCTGTTCCCGCACCTCGGCCCGACCGTGATGTTGTTCTTCGAGTCTCCGCTGGCGAAACCGGCCACACCTCGCAACACCCTCCTGGGCCACGCGGTGGCGATCCTGGTGGGAGCCGGCTGCCTCGCATTGTTCGGTCTGACCGATCATCCACCAGCCTTGCAGGAAGGCATCACCGGCGCACGGACAGGTGCCGCGGCGTTATCGGTCGCTCTCATCGCCGCGGTGCTGCTGTTGCTGGACTGCGCGCATCCGCCGGCAGGTACCACCACCCTGATCATCAGCCTGGGACTGCTGACCTCGGCCGGCGAACTGCTCGTGTTGGCCGCGGGTGTGCTGCTGGTAACCGTGGCGAGTGTGGCGCTCAACCGGGTTCTCGGTGTGCGGCAACCACTCTGGTCCTGATCGCGAGGTGTCTTTTCCGGCCTGCCGGGTAGTCGAGTAGAGGAAAGGCGACGCCGGACGAGGAGGAACCGTGTCGATCAACACCGACGCCCAGACGGTGACGGGCACGAAAGACAAGGACTACAACATCATCTGGTTCGTGGAGGCTTGCCTGAGCAATGCTCTGCGGCTGGAGACCTACGTCCAGGACGCGGAGAGCGCGGGTGACGCGGATCTGGCGGACTTCTTCCGCCGGGCGCAGGGCGAAAGCCGCAAGGGCGCCGAGCAGGGCAAGGAACTGCTCGCGCAGCGGCTCGGCAAGTAGCGAACCGGAGTGCCACCGCTGCCTGGCCCTGAACATTCAGGGCCAGGCAGCCGGCTCAGGCCGGGATAGGGTTCTTCGCCAACGCGGACGCCACCGCGTGCAGGTTGGCGGCCATGGTGCGGCCGGTGTCCTCGGACCACTTGTGGCCTTCGTCGGTGTCGGCATAGCTAAAGCCCGGTCCGGGGCCGCGGTTCCAGTAGGTCCAGGCCTGGCCGGGGACGGTGTAGCCGATGTCGCCAAGGCCGCCGGAGATCTCGCTGATCACCTGGTGGGCGCCGTCCTCGTTGCCGGTGACCACGACGCCGGCGACGCGGTTGTAGGCGACGGGCCTGTCCTCGTCGTCGGTCTCGGAGATCATCGCGTCCATCCGCTCGAGGGCCCGCTGGGCGAGCGAGGACGGCCTGCCGACCCAGGTGGGTGTGGCGACGACGAGGATTTCGGCGTTGAGCAGTTCGTCGTGGATGCGGGGCCATTCGTCGCCGTCGCCCACGTCGGTGGTGACGCCGGGCGGGATCACGTGGTCTGCCAGCCGGAAGGTGGTGACCTCGACGTCCTTTTGGTCAGTTCGTCGATCACGACCTGGGCGAGGAGCTCGGTGTTCGATTTCTCGGGTGACTTCTTGAGCGTGCAGTTGAGTACGACGGCGCGCATCAGGGCTGCCTCCAGTTCTCGTCGGTGAGCAGTTGGCTTGCCTGTGGCCCCATCAGCGACATGCCGCCGTCGACGACGAACGACGCGCCGGTGACGTAACCAGAGGCGGGTGCGGCGAGGAAGGCCACGACGGCGGCGACTTCCTCGGCGTGGCCGGGGCGTCCGAGCGGCACTCCGGGGCGGGGCTGCTCGCGTGGGTCGACGTCCTCCTGGCCGGTCATCGGCGTGGAGATCTCGCCTGGTGCCACCGAGTTGACGGTGATGCCGTGTTCGGACAGTTCGAGCGCGAGGACCTTCGTGAGCGCGCCGAGGCCCGCCTTCGCGGCGCAGTAGGGCGCGGCGCCGATGCGGGGCAGGTGCTCGTGCACCGAGGTGATGTTGATGATCCGGCCACCGCGCCGGGCGGCGATCATGTGCTTCGCCGCGCGCTGGGAGCAGAGGAACGCGCCGTCGAGATCGACCGACAGCACCTCGCGCCACGTCTCGAACGACATGTCCATCGCCTTCTGGCGGGTGCCGGTGCCCGCGCAATTCACCAGCACGTCCACTCCGCCCAGCTCGTCGGCGAGCTCGTCGACAACGACTGCAGCGGCGGGGAGATCGGTGAGGTCGAGTCTGCGGACAGCACACCGCGCACCGGCATCGCGCACTTGCTGTGCGGTGCGTTCGGCGCCGTCGGCGTCTTCGTGGAAGGTGAGACCGACATCGACTCTTCCGCCCGCGAGAGCCACGGCGACGGCTTTGCCGATGCCGGAGTCAGAGCCGGTCACCACCGCGTACCGGGGCTCGCCCGTGCGGTCGTTCGGCAGAGGTGCGGTTGTCATGCGACGCGAGTACCCACCGGCGTGACGGTCATGCGGAGACCGAAGTGGTTGAGCGTCCTGGGCAGCGGGGGCGGGCATCACGGCGAAGTCCAGGTGCTCGGTGAGGACGTCGAGCGTTGTGCCCGCGGTGACCAGTACGAGGTCTCGGCCGGGGCATTCGCCGGGGCCGCCGCTGAACGGCACGATCGCCGGGTCACGCGGGCCGTCCCAAAGTTTCGGAGCGTACTGGACTGCGAACGGCAGCCGGTCCGGTCGCGGTGGTCGCCGACCTGGCGGTGCTGGGCCTGCCACAGGAGCATGACCCGGCGCGCACGCACCGGCTGACCGCGCAGACTTTGACCACGCTGAACGACCGCGTGATGCTCGCTCATGCCATCGGCATGGTCGCGGGCGCGCTGGACACCGGCACAGACGAGGCTCGCCAGCTCATCCTCGGCTACGCCGCAAGAAATCGCGGCCCGATCCGCGACGTGGCCCGTGGGCTCACCGGCGGAGACCTCGAAGCGGCCGCTCTGCTACCGGTTGCGGACGCGAGCTAGCCGCCCCAGTCAGGGTCCGCCCGTCGCTCGGCCACCGCGTCGACGACCGCGTTGACCCGCGCGACCTCAGCCTCACGTTCCGCATCGCTGTGCTGATCGCACAACCGCTCCAGCACATCGCCGCCACCCCAGGCCTGCACCACGCCCACGGCCTCGTGCAGCGCGGCACGCCTCGTGACCGCGTCGACGAGGCGCTGCGCCGCCGCGGTGTCGCCGGAATCGCAGCAGGGTGAGGTCATGCCCCTCACCCTCCTCCACCTCGGAGAGGATGGCGACCTGCTACAGCACGTCGGCATCAGCGTGCTCTCGGCCGTCACGGTTGAAGCAGCACCTTGATGGCGCCGTCCTGCTTCTTCTGGAACATCTCGTAGCCGTGTGGCGCCGCGTCGAGCGGCAGCTTGTGCGTCACGAACACCTCCGTGCCCAGGGGGCGTCGTCGGACAGCAGCGGCATGATGTCGTCGACCCAGCGCTTGACGTTGGCCTGTCCCATTCGCAGTTGGATCTGCTTGTCGGACATCGTCAGCAGTGGCATGGGGTCGGCCATTCCGCCGTATACACCGGCCAGCGAGATCGTGCCGCCCCGCCGCACGATGTCGATGGCCACGTGCAGCGCGCTGAGCCGGTCGACGCCTGCTGTTCGCATCAGCCTGGTGGCCACCGGATCCGGGAGAAACCGGTGAGGTCCTGCGCGAGCTTCGCGACCGCTCCGCGAGCCCGTGCCCCGCGAGCCGTTCGGGCACGAGGTCTCGAATTCGCTGCGTTCCAAGCAGATGACGTGGTGGATGGTGCCGAGTCGGGGCCGCTCGGTGACGGTGTACGGCTGGGCGCAGGTGGTGGCTCCGGCAGGGCGTCGGTGGGCCGCCTTGCGCCGACCCAGTTGTGCGGCAGCCGCCTGGACGTTCGTGCCTGAGTGCCAATTGCCGTTGTCGATGGTAATGCCGCGTCTGTGCTGTGCTCGTCGCTATCGGTCCAGGTGCTGCCGCCGCATGAGCGCCCGCACCTTGCGGGTGCGCGGATCCAGATCGATGTGGCGAGGCAACAACTCGCTGGCTGGAGCAGATTCACCTCACATGCCATCCGACACACTGTGCTGACGTCGCGGCCAGGATCGACAATGCACGGGCGGCGAGGGCCCGACCCTGTTCGACGAGATCGTCGAAATCATCCGCGACCATGGCCCTGGTGGTGACGAGTCCGAGGACAGCACCTCCTGGAGTTGCTGTGACTCGACCAGACCTTGCCGGTACTCAGCGGCCCCTTCTCGGCAGAGGCGCGCTACCCCGGCATTCTTGCCGCCGGCGCGCACCACCTCGTCGCCGATACAGTCCATTGTGGAGGAACGTCATGGGTTGAAACGCAGCCACGCGTCGGCGCGTTCGACGTGCATGGTGCGCCCCAAGGCTTGGTATGCCTCACGCATGGCCTGGACGGCGGGCGTCTCACCGCCGATGTCCTTGAGAATGACCAGAGCTGTGGCCGGGTAGCCGGCTGTGATGTGTTCCCGTGCGTGCTCGATCCAGTCTTCGTCGGTCACCGGGTCGCCCGGAATCGTGTCGTCAGACGCGAACGCCGACGCTTCGGCCAGCACACCGAGGCCGTCGGCGGTCGGCTCGTACATCCACCCCGGCGGAACCGCGGGCGAAATCCGCCGGCTCGAACGGGCCCCCGCGGTGATCTCCGGCGAACCCACCAGGGGACGGAGTTCCAATGCGCGGCACAGAACCGCCCACGACGAACGCTCGGCAGGCGACAGCTCCCCGCCCTCACCCCACTTGGTCCAGTTCGCCACTCTGCCGACGAGGAGGTTCTCCAGACCCTGCATCGTGTCGTCACCGAGCCACACCGCGTGGCCGTCGATCGGCGCGAACGACACGCATGCATGGTCGTCGAGGTCCAACTCCGGCGCCAGCACCGCCCACCCGTAGTGCAGAGCGTCGCCACCTTCCCAGCCGAACGGGACGATCTCCATCGGCTGCGAACGGTAGCTCAGTTCGATGGGGTCTTCCTCGACGGGCGCGTCGGCGTCCTCGAGTGGATTGAGCGGGCCGCCGTCGCACAGCAAGAGGTCGCTCCAGACGTCGGACCACTTCGGTACCTGGTCGTCGTGGAAGTCGCGGTTGTCCCGCAGGAACTCACACAGCGCGACATACGTCGCGGGAAGCTGAAACGAGCTGTGCACCGGATGCAGCATGGGGCGACGGTAACGAGCTGGCCCACACCGTCACCACACACGCAGCAAAATGCTGCTCGCGCTGTCTGCGGCTACTTAGAGACTTGGACATAGGGCCGGCGTCTGGCCAGACTCGGTCCAGGCGCATGATCGGATCGGATCGGAGCGATCGGGCGCGGCCGGGGTGCCGTCCGCCAAGGTTGACATCGAAAGGAGGCCTCGTGATCTCGGCACTCAACCGACTTGTCGATCTTGTCGAGGAGCACCTCACCGAGGAGTTCGACGTCGACGGACTAGCCAGGGCGCTCGGCACGACCGAATACCACCTGCGCCGGATGTTCTCGTCGTTGGCCGGCATGCCGCTGTCGGAGTACGTGCGCCGGCGTCGCATGACCGTCGCCGCTGCCGACATCGTCCGGGGCGAGGACGATCTGCTGAGCGTCGCCGTCCGGCACGGCTACGGGTCAACCGAGGCGTTCGGACGTGCGTTCCGGGGGGTCCACGGCGCTGGCCCCCGTGACGTTCGCCGCGACGGAGGCCCCCTTCGCACACAACCGAAGCTCAGGTTCCGCCTGACCGTCGAAGGGAGCATCCCCATGGACACCCGTGTCGTCGACCACCCCGCATTCCGGCTCGTCGGACACGCAGCCCAGGTTCCGCTCATCCACCAGGGCATCAACCCACACATCCAGCAGCACATCACCGCACTGCCGCACGAGGAGCATCTCCGGCTGAAGACCCTCGGCGACACCGAACCAGGGGGCCTGCTGCAAGTCTGCGACGACCTCGACCCCAGTAGCACAGAGGGCAACGAACTGACCTACCTGCATGGCGTCGCCGTCTCCCAGGACACGCCGGTCCCCGATGACCTCGACGCCATCGAGGTACCGGCCGGCAGGTGGGCGGTCTTCCGCACCGCCGGACCCCATCCGCAGGCCCTGCAGAACACTTGGGCCGCGACCGCGACCGAGTGGTTTCCCTCCAACCCATGGCGTCTGCGGCCAGGCCCCGCGATCGTCGCGGTCCTCGAGCGCGCGGACGATTTCAGCACCGCGACCTGCGAGCTGTGGCTACCTGTCGAACCGACGTGACAGCCCTACGAGAATCCAGACAGCATCAAAGGATCCGGCCCGGCTCGCCTCCCCGTTACCTGACCTGGGAGCCGGGCCGGTGCCGAGAGTGAACGCTCGCTCATAGGCATGAGCGATCGATCAGCGGCATGACAGCGTGTTGATCAGCGGCGTGATCCGGCGCTGCTCGCGAGCCCTACATAGCAGCAGAAGTATCGGTGGCGCGTCTTCCTGGATCAAAGTCAACGGTGTCACAGGCCCTGGCCCAGCCGGCCAGCCTGTCTCGGCGATCTGCGACGATGCGATCCAGGAAGCCATCGGGGTTTGCCGACGCTGCGGCGGCCGCCGCTTCCATCTCCGTGAGCATGACGCGCTGATTGCCCTGCATGAAGTCGGTGTACCCGAGTCGTCGCAGTTCCGGGATCAACGCGTCGACCAGCGTACCCACGCATCCGCGGACTCGAGGATCTGGATCACCATTCCAGATGCCATGGAGTCGGACAGCGAGGCTGGATCGAGGCCGCCGACGGCTGGGGCCTCGCCAGCAGGCTGTTGCAGGCACTCCGTTCGGCCGACTGACCGCAGTGCGTGCTCGTGCGAATGTCTTGACAGCGTCATGGCGAGACCCTGTCCAATGTAGAACCAAGGTGGAGCCCTGCTAAGGCGGCACGCTGGGGTAGCACATGATGGACTGCTTGTGTCACAAGCACTTTTCTCTGCACGGCGAGTCTCACACTGTACTAAGTGGAGCAGAACTGGAGCCCGATGTGGAGCTGAACATCACGCCTGGCAGTGTGAGGGTCAGGGGTTCGGGTCCCCTCAGCTCCACCCCAGGGGTCTTACTAGAACAAGTGCCTGAATGAAGGCCACGGAGGAGGACCGCGACGCCTGACGGCGAGCATGGGCCACCCGCATTGCGGGTGGCCCTTTCGTTTGTGGGCTGGGGGTTGGTTGCTGTGGTCTGCTGGCGTGGGATCGTGTGGAGCTCCCCGAAGGGCTCCCTGAGCTCACCGTCTGTGATCTTCTCGTCCTCGATGTAGATGGCATGGAAGATCGCTTGGTTGAGCAGACGCCGCTGCTGGTCGTCGCAGCGCCGGTACAGCTTGTCGGGCTGTGCGAGCAGAGCAAGGCTGGCGTCGACGAGCCGGGCGCTGTCGGTGAGGTCGGCGAGGTGCTGCTCGGCACCGAAGAGCCGCGCTGGGGCCTGGAGATCATCAAGCTGGCCGGACGGCCGTCGGGCAGCGTCTATCCGTTGCTGGACATTGGAGCGGGCCGGTTGGGTCACGTCGTCATGGGACGACGACGCGGAACGGCGCGGGCCGCGGCGGCGGATGTACCGGCTGACGCCCGAAGGGGCCGCTGAAGCTCGGCGGGTCGTCGCGCGGGCTGCTCCGGCGCCGCGTTGGGTGCCGAGGACAGCGCAATGAGAGTCGCGTTGTTGTTGGTGCGGTTCGCCGCGGCGGTGGTAGGCGATGAACGCTATCGCGAGCAGTGGGAAGCGGATGTTGTTGGGGCGCGCGAACTTGGCATGTCACCGTTGAGCGTGGCGTTCGGGGCTGTCTGGCTGGGATCGGTCCGTTGGGTATCGCGTTGAAGCACGCGCAGACGCCGCGTGGGCGTGTGCGCGCTATAGCCGTTGTGTCGGCGTTGTTGTTGCTGGGCGGGGTTGCACTGCTGTTCGCATGAGCAAATAGCTCGGTGTCGTTTCAGCAGGTCCGGGCTTACCTTCGGGCGGTGGCGAACGAACTGACCATTCCGCTCCTGCCCTGTCCATCCATCGATGAGATCGCGTCGTTCTACGAGATGCTCGGCTTCGAGATCACCTATCGGCAGACGCGGCCGAACCCGCACATCGCGGTACGACGGGAAGACATCAACCTGCACTTCTTCGGGATGGACGACTACGACCCGGCGCAGTCGTACAGCACGTGCCTGGTCATCGTGGCGGACACCAGCGAGCTGTTCGAGGCCTTCGCGGCGGGGATGCGGTCCGTGCACGGAAAGCTGCTCATCTCCGGCATCCCGCGCATGACCCGGCCGCGGCTGCGCAACGACCGGTACACCGGGTTCACCGTCGTCGATCCGGGCGGCAACTGGATCCGGATCAACAAGGCCGCCAAGGAACCCGAGGCGCAGACCAAGCTCGCCAAAGCCATGGAGAACGCCGCGAGGCAGGCGGATGCGCACGGCGACGAACGCCAGGGGCTGAAGATCCTGGAAGGCGCGTTGAAGCGGGCGAGCGGTGACGAACCGGAGTTTCAGGCGGTGCGGGAGTACCGCGACGAGCTCGTCGAACGGATCAAGGGGTCTGAGCCGCGTCCCGGCGCTTGAGCGCGGCCATGACCACCTCGGGGGCGTAGGTCGTCCAGAACGGGGGGAGTGAGGCGCGCAGGAAGCCGCCGTAGCGGGCGGTGGCCAGCCTCGGATCCAGGACGGCCACGACGCCCTTGTTCGACATCGACCGCAGCAACCGGCCGGCGCCCTGGGCCAGCAGCAGCGCCGCGTGGGTCGCCGCGACAGTCAGGAAGCCGTTGCCTCCCCTGGAGTTGACGGCTTTCTGGCGCGCGGACGCTAGCGGGTCGTCCGGCCTGGGGTACGGGATCCTGTCCATGATCACGAGCTGGAGGGACGGGCCGGGCACGTCGGCGCCCTGCCACAGCGACAGCGTGCCGAACAGGCACGTGCGCTCGTCCTCGGAGAACTTCTTGACCAGCAGACCTGTCGAGTCGTCGCCCTGGCACAGGATCGGGTAATCGAGCTTGTCCTGCAGCGCGTCCGTGGCGGCCTTGGCCGCGCGAGTGGAGGAGAACAGCCCGAGCGCACGACCGCCGGCCGCGTCCACCAGGCCCTCTATCTCGTCCAGGTACTCCGGCGGCAGCTCGTCGCGGCCAGGCTGCGGCAGATCCCTCGCTAGCTGCCCCGTGTCGACAACTGCGGCAAAGACCAGCAAGAAACGCCTGTTCAAGGCCGCTACACGGTGCCCGCTCGAAAAGTCATCGCCGCATGTCATGCGGCGTATTTGTACTCGTTGATGAGTCCGCCGAGGATCTGGGTGCGTAGCAGTCTGCGGGCGCCGAGGTCATGTACCTCGGCAGGCTGCGCTTGGGCATCGGGTGGTAGCTGTTCGCGGGCCTGGTGAGGCCGATGCTCGTTGTGGTGCATCTGGTAGGCCGCAAGGACTTGACGCGCGTGGGCTTCTCCCATGATGAGGACGTGGTCGAATAGCTCGCGCCGGATACTGCCGATGATCCGTTCGCAGTGGGCGTTCATCCGGGGAGCTTGTGGCGCTCTTTTGATCACGCGCAGGTCCTCGGCCTGGAACACGGCGTCGAACGTCTTGCCGTATTTGCCGTCGCGGTCGCGCAGCAGGAAGCGCAGGGACTCCATTCGTGTTCCGAGGTCTGCGGCGAGATTCCTCGCCTCCTGCGCCGTCCAGTCCCGTGTCGGATGTGGCCATACCGCTGATGTGTAGGCGTCTGGTGCCGTGTTCGAGAAACGCCAACGCGTACAGGCGTTTGCCGAGTTCTGCTGTGCGATGAAGACCAGACGGGCGTCACGTTCGTGTCCGGCGGTGCGGTGCACGCTACCGAGTTGTTGGTAGGGCTGGGCTGCGTAGGTCGTGGTGCGTTTGCGCAGGAGTGTCAGCCACTCGGGAGAGTGGCGTTCCAGGGGATGGCGGGGCAGCGCAACCCATCAAGGTTGACGCGTCCTGGCTGATTCGGGCTACTGAGAGCGCCGAGTGACAAGGCGAAATCACCGCCGATCGTGGCCTCCGCCAAGTTGAGGCAAAGGCGGTCATCGTGCCGGTTGTGCAAGGTTACTTGCCTGATGCCGAGTTGGCCGGTGCTGGGCCGACGATGCCGACTTCTAGGCCGACGCGCTGGAGGATGTGTGAACACGGCCGGGCTGGACGACCTCATGCTGGCCCGCGAGGAAGGCTGGCAGCAGTTCGTCGATGCACCGGCACGGACCCGACCAGAGTTGTTGTTGCGCAGGCAGATCCGCAAGCTTGGTGATACGGCCTGGGGGCGGACACGACCGGAGGCGTCGGGAGTGGCACGCGAACCTCGGTCCTCTTCGGACACCGCAGTTGGCCGAGCTGCACGAGGACCTGTGGAACATGATGGGCAGCAACGCCCACGACGGCGACAAGGCCAAGGGCGCGGTCGCGATCGACGCGTTCCCCGGTCTGGGCAAGACCACCTCGGTGCTGGCGTTCGCCAAGCAGTTCCACCAGCGCGAGATCGCCGAGCAGGGGCCGATCACGCCGACGGATGATCAGTGGTGGCCAGTGTGCCAGGTTGGACTGACCGGCAACACCGGCTTGAAAGACTTCAACCGGGCGATGCTCGAGTTCTTCGCCCACCCCGGCACCGCCCAGGGCACCGCGAGCTTGTTCGCCACCCGCGCTGGACTGCATGAACAGCTGCCACGTCCGGCTGCTGATCGTCGACGACCTGCACTTCCTTCGGTGGCGCAACACCTCCTCCGTCGGCGGCGGCTTCCACCGATACCTGATGCCAGTGTCAGTTGATCAAGGACAGGGCCGCCAGGTGGGCACGGACCTCCTCGGCGCGTGGATCCTTGAGATCGGTCAGGATGACCAGTGCGATGCGCAGCAGCCGTCCGGTCTCGCCGGCGTCTCTGCTCACCAGCCCGAGCATGACGAGAGCGTGAGCCTCGCCATGCCGGTCCCCGATCTCGCGGCACAGCGCGAGCGCGCGGGTCGCGGACGCCGCGGCGTCGTCAGTTCGGCCGAGGAGCCGCTCCGTGGCGCTGAGGCCGTTCAGCGCCTGGCCGATGCCGTACTCGTTGTCGATGCGCACGCTGTCCTCGATGGCCAGCCGGTAGCACCCGACCGCCTCCTCCAACCGGCCCAGGTCGCGGTACGCGTCGCCGAGATGCGCGAGGGTGATGCACCGTCCGTAGACGTCGTCGATCTCCTGGTACACCCGCAGCGCGTCCAGGTGCGACTCGATCGCGTTGCCGAACTGGCCGAGGCGTCGGTACTCGTCGGCCAAACCCATGGTGCTGAAGCCTTCGGTCCACTTGTTGCCGACCTCGCGGCTCGCGGTGATCGCGTCGATGTAGTAGTCGACCGACGCCTGGTGGTGCTTGAGCTGTGAGTGGGCGAACGCGAGGCCCACCAGGATCTCGCCCTCGCCGTACCGGTCTCCCAGCTCTCTCGTCGCGTCTAGTGCGACGAGGTACAGCGGGATGCCGTCCGCCCAGCGGTTGCGGACGAAGATGTACCCGGCGAGCCGCCAGGGAAGCTGCCAGGCGTGCGCGAGCAGTCCCCGCGCTTTCGCCTCGCGGGTCAGGTGCGGGACGTTCTGGTACTCGGTGTCGCACCACCGCAGCGCCTGCTGGCTGTCCGCGAAGCTCGGCACGACGATGCGCGGGTCGCGCGCCACCAGCGGCCGAAGGGGACGCGGGGGATGGATCGCCCGGTCCGCAGCGTCGGCGGTGTGCAGGTAGTGGTCGAGCAGGCGCCGGATCCCAGCCGTGTTCACTTCGGACACCAGGTTGGCGGCGTAGGCGTGGACGAGGTTGTGCATGTCGTACCGTCCCGGTGTCGGCTGCCGCACCAGGTGCGCGCCGCAGAGCTCCTCGAGCACGTGGTCGGCCTCGGGCACCTTCCACCCGGCGAGGGCAGCCGCGGCGACGGAGTCGATGTCGAGTCCGGGATGCCGGCCGAGCAGCTCGACCATGCGTTGCTGCTGCGGTTCCAGGTCCGCGTAGGACAGGTTGAACGCCGCCGCGACGCTGTGCTCTGTGGTCTGCAGCTCGGCGAGCTGCGGTCGCTGGTCGGACAACCGGTCACGCAGGTGCGCCAGTGGCCACGTGGGACGGGCGCGCAGCCGCCTTGCGGCGATGCGGATCGCCAGCGGCAGTCGTCCGCACAGTTCGACGACCTCCTCGACCAGCTCGGGTGGCTCACCCGCCAGCCGTTCCGGTGTGCAGATGCTGGTCAGCAGGGCGATCGCGTCGGGCAGCGGGAGGACGTCGAGGGTCAGTGGCTGGACGTGCTCCAACCCTGGCAGCTGGCGCCGACTGGTGATCAGGGTGCGGCAGCTGGCCGTCCCCGGCAGCAGCGGCCGGACCTGGGCCTCGCCGTGGGCGTTGTCGAGCACGACCAGCACGCGCCGGTTCGCGAGCTGCGAACGGTAGAGCGCGGCCCGCGCCTCGGTGTTGTCCGGGATGTCCTGCGCGGGCACGCCGAGGCTGCGCAGGAACCGGTCCAGTGCCTCGCCCGGATCGAGCGGCGCGACACCGGTGGTGTGGCCGTGCAGGTCGATGAACAGCTGTCCGTCGGAGTACCACGGTGCCAGCCGGTGCGCGGCGTGCACGGCCAGCGAGGTCTTGCCGACACCGGCCATCCCGTCGATCGCGCTGATCACCACCGTGTGCGATGTGTTGTGCAGGTCGGCGAGCGTTGTCAGCTCTGGTGTGCGGCCGGTGAACGCGGGCAGGTCGGCGGGCAGCTGGGCAGGGCGGTCGCGGGCGGGGGTCGGCGCGGCGGGTGCCCGGTCCTGTTTCGGCTGTTCCTCCGCATCGTCGGCCAGCAGCTGCCGGTGCAGGGCCTGCAGGTCGGCACCCGGCTCCACGCCGAGCTCGTCTACGAGGTTCTGACGCGTCTCGCGGAACAACTCCAGCGCCTCCGCGCGCCGGCCTGTCCGGTGCAGGCTGACCATCAGCATGCTGACGAGGCTCTCCCACAGTGGGTTGTGCCGTAGCAGCGCGCGCAGCTCCGGGATCAGCTCGTCGTGCTCGCCCAAAGCGAACCGGGCGCGCAACAGTCGTTCGTGGACTCGGTCACGGTGCGCTTCCAGCCGGGTCGCCTCGACCTCGAGCGCCGGGCCCAGCGCGATGTCATCGAGTGCGCGTCCACGCCAGACGGTCAGCGCGCGGGAAAGATGTGTGCGGGCGGCGGATTCGTCGCCCGCCTGCTCGCCCAGCGCGGCGTGCTCGCTGAACGTGGCCAGGTCGAGCTCACCGGGCTGGACCGTGAGAACGTGTCCACCGCCGCGCAGCGTGCGCAGCCGGGACTCCGGTTCGCCTGGAACGCTCAGAATCCGGCGCAGTCTGGTCAGGTACGTGCGCAGGTTCGACGCGGCGGAGCTCGGCACGTCGTCCCACACCAGCTTCAGCAGCTGGTTGGTCCGCACCTCTTCGTTGGCGTGCAACAACATCGCGGCGACCACGGTCCGTTGCCGAGGTCCCCCCAGTGGCTGCGGCTGTCCGTGCAACAGAACTTCGACCGGGCCCAGTAAGCGAAACTCGGCGACGTTCGCCATTTGTAGAACCTCCCCAGGCGGTTCAACGGAAAACGAAACTATAGGGCTCCGTGTGCGGCGCCATGTGCGTTTCATATGCGATCGCGTGTGCATTGGCCCGAAAGACTTCTCGCGAGGGCCAATGGGGGAGCCCATCGGGTCCGAACGGTGCACTTCCAGCGGTACTTGCATCGGAAAGGACAAGACTCGTGATTTGTCTGGGGCTGGGGGAGTGACGCGTGTCGCTGCCCGATGACAGTGTGGACGCGCCATCACCGTGGCGTGAGTATCAGTTGCGCAGGAATCCGGCCGAGACCGTCGCTGTCGACAGTCTGCTTCCGGGGGACTCGCCCAGAACCGACGGCGAGAATGCCGAGAACATCAGGGCGCTGGTCACGGTTGACGGACGACTGCCGCCGATTGTCGAGCGCCGGCCGACGATGCGCGCGCCCGTGCTGGCGCACGTCTACGGAACCGACGGGGGCAAGGGCGTGCTGCATCGGTGGTGGAGCGAGGTGATCGCCCCCCGCGATGCCGCAGCAGTACGGCGCCCTGCTGGCCACGGTGTTCGAGTACGACATGCTCACGCTCCCCGCCTACATGACGCAGGGGCGGCCGGAGTCGACCAGGTATGCGAGTGAACGGCTCCCGCAGGTCGAGGTCAACGGCGAGAACTTCTACGTGTGGCACGACGTCCGGCTCGGCTCCGACGTCCCCGCGCTGGTGCTCGCCCTGCGCCGCGGTGAACCGTTCGACCACGCCGTCGAGGAGGTGGTCCGCTCGCTCTACTACAAGGTCGGCGCGAACCACTTCCTGCCGTCCACCAACCACGAGGAGATCGTCGACTTCATGGGCCGACTTGAGCGGCAGCTGCTCGGCGGCAACGCCGAAACCGGTGTGTGAGTTCGTTCTTTCAGCGGAGGGAAGGAAGCTTGATGACGTTCGGCAGGCAGGGAATCGCGCGTATGGCGGCAGTGCTGTTCTTGGGCGGGGCACTGGTGGGGAGCACACCGGCGTTCGCCGCTGCGGCCACCATCTCGGTCACACCAACGACCGGGCTGAACGACGGGCAGGCCGTGTCCGTGACGGGCAACGGTTACCCGGCGGGCGACACGGTCGCCGCCGTGCAGTGCAACACTCCCGTGGACCCGGCCCAGATCAGCTGCAACTTCGTGGACAACGCCCAGGCGGTGGCCGGCGCCGACGGCGGTTTCTCCGTGTCTCTCACGGTTCGTGCCCAGTTCGACGGCTTCAGCCCGGTCACGGGCAAGCCCGCGGGGCACGTCGACTGCACGGTGGCGCCCGGTTGCGGGGCCGCCGCAGGCAGCCTCACCACACCCGAGGTGTTCGCGGGCCCGGTGCCGATCGCTTTCGGTCCCGCGCCACTTCGTTGATCCACGCGTTCGGTGAGTGACACCGGGCCGCACCGAACTGTCCTTGCCACCCTGGAGGAATGCATGCGCGGTCATGTCCACGCGGACGGCGGGTTGCGTGCGGACGAGCTCACGTCGCTCGTCGGCGAGGTCGCGGTGCGGCTCGGTGAGCGCTGGTGAGCGGACGGGAGCCTGCTCAACGCCATGTGCGCCCACGCCCTCGTGCCGTCGGGCAAGCTGTTCCGCCCGATCCTTGTGCCGCTCGAAAAGTCATCGTCGCTGGTAGACCTATAAAACTGACGGAGATGCTTGACACCTGGTCCTCATGATCACTACGGAGACCGGGTGAGTGAGATTCAGCTGGACCGCCAGGTGCGCCGGCGCCTGGCGGTCCAGCGTCATGTCGAGGAAGTCACCGGCAATGTGGCCATGACCTGCCGCTACTTAGGTGTCAGTCGGCAGGCCTACTACACGTGGCTACGCCGCTACGAGACCGAGGGCGTTGATGGCCTGTGCGATCGCTCCAGGCGGCCGCGGACCAGCCCGCAGGCCACCCGCGCCGAGGTCATCGACAAGATCATCCATCTGCGGCAGAACTACCACTTCGGACCGCGCAAGATCCAGACGTACCTGAAGCGCTACCACGACATCGAGATCAGTACGTCCGGTGTGTGGCGCATCCTCAAACGACTGGGCATGGGCAAACTGCCGGCCAACCAGCGCTACAAGCGACACGACCGCCGCTGGAAGCGCTACGAGAAGCAGCGGCCTGGCCATCAGGTGCAGATCGACGTCAAGTTTGTCGAGCCGCTCACCCCGGTAGGCGCGGCCAAACCTGTGGGCCGACGGGGGAAGTTCTACCAGTACACGGCGATCGACGACTGCACCCGGCTGCGGGTCCTAAAGATCTACCCGCGCAACAACCAGAAGACTGCCATCCAGTTCGTCGACCACGTGCTCGCGCAGCTGCCGTTCGCGGTCGAGGCCATCCAGACCGACAACGGTGCGGAGTTCCAGTCCGCGTTCCACTGGCACGTACAGGACAAGGGCATCCGCCACATCTACATCAAGCCCCGCACACCCCGACTGAACGGCAAAGTTGAGCGCTCCCACCGCATCGACGCCGAGGAGTTCTACCGCCTGCTCGACGGTGTCGTCATCGACGACACGAACATCTTCAACGCCAAACTCCAGGAGTGGCAGGACTACTACAACTACCACCGACCACACGGAGGCCTCGACGGGCAGACGCCCTATGAGAGACTCCGACAGAAGACTCAAGCCGAGGCCCCGGTGTAATCGATCACCGTCAGTCGCACACCGATATTCGGGCCACGTGGGAGCACTCTCTGGGAGCAGATGGGGAGCAGCACAGTGCGCCGCCACCCAGCATGGGGAAGTTCCAGGGTCGGGTGTCGTCGCACGCCGGGGAGGCGACGACGGAGAGGTGGACGTGGGAGCGGTGCGGGTTGGACCCGTTGTAGGGCATCCACTTCCACGGGTTGAACTGCGGACGGCTGTCTAGGACGAGGCCGTTGGCGATGATGTACTTGATCCTGAGGTCGCGGGACGCCGCGAGTTCGTCGGTGAAGCGGTCGATGTCGAAGCCGACGCCGGGGTCGTGGGTCCAGTCGGCCGCGGTGACGATGCCGGGGCCGTACCACGGGTTGTGGTCGGACGTGGTGTTCTGGTGGTTGCTATCGCCGATGTAGCCGTCGCTCGCGCGGTTGCGGGACGGGAACTTCGTGTCGATCTGGTCTCGGAGGGTGAGCAGGGAACGCGCTACGCGCCAGGCCAAGATGTTCTCTTTCTGTTGGTGAGCATGGCAAAGCGGCCGTCACCGGATGGGTGGTGACGACCGCTGGTCTGGGAGTGGTTGGGGGCTAGCGCCCGTCTCGAAGTCGTTACTGCCATTCGTTGATGGCTGTGATGCGAGCGACTGAGAGAGTTCCCCCCCGCGGGGAACGCGCCAACTGTGCATGTCGGACACCACGCAGATCCCTCAGGACTTGCAAGTGGGTGATCGTCACCGCAAAATCCCTGGTGCGGTCTGAGTACCCTGGAGCCATGACGCTGTCGCGGCGGAACTCGCGCCTGATCGTCGTCGACGGGATCACCTACCGGTGGCACGTGGACCGCGTGGGCTACCGCGAGTGGGGCGAACCGGTCATCTGGCGGTCCGTCACGATCCATCAGGTGCTGGACAAGCCCCAACGGCCGGGCGCGTTGTTGCGTGCCACCGTGACGTCTTTCGGCGTGCGCCCAGCGGCGGTGGCCGCGGCGATCAAGTCCGCCCTGGCGAAGGGGTGGCGGCCGGCGCTGCCCGGCCCGCTGGTCTACGAGAAGGTCGATGATCCGACCCTGCTCGGTGCACCGCGGCCCGGTTGGTTGAGCTAGGTGGCTGGTGTTTTTGATGGCTAAGGATCGGCGTGTTCGGTGCCGGTCGTGTGGTCGGTTCGGCAGGATGTCCGGGTGACGTTGGGGCGTGCGCCGCGGCAGGCGGGTCTGTTGCGGTCGACGGTGGAGTTCTGCGAGGGCCGGGTCGCGGCGGACTCGATTTACGGGGTGCTGCACCGGGAGTGTTTCGCTCTGTTCCCGGATGAGATGTTCGCCGACTTGTTCGCCGATGCGGGGCGGCGGTCGGTGCCGCCGATGATCGTGGCGGTGGTGATGGTGCTGCAGCGTGTCGAGGGCTTGTCGGACCGGGAAGCGGTGGAGCGGTTCGCTTTCGACGCCCGGTGGAAGTACGCCGCGGGTGGTCTGGATTTCGGCTATCCGGGGTTCGTGCACACGGTGCTGGTGGACATGCGGGCTCGGCTGGCTCGCTCGGATCGGCCGGACCGGATCTTCGAGGTGGTGCTCGGGGTGGCGCGGCGGGCCGGGCTGGTGGGCCGCAAGCGGGTGCTGGACTCGACGCCGTTGTATGACGCGGTGGCCACGATGGACACCGTCACGCTGATCCGGTCGGCGATCCGGGGCCTGCTGCGCGCCACCGACCGGGACCTCGAGACGCAGTTGCGGTCGGTGATCGGCAGCGGCGACGACTACGCCACCGCGGCCAAGCCCCGCGTCGACTGGGACGACCCGGCGGCGCGGGAAGCACTGATCGACTCCCGTGCCCGCGACGGGTTCGCGATGCTCGGGCTGCTGAACGGCCGCGACCTCGACACCGAGGTCGAGCAGGCGGCGCGACTACTGGCCACGGCGCTGGGCCAGGACCTGGCCGAGGAGTCCGAGGGTGCGTTCCGGATCGCGCGCAAGGTCGCGCCGGACCGGGTCATCTCGACCGTGGACCCCGAGACCCGG
>NZ_VOBR01000057.1 GCF_007845675.1 Lentzea tibetensis | reverse complement strand
GATCAGGCGCAGCCTTGCCACATCGAAAATGCCCTGTCAAGGCAGCTTTTCCGCCTTGACAGGGCATTTTCGATGTGGCGACCTCTGGTGATCAGCGAGACCCTCCCCGCCCACCACCAAAAGCCCCCGAAACAGACCGGGTATCAGCAGGGCTGCACGCGATACAGGTGAGCACGCACCTTGGGCGGCCCGTCCAACGGGTCCTCCCCGGCAATCCCACCGGCAGCGATCTTGTCCAACGTCCCCAGCCCCTCAGCCGTGATCGTCCCGAACACGGTGTAGTTGGGCTTCAACGAGGAATCGGACTGCACGAGGAAGAACTGGCTGCCGTTGGTGTCAGGCCCGGCGTTGGCCATGGCCACGAACCCGCGCTCGTAGACGCGCCGCAACCCGCTGGGGTCGTTGGGTGCGGGCTTCAGGTCGGTGGGCAGCTCGTCCTTGAACTTGTAGCCCGGTCCGCCCTCACTGGTGCCGGTGGGGTCGCCGCACTGCAGCACCTTCAGCGTCGGGTACGCGGTCAGCCGGTGGCAGTCGGTGCGGTCGTAGAAGCCGCGATCTGCCAGGTGGACGAAGTTGTGCACGGTGCAAGGAGCCTTGGAGCGGTCCAGGACCACGGACAGGTCGCCCTGGCTGGTCTTGATGCGGACCTTGACCTTCCCCTTGGTGAGCCAGGGGTCGCGAGGCATGGACACCGGACGAGCGGGAGGTTCGTCCGGTGTCTTCGTGAACCCGCATGCGGGCCGCCCTACTGCAGAAGCACTTCCGACGGTGATGAATCCGACGGCTAGTGCCACGGCCGCCGCGCACGCTGCGATTCGCCTCATGCGCGATGTTTAGTGCAACTGACAGATACCGGCAATCATTAACGGATCACTCTCAGTTGTCGGTGGCCTCGGTGATGGTGTACTCGCAGCGCGCCGGGTTGCCGGTCTTCTTGACCTCGGCTTCCTTCTCGACCTGCAGGACGCAGGTGAGGTCACCGGAGCCGGACTTGGGCTTCACCTCGACCCACGTCGGGCCGAGGCTGTTCGCGAGGAACGCGCGGCGCTTCACCGGCAGGTCCACGGTCTCGGTGGACGCGGCACCCGCCGGGTCCTTGCTGGTGACCTCGGCCTGGCCTGAGCCTTCGATCGTGTAGAAGACCTCGTAGGTGTAGCTCTTCGTGCCGCAGGCCGACATCACCAGCAGCAGCGGAAAGGCGAGCAGGAGTTTCTTCATGTGGAGGAGTCTCCTGTGGACGAACGGACGGCACTTCTGCCGAGAGACCGGTTGTGCCTCTTACTTTTGGCTGACCAAGCCGGATTCCCACGCCCACGCGGCGATCTCGACGCGGTTGCGGGCGTCGAGCTTCGACTGGACGCTCGCCAAGTGCGTCTTCACCGTGCCGACCGAGATGAACAGCTCCGCCGCGATCTCCGCGTTGGTGCGGCCCACGGCCACCAGCTGAACCACGTCGAGCTCGCGCGCGGACAACGAGTGCGGGCGCGCGGGCGTGGGCGGGTTCATGTGCTGCAACAGGCGCACCGTGATCGACGGGCTGATCAGGGCGTCGCCGGACGCCGCCGCGCGCACGGCTTCGAGCAGCAGGTTCGGGCCGGAGTCCTTGAGCAGGAAGCCGCAGGCGCCGTTGCGCAACGCCGTGTGCACGTACTCGTCGTGGTCGAAGGTGGTCACCACCACGACGTTCACGAAGTCGGAGATCTGCTTCAACGCCTCGAGGCCGTCCATGCGCGGCATGCGGATGTCCATCAGCGCCACGTCCGGCTTGGTGCGGCGCGCCTCGGCGACCGCCTGCACGCCGTCCTCGACCTCGGCGACCACCTCGATGTCCGGCTCCGCGCCCAGGATCATGCCGAAACCGGTCCGCACCATGGCCTGGTCGTCGGCCACCATCACCCTGATCATGAACCCGTCCTCGCGCCGTTCAAGATGGGAAGCGCGGCGTCGACCACCCAGCCTCCGTCGATACCCGGACCTGCCTTGATCCTGCCGCCGAGCGCCTGGACGCGTTCGGTGAGGCCGAGCAACCCGAACCCCTTGCCGTCGCCGCGGGTGGGCCTGCCGTCGTTGACGACGCGCACGGTCACCCAGTCGTCGCTGGTGAGCACGCTGACGTCGACCCGCGTCGCGTCGCTGGCGTGTCTGCGCACGTTGGTCAGCGCCTCCATCACGACCCGGTGCACCGACGACGTCACCTCGACCGGCAGGTCGGCCACCGGGCCTTCGACGCGCAGTCGCGCCTGCGGTTCACCGAAGCGTTCCACCAGGTCGCCGAGGTCGGAGATGCCGGCGAGCGGTGCGACGGGCGTGCCCTCGTCGGGGGTGCGGAGCATGCCGACCATGCTGCGCATGGCGTTCATGGCCTCACCGCCCGCGTGCTCGATGCGTTCCAGCGCATCGCCCGCCCTGGCCGGGTCGCGCTCGACGATCCGCCGCGCGCCCTGGGCCAGCACGACCATGCCGGTGACGTGGTGCGCCACGAAGTCGTGCAGGTCGCGCGCGAACTCGGCGCGCTGCTCGGCCCTGATCGCCGCGAGCTGCCTGGTCCGGGCGGACTCCGTCAGCCTGACGTAGCCCACCGCCGCCATCACGGAGATCCCGATGACGAGCAGGACCAGCGCGAAGACCACGGCACCCGAGCCGTGCAGGCTCTCGAAGGGCTGGGTGACCACCGCCGCGAGCACCAGCACGACGAGCGGCGTCTCCCACCACGACCGCGCCCGCCACGTCGTCACCAGCAGCACGCCCATCAGGCCAGCGGTCTCCACGAGGCCCCAGTTCGTCTCCGGATCGGGATTCGTGAACGTGTAGACCAGCGAGCAGGTCGCGGCGAGCACGGCCAGCCAGCGGCGCGGCCAGAACCAGGCGACCACCGGGAGCACCGCGACCGCCATCGACACCCCGATGAGCCACCGTTGATCGACCTTGCCGGCGAACATGCCGGTCGCCAGGTCGAAGAAGGCGAGCCCCCCGAGTGCCAGGAGTGCGCCGAGCTTCCAGTACCGCCTCATGGAGCAGAGCCTATTCATCGACCTGAACCGCGCAGATCGGCCGAAAGACAGACCCCGCCCTGGCTGCGGACCGATGTCGGGCACTGTGCGCGCCGAGCAGTTTGGTCAGCGTGAACAACTCAGCTACCGCCGCGGTCGACCTGGTCAAGGTCTACGGCTCCGGCGACACCGCCGTCCGGGCACTCGACCGCGTGTCGGTCGCCTTCCCGCCCGCGACGTTCAGCGCGATCATGGGCCCGTCGGGGTCGGGCAAGTCCACCCTGATGCACTGCCTCGCCGGTCTGGACACCGCCACGTCCGGCCACGCGATGCTCGGCGGCACCGACCTGACCAGCCTGTCCGACCGCGTGCTCACCAGGGTGCGCCGGGAGCGGATCGGCTTCGTGTTCCAGGCGTTCAACCTGCTGCCGACGCTCACGGCCGAGAAGAACATCACCCTGCCGCTGGACCTCGCGGGCAAGCGCCCCGACCGCAAGTGGATGAACCAGCTCGTCGAGGTGCTGGGCCTCGGCGCGCGGCTCGACCACCGGCCGAGCGAGATGTCCGGTGGCCAGCAGCAGCGGGTCGCGCTGGCCCGCGCGCTGGTCACCAGGCCGGACGTCGTGTTCGCCGATGAGCCGACCGGCAACCTCGACTCGCGCACCAGCGCCGAGGTGCTGGGCCTGCTGCGCGACTGCGTCCGCCAGTTCGGGCAGACCGTCGTGATGGTCACGCACGACCAGAACGCCGCCCGGTACGCGGGTCACGTGGTGCACATGGCCGACGGCAGGGTCGCGGGGATCGGCAGCCCGGCGCCTCGTCAGCAGGTGAACGCGTGAAGAAGCTGCTGCCCGTCGTCTCCATCCTCATCGCCGCCTTCTTCGCGTACGGCACGGTGCTCGCGAAGGACATCACCGAACGCACCATGGTCGGCGTCAAGGAGAGCCGGCTCGACGAGGTGTTCGTGCTGCTCGGCGCGTTCGTCGTGGTCGCGATGGTCGCGGGCGCGCTCGTGTCGACCTCGACGTTCCGGATCGTGTTCGCGCAACGGATGCGCGAGCTCGCCCTGCTCAGGGCCGTCGGCGCGGGCCGCGGGCGGCTGGTCGTCCGGCTCGTCAGCGAGGGCGCGCGCACCGGGTTGCTCGCGTCGGTCTCCGGTGTCGGACTGGCCTGGCTCGTCGCGCAGGCCGTGCCGCTCGCGGGACTGGTCGCGCCCGGTTTCCCGGTGCCCGAGGCGATCGGCGTCGTGCTGGGCTCGTTCGCGCTGACCACGCTCGCCGTGCTGGCGCCCGCGGTGTCCGCGTCGAAGGTGTCGCCGCTGGAAGCGCTGCGGACCTCCGCGGTGCAGGACACCCGAGCCGCGGTCGGCAAGGCCCGCTGGGTGCTCGGGCTGGCACTGCTCGGCGGAGCCGGGTTCACGCTGTTCAACGTGGTGACGCGCGGACTGGGCGACAAGATCCGCCCGCCCGGCCTGACCGAGGAACTGCTGCTGCTCACGGTGCTGAGCGCGACGCTCGCGTTCTGCGCGCTCATCGCACTCGGCCCGGCGTTGATCAACCCGCTGCTGCGCGTGATCAGCTGGCCCGCCCGCAGGCTGGGCGCCGTCGGCGGGCTCGCGGTCGGCGGTGTCGGCGGCGCACCGCGCAGGGCCGCGTCGATCACGACGGTCGTCGCGCTCGGCGTGGCGCTGGTGATCGGCACGATCGTCGGCACGGAGACGTTGCGCAGCCTCGGCAAGGCGGAGATGGCGAGCGCGTACCCGGCGGACCTGGAGATCACCGGGCCGGTCGGCGACCGCATCGGCCTGCGCGACGTGCTGCCCTACCGACGGACCGAGGTGCAGCTGACCGGTCCGGAACGCCAGCTGATCATGCAGGCGTCCGACGTCAACCTGCGCGGCGTGCGCAACCTCGACGACTTCCGCTTCCAGGACGGGTCCGTGCAGGACATGGGGCCGGGCAAGATCCTGCTGCCCACCTCGACCGCCGAGCGGATGCGGCTGCGGGCGGGCGACCAGGTCCGGGCGGGCACCGAGGGCCACGAGGTGACCCTGACGGTCGCGGCCACCGTGTTCGGCGGTGTTCCGCTGCAGTCCAGCGCCGTGCTCGACCCGGCCGACTTCGACCGCCTCGGCGTCCCGGCCGAACCGGACGGCGCGCTGGCCAACGGATCGCTGTCCGCCGCGGCAGGCCTCGACGTGGTGTCGCTCGCGGACAAGCGCGCCGAGAAGGAGAACTGGTTCTTCTCGCTGTTCGCCGTCGCGATCGGCCTGATGGCGCTGACGATGCTCATCTCGGTCGTCGGAGTCGGCTCGACGACCGCGCTGTCCGTGCTGGAACGCACCCGCGAGTCCGGACTGCTGCGCGCGATCGGCCTGACCAGGAGCGGACTGCGCGGGATGGTCACCGTCGAGGCGTCGCTCTACGGGACGATCGGCGCCGTGCTCGGGCTCGCGCTGGGCATCCCGTACGCGTGGGTCGGTGTCGTCTCGCTCGGCGTCGACTGGCCGTTGCAGGTCCCGTTCGCCGACGTGGCGGTCGTGGTGCTGGGCCTGGCCGCGCTCACCGCGCTCGCCGGACTGCTCCCCGCTCGACGCGCGGCGCGGGTCAGCCCGGTAGAGGCACTGCGGGACTGAGCTTCAGACCACTGGCGTCCACGTTCGGCGGGCAGATGTTTAGCGCCGAACGTGGACGTGGGTACTCGACCTGGGTCCGATCAAGGAGCAGGAGGAGAGAACCATGGGCTTCGACGAGCTGAAGAACAAGGCCAAGGACCTGCTGGGCCAGCACGGCGACAAGGTCGACGAGGGTGTGGACCGGGCGGGTCAGTTCGCCGACGAGAGGACCGGCGGCAAGCACACCGAGCACATCGACTCCGCTGAGGAGAAGGCCAAGGAGGGTCTGCGCAAGTTCGGCGAGCAGTAGCGGTCAGCCCGGTAGCGGTACCGCGCGACGGATGTCCACAACGGACTCCAGCGCGGCGGCGAACCGCTCGAGCTCCCAGCGCATCAGGTACATCTCGCTCCCCCACCCGCTGTTGGGGCCGGAGACGACGTCGAACTGCGCGTCGATCCTCCGGTAGAGCCACAACGCCCTGCTGTTGGCGACGGCGTAGCCGGTGGTGCGGCCCAGTTCGGCGGCGTGGCGGTTCGCGTGCAGCATCAGGTCGACCAACACGCGCCTGCCGCGCAGCTCCATCCGCCGCACGGCCATCCGGGCGAACAGCACCGCGTGCTCGTCGTCCACGCCGTCCGGCCACGGCGGGTCGAACTGGGCTCTGACGGCACCGGCGAGCGCGCCGTCCTCGTCGCGGACGACGAAGTGGGTGGCGCGCTCGTCGTGCTCGTCGGTGCCCCACTCGGCGGTCCACTCGGGGTCGCGCTTGCCACGCAGGTACGCCTGCTCTCGGAAGAGGCGCAGCTCCGCGCCGAACTCGACGATCTCGATCACACCGCAGGAACGCACCATGTGGGAAGAAAGTTCACGGACTGAGACGCGGTAGTGATCACCTGCGAAAACATGATGCCGACTCGGAAATGTGGAGCTCTTGACAGCGAGTTGACAAGACGACTATCACTCCAGTGTGAGAGCGCTCTCATGCGCAGCAATGCTGGAGGGTAGCAATGACGCTCACTCGACGGGCGCGGGTCCGGCTGTCCATAGCGATGGCCGCGTCAGCCGCACTGATATGCAGCCTTCTCATAGCCACCACCACGACACCCAGAGCCGAAGCCGCCATCCCTCCCCTGCCGGGATGGACCCAGGTCTTCGGCGACGACTTCACCGGCGGCGCGAACCAGCTGCCCAACGGCGGGAACTGGCGGTTCAGCCTCGGGCACGGCTATCCGGGCGGACCGGGCAACTGGGGCACCGGCGAGATCGCCGCCCACACCAACAACCCCGCGAACGTCAGCCTCGACGGCGCTGGCAACCTGCGGATCACGCCTCGCCGCAACGGCGCCGAGTGGACGTCCGCCCGCATCGAGACCAACCGGCAGGACTTCAAGGCCCCGCCGGGTGGGGTGCTGCGGATCGAGGGCCGCATCCAGATGCCCAACGTGACGGGTGCGGCGGCGCTCGGCTACTGGCCGGCATTCTGGGCCCTCGGTTCGCCGTACCGCGGCAACTGGTGGAACTGGCCGGGTATCGGCGAGTTCGACATCATGGAGAACGTCAACGGCGTCGACCGCGTGTGGGGCGTCCTGCACTGCGGCGTCAGCCCCGGCGGCCCGTGCAACGAGAAGAACGGCATCGCGAACAGCCGGCCGTGCCCCAACGGCTCGTGCCAGTCCACGTTCCACACCTACCGGTTCGAGTGGGACGCGAGCGTCAGCCCGCAGCAGTTCCGCTGGTACGTGGACGACCAGCTGTTCCACCAGGTCAACCAGAACCAGGTCGACGCGGGCACGTGGGCCAACATGACCAACCACGCCGGCTACTTCATCATCCTGAACGTCGCGATCGGCGGCGAGTTCCCGGACAACTACTCGGGCACCCGCACCCCCGGTCCCGGCATCGTCCCCGACCGCCCGATGGTGATCGACTACGTGGCGGTGTGGACGCGCGGCGGTGGCGGTCAGCCGACGACGACGACCACTCCCCCGCAGACCTGCGGGCCGCTGATCTCCCAGGGACGGCCCACATCGGCGTCGAGCATCGAGAGCGGCAACCAGGCGGCGGCGTTCGCGGTGGACGGCAACACGGGTACGCGCTGGTCGAGCGCGCACAACGAACCGAACTGGTGGCAGGTCGACCTCGGCTCGGTCCGGCCGGTCACGCGGGCGCGGATCAACTGGGAAGCGGCCTACGGGCGAAGTTATTCCATCCAGCTGTCGGACAACGGCAGTTCGTGGCGCGAGGCTTACTCCACGTTCAGCGGAGCGGGTGGCGTCGAGGACATAGCGCTCTCCGGCAACGCGAGGTACGTGCGGTTCAACGGCACCAGCCGGGCGACCCCGTACGGCTTCTCGTTCTGGGAGTTCGAGGTGTTCGGCGCATGCCCCGGAGGGCCGACGACGACCACGTCGCCGGGCCAGCCACCGACGTCCACGACGACCCAGCCACCTGGGAACTTCCCGGCGTGGGCACCGAACACGGCGTACTCGGTGGGGTCGCAGGTGAGCTACGCGGGCTTGAACTACAAGTGCCTGCAGGCGCACACGTCGATCGTCTCGTGGGAGCCGCCTTACGCGGCCTCGCTGTGGCAGCGCCTTTGATCACCTCTGGTTGACCTGCTCGGCGCGTCACTTCCGTGCCTCGGCATTCGCGGCTACCGTCGTTTGCCGAGGTCACGGAGGTGATCATGGAGTGGGACCGGATCAGCAGGGCTGCGCGTATCACCGTATTGATCGGGATATGCGTCGTCGTGCTGCTTCTCCTGCTCCCAGCAGCTATCAACGTCAGCACCGGCACGGCGCCACCCGAGTACCTGGGCTCGATGCGCGGCTGGCTGTGGCCCGCCGCCATCGGGCTCGGGCTCGCCGCGGCCGGGCTCGTGGTGTGGGAACGGGTGCGCGGCGGCGAGACCAGCAACCGATCAGCCGCCATCGATCGGGTGGAAATGCGCATCCGCGGTCTGCTCGGCGCGTCGCTCGCCACCCAGAGCCGGATCAAGCTCGCGCTCGCCCGCCAGCCCCGCGTGTCCGTGCGCGTGGAGGACGAGGAGCTCGACTCGGACGATCTCGAGGCGGTGGTGGCCCGGTTGGGCAGACCGCTGGCACTCATCGGTGAGCCGGGCAGCGGACGCTCGACGCTCATGCTCGACCTGTGCGTGCGACTGCTGAAGAAGGCCAGGTACGACCCCGAGGCGCCGATTCCCGTCGTCGTCGACCTGGCCGCCTGGTCGGCGTACGACGCGCGCGGGCCGATGGAGTTCACCGGGTGGCTGCAGCGCGAGCTGACCAGGCAGTACCGGATCAGCCGCTCGGCGGCGACGGTCTGGTTGCGGCGCAGGAGTCTCGTCATCTTCGTCGACGGGCTGGACGAGGTGCCGGATGCCGACCGCGCGCAGGCCGAGCACGACATCGCCCCGTACGCGTCGATGGTCTGCTCGTCGCGGCCGGTGCCCGAGTTCGTGTCGGTGCACGTGCAGCCGCTGACCCGAGGCCAGGTGCAGGAGTACATCGCGGCCGTGTCGCCGCGGCTCGACGGCCTGCAGACCGCGCTGGAGAAGGACCCCGCGCACTGGGACACGCTGACCACGCCGCTGATGCTGAACCTCGTCGCGCTCACCTACCGCGACCGCGAGGCGGACTTCCCGGTCGACCCGGTCGCGGGCTACGTCGTCGAGCGGCTCGCCGGGCAGCGCGCGGCCGGTCCGACGATCAGGGCGCTGAAGTTCCTGGCCAGGTTGCGGCGCCCGGACCTCGCGGCGCCCGCGAAGCTCCCCGACCGCAGGTCGTGGATCGGTCTCGTGCCGACCCGCCCGCTGTGGCTGCTGTTCGTGCGCGGTGTGCCTGCCGCGCTGGCCGGTGCGGTCGGCGCGGTGTGCGCGATGGTCGGCCTGCGGCTCGGCCTGGTGCCCGCGGCCGTCGGTGCCGTCGCGCTGAGCGGACTGGTCGTGTGGGTCAACCAGCTGCCGAACGTGTTCCGCCCGCCCGGCCGCGCGCACGGTGTCGTCGTGTCGCTCGTCGGGTTCGCGGCCGGTGTTGTCGTGGGCGTGCTCGCGACGGTGTTCGGCATGTGGCTCGCCACGCTCGCCGTGCAGTGGCCGGAGGCCGTCGGGACCAGCGTGGTGCTGGCGCTGACGTTCGTGCTGGCCATCGGTGTCGTGCAGGGGCAGGCGCCGCTGGCGTGGGCGTTCCTGATCACCATCGGGACCGGTGTGGCGACGTTCTGGACCGGGCCGACGCTGTTCACCGGCCTGTTCGTCGGGCTCGTGGTCGGGTTGCTGGGCGGGTTGTTCTGCTCGGCCATCGGGCTGGTGTGGGGCACCGTGCGCGAGCCTCAGCTCGAGCGGCTCGTGCGGCAGCGGCCGTGGTGGGTGCAGCCGGTGATTCCCGTTGCCGGCCTGCTCGGGTCGCTGTGCGGCCTGCCGCTGGGCTTCGCCGATCCGTTGTCGCCCACCCTGGGCCTGCTGATCGGGTTGATGATCACGCCCATCGCGGCGCGCGACTACGTGTGGCCGTTCGACGTGCTGTCCGAGCGCTTCTCGGAGCTGCTGGCCCGTCCGCTCGTCGTCGGCGAGCTGTCGCTGCGGCGGCGGTCTCTGCTGAACCTCGCGGAGGACCGGCTGCTGCTGTCCTACGTGGACGGCGAGTACCGGTTCGCGCATTCCGTGCTGCGCGACCACCTGGCCGTGTGCGACCCGGTTCGGCTGTCCGGAGAAGTGCGTCGCCGTTCGTGATTTGAACCAACCTTCGTCGCAGGCCGTAAGGCCAGGCAGGAGAGACGAAGGGAAGTGAGTGCATGCAACTAACCAAGGGCTGGGCCATCTCGG
Organism: Lentzea tibetensis; assembly: GCF_007845675.1. Lineage (GTDB taxonomy): Bacteria > Actinomycetota > Actinomycetes > Mycobacteriales > Pseudonocardiaceae > Lentzea > Lentzea tibetensis. The sequence continues at coordinate 15,053 of NZ_VOBR01000057.1, read as the reverse complement.
CCGGCCTGTTCGCCCTCGTGGCCATCGCGGGAGGCACGACCTTCGCGGTCGCGGGCAACGACGCTTCCTCCGCCGTGTGCCAGGGCCAGAACCTCACGTTCTCGGCCGACGGTGGCGCTCCGGGCGTCACGTCCAACCAGTTCCCCGTCGGGACACAGCTCAAGATCACCAACCTGGACAACAACAAGTCCACCACCGTGCCCGTCACGGGGGTTTCCGGGAGCTGTGCCCTGTTGAACGCCGCGGCCATGGAGCAGGTGCGTGAGCCGGGCAAGAACGTGATTCGGCGCAACCGGGTCGAGCGCGTCGGCAGTGGCGGCGCTCCTCAGGCTGCTCAGCCCGCCCAGTCTTCCGGCGTGTGCGGAGGCCAGTCGCTGACGTTCTCGGCCGAGGGCGGCGCTCCCGGCGTGACGTCCAACAAGTTCCCCGTCGGCACGCGCCTGAAGATCACCAACCTGGACAACAACAAGTCCACCACCGTGCCCGTCACCGGCATCTCCGGCAGCTGCGCTCTGCTGAACGCGGCGGCCATGGAACAGGTGCGCGAGCCCGGCAAGAACCTCATTCGACGCAACAAGGTCGAGGTCGTCGGGTCGGCGGCTGCTCCCGCTCCCGCGCCTGCTCCTGGCAAGCCCGACTCGGCTGCGGGTCGGGTCGTGTGCGCCGGGTCCACGGTCACGCTGTCCGGTGAGGGTGGCGCGCCTGGCGCGTCCAGCAACCAGTTCCCCATCGGCACCAAGCTCAAGGTGACCAACCTCGACAACAACAAGTCGACGACCGTGTCGGTCACCGGTGTGTCCGGTAGCTGTGCGCTGCTCAACAACGCGGCCTTCGAACAGGTCCGCGAGCCCGGCAAGTTCCTGATCCGCGGGGCGCGTCTCGAGAAGGTCGGCTGACCCCGTGGTGCGGGAGCCTCACGCGCCGAGGCTCCCGCACCGCGGTTCTGTCCGGCAGACAGGAATGCGTGGGCCGGGATCTTCGTTCCACTGCTGCCCGAGTGCGGCGGAATCAACCTGCTCGGCGACACCGTCCGGGTGACCGATGACGTGTTCAACGAGCACGGCTGCGGAACGGAGATCACCGTCCAAAGAGGGAACTCGCAGGTCGTCGCCACCGTGGTCAGATTTCATCTGACCCTCATGGCCGAGGCCTGATATCTCGTCGTCGACGAGATGTCAGGCTTGTGTCAATTGACTAACTCGGATCCCAGGCGATGAGCTGGTCGAAGACACTTCGGTCGCCGTCGAACTTCAGTGAGTCCACGGAAATCCGGCCGTAGAAAGCCAGAACCAGCTCACTGGCCGTGCCCCAAAGGGAGGCGTCGGCCGCCACCGGTTCCTCGCCCGCGGGTATGCGGTCGATCCGTGCGCCGTCGGCGGAGAGCCGGAGACGCCAGGACCGGCCTTCGGTGGCGTGGTAGTCGACGACAGCGGGCTCGTGCGGCCAGGCGCTCGTCGTCGCGCAGCAGGTGGACTGGAACTCGTCGACACCGTCGAGCGCGGCCTCGTCCGGCAGCGGCTGCGGAGCGCCCGCAGTGATCTGGGCGTCGTAGGTGTGCACCGTGACGTGCTGAACCTGGTGCCGGGCGACGGCACCGCTGGTGTGCGGCGACTGCGAGCCGACCCACCACGTCCAGCAGCCGCGATCAGGGCCGGACTCCCGCAGTGCGCTCAGCAACTTCTCCGTCGACTCCGCCGACCAGGCCAGCAGCGCCTCGCGCTCCACGGGCACAGCCTCGGCACCACCCCAAGCAGACTCGTCCGGGGGTGCGTCGGCAGGCCCTGCCGCAACGGTCGCGGCCCAGCGTCGGTGGCTCTTGCCCACGTGCTGCACCAGATCCAGCAGCGTCCACTCGGGACAGGTCGGCACCTGCACGTCCAGACCGGGCGCGGAGGAGACCGCGGCCCGGAACGCGACCAACCGTTCGTCGATCAGTCGCAGCAGGTCGGGGAACTCCAAAGTCGTTTGCACTCGGGCTGTCTATCACCGTGTTCCGGCCGCCGGACAGCGATTTTCGCAGCTGCGAGAACAACCCTCACTCGAACGGGGCGCTCCATGTCCGGTGCGCATACCGGAAACTCGCGGCCATGACGCCGACGCCTTCCACGCCGTACAGCCGAGATCTCGGCGACGAGCTGCGGCACCTGCGCGAGAAACACACCACCTACACGGGTACGGAGATGGGCTACGTACTCGGCTGGCACCAGACCAAAGTCTCCAACGTCGAGAACGGCAAGGTCCGCGCCTCCGAAATCGACATCGTCCAGTACCTGACCACGTGCAAACGCAGCCGGGCATTCGTCGAAGGCTTCCTCAACCGCTACCGCCATGCCTTCGACGCATACTTCGTGCAGGTACCGGAGAACCTCCGCACCATCGCCATCTCTGAGTCTCCCGCCACCAAGATCACCAGCATCTCGACCGCGACGGTCCCCGGCCTCCTCCAGACCGAGCCCTACACGCGAATGATCCTGAAGTCAGGCGGGCGAGCATCGCCCGACCAGATCGGCAGGCTCGTTGAGGCTCGGATGGCCCGCCAAGCCATACTCCGGCGGCACGACCGGCCCGACTGTCTCTTCTACGTGCACGAGAACGCACTCCAGCTGAACGTGGGCGACGACGCGGTCATGGCAGAGCAGATGCAGCGGCTGATGTTCAACACCCACACCATCCGCATCGTGCCGAAGTCGAGCGGGCCTGCCGGAGTCGTGCTGGCCGACTATGTCCAGTGGGAGTACGACAAGGACCGGCCGGTCGTCTACAGCGAGAACGAGCTCACCAGGGTGTTCGCTCACGACTCGACCGCCATCGCACGGTACGCGGCGATCTTGGAACGCCTGGCCTCGGTCGCGTTGGATGAGGGACAATCGCGGAGCCTGCTGATGAACTACTCGGGCAGGCACAGCCGACCGCGAGAGGACCCCGATGCGTCAGGACATGGCGTGGCGTAAGAGCAGCTACAGCGACACGAGCGGAGAAGGCGACTGCGTCGAAGTAGCGTTCACGCAGGTCGTGCGAGTCCGCGACTCGAAGAACACCGCCGGTCCCCAGCTGGCCTTCTCCCCCACCGCTTGGCGGGCGTTCGTCAGGAGCTGAGCACCTCGAGGATCCCCTCGCCGTACTTGGCGAGCTTGTTCTCACCCACCCCGTTCACATTGGCCAGCTCGGCCAACGTCGCGGGAGCCTCGGCGGCGATCTGCCGCAACGTCGCGTCGTGGAAGATCACGTAAGCGGGCACGCCCTGCTCCTTGGCCTGAGCGGCCCGCCACGCGCGCAGCTGCTCGAACACGGGTACCGCTGCCTCGGGCAGTTCGACCGCGGCCGCCGCCTTCGACGTCTTGCCCGACTTCTTGGCCGGAGCGGGCCGGGTGTCGCGCCGCATCATCACGGAACGCTTGCGGCCCAGCACATCTGAGGCAGCGGGCGTCAGCACCAGGGTCGAGTACTCGCCCTCCACCGCGAGCAGGCCCTGCGCCAGCAGCTGGCGCACGACGCCGCGCCACTCGCTCTCGTTCAGGTCCTCGCCGATGCCGAACACGCTCAGCGCGTCGTGGTCGTACTGGATGATCTTGGCGGTCTTGCGGCCCAGCAGGATGTCGATGGCCTGGCCGGCGCCGAACTTCTGGTTGCGCTCGTTCTTCAGGCGCCACACGGTCGACAACAGCTTCTGCGCGGCGACGGTGCCGTCCCACGACTCGGGCGGGGTGAGGCACGTGTCGCAGTTCTCGCACGGCACGGCTTCCTGGCCGAAGTAGGCCAGCAGCCCGGCACGACGGCACTCGACCGTCTCGCACAACGCGAGCATCGCGTCGAGGTGCAGCGAAGACCGGCGGCGAAACGCGAGGTCACCCTCGGACGACTCGATCATCTTGCGTTGCTGCACCACGTCCTGCAGGCCGTAGGTGAGCCAAGCGGTGGACGGGAGGCCGTCGCGGCCCGCGCGGCCGGTCTCCTGGTAGTAGCCCTCGACGGACTTCGGCAGGTCGAGGTGCGCGACGAAGCGGACGTCCGGCTTGTCGATGCCCATGCCGAACGCGATGGTCGCGACCATCACCATGCCGTCCTCGCGCAGGAAGCGCGACTGGTTCTCCTGACGCGTCCTGGCGTCGAGGCCCGCGTGGTACGGCAGCGCGCGGATGCCGTTCTGCACCAGGAACTCGGCGATCTTCTCCACCGACGCGCGGGACAGGCAGTAGACGATGCCCGAGTCGCCGTCGTGCTCGGTGCGCAGCAGGCCGAGCAGCTGCTTCTTGGGCTCGTTCTTGGGCACGATGCGGTACTGGATGTTCGGCCGGTCGAACGAGGCGACGAAGTGCCGCCCCTCCTCGAGGTTCAGCCGGGTCGCGATCTCCTTGCGGGTCGCGTCCGTCGCCGTCGCGGTCAGCGCGATGCGCGGCACCTTCGGCCAGCGCTCGTGCAGCTCGGCGAGCGCCAGGTAGTCCGGGCGGAAGTCGTGGCCCCACTGGGACACGCAGTGCGCCTCGTCGATCGCGAACAATGCGATCTCGCCGCGGTCCAGCAGGCGCAGGGTGGCCTCGGACCGCAGCCGCTCCGGCGCCAGGTACAGCAGGTCCAGCTCGCCGGCGAGGAACTCGGCCTCGACCATGGCGCGCTCGTCCGGGTACTGCGTCGAGTTCAGGAAACCGGCCCGCACACCCGCGTCGCGCAACGCGTCGACCTGGTCCTGCATCAACGCGATCAACGGCGAGATCACCACACCGACACCGCTGCGCACCAGCGACGGAACCTGGTAGCACAGCGACTTCCCACCGCCGGTCGGCATCAGGACGAGCGCGTCACCGCCGGCGATGACGTGCTCGACGATCTCCTGCTGCTCGCCTCGGAACGAGTCGTACCCGAAGACGCGGCGGAGCACCTCCAAGGCGGGGTCGATGTCCATGGCCGCGATCGTACTGACGGCCACTGACACACTTAGTTCAGCGCACCCGCCACCCCGGCGGAAACGCGGGAAGCCGTTGCCGGCTCACTCGAAGGAGAGCCGAGAACACCTTCCAGCGGCACCCGGACAGACGTGCCCGCGAGGTTCACCGTCAACCTGGGCAGCTGGCTCGGCGTCGCGATCATCGAGCTGTCCGTACCACCGATGACCAGCGCGAGCCGGTGCCCGGCGGGCACGATGTGGTCGGCCGTCGACAGCCGGAACGTCATCGTGTAGCTGGTGCCGGGCGTGATCGTCCGCGGCGAGCTCAGCGACGCGTAGTTGGCCAGGTCGGCCCACCCGCGTGCGACGACCTGCGCGTCCACCGTCCCGGAGGTGGCCTCGGTGTCGCGGTAACAGGCGTCGTCGCCGGTGCGGTTCTCACCCCAGCACGACTCGGTCGACAGCGTCCTGATCCCCTCGCCCGACCGGACGACGGCCGAGCCGTAGTCGACGAGGTACGCGGTCAGGTGCGCGGTGGGCGTGGACGACGACACCGACACGGTCACCGACGAGGTTCCGGCGATGCGCAGGTCCGAGCCCAGCACGCCGGTCGAGTACTGCACCCGGCTCGACGCGCCGGACACCCACGACGACGGCGTCCCGCGCCCGTCGTCGACGAACGACGCCGTCCCCGAACCGGGCGTGGTGCCCAGACCGGCGGCCGCCGGGTAGAACGTCTGCAGCCCGGTACCGGCGGGCGGCCACTTGGCGTAGTTGCCCCACACGTCCGGCCTGCGCTCGATCGCGGCCTGCGGCTCGTTCTCGATGCCGTTCGGCACGTCCAGCAGCCAGCGGTCGAACCAGCGGTTCAGCGTGCGCACCCACTCCGCGCGCCGGAAGTCGAACGGGTCGACGTGCGCGGTCTGCGACAACCACAGCTTGCGCGGCGTCGCGGCGGGCAGCGCGTCCCACCACTGCCCGTACTGCAGCGTCTTCACGTTGAGATCAGCCGACCCGTGCACGGCGAACACCGAGGCCTTCACCTTGGACGCGTTGCGCACGAAGTCGCGCTGCTGCCACATCGGCGTGTAGTCACCGTTGGACGGCGCGCCGTTCGTCATCTCGGTCCGCACGGTGCCGCACCGCGAGCGGGCGTTGGTGTTCTCGAACCCGGACGCCAGCCCGGTGGGCGTGCCGAAACCGCGGTAGGACACGCCGTCCGAGCGGAACCAGTCGTACCAGGAGCTGATCGCCGCGATCGGCACGATCGTCTTGAGGCCGGCGACACCGGTCGCCGCGACGCCCTGCGCGACCGTCCCGTCCCACGACTTGCCGATCATGCCGACGTTGCCGGTCGACCACGACGCGGAGACGGCCTGCGTCCCGGTCACGGACGAGTAGCCGGGGCGGCGGCCGTTCAGCCAGTCGATCACCGCCGTGCCGGACGCGACCTCGCCGCGTCCGCCGGTGTCGAGGCAACCGCGCGACCGGTTGGTGCCGGAGAAGTCGACCAGCACCACCGCGTATCCGCGCGGCACGAAGTAGTTGTCGTAGAACAGCGGGAAGCGCACCGGCAGACCACCCGAGTACGTCTTCGTCTCGCCCTCGTTGCCGCGCCCGGCGGACTGGTAGTACGGGCTGGCCTCCATGATCACCGGCACGCGCGCGGTCGTGGCGGGCCGGATGATGTCGGCGGCGACGCGGTCACCCGCGCCGTCGGCGTCCAGGTCGAGACCGGTGTCGACCCACACGGTCTCGCGGATCGCGTCTGCCAGGCTGTGCACGGGCTGCGTCACGCCGTCCCGCACCTGGTAGGCCGGGGTGGCCGCGGACACCGGAACCGGTACGACGAGCAACGCACCCAGCAACGCCAGGCCAACCCGAAGACGCTTCATGAAAAACCACGCTACGGAGTGGATCTATCACCCATCAGAGCCGAAAGTTGGATTCCCCAAGTCACCGACAGAGACGGAAAATGCCCCGATGACGTTCACCTACGAACCCCCGTCCGGCCGGATCGTGTTCGGCCGCGGCACCGTCGCCCAGGTCCGCGACGAGGTGGAGCGTCTCGGCGGCACCCGCGTGCTCCTGCTGGCCAGGCACCTCGGCGCGGACCGGGTCACGACCGAGCTGGGTCCGCTGCAGGTGGCGCGGTTCGGCGGCGCGACCATGCACACCCCGGTCGAGGTGACCGAACGCGCGCTGGGCGTGCTGCGCGAGCACCGGGCGGACTGCGTCGTCGCGCTCGGCGGCGGCTCGACGACCGGCCTGTCGAAGGCACTGGCGGTGCGCACGGGAGTGCCGCAGCTGATCCTGCCGACCACCTACGCGGGCTCCGAGGTCACGCCGGTGCTCGGCGAGACCGAACACGGCGTCAAGAAGACCCGGTCGGCCAAGGAGATCCAGCCGCAGACCGTCATCTACGACGTCGACCTCACACTCGACCTGCCGACCGACGTCACCGTCACCAGCGCGATCAACGCGCTCGCGCACGCCGTCGAGGCGCTCGGCCAGAACCCGTACGTCGACGCGATCGCAGGGAAGGCCATCGACGGCATCATCCACGCGCTGAGCGGCAACCCGTCCACTGTGGACGCACGGGGCGAGCTGCTGTGGGCCGCGTGGCTCGCCGGGACGTGCCTCAGCGTCGGCATGGGCCTGCACCACAAGCTGTGCCACGTGCTCGGCGGCTCGTTCGGGCTGCCCCACTCCGCGACGCACACCGTGGTGCTGCCGCACGTGATCGCGCCCTCGCCGCTCGCCACCACGATCCACCAGATCGCGGTGCGGTTCGGCGTGCCGACGTCGTTGCGCGAGCTGGGCATGGCCGAGTCCGACCTGCCGAAGGCGGCCGAGATGGCGGGCGACCCGCGCGCACTCGCCGTGCTCACCGCCGCCTGGCGCGGCGTCACCCCGTGAGTCTCACACCGTGACGAAGATCTGCTCGTAGGCGCGGAACAGGGAGTTGTTGCGCCACCGCAACTTCTCCGGCTCCACCAGCGCGAGATCGGGGAACCGCTCGACCAGGCGGCCGATCGCGGTCTGCCCGGTGAGCCTAGCCAGCGGCGCGCCGAGGCAGTGGTGCACGCCGTGGCCGAACCCGACGTGCCCGATCGCGTCGCGCGTGATGTCCAACGCGTGCGGGTCCGGGAACCTGGCCTCGTCGCGGTTCGCGGCACCCACCGGAACCAGCACGAACTGCTCGGCGGGGATCGTCGTGCCGCCGACCTCGACCGGCTCGGTCGTGAAGCGCAACGTCGCGGTGCCCGCCGGTCCGTCGAACCGCAGCAGCTCCTCGACGGCGCGCGGCAACAGCGACGGATCGCCGCGCAGCAACGCGAGCTGCTCGGGGTGGCTCAGCAGCGCGACGACGCCGTTGCCGACGAGGTGCACGGTCGTCTCGAAACCCGCTGTCAGCAACAGGAACACCATGGAGACGAGCTCGTCCTCGTCGAGCTGGTCGCCCTCGTCGCGGGCCTGCACCAGAGCCGTCACCAGGTCGTCGCCCGGCTGCTCCCGCTTGCGCGCCACCAGCGCGGCCAGGTAGTCCGCCATCGCGAGGAAGCCGCGGCCGACCTCCTCGGCGTCCGCGCCCTGCCCGATCCGCTGCGACAGCCCGCGGAACTCCGCGCGTTCGTCGACCGGCACGCCGAACAGCTCGCCGGCGACCGTGCCGGACACCGGGATCGCGTACTGCTCCAGCAGGTCGACCTGTCCGGACAGCCCGTCGAGCAGGTCGCCGACGATCTCCTCGACCCGCGGCCGCAGCAGCTCCACGCGGCGCAACGTGAACGCCGCGCCGACGAGCCGCCGCAACCGGGTGTGGTCCGGCGGGTCCAGGTTGAGCATGTGGTCGCGCAGCACCTTCGCGATGTACGTGCGGCGCACGCCCTCGGTCTCGGCCAGCCGCTCGTACAGCGGCGTCGCGCGGTTCGAGTCCTTGCTCAGCGCCGGGTGGGCGAGCAGCGCGCGGGCGTCCTCGTAGCGCGTGGCCAGCCAGACGCGCTGCCCGTTCGGCAGCACGGCCGGGCACACTGGCGCGTCCGCGCGCAGGCGGTCGTAGACGGAATGGCGGTCCTGGCAGAAGTCGTCGTCAAGACTGGTCTCCCCCATGCTGACCAGCTTAGACACGCTTTCGCGAATTCGGTTGTACTACTTCGGTCTGATGTTGGATCAGCCGACGGACCTACCCCGACCAGTCGGTCGCCTGATGTGGAAGCTGTCGGTTCGCTGAAGACTCGGCGGCATGACGAGCCCGTTGGAGCTCTCCCTGATCAACGGGCCGATCCCCGCGATGATCACCGCCGGGGGCGCGATCGCACTGCTGTTCCTCGCCGTCGCGAAACGGCGCACGTGGTGGACGCGTGTCCTGCCGATCGTCGTGCCGGCGTGCGCGCTGCTCACGGCCGCCGCGTGGTTCTTCGTGAACCGGGTGTGGCGGCCGTTCCCCGAACCGCTGCCCTTCGTCGTGCTGGCGTGGCTCGGTGTCGCGGTGCTGGGCATCGCGCTCGCCGTCGCCCGCTGGCGGCACTCGCGCTGGCCGGTCCGCGTGGTGAGCGTGCTCGCCGCGGTGCTCGTGCTGACGAGCGGACTGTCCGGGGTGAACCAGTTCTTCGGCCAGTACGCGACCGTGCGCGCCGCGCTGGGACCGTTCCTCGGCGGCACGACCGACCTCGACGACGCCGCGAAACCCGCGGCCGACGAGGTTCGGGTGCCACCGGGAGGCAAGCTCGCCGACGTGTGGCGGCCGCCTGCCGACCTGCCCGAGAAGGGGACGGTCTCCGAGGCGCCCATCCCGTCGAGCACGAACTTCAAGCCGCGCAACGCGTGGATCTACCTGCCGCCCGCCTACGCGGCGACGCCCCGGCCGCGGCTCCCGGTGCTGGTGCTGCTGGCCGGGCAGCCGGGAACACCGCGCGACTGGTTCGACGCGGGCCAGCTCACCCAGCACTTCGACGCGTTCGCCAAGCAGCACAACGGACTCGCGCCGATCGTCATCGCGGTCGACCAGCTCGGCTCGATGATGGCCAACCCCATCTGCGTCGACTCGCACCTCGGCCAGGTCGAGACGTACCTGGCGAAGGACGTGCCTGCCTGGGTGAAGAACAGGCTGCAGGTCGACGAGAACCGTTCCGCATGGACGATCGCGGGACTGTCGCAGGGCGGGACGTGCTCCCTGCAGCTCGCCGTGCGCGCACCTGAGGTCTACGCGAACTTCATCGACATCGCGGGTCAGCGCGAACCGACGCTGAGCACCACCGCCGAGACCATCAAGGTCGTGTTCCACGGCGACGCCGCCGCGTACCGGCGGATCAACCCGCTGGACGTCCTCGCCACCCAGCGGTTCCCCACCACCGCGGGCGTGATCGTGGCAGGCGCGAGCGACCCCCACTACCGCAAGGAAGACCGAGAGGTGTACGAGGCATGTCGACGAGCGGGCATGGACGTCCAGTGGACGGAACTGCCGGGAGCGCACGACTGGAACGTGTGGCGCCCCGGTCTGCACGACTCGCTGCCGTGGCTGGCGCGGCGCACCGGGCTCAGCAACTGATCCGGCGGGCGCCGTTCACGGCGGCGCTCGTGCTGACGCTGTGGATCGTCGGTGCCGCAACGGGAAGCCTCGTCGACGGGCCGGTGCTGGAGGAGGTCGGCTTCGGCCTGTCCTCGCCGCTGTGGACGGCGCTCACGTCGATGCTGTGGTGCGCCAACCTGCTCGGGTACCTCGGAACCACCGCGCTGCTGCTGGTGTTCGGTCCGGTGGCGGAACGCGAGTTCGGCTCGCTGCGCACGGCCGCGCTGTTCGTGTCGACCCACGTGGTCGGCGTGTTCCTCGGCGCGGGGCTGGTCCGGCTCGGTGTGCCGACCGGCTGGGTGTGGCTGGACTACCTGCAGACCGACCTGGCGGTCGTCCCGTCGGCCGGTGTCGTGGGACTCGCGCTGGCGCTGAGCTTCCGGCTGCCCGCGCTGTGGCGCAGACGGGTGCGGCTGCTGGTCGTCATCGCACTGCTCGTGCTCGCGCTCTACTCCGGTTACCTGGAGGACGTGCTGCGCCTGTCCGGCGGCATGGCGGGGCTCGTGATCGGCTGGTTCGCGGTGCGCTCGCGGCCCGCGCCGTCCGCGCCGACGCACGAGGAGACGCGGGTGCTGGTCGCGCTGCTGTTGGCCGCCTCCGCGCTCGGCCCGATCGTCGTGATGCTGTCGCCGTTCCCGAACGGTCCGCTGTCGTGGTTCAGCGACCTGGTCGCGGTGTCACAGCCGGACGCGGAGACGATCGCCGATCTCTGCGCGGACCCGGAATGGGCGAACGAGTGCCGGACCATGACGGTGCAGGCGTCCTACGACCGGCTGCCCGCGATGATGATGTCCGTGCTGCCCGCGTTGCTGCTGCTGGCGCTGGCCGAGGGACTGCGCCGCGGCCGCCGGTTCGCCTGGTGGGGCGCGCTCTCGCTGAACCTGGGACTGGCCGGGTTGATGGGCTGGTACGTGTGGAACTACGTGCGGTTCGCCGACCAGTCCGTCACGCCGGGCCAGCTGATGGAGTTCGGCATCCCGTTGCTGCTGCCGCTGGCGATCGTCATCGTGCTCCTGTCGACGCGCAAGCACTTCCCGCTCGCGACGGGCGTGCGCCGGTTCTGGACGATCACCGGATCCGGGTTCCTCGCGCTGAGCGCGTTGTACGTGTTCGGCGGCTACCTGATCCGCGACCAGTTCGCGCCGGAGGCGACGTTCACCGAGCTGGTGGCCGACCTGCCCGCGCGGTTCCTGCCGCCCGGTTACCTCGGTCTGCTGCCCGCGCGGTTCCGCGCCGACGACATCGTCGCGACCCTGCTGTTCGAGTACACCGGCATGGTGTTCTGGCTGGTCGTGCTCATCGGCCTGCTCCAGGTGTCGTGGCGCGCCCGGCCCGTGTGCGCGGACAGCGCCGCCGCGCAGGCCCGTGCGCTGATGGTCGCGCACGGCGGAACCTCGTTGTCCTACATGACGACCTGGCGCGGCAACCACTACTGGTTCACCCCGGACGGCAGCGCCGCCGTGGCGTACCGGGTGGTGGCGACGATCGCGCTGACCGTCGGCGACCCGATCGGTGCACCGGACGCGCGCCGCGAGGCCGTGCGCGGGTTCGCGTCGTTCTGCGCGCACCAGGGCTGGACGCCGTGCCTGTACAGCATCAGCGCCGAGCTGCGCGACACCGTCGCGGCACACGGCTGGCAGACCGTGCAGGTCGCCGAGGACACGGTGATCCCGTTGCCGCCGTTGAGCTTCACCGGCAAGAAGTGGCAGGACGTGCGCACGGCGTTGAACAAGGCGACCAAGGAGGGCATCACCGCCGAGTGGTGGACGTGGCGCGACGCGCCGCTCGCGCTGACCGACCAGATCCGCTCGATCTCGTCGGAGTGGGTGGCGGACAAGGGTTTGCCGGAGATGGGCTTCACGCTCGGTGGGCTGGACGAGCTGTCCGGTGACGGCGTGCGGCTGCTGATCGCGGTGGACGCCGACCGCACCGTGCACGGCATCACGAGCTGGCTGCCGGTGTACGTCGACGGCACAGTGACGGGCTGGACGCTGGACTTCATGCGCCGCCGTGCGTCCGGGTTCCGCGGCTCGATGGAGTTCCTGATCGCCTCGGCCGCGTTGACGTTGCGCGAAGAGGGCGCCGAGTTCCTGTCCCTGTCCGGCGCGCCACTGGCTCGCCTCGACCGCGGCGAACGCCCCCGCGCGCTGCAGCGGGTGCTCGACCTGACCGGTCAGGTGCTGGAGCCGGTGTACGGCTTCCGCTCGCTGTTCGCGTTCAAGGCGAAGTTCCAGCCGGTGTACCGCCCGATGTTCATGGCGTACCCGGACTCAGCCGCACTGCCGCGCATCGCCAACGCCGTCAGCCGCGCCTACCTGCCGGGCATGAGCGCGCGCCAGGGCCTGCGCCTGGCGTCCAAGGTGATCATCAGGAGGGATGCTCGGAAACCAGCTGTGCGGCACTGAGCTTGACCGCGAACGGCTCGGTCAGCACGATTTCCTCGTCCCCGTTGGACTCGGCGACGTCGATGTACGCACCCTTGTGCAACGCGAGGCAGCGCAGGAACGGCATGTCCGGGTCGACGATCCAGTAGTGCGGACACCCGGCCTCTTCGAGCTTGGCGCGCTTGAGCTCCAGGTCGACGAGCCGGGTGGACCGCGACAACACCTCGATCGCGAGCACCGGCGGCCCCATCAACGCCCTCGTGGTGAACGCTTCCCGTTCCCCCACAACGACATCGGGGATGAACACCGTCCGATCGGACAGCACGACGTCCACCGGCGCGGGCAACACCTCGAGCTCCGGCGGGCACACCGGACTGAGCGCGATGACGAGACGAGCCACCACGCGCTGGTGCACGGGACGGGGTGATGGGCTCACCAGGAGCACCCCGTCCACGAGTTCATAGCGGCGGCCGTCATCGGGCATCGACTCCAGATCCACCCACGTCAGCGGCTCACCGCTGGCGAACGCGGGGATGCTTCCCATGGTGGGTGCCCTTCTCCGGGAGGTCTACGGAGCCCGAAGATGCCATTAGACCGCAGGTACTGGTGCTCGCACGACCGCAGCGACCCCATCGGCGGAGTCCGTTCGGCTGCGAACCGTTCCGGTTCCCGGAGCGTAGCGAGCCTTCCACCTGTTCAGCCCAACCGTTGCGCCCGAACGATGCCACGTGACACGTCATTCGACGAACTGCCGAAACCCTGGTGAATCTTGCGTGTCCACCGGCGTAGCAGCACGAACGCGGTACGTGTTGTTGCCTTGTCGTGGCTTGACAGCTATTCGAACACGTGTGCGAGAGTCGGTACGTGAAGTACGAGGACCAGGTGCACCAACTACGCCGAATGGTGGCCGGACTACCCATCTGGCGCACGGAGATCCGCAGCGGCCGAACCGTAGTCGTAGACGCGCGCAGCAACGAGGTGCTGCTGCACGTCGAAGGCGAGTGGACGCCACACCTCGTGCGATTCTTCGACTCGTTCGACCGGTACAGCCTGCTGAACCTGGTTTCCTTGCTGGACGCACTGCCCATGACGCACCCCGAGGCACGCCAACTCCTGGAGTCGTTGCGACTGCCCGAAAAGGTCTGACTCACCAGTCCCAGTGGTACCGCAACTCGGCCCGCCAGTCGTTCGGGTAGTACGTCTGAACGACGAACGCCATCCCGATCCCGCGCGCCACGTACTGGTCCCGCTCCAGCTTCCTGGTGATCTCCGGGGCAGTGGTCCCGTCACCGTTGTTGTTGTCCCACCACGATTCCCACTGCTTCACACACGTCTGCGCACCGTAGTAGGCGTTGCTGCACGGCGCGGGCGGCGACCAGATCTGCGTGTGCCCGAACTTCACGACCTTGCCGGACGACCGCTCGGTCAACGTCCCCCACGCCTTGAGGCAGTAGGCCCGCGACGACACGCCCCACTTCACGTAGTGCTGCAGCCCACCGTTCGACGGCACGGGCACGAGGTTGGCGCAGTTGCCGTCACCGATGAGCTCGGACGTGACCCGCAGGTCGTAGTAGGTCCCGTTGCCCGCCCAGCCGTCGAGCATCACCCAGTCGCCGTCCACGTGGAACGTCTCGTGGTAACTGGGCGGCCACGAGGCCGGATCACCCCAACTGATCTGAGACTCCGTAGAGGACTGCGGGTTCCACGCCCACTGCCCGGCGGCCTTACCTCCAGCCCAGTACTGCCCCGCACTGCGCTGGGTGATCCGCGAGTAGGCCCCGTAGGTCTCCGCAGCCGAAGCAGGCACAGGCACCATGAGCAACACGGCCAAGAGAACGACAAACCGCACGACAAACCGCATTCGACTTCCCCCAAGAGATCGACTACGAGCAGCGTAACGCCGACCACGGCGATGCCGCAGGCGAGCCGTCCCAAAGTGAGCGATCACCGAAGGCACGAAGCCGAAGGCGAGCACCCCAAAGCCCGCGATGCCGAAGGCGAGCCGACCAATGAAACCAGCGGGTGGTGGGGTCTCCGTACGGCACAGGCGAAGCCCTGCCATATTTTTAGGGCGGGGTCAAGACGTCTTTTTGTCTTGACCCCGCCCTAAAAATGCGGCTGCCTCTGGTGCGCCGTACGGAGACCCCACCACCAAAGCAACCATCTACGAAAAGCAACCAGGGACCTCCGGTGGTGCCGGGGTCCGGGGCGGAGC
>NZ_VOBR01000056.1 GCF_007845675.1 Lentzea tibetensis | reverse complement strand
CTGGAGTAACGCGGAACGATCTTGGTCGATAGCTCTGCTACCAGGGGCTCCGTCATGCCTGGGGATCGACACGCCGAGGAGGCGTCAACCTGTCACAACCGCAAACCCTTACCCGCCAACACATCCAGACCAGGATAAAAATGGCTCAGTGATCCTCGGCTTCTTCACCGCCGCGTCCGGGACACAGCGCTCGACGGTGGTCTGGCGGTGTGGTGGGTTGTCGCCGACGTGGGGCGAAGGGGTTGGTGTGAACTTTTGGGTGTGTGTCCGCGTGTGTGCATAGGTAGGTGGAACGTGCACACGTGGAGGTTGGAATGTTGTCAGAGAATCCCGCTGACGGTTCGGACAAACGCAAGCGTGCGGATAGTCCGTTCACCAGGATGATCGGCAATCTCGCGCTGGATGGGCCTGGTTCGAAGCGGGGGAAGGTCGAGCTCGGTCCGAGTCTGGATCTAGGGGTCGGTGCTGATCGTCTGACTTCCCGGCAGTTCGAGGCTGTGACTGGTTTCGCGCGTGATGCCGCTCATACGGCTCTGGCTTACCATTTGAATGGCGAGGATCCGCCGCCGTTGACCGTGGCCGCGCCCTTCCCGGTGGCCAATGAGGTCCAGAGGGCTCTGAGCATGGTCCTCACCAGCTATCTCCCGTCTATTCAGCGTGACCTGCCCGGTGATCTGCGGCTGTCCGCTGACCGGGTGGTCATCAACTGGGCCGCCCCGTTCGGTGCGGCCATCACGGTCAGCCTGCCTCCTGGCACTGACATGACTCCGGCCCCCCGGCCGGCGCCACCGACCCCGCCCAAGTACAACACCAACATCGCCCTCCCCTCCCCCTCCTCGGGGGTGAGCAACCAATCTCGCGCACAGTCGAGCAGCCAGTCGAGCAGTCAAGCCGCCGCATCCGCACAATCGGTCAATCCGCCGCTGCCCCAGAGGCATGCCGAGGAGATCAAACGGAAAATCGCCAGCAGCGGAAGCAGAACGGAGTCGTTCGCGCCGCTGTGGGGCATCCTGCTCAAGCATCCCAAGCCAATGAGTGTCGGTGATATCAAAAGCAGCAAAGAGCTTCCGCCCGCATATCCGCTTTCTAGACTGAGCGACTATCTCAAGGCAATGAAGGAAGTCGGCGTGATCGTCGAGAACGGGCAGGAGGTGAAGGCAATCCTCTACAGTCCTGTAATGCCGCAAGGTCTCTCGTCGACCGAAAGTGCAGCATTGCTTGACTGGGCGCGGGATCTTCCTGTGCCCGCCGCCAGTACCGCGGCCACGACGCACCTGACCAGCCGCCCCAACATTCTACGTCTGCCCGAAACGATCCACGCGCAGCTAGTCCAAAACACAAAAAATAAAACCGAAAACCGGCTGCTCGCATCGAAGGTCTTCGCAGTTCTGCTAACCGCCGAGAAACCCCTCACTCCGCAGGGTGTCGCGGATCGACTCAACGAACTGCATCACTTCCCGAATGTAACCAAGACGACCGTAGTGCATTATCTGAACGCGCTGACCGCCATCTCTATGGCAAGCTCTACGGCCACGGGGAAGAAAAACACCACATCCCACTACAACGCCAGGGTCCCTCTGCCGGCTGACTTGCTGAACGATGCCGAATTCCGGGGATTCATCGACAACCTGCCCGATGCGGATGAGCGAACTCGTGCCAGGCAGCGCAGTGAGGGCGTCGATCCGCCCGCACAGCAGCAGCAGGACGTCACGATCGCCCCTGCTACCTTTCTTGAGGCAGACACACTGAAGAATGCTTTGGTTCGGGACGCGTCGAGGACCGGCAAGACCAAAGAGAGTGCCCTGCAGGTGTGGTCTGTGCTGCTGGCCAACGATCCGGCCACGAACCAGCAACTGGAAGCCGCTCTGTCGGGCACCAAGGCCGCGAAAATGATGCACAGCTACACGCATTGGTTGCACCAGTCCAACATGGCAGAGATCGTCAAGAAAATCGGCCACACCAACGTCTACAAGGGTGTTGTTCCCCAGGGTTTGGAAGACGACAGCGATCTGCGTGACTGGGTGGCCGGCCTGGACGGCCCTATGAAAGTCAGGGCGCAGGATCGTATTGACAACCCTTTTGTTCCGACCGGGCAGCGGTACGGGCCACCCGTGCCACCGCTGCCGCCATTCGTCATCGCCCGCCTCAAATCGGAGGAAGTCCGTAACCTCGGTGGTGATCGCGCCAGTCAGGTCCTGGGTATTCTGCTGCGCACCAGCGTTCCGCTTACCACCGAGATGATCGCGGCTAGGTTGAAGTCAGACCACAACTTCTATACCTCCAGGGAAAACGCCTGCCGGTATATCACATTTCTCAGCGGCGAGAATATGGCGAGTGTCTACGGCAAAGACAGCCGTTACGACCTCTATGTCGGGAGTATTCCTGAGAGTTGCCGGAATGATCCCGGTCTGTCGGAGTGGGCCGCCGCGCTCGCCGATGATCTTGAGCGTAGCAACGCGCAGGCCCGAATCAGCGGCACCGAGCCTCTGGGTGTCACACGGTCTCTGCCGCCGGTTCCCGCCGCACTGCTCGACGCATTCGGCGATGGCTCCGGTCAGACGCGTGCTGCCGCGGTGCTGGCGGTGTTGTGCAGCACTGATAGGCCCCTGAGCATCCAGGACATCATCGATGTCGTCGAGCGTGACTACCACCTCGGGTACGGAAGTTACAACGTTCGAGAAGACGTGGCTAGGCTGCGCAGCAGCACATCGGGCCTGCTCAAAGAGATGGACAAGACCCAGGACGGCACGCACTACACGGCCGTCATCCCCGTTGACAGCGACGATGTCACTGTGCAGGAGCGTGCGGCGCTGCGGGACTGGGCCCGTGCCGCGTTGGCGGGGCGGGCTCAAACGGATGCTCTGGCCCGTATCGGTGGTGTCGAGCCTCTCGACTCCAATCCCAATCGCCGTGACGAGATCGAGCCGGTCAAACGCAGCGCCTTCTCGACTGCGACGGACAGGGCGCGTCCGTTGCCTGAGATGCAGGGCGGGAGGCAGCTGTTCCACAAGCGTCATATCATTCCGAGTCATCAGATGCGTGACACCCTCAATTCGTGGGTCAATTACCACTATCCGTCGGGTCACCATGGGCGTGCCGAGCGGGTAAGGGAACTGCAGGCGTGGGAAAAGCAGATGTTCAACCACGTGCCCAATCTGTGGGTCGGCCGCGGCAACACCAACAGCGCGGCCGGGTTCCTGAGCAAGGCGTTCTCGAACGCCGCCGACCATGTCGACAACGCCCGCCGCCACCTGAACGGGCAGGAGGTCGTCAGGTCCGTACAATACAGCACTATAGTTCGCCTGGATATCCAGAAGGAGTTGGCCAAGCCTGTCCTGAATTATTTGGCCACGGACAGGTCCACAGCGAATGACTTGAGGACCGTACGGGATGCTTCCGAGTTTCTCAGTGAGGCGTCCAGTAGTGCTGATATTGACTGGCCGGGTGGCACGCGGGATCAGTACGAAAGGTACATGGACGTCTATCTCAAGCTCCGTGATGTCGCATTGGCTCCTGACACTTACAGCTATGCCGATCTGCGGAACCTTCGTGATGAGTTCTTGGACCTGCCCGAGCCTTCAGCGGTCACCGCGGGCAACGGTCTCCTCGACTACGACATCGTCGAGGATGTGGATATCGATTCCGAGAATAACGATTCTATGGACGTCGATGATATTAATCTGCCGCCTCCGCCGCCGCCGGTGGAGTATCGGCTCGAGGAGGACGTCGAGCGGACCGCTCACGAGTTGAACCGGTTGCGTCGGGAGAAGCCCTACACGTATGTGACGGGGGAGTACGATTCGGAGGTCGCGGATCTGGAGATTCGTCTGGGTAAACTGCTGGCGCAGGACAGCACTGTGCTGCAGAAACAGATCGACGCGGAGCGGGACGGCGAGCCGGTGAATCCGGCGCGGGACCCGAAGGGATTCGCACTGTCGCGGCAGCGGCTGATCGAGCTGAAGGCCACCCGCAAGGCAACGGACACGGTCTCGGCACTATCGGAAGTGCGGGAGGCGCTGGAAGGCTACGAGGAGATCAAGAACGCTCTCGGTGCGGAGCAGAAGAGGCTGCAGGAGCGCAAAGAGGTTATTGTGTCACGCCCACGTCCGGGTTTGCTGTCGCGTTTCGACCCTGGGCTGCGTCATGGCCGGCAGATCATGGAGACACTGAACCTGGCGCAGATCACGCAGCTCGGCCATTATGTCTCGATCCGGGAGCTCAACGAGCAGGCACAAGCCGGCGGCGCGACCACACCGGCCGTACTCGGGGAACGCGCCGGCGAATTGCACGCTCAGATCGTGCATTTGTCCAGCCTGGGTGAGGTGCCAGCGGAGGCGCTGAGTCTTCTCGACGAGCTCGGTCCCGCCCAGCTGAACCAGCTGTTCTACGACTACGAACTGCCCGTCATCGACCAGGCACTGCACAACGTCACCGAGAAACTGGAGCTCGTGGCGGCCGACGAGGCCGGGATGCGGCAGCAGATGTCCGGACACCACACCACCACCTCTCCGGTGGAGTACACCCGTGCCGGCGAGAACATCGACCGGCTGGTGTCCCACCTACCGGCCATGTCGGCGATGGAACGATCCGCGGCACTGGAACGGCTGCACGGCACCAGGCAAAACCTGCTGGCTGGCAAACCCGACCTGGTCCGCCGGCTGCGCGACACCCTGCCCGCCGAGGTATTCGCCCAGACCGCCGCCCAGCTCATGGTCCGCTGGCCCGGCGACGCCGACCAGCCCGTCACCGCACGCCACCAGGCCGAAGCCCAGATCGCCGCCATGCTCGGCAACCCCGACATCGCGGAACGACTGCTCAACAAGAACGTCCAAGTCCTGATCATCCCCGAGAACACGCCCCTGACCAGCCTCAAAGAATTCCATCACCTCACCGACAAGGAAATATCACCGGGACACGGCACCTGGAACACCTCCCGCGGAGCCGGCGGCACCATCCTCGTCGCGGTCGGCGCGGAAAACCTCACCGGCGGCACCACCACCGCCGACCACACACCACACCACCCCGACGGCTACTCCGTCCTGACCCACGAATTCGCCCACACCATCCACAAACACGGACTCACCGACGAAGACCGGCACACCCTCAACCAGGCCTTCCACCACAAATGGGACCAGGTCCGCAACGGCATACAGGTCCAGTGGCCCGACGGCCCCACCCACGGCACCGACCCCGCCCGCCCCAACTACTCAGCCACCAACGCCGACGAATACTTCGCACAACTCACCAACACCTACCACGGCACCAACACCGGCCACGACCCCTACACCCACCAACCCCGCAATAACGGCAAAAACCACATCCACCACCACGAACCCCCCGAAGTCCTCAACGTGCTGCAACACGCCTACGGCACCAACCCGCCCCCCATCACCGCCAACCCCGTCCACCACACCACAAACGAAAACAACCTCTGGAAAAACTACCGGCAATTCCAAACCGCATACGCCAACCGCACACCCACCACCTCCACCACCAACTCGCCAATGAGCTCCCCCAAACTCAACCCGACCACCAACACCATGGTCTCCAACGCCGCACACCTCAGATCAACACCAGCACAAGCCCACCCGTCCCAACACCCGCACCCCATTACCCCGGTACATACGTATGTTTGGGCATCGGCGGGGTCCAGCCCATCCGATGCAGCAGCAACGAGGCACCCTTGAGGCTGTACCGGACGTGAAACAAGGTGGCAATTGTCGGCGCTCACGGATTTCCCCAGGTTAGAGCGGTTGTGTGGCAATCAGCTTCACGACCCTGGCCAGGGTCCACCGCTGATCCTCGGTGTACCCCGAGGCCGCCGGTCCGGCCTCCAACCGTTGCCGCAACCGCTCCACCTGCTTGGCGGCCAGTTTCGTCGAGGCCCCGACCGATCCCTCGGACTTCAAGGCATCCGGCCCACCAGCGACCCATTCGCGCCGCCAGGCATACGCCGACTTCGTCGACACCTCCAACCGTGCGGCGACCTCAACCGCGGAAACCCCGGCCTCGAACAACTCGGCGGCCTTCTGGCGCACCTGTTCCCGTCGCTGTCTGCCGGCCTCATTCAGCCCGCCACCGTCGCCATATCGCACCCATCAAGTGTCCGACCGACAACCCGCCATGTCCGCCACGACACGCCAGACCTTAATCCTTCAAGCTCTGTAGTTGGGTGACAATCCCCCTGCATCGCCGCGGACGTCCGCGGACGTCAACGCACTGCTGATGCTGGTCACGGCCACTGTCCACGCAGGATGATCGACGCTGCCAAGTGCCTGGGGGCGAGTTGTCGAGAGGGTGGCCACGGCGAGGTGCCGTTTGAGTCGGTTGATGCCGCACTCCACGGCGTGGCACTGTTTGTAGGTCTCGGGGTCGAAGGTCCTCTGTATCTACATCAGCACCCCTTCACGCTCAGCACACACGAGATGACATCATGGCGGAGCTGAACTGCGCGTTAGCGTGTTACGTGTACCAGGTGTGCACACTACTGTCTAACTGGAGTTTGGAATGCCCCCGACAAATGAGCATGTCCTGCCGCCCCTGCCTCTGTCTCCCGCTGACGTCGCCCGACTATTGAACGAAGAAGGGGTCAATGCTGAGCGGGCGACTCAAGTCCTGGACGTTCTGCTACGTACCGCTACCCCGCTCGACAGAAATATGCTAGTAGGTCAGTTGAAGGCAGTCCACGGCACGGAAACCCGCCCGGATAAGATCGGCGATTGTCTTACGGTTTTCACGGAGGCGGGCCTGGCCAAGGTCCACGGCGCCTTGGGGCTAAACCGTCTCTATGTAGGGGCAATTCCTGACGCCAACCGGAACGATCCTGCTCTGGTGGAGTGGGCTAAAAATATCAGCGATCCTGGTGAGCGGACTAATGCGCTGGCTCGGATCAATGGTGGCGAGCCATTGGGGATCGCGCGGACCCTGCCGCCGGTTCCCGCTGCACTTGCCACGATGTTCGGTACCGACGTCATGGGGCAACGTGGGGTCGCGATGCTGGGGACGTTGCTCAGCACCAGCAAACCCCTGAGCGCACAGGATATCGCCGACGTGATGCAGCGCGACTACCACCTTGACATGTCGTCCAAGGGGGCATCGATCTACCTGCGCAAGATGGCTGATCCGGGTGTTGGCCTGGCGAAGACCGTGCACAAGGAGGGGCACGGTCCGCTTTTTACCGCTGTTGTGCCCGCCGACAAGGGTGTTGTCACCGCAGAGGAGCGGGAAGCGTTGCGTGGGTGGGCTCGGAAGACATTGAACGGGCAGGCTCAGGCCGATGCGCTGACCCGGATCGACGGGACCGAGCCGTTGGAGAGATCCAAGCAGCTGTGTGATGGCGAGCCGATCACCCGCGCTCAATTCACCACCATGGATTGCGCATCCAGCAACAGCACCACCAGCTCCGCAAACTCATCCGCACAACGGCTAACGGGCAACCACACCCCACCCGTCAACATCGACATCTCCACCGCCGCCAAAATTAAAATATCCAACACCCCCACCTCCGCCAGCAGCGCCTCCACCGCGACACCCGTCCCGCCATCACCAACCATCATTACAAAAGCTAGGGGACTGTAAACGAGCGACTCTGGCGCACTTTCGGTGGTGGTGTTATCCGAGGAGGATGCGGTGGCGTAGGAGAGTGACGCCGGCTCTTCCATACATCTGCCGCTTGAGGAGTTTCGTTCTGGTGTTCACGCTTTCGGTGCGTCCGTTGTGGTGGGTGAGGGCGATCGCAGCGGTGACGGCGTCGATGTCCTGACCGATCCCTCGGACGAAGGAGTGCATGTGGGGAAGGTCTGCCTCGCGCGTGGCGGTGGTCCATCCGCCAGGCGTGCCGGGTTGTCCTTGTGAGGAGCGCCGGTTACCGGGTGTCCACAGAGGTCCAGCGAGTCCTGTTTTACCTGGTCGAGTCCAACGGGAGTCCAGGGGCGTGTCACGGCAGGCGTGTAAGCCACGGGTGAACCAAGATCGTCCGCTGTGATCGACACAGCGGTCGGGAAGGACACCCACTTGAGCAAGTACCAACCCGATCCTGACGCCGAGACCGCGGCGGCCCAGCGGCTCGCCGAAGCCCTCGATCCGTCGGCGATCGACGCGTTGCTCGCCGACGCGAAGGCCGCCGGCACCCCGATCGACGGTGTCGACGGACTGCTGAACCAGATGACCAAAGCCGTTCTGGAACGCGCTTTGCAGACCGAGATGGCACACCACCTCGGATACGACCGTGATGACCCCGCCGGCGCCGGGACCGGAAACTCGCGCAATGGTAGTTCCAGGAAAACCGTGTCGACGGTGAACGGGCCGGTCACTATCGCCGTGCCCCGTGACCGTAACAGCGAGTTCGAGCCGCGGATCGTGCCGAAACGTGCCCGGCGGGTCGGCCAGATCGACGAGCTCGTGCTTTCCTGCTATGCCCGTGGCATGTCCACCCGAGACATCGAGGCACACCTGCTCGAGGTGTATGGGGTGAAAGCATCTCGTGAACTGGTGTCCAACATTACCGATGTGGTCACCGATGAAATCGAGATCTGGCGTAACCGGCCGGTTGATGAGGTTTATCCGATCGTCTATATCGACGGCATCCGGATCAAGGTGCGGGACAAGGGCGCGGTGACGATCAAGAGCGCGCATCTGGTCATCGGCGTCGATGTCGACGGGCGCAAGCACGCGCTGGGCTGCTGGATCGCCGAGACCGAGGGTGCCAAGTTCTGGCATTCGGTGCTCACGCAGCTGCGTAACCGGGGGCTGCGCGACATCCTGATCGCCTGCTGTGACGGCCTCGCCGGCCTGCCCGACGCCATCACCTCGGTGTTCCCGGACGCCGTCGTGCAGACTGCGTGGCCCACGTGATCAGAAACGCGATGCGGTTCGTGTCCTACCAAGATCGGAAGAAGATCGCGGCATCGATGCGGACGATCTACACCGCGCCGACCATCGAAGCCGCCGAACTCGCGTTGAAGGATCTTGACGTCGCATGGGGACGGCAGTAACCCCGGCGTGATCGATGTGTGGCGACGCGCCTGGAACGAGTTCGTCCCGTTCCTCGACTATCCCACCGAACTCCGCCGGATCGTCTACACCACCAACGCCATCGAATCCATCAACTTCCAACTCCGCAAAATAACCAAGACGCGCGGACACTTCCCGTCCGACGAATCTGCGATGAAGTTGCTCTACCTCGGACTCCGCAACATATCCAGCAAGCGAGGAGGTGAATCAGGAACCGGAACTCACGGCTGGAAAATAGCCCTGAACACGCTCGTCGTCATCTTCCCCGGGCGACTCGCGCTGTGATAAATTAGCTCTATTCGTCACCCGTGGCTTACACGGGAATCGTGACAGGCTCGGTCGGGCCCTGGATCGACCGGACCGTCCGGCTGTTCGCCCTGACCAGCCACTCCTCGAGCTGGCCGTTGAAGTCCGCCGGTGAGACGAACACGCGGCCGGGCAGGAACAGGTCTCCAGGAACTGGTTGTTGCGTTCGACCAGGCCCTTGAACTCCGGATCCCGCGGCGGGGCAAGCACGATCTCCGTGGCCAGCGTCCCGGCGAACGCCGCCGCCGGGCTGCTCACTCGCCCGGTCCCGCCGATCGCGGCCTCCCGGTCCCAGACCAGCCGCTTGGTGACCCGCCCGATCCCGCCGATCAGCTGCCATATGCCCGACAGGATGTCGCCGGCCTGCCGTGACGGGATCATCGTCGCGGTCAAGAACCGCGAGAACCCGAGCGTCATCACCAGCACCGGCAGCACCCGCTCCTGACCCGCGGCGACCGGAATCCGCGTCTCCGGGAACCACAAGTCGCACTGCGTGATCTGGCCAGGCTCGTAAACCACCCGGTCGACCGGGTCGACCCCGGCGTACTCCGGCCGCAACTGCGTCAGCCACTTCTTCGACGGCGACATCGAATACGGCCAGCCGATCTTCTGCGCGATCACCGGTCCCGGCATCCGCGGCCACTCCGCCAGCAAGGCCCTGATCTGCGGCTCGAACGCATCCGCGACACAACCCCGCGAGATCCGCTTGTACTGCGGAGGCCCGTCCGACCTCAGCGCCGCCCGGACCGTGTTCCGCGCGATCCCCAGCCGCCGGGCGATCTCCTTGATCGGCACACCCTCAGCCCGATGCAACCGGCGGATCTCCGCCCAGTCCTCCACGTTCAGCACCCTCCTACCTTCAGAGGGGTCAACCTTCAAAGAACCGCTGGGGGTCAGTTTTCACGAAGCTTCGACACTCCGGGCGTCGCGGGAACAAGGCTGCTGGTCAAGGAGAACTGATGTCGTGGGTGAGGGCGAGCACCCGGCAGGGCTGCCTCCCGTAGCGCTGAGACTCAGGCCGATGTGCCAGCCAGTTGTTTCGAGAGCAGGGTACGGAAGTCCTTGTGGAACGTCCCTTGCCGATCAGCAGGAACAGTAGGCCGACACCTGGGTTCCGCAGCTGATGTAGTCGGATAGTCCGCAAGTTTGGGTGTTGACGTGCGGAAACGTTTGATCGGCTGATGGAACGACGTGTATCTAGGCTGGGACGCTGCTGGTCAGGGAGCTGCCGGGGTGAGTTGGTAGATCCGTGGTGGTTCAGGCAGGTCAAGCGCGGTGAGGATGTCGCGTTGGGGCTTGGTGATCTCGGTGCGCTGCCGGAAGGTGCCGGCGGGCCCAGTGAAGGTGCCGATCTTGATGCGGTCGAGTTCACGACGCAGGGTGGGCCAGGTGGCGTCGCAGGTGGTCTCGATGATGCGAACCAACAGCAGGGCCAGCCAGCAGAGCAGGACGTGAGCGCGGATGCGTTCTTCCTTGCGGTGATAGACCGGTCGCAGGTCGATGACCTGTTTCATGTCGCGCCAGCCGCGTTCGACCTCCAGCAGTTGCTTGTAACCCAACGCGATGTCCTCAGTGGACAGCTTGGGGTCGCTGGTGCGCAGAAGGTACTTGCCGTCCAGGTTCTCCTCGGCCTTGATCGCCTACTTGTCGATGCGCAGCAGTCCGCCGGGGGTGACGCGCAGGTAGCGGTTCAGGCCTGGCTTGGTGGAGATCACCCCGCGCAGTTCGGCTCGCTTGGTGGCGTCCAGCCGATCGGAGGCACTGATCATCTCGTCGAGTTGGGCGACCAGGTGGGCCCGCACCGCGGCATCCCGTTCGGCGGCCTCGGGGCTGAAACAGATCACGAACCGTTCGCCCTCGGCGATGCGCACCTCCTTCACCCGCAGGTTCGCCGCGACATCCTGGTAGCGGCCCTGGCGTGACAGCGCCGCTTTCGCCTCCGCTGAGCCGGAGCGCAGCTTCTCCCCGATGATGTAGTGGTGATCGCCCTTGCGGAGGTAGCGGCGGTTCTCGGCGGAGGCGAACCCGCGGTCGGCGACCCAGACGACATCCGTGACAGGGTCCAGTCCCGCATGTCGTCTTTGACCTGCCGGATCAACGCCGAGTCGTTCGTGGCGCCCGGCCAGCACCACACCCGCACGGGGATGCCTTGGCGGGTGACCGCCATCCCGATCACGACCTGGGGCAGGTCGTCACGGTGGTCCTTGGACTTGCCGAAGGACCGGAATCCCCGCATCGTGTGCTCGCCCTCGCCCAGCGGGGCGCCGGTCGCGTCGCGGGCCACGGGCTGGTCAGGCTCGCCGGTCTCGAAGTAGGTCGAGGTCGTGTCGAAGAACAGCAGATCTACCTCGAGGTTGAGCAGGTTAGCGACCTGGCCGAACACCTCCCGTTCCAGCGTGCCGGTGATCTCCAGCAGCCAGTCCATCGTCCGGTAACACGCATCGTCGCTGGTCGCGAGCAGACCCTCGACGTGCACGTCCTCGTTCACCCAGCGGGCCGCGGCCAGTTTCGACGAGGGCGCCAAGGCCCGGTTAGCGACCAGGGCGAACAACACCCGTTCCGCGCAGGCGTCCCGCCGACCGCTCTCGAGCAGCCGCCGCGCCGTCTTGTCGATCTTCAGGCGTCGCCACAACCCGTCCAGCGCCCACACCCCGCCGACCGGCCGGGACTCCAGGAACGCCAGCCCCTCACCGGCGGCGGCCAGCGCCTGATCCGGGTCCAGGAACCGAGACACCGACGCGACCAGCCGCTGCAACGCGGCCCGATTCGTGGCGTCCTCACGGCCGAAGTTGTAGACCACCTGCACCGTTGACCGCTTCGCGGCGGGATCCCACACGTTGTGCGCCAGCTGCAGATACCGCACCACGGACCCGTCCTTGTTCTTCCGTGGCGTCGACCGCAGATACATGGACTAGACCGTATCCGGATATCCCTTGACAAATCAACAAGATCCGCTACAAACGTGTATCTAGGCCGAAGTCGGATTCTCGCCAACCCACACCGCCGCCACCTGCGAATTCACGCCCGGACGTACCCCAGAACCCCGATCAGCTGCGGAACCCAGGCCAAGGCGACGGCGGCTGTTCTCGCGCGATGAGATACCCCAGCCTGCACAGTCCGTTGCACAGCAAATGAACCCTGCACGCTGGCAGGCCCGTTGCAAGAGGTAAAGCCCTGTATGTGAGGAGTTGGACTGTGCCCTCGCACGCCGAGATACCGTTTGGTTTTCATACTCTACTTAGAGACCCCATGTGGAAAAAGCACTCAGAGGGATTTGAGAAAGACCTCCGCAACTACCTGTTCGATCAGCCAGAGGTCAGGAATGCTGCGCAAGCCACGCTGAGGAAACTGCGTGACGTACTGGCAGCTCGATACCCGGATGAGCCCGAGAAGGTCGCGAGCGCATTCGGTAGCGCTGTAGTGACCAGCGCTGGCCAAGTCGGCAGCATCAAGTCGATGCATAAACTCAACGATCTCATCGACACCGCGAATACGCGTGTGCTAATGACTACGCTATACAACGCGCTCTATTTCAACAACAACGAAGTGTCGTTGAAGCGGGTCATTCAGGACTACGTCAAAGGGGAACTGTCGGAAGAGGACATCGAAGAATTCGGTCTCAACACTGCGGCGCTGACCCAACATAAGAACTACATGAACGGTCAAACACGCAAGTGGGCAGAGGTTGCGCTTCGAGTAATGTTCCCACACAGGGCATATATTTTCGGTGACGACCCATTCGCACTGGGCAATCTGATTACCCGAGGTGGCGACGCGGTCGAACTCACACTTAGTCAGTACAACCGTGAACAGCCGTCGGAGCAGGACCGCAGGACGAGCCCCCACACGCGAAGTTTTCAAGAACTCAACCGAGAAGGTATTGGGCTCGACCGTCACGAATATCGGCTGATTGGCAACACTCTTGAACTGGATGGCCTCCTTGAAAAGGAGCTCTCTCCTAATGAGGTCACCTTTTCAATAAACGGCACACCGGTGACGGCCACGAATGACCTTGACGCCCTCCAAGTGGTCGCGTTCGACAAGGCAGGGCACAGGATAGACAGGGTGAACCGGGAAGGAAATAGTATCGTCTCGGTCGAGGTGCAGACACCAGACGGGCCGATGTCCAAGCCTGCGGCAGACGCATTCCCGGTTTCAAGAGCGGTGAAATTCGTCACAGGCCCAGTATATGCCGAAGAGGTTTTCCGCAGCCAACTGCAGCCAATCAACGATGTCACACCGCAGGGGCCGGAACTGCCTCTACCATATCTAGAGGTTACCAATGCGCTGCACGAAAAAGAACTCACTAGTAGCGACATCAAGTTCGTCAACGACAAGCCGGAACTGCGCATTGACGATCCAGACTTGCTCGAACTTGTTGTGCTCGACAAAAACGGTAACAGACTTGAGAAATTGGTCCCCAACGAGCAAGACGAGGTCGTTGCTGCAGTCATTCTTCCGGCAAATCCTGTGCGCAAACTCGGGGAGCCGCTCAGAGCCACCCTGAAGGAAGTTCCGATCGACGACGTGCTGCCGTTGTCCAAGATTGTCAAGATTACGAGCGGGCCTGGTCGTATTGAAAACGTCCGACTAACAGACTTGCCAAACCATTCGTGGGGCGATAAGCCGCACATCGGCCCGGAGGTTCCCTTGCCATGGGAGACGGGCCGTTCCGTATTCAACCTCGACCAGCAATCCTCGTGGTATCGGTCCAAAAATGTTGCTAGCGGCATGCCACTGATCTCTGGTATTTCCGGTACCACCACCCGTATGATGACCGCTTTCAGATGGCTAGCCGTTCCCGGTGTCAACACGGTCGATTTCCTCAAATCTAACATGGCCTGGATGCTTCACGAAGACCATTCGCTCTACGAGATTCTCCGTGGTGCACAAATGGCTGATTCATTGCCGTCAAAGAGTGACAAAGAGATGTTAATTGACGACGCGGTCGAGATGTATAAGAGCCTGGATGACCTATCTCCTGGACTTATCCGAAAGCTGCGGAGAAAGGACATCCTTCTGCCGCATGAAGCCGCGTACCTCGAGAAGGCGAACCGACCGTTTACCGAAGGCGGCCTCGCCCATCCTACCTATGAGGAACTAGCCGAGACCGCATCGGCCATCGCCGACCTTACTGCCGTTGAATCCGATACAACCCCTCTCAGTCATCGGTATACAATGCGGCTGCAACTCTTTGAGGAGTGGTTGACCCGTAACAACATCACAGCTTCGGATGCGCTTGGGAAGCTTGGTCCGGCACAGCTTGCGGCCGTACGCATCTACACCGGTAACAATGTGCACGACCTGATGAACTTGGCACTACAGCTACGCTCATTTCCTCTTTCGAATGCCATGAACAGTGCATTCTCCAGGAGGCTAAAAGAGAAACTGGACCAACATATTGACGAACCCAGGAACCCTCAGTGGGTCATAGAGGCCCATCCTTCAATGCAAGCCGCATGCGCAAAACTCAGGGATCTCAAGGCTGAAGCCGCTAAGATTGAAGAGCGTAAGACTAGTGCAAAGAAGTCGCGGGATGAATTGAAAACAAAAGTGGAAAATTCAGTTGATGCAGCGACTGAGGATGAGCGCAGGTCGAACGAACAGAACCTGCAAAGGTGTCAGGGCTTATTGGATACGCTTGACGATCAGTTGGAGAATGTTAAGTCATCTTCAGTTAGGACTCGCGAAGAAGCATGCCAGATACTAGACGATCTCACGCCGCAGATCGTCGCCGAGATGCAATTGCACGCCGATATGCTCGTCGAGACCCTGCACAAGCTGCCCAAGCTCAGCGATGTGACGGTCTACCGCGGCGACTGGAAGTTGGGAGCACTCTCAGGCCCCGCTTCTGCATTAAGCAACCTTTCCCTTACCTACGGTAGGTCTACGATCCATTTCAACGACTTCAGCAGTACAAGTCTCGACAGCAACGTCGCCATGACCTTCGTCGCGGTGCAGGATAAAATGATCGGCACACTTCAGCATCCCGTCCTGATTGCCCTCCAGCTAAAGGGTGGTCACGGCGTTGAGATCGGACCGCTGTCAGCGTCATCGGGCGAACGGGAGGTCCTCCTTCTACCAGGTGCGACAGCGAAGCTCGGTGAAACCGGCAGGATCAAGAATGTGGGGGAACTCTACTATGAGGAGATCAACGCGGTCGAAGTTCCCGTCTCGAGGTCCGAGGGTTCGACGAGCAAATCTTGGCTCAGCCTGCCGCCTCCCCCGCCGGTGAGTGATCAGCTCGAGCGAGATGTTGATCTTGTTGGTGGGTGGCTGAAATTGATGCGTCAGGACAGCCTGAATCCGACAGGAGCATATAACGCTGTCATGACGGGGCTTGAAATTCATCTCGGCAAGCTGCTGGCACAGGATAAGTCCATCCTGCAGAAGCGGGTAAACCTGGAACGAGAAGATCAGTCGGAGTATTCGACACATCTGAACGATGTAGCCACCTCAAAACAGTGGCTGAAGGAGCTGAATGCCGCCCGCAAAACAGCCGATACTGCGTCAGCAGTGTCGGAGGCACAAGAGGCGCAGCGGAGAAATGACGAAACCAAGAACACACTTACAGCTGCGCAGGGGAGGTTGCAGATGCGTAGGGAGACTGTTGTTTCGTCTCCGCGTGTTGTTGGGGTGCGGTCGTATGTCGATGGTGGTCTGCGTGGCGGTCGTCTGGTCATGGAGAAGTTGAGCGATGGTCAGAGGATTCAGCTTGGTCGTCATGCTTCGATTCGTGAGTTGAACGTGCAGGCGCGGAGTGGTGATGTGGCTGTTTTGGCTGAGTTGGAGGTGAGAGCGAGGAAGTTGTACGCGGAGATTCGGGCTCGGTCTGATGTGGATGAGTTGCCGCCTGGTGCGCTTGATCTCCTGGACGATCTCAGTCCGGCGCAGATGAACCAATTGCTCTACGAGTTCGAGGTCCCTGCCATCGAACGTGAGCTGCAGAGTGTCACTCGGAAGCTGGACCTGGTAGCGGCTGACGAGGTGCAGAAACAGCCGCGTGCGTTAGGAGCTCGATCAGCTGGATCGCTTTCCGTGAAGCAAGCCCGCTCCGGTGAAGTGCAGTTGGATGAGTTGGTGTCGCGGCTTCCGGCCATGTCGCCGATGGAACGAGCCGCGGCGCTGGAGTCGCTACACGGTAACCGGCAGAACATTCTGATGGGTAAACCGGAGCTGGTGGAGCAGCTGCGCAGGACGTTGTCCGCGGAGGTGTTCGCTCAGACCGCCGCACAGCTGATCGTGCGCTCATCAGGTGACAGTGACCAGCCGGTGACCGCGCGTCATGCGGCTGAAGCGCAGGTCGCCCTCATGCTGGGCAGCAATCCGAAGATCGCCGAACGGCTGCTCAACAAGGGAGTGCAGGTCGTCCTGATCCCCGAGGACACCCAGCTGACCTCGCTGAAGGAGTTCCGGCACCTGGACGGTCAGCAGATCACGCCGCGGCACGGCACCTGGAACCAGGCACGGGGAAGCGGGGGAACGGTTCACGTCGCGGTAGGCGCGGAGAACTTGACCGGCGGGACGACGTCAGTGGATCGCGCGCCGCACTACGACGATGGTTACTCGGTGTTGATCCACGAGTTCGCGCACACCATCAACAAGAACGGCCTGCCTGATGAGGATCTGCTCGTCCTGCACGAGGCGTTCCGGCAGAAGTGGGACAAGGTCAACCTCGGGGAGCAGGTGCAATGGCCAGACGGACCGACCTTCGGCGCCAGCCCGACCCACCCGAACTATTCGGCGACAAATGTGGAGGAGTACTTCGCGCAGCTCACCAACGCCTACTACGGTGCCAACGCCGGCCGTGACCCCTACACCGGGCACGTTCGCAACAACGGCAAGAACTACGTGGAAACCCACGAATCACCACAGGTCATGGACCTCTTGAAACGAATCTACGGCACTCACCCGTCCCCTGTGATCGCCAACCCCGTCCGTCAGACCAAGCTCGACAACGACATGTGGAAAGGCTTCCGCGACTTCCAGACCGCGCACGCGGACCGCACCCCCAGCAGCTCCACCGCCACGTCAACCACAGCCTCCCCCAAACTCCAACCCACCACCTTCACCACCAGCGACGACGGCTTCCTCGACGTCTCCACCGCCGCACACCTGAAATCACTCGGCCACACCCCGACCAACCACACCCAGAAACACCCCCAGCCGACGAACCTCACATTCCCCCCCGAAGGCCTGAACACCGGAACACCAAGAAAACCCATGAACCGCTGAACAACCACCACTTCAACAAGCTACCACCACCCGCCCAAGAACCCATCACACAAACGATAGACCTCAGAGGGTTGAAGAAACCTACTCATATTCAACGGTTAGATGTTTGAGGCCATGACGTTGGTGATGCCGGTGTGGAGCAGAGTGGCTGACGGTCGGTTTCCGGCGGCACTGGGCAGCCTCCCAAGTCGATCTGCCCACGCTGGCCGACTCCGGCTACGACGGGGCGGGCATCGGCGTGTTCACGCCGGTCAAGCAGCCCGCCGACGGCCGAACGCTCGACGTAGACACCGCACCCGCAACGCCCTGCTACGCCACATCACCGCCAGTCCCCCGCAAGATTTGAGCAATGCTTGAAACCTGTGGATCACTGGCGAATTGAGAGAACACATTCCACTTTTTCGTGATACACGTTGCGTAACGCGTGCGGACATCACGGATGACAGACGTTCCGGATCAGATAATTCTCTTCTCATCCGCCGAGTACTACAGCGGGCCGGACAAGGACTATCGGTTCCCACTCGCTGCCCAGTCGAGTAAGGAGTCTGAACATGGAAGTGAAGAATGAGCCCCGCGTCAAGAAGCGGGACCTGACCGAGGCCGAGCTGGTGGAGATCGTCGGCGCAGGCCGCGGTGACAAGGCCATCTGTTACTAGTCCACGCCGGGCATCGTCTGCAACGGTGATGGTAATGCCTAGTCGCGTTGAACAATTTGTGATCGGGATCCGGATGGCCGTTGGCACCGACGGCTTCAAGATCACCCAGGACAGGTGCCGAAATTTCTCCCCTCAGCCAGCACCCGAAATGATCAGGAGCCACACCCCGCTCATGTGACAGCGGGTGACGCGAGAGCCCTGATCAGCACGTCGGCCCGGATGTTCTCCAGCCGCCTGGAGAGCATCCGGGCCGTAGAGCCCGCTGAAGCACGCAGGGTGTGGTGCGACCGGTCAGGGAACGTGGCGGCAAGGAAGCACAGCAGGGGAAATCCATGACCGCAACTGCCTCCCTGGGCGTTCCCCTACCGTCGGCGGCGCGGGTCACCCGAGGGCTGCCCCAGCCCCCGTCCGGGAACCTCCACACAGGACAGGTCACCCTGCCGCACCACGGGCTCTAGTGCGTTGACCACTTAGGTTCGCCGGGTTGGTGGGTCAGGCTGCTCGTGGGCGGCCCCAGCGTTGTTGGCGTTCGCTGCGGATGCGGGCTCGTTCCTTGCGTTGGGCCGCCAGGACATCGGGGTGGCGTGCGTTGGCGTTGCGCCATCGCAGATATGCCTGGGTCGCGCGGGTGAGCACGGTGTGGTTGGGGTGGTTGGAGTTGCTCATCGTGAACGTGCGTAGCGGCCCGAACTGGGCCTCGATCGGGTTGGCCCACGAGGCGTAGGTCGGCGTCGGGCAGAGCTCGACGTTGTTGCGCTCGGCCCACCTTCTGATCTTCGGGGTCTTGTTCGCTGAGAGGTTGTCCATGATCACGTAGATCGGGGCGCCGTCCGGTCTCGCCGCTCTGATCGACTTCAGGGCGGCGAGGCTGTGATCACCGCCTTTACGGCGGCGCATGACACCCCAGAGCTGGTCGTCACCCAGTGAGTAGCAGCCGTGGAAGTAGCGGATGCCGTGCGTGCGGGTGTAGGTCGCGGGCAGCCGGTCAGGCTGGGAGCGTGGCGCCCAGCCCGAGCCGTGATGCGGGCGGATCGACAACGGCCCGAACTGATCGAAGGCGAAACCCGCTTCGGGAACCGGGTGGTGACTTCCTCAATCCGGTCAAGCTTGGCGTCGAAGTCCGGATCGGTTGATTCCTTCCAGGTCCGGGTGCGCTGGAAGGTGATCCCGTGCTCGCGCAGGATCTGCCGGAGTCGTTCCCGGCCGATCCGGATCCGCCGCAGCGGGTTGCGGATCAGGTGGTCGGCGAGTTTGCGCACGCTCCACCGGGTGAAGGGCTTGCCCAGCTTGGCGGGCCGGGTGGTGGCCGTCGCCACGATGAACGCAGTGTCATCGGGGCTGATCAGGCGGGGACGGCCTCCCGCCCACTGAGGGTCCAGTGCGGCCAGCCCTCGCTGGTTGAAGGCGTGGATCACGTCCCGGATGGTGTCCTCGTGCGCGCCGAGCAGGCGGGCGATCGCGGGCACCGGCGTCCCGGACGCCGAGGCCATGATGATCGTCGCCCGCCGCACCCGGATCGACTCATGCTTGCCACGACGAGTGATCCGCAGCAGCGTGCGGCCCTCGTCCTCGGTTAACCGCAATGCCGGGAAGTTAGGGCTCATGGGGCGCGTGTCGACTCAGTGATGATCGTGATGGTGATCGTCGCTTGGTAATTGGTGCGGTCGATCTGGCCCTTGGCCCGGTGTTTGGAGATCGCGCGTTTGACCACTCGTGGGCAGACGCGGGTGCGGCGGCGGGCGCGCAGTCCGGCCCGGACTGCTCGCCCGATCGCGCCGACCAGGTCCACGACCGTGTCCGCGATGACCCCGGCGGCCTGGATGATCTGGTCGCGTGCGGTGTTGAGCGCGATGGTGAACCCGGCCCGGTCAGGCGCGGCCTCGTGCCCGAGCAGGGCGTCCGCCATCGCCAGCCGTAGTGCTTGATAACCCGACAGCAGGGCGTAGATCTCCTGCTCGACTCCGGCCGGTGTCCGTGCGCGCAGAACTCTGCCGCCCAGCAGGGTGGCTTTCATCTCCAGGAACGCGGTCTCGATCTCCCAGCGCTGGTGGTAGAGGGCCATGATTTCACCGGCGGGGTGGCGGTGATGGTCGGTGAGTGTGGTGAGCAGCCGGTAGCGGCCGGTGTGCTGCTTACGGCCACCGAGAGTGGCGGTGATCTCGGCGTCGATCACCCGTATCTCGACTCCGCCCAGCCTGGAGAGCCATGACCCGTCGGGCAGGTGGGTGATCGCGGGCAGGACGCAGTTGCTCTTGGCACGGATGAGCAGGTCCGCTCCGGTGGCGGTGATGCGGGTGATCAAGTCGGTTCTGGCGCAGGTTGCGGATGCTGTTGGTGATCTTGGGAGTCAGTCGGCGGTTGCTGCGTGGAAGAGTTGCTGCAGAACGCTTCGCGGCCGTCGACGCCGATCCGGTTGGTGCTGGCTGAGCCGGACGATGTTCGTGCCGGCTGCGGTGAGGACGTGTTGGACGTGCGTCTTCGCGAGGCCGCGGTATCGGCAGTGGCGTAGTCCGTGTGCGTGCACAGTTTCTGAGACGGTGGCCTCGGCGCCGGCGCGTAGGGTGTAGCGCTGTTTCCATTCGGCTGTCTGTTGTTGGGCTCGTGCCCGCGTCTGGATTTCCTGTAGCGGCTGGGGTAGCAGGAGCAAGTGCCGGCCCTTGCCGTCCACGTTGCCGGTGCAGTCCTGCCGGACCGTGCAGTTTCGGCAGTCCGCCCGCCGGAACAGCACTGACAGTCGCGGCTTGCGATCCGCCATCGTGTGTTTCCACGGCGGACTCACTATCCCTTGTGGACACTTAACAGTCTCGGCTTGCCAATCGATGTGGAAGTCGTCCTTGGCGAAGCCGGGCCGTTCCTCGGCGCGGGGGTCTTGACGGACCGGCCCGACGATGGTGATTCCGTGATCGACGGCCGCGTGGTGAACCGTCTCGGGTGTGACATAGCCGCTGTCCACGAGGTGCTCGACCGGCGCCAGTTGTTGTTCTGCCAGCGCGGCATGGATGCCGCCGACGACGCCGATGTCCTGCTCCGGAGCCGGCGTGGTGACGACATGCACGATGAGGTTCGGTTGCTCCTCGTCGCAGGTCTCGGTCTGATGGTCCTTGTACCCGACCCATTCGACCTTGCCAGGTTTGTGACTGAACCGCGCCTCGGGGTCGTGCGGTGACACGATCTCCACGCTCGACCACGGCACTCGAGCAGGCTCCGCATCGTCATCCGCCGCCTGCTTGGAGCGCCGCCGGGTCGTTCCCTCCCGGCTTTTGCGCGCTCGGGACAGCTTCGCCTCCCGCCACCGCAGCTGCCCGGACTCGTCATACCAGAACTGCTGGACCCACACCTGGCGCAGCACCTCCACGGCAGTCGCACCCGGCCCGCCTACCGGGCCCGTCGGGCCGTAGACGGCCCGCAGCAACGAAGTACCGTCAGCGCCGACCTGTTCCACGTACTGCCGCACAGCAGCCGCACCGGTCGGCTGCCGCTCGTGACGCGCCGAGCGACCGTAGCGATCGGCCCACTCCACCGGCATGAAACCGGCCAGCCACACCTCATCCAGCCGGGCCAGGGCCTCCAACGCCACCCGCATCGTCTCCGCGACCAACTCCACCCGACTCAACCGGCGAACCGCCGCCAGCACATGCGTGGAGTCCGTGCGCTGACGACCCCGAGCCCGCACCAGCCCCGCCTCCGCCAACCGCTCCACCATCACCGCGAGCAGCCGGTCAGCCCGATCACCCTCGGCAAGACGATCCCGGAACTCACTGAGCACCGAATGATCGAACCCAGGCTCGGTCAACTCCATCCCCAACGCGTACTTCCAGTCGATCCGGCATGCCACCGCGCGAGCCGCCTGCCGATCCGTGAGGTTCTCCGCGTACTGCAGCACCGACACCAGCGCCAACCGGGCAGGCGCCACCCCATGACGGCCATCCACCGGAAACCAGTCGACGAAGTCGTTGTCGACAAACAGATCCTGCAACCGGTCCCGCATCACCATCGCCGGCGTGCCCTTCGGGCTCGCCGCCCACGCAACCCGCGCGGTCTCCGCCGGAACGACAGAACCCGAACCACGACCCATCGACATACCGCAATTCCAGCACCGAGACGCTCACCACCCCGGCAGCGACGCGCCCAAACGATCGACCAACCAAGATCACCAAGGGTCTGTCAAACGAGCGGTGTAACTCGGGTTGAAGGAAACTACTTGCGTCCGGCGGCCAGGCGGCCGTCGAAGGCGATCTCGAACGCGTTGAGCGCGGGTTTCCAGCGCATGGTCCAGCGTTTGCGGCCGGTGCCGGTCGGGTCCAGGCTCATGATGGCCATGTAGACGCACTTGAGCGCGGCCTGCTCGTTGGGGAAGTGCCCGCGGGCCTTGACGGCGCGGCGGATGCGGGCGTTGACGCTCTCGATGGCGTTGGTCGAGCAGATCACCCGGCGGATCTCCGGGTCGAACGCCAGGAACGGCACGAACTCGGCGCAGGCGTTGTCCCACAACCGGACGATGGCCGGATACCGGGCGCCCCAGGTCTCGGTGAACTCGGCGAACCGCTCGCGGGCGGCGGCCTCGGTGGGTGCGGTGTAGACCGGCTTGAGGGCCTTGGCGATCGCGTCCCAGTGCTGACGGCCCGCGTAGCGGAAACTGTTGCGCAGCAAGTGGATCACGCAGGTCTGGGTGATCGTCTGCGG
The DNA here is from genome assembly GCF_007845675.1 of Lentzea tibetensis. Lineage (GTDB taxonomy): Bacteria > Actinomycetota > Actinomycetes > Mycobacteriales > Pseudonocardiaceae > Lentzea > Lentzea tibetensis. The sequence continues at coordinate 2,908 of NZ_VOBR01000056.1, read as the reverse complement.
CCAGACGGTGGTGATGGCGTCGGGCAGGCCGGTCAGCCCGTCGCAGACGACCATGAGCACGTCGGCCACGCCCCGGTTCTTGAGCTCGGTGAGCACGTGCAGCCAGTATTTGGCGCCTTCGCCGCCGTCGCCGGCCCACAACCCGAGGATGTCGCGGCGGCCCTCGCAGGTGACCGCGAGCGCGACGTAGATCGGCCGGTTGGCGACCTGCCCGTCGCGGATCTCGACGTGGATCGCGTCGATGAAGATCACCGGGTACACCGGGCCGCGTCGAGGGGCCGGTTCTGCCACTCGACCATGCCCTCGACCACCTTGTCGGTGATGGTGGAGATGGTCTGCCTGGACACCTCGGCGCCATAGACCTCCGCCAGGTGCGCGGAGATCTCCCCGGTAGTCAAACCCTTGGCGGCCAACGAGATCACCATCTCGTCCACGCCACCCAGCCGCTTGGCCACGATCTTGGGCTCGAAGCTGGCATCGCGGTCACGGGGCACGTCGATCTCGACCGGGCCGACGTCGGTGAGCACGGTCTTGGAGCGGGTGCCGTTGCGCGAGTTTCCGGTCCCGCGTCCGGCCGGGTCGTGCTTGTCATAGCCGAGGTGATCGGTGATCTCGCCCTCGAGCGCGGACTCGAGCACCAGCTTGGTCAGCTGCTGCAGCATCCCGCCCTCGCCGGTCAGCTTCAGCCCGCTGGCCTTGGCACTGCTCAGCAGCTGCGCGACGAGCTGCTCATCCAGGCCGTCCAGGCCGGTCGCGGGCTTCGAGTCCTCAGCCTTCTCCACGCCGGACATCATGTCGGTCATCAGGTGCACTTCCATGATCGGGAGTTACACCGCTCGTTTTACAGTCCCATCACCAACAGCATCGGTTGCGTGATCAAGTAAGTCTTGCCAGTATGCCGCGGCGCTACTTGGCGAGTAGGATTCGCTTGCATAGCAAGGGAAAGTTGGCTCGACCAAAGCATTGCCTCTTGAGCATCTTTATTCTGTTCACGGCTCCCTCGGCGGGGCCGTTGTTCCACGGCAAGGTAAGGCCGGCGGTCACCGCCGCCAAGTCCTGTCGCAGGCCGGTGACGAAGGAGTGCAGCGCGGGCAGCTTGTCGTCGCCGACGCGGTCCATCCAGTCGGGTAGGCGCTCGCCGCACAGGTCGCGGATCATGTGGGCGAACGCCCCGACGTGGCGACGGGTAGCCTCCAGTTCGGGGCAGCGGGCCAGGACGGCTTTGAGTCGTTGTTCGTCCTCGTCCTTGAGGGTGTCGGGGTCGCGCATGATCCAGCCGGTGACGTGCCGGATCTTCGGTGCGGCCGGCGCTGGATCCGGTGCTTTCCGGCTGGGCCGGAAGGGCTGGACGTAGCGGTAGACGGTGCGTTCGCTGCCCCGGTAACCCAGCTTGCGGATCTCGGCGGTTAGGCTGGCGGTATCGGTGCGGCCTTCGTTGAACCGCTGATGCAGGTACGGCTTGGAGTCATCCAGCAGCGAGGGTCGATTGAGGGTCTTGGCCAGCAACTCCTCCACGCTGGTGGCGTAGAAGAATCGACGCGCGGTCTTGCGATCCAGGTTGAGTTCACGGGCGATGGCCGGATGCCCTTGCCCTGGTCCCGCAACGCCTGGATCGCAGCGTAGCGTTCTCGGAACTGCCCGACGATTGGGTTGGTCTCGACTATCGGGTCAATCTCGGTGTCCGACATGGAGCTCTGCTCCGTGTCCGCAACGGCGGTTTCTTCTTCCCTGTCATCAGTGGGAGGTTCACTGTCGACTGTGGCCTCAGGCGTGATCTCGGGCTCGGGTAGGCAGGCACGATGCGCGATCACGGTCTTCTCCACGGCTTCCCCGAGGTTCCTCCATAGGTGCCAACGGTCGGCGCATTGCGTGGCCTGCGGCGCGCCCCGCGAGGCTCCGTCGACATAGGCGGCAAACCGGTCCCGAGTAATCACCTTGATCTCTGGATGGGCCCTCAGCCACTCGGCGAGCGTGTCGGCTTCCCGGTCCGGCAACACGTCGATCGGTTGTCGTGTTGCCATGTTGAGCACGATTGTTGCGTAGGTCTGGCCGCGTTTGATCGCGAAATCGTCCACGCCGAGGACTGTCACGGCCCCGATCGGGGGGGCAGGTAGCGCGCGAACCAACCGCAACAACGTGTCTCGGCTGGCCCTCAGCCCGAGGATGTCGGCCAGACGCTGGCCAGCACGCCCGGCCAACGCTAATCCGATGGACTCCAGCATCCGACGTAACAAGAGACTCTGCCGGGCATACCGTGCGGTCAGCCCCTCGACCTGCTCCACAAACGTCCCCTTAGGACACTCCAGGGTGTTGCAGAAGAATCGTCGAACGCGAAGCCGCAGCATCACCGGCCGGCCTGCGATGGCCGCGTCAGCCACCTTCCGGTCATAGCGGCTATGCACCCGCGACGACGAATGCCCGCACGCCGGGCAGACAGCGGAGCACGACCGGGGATGGGCCCAGATCCGCACGCCCGCCTCGTCGTGTTCGACCTGGTCGATCACGACGTCGGCCAGATGCGGAAGGAGGAGATCAAGACCCTGATGATCACACCCGGCACATGATCACAGACTCTATGAGCACCGAGCACGGAGTTGATCACGCGATCTGCGCCAGAACCTACCCGGACTCATCATCGGGCTGGACAGGTCCGCGATCGGCACGCTCGTCGAGCGAACCACCCGCTTCACGATGCTCCTGCATCTGCCCCGCATGGTGGGCTTCGGCGTCGAGCCGCGCGTGCACAACGGCCCAGCACTGGCCGGTCGCGGCGCCGAGGCCGTCCGCGACGCGATCGCCGCGACGATCACCACCCTGCCGGATCAACTGCGCCAGACCCTGACCTGGGACCGCGGGAAGGAGCTCGCGCAGCACGCCCGGCTGACCATCGATACCAGCGTGCGGGTCT
>NZ_VOBR01000055.1 GCF_007845675.1 Lentzea tibetensis | reverse complement strand
AGAAACCGAACGACGAGCAGCCCTGCCCAGCTGGCTGCACTTCTACAATCACCACCGAGCCCACTCAGCCATCGGAGGCAAGCCACCCATCACCCGGCTGACCAACCTCCCTGGACATCACATCTAGTGGAGTCGCCGCAGGTTGTCCGAGTCGAGGGTGATCTTGAAATATACGCATAGCGGGAACTCACAGAGGCTTCTGCTTGCGAACCTCCGGCGACTTTCTCTGCCACGGCCTGCCGGCAGGGCGCATGACTCGTCCTGTCCCCCTTGGCGGCTGAACAGCTGCCACGTCGCCGTCGTGCTGTTCGCGGGTGGCTTGGTGGATGTCGTCTGTGGCGTCAGTCGACCATCGCGAAGCTGTAGGAACCCGACCCCTTAAAGCCGTCGTTCAGTTCAACATCGGCGTCGAGACGGTAACCCCCTTGGGGCATCGTTTTCTTCACGCCGAGCCGTATGCCAGAGAAGCTATTACACGGCACTGAGCCATTCTCTACTGGAGCTTGTGATCCGTCCGTGTAGAGCCGCCACGACAGGGTGCACCCGGAGTTGATTCATCCGGAGTCATTCGAGACAGAATCCTTGATGATGACACACCACACCTTGCTTGTGTTGCATGCTCTGGCCTTATCCTTTCCTACGGCCAGACCGTCGGCAAACGCGAAGCTGATCAAGAGCGGTCCGCGTGGCCGATTCGCGGCTGTGGTCGATGCTTGGTTTGTGGTCTTCGCCGACTCAGGGCCCTGAGCGCTGGGCGCCACTGTCAGGACTGTGGTTGAAGTCGTGGTGGCCTGCGTGTTCTGCGGTGCTGTTCCTGTCTGGGGAGCTGTTGCCGTGCTCTTGGTGTCACCGAACAGTCTTTCGCCGAAAGACCAAGCGCCATCGACGTTTGCTAACAGGGCAAGCACACCAGCCACCAGCCCGCCAGCTGCTACCCACGCTGCCCGCTTCCTACTGGCTAAGTCCGCCATGACCACGTCATTTCTGCATCGGGACCTTCAACGCTTCCTCTCCACCATCGGTCCTACCCCCTCGCTTAGTTACATCCCACTGCTTCGGTACGCAGTGAATCAACGGTCGCTGCGTACTCGTTGACATGAGCGGATGGAACGACGCCAGGACCAACCCAGGTTCTTCATCACGAATGATGATGTTCGGGTGATCGAACCTACGGTCAGCGGTGTCAGGCATCAGCCGAAACACGACACGGCCCCGGTCAACTCGATGTCGAAAATGGCTCCTCCCGTTCGACGTGCGTGCAGGGACCCGACACGAGGAGATGGACATGAGGAAGATCTGGGTGGGCGTGCTCCTGGCCGGACTGCTGACCGGCACGGCGCAGGCGTCTTCCGGCGACGGTGCGGTCGTGCGCACCGAAGCAGGCGCCGTCAGAGGCACGGTGACCAGCGAGCACCGCACGTTCCAAGGCATCCCGTTCGCCGCGCCACCGGTGGGGGAGCTGCGCTTCCGCTCGCCGCGGCCCGTCACGCCGTGGACGGACGTCCGCGACGCCACCGAGCCGGGCAGCCGCTGTGCGCAGAGCGCGGGCGCGGGCACGCCGAGCACCACGGAGGACTGCCTGTACCTCAACGTCACCACGCCGCGCGGCACCAAGACCAGCAGCGCGAAGAAGCCCGTCATGGTGTGGCTGCACGGCGGCGGCAACAGCTACGGCACCGCGGCGGACTTCGACGCGCACCGCCTCGCGGTCGGTGCGGACGTCGTGGTCGTGACGACCAACTACCGCCTCGGCGCGTTCGGGTTCCTCGGCTATCCCGGACTCGCGGGCTCCGGCACGTTCGGCATCGAGGACCAGCAGGCCGCGCTGCGGTGGGTGCGGCGCAACGCCACGCGCTTCGGCGGCGACCCCGGCAACGTGACGATCTTCGGTGAGTCCGGCGGCGCGTTCGACGTGTGCGCGCAGGTCACCTCGCCGCTGTCGGCCGGACTGTTCCACCGCGCGATCGCGCAGAGCGGCTCGTGCTCGATGACCTGGCCGGTGCACGGCGTCATCCACGGCTCACCCGCGGGCTCGCCGTGGATCTCGCTGCGCGACTCGCAGGCCCGTGGCGTGGACGTCGCCACGAAGCTCGGCTGCGCGGACGTCGAGTGCCTCCGCCGCGTTCCGGCCGAAGCGCTCACCCCGCACGAGGCCAACGCCAACCCGACTGCGATCACCTACGGCGGTCCCGCGTTGCCGCTGCACCCGCGGCAGGCGTTGGCGCAGGGCAGGTTCAACCGCGTGCCGGTGCTGTGGGGCAACACGCGCGACGAGGGCAGGCTGACCGCCGCGTTCGGCCCGCGCCCCTTCACCGAGGAGACCTACCGGGCCCTGCTGACCGAGCAGTTCGGCGCGGACGCCGGCCGCATCGCGGCCGAGTACCCGTCGAGTGCGCACGGCACGCCCGGACTGGCGTGGTCCGCGGTGCTGACCGATCGCGTGTGGGCGTGCGGCCAGCTGGCCGACGACCGCCTGCTCGCCCGCCGCACCGCCACCTACGGCTACGAGTTCGCCGACCGCGGCGCCCCGACCGGCTTCTTCCCGTTCCCGCAGGACGTTCCCGGCGGTGCGTTCCACTCGTCCGAGCTCGCGTACCTGTTCGACGTGGCCGGGTTCCAGGCCGTGTTCACGCCGGAGCAGCAGCGACTCGCCGACCAGATGATCCGCGCTTGGGGCCGGTTCGCGGCCACCGGCGACCCCGGCTGGGCCCGGTTCGACGGCCGGAACGTGCAGTCGCTGGCGCCCGGCGCGGTCCGTCCCGTGGATCTTTCTGAAGAACATCACTGCTCGTTCTGGAACTAGGCCACGAACTGACCTAGATCGTTCCTACAGTTCTCGGCATGGAGAACTTTCGCATCGACGTCCCGCAGGCCGACCTCGACGACCTGCGCGCCCGGCTCGCCCAGACCCGCTGGCCCGCCACCCTGCCCGGCGCCGAGCGCGGCGTCCCGGTCGCGGACCTCCGCGCGCTCGTCGACCACTGGCTCGACGGGTTCGACTGGCGGGCGGTCGAGGCGCGGCTGAACGCGTTCCCGCAGTTCAGGACGTCCGACGGCATCCACTTCGTGCACGCCCGGTCGGAGAACCCCGACGCGATTCCGCTGATCATCACGCACAGCTGGCCCAACTCGGTGTTCGAGTACGTGGAGGTGATCGAGCAGCTGACGCGCGACTTCCACGTGGTGGCACCGTCGCTGCCCGGTTTCGGGTTCTCGGCACTGGGTGACGAGCCGTGGACGATCAAGCGGGTCGCCGTCAGGTGGGCGGAGTTGATGGAGGAACTGGGCTACGAGCGGTACGGCGCGCACGGCAACGACGCCGGCGCGATGGTGACGCCGGAGCTCGCGGCGCACGCACCCGATCGCGTGATCGGGTCGCACATCACCGGAGGGCTCGGCATGGAGGAGATGCTGGCCAACGTGGACTGGGCGTCGGCGGGCAGCGGGTACGGGGCGTACCTGGGAAGGCGGCCGCAGACGTTGAGCTACGGCTTCACCGACTCGCCGGTCATGCAGCTCGCCTACCTCGTGGAGCGGTACCGCGAGTTCGACCGCGGCGCGGATGCGCTGACCCCTGACCAGGTGCTGACGAACGCATCGCTGTACTGGCTGACCGGTACCGGCGGCACGTCGTCGTGGACCTACTACGAGGGCCAGGCCGGGATGCCGATCAGTCAGGACGTCGTGCCGACCGGGGTGTCGCACGGCGGGCCGTTCCGCGAGCAGGCGGAGAAGAACAACGACATCGTGCACTGGGGCGACCGGGAGAGCCCGAGCCACATGGTCGCGATGGCCGCGCCGGACTCACTGGTCGAGGACATCCGGGAGTTCTTCACCCTGGTGAAGTGATCTTTATGAAGGGAGCTTTCATCAACCTCAGCTTGATGAAAGCTCCCTTCATAAAGATCGAATGCCGAGTAGGGAGTGCAGTGCGGTCTCGCCCTCCGGGGTGAGCCGCACGGCGCGGCTGGTGCCGACGCGCCGGATCCAGCCGTTGTCCTGGAACCTGGTGCACAGGAACGCACCGGCTGTGCCGCCCAGGTGGGTGCGGCGTTCCGTCCAGTCGAGGCACGCCTTGGCCAGCGGGCGTTTCGTGCGCAATGCGACAGGATCAGCGCCCAGTTCCTTCAGCCACACCAGTCCCCGCGGTGTGAACCCGAAACCGTCGCGCTGGTCGAGCAGCTCCCGCTCGGTCAGCGCGTCGGTGATCGCGACGCCGAGCCGTCCGGCCAGGTGGTCGTAGCAGGTCCTGGCCCGCGCCATCGCCACGCCGGCGGTCGCCTGCTTGAGCCCGCGCGGCGGCGTGGGCGTCAGGTGCCCCGTGAGGTCTTCCAGCAGCTGAGCCACCTCGGGGTCGGCGAGCTGCACGTACCGGTGCCGTCCCTGACGGCGGTCGACGAGCAGGCCACCCGCCAGCAGCTTCGTCAGGTGTTCGCTCGCGGTCGACGGCGCGACGTCCGCGTGCGCGGCCAGCTCGTTCGCCGTCCACGCCCGGCCGTCGAGCAACGCGAGGCAGAACGTCGCACGCGTCCGGTCCGCCAGCAGACCGGCCAGTCGTGCGAGGTCTTCTCCCTGCGTCATGCGGCCATTCTGCGCCCGCGACGTTTCGGCGCCGGCCGAAACGTTCCGGACCTAGCGTTCCCGGCATGACCGATCCGCTGTCCGAGTACGAGGTGCCCTCCGTCCCCGCCGGAACGACCGGGGTCGCGTGGCTGCGCGCGACCGTCGTGCGGTTCAGCGAGGGCGAGACGCACCGCCGTCGCCGCGCGCTGACCGAGGACCTGCTCGCGAAGCTCGACGTGACGCCGCAGGGTCGTCCGGTCGACGCGATCGCGGCCGCACTCGGCCTGCCCGCGGACGGCGTCGACGCCATCGCCGCCTCGTACCAGCCGCACCTGCCGATCACGGCCGACGCCGATGCCGCGGTCGAGCGGCTCGTGGCGCTGTGCGGCACCCGAGACGAGGTCACCGCCGCCAAGATCGCGCTGCTGGTGCAGTCGTGCGCGACGGACGCGTTCATCGAGCACCTCCGCGCCGGACGGCTCGACCCGCCGGTGCCGGTGACCAGGCGGGTCACGCCGGAGGGCGAACGGATCGAGGTCGACCTCACCGGCGCGCCGTTCGGGCGCGGCAGGCACGCGTGTCCCGGCCGGGAGCTCGCGCACCGGTTCGCGCCGTCGTTCCGCGAACTGCACGACGGATTCCTGCTGCTGCCCAACGCGTGGGACCACGCGTCCGCCGCCGCGCTGGTCCAGGCCGGGTTCCCCGCGGTCGGCACCACGAGCCTCGGTGTCGCCGCGTCGTTCGGCATCCCGGACGCCGAGGGCATGACGCGCCCGGAGACCGTGGCGCTCGCGTGCAGGCTGCGGCACCTGCCGTGCCACGTGTCGGTCGACGTCGAGATGGGGTTCAGCTCGGACCCGGCCGCGGTCGGCGACCTCGTCGCCTCGCTCGGCGTGGCCGGGGTCAACCTCGAGGACGGCGCCGAGGACCCCGTCGAACGCGCCGAGTTCGTGCGCGCGGTCAAGGAACGCGCACCGGACGTGTTCCTCAACGCCCGCATCGACACGCATTGGCTGCACCGCGATGAGAAGTCCACAAAGGACCGGGCGTTGCGCTACCTCGACGCGGGCGCGGACGGCATCTTCGTGCCGGGACTGACCGGCATCGAGGCGTTCACCAACGCCGTGCCGGCACCGGTCAACGTCCTGCACTCCGGCGAGCTCACGCTCGATCAGTTGTGGGAGAGGGGCGTGCGTCGGGTGAGCACCGGTTCGTTGCTGTTCCGCACCGCGCTGAAGGCGGCGGTGGACGCGGCACTCGCGGTGCGCGGCGGTGCACCGGTGCCACCCGCGTTCGGCTACGCGGAGACCGACGCGTTGTCCTCCTGAAGGAGGTCGAAGTTGATGGCCATGCCCGCCTTGGCTCCGCCGGCCGCGGCCATGATCACGGACGCGGCGAGGTCGGTCACGTTGCCCGCGAGCCAGACGCCGGGCACGCTGCTGAGCCCGGACGGGTCGGACTCGACGAACTCGCCCATCGGGTGCGGCGTCGGTTCCAGGCCGAGCGAGGTCAGCAACGCCGAGTTGGCGACCATGCGCGGGCCGACGGCGACCGTCGAGCGGGCGACCACCTCGCCGCTGCGCAGCCGGACCCCGGTCAGCACGTCGCCGGACACGACGAGCCGCTCGACCTCACCGGGCACGACCTGGATGCCGCGCGCCGCGAACAGCTTGCGCTCGTCGTCGGTGAGGTTGATGGAGTTCTCGAAGAACACCAGGTCGGACGTCCACTGCCGGAACAGCGAAGCCTGGTGCACCGAGCCCGGACCGGACGCCAGGACGCCGATCGGCTGGTCGCGCACCTCCCAGCCGTGGCAGTACGGGCAGTGGATCACGTCACGACCCCAGCGCTCCCGCACGCCCGGCACGTCCGGCAGCTCGTCGGTCAGGCCGGTCGTGACGAGCAACCGCCGCGCGCGCACCGTGCGCTCGCCGAACGTCACGACGAACCCGTCGTCGTCGCGCGTCACCGAGGACACCCGCCCGGTCGCCACCTCGACGCCGTAGCCCGCGAGCTCCCGGCGTCCCTCGGCCAGCAGGTCGGCGGGCGGCATGCCGTCCCGCGACAGGAACCCCTGCATGTGCGCCGCCGGTGCGTTGCGGGGCTCACCCGCGTCCACCACCAGCACCTCGCGCCGTGCCCGTCCGAGCACCAGCGCCCCGTTCAAGCCCGCGGCCCCGCCGCCGATCACCACAACATCCATGACTCCAAGGTGCGCCCCTGAGTGCGGACTTGACAACTCTGTTTGCCGATCCTGCAATAGACCGATGAGCGACGACCTCGAACAGGTGCTGAACGACGTGGGACCGAGACTGCGCGCGCTGCGCCTGAAGAACGGGGCGACGCTCGCCCAGCTGGCGAAGACGACCGGGATCTCGATCAGCACGCTGTCCCGGCTGGAGTCCGGCGGGCGCAGGCCGTCGCTGGAACTGCTGCTGCCGCTGGCGCGGGCGCACCGGGTGCCGTTGGACGAACTGGTCGGCGCGCCACCGACCGGCGACCCGAGGGTCCACCAGAAGCCGATCGTCCGAGGCGGACGGACCGACATCAAGCTCACCCGGCAGGCCGGTGGGCTCCAGTGCTTCAAGTCGATCCTCGAGGACCAGCGCGATCCGCAGCCGCGGGCGCACGAGGGCTACGAGTGGTTCTACGTGCTGAGCGGACGGCTGCGGCTGGTGCTGGGGGACCAGGACATCGTGCTCAAGCGCGGCGAGGCGGCCGAGTTCGACACGCGCGTCCCGCACTGGTTCGGCAACGCCGACGCGCGGCCGGTCGAGATCCTCAGCCTCTTCGGGCCGCAGGGCGAACGCATGCACGTGCGTGCCGGAGCACGCACCGTCGTCATTCCCTGAGGCGGCGAAACCGAGAACCACGAACGGTTTTCGACATGTGCGCCGATTCCACGTCCACAGTGGAACGGCGCAGATGTGTGGGATTTGTACTTGGTTTGCATCCGAACCACTTTCGGTTCTGTCCGGCTCCTGGCACCTTGGGAGACGGTGCGCTGCAGGACGCACCACCTCCGGGTGGTGGCTTCGCCGTCGCAACTCGAACTCCGCCGCCGGAGCCACCGCCCGTCTCATTCGCCGCCGAACTGTCTGGGGATTCCCCGGAATCGGAGCGGGCAGGCTGGGGTGGTGCGGATCGACCCAACGCTGCAGATGGTGTGCACCCGGTACCGGGAGCGGCTCGGCTGGCCCGTCGTGGCCGACCCGGCGCGCAACAGCGCCAGGGTGTTCATCGGTGACCTCATCAGCGCACTCGTGGTGCCCGCGGACGAGGCGAGAACGGTGCTCAGCCGCGCATTGGCAGCCGACGTCCGCTGCGCCGTGTTCAGCGACGCGATCGGCAGCCGCTGGACGTTCCTCGTCCGGCCCTCGTACGCGCCGCTGTGCGACCACCAGGTCGTCCGCAGGGGCGAGCACGTCGCCTTACCGTCGCTGCCCGGTGTGGTGCTCGCGACCGGGCTGCGGTGGGTCGTGGAGCCCCAGCCGCTCGACGCGCTGTCCGACCTGGGTGCGCTGACGACCGCCGCGGCACCGCTCGTCGCGGCCGACCGGTGACGCGTTCCAGTAGATCCCCTAGATCGCTTGCTGTCCTCGCACACCGGGGCTCCCGGCCTGTGACCATGCGGTTGAGGCGAGCTGCGGGGGAAACCAGAGGTTCATGAACATGTCCGGTAGGCCGAACCTGGTCGAGCGGGACGGGCAGTGGGCTGTGCTCGAGTCGTTGCGCGTGAAGTGCGCGGCGGGCAACGGTCAGGTCGCGCTCATCTCCGGTCCCGTCGCGAGCGGGAAGACCGAGCTGCTGCACGAGTTCGCGCGGCACGCCGTCGACGACGGCTTCGTCCTGCTCAAGGCCAACTGCTCGCGCGCAGAGCAGTCGCTGCCGTTCGGCGTCGTGCGCCAGCTGTACCGCGGTCTGCGGGTACCCGCAGCGCTGCGCCGGTTCGCCAGGGTGCTCGAGGCCGCGATGGAACCGGACGGCGAGGCGCTCGTGCGCGAGCTGCACGCGTTGTGCGCCGCGCTGCTCGACGTCGTGGGCGACCGCCCGGTGCTGCTCGGCGTGGACGACGTCCGCAACGCCGACCTGTTGTCGGCGCAGTGGCTGGAGTACGTGATCCGGCGGTGCGGGTCCGAGAAGCTGATGGTGGTGCTCACCGAGACCTCCGCGCCGAAGCTCGCGCACTCGCCGCTGCACACCGAGCTGCTGCGGCACCCGCACTGCCACCGCGTCGACGTCGCCCCGTTGCGCGGGCTGAGCCCGGAGCTGCACGCCGTCAGCGGCGGGAACCCGTTGCTGGTCAAGGCGTTCGAGGAGGACGGGGACTGCGTCGGTTCGAACTTCCGGCGCGCGCTGGTGAGCTGCCTGCACCGCTGCGCGCCCGACGTGCTGCCCGTCGCCCGCGCACTCGCGGTGCTCGGCAAGCGCTCGGCGGTGGCGCGGCTCGCGCGCGTCGACGAGGAGGTCGTCGACGTCGCGGTGCGGACGATGAGCGAGGCCGGTCTGCTCGCCGACGGCGCGTTCCGCGACCCGGCCGCGCGCACCGCCGTGCTGGACGACATGTCCACACAGGACAGGAAGGAGCTGCACCTCGCCGCCGCGTTGCTCCTGCACGACGAGGGCGCGCCCGCGACGGAGGTCGCGCCGCTGCTCGTGCTCGCCGACCACTCCGAGCACCCGTGGATGATCCCGGTGTTCGAGGACGCGGCCGAGGAGGCGCTGCGCGAGGAGCAGGTCGAGACGGCCGCCCGGTACCTGACGATCGCCCAGCGGGTGAGCGCGGACCCGCGCGTGCGCGGCTCCACGTCGGTGAAGCTGGTGCGCGTCGAGACGCGGCTCAACCCCGCGGCGGCCGCGCGCCGCCTGCCCGCGCTGGTCGCCGACATGCGGCTGGGGCACCTGGCGGATCGGGACGTGGCCGGCATGATCGGCCCGCTGTTGTGGCACGGCCACACCGCGGACGCGATCGAGGCGCTCGACCGCGTCCGGCACACCGCGACGGTCGAGGTCGACGCGCTGGACACCTGGCTCTACTGCGTGCATCCCGCACTCGCCGACCGCGACCGGCCGCGGCACGAACCCAGCACGAACCCGCCGCTGAGGGCGGTGACGGCGCTCGCGTCGGTGCTCGGCAACGGCCCGACCGGCCAGGCGGTGACGCTGGCCGAGCAGGTGCTGCACACGGCGCGGATCAGCGACAGCTGCACGTGGGCCGTCGACTCCGCGGTGGCCGCGCTGCACGTGCTCGTCTACTCCGACCGGCTCGACCTCGCGCAGACGTGGTCCACCCGCCTGCTCGCGGACGCGATGAGCCGGGGAACCGAGACGGCACAAGCGCTTTACGCTGCCGTGCGCGGCGAGGCGGCGTTGCGCAGGGGCGAGCTGACCGTGGCGTTCGAGCACGCCCAGCTGTCGCTGACCGTGATGCCGCGTGGTGGCTGGGGCATCGGCGTCGGCTTCCCGCTCGGCACGGCCATCGCCGCCGCGACCAGGATGGGCAACCACGACGAGGCCGCGCGACTGCTGGAGCAACGCGTGCCGGACGGCGTGTTCCGCAGCCGGTACGGCCTGCACTACACCTACGCGCGCGGGCTGCACTACCTCGCGGTCAACCGGCACTACGCGGCGATGGACGACTTCCTGTTGTGCGGCGAGCAGATGACCGACTGGGGCGTCGACGCACCGGGCCTCGTGCCGTGGCGCACCGCGACGGCCGAGGCGTGGATCGGGCAGGGCTGCAACCGCGAGGAGGCGTCCCGGCTGATCCACGAGCAGCTGTCGTTGCTGGGACCCGATGCGTCCCGCACGCGTGGCGCCGCCTTGCGTTTGCTCGCCGCCATCTCACCGGCGTCCGGGCGGCCGCCGGTGCTCGCCGAGGCCGTCGCGGTGCTGGAGGAGTGCGACGACCAGTACGAGCTGGCCCGCGCGCTGGCCGACCTCAGCCGGGCGCACCAGGAGCTGCGCGAGCACCGTCGCGCGTGGACGGTCGCGCGGCGGGCGTGGCGCGTCGCCAACGCCTGCGACGCCCTGCCGCTGTGCGAGGAGCTGTCGCCGAGCGGTGGTGCCGACGCCGACTTCGAGGCGTCCGGGCCCATCGCGTCGCTGACCGACGCCGAGCGGCGGGTGGCCGCCTTGGCCTCCGTCGGCTACACCAACCGCGAGATCGCCGGAAAGCTGTTCATCACGCCCAGCACGATCGAGCAGCACCTGACGCGGGTCTACCGGAAGCTGAACGTGAGATACCGCAAGGACCTGCCACCCGAACTGCAGGCTTACCTGCCCAGCACCGCCTGAGGACGAGCGAAAGGCGCACTCCCCCGAGCGGAGTGCGCCTTTCGCCGTGTGCCGCGCGAGGCCCGGCCACCCAGCCTGGCCGGGAGCCCGCGCGACGATGGGGGGATCGGTGCTGGGAGGTGCTAGAAGACGGTGTCGATGAGCTCGGCCGCCTGGTCGGGGTTGAGGCGCGGGTCGCACAGCGACTCGTACCGTTCGCCGAGAGCGCGCGCGTCGGCGACGGAACCGCCGATGCACTCGGTCACGTCGTCAGCGGCCACCTCGAGGTGGAGCCCGCCCGCGTGGAGGTGCGCGCTCTCGAGGATATTTCGGAACAGCGTGGCTTCATTGATCATGTCGCCGAGCAGGCGGGTCTTGCGGCCGCAGTCGGTCTTGACGGTGTTGCCGTGGCACGGGTCGTTCAGCCAGACGACGAGGTGCCCGGCGCGGCGCACGGCGTGCACGATCGGCGGCAGCGCCTCGGCGATCGCGGCGACGCCCATCCGGACGATGAGGGTGAGCCTGCCGGGGGTCCGCTCCGGGTCGAGCAGCTCGCACAGCTCGACGACCTCGGCGGGGGAGACGGTCGGGCCGATCTTGCACCCGACGGGGTTGGTGACGGACGCCAGCAGTGCCACGTGGGCGTGGTCGAGTTGACGGGTGCGCTCACCGATCCACGGGAAGTGCGTGGACGACAGGTAGTCGCCGGACCGGCCGGACCGCACCAGCGCGCCCTCGTAGTCGAGCAGCAGCGCCTCGTGGGCGACCCACGGGCCGCGGCGGGCCGCGTCCTTGTCCCAGTGCGTGCGCAGGTCGGCGAGGATGTCCGCGCTCGCCTCGTAGCCGCGGAGCATGCGGCGCGGGTCGTGCTGGCGGGAGAAGACGTTCGGCGCGGCCGCGTTGACCATGTCACCCCGGTAGGCGGGGAGCTCCACGCCGCTCACCACCTCGAACGGACTGGAACGCGGTTTCGCGTACTGGCCGGCCATCCGGCCGAACCGCAGGACCTCCTGGTCCACCCGCTTGGTGAACCGGTCGGCCAGGTCGTTGAGCACGGCCACCTTCGCCGCGGTGCGCGGTGCGTAGGCGTCGGCGAAGCTCTCGGCGCAGTCACCGATCTGGAGCGCGCGGGCGTCTCCGGCCGCGACCTCGGCGAGAGCCCTCGCCGCCGCACCCACCTCGGACTCTGTCACCAGCGGCCGCGCCGCCGCGAGCTCCATCGAGACACGCCTGTACTCGGAGTGGTCGTGCCAGTTCGGCTGCTGCACCGCCGGAAGCGAGTCCCAGGTGAGCGGATTGGCCGTCAGGCTCGTGGTGGGCTGCATTTCGGAGTTCTCCTGTGTTGTGCCTACTGCGCGGAGCCGCGGATCGAGGTGATGAGGGAGATCCGGGCATACGTCGACGTCGAAGGACGGGATTCAGCGGGTGGAATGAGGGGTCCAGTGCAGATGTTGTCTTCTGCGTGACGTGCGTAGACCTTGGTGAACTGTCTCGTGTCTCCGAATGTAGCCGGATCGGCAATGTGAATTTGCCCAGTGTTGTGATCGGCTCCTGAGGGCCGTCACGAGGCCGGTCGGACGAACTTCTCCGCGTCCGAGGCGTAGTGGAGAGCACCGCTGCATGCGATCTGATTTTCGCCGTTCCGCGAAATTCTGAACTTGACCGCAATTGCATTGATTTGTCGGTGCTGGGCAAAGTGAAATGAGATGAAAGAGAAGGCGTTCAGCCGGTGTGGCCTGCGCAAACGTCCTCATGTTCGAGGGATGCGATGGTGGCCTGCCGGTGCCGCGCGCCGCGGTCTAGGGCTTCTTTCGACATTCGACAAGGTTGCTGTCGGAACGGCCCGGCCAGGGGCGTACCCGAGAGCGGAGTCGCGCTTTGCGTGGAGATAGGGGGGTGACAGGGGTGCCGGGCGAAGATCACTAGGGGCTTCCTCAGCCGCGGGTGCAATACCCTCAGGGCGGCATTTCCCGGTCCGCGATGTCCATCCCTCGGACGGGTGCACTGGGCGGGGCGGGACGCGAAAAACCGCCCAGGCACGTTCACCCGGCTGAAAAACGACTAACGCAGAACTCGGCGCGCGCCGCGGATGACGGTCGACCAGGGAGGCAGGGAATGCGTCGGTGCGGCCACCCAGTCGGCGGTGAGCAAATCGGGCGGCAGCGTCACGGTCCGGCCGCGCGGGACGTTGTGGACGCCCGCCGCGCCCAGCGCGATCGGCAGCACCGGCTGCTGGTGCAGCGACGGTCCCGTCAGGAACGTCCAGCGGCCGCCGGCAGGTGCGAGCACGGGACCGGCGAGGCCGGCGGCGCGCAGCTCGGCGAGGAGGCGCCTGCCCGTCGCCGGGGTCGTGGTGATCGCGCCGAGTGCCGGGCCGACGTGCAGGACGAGCCGCCTGCGGGACACCTCCATCGCGACCGGCCAGCCGAGGCGTTCCTCGTAGTTGGTGCGCGCGGACGCGAGTTCCCGCAGCCAAAGCGGTGCGGGCGGTTTCGTGTTGATGATGGTGGCCATCGCCTTCCCCTATCGGCGTTCACGTTCTTTCGATGATGGCCGTGCATCTTCGGTGAGTTCACTAGTGCGGGAAACGAGAGAATTCAGAGTGATTCCTAGTGAAGGGGCCGTGATGCCACTCGTGACCCGAGTCGAAGAACGCAGCACCCCCGGCGGCGCGGCGGCGGAGTCGATCTCCACCGCCGCCCGGCCCGGTTGCGCATCGCGCAACGCCGGGTCGTCACCGAGTGCGATCGTTCGGTCACAATGCTCGACACGATCGAGCGACGCCTAGTGACCAGCCATCCCGCGCCACAAGGCGCTGCGGGCTATTACTGCTAGGTGTTTCCCTAGCTTCGCGGTGCTAGGGCGGGGAAACATTTTCGACTCGTACGCCGGTTTTACGTGCCGAAGGATACCCGCGGGCTGCTGGATTGTGCGATCAGCCGCTCGCTATGGTGGAGAAGCCTGCGGTTCATCCTTCGTTCACGGACACATCAGAATGACGGACCGGAGTTTCACAGAGAGGTGGACGTCACCGATGAGCGAGGCGTCGACAGCAAGACGACATGTCGCGATCTTCGCCAATCCGGAGAAGGCGCAAGCGCTCCCCGTGCTGGCGGTCGTCGAGGAATTGGTCCAACGCGGGTACCGCGTCACGTACGTCACGAGCGCCGAGGTCGCTTCGAGGTTCGCGCTATCCGGTGTCAACGGGGAGGACTGGGACGTCGTCGGCTGCCTGGACGACGCGGAGGAGCCGGTGGCGGTCGTGCTCGGCTACTTCGAGGACGACGTGCCGGACGTGGTCGTCCACGACGCGACCGCGTGCACCGTCGCTCGCGTCTGCGCGCAGGGCTGGGGGCTCTTCACGGACACGAATCGAGACGGAAGACTCTTCGACGATGAATTCGATCAGTTCGTCTCGAAGTTCGGTTTCGTGGTTGTTCCGGAACAGTTGTGCGAGCCCTCAGCGTCTCATTTGGCGCGCTACTAGCCCTTGACCTGCGCCGTTACCCGGCGTGTTCTCGGAGGATTTTCCCGGTACTGATTCCGCGAATCACGGAATCGCCTGGTCAGAACCTGGTACATGTCTCACGCGCTTGGTACATCTTCACGCGATGTGCTTATGATCGGCTGAAACCGGTCACTCTAGGCGGTGAAGCAGTTACTTCGTGAACATGTTTCGTGTCCAGGTCGGTCCGAGGGGGTCGTCGCGGTGAACATCGAGGGGCGCACCGCAACCGATCTCATCGGTCGCGAGAGCGCCCTGTCCATCCTGAGACGACATACCGCCGCTGCCCGCACGGGCAGCGCACGAGCCGTACTGCTGCGCGGACCAGGCGGGACGGGAAAGACCGCGCTGCTGCGCCGTGTCGCGGCGCAGGAGACCGAGCTGGGCAGCACGGTGCTGACCGCTGTCGGCCGTGGCGAACAGGGTGATCTCGCCGTCGCACGCAGACTGCTCGCGCCGGCGGGCATCGTCGTGCCCGAGGCGCCGGAGGCACCGGGCGAGCTGTACTCCTTGTTCCGCACGCTGTGGCAGGACGTGTCGGACCTGGCCGACCGCGCACCGCTGTGCCTCGTGCTCGACGACCTCGACGCGTGCGACGCGGCGACCGTGCGCCTGCTCGACTTCCTCGTGCGCCGCGTGCCGGACCGTCCCGTGTCCGTGCTGATGTCGCGCGGCACCGGGCCCGCGGGCCCCGCGATCGACCGGGTCATCGCGAACCTCGTCGCGATGTGGTGCTGCGACGTGATCGACCTCGGTCCGCTCAACCGGGCGCAGGTGGTCGAGTTCGTGTCGCTCGTACTGGGCGGTGCCCCCGACGCGGCGTTCGTCGACGCGTGCCACCGGCTCTCCGGCGGCAACCCGAGGCACCTCACGAGCTTGCTGGCGGACCTGCGTGCGCGCGGCGTCAGACCGGACGACACCGGCACGTTGCGCATCGCCGTGTTCCCCAGGGACGCCGTCGGCGCGGTCGTCCGCGCGCGGCTGGTCGAGCAGCCGGACCACGTGCGCGCGGTCGCCGCCGCGGTCGTCGTGCTCGGCCGGATGAACCCCGAGTTCGTCGGGCCGCTCGCGGGCGTCGCGTCCCGCGTCGTGCTCGACGCCATCGACACGTTGCAGCGCGAGCACCTGCTGGGCCACGGCCTGCCGCACCCGCTGCGCGACTGGTTCCGCGAGTGCGTGCTCGCCGTGTTCGACCCTGCCCACCTGACCGCATTGCGGATGCGCGCCGCGCTGCTGCTCGACGAGGGCGGCCGGTCGGTGGAGGACGTGGCGTGCCAGCTGGTCCAGCTCGACCGGATCGACGAGGCGTGGATGTCCCACGTGCTCATGGAAGCGGCGGCGACGGTGTCCGCGCGCGGTGCTCCCGAGGCCGCGGCGCAGTACCTGGAACGGCTCGTCGAGCGCGACCCGGACAACGTCGAGGTCCGCATCGGCCTCGCCACCCAGCTCTCCCGCAAGGACCCGGTGAGCGCGTCGGAGCATCTCGCGGCAGCGTTCCACCACACCGCGGATCCCGCGCTGCGGGCCGGTCTCGCGGTGAAGTTCGCGCTGACCGCACGCGACTGGAAGATGGCGCACGACGCGCGCAGCCTGCTCGACGCCGCCCGCCGCGACCTCGACACGGCCGGTCTCGACCGGCCCACGGACCTGCGCGCGCTGCTCGACGCGTCCGGCCTGGCGCTGGACCTCAGCCACAGCACCACCGCCGCCGACGCGGTGACGCGGGCGCGGGCGCTCGAACCACCGCGCGGCGACACGACCGCGGAACGCTGCCTGCTCGGCGTGCTGTCCGAGGCGACGATGCGCGGCGGCGGGCCGCTCGGCACGGCGCTCGACCAGGCGCGGCGCGCGGTGTCCGACGACCTCACGCTCACCGACTGGTCGATGCTGTCGGCGGCGACCGTGCTGCGCTGCGCCGGTGAGCCCAACGAGGCGCTGGCCGTGCTCGACCGGGCGGTGGAAGCCTTCAGTCTCAACGGGGACGAGCTGGCCCGGTGTCGAACCCTGACCCAGCGCGCGACCGTGTTGATGTCCATGGGCGACCTCTTCCGGGCTGAGCAGGACGCGCACGACGCGGTGCTCGTCGTGCAGGACGGCTCGTGGCAGCACGAGGTGCCGCGCCCGTCGATCGCGCTGGCGTGGATCGCGTTGCAGCTGGGCCAGGTGGAGCGCGCGGAGAAGCTGCTCGGCCCGCTCGACCCGACCGACGTGAGCCACCGGGTCAGCGAGCACCGCGAGTATCTGCGGGTGTGCGGCTGGATCGCCTACGCCCGCCAGGACCTCGACTCGGCGATCGAGAACATGGTGAGCTGCGGGCGGGTCATGCGGGAGACCGGGCTCCAGGACCCGTCGGCGGTGCCGCTGTGGGTCGATCTCGCGTTCACGGCGACGCTCACCGGACGTGACCGCGACGCGCAGCAGGCCGCACGCGTCGCCGAGGAGCTCGCCGGGTGCTGGAACAGCGCGGAGACGCTCGCTTTCTCCCAGCTGGCAAGGGGATTCGTCGCCACCGGCACGGCGGCGGCGGACCTGGCGACCGCCGCGTCCCGCAACTTCGGCAGCGTGCCCGCGCTCATCCAGCAGACCCGCGCCGAGGTGCTCGCCGGACGGCTGTGGCTCGGGTTGGGCGACGAGAAGGCCGCGCGCGTGCACCTGCGCACCGCGGTCGGGCTCGCGTTGCGCTGCGGTCACCGTCCGCTCGCCGACGAGGCGCGCGAGCTGCTGCTCGGCGCGGGCGGCCGGATGCGCATCCCCGAGCAGGCCGAGCGGGTCGACCTGGTCGGGCTCACCCCGAGCGAGCGGCGGGTCGCCGAGCTCGCGGCGGCGGGCGCGAGCAACCGGCAGATCGCGGAACGGCTCTTCGTCGCGCTGCGCACCGTCGAGGTGCACCTGACGAGGGTCTACCGCAAGCTCGGCGTGGCACGGCGGTCCGACCTGTCCAAGGCCATCCAGCACCGCCGCAGCCCCGCTGGCAGCCGGTGATGACGTTGCAGAAGGTGCCCGACGACTGCTGGGCGGGTCTGCTCGTCGAGCGGGGGGAGGCACTGGCGCTGGTCGAACGCGTCGTCGACGACCTCGCCGCAGGCGGATCGTCGCTGGTGCACGTCAAGGCCTCACCCGGTGGCGGGCTCACCGCGGTGCTCGGCAGGCTCGCGACCGAGGCGCGGGCGCGGGGCGCGATCGTGGCGCGCGCCCGGTGCTCACCGGACGAGGCGACCGCCCAGTTCCGCGTCGCGTGGCAGTTCCTCGCCGCGCTCGGCGTCGAGGAGTGGGCGCCGAGCGAGCAGGCGCACGCGCAGCGCGTCGTCGCGGACGTCGTGCTCCCCCTCTGCCAATCCGTTCTCGACCTGGCCCATCAGCAACCGGTTGTCATCGTTGTCGACGACGCGCAGTGGCTCGACCGGGCGTCGTTCGAACTGCTCAGGGCACTCGTGCGCCGGATGGACCACGTCCCGATCGTCGTCGCGGTCGGCGCGAGCGTGCTGTGCCCGAGCATGACGATCACCGCCGAGCTCGAGTCGTACAGCGCGACCACGCACGACCTGAAGCTGGAACCGCTGACCCGCGGCGGCGTCGAGGACGTCGTCGCGGCCGTGTTCTCCCGGCAGGCCGCTCCCGAGTTCGTGAACGCGTTGTACGAGCACACCGGCGGATTGCCCGCGGTGGTGCGGAAGGTGCTGACCTGGCTCACCAGGACGGTCGTCGCACCGGACGCGGACGTGGTGCCGCGGGTCGGCGACCTCGCGAAGGCCGTCATCCGCGACCGCGTCGACCTGCGCATCCGCTCGCTGCCGCGGACCAGCAGGCGGCTGCTGCAGGCCATCGCCGTGTGCCACGACGTCTTCGACGCGCACGACGCCGCCGCGATCGCCGGGCTCGTGTCGTCGTTCGCGCACGAGGTCGACGTGCTCGGCGCCTCCGGCATGCTGGTCGAGCGGACCGACCCGAAGCTGGCGGACCCGATCGTCGCGGACCGGGTGCTCGCGCTGGCCAGCCGCGCGGACCGCGAGGAGCTGCACGGCAAGGCCGCCGAGCTGGCGAACCGAGCCGCGCTCGCCGACGAGACCGTCGCCCGGCTGCTGCTCGGCGCCGCACCGGTCGGCACGCCGTGGGCGCTGAACTCGTTGCGCGGCACGGCGAAGTACCACAAGCAACGCGGTGACCACCGGGACGCGGTGCGGCTGCTGGACCGCGCGCTGCTCGAACCGGTGAGCACCGCCCAGCGCGCGCAGCTGCTCGTGGAATGCGGCGCCGTCGAGACGGCGCTGTCACCGGACGCGGGCGACCGCAGGCTGAGCTCCGCGCTCGCCACCGGAGGCCGCGATCTCGCGCGGCACCGGCTCGCCGCCGTCGACCTGCTCCTCGCCAGGGGCAACTGCGACCTGGTCAAGCAGGCGATCGTGTCCGTCCACACCAGACACGACCTGGACCCGGCCGAGCGCGACACCATGTGCGCGCTCTACTGGATGGCCGACGAGGCGCCGCACGACCAGCGCGAGTTCAGCCCCGCGGCGCTCCCGCCGCTGACCGACGAGCCGACCGATCCCGCGCAGGCCGCGATCGCGTCGTGGGAAGCCGTCGCCGAAGGCCGTGACATCGACCGCGCCCGGCGGCTCGCGCGCACCGCGCTCGCCGGTGCGCGGGTGCGGGACTCGTTGCTGTACCCCAGGATCGTGGCCGCGCGGGCGTTGATCTACACCGGTGACTTCACCGAGTCGATCACCGCCTTCGACGCGGTCGTGCTGGAGGCGCGCAGGCGTCAGGTGCCCGCCACGGCCGGGTGGGCGTTGATGAACCGC
This sequence comes from Lentzea tibetensis, assembly GCF_007845675.1. Classification (GTDB taxonomy): domain Bacteria; phylum Actinomycetota; class Actinomycetes; order Mycobacteriales; family Pseudonocardiaceae; genus Lentzea; species Lentzea tibetensis. The sequence continues at coordinate 6,658 of NZ_VOBR01000055.1, read as the reverse complement.
GCCAAGGCGTACGCACGCCACGGCCTGCTCGGCGACGCCGCGATCGACCTCGAACGCGCGCTGGAGGAGCTGCCCATCGATCGGTGGCACCCGGTGGTGCGGCCCGCGTTCGTCGGGCTGGAGCTGGCGCTGACGATGGAGAGCGGACGCGTGCAGGCCGCGGAACGCATCCTCGCCACCGAGTTCCCCGCCACCGCGAAGGCCGGGTTCTCCTGGAACTTCTTCGAGTTCGGCCGCGGCATGGTGCGGCTGGCCAGCGGTGACGCCGCGGCCGCCGCGACGATCTTCGAGGAGACCGGGCGGCGGATGCTCGCCCGGCGCTGGAACAACCCGGCGCTGCTGGGCTGGCGGTCGATGTGCGCGATCGCGTACCGCGGCTGCGGACGGCACGAGGAGGCGGCGCGGATGTGCGCCGAGGAGATCAGGCTCGCCCGCAGGTGGGGCGACCCGAGCAGCACCGGCGGTGCGCACCTCTGCGCCGCGATCGCGTTGCAGGGCAGCGAGTCGCTGGCCCACATGGAGCAGGCGGTCGCGATCCTGCGGCACGCCCCGTCGCCGATCCGGTACGCCAACGCCCTGATCGAGCTCGGTGAGGCGCGACTGACCGCGGGGGTGGCGGGCGACGCGCGCTCGTTGCTCGTCGAGGCCGAGCGCGTCGCCGCCGCGCACGGCGCGATGGGTCTCGCGCACCGGGCCCGCACCCTGATCGCGAGTACGAACTAACGCCCAATGCACGAAGATCGGGGAGGAGACGCCGTGTTGCTGGAGCGGCAGAGCGAGCTGGACCAGGTCAGCAGAGCTCTGCGTGACGCGCACTCCGGCAGCGGGTCGCAACTGCTGGTGGGTGGACCGCTCGGCAACGGGAAGTCCGCGCTGCTGCAGGAGATCCCGACGCTGGAGGCGGCCGAGGGGTTCCGCGTCATCAGGGCGAACGCGTCGTCGCTCGAACAGGACTTCGCGTTCGGCGTCGTGCGGCAGCTGTTCGACCCGGTGCTCTCGCGCGCCGTCCCCGAGCTGGAGGAGCGGTGGCTCACCGGTCCCGCAGGCCTCGCCCGCGTCGTGTTCGCCGACGACGCGCCCGCCGCGCCGGAAGCGCCGCCGGTGATGATGCAGGAAGCGGCGCTGCAAGGGCTGACCGCGTTGCTGCGCAACATCAGCGTCGACAAGCCGTCGCTCATCCTGATCGACGACCTGCAGTGGGTCGACGAGCCGTCGTTGCGCTGGCTCAGCAGGCTGTCCAAGCGGCTGGACTCGTTGCGAGTGCTGCTCGTGACCGCGGTGCGCGAGGGCGACAGCCGCACCGAGCGGCCGCTGGTCACCGAGCTGACGTCGTTCTGCCAGCACGAGCTGCGCCCGGCGCCGCTGTCGGTGAGCGCGACGGCGGACCTGGTGAGCACGCACACGGGGGAGTGGCCGGACGAGGAGTTCGTGCTCGCCTGCCACGAGACCACCGACGGCAACCCGATGTTCCTCATGTCGGTCCTGCTCAACCTCGCGTACTCCGGGGTCGCCCCGGCCGCGCGGCACGTCGACATGGTGCGGTCGTTGCGGCCCGCGCAGCTGCGCGAACGGCTGATCCAGTGCCTCCAGACGCAGTCCGAGCCGGTGCGGTCGTTCGCGCGGGCCACGGCCGTGCTCGGCGAGCACGTCGACGTCGAGCTGATCGGGCACCTCGCCGGGCTCGACGCGATCGGTGCCGCGACCGCGATGCGGACCATGCACCAGCTGGGCCTGCTGAAGAGCGACCAGCAGCCGCACTTCATGCACCTCGTCGTGCAGGACGCGATCGAGGAGTGGATGACCGCGGAGGAGCGCGAGGAGCTCCACCTGCGCGCGGTGAAGTTGCTGCACGGCAGCGGTTATCCGGCCGAGCAGGTCGCCGCGCAGCTCATGACGATCACCTCGCAGCACGACTGGTGGGCGATCGAGGTGCTCCGTTCGGCCGCCGACACGGCCATGCGCCGCGGTGCGCCCGAGGTCGCGGCGCGCTACCTGCGGCGGGCCCTGCTCGACGCGTCACCCGACGGCGAGGACCGGGCGCGGCTGCTCGTCGACCTCGCGACGGCCGAACGCGGCTTCGACGCGTCCGCGTCCGTGCGGCACATCTCGTACGCGGTCCCGTTGCTGCGCACCGTTCGCGACCGCGCGGCGGCCGTCGTGCGGATCGCGCCGACGGTGCTCGTCGGTGCGTCCCGCCCGGTGCGGGACCTGCTGGAACGGGTGGCCGACGAGCTGGGCGACCCGGTGATGCTCGCCGGCGTCGACCGCGAGCTGGCGTTCCGGCTTGAGGCGCGGCTGCGGTACTCGTGGCACTCGGACCCGGCCCAGCTGGGCGACTCGGTGCGCAGGCTGCTCGCACTGGGCGACCAGGACCTGGTCGGCAGCGGCGCGGAACGCGAGCTGCTGGTCGTGCTGCTCGACGCGGCGATGCTCACCGCGAAGCTGCCCGCCGACGAGGTCGCGCGGCTCGGCAGGAGGGTGCTCGACCACGAGCCCGCGACGTCGAGCCACGTGCACACGGCGTTGCCGCTGCTGGTCACGTCGATGGCCGCGGCCGACTCGCTCGACGACCTCGCGCCGTGGCTCGACCTGGCGCTGGAACGCGCGCGCCTGCAGGACGTGACGATCGAGCACGCGTTGATCCGCACCGAGCAGGCACTGGTGTTCCTGCACCTGGGCAGGCTGGACGAGGCGCGGGCCGCCGCGTACGACGCGCTCGACCTGACCGCGCTGGACTGGAAGGGCTCCACCGCCACCGCGGCGGTCGGGCTCGCGGCCGTCGCGCTGGAGCTGCGCGAACCGCAGTTGATCTCCCGCCTGCTCGACCTGAACCAGGAGCGGACGGACCACGCCTGCCTGGCTGCGGTGTACCGGATGCTGCACGGGTCGGCCGCGGCGTTGAGCGGCGAGCTCGACCGCGCGCTGGAGTACTACCTCGAGTGCGGGCGGGCGCTGGACCGGGCCGGGTGGCGCAACCCGGTGCTGTTCCCGTGGCGCCTGACGGCGGCGAGCCTCAACGCGCGGCTCGGCGACAAGGACGCCGCGATGGAGCTGGCCGACGAGGCGCGGGCGCGTGCCGTCGCGTGGGGCGCGCCGTCCGGCGTCGGGCGGGCGCTGTGCGCGCTGGGCAGGTTGACTCCTGGACCGCACGGCCTCGACCTGCTGCGCGAGTCGGTCGAGGTGCTCGGGGCGTCCGGCAACATCTTCGAACTGGCCAAGTCGCTGCTCGAGCTCGGCACTCGCGAACGCGCCGACGGCGAGTCGAGCGCGGGGGACCACCTGCGCCGCTCGCAGGAGCTGGCGCTGCGCGCGGGGGCGAACTGGCTGGTGGCGAAGTCCGGCGAGGAGCTCGAGACCGCGGACGCACCCGGTGTGAAGGCCTCGCTCACCAAGTCGGAGTACAAGGTCTGCTGTCTTGCTGTCGATGGTCATACGAATCAGGAAATTGCGGATATCCTCCAGGTGACGTGCCGTGCCATCGAGAAGCACTTGACCAACTCGTTCCGCAAGCTGGGCATCCGCCGCAGGACCGAGCTGCCCGAGGCGCTCGCCGGAGCCCACCCCGAAGCCGTCCGCCCGGCTTCCGGCAGGGCGTAGTGATTACCAAGAAACCGTTTGGGCGGCATGCGGGTACCCGCACAGCCACGCCGATCGGAGACCGAACCACCGAACGGGCCGCACCCGCGCGGTGCGGTGGTACGGTCTCCGCACGCTGGTGCGGTTCGGTGTCAAAACCACAGGTCAGAGCATGGTTCGTGGGGTCGATCCAGGTAGGCTGAGTGGCCCAACCGAACCCGCACAGGGGTCGTGGTTCGGTCTGCCCGAACCACCCGTGGGGGGCGACCACAACATTAGGTGCCGTTATTGACCGGGCAAGTGTGATCTTCATACGATTGATCCCGTCGACAGCTTCGAAATCACGAATTAGCGAAGTTCGTCGCAAACCGATTTCTTCCTGCAGAGTCGGGATCGACTGAGTTCGAGAGGGATACTCCCGATGCACACTGTTGCCGCTGGTACTCTCGCCTATGACCATTCCGATGCCGGCACTCGTGACAACGCCGTCGCCGACATCGACGTATTCAGGTCGCTGCTGGAGCGTTCGGGCCTGTGCCTGGCCAGCCTCGACCTGAGGCTGCGGGTGGTGGAGGCGAACGACGACTTCGTCGCGCAGTTCGGCCACTCCCGCGAGACACTGCGGGGCCGCAGCTTCTACGAGCTGCTGCACCCCGGTGTGCACGGCCCGATGCGCAGGCAGTTCGAGCGCCTGCTCGACGGCCGCCGCCACCGGTTCGTCGAGCACCTCGCCGGTGTCGGCCCTCGTGACGCGGTGTTCACCGGTGACATCACCGGCATCGCCGTGCACGCGCCGTCCGGTGAGCTCGCGCTCATCGTCGTGGTGGTGAACCCGGAGAAGAACGACGACGCGAACGCCGTCGTCGTCGACCGGAACCGGATCCTCACCGAGTTGGACGCGAGAATCCTCGAGGGGATCGCGACCGGCGAGTCGACCGTGCGTCTCGCTTCGCGCCTGTTCCTGAGCAGGCAGGGCGTCGAGTACCACGTGGGCACGATGCTCAAGAAGCTGAAGGCGCCGAACCGCGCCGCCCTGGTGTCCCGCGCCTACAGCCTCGGCGTGCTGAGCGTGGCGAGCTGGCCGCCGAAGGTCTCGCCTGACTATGTCAAGTGAGCCTCACGACGAGGTGATCGAAGTCGACGACTTCGACGAGGGGGTATCCGTGCGTCCGCGCGTCCGGGACCTCTTCGCCGAGGCCGCCGAGGCAGTGGACGCACTCGACCCGGTGGTGGTCGACTGCCACTGTTCTGGATCACACCTGAGCGTCCGGGAGGCGAACAGCCTCCCCAGGCGCTCGGCCGTGCTCGACCTGCGCACCAGGTACCACGCCGAGGCCCTGCGCGGCTTCGGCGTCAGCACCTGGGACGCGTACGACGAGAGCGCGGTGCACCTGCTCTGCTACACCGACGACACCCCGATCGGGGCGATCAGGCTGGTGTCGAACTCGGTGGAGCGGGGTGAGCTGGTAGAAGACTTCGGCCCGCTCGTTCTGGAGGGGTTCGGGCCGGAGTTCGTGACCTTCGGCCGCGAGATCGTGGTGCCTTCGCACCGTGGCGCCGGAGTCTCCACCGTGCTTGGCTTGGCGGCGTGCGCGTACTGGTTCCGCTCGTCACCCGTCGACGACCTGGTGGTGACGGCCGCGTCCTCCGCGGCTCCCGCTCTCGAGCACCTCGGCCTGCGCCGGCTCACCGGCACCGTCCACCTCGGACCCGCACGGATGCCTGCGGTCATCATGGCCGGGAAGGTCTCCGATGCCTACCAGCGAACCCGTGAACGCCTGTCCGGCAAGGGGTGGTCGATCGTCGACCGCTGAAGCCCTCGCGTTCCCGTTCGCCCTGCCCGACGAGCCGCTCTCCCTTCCCGCCGTGTACGCGACTTTGCGCACGTCGCGGCCGGTGTGCCGGATCCGGCTGCCCACTGGTGCGCTGGCGTGGCTGGTCACCACCTGGGAGGACGCGCGGGTCGTGCTGTCCGATCCCCGGTTCAGCAAGGCCGCCATGACGGCTCCCGACGCGCCGAAGGCCCGGCCCGGTGCCCTGCCACCCGGCGTGCTGTTCACCACCGACCCTCCCGAGCACACCGCGCTGCGGGCCCTGCTGTCCCGCGGGCTGACCGGGCAGCGGGTCGCCGCTCTCCGGCCGCGGATGATCGCCTGCGCCGACGCGTTGATCTCCGCTCTGGTCGCTCCCGCCGATCTCGTCTCCGGGTTCGCCGAGCCGTTCGCCATGCGGGTGATCTGCGACCTGCTCGGGGTGCCGTCGGACGACCAGGCGCGGTTCGCCGCCTGGTCGGCCACCGTGCTCGCCGTCGACAGCACGTCGGCGCTCGAGGTCGAGGTCGCTCAGCGGGAGCTGCTCGGGTACATCGCCGGGCTGGTCGCGGCCAAGTGTCGTGCGCCCGGTGACGACGTCGTGTCCGATCTTCTGCGGGCGTCCACTCCGGACGATCATCAGCGGGTGGTCGGGCTCGTTGCCACGCTGTTGGTCACCGGGTACGAGACCATGGTCGCCGCGGTGGCCAACGCTGTGCTCACCCTGTTGGCTGTCAACGGGTCCATCGTGGTGGAGTTGACTCCCACGTTGTTGGAGGAGTTGTTCCGGTTCAGCGGGTTCGGGGATGCCTTGCGGTCTCGTCGTGCTGTTGCTGACGTCGTTCTCGGGGATGTTGTTGTTCGGGCTGGGGATCTGGTGATGGTGTCCACCGCTTCGGCCAACCGGGATGCTGCCGTCTTCGTTGATGCTGACTCTTTTGTGCCTGGGCGTTGTCCCAATCCTCATGTCGGGTTCGGGCGCGGGGTGCACTACTGCGCTGGGGCTGGGTTGTCTCGTACCCAGTTGCACGTTGCGTTGTCGCGGTTGGCTGTGTTGGTGCCTGGGTTGCGGTTGGCTGCTCCTCTTGAGGAGATTCGGCTTCGGGGTGGGGCTTCTGAGTCGCCTCCTGAGCGGTTGCTGGTTGCCTGGTGAGGGGTTGTGCTTCTTTGGTGGTGGGGTGGGGAGGGTCTCGCTGATCACCTCACGGTCGCCACATCGAAAATGCCCTGTCAAGGCGGAAAAGCTGCCTTGACAGGGCATTTTCGATGTG
>NZ_VOBR01000054.1:7343-26905 GCF_007845675.1 Lentzea tibetensis | reverse complement strand
CGCCCACACCCTCGACATCCAACTCCGCACCACCAACACCCGCGACACCCGCGACACCACCACCCTCAACCCCACCGCCACCAACCCCATCACCATCTACCGCTCCCACAACCACTACACCGCCCACACCAACAACCCCACCACCACCGCTCTCACCACCACGGCCACCAACAACACCACGGCCGACACGGCCACCAACAACGATGTCCTACCACCCCTCATTCACAACACCATTACCAAACTCACCAACGCCGGCCCCACTCACCGACAAAACTGGCCCACCACCAACGGCCACCCCACCGACGTCGACCACTACTACGGCATCCCACGATTCAGCACCCACCAAGTAATCCACCGAAATCGCACTGTCTACGCTGGCTGTGTTGACTTCAAGCTCCCTTTGGGATGGGAGGAACGAACTGTGCATTTGGCGCGCGTGTTCGACCGAGTCATAGCCTGGGTCCCCGGCGCAACCCCCGGCACGATCGCCACCCTCCCGAACGGGTCCGCCGTGAAAGTCACGATACTCCACCAAAACCACACCCACGGCACCGTCAAGCCCGGACAGAGACTCCAAGTAATGAACATAAAAACGGCGGGCAAGGGGAGCGAAGAGTGGCGATCTCCGAACGGTAATGCGTGGGCGTCGCTCGGGGCGATAGGCGATACCATCAACTGGCGGATCATCGGAACCGCCGGCTCCCGCCAAATCGAATTTCGTGACGCGATCGACACCCTGCGTCTGAGACGCTCCCTGGACCAGCCCGAAAGTAGTAGGGTACGCAGGCGCGTCGTCGGGAACTCCGCCGCGTTGCCCCCCGAGATCACCGCGGCGCTGCTCCCGATCACGCCCAGCCCTCTCACAGCCGGGGCCTGGCCCACCACCGCCGACGGTCAGCCCGTCGATGTGTCCTCCTACCTCAACGTGCCGCACCAAGGAGGATGGACCACCCCGGCGAAACGTACCCTTCAATTTGGGGATTTTAGGATAGAAACTCCTGCACCTTGGGTCCGCCGGCAGGTGTCTTTCGCCCGCAAATTCGACACCCTCGCGATCTGGATTCCCGGCGACGAACCAGGCACTATCGCGGTCGACCACAACGAGCAACAACAGTACCTGCTCAAAAAACTCAAACCGATCCCTGCCGAGGGCACCTGCCGCCCAGGGCAGAATTTACCTTCTGGCAGCATGGCCGGATATGTAGGAAACGCCACATTGAGGGCTCCAATAGCGAAGGCCTGGGGCGGAAAAAAAGATGACGTCATTCACTGGAAGGTGAAAGGCGACATCGGTGCGCGGTATGTCGAATTCTACGACCAGAACGGCGACCTCCGAGAGGAGCACACGCGCCCCCTGGACGAAATGCGTGAGAGTGTCAATAAGCGTAAACTGGAGCGCACCCCGTCGCCTGACAATCCGGTGAAGAGGTCGATGTTCGACCCGGATGGTTCTCATCTGGCGCCCCCGACCATGTCGCGGAGCGGGTCGGATTTGAGCAGTGTGCTGGAGTGGACTGACCAGGACCCCGCCTCGTCCTCAGCCCCGGAGCCGGAACCGGGTGGCGGTCTGGACCGAGCTGGTGAGAGCTCGGCTGTGCCTGCGGCCGAGGACCCCGTCGTGCTGGCCGCGGTGGTGAGTCTGTCGGACAAGCTCGCCGTGCTGCACGCCGCCGAGGCGCGGGTCATCTACCCGCGAGAAGCGCAGGAACGCTTGAGCGCGTTGCAGGCCTCGGCCTGCCCGATGGCGAAGGCGATCGACGCGGTGTACGCCTCGGAGACCGAACAGGCGGCCAAGGTCAGGAACCTGGTCGAGATAGCGAAGATCAACCGGGAACTCGCGGACACACCCGGCGAATCCTCACCCCGCCGGGCTGGCCTCGAGGCCCGACTAGCCTTGGCGCTGACCAGAAGCGACGCGATGACCCAAGTCGCCCTGCCGGACTGGTACACCAGCTCCGACCAGCTGACCGACAAGACCCTCGACGAACTTCACCGGCTCGAGGCCGCCCGCGCCGCGCTGCGGGACGCGTCGCTGCACCTCGACACCGCCACCGAGCAGAGGAACGCCGCGCGAGACGACCTCTCCCGCGACGTCGACCGCCTGACACAGTGCCTGACCGCCGACCAGTTCACCTGGACGGCCACCGCGGCGCTCGTCACCGTCTCACCGGGCGTGGCCGACCCGGACGCGGCACGACGCCAGGCACAGCGACAAGCCGCACTCATGCTGCGCAACACCCACGTCGCCGCCCAACTGCTCAAAGTCGGCGTCCGCGTAATCATCACCCCCGACGACATCCCGCTGACCTCACTGCCCGAGTTCGGCCATCTCGCCGGCACCACCACCACCGACGGACGCCACTGGGACGACCAGAAGGCCGCCATCACCGGCCGCACCATCGCCATCTCCGAGGACGCCCTGCACAACCTGCCCCACGAAATCGCACACGCCATCCACGAACACGCACTCGACGAAACCGACCAACTCGAAATCGGCATCCGCTACCACCACAGATTCCAACAACCCAACGCCCCCTGGCCCGGCACCTACGCCACCACCGACAAATACGAGGCATTCGCCCAACTCAGCACCACCTACACCGGCACCAACCACGGCCACGTCACCAACAACAGCCACATCTGGCCACACAAAAAATGGCCAGAAATGATCCCACTACTAAAAGACATCTACGAACCAACCCCCCACGCCATCACCACCAAACCAACCCGCACAACCGACACCCCAACCCAGAAAATACCCACGCCCACACCAACGACCATTTCACCATCAACTCTCCCGGCAACGAACCCAAAAACGTTCGCCGCATACGCCAAAATGCGATCAACCAGCTCAGGAAACACCTCCCCCAACAACCACACCACAACCGGCAACACCACAACCGCAACTCCACAGCACACACAACAAACCAACGCAAAAACCAGATGACTGCGACCGACGCAAAACCCGACAGCACGCCACAATGACACACGACGTGACCGGCCACGACCACCGAAGGACATCCCCAGTGATCAAGGCTACCCAAAGGCAGGAATCACGGCGCCGACGGTCGACCAGCGGAACACGGCTGAATCCGGGCCTGGCAATGCGTCAATCGTGTTGCGCTTGCCGGAAACCTCATCCCCACTGGTCAACCCTGGTTTGCGTTCACGCCGGTTCTGTCCGTTCTCATGCCTGGGCGATCATCACGGCAAGATGATCGTTCGTGCTCCTGCGACTGGCTTACCTCGGTCTGATCAATACCTTCGCCCTGCTCCGAATCCTCCCGGTGAGCAGCCTTGCTGTCGAGAAAGGATGCCAACTCCCGCCTGGAATCTGTTTGAACAACTTGCGGTCAGCTTTCTTGACTTTTACGTCGATCGTAGCAGGTGACTCCTATTTGAATCTCAAAGCCTCAAGCTCGACGGTGCCGTTCGACTTGCCCTCGAGCTCGTCGAGGAACGCCTTGTTCACCTGTCGCGCATTCGGGTCGGGCCAACTCGAACTTTCCAGCCGGTCTCGGCAGCCCGCTTGGTCCATTCCCTAATATTGAGCCTTTCCAGTTGGGGTTATCCGGCGAGGATGAGGGTTTGAACGGCGTTGACCAGGGTGGTCGCCTCGCTCGGGCTGTTGCGGATCTTCCGTAGAATCTTCCAGCTCTTGAGCTGGGCGTGTGTACGTTCGCCGGGGCCGCGGAGCCGGGCGTGGGCGGTGTTGACGTCTTTCTGGTTCTGTGACAGCGGTCGGTAGTTGCCGGTGGCGGGGTCTTTGCGGCGGGGCCGCTGCGGCACGGTGACCGCCGGCCCGGCGCCTGGGTAGCCGCGGTCGGCCAGCACCCGGACCCGCGCGGTGGTGAGCGCGTCGATGATGCCGTGTTCACGGGCTGCGGCGAGGTCGTGCCGGGCGCCGGGCAGGGCGGGTGAGACCCCGGATCAGCCGCCCGGCGGGGTCGGCGACGACCTGCACGTTCACCCCGTGGACCTTGTGTTTCCCGGATAGAAGGGCCGGTCACCGCGCGAGGCCATCGCGACCCGGTCGATCCGCGCCGGACTCCCGTCGAGGATCACATACGCCTTGCCCTTGGCGACATCGATGGCCTGGGCCAGGGTCGGGGCGAGGGCGGCCAGCAGCGCAAGGCCTTCTCGGATATAGCGGAAGACGGTCGTGACGCCGACGGCGAACCCGCAGGCCAGATCGGCATAGGTTTCGCCTTTACGCAGGTAGGCCACCACCAGCAGGGCCTGGCGGCCGACATCGAGCCGACGCCAGCGGGTCCGTAGCTCGCCTCGGCGGCGCCGTAGTGCGTCGGCCAGCAGTTGCAGCCCACGGTTGGACACGGCCATCCCTGACAGGTAGGAAAACAAGCGGAGCTCCTGGTGCGACGGTGTGGATCTAGGCAATCCCCGTCCTACCAGGAGCTCCTCGCCGTCCAACACCCACTCCGACCACACCGGACGGAGGTTGAAAAAGGCTCAGTGTCGGCAGGTCGAGCTGGGAAGCGGCCCAGTACAGGGCGCCGAGGACGTGGTCGCGGGCCACGGTCAGGTCGTGTACCGAGCCGGGCTCGACATCACTGACCCACAACGGGAAACCGTCCGGTGCCAGCACGGCCTGGACGTTGCCGCCCGGCCCGCGGGCCTTGCCCGAGTATCAGGCATCGATCTGCTCGCCCTTGACGCTGGTGGTCTTCTCGCCCAGCCGGTCGGTGACGAACAGCTTGCCGTCCGGCACGACATGGGAGGCACCGTCATCTTTGGCCCGGCGCAGGGCGTCGTGCAGCTCCGGTGCCTGCCCGGCCAGCACGTCGATCATCTCGGCCAGGTAGCGGTAGCCCGTGGCGTGGGAGATGCCGTGGTCACGTGCGAGCGCGGGCACGTCGCGGTTCTCGCGGAACCAGCGCAGCCCGAACACCGCCTGCTGGAAACACGACAACGCCCTGGAACGACGAGGAGTGCCACGCTCACGTCGCTCGGCGTGCAACAGACGGCCGAGGTACTGGGCGAGTGCACGGGGCACGTCGAGGATGGCACGATAAGCGATCACGTGGAGTCCTTGGCGAGTGAAGATCATCTTCGGCGAGAGTTCTTCTACCAGGGACGGCGTGCGGCGCGGTGCTGAAACACACCCCTCTGGACAATGGGGTCGACCACCTGTGCCCGGTCGGCTCGGCACGAGACCACGCCGGCCGCGTAGGAAGCGCAGATCCCCATGCTCGCCGCGGTGTCGTCGCCGTCGTTTATCCACACACGCGCGTCGATGCGCCGCACGCCGTCGACGAACAACACCGCGTCCGGCACCGTGACCGCCGCCGTCGCGCCGATGGGTTCCCATTGTGCTTCCGGCACCTCGACGTCCAAATCGACGACGGCCTCCGACACAGCGAGGTCGTCCATATCCATCGCGGAGCCGTAGCCGACCTCCCAGCCGTCGACGTTGAACCGCATCGGCGCGGTGGCGGCGGTTGTGATCACAGGGCCTCCCTGACGATGCGCGAACTGGTTGCGTCCCTGGTGACCCTGAACCGGACGGGCACTCGTTCGGCGAGTGCGCCGACGTGGGTGATGACGCCGACCATGCGAGAACCGGAAGCGGCGAGGTTCTCCAGCGTCGACGCGACCGTGTCCAGCGTCTCCTCGTCCAGCGTGCCGAAGCCCGCGTCCAGGAAGATCGAGTCGAGCTTGGCAGCTCCAGCGGCCGCCAGCGCACCCATCTGCGACGACAGTGCCAACGCCAACGATGCCTGGAAGGTCTCACCACCTGACAGCGTCTTCACAGGCCTGCGCGCGTCGGCCTCGTTGTGGTCGATCACGTGGAACACGCCCTTGACGTACTCGAGGTCGAACTGTCCCCCCGACAGGTCCAGTAGCAACGCCGAGGCCTCCGCGACAAGGGTGTCCACGGCGCTGGACACCAGCCAGCGCTGGAACGCGTCGGAGCGCATGAGATCGGCGAGGACTTTCGCCACCTGCGACTCTCCCTCGGCAACGGAGATGTCCCCACGCAACCTATTGAGCCGAAAGTATTCGGTTGCCTACATGATCGCGTAGCGGACGTGACGGGCATGGAAGTAGCCGTTGACGATGTGCGGCTGACGCTGACGGCGGCGCAGGAAGCGTCGGGTCTCGTGGGCGAGTTGGTCGGCGGTGTGGGCGCGGGAGGCGTTGACGTTGTGTTTGAGGTCGGCGTTGAGCAGCTCGTCCGGGTTCAACTCCGGGCTGTAGCCGGGCATCAGGTGCAGCTCGACACCGTTGTCGTTGGCCTCCAACCAGGCGCGAACGGCCTTGCTGCGGTGCACGGGATGCCGGTCGGCGATGACGTGGACCTTCCGGCCGGCGTGGCGTGCCATGCGGTCGAGGAAGGCGGTGAACACGGGCGCGGTGAAGCGGCCGGTGAACACGGTGAACCACAACGCGCCCCGCGAGGCGACGGCGGACATGACGTTGACCCGCAGCCGTTTTCCGGTCACCCGCACCTCCGGAGTCCGTCCCCGCGGCGCCCACGAACGACCGGGCGCCGCAGCGTCGGAGCGCAGTCCGCACTGGTCGACCCACGTGACCGCGGCGCCCTCGACCTTCGCTCTGGTCGCGATCGCCGGGTACTCCTCGTCGAGCCAGGCCCGCACCGCGGCAGGTTGCTGTCATAGGCGCGGCGGGCCGGGCGCTGCGGGGTGAATCCGGGCCGGCGCAGCCACAGCCCGACACCCTGCTCGGTCATCTCGACCCCGAGGACCAGCCGGATCAGCACGACCACCGCCTGGCGTGTCCACAGCGGGCCGCCGATCAGCAGCTCTTCGGGCGTGTAGTCGGCCATAGCCGCGAACAGCGTGCCCCGATCTTCCGGGCTGATCAGCTCGGCAGGTCCCGGCCGCCGACCTGGTCGCACCGCCAGGCCGTCGCGCCCCTCTCCGCGCTAGGCCCGCCACCAGGTGCCCACCGACCGCTCCGAGACCCCGAACACCTCCGCCGCCCACCAGTAGCCCCCGACCTGCCCGGACTCCAGCGCGGCCACCACCCGCAACCGCAGCACCTCACGCTCCGCGGGAGATAACCGATGCGCACCCTCGACCTCGATCACAAGTGATCAACTTACAGGCAAGCGATCAATTTCGATTCAATATCTTACCGCATGCCAATGCCGCTCTGACGGTGCTGTGTAACCAAATTCGGCGGAGGCGATCCCAACGTGCTACTAGTACTAGATTGTCTGGAGTAGCCCGAGGAGCGCATCTTTGCAGTCTCCGAGATGCTCGTAGGTTTCCCGTGCGCACTGGGAGGCCGAGGTGACTGCGCCGAGTTCATCGAGGTATGCCTGGTCTCGCTGAATGCGGTGTCCACAGGCTCGGGCGGCAGTGAAATTGCGACATTGGCGTGACGCCGCAGTTGGTTCGCGTTCCCATTGGACCCGTTGATCAGCTCCCTGCCTCCGGCTTTCAGCTCGATCATTATGTCTGCGGCTGTGATCATGCCGCCGCCACCGGCGTGTAGACGACGAAGGCTCTTATCGAGCTCCACGACCAGGGTGTCTCGTACCGCCTGCGCGCGCCGCAGGGATGTGCGCTCAGCCTGGTTCTTGTTGAACAAACTGCCATTGCCATAGCCGGTGATGGTGACTGTGGGGATGGTCCTTCCTTGTTCGACAATCGCCGCCTGAGCGACCTTGTCGGCCAGCTCCCGGATAGCCGCCAGTTGCTCCTCGCTGACTTTTTTCGACCTCTCGTCGAAACCGATGTCACGGCTCTCGATCGTCACCGCTTCAGCCGGGTTCTCGACCTGACGAGCGGCGAACTTTCTCATAGACTCGCCGAATGTCTGCGTTGTGCTGAGCACGCCACCGGAGGGAGCCGCGCTGCCGAGCGCCGCCTGGTAGAAATCTCGCGCGAAAGTGATACAGTTGGCTGAGGTCAGACTGTATGCTTCCCGACTTCCGTTCTGCACTGCACGATACAACTTGTTCTGCACGGACCGCAGGTAGACCATCGCCCTGTCCAACTGAGCAGCACTGATCTTGACGCTGGCCGAATTGTTTGGCACGTGTCCGTACTCGGGAGAAACAATTTGTGCGGGTACCTTCTTGCCCGAAAAAAGGTTCTCAGTGCTATAGGAATCCGCGGGCATGAAACCGAACGAGAACTCACGCCCCGAGGCGAACGGACGATCAGGATCGCCGATGGGGAACCGGACGCCGATCCACGCGTGCCCAGCAACGAACTCGTCGGGATTGCCACTGTCAGCGTGCAGGGTGAGCTCGATGTTCCGGGCCTCGCGATCCGGGCTCGTATAGATGAGTTCCTCAAGCTTTTGCAGACCGTGCGACCACTCCGTGTCCGTCATTGGACCGGCGGCGCTCGGAGCAAGATCCACACTGGCTGAGGCGTTGAACTTTGCCGCATCATTCGCCAGTGTCCGCAGGCCCGAAACATCATCGAGCAAAGAGCGTCCGGTGAGATCATTGTATTTCTGGTCGACGATCCACAGTGACCGCAGATCTCGCTCGACGCCCTGCAGCGATTGGAGCACACCATCGAAGTCGCCGACGCCCACCAGATCTTCCAACTTCTCGGCAACCTGCAGCGCATCGGGGAAGTCTTGAGGAAGCATGTCGGCCAGATAGTTGCCTGTCACTTCCTCGTAAAGGTCACCGACCGTCCACAAGGTACGCATGTCGTGGTCGATACCATTCAAAAGCCTGAGCGCCTCTTGCTTGTTCGCCTCGTAGCTGGACCCGGCAGCCTGCCGGATGGACCAAGTGAGCCACTTGTCAGGAAGTTCCTCGGGTAGGTCGTCCAGCAAAGAACGACCGCTGGCCTGCAGGTAAGCGTCCTCCATCATCCACAGAGTGCGGATGTCGTGATCGACAGGTGTGAGCACTTCAAGTGCCCGATCAGCCTCGTCGGCCTCGATTAGCTCGAGCAGACGGTTTGTCACTTCGACTGTTCGCGGATAGTCGTGCGGCAGGTCTTTCCACAGTTTCCGTCCGGCCAGCTTCTGGTATTCGTTCGCCATGGAATGCAATACCCTAGTATCGCTAGCCATTGCCCACTGCGCTTTGATGTGACGATCCATCGTGCGCCAAAGCTTCTGGCCAGCCTCAGCCCCCTCCCTGGTGATCACATCGTGCAACTTGGCAGCGAGTTCTTGTGCATTTTCCCAGGTCTGATCAACCGGCGACGCTCTGGCGGCTTGTTTGAGTGACGCGGCGATGTCTCGTCCGAACTTGGAGCTGTCACGAACGTCGAAGCGGACTGTGCCCAGCATTTCGGGGGAGAGTTGCTCCACGACATTGAGGATCTCGAGCCACACGGTGTCCGGCACCGTGCGGCCCGGTTCGCCGATCGTGATAGTCGCCAACGGCCCACGTGGAAACGAGACCTGGCGCGCCACTTTCGTTCCTTGAGCTGACAAGTTTTCCGGTCGGAACCACAAACCCGATCCGGTGACCTCTACCTGCCAACCTTGGCTGCCCGGAAGTTTGCAGACGCGCTTGCCGACATTTTCCAAGCTTGCCAGCATTGCTTCGACAACAGGCGGCTCACTCATGCGCGTCGCCGGGGGTTACTGTTGATCTTCATCGGCAGATCCTCCAGTGTGATCACCAGATAGACTCGGTGGTCCGACTTAGGCTCGCCATGGCTTGTCCCTGACTGTGGTGCGTGTTAACCCTTCATAACGAGGACGTTGAGACCGAGCCAGGGGTTCATTTTGCTGTCTGGAGGTTGGTGCAACATGAAGCTTGGTCCTGCGTCTGAGGTTCACCCTGGGCAGTGGACACCGAGTTATTGAGCCGAAAGTGATCGTTTTCCTGTAGGTTGATCATGTGGTCGGGGTGGAGGACGCGCGTCGGTTGTCGCCCGCGGAGCGTGAGGTGCTGCGGTTGCGGGTGGTGGCCGCGTTGGAGTCCGGGCGGGTCGAGGGCTACCGGCGGGCGGCGGAGGTGTTCGGGGTCTCGGAGCGGTCGGTGGGCGGTTGGTGGCGGGCCGTGACGGTCTGGCCGTCAGGCGGGTGCGGCGTCCGGGGCCGGAGGAGCTGATCAGCGCGCCGGAGCGGGGCACGTTGTTCGCGGCGATGGCGGACTGCACGCCCGAGGAGCTGCTGATCGGCGGCCCGTTGTGGACTCGGCCTGCGGTGGTGGAGTTGATCCGGCTGGTCGTCGGGGTGGTGATGACCGAGCAGGGCGTCGGGTTGTGGTTGCGCCGTCACGGTTTCACCCCGCGGCGGCCAGCCCGGCGGGCCTACGAGCAACAACCGGCTGCGGTGCGCGCCTGGCTGGACGAGGAATACCCGGCGATCGAGACGCGAGCAGGGGGTGCGGCGGTCGCGTGGGTGGACCAGTGCGGGCTGCGCTCGGACTCGGCCCCGCCGGGACGTTCGTGGGCGCCGCAGGGACGCACTCCGGCGGTGCGGGTGGGATGAGCGCGGTTCTGGAGGCACGCGTGCTTGGCGAGTTCGGCGACGATCCGAAACGGTATGCCACCGCGAAGGCCCGCAAGAACTACGCAGGCACCAGCCCCCATCACGCGGGCGTCCGGCAAGAAGACCGTGGTAGCAACACGATTCGTGCATAACGACCGGCTCGTCGACGTGCTCGGCCAGCAGGCATTCACCGCCATACGCACCTCGCCCGGCGCACGCGCCTATTACGACCGGCACCGCGCTCGTGGGGTCGAGCATCAGGCCGCGTTGCGGCAGGTCGCCAATCGCCTCGTGGACATCATGCACGGCTGCCTGAAAAGCCGAACTCGCTACGACGAGACAGCGGCATGGCGCAACCAGCTGGCCGAAAAGGTTACGGCTTGACATTCCAGAACCAGGGATATCTTTCTGATGAGCAAGCCTACCGGGTTCTATCCGTCGTTGACCGTCGATACCGCTGGAACGGGAGTGGTGTCGCAGGCGGGTGCGACGTTGCTGGTCGAGACCGTGCGCAAGACCGGCCTGGACCAGGCACTATCGGCAGTGCTGGACCGGTGGCGCAGACCGGCCGCGGTCCACGATCCCGGCAAGATCGTGTGCGATCTGGCGATCACGCTGGCCGTGGGCGGGGACTGCCTGGCCGACCTCGCGACCCTACGGGCCGAGCCGGCTTGTTCGGCCCGGTCGCCTCGGACCCAACGGTGTCACGTCTGATCGACACCCTAGCCACGAACGCGGACACAGCCCTTGCGGCCCTGGACAGCGCCCGTGCGCGAGTGCGGGCCAAGACCTGGGAACTCACCGGTGAGCACGATCCCGACCACGGCATCGACACGGACCATCCGTTGATCGTCGACCTGGACGCCACCCTGCTCGACGCGCACTCCGAGAAGCAGCACGCGGCGCCAACGTTCAAGCGTGGCTACGGGTTCCAGTGCGCCATGAGCCTGGGTTCCGCAGCTAATCGGCTTTCTGGTCCACATTCCGGACTGAAAGCGCAGGTCAGGTGCATCGGGGATGCTCAGAATCACGGGAACGCCTAGATACACGCCTGATGGCGAAGCCTCTGATGAGGAAAGGTGATTAGCGATATCGTCTAGTCCATGTACCTGCGATCGACGCCACGGCGGAACAAGGACGGCTCCCAGGTCCGCTACCTGCAGTTGGCCCACAACGTGTGGGATCCGCAGCTGCGGCGCTCGAAAGTGCGGGTCGTGTACAACTTCGACCGCGAAGACCAGGCGAACCGGGACGCGCTGCAGCGCCTGGTCGCCTCGCTCACGCGGTTCCTCGACCCCGGCGCGGCGCTGGCCGCGACGGCGGATGGGCTGGAGTTCACCGAATCCAGGCCGCTGGGCGGAACCTGGGTGCTGGACGCCCTGTGGTCCCGGCTGGGCATCGGGCCAGCGATGCGCCAACTGCTGGTCGGGCGCCGCCGGGACGACACGGCCGAGCGGGTGCTGTTCGGCCTGGTAGCCAACCGCGCGGTGGCGCCCTCGTCCAAGCTGGCCGCCGCCCGCTGGATCAGCCAGGACGTCCTGATCACCGACCTGCCCGCCACCACCGATGACGCCTGCTATCGGGCGATGGACTGGCTGCTGGAGATCGCCGGCCCGTTGGAGAAGACGGTGTTCGACCAGGTCGCGCACCTGCTCAACCTTGAGGTGGACCTGCTGTTCTTCGACACCACCTCCACCTACTTCGAGACCGGCGAGGCGGACGAGCCCGTCGCCCGTGACGCAGGCGGCAACACTGTCGCCAGCGACGAGGACGCGGAGCAGGGCAAGGACGCCGGGTTCCGCACGTACGGCAAGTCCAAGGACCAGCGTGATGACCTGCCCCAGGTCGTCATCGGGATGGCCGTGACCAGGGAAGGGATCCCGGTCCGGGTGTGGTGCTGGCCTGGGAACACCAGCGACTCCGCGCTGATCCGGCAAGTCAAGGACGATATGCGCGACTGGTGCCTGTCGAAGGTCATCTGGGTCACCGACCGCGGGTTCACCTCCGCGGCCAACCGCCGACCTCCGCAAGGGCGGCGGGCACTACATCATCGGGGAGAAGCTGCGCTCCGGGTCCGCTGAGGCGGACGCGGCCCTGTCCCGGCAGAGCCGCTACAAGGACGTCACGGGAAACCTCAAGGTCAAGGAAGTCCGCATCGCCGAGGACGAGCGGTTTGTCATCTGCTTCAACCCCGAGGCCGCCGAACGCGACGCCGCCCTCCGCGCCCGCATGATCGCCCAGCTCACCGAACTCATCACCGGCTCGGATCAGCTCAGCAAGGACAAACGCGTCGAACTGCGCGGCGTGATCTCCACGAAGCCGGGCCTGAACAGGTATCTCCGCGTCACCCCCGGCGGGCTGCTGCGCACCGACGCCGCCAAGGCCAAGGCCGAGGAGAACCTGGACGGCAAGTACCTGCTGCGCACCTCCGACCCGACACTGTCCGCTGAGGACATAGCACTGGGCTACAAGCAGTTACTCGAAGTGGAGCGCGGCTGGCGGGACATGAAGCAGGTCATCGATCTGCGCCCGGTCTACCACCGCAAGGAACAGCGCATCCGCGCCCACGTCCTGCTGTGCTGGCTGGCCCTGCTGCTGGCCCGCATCACCGAGAACGCCTGCGGGAACACGTGGCCGAACCTACGCCGCGAGCTGGACCGCATCCAGGTCGGCACCTTCACCGGCCCCGCGGGCACCTTCCGCCAGCGCACCGAGATCACCAAGGCCCAGCGCGACATCCTTCACTCCCTGAACATCGACGCCCCGCCCCGGATCTACCAGCTCACACCCGTTGCGCAATCCTGACCAGCACGGACTCCGCTGCCTAGATACACGCCGTCCGCCCAGCAGGCGGCGTGTTCTCACACGTCAACGGCCATATTCGCTGTCTAGACCGCTACATCAACTGCGGAACCCAGGATGAGGCGCTCCGTCGTATCCCTGGCGCAGCCGGGAGGAACTTGGAAGGAGGTTCCTGGGTCCGATGACTTACCTTGATCCGAAACGGTGACGGGAACCACAGCATGTCAGGAAACTGGCGGTCATGCCGAGACGTTACGGGTGACGCGTCAGGGACCCGCGTGACACGGTGAAAGCTTGATTGGCTGAACCCCAATCTCCAGCGGAGACAACGGCCTCGGAAAACACTGGCGAGCCCGTCGGCGCCAGACCTGGCGGCCATCTCGCCACCACCGCACACCCCACTGTCCACGATGGCACCGCCAGCACCGATCAGCTTGAACCCGCCGCCAACGCTTCCGCGGCTGCCGTCACCAGCCTGGCGGATCGGACGTCAGGGCTGGCCGGGGAATCACCACCAACTCACCAGCAGCACCCGCGCCACCGGCGACCGACGGGCGGTTGGTGGCCTGGGCCCGGATTCGTCTTCGGTTCCGTCACCTCCATCGCCGCCAACGTCCTGCACACCTGGCTCCCCGCCCAACACCAATCACCAGGCTGGACACCGGGCCTCGCACCCCAACTCGGTGCCGCGGTCTGGCCCATAGGCCTACTGCTCTCCGTCGAAATCCTCTCCCGCATCCACTGGCCACAAGGCAAGTTGTGGAACCTCGCCCGCTACGCCAGCACCAGCACCGTCGCACTCGGCTCCGCAGTCATCTCCTACGGACACCTCCGCGACCTCCTCCTCGCCTGGCACTACCCACCACTCGCCGCCGCCGTCGGACCACTCGTCCTCGACGGACTCATGACCATCTCCGGCTTCGCCCTACTCGCCATCAGCAACCAGCACGACCGACGGACTGGCATACGCCGCTGCCACGGACAACGGAGGCGCCTCGAAGGGATGACACGACCAATCCCCAGGCATTGCGCCACCGCGTGCACGACGGGGAACAACGAAAACAACACCTGTGGGTCCACCTCGAAAGGGAGCCGCGACCGGCTGTGGCGATTGCTCCCGTCTCATGAGCGTACTGGCGGGGCGTACGTGTGGCCTATACGTGGTAGGCAACCACACTTCGGAGCGCCGCTGCAGTGGTCACACCAGCAACAGCGGAAGCGGGGAACATCCTGCTCGCTCGATGCGGCGCACGGCTCGGACAAAAGATCCGCGCCGGCTGTCATGTCGAGGCGGTCACCGTCACTCGGATCAACGACGGCGTTGCGCGGCCAGAGGAAGGGGTACCGCTGACCACAGTGTCCACAAAGGCTCAGACCCCATGAAGTAGAACACGAATCGCAGTAGCGTGTGGATAGTCGGTGTAGCCCCTCTCATCGCCGCCGTAGAACGTGCTCGGGTCGGGCGTGTTGAGCTCGTGGCCGTCGCGCAGCCTCTGCGCACGAAGTCCGGGTTCGCGAGCGTCATCGTGCCGACCGAGAGGACGTCAGCGAGGCCGCTGGCCACGTCGGCGCCGGGCCGGTTGAGGATCAGTTTCGTCGGCCACATCTCGCGGATCTCGCTGACCCGTGAGTCGTCGCCGCCGTGCAGGACGTGCAGGTAGCGAGGTTCAACGGAGCGAGCGCGCCCACCAGCGCACGGTACAACTCGGTCGTGTCGTGCTCGACGATGTCGTTGTAGGTGTTTCCTGGGGAGATGCGGATCCCGGTGCGTCCAGCCCCGATCTCCTCGGCGATGCCGGAGGCGAGCCCGACGGCGAACCGGATCCGGTTCTCGATCGAGCCGCCGTAGCGGTCGGTGCGCTGGTTGGCGTTGCTCGACAGGAACTGGTGTACGAGGTAGCCGTTGACGCCGTGGATCTCCACGCCGTCGGCGCCCGCCTTGATCGCCGCGGCGGACGCGGCGCGGAAGTCCTGCACGGCGGTGGCGATCTCGTCACTCGACAGCTCTCGCGGTACCGGCATCTGCCGCGGGCCAGACGTGGTGAAGCCCGCGGGCCGGACCGCGGATGGTGCGACCGGCTGACGGCCGTGTGGGGTGTTGTCCGGGTGTGCGATGCGGCCGACGTGCATGAGCTGGATGAAGATTCGTCCGCCAGCGTCGTGGACGGCGTCGGTCACCAGGCGCCCCCCGTCAATGTGCTCGTCCGTGTGGATCCCCGGCGTCAGCAGGTAGCCCTGACCGTCGGGAGAGGGCTGCCCGCCCTCGGTGATGATCAGACCCGGTCGACGCGCGCTGGGCGTAGTACTCAGGGTTCAGCGTGGTCGGGACACCTTCCGGCGTGGAACGGTCTCGTGTCATCGGAGCCATCGCCAGGCGGTGCTCGAGCTCGACGTCTCCCAGCGTGACCGGGGCTCCACAGCGGTGCGGTGGTCATGTGGTTCCTCAGCGCCTCTGATTCACGGTCGCTGAGGGCTTGTCGGAAACACGGCCACGACGGCGGTGCCTTCTGGTCCGCTCGTGATCTCACAGCTCCCGCCGATCTCGGCTGCTCGCTCCGCCATCGACAGAAGGCCGACGCCGCGTCGCGTGGTGCTGTCGCGGATTCCGGTGCCGTCATCGCGCACCTCGAGCAGGAGTGAGTCCGGGCGGACGGCCAGTCGTACGGTGGCGTGAGTTGCCCCGGAGTGCCGCACAGCGTTGGTCAAGGCCTCTGCGGCGATCCTGTACGCGGCCAGTTCGACGTCGGCAGGCAATGCAGGCAGCCGGTTCGGCATGTCGGTGACGATCTCGAGTGCTGGACTGTGCAGGCGATTGCTGAGTTCGTCGAGCGCTTCTGGCAGGCCGTGCCGTTCCAGCGTGGAGGGCTGGAGGTCTTCGGTGATGCGGCGGGTTTCCGCGACGATGTCGCGCAGGTCCCGCGAAATGTCATCGAGGAGCATGGAACTCGGCGAGCCGGCGGGAAGCAGCGCGCTGGCGGTGTCGACGCGCATCCTGATCGCGGCCAGCGAGGGACCGAGTCCATCGTGGACGTCGCGGGACAGCCTGCGCCGCTCGTCGTCGCGTGCGGTTATCACCCGCTGGCGGCTGGCCTCCAGCTGTTCGTACAGGATCAGAGCGGAGACCGCCGGTGCCGAGAGGTCGGCCAGTGACTGCAGCACCGCCTGGTCCATGTCGTCCAACTCGCGCTGGCCGTCGCGCGGCGGGACGAGCAACCAACCGGTGAGCGTGCCCTGATGGCACAGCTCGAACTGGACAGCGGCAGCCAACCGTCCGATGTCGCCGACGGCGGCGAGCCGTCGTGGGCTCCCGGAGACGTTGATGTCGATGGCGGCTGCCGGTATGCGCAGCGCGCTCACCACGATCTGGCAGACACCAACCGGGACCTGCTCGTGACCCAGGTTGTCCCGGAGCCGACCGGCCAGCATGTGGGTGACGTGGTAGGGCTCCGCGCGCTCGCCGTACAGCAGCCGGTCCACCCGCCGGGAGACCCAGGTGTTCGCCGGGCGCAGTACGAGGCCGACGAGTGCGGCGAGCACGGCGAGCATCGCGGCCAGCGCGGAACTCGCACCCGGTAGCGAGACCGCCACGGCCGCTGCGGCGGCGGTGTACACGGCGACGAGGAGGACGGCGGGCACGACAGTGGCGATGATCCGCCGGGCGGCGCGGTCGAGCAGGAACAGCTGGTCGCGGACCACCACGTACCCGATCGCCGTCGGCCACAGCACGGTCACGGCCACCTTGAGGCCGGCAACCCACGGCGACCAGGTCAGCAGCTGACGCACCCCCTCCTCGATCAGAAAGAACACGAAGACGGGGAGCGCGATCGTGATCTGCCGCCGGGTCACGCTGTCGGCCCGCAGCCACCGGAACGCCGGGCTCACCGCGGCCACGACGATGCCCGGCCAGGCGATCAGCCCGAGCACCTGCTTGAGCTGCTCGGCCGGTGCCTGCCACGCCGCGGAGTACAGCGCGTTCGCCATCTCGATCCCACCTGGCCGCCACATCGCGAAGGTGAGCAGGTCGAGCGCCTCGTGGCCGAGGATGATCGCTGACAGGCCTGCGGCGAACGACCGCGCCCATCGACCAGGCAGCCGGCCGTCCGGAAAGCAGAGTGGGACGAGGACGGTCAGGATCCTGGGGATTTGCCAGAGCATGTACTCAGCCCATACGGCCGCTTGGACCGCGCTGGTGATCTCGGTGGTGAACCGCAGGCAGGTCGACAGCAGCGCGGCCAGGCTCCACGCGAAGCCATCGATCAGGAGCATCCTGCCCAGCGCGCGGCGCCGGCTGCGGACGAGCACGAGGAACCCGACCAGGACGAGACTTGCGCCCTGCAGCACGTACTGCCACAGCTCGGCGGTCGGCTGGCTGGATAACGCGAGGAGCTGATCCGGGCGGTGCGCGGCGAACACGGCGAGTTCGGCCAGCAGCAGTAGCAGGCTGACCGACGTGATGATGGCTGCTGACCGCGTGTGCCCGGTCGTCATGTGCGTCACCCGTGTGCCCTTGCCGCGGCTACGGTGCCGCGGCGAGCGCGGCCAGGCGCGAAGCGACGCCGCGGCTGAACACCGAGCTGCCTCGGGCAACGGTTCGCACCGCCTGCAACACCTCGGCACGTCCGGTGCCCTTGACGAGATAGCCTCGTGCGCCCGCACGCAGGGCACCCACGATGGCGTCATCCGCCTCGGACATCGTCATCACGAGCACTCCGGTCGCGGGATGTTCCGCCGCGAGCATCCGGGTGACCTGCACGCCCGATCCACTTGGCAGATGCAAGTCCATGATCACGACGTCTGGTGCTGTCCTCCTGATGACGTCAAAGGCGTCGTCGACGTCACCGGCCTCACCGACAACCTCGATGTCGCCTGCCGACTCGAGAGCCAGGCAAACGCCGGACCGGAACAACGGATGGTCGTCGACGATGACGACCCGCACAGGGGATTGCGGGGGGACCTCGGTGGCGGGCGGCTGGGGCGCGGCGGTGTACTGGTCGCCGCGGAGAATGGCGCTCTGCAGTGACTGGAGCTCCGGGCCGGGATCGAGCCCGAGCTCGGTCGCCAGGTGCTGACGGGTCGTCTGGTAGACGGCGAGTGCGTCGCTCGTACGCCCGCAGCGGTGCAGCGCCAGCATGTACTGCGCCACGATGTGCTCGCGCAGCGGGTTCGCGGCCACCAGTCGCGTGAGCTCGCCGATCAGTTCCCGGTGCGAACCGAGGCGCAGCTTCGCGGCCAGTCGGTCCTCGATCGCGACCAGGCGTGCCTCCTCAAGGCCGTGGCAAAGCGTTGCGCGGATCTCCGCCGGTGCCGCGCCCTCCAGCGCCGGGCCGTGCCAGAGGTCCAGAGCGCGGTCGAGCAGCCCCACCCGCTCCTCGTCCGGGACGTCCTGGGCCTGAGCGACCAGTGCGCGGAACCGGTGTACGTCCACCCGGAGCGGGTCGGTGCGCAGCGCATACGCGTTGCCCTGCCGGACGAGTACGACGCCGCATGCGGCCTCGCTGAGCATCTTCCTCGACTGCGATATGCACACCATGACGGCGTTGGCCGCGGTGCGCGGCGGAGACACCGGCCAGGTCAGGTCGATCAGCCGGTCCAGCGACACCAGCTGGTTCGCCTCCAGCGCGAGGACGGCGAGGATGAACCGGCTCTTGCGCGGGCCGAGCTCGATGCGCCGGTCACCCACATACGCCTCGACCGGCCCCAGCAGCCTGAGCTCCCACTCCGCCCGGCTCCCCACCAAGCCTGAGATCACGGCGGACAGACTACAAAACAGCCGCCAGCGAATATTTGTGGCACCCGATAATGCCCATCACCGCACGTGACGCACTTACAAAGGGCTGTAAGCGGGCTGTAAGCGAGTTCTCAACGGCTGCTCCCAGGATTGTGGTGACCGGTCGGAGCGTGTGGTTCGCCGCCTGGTTCCGAGGGAAAGACAATATTTCGAAAGGGGAACTATGCGAATCAAGTTCGCTGGGTTGCTGGCCGCTGTCGCGGCCGCGCTCATGGCGGTCACCACCATGTCCGCCCCGGCCATGGCCGATCCAGCCGCAGCCGGCGAGGTGGGCACGATGGCTTCGGAGAAAGAGGTGAGAATCAGTTTCTACAACAACGGCTGGTACTGGGCGTACGCCGACGTCTGGGGTAAGAACGACCGCGGCGAGGTGATCTACCACGACTTCAGCGGCAGCGTCGGTCACTCCGGCGGGAGGTGGTTCACCGTGCCCGCGAAGGTGGCCAAGTTGGAGTGGAAGGTCCGGATGGAGCCGTTTGGCGACACCATCCACGACCAGTACATCGACAACTGGTACGACTTCGCGTGCACCGGCAAGGACGCCGGCAAGCACGCCACCATGTAC
>NZ_VOBR01000054.1:0-7333 GCF_007845675.1 Lentzea tibetensis | reverse complement strand
GTACGTCGGTGGCACTCCCGGTCGGACCGACCACTACGACCTGCATTGCTCGAAGTGGCGCTACGACCAGCCTTGAGTCGCACGGGCCTGGGCGGCGTCCAACGCCGCCCAGGCCCGCGTCACTTCGAGAGGACAGGCTCCATGCGGATCCGATCTGCCGTCCTGCTGTTGGTCAGCGCATTCGTCGTCGTTCCCCATGCGGCGCAGGCTGACCCGTATCCCAGGTACAACGAGGTGTATGGCGTCGCGACGCACAACTCGTACTGGCTCAACCGCTCCGACCGCGCCGACTTCTTCGCCAGCGGCACCCAGGAGATCCTCTCCGATCAGCTGCTGCACGAACGCGTCCGCGCGCTGGAGCTGGACATCCACTCCGAAGGTGCGCCAGCGGGACGCTGGAAGGTGTACCACACCTCCGACTCGGAGGACTTCACCTGCCGCTACCTCGACGACTGCCTGCAGATGCTGCGCAACTTCCAGTACGCGGTGCCGCGGCACGAGGTGGTGAACGTCATGATCGAGCTCAAGAACGTCGTGCCGCACACCGGCGCGACCTTTCCCGGCATCCCGACCAACGCCAACTTCAACGACTCCCACACGATCGAACAGTTCGACGACACCGTCCGCCAGGTGCTCGGCACCTCCCTGTACACCCCCGCCGACTTCCTGTCCCGGTGCACGCCAGGGAGCACGATGGTCTCCTGCATGGCTTCGGCAGGCTGGCCCACCGTCGACCAGTTGCGCGGTAAGTTCATCGTCAACCTGATCGGCAACTGGAGCACGGCCGGCGCTGACTGGGTGCGATACGCCACCCACGACGTGCCGCACCGGGCGGCGTTCCCGATGCAGTCGGTGTTCGAGGTCGATCCCACCTGCCGGGCCAGTTGGCTCACGCCGGCCAACTCGCGCGTCGCCGCGACCGGGATCCAGGTCCACGGTCTGGACGCTGCAGGCCGTGCGACCGATCCCTACTGCGTCAGGGACATCAGCGACTTCGACCCGTCCCCGCCGATCGACACCACCGCCCGGCAGGCCGCCTTCCAGGCATCGGTGTTCTGGCAACTGGAGGACATCGGGCCCAACGGCACCGGCAAAGCCGCCGTGTTCCTGAGGCACAACGGAGTCGTCCGGGGCGCGGACAGCTTCGACCACCGCCCCGGCTGCAACAGCTACCCCTGGCAGTGCCAGGAAAACAGGATCGACGCGGGCTATCAGTTCCTGCAGACCGACTACCCTTGGCACGTCGTGGGGAACACCGACCCGTCCCAGCGCGTGCTGCGCCGAGACGGCGTCCCCGTTCGTGAGCCCGGCGCACGACTGCATGTCCACACCGGACAGACACCGACCTACTGGCCATTTGTGCACGACACCGTGCCGGCGACATCACGACGCTGGTGGGAGACAACCGTCTCCACCACCCGCAACGGCGACACCTGGGGGAAGGTGACCACCGCCGGGGTCTTCGTCACCGACGTGCTCAAGACCTGCCCGGCACCAGGGCTGGACAAGCAGGACAGCTGCACGAACTACGCCCGCCCCGCGCAGGACGGCGGCGACGGCAGCCTCCGCGCCGCATCCGCGGACAACTCGAGCTGGATCCAAATAGGACGGCAGAAGAACACCGTCCCGGGCCCCAGCTTCTACCAGGAGAACGTCAGCCTCTACATCCGGGTGGCACGCCACGGCACCGTGCACGACACCAGGTTGAACGCACCGCGCTACGGCACGTGCCGCGACGGCCAAGACCCCAACTCGGACGGCGTGTCCTGGACCTGCATCGGCAACATGATCGCGTTCGCCGTCGACAACCGCGGCAACGGCGCCACCGTGCGGGTCTACTCGGCGGGCCGACTCACCACGACCGGAGTCCCGGACTGGCAAGAGATCGCGGCCGAGGAGTTCGACACGCCTCTGACCAATCAGGGGCTGAGCGCGCTGGGCGACGTGCTGTACGCGGGCTCTCGCCGCGGCACCGGTCTGTGGCCGGACGCGTCACTGCGCGAGATCACCCTCGCCGACCTGCCCGGCCGTGGCATCCCGCCCGGCGCCACGGTCACTGATTTGTCCGTTCGATAGCAGGCCACGGTCACCGGTGGCGTGGTCCGGACTGGTGTGGCCAGCCAGACTGCCTTTCACGCGATCTCCCCGATCCGGACCCCACTGCGGCGCGTGGGCCGGATCGGGGAGATCGCGAGGTCGCCTACTTCAAGCCGGAGGCGTCTGGTCGACCGCGTTGCCCGCTGAATCCCGTGCCTGTGCCTGTGCCTTGAGGGACACGTACTTCGCGTCCTTCGGGTGCACGAGCAGGGCGGTCCACTTGTTGCCGTGCCGCAGGACGTGGATCGAGCGGGGCGGCTACGGACGCCGGGTGGGAGTCGGCCTACCGGGGCCGACAGCTGCCGATCGAGCTCGAAGCCGTGCACAGCAGCGGCGACTACACCGTCGAGGACCTGCGCCGCCAGCCCAGCCGCGAGGTCGTCGAGGACCTCGTCGCGCTCGCCGACACGCTGCGTCGCTGGCAGCAGTTCTACGACCTCACCCCCCAGGCAGATGCTCGGCGTGGCCGCACCGGTGCTGGTGCACCACTGGGCCGACGGCGATCTGGTGGTCGGCAGCGAGATCGTCGAGGTCAAGACCGTGCTACGCCTCGATCAGGTGCAGCACACCGTCCAGTGGCTGTGGCAGCTGCTGGCCTACGCGTGGCTGGACACCGCAGACCGCTACCGCATCGGCCTCTACCTGGCCCGGTACGGCGTGCTGCTGTCCTGGGGAGCCACCACGTTCGCCGACCACCTGCTCGGCCACACCGGCGCCGCACCCCAGGCCCGCGACGAGTTCCTCGCCCTGGCCCGCGAGGTCATCGCCCGCGAAGGCGCCGACCCGCCAGGCGCCTGGACACCGCGGCTGCACCGGTTCGCCGGTCACGTCGCGCCCACACCAGAACCCTGACCAGCAGTGGACCACGGCCGCGACGCTCCGTCGGATGCGGCGACAACTGTTTCCGATTTCCCCGCCCGCTTTCGCCCGCGGTCATGTGTGACCGCTTGAGGGCAGCCGGTTCGGTTAGGGTGCGCCGACCGGCCTTCGAAAGGAACAGCCCGCGGTGTCCAAGATCGACCTGATGAGTCCCACCCAGCTCGACGAGCAGGCCTGCGATTGGTGGCGCACGAGCACGGACACCGCCGTGCCCGGCGCAGCCGACGACACCGGCACGAAGATCGTGCTGACCGGCAGCGACCGAATGGCACAAGTCAACCGCAACGCGGCGCATCGTCTCCAGCACTCTGCTGTCAACGGCGGTGGCGAAGTTGCTCAGCGAACGCGGCGTGACCGCCGAGGTGCACCCGCTGCTCGTCGACCCCGCGTCCGGCGAGCAGCAGGTCGAGGTGCTCGCAGTGCGCATCACCCACGCCGAGCGCTCACTGGTCATGCCGGTCGTGCCGGGCACGGCGCCGCTGCGGCTCTACACCGCATCCGCCGGCGATGAGCCGCTCGGCGACCCGGTCACCGTCGTGGCCGAGCCCGCGTCCGTGGTGGCGAAGCAGCAGTGGGTGTCGGCGGCAGCGTTGGCCGACGCGACCATGACCGCCTTGGAGGGCCGCTCGCCGCAGCAGCAGAGTGACCTGCGCTAGAACCACCTTGTCGCACCCGGTCCCCGACCAGCCCTCCGCGCACCCCTTGTTCTGGAACGGCACGGCCATCGCCGAGCTCGCCACCGGCGAACACCCCACCCGAGCCGATGCTGGCCGACAGCTCCGGGGGCGGCTACGACCGTCGTTTGCAGCGAACGCCTTCCACCCGCCACTGTCGACTCCCATGGACCGCTACCGGATTGCCACCCACTGCCCGGTCGTGATCCGCCACTTTCCGTGCGCGTCAGGCGCGGTTCGAGCGGTCGCGATGGGCGGTCACCGTCCGCGACACCATTGCGCCAGACGATCCCGAAGGTGCGAGATCAAGCTGTTCTCGCGCGGGCGCTCCAGGGCGGTTGTGATCGCGCACACGCGGATCCCGATGGTGGTTTCATCAGCATCTCGACCGCGCCGTGGCTCACCGTGATACCGAGGGCCCAGCGTCAGCTCGGCGCGCACTCGTCGGGCGCCGTAGACCCCGTTGGAGGCGGCGTGGACCTGCCTGATGAGGTCTGTCAGCCAGGCGTGCCGCACCGAGCGGGCCGATGGTGCCCTGCCTCGCCAGGCGTGGAACCCCGACCCAGACACCTCCAGGATCCGGCACGCTGTCTGGATCGACAATCCCTCCTCGACCATCGCCGCGATCGCGACGAACCGGGCTTTTGGGGCACCGCCTCCTCGAGCAGCTCGGTGGCACGCCGGTGGATCGCCAACTCGGTCTCCAGTTCGGCGATCCGACGCCGGGCCGAGGCCAGCTCGGCCTTCTCCACCGAAGTCAGCCCCGGCTCCTGCCCGGCGTCGACGAGCGACTGCCTGCGCCACGTGTAGATCGTCTGGTCGCTGATCTGCAGGTCGTGCGCGACCTGCGCGACGGTGCGGCCGGCCTTGAGCAGGTCGAGGACCTTGCTACGGAACTCCGGCGGCTAACTCCTGGGCATGCCGACCTCTCCTGGGGATGATCAACATGAACCCCAGCAACCCGACTCCGCAAAATCCAGGGCACATCACTTTGGTGTCGGGTTGCGGCGAGGGTCTGGGTTCGACGTTTGTCTGGGGTGGTTGGCCGGGCCTGGTGGGGGTGAGTGGTGGGGTTCTCTTGACGTGGGTGGAGGTGTTTGTGTGAACGTTTTGGGTGTTGTTCGGCGTGTGTGCAGAGGTAGGTGGATGTGTACACGTGGAGGTGGGAATGCTGCCAGGGAAGTCCGCGGGAGACGGGAAGGTCAAGCGCAGTCGTGAGGAGGATGAGTTCGTCGAGCGGGTCGGCGACCTTTCGCTTAGTGGGCGTGGTGCGAAGCGGGAGAGGATTGAAAATGATCTGACTTTGGAGATCGGGGCGAGCGGGCCGAGTCCTCAGCAGTACGACGCTTTGGTTGGTTTTGCTCGCGATGTCGTTCATACGGCTCTGGCTTATCATTTGAACAGCGAGGCTGTCCCGGCGGTGACTGTGTCCGCGCCTGTTCCTGTCGCCAGGCAGGTCCAGAGGGTGCTGGATCTGGCCGTCACCAGCTATCTTCCTTATATTCAGCGGGACGTGCCCGGCGACCTGCGGCTCACCGCTGATCGGATCACCATCACCACGGCCACCCCGTTCGGTACGGTGACCACGGTGAGCCTGCCTGCCGGCACCGCTATGACTCCCGCTCCCCGGCTGGCTCCGCGGTCTTTGCCCCAGTACAACACCAATATCGAGCCTCCATCCTCCTCTTCTCCCTCTTCACCATCGAACGACCAATTTCCGGCGCAGTCGGGCAGTCAGTCCGCCGCGCACGCGCAATCCGCCGATCCACCGCTCCCCACAAAGAACGTTGAGGAGGTTCAACAGAAATTCAAATCTGGCGCAACCAAAGCGGAGTGGCTAGCACCGCTATGGGGTATTCTGCTTAAGAATCCTGAGCCGATGAGCGTCAATGACGTAACAAAAAGTGGGCAGCTTCCGCCTAAATATCCTATTTCCGCAATTAGAGGTAGCCTGTTGGCGATGAAGGAAGCTGGCCTGGTCGTTGAAAACGGACAGGCGGGAAAGGCGACCCTCTACAGTCCTGTGATGCCTCCAGGTGTCTCGCCTGCCGAGCGCGCGGCACTGCTCGACTGGGCTCGAGGCCTGCCTGCCGTCGCTGCCAATACCGCGGCTACGGTGCATCTGACCAGTCGCCCCAATATCCTTCGCCTGCCCGACACGCTCCGCGCGCAGCTGCGCCAGAACACGCACAATAAAGGCGATAACCCTTTGCTCGTGTCCAGGGCGTTCGAGGTTCTACTGACCGCCAAGAAACCTCTGAGTCAGCAGGAGGTCGTGGACCGGCTCAAAGAACGCCATCACTTCCCGAATACGACCAAGAAGACCGTAGTGCACTATCTGAACGCGATGGTCGCCACGTCGCTGGCAAGCTCGACTGCGGTAAAGAACAGCAAATCCGTCCCCTACTACCGGGCCGACATTCCTCTGCCGACGGAGTTGCTGAAGGATCTCACGTTCCAGAAGTTCATCGATAATCTGCCTGATGCGAATGATCGTGATCGCGCCAGGCAGCGCAGTCAGGGCATCGATCCGATCTCGCAGCAGCCCACCACGACCGCCCCTACTACCTTTCCTGTGTCAGAGACACTGAAGAACGCCTTGCAGGGCAGCATGGGTAAAGAGAATGCTCTTCGTGTGTGGTCGGTCCTGCTGGTCAACGATCCGGCCACCAACCAGGAGCTGGGAACTGCCCTGTCGGGAGTCGTAACCGCGAACGAAACCCCCAACTACACGGAGTGGCTGCAGCGGTCCAACATGGCAGCGGTCACCACCAAGTCCGGCAACGCCAACGTCTACACGGGCACCGTTCCTCAGGGCTTGGAAACCAATAACGACCTGCGCAACTGGGTTGCCGGCCTTCCCGACACCATGAAAGTCAAGGCACAGAATCGCCTCGATAACCCTTCTGTCGCGGCCGTGCAACAGGACGAGCTGCCAGTGCCGCCCCTGCCGTCCGGCATCATCGATCGCATCAAAAAGGACGGGCTCAGTGGCCATCGAGCCGCTCAGGTCCTGGGTATTCTGCTGCGCACCGGTACGCCGCTCACCAACGAGATCATCCAAGCGAGGTTGAAGTCAGAACACAATGTCGATGTCTCCGCCACAAGCATCCATAGTTACCGCTCGTATCTCGGTAGCGAGAATATGGCGATTATCTACGGCAAAGAAGGCGGGAAGGAACTCTATGTCGGTTGTGTTCCTGAGAGTCTTCGGAATGATCCTGGTCTAGCAGAGTGGGCTGCTGAGCTCGCTGATGTTGGTGGGCGTGCCAATGCGCGGGCTCGTATCGGTGGCACGGAGCCTTTGGGTGCCGCGCGGCTCCTGCCGCCACTTCCCGCCGTGTTGCGCGACGCGTTCGGCAATGCTGGGCAGAAGCGTGCCGCCGCGGCGCTGGCGGTGTTGCTCAGCACCGACAAGCCCCTGAGCGCCCAGGATCTCGTCGGCCTTGTCCAGCGTGACTATCGCCTCGGCCACGTGGTCGACGCCATTCAGCAGAACGTGGCCGAGCTGAACAAGGTGGGTCTGCTCAAAGAACTGGACAAGACCAGGCGCCGCCGTTTGTTCACGGCTGTTGTTCCTGCCGGTTTGGTCGAGGTCTCCGCGCAGGAGCGGGATGCGCTTTGTGAGTGGGCTCGTGGGGCGTTGTCCGGGCGGGCCCAGGCGGATGCGTTGGCTCGTATCG
>NZ_VOBR01000053.1 GCF_007845675.1 Lentzea tibetensis | reverse complement strand
TCAACGGCGCGCTGAGCCAGGTTCGTACCGGATCTGTACCGGAGATCAACAGTTGAGGCTGTTTCGCCTGGTCACGCCAGATATCGCCAGGTATGCCCAGGTGGTGCGTCAGACCTGCCGCATCTGCCCCAGTGTCGCGTTGGACGCGGCGACCATCGCGTCGCCCCAGTTGCCGGTGTAGCCGAAGTTCATCAGCATCGGGTTGACGACGACGTTGACGCCCTTGGCCGCGGCGTCCTGCAGGATCTGCACGGAGAACGGGTCCATGCCGTAGTCCTGGCCCTGGATCCGCATCGTGTAGCTGATCGTCGTGCCCCGCGTGTCCTGCAACCGCTTCAGCGCCGTGTTGACCACGGTCATCGGGATCGACGCCTCGACGTCGACGTCCAAACTGTTGCTGCCCACCGCGTTCAGCACCGCCACGTACGCGTTGTACAGCGCGTCGGAGGTGCTGCAGACGTGCTCGAGGTACGGCCCCATCGCGCCACCGGTCGCGACGATCACGCTGCCGCCGGATGCGCGCAACGCGTTGACGTCGTTGATGATCCGCGAGTCGTTCAGCGGGACCGTGCCGCCCCACGCCGGCACGCACCCGGCGCTGCTGCCCAGTGCGAACGCGAGCGTGAACACCTTCTGCCCGGTCGCGTTCGACGCCGACACCAGTGACGGCGACGGCATCGTGATGTCGATGTACGGTGCGACCCGCGCGCTGCCCGGTGTCGGTGGCACGTCGGAAGGTCCGGTGCTCGACGGCGTGGTCGGTGGCGTCGAACCCGAACCGCAGGCGATGCCGTTCAGCTTGCACCCGGTCGGCACGCCGGTTCCGCTGACCAGGAAGCCGAAGCTGACCGAGGCGCCCGCCGCGACGGAGCCGTTGTACTCGCGGTTGGTGAACGTGTGGTGCGAGCCGGTGCTCGACAGCGTGGCGTCCCAGTAGGAACCGGGCGTGCTGCCGGACGGCAGGTCGAACTCGAGCTTCCAGCCGGACAGCGCCGACGAGCCCGCGGTGATCGTGTACTTGCCCTGGTAGCCGCTGCTCCACGCGGAGTCCTGGCTGAACGCGGCGGTGGCGTCGGGAGCGGCGAACGCGGGAACGATGAGGATCCCGGTGAGCAGTGCGGCACTCGCGGCGAGGAG
The DNA here is from genome assembly GCF_007845675.1 of Lentzea tibetensis. GTDB lineage: Bacteria > Actinomycetota > Actinomycetes > Mycobacteriales > Pseudonocardiaceae > Lentzea > Lentzea tibetensis. The sequence continues at coordinate 27,081 of NZ_VOBR01000053.1, read as the reverse complement.
CGCGACTCGGGACATGAGCCCTCCAGGGTGAGGGTGGGTGCGGGAACGCGGGGCGCGATCGCGTTCCCGCACCACGTGCAGGGAAAGTGCCAACACTCAGCACCTGCTCAGTCACGGTAAGTGGCCTAGACCACATCGTCAATGGGTCTAGACCTTTTCTGTCTCGCGGACAATGGGAGACTTCCCGGATGCGCGGAGCGACAGGTATCGGTTCACTGCCGGGAACGGATCCGGACGAGGCGGCGCGAATCGTCGTCGGTGAGTTGCCAGACTTCCCGCACATCCCCGAGTTGCCGGCCCGCGGTGTCGGCGCGGACATGATCGGCCGCACGGCCGGGCTGCTCGTCGACCTCTCCATCGAGGTCGTCACCTCCGGCTACCGGGTCAGCGCGCGGCCGGGGCGCGACCACCGGCGCGCCGTCGACTTCATGCGGCGAGACCTCGACGCCTTCGAGGAGGCGCTGGAGACCGCGGGCGCGCAGCCGGAGTTCGTGAAGGTCCAGGCGGTCGGACCGTGGACGCTCACGTCCAACATCGAGCTCATGCGCGGCCATCGCGTGCTCACGGACAAGGGTGCGCTGAAGGAGTTCACCGAGTCGCTCGCCGAGGGCGTCGCACTGCACGCGGCCGAGGTCGCCAGGCGCACCGGTGCGAAGGTGATCGTGCAGCTCGACGAACCCGGACTGCCCGCCGTGCTGCAGGGTCTGCTGCCGACGCCGTCCAAGCTCGGCACCGTGGCCGCCGTGCCGGAGCCGGACGCGCGGTCGGTGCTCGCGTCCGTCATCGAGCCGCTCGGCGACGTGATCGTGCACTGCTGCGCGCCCAAGCCGCCGATGAGGCTGCTGCGCGAGGCGGGCGCGAAGACCATCGCGTTCGACGCCACGCTCATCAGCGACGCCGAGGGCCTCGACGAACTGGGTGAGGCGCTCGAAGCGCGCACCCAGTTGCTGCTCGGTCTGGTGCCCAGCACCGACCCCGGCCACCCGGTGACCTTGAAAGAGGTCGGCCAGCGGGCGTTCACGATCGTCGACCGGCTTGGTTTCCCCAGGTCAACGCTGGCTGAGCTCGCCGTCCCGACGCCGACGTGCGGTCTCGCGGGTGCCACGCAGAGCTGGGTTCTGCGAGCTTTGTCGCTTTCTCGTGATCTTGCGGCGGCCTTTTTGGAACCTCCCGAAGGCTGGTGAAGCCAGGAACCGGCGGCTAGTCTCCAGCCTCAATTAGGCAACTTTCTTAACCGTAGGCCACCGCCGGGCCTGGAACGGGAGTTCCCATGCGCTTCAGACGGGCGGCGCTCACCGCCGTTCTCACCGCGATGGTCGCCGCGGCCGCTCCCGCGAACGCGGCGCCCACCGGCCACATCCGGCTCGACCAGGTCGGCTACGGCGTCGCCGAGTCCAAGCAGGCGTACCTGCTCGGCGGGCAGGCGGGTGCGAAGTTCTCGGTCGTCGACAGCCGCGGTCGCACCGTCTACTCGGGCAAGGTCGGCGCCAGCCTCGGCGCCTGGAGCGAGAAGTTCGCGGCCGTGCACCCGATCGACTTCTCGAAGGTGATGCAGCCCGGCACGTACCGGGTGAAGGCCGGCGGCACCACCTCGCCGTCGTTCAAGATCGACACGCAGAACAAGCTGTTCTCGCCGGTCGCGCACAACACCGTCGAGTTCTTCCAGGCGCAGCGCGACGGTGCGGACATCGTGCCCGGCAGGCTGAACCGCAAGCCGTCGCACCTCACCGACCGCGAGGGCCTCGTCTACGAGACGCCGGTCTTCAAGGGCGAAGGTGGCGACGAGATCGCCGCGCCGCTCAAGGCGACCGGTGCGAAGGTCGACCTCGAGGGCGGCTGGTTCGACGCGGGCGACTTCGTGAAGTTCACCCACGCCAGCTCGTACTCGACCGCGTCCATGCTGCTCGCGCTGCGCGGCCGGTCGAACAAGGCGCTGGACGACGAGGCGAAGTTCGGCCTCAAGTGGCTGGACAAGGCGTTCGACGAGAAGAAGGGCGTGCTCTACGCCCAGGTCGGCATCGGAACCGGCAGCGAGGAGTTCGGCTTCGTCGGCGACCACGACGTGTGGCGCCTGCCCGAGGCCGACGACAAGCTGGACGTCAAGCCGGGCGACAGCGAGTACTTCATCAAGTACCGCCCGGTGTTCCGCGCGAACGCCGCGGGCGAGAAGGTCAGCCCGAACCTCGCGGGCCGCGTGTCGGCTTCGTTCGCGCTCGCCGCGCAGATCGAGGCGTCGCGCAACCCGAAGCTCGCCAAGTCCTACCTCGACAAGGGCGCGCAGCTGCTCGCGCTGGCGAAGACCACCGACGTCGGTGAGCTCGTCACCGCGTTCCCGCACGCCTACTACCCCGAGGACTCCTGGGCCGACGACCTCGAGTTCGGTGCCACCCAGCTCGCGGTGGCGGCCAAGGCGCTGAAGGACCCGCGGGCTGGCTCGCTCGCGAAGCAGGCCACGCACTGGGCGTCGGTGTACCTGGCCAGCGGTGACAAGGACACGCTGAACGTCTACAACACCAGCGCGCTCGGCCACTACGACCTGGCTCGCCTCGTGCGGGCGGGCGTTCCGGGTGCGGAGGTGACCGAGGCGCAGCTCGTCGGCGACCTCAAGCGTCAGCTCCAGCAGGGTCTCGACGCGTCGGCCACGTCGCCGTTCCGCACGGCCGCGGACGTCACGAACTTCGACGCCGCGTCCCGCAGCTTCGGCTTCGTCGCGACCGCCGAGCTGTACCAGAAGCTCACCGGTGACAAGAAGTTCGACGCGTTCGGCACCCAGCAGCGCGGTTTCGTGCTCGGTTCCAACGCGTGGGGCACGACGCTCGTCGTCGGGGTCGGCTCGAAGTTCCCCGAGTGCCCGCACCACCAGGCGGCGAACCTGTCCGGCTCGCCGAACGGCGGTAGCAAGGTGCTGGTCGGTGCCGTGATCAACGGCCCGAACAACGCCGAGTACTTCGCGGACCTCGGCGAGATGCCGGAGGGCTCGGTGGAGTGCACCAAGCCGTACACCAAGGAGTTCGACTCGAAGACCTCGGTGTTCGCCGACGACCTGCGGTCGTGGCCGAGCTCCGAGCCCGCGATCGACTTCACGGCGACGGCGGTGCTGAGCTTCTCGCTCACCGCTCAGGCCTGAGTCAGCAAGGCTGAAACGCGCCGATCGTGAACTCGATCGGCGCGTTTTGCTGATCAAGGGTGTGAACCCAGTGACTTCCACCGACGCGGAGCTCATCGAGCGATCGCTGCGCGTGCCGGAGACGTTCGCGACGATCTTCGACCGGCACGCGCCGCACATCCAGCGGTACCTGGCTCGGCGGCTCGGTCAGCAGGTCGCGGACGACCTGCTGGCCGAGACGTTCCTCGCCGCGTTCGCGAAACGCGGCAGGTACGACCTCGGTCGTCCGGACGCCCGGCCCTGGCTGTACGGGATCGCCACGAACCTGGTCGGGCAGCACCGCAGGGAGGAGGTGCGCCGGTACCGGATGCCGTCGGTCGTTCCCGACGAGTCGGATCACGCCGACCGGGTCGCGGCCGACGTCACCGCTCAGGCCATGCGGTCGATGCTCACCGGCGCGCTCGCGTCGTTGTCCACCGCGGACCGCGACGTGCTGCTGCTGATCGCGTGGGAGCAGCTCAGCTACGACGAGGTCGCGGCCGCGTTGGGAGTCCCCGTCGGCACGGTGCGGTCACGGCTGCACCGCGCGCGACGCAAGGTCCGGGAGGCACTGGGTACCGACAACCACACCGAGGTCGAGGAGTTGCTCAACAATGGATGACCTTCAGCTGGTTCGGGAGCTGGGCGACGAGACGCCCATGAGGTCGGCTGACGACCTCGCGTCCGCCCGTGCTCGGTTCGTGGCGGGCATGCGTCCCCGCAAGTGGCGCCGGATGGGCATCATCGGCGTCGCGTCACTGGGACTCGCCGCCGCTGTCGCCGCGGTGGTCACCTTGGTGCCGTTCGGTTCGCCCGCGCCCGTCCGGCAGGACGCCGCGCTCACCAGCAGCGCCGCCCCGCAGCCCGTGGAGACGGCCGTGCAGCTGCTGAACCACGCGGCCGCCGCGGCACGTGCGAAGCCCGACGCGGTCCCACGGCCAGACCAGTTCTACTACGTGCGCACCGGTGAACGGGAGAGCTGGCAGTCCGTCGACGGCACCCACGACGGGCTGCTGATCCTGGAGCAGCCCAAGGGTGATCGCGCACTGCTGCCCGGTTGCCGCAACGGCCGCAGCGCCGGTGTGATCGGCGACCGGGAGATACCCGGCCTCTGGTACCCGTGCGAGCCGCAGGGCGTGTACCGGTCCGACCTGCCGACGAACGCCGACGCGATGGCCGAGTACCTCAAGGGTGAGCGGAGGGACATCACCTACAAGAACGTCGCGAGCCTGGTGGTGGAGCAGTACCTGCCCGCGCAGCAGCGCGCCACGTTGTTCGAGGCGATGTCGAAGATGCCGGATCTGGTGGTGGTGCGGGACGTCAAGGACGGCTCTGGCAGGCCGGGCATCGGCGTCACCTCGGCGGTGCTCAAGGGGAACCGGTGGACGCTGGTGTTCGACGCGACCACCTACGAGTTCCTCGGCGACACCGAGCGCGCGATCGTCCAGTCCGGCTTCGTCGACGCGGTGGATCAGCGGCCCTAGATCCGGTTGAACGGCTCCGAGTAGCGGAACGCGCCGCTGGGCACCTCGCCGCAGGTGCTCAGCGGCCGCGCCTGGAAGTGCGGGGCCCACTCGGCGACCGGCGGGGTGATGCCGAACTCCTCGGCGAGCACGAAACCGTAGCGGCAGTAGTACTTCGGGCTGCCGAGCAGCACGACGACGCGTTCACCCAGCGCGTCCGCCGCGCCGATGACGGTGTGCATCAAGGCTTTGCCGACGCCGCTGCGCTGGTGGTCCGGGTGCACGCTCAACGGGCCGAGGCCCAGCGCGGGCACGTCACCGATGTACGCGCGCGTGCAGACGACATGGCCGATGACGTCCTCGCCGGTCACGTCCTTCTCGGCGACGAACGACAGTTCGGGGATCCAGCCCTCGTCCTCGCGCAGCCACCCGATCAGTGGAACTTCTGGGCCGTCGCCGAAAGCGGCCCTGGTCACGGCCGCGATGGGGGTGGCGTCGGACGGTTTCTCCCGGCGGATAAGCATCGGGCCAAGCTAGTCTGCCGACGTGCAGGAGGGCATCCGAAATACGGTGCTGGTGGTGCTCGCGGTCTCCGCCACCGTCGGTGTCAGCACCGCGGTCGACTCGTTGTTCCCCGATCCCGAACCAGAACCGCCGGCGGCGGCCTCGCTGATCCTCACGGACTACTCGAAGGCCCGCCCCGGCGACTGCGTGCGCTTCTCCGGGCCGGGTGAGAACGACGTCGGCATCTCGACCATCGACTGCGCGGCCGAGCGCGCCTCGCTGCGGGTCGGTTCGGTGGTGTCGTCGGCGACGTGTCCGCGCGGCGAGTACAAGATGTTGCGGGACACCAGGAACAACGTCGCGCTGTGCCTGCTGCCGAACGCGCGCGAGGGCGACTGCTTCGAGCTCGACACCGACGACATCCAGTCGTCCGAGGTGACGAAGTTCGACTGCTCGGCGCCGCGCGTGACCGTGCGCGTGGTCGGTGTTTCGTCGGGCGGTGGTTGTCCGGAGGAGACCGAGGTCGGCGTGCCCTATGAGAACCTGGTGCTGTGCCTGGCGAAACCTTGATCTTCGAGACGGCTGAGGTGTGGGAGGCGTGGCTCGCTGAGCACCACGCCACCGAGCGCGAGGTGTGGATCAAGTTCGCGCGCAAGGGTTCCGGGCTGCCGAGCATCACCTACGACGAGGCCGTCGAGGGCGCGCTGCTGTACGGGTGGATCGACGGGCAGTCGCGGTCGCTCGACGAGCAGTACTTCCTCCAGCGCTACACGCCGCGCACCGCGCGCAGCAAGTGGTCGAAGACCAACTGCGGACGCGTGGAGGCGTTGACCGCGGCCGGGCGGATGAAGCCCGCGGGGCTGGAGCAGGTGTCGCGGGCGAAGGCCGACGGGCGGTGGGACGCCGCGTACGCCGGTCCGGCGACGATCGAGGTGCCCGCGGACCTGCTGGCCGCCCTGGACGCGCGGCCGGCCGCGCGTGCCTTCTTCGCCACGCTGAACAGCAGGAACAGGTACGCGATCCTGCACCGGATCCACGACGCCAAGAAGCCGGAGACGCGGGCGCGGCGCATCGAGAAGTTCGTCGACATGCTGGCGGACGGTCAGACGATCTACCCTTGAGCATCATGAGCTGGTTCCGCCGACGGCGCTCCGAAGAGCCAACGCCCGTGCACCTGCCGAACCCCGTCGAGGCCGCTGAGCGGTTCTGGCGCAGCTGGTTCGACTTCCTGCCGGTGGTGAGCGCGGCACTCGGCGACGGCGAGTCGCAGCGCGTCGACGGCGAGCTGCGCGCGATGGTCGCGGCCGTGCACCCGGAGCTGACGTTCTCGCTGGAACGCGGCCACATCGCCATGTACGCGCTGGTCGTGACGGGTCAGGAGGACCCTCGGCTGCGTCCGTACACCGACGCGTGGATGGCCGCGGCGCCGCCTGCGGACATGGTCTTCGAGTACCACGACTCGGTGCCGCCGGTGCCGGACCCGACCGAGGTGACGATCAACCTCGGCGAGCACAAGCTGGCGCTCGCGGACTTCCGGATCGTGGCCCAGGTGGACGGTGACGTGGTCGACGTGGCCGTCTACCACCCGCTGCTGGCGTCGCTGGACGAGCAGTCGCGGCGGACGATGACGTTCCTGCCGCTCGACGTGACGCTGGGTGAGCGGCTGGCGGGGGAGCGGCTGCGGCGCGTGGAGACCGCGTCGCTGGAGCCGGCCGGGACCATCGGGCTGCTGGAGTTCCGGTCACTCGTTCGTGAGCTGGCGTCGCACGACGACGCCTGACTGTCAGACCTGCTCATTAAGCTGGGCACCGTGAGCACCGAACCTGTCCAGAGTGTCGAGGACGTTCCCGCCGACGTGCGCGAGCGGCACGCGGCACTCGCCGAAGAGGTGAGCGGGCACCAGTTCCGCTACTACGTCCTCGACTCACCGTCCGTGAGCGACGGTGAGTTCGACGCGCAGTTGCGCGCACTCGAGGCGCTGGAGGCCGAGTATCCGGGGCTGGCGACGCCGGACTCGCCGACGCAGAAGGTCGGTGGCACGTTCTCCACCGAGTTCCGCGCGGTCGACCACCTGGAGCGGATGCTCAGCCTGGACAACGTGTTCGCGCAGGACGAGCTCGCGGCGTGGTTCGAGCGGGTCGAGAAGGAGGTCGGCACCGGCACGCACTACCTGTGCGAGCTGAAGATCGACGGTCTCGCGATCAACCTGCTGTACGAGAACGGCCGGCTCACGCGCGCGCTGACGAGGGGCGATGGCCGCACGGGTGAGGACGTGACGCTGAACATCCGCACGCTGGGCGACGTGCCGGAGGTGCTCACGGCGTCCGCCGAGCACCCGATCCCGGCGGTGGTCGAGGTGCGCGGCGAGGTGTTCTTCGCCGTCCAGGACTTCCTGGCGCTGAACGCGTCGCTGGTCGAGGCGGGCAAGCCGCCGTTCGCGAACCCGCGCAACACCGCGGCCGGGTCGTTGCGCCAGAAGGACCCGAAGGTCACCGCGTCGCGCAAGCTGCGGATGATCTGCCACGGCATCGGCAAGCGCGAGGGCTTCGACCTGACCAGGCAGTCGGTGGCGTACGAAGCGCTGCGGGCGTGGGGCCTGCCGGTGTCGTCGCACACCAAGGTGCTGTCGTCGTACGAGGAGATCAGCAAGCACGTCGAGTACTGGGGCGCGCACCGGCACGACGCGGTCCACGAGATCGACGGCGTCGTGATCAAGGTGGACGAGGTCGCGCTGCAACGCAGGATGGGCACGACGTCGCGCGCGCCGCGCTGGGCGATCGCCTACAAGTACCCGCCGGAGGAGGCGACCACCACGTTGCTGGACATCAAGGTCCAGGTGGGTCGCACCGGCCGGGTCACGCCGTTCGCGATGATGGAGCCGGTGAAGGTGGCCGGGTCGACGGTCCGGCGGGCCACGTTGCACAACGGCAGCGAGGTCAAGCGCAAGGGCGTGTGGATCGGCGACCGCATCGTGATCCGCAAGGCGGGCGACGTGATCCCCGAGGTGCTGGGCCCGGTGATCGACCTGCGCCCGGCGGACGCGTACGAGTTCGTGATGCCCGTCGTGTGCCCCGAGTGCGGTCACCAGCTGCGGTCGATGAAGGAAGGCGACGTCGACATCCGTTGCCCCAACGCGGCATCGTGCCCCGGCCAGCTGCGCGAGCGGCTCGCGTACCTGGGCAGCCGGAAAGCGCTGGACGTCGAGGTGCTCGGCGACGAGGCCGCCGCGGCGCTCGTCGAGTCCGATGTGTACACCGACGAGGGCGACCTGTTCGAACTGGACGCGTCGCGGCTCAAGGAAGTCGAGCTGTTCCGCACCAAGGCGGGCGAGCTGTCGGCGAACGCGGTCAAGTTCCTGGAGAACCTGGAGACCGTGAAGTCGCGTCCGCTGTGGAGGGTGCTGGTCGCGCTGTCGATCCGGCACGTCGGCCCCACCGGGTCCCGCGCGCTGGCGCTCCAGTTCGGCTCGATGGACGCGATCATCGAAGCGTCTGAGGAGGCGCTGGCCGCGGCCGAGGGCGTCGGCCAGACGATCGCGGCGGCCGTCGTCGAGTGGCGCGAGACGCCGTGGCGCCAGGAGATCGTCCGCAGGTGGAGCGCGGCGGGCGTGCGCATGGAGGACGAGCGCGACGAGTCGATCGAGCGCAACCTCGAAGGCCTGTCCATCGTGGTCACCGGCTCGCTCCAGGTGTTCTCCCGCGACTCGGCGAAGGAGGCGATCCTCGCGCGCGGTGGCAAGGCGGCGGGCTCGGTGTCCAAGAAAACCGCTTTCGTCGTGGTCGGCGAGTCACCAGGATCGAAGGCGGAGAAGGCGATCCAGCTGAAGGTGCCGGTGCTCGACGAGGAGGGCTTCCAGGTGCTGCTCGACCAGGGGCCCGATGCGGCGCTGGAGGTCGCCACCATCGGCGACGATTCGGTCGATTCGGGGGAAGAGTCAAGTGACTGACGTGGAGATTCGTCCCGCACGTACAGACGAACTGGCCGCGATCGGCGAGATCACCGTTGACGCGTACCTGGCCGAGGGTGTGATCGACAACAAGACGACCGGGTACGCGGTCGATCTGGCGGACACGGCCGCGCGCTTCCGCGACGCTGTGCTGCTGGCCGCCGTTTCCGGTGACGGGACCGTTCTGGGGTCGGTGACCATCGTCGAGCCTGGTACCCCGTACGCGGAGATCTCCCGGCCGGGGGAGTTGGAGTTCCGCATGCTGTCTGTTGCTCCGTCTGCACGTGGTCGCGGTGTGGGTGAGGCTTTGACTCGTGCGGTGATCGCGCATGCGCGGTCTTTGGGCATCGGGCGGGTGGTGATGAGCAGTTCCGAGCACATGAAGACTGCTCATCGGTTGTACTCGCGGCTCGGTTTTTCCCGGTTGCGTGAACGGGACTGGCGGCCGTTGCCCGGTGTTGAGCTTTGGGCGTTCGCGTTTTCGCTGGATCTTTAGTGGTTGTCTGGTGGTGGGGTGGGGAGGGGCTCGCTGATCACCAGAGGTCGCCACATCGACAATGCCCTGTCAAGGCGGAAAAGCTGCCTTGACAGGGCATTGTCGATGTGGCAAGGCTTCGCCTGATCAGCGAGACCCTCCCCACCCCCTGCCCTCCGGGAAAGTTTGCTCTGATCGTTCGGCTGCCTGTTTCGTTGTGGGGCCGCGCCCGGTTGGCACTGCGGGGGTTGGCAGTGCGGCGGGCGCTCCTTTCTTTTGGTATCTGCCGGTTTGTGCGGTGCTCCCTTGGTACCTGCGGGTTTTCGCTGTGCTCGCTTGGTACCTGCCGGTTGGGGCGGTGCTCGCTTGGTTCGCGCCGGTTGGGCCGTGGTCCCAGTAGGACTTTGTCAGGTTGGCAGGTCAGGGCTCGTGAGTGATTTGGAGGCCTATGGCACTCCTAATCACTCACGACCTTTGACCTGCTGCCATCGATGATTGCGCCCGTGGCGTGCCTGCAGGCCGGGGATTGTCGGTGCTGGCTGCGAGCATGGATGCGGGGGGTTCTCGTGTGCGGGGGACGCCTGCGTGAGCGTGGCGCGCCGCGTTCCTGCCAGTTGGGGCTGGCGCTCGCCACGCATCCGCAGGTGGGGTGTGGCCCACCGCGCTTTCCGCCGGTCCGTGGTGTGGGCCGGGCCTGCTGGCGTCGCTTCGCTCGCGGGGGTGTCCGCCGCACCGCAGGATCTGCACGCTCTCGTACCTGGGCGTGAAACCTGTCAGTTCGCGGACGGGTTCGTGGCGCGCATTATCCGAGCGCGCAAAGGGGCGTCCCGGGCCGCGTGCTCGTACAGCAGTTCGCGCAACGCCTCGGCGTTCAGCGACGCGAGATGTGAACGCAGCTCGACGTCCTCGGCGTCCGACGGTGGCACGTCAGTGCCCTGTTCCAGCAGCACGAGGCCGACCGCGACGCAGTGCTTGCAGAAGAACCCCTCGTCCCCGTACGGGCACGAGCACTCGCCGACCAGCAGTGAACCGTCCCACGACAGCGAGACCGCGTAGTCGTCGTTCCCGCGCACCAGTGCGGCGACGTGCCTGCTGTGCACCCGCAGTTCCAGCACGGCGTCCCGGTAGGTGAGTCCGCGCCAGTACGACTTGGCGCCTGCCCGGTGCAGCAGGAGGTCGGTGGAAAGCGTCGACATGCCGTCATCCAACCGGGTGACGGCATGTCGGCAGAACCAAGGTCAGCCGGAGTGCTTCTCCATGTCGAGCAGCGTCACCGCGGCCCGGAAGTACTTGTTGGTGCCGAGGTCGCGCACGGTCTTGATGTTGAAGGCCGCTTTGAGCTTCTCCGCGTCACCGGCGCTCACGCCGGACAGCGCGTCCACCGGGGCGTCCAGGATCTCCTTGAGGGGCTTGTCTTCGTAGGCCTTGTCGAGCAGGGCGTCGAGGTTCACGGAAACGGCCATGATCACTTCCTTCGGAGCAAAGGTGGATCGTGCAGGCCGATTCTCGGCGCTCAGCGGCGACGCCGCATGACGAGAGCGACCACTACCGCCGCCACCGCTATCAGCGCCCCCACGCCCATCACCAGGTCGAGACTGGGGCCGATCACCGCGTCCACTCCACGAGTTTCACCCTGCCGTTGTACCGCGACCTGTGGTTTCGTGGGAAGCGTGCTGCAAGCATGCTTGAACGGCGCGCGCCATCCCGGCGCGCATCCCGCGCTTCCGGTCACCCCGGAGCGGCTGGCCGAAGACGCGGTCGCCGCAGCCGAGCTCGGTGTGACGAGTCTGCACCTCCACCCGCGCGACGTCGTGGGTCTCGAAGTGCTGGCCGGACCGGAGGTGGCGACCACGGTCGCGACGGTGAGAGCCGCGGTGCCCGGCATGGAGATCGGCGTGACGACGGCTGCGGCGATCGAGCCGAACCCGTACCGGCGCAGCGAGCTGATCCGCAGTTGGGCGCCGCTCGCGTCCGGACGTCCGGACATCGCGAGCGTCAACGTGCACGAGGGCGGCTGGCTGGACGTCGCGAAGATCCTGCACGAGGCGGGCATCGGCATCGAGCTGGGTGTGTTCCACCTGCAGGCCGCGCGACGGCTGCAGCACGCCGACATCCCGCCCGGCACGGTCCGCATCCTCGCCGAGGTGCGGCCGGACAAGGCGGATCCGATCAGCGAGGCGGAAGCGCTGCTGTGCGAGCTCGAACCGTTCGGGCTGCCGATCCTGCTGCACGGCGAGGGTGACAGCACGTGGCCCGTCCTCACCTACGCGGCACGGCTGGAGCTCGACACGCGCATCGGCCTCGAGGACACCCTCGAACTACCGGACGGCAGCAGCCCCAGGGACAACGCCCAGCTCATCGAACAGGCCAGGAGGACCCGGCGAGCGCTGGCCCCGAGCTAGTCCGGCAGCACGACCGCGACGATCCCGGCCAGGTGGGCCAGGCGCGCGACCTCGGCCGCGCGGAACATCGGGCCGCCCGGACGTCCGACGACGAGCACGCGGTCCGGCTTGCCGAGCGGCGTCGCGGCCAGCTCGGTGCCCAGCTCGCGCCACGGCTCGGGGACCCACTCCTCCTCGCCGTCGAGCACGGTCGCGCGCTCCAGCGGGAACCACGGCGGGTTGTCCATGCGGGTCTCGGGTGCGGCCGACGACGCGGTCAGGCGGGCCACGCCGCCAACCGACGGGGCGATCACCACGGCCCATCCGGCCCGGATGATCTTCGGAACGCCCTCGGTGAAGATCTCCAGTCCGCGGACCGGTTCCTCGGCGATCTCCTCGACCAGCTCCAGCTCGCGGTGGGTGTCCAGGATGCCCGCGTACGGGCGCACGGCGTCGACCTCGACGCCCTCGATCGACTCGGCCGCGGTGATCAGCGTGTCCGGCAGACGGCCGGACGGCAGCTCGACGACGAGGTCGTCTATCGCGAGGCCGGAGCCGCGCTCCACCACGTCGACGCTCAATATGTCCGCCCCGATCGCTCCCAGTGCCGTTGCGACCGCGCCGAGGGTGCCGGGACGGTCCGGGAGCTGGACCCGGATCAGGAACGACAAGGTGAACGCCTCCTGGTCAGCCATGTGGGCGTGGTCGTGAGTCCACAACCGGCCGCTGATTGTCGCAGACGCAGCATCTCTTTTTGACCCGCTGTCCGCGTTGCGGAACGGTTAAGTTGACCGCCCGCTCGGTAACCCGTTCGAAGTGGTTCCTGACCTGCCCATAGACTCGCGGGGTCCCCAATCCGAATCCCGACCCACGGGGGTTGACAGGAGTGCCCAGCATCTCCCGCGACGAGGTCGCGCACCTGGCCAAGCTGGCCAGGCTGGCCGTCACCGAGGACGAGCTCGACTTGTTCGCCGGCCAGCTCGACGTGATCCTCCAGTCGGTGGCGTCCGTCGGCGACATCGCCGCAGCGGACATCCCGCCTACGTCGCACGCCGTTCCGCTGACCAACGTCTTCCGCGAGGACGTGGTCCGTCCGAGCCTCGGTCAGCAGCAGGCGCTCTCCGGCGCTCCTGAGGCCGAGGACGGCCGGTTCCGCGTCCCCCGCATCCTGGGTGAGGAAGCATGATCCGCCAGACCGCTGCCGAGCTCGCAGCGAAGATCCACCGGGGCGAGACGACGTCCGTCGAGGTCACCCAGGCGCACCTGGACCGCATCGCGGAGACCGACGGCAAGCTCAACGCCTTCCTGCACGTAGACACCGAGGGCGCGCTCGCGCAGGCCCGCAAGGTCGACGAGGACGTCGCCGCCGGGCGCACGCCCGCCTCACCGCTCGCGGGTGTCCCGCTGGCGCTGAAGGACGTGCTGACCCAGGAGGGCATCCCGACGACCGCCGGTTCCAAGATCCTCGAGGGGTGGCGGCCGCCGTACGACGCGACGGTGACGCGCAAGCTCAAGGAAGCCGGGATCGTCATCCTCGGCAAGACGAACATGGACGAGTTCGCGATGGGCTCGTCGACCGAGAACTCCGCGTACGGCCCGACGGCCAACCCGTGGGACCTCACCCGCATCCCCGGTGGTTCGGGCGGTGGCTCGTCCGCGGCGCTCGCCGCGCACCAGGCCCCGCTCGCGATCGGCACGGACACCGGTGGCTCGATCCGCCAGCCCGGCGCCGTCACCGGCACGGTCGGCGTGAAGCCGACCTACGGCACGGTCTCCCGGTACGGCCTGATCGCGTTCTCCAGCTCGCTGGACCAGGCCGGTCCCTGTGCGCGCACGGTGCTGGACGCCGCGCTGCTGCACGAGGTCATCGGCGGCTACGACCCGATGGACTCGACGTCCATCAACGCGCCGCTCCCGCCGGTCGTCGCGGCCACGCGTGAAGGCGCGCAGGGCGACCTGAGCGGCGTCCGCGTCGGTGTCGTCACGCAGTTCTCCGGTGAGGGCTACCAGCCGGGCGTGCTGCGCAGCTTCGAAGCGGCCGTGTCGCAGCTCAAGGAGCTCGGCGCGGAGATCGTCGAGATCTCCTGCCCGAGCTTCGACTACGCGCTGCCCGCGTACTACCTCATCGCGCCGAGCGAGGCGTCGTCGAACCTCGCCCGCTTCGACGCGATGCGCTACGGCTTGCGCGTCGGCGACGACGGCAACCGCAGCACCGAGGAGGTCATGTCGCTGACCCGTGAGGCCGGCTTCGGCCCCGAGGTCAAGCGCCGCATCATGATCGGCACGTACGCGCTCAGCGCCGGTTACTACGACGCGTACTACGGCTCGGCGCAGAAGGTGCGCACGCTCATCACGCGCGAGTTCGAGCAGGCGTTCACCAAGGTCGACGTGCTGGTGTCGCCGACGACGCCGACCACCGCGTTCAAGATCGGCGAGCGCACGAACGACCCGGTCGCGATGTACAAGGCCGACCTGTGCACCATTCCGTCCAACCTGGCGGGCAACTGCGGCCTGAGCGTCCCGAGTGGACTGTCCGATGAGGACGGCATGCCGGTCGGCCTGCAGATCATGGCCCCGGCGCTGCAGGACCACCGCATGTACCGCGTCGCCGCGGCGTACGAGGCGGCCCGCGGTCCGATCGGGGGTGCGTCGCTGTGAGGAAGACCAAGGGCCTGTTCGGGCTGGTGAGCGCCGTCGCAGCGGCTGCCGGTGCCGTCTCGGGCTTCAAGGCGGCCCGCGAGGACAACGACAAGCTGGCGCTGGCGAACGCGATCGCCAGCATCGCCGTGGCGATCACCGGTGCGGCGCTGGCCGTTCGCGGTCTGCGGAAGGACGAGCTGAAGTGACTGCGTTGTCGGAACTGATGGACTACGACGAGGTCATCGAGAAGTTCGACCCGGTGCTGGGTCTCGAGGTCCACGTCGAGCTGCACACCAACACGAAGATGTTCTGCGGCTGCGCGAACGTCTTCGGCGGTGAGCCGAACACCAACACGTGCCCCACGTGCCTCGGCATGCCGGGCGCGCTCCCGGTCGTGAACGCCACGGCGATCGAGTCGGCGATCCGCATCGGCCTCGCGCTGAACTGCGAGATCGCCGAGTGGTGCCGGTTCGCGCGGAAGAACTACTTCTACCCGGACATGCCGAAGAACTTCCAGACGTCGCAGTACGACGAGCCGATCGCCTTCAACGGCTGGCTCGACGTGACGCTGGACGACGGTGAGATCCTCCGCGTCGAGATCGAGCGCGCGCACATGGAGGAGGACACGGGCAAGTCGCTGCACGTCGGCGGCGCGACCGGTCGCATCCACGGCGCCGAGCACTCGCTGCTCGACTACAACCGCGCGGGCGTGCCGCTGATCGAGATCGTCACGAAGATGGTCCCCGGCACCGGCAGGCGCGCACCCGAGGTGGCCCGCGCGTACGTCACCGCGTTGCGCGACCTGCTGAAGGCGCTCGACGTGTCCGACGTCCGCATGGATCAGGGCTCGCTGCGCTGTGACGCGAACGTGTCGCTGTCGCCGAAGACCACGGGCGAGCTCGGCACCCGCACCGAGACCAAGAACGTCAACTCGCTGCGCAGCGTCGAGCGCGCCGTGCGCTTCGAGATGACGCGTCAGGCCGCGGTGCTGGAGTCCGGCGGCAAGGTCATCCAGGAGACCCGCCACTTCGACGAGTCCTCCGGTTCGACCTCTTCGGGCCGCACCAAGGAGACCGCCGAGGACTACCGGTACTTCCCGGAGCCCGACCTGGTCCCGATCGCGCCGTCGCGCGAGTGGGTCGAGGAGCTGCGCGGCACGCTGCCGGAGCTCCCGTGGGAGCGCCGCAAGCGCATCCAGCAGGAGTGGAACCTCACCGACGAGGCCCTGCGCGACCTCGTCAACGCGGGCGCCATGGACCTCATCGCGGCCACCGTCGACGCGGGCGCGAAGCCGGACGAGGCGCGCTCCTGGTGGGTGTCGTACCTGACCCAGCAGGCCAACACCCGCGGCGTCGAGCTCGCCGACCTGCCGATCACCCCCGCGCAGGTCGCGCAGGTGATCACGCTGGTCAACTCGGGTTCGTTGACGAACAAGATGGCCCGCGAGGTCGTCACCGGCGTGCTCGAGGGCGAGGGCGAGCCCGACGAGGTCGTCGAGAAGCGCGGCCTCAAGGTCGTCTCGGACGACTCCGCTCTCGAAGCCGCGGTCGACGAGGCGCTGGCCGCTCAGCCCGATGTGGCGCAGAAGATCCGCGACGGCAAGGTGCAGGCCGCCGGTGCGATCGTCGGCGCGGTCATGAAGGCGACCAAGGGCCAGGCCGACGCGGCGCGCGTGCGCGAGATCGTGATCGCCCGCTGCTCCTGATCCACCCGTAGTGCCGTTGAGGCCATCTCGACCCTCGCCAGCGGGGGGTCGAGGTGGCCTCAACGCATCTGGAACAGGCTGTGATCGAGCTCTAGGCCGATCGGGTGGCTGAGTAGCGATTTGGGACCCACGGGTGCGTCCACATGTGTAACAGTGGCCCCGGTTGGCGGATATGGGGGTAGACGCCAGCAACCCGAAGTGATCACGAGTAGTCCAAATGAGGGGGGAGTCTCATGACTACAGCAGCGCGCAAGGAGATCGGCGAAGAGCCTCAGGAGTCGGTTGCGGCCGGCGGTGTTCTCGAGGACATCAAGGACGCCATCGAGGTCGTGCTCGACAAGGTCAAGCACAAGCACCCGGCCGATCCCAAGACGGACAACCCGAAGACGGGTGATCCGGAGCCCGATCCCTGCTGCGGGCCGATCAACGCTCACTAGCAAGTGGCCCACTGCGCGGCGGCCGGGCAAAGCGCCTGGTCGCCGTACAGTGCTTTCGTCGTCGATGTGGTGAGATGCAATCATGCGTGCGTCTGCCCTTGATCGAGCGCGCGAGCTGGTCGATCGAGGCAGGGCTGCCACCAACGGCTACCGGTTCCCCAGTGCCATCCGCACCCTGAAACGCGGTCTGGCGCTCATCGAGAACGAACCGGATGTCGACGAGGTGCTGGAAGTCCGGGTCCGCCTGCTCGGCCTGCTCGCGATCTGCGTCGGTGAGACCACCGGCCGGGATGCCGCGTTCGCGGTCTTCGACGAGGCGCGCGTGCACATCGCGGTGGTGGCCGATCCGGAGACGAAGGCGTTCCTGGACGCGTTGACCGATCACAACCTGGGCCTTCAGGTCATGCGGATGGGCCAGCCGGAGAAGTCGGTCGGCCTGTTCAGCAGCCTCGTCACCTTCGTGGACTCACTGCCTCAGAGCACCGCCGCCTACGACGACCTGCTGATGATGGCCTTGACCAGCCGCAGTTTCGCCCTGGGTGCGATCCGCGAGCGCGAGGGGGCTGTCGCGGATCTCGAGCGGGTCGCCGTGCTCGCCCGCGACCGCGAGCTGCCGCGGCGGCGCGGCATGGCCGTGTACTCGCTCGGCAACCTGCACAAGCAGACCGGCGACCTCGCCGAGGCGTTGCGCTACTACGACGAGACCCCGCGCGCGTTCGGTGAGATGGAACCGGGCCTGATGGCCGCGCTGCGGCGGGACCAGGCCGAGGCGTTGCTCGCGATCGGACTGTCCGACGAGGCCGGTCGGCTGCTCGACGAGGCGCTGCCGGTCATGCGCAGCCAGCGGTTCGGCCAGGACCTCGCCGAGGTCGAGATGCTCCGCGCGACCGCCGCGCTGCAGGACGGCGAGCTGGAGTTCGCGCGGAAGATGGCGCGGGCCTCGTACCGCAAGCTGCTCCGGCGAGGCAGCGCCTGGGCACTGATGGCCGCGTTGGTGATGCTGTGGGCGGACGGCAGGCACGCGCTGGCAACGGGCCGGATCCGGGCTTCACTGGTGGAACGGGCGTTGCAGCTGAGCGACGAGCTCGGTGAGAACCACCTCGTCGACGAGTCCCGGCTGGCCCGGTTGTTCGCCGCCCGCCTGCAGATCCGCAGGGGACGGCTCGACGAGGCCGAGGAGCTGCTGCGGCAGGTGCCCGGTCCCCGCGCGGTCACGCCCATCGACCACCGGATGCAGCGCAGGCTGTGCCTGGCCGAGCTGGCCGTCGCCAAGGGAAACCTGCGCGGTGCGCTGACCCACGCCCGGCACGGTCTCGCCGAGCTCGGCAGGGTGCGCGACCGCATGGGCGGACTGGAGCTCGTGTCCGCCACCGCCGTGCACGGCCACGAGCTGGGTGAGCTCGCGATCAGGTTGGTGCGGGGCGGGAACAGCCCGCGGAGGTTGTTCAACTGGCTGGAGCTGACCCGCGCGCAGAGCTACCGCTACGAGCCGCTCGAGTCCATCGAGGATCCCAAGATCGCCGAACGGCTCTCGGAAGTGCGCCAGCTCAGCCGCTCGCTGTGGCGGGCGCGGCTCAACGGGGTGCCGACCGCGGAGCTCCAGGCGCTCTTGGCCAGAGCGCAACGCGACATGAACCGGCTCGGCTGGCGCGAGCACCGGTGGGGCAAACCGCGGCCGGTCGCGGACTTCGGCGAGGTCACCGCCGCGCTGAAGGACCGGGCGATGGTCAACTTCGTGTCCTCGGGCGGCGAGATGATCGCGGTCGTCCTCGTCGGCGGAACGGCGCGGATGGTGCGGCTCGGGTGCGCGAACGACGCGTTCGAGAGCGCGCGGAAGCTGCACTTCGACCTCAACGCCCTGGCACCCGACCATCTGCCCGCACCGCTCGCCGAGGTGATCGGGGCGTCCGCGCGCAGGCAGGCGGACAAGCTCGACGTGCAGCTGATCGAACCGCTCGCGCACCTCATCGGGGAACGCGAGCTGATCGTCGTGCCGACCGGCGCGTTGTACGCGGTGCCGTGGGGAGTGCTGCCGTCGTTGCACGGCAGGGCAACGGTGACGGCGCCGTCCGCGACGGCGTGGCTCGCGTCCGCGCAGGGCGGGCAGCCGAAGGCGCGCGACGTGCTGCTGGTGCGCGGGCCCGGACTGGGCTTCGCGGACGGCGAGATCGACCGGCTCGCCGCGCACCACGCCACCGCGACGGTGCTGACCGGTGCGGACGCGACCGCCGCCGAGGTGTTGCGGCAGCTGGACGGCGTCGACCTGGTGCACGTCGCCGCGCACGGGGAGCACGAGCCGGAGAACGCGCTGTTCTCCCGGCTGGAGCTGGTCGACGGGCCGTTGTTCGCGCACGAGCTGGGCAGGTTGCGCAAGCCGCCCGCGCACGTCGTGCTGGCCGCGTGCGAGCTGGCGCTCAACCGCATCCGCCCCGGTGACGAGGCGCTCGGGTTCGCCGGGGCGATGCTCGCGGGCGGTACGCGCACGGTCGTCGCGGTCACCAGCAAGGTCGGCGACGAGGCGTCGGCGGCCGCGATGGGGGACTACCACCGGGCGCTCGCGGCCGGTGCCGCACCGGCCGTCGCGCTGGCCGAGGCCATGGCGAAAGACCCGTTCCGTAGGCCATTCGTCTGCCTCGGAAGTGGCTAGGCCGTTCGAGTGGTTGTCCAGGTTTCACCCCTGTGAACCCACAGCTCAAACGTGATTTGCATCCAAACCGCGATCGCGGTTAGTGAACTTCTCTCGCCTGGGTCACCGTTTCTGTGCCACTCTTGGTCTAGACCCCGTTGACCACTAGTCAGCAGGGCCAATTTCTTGACCGAGGGGAATTGGCCACGGTCTTCGCGGCCGCTCAGGGGGTGAGGCCGGGATGATCGTGACCATGCCGACGGCCCGCGGGCCGGCCTTCGCCGGCTTGGCGGGCCGTCGTGTGCAAGCACCCCGACCGCTCGTCGAGAAGCCTCCTTTCGCACGGTTGACCTAAGTTGACTGACCGATTAGTCAGATCCCATGCGTAGCACCGTGTTAGCCGCGCTGGTCGTCATGACAGCCGCGCTCGTGGTTCCCGCGAGCGGATCAGCCCAGCCCGTCACGCCGTCGCACGGCCGTGGTGAGGAACCGGGCAACGGCATTGAGCGCAACGAGATCGCCGCGCTCGACCCCGCCTTCAACGCCGCGACCGTTGGCGTGCAGGGCGAGAACAAACCCGACAAGCACCAGGGATATCCGCGCAAGACGGACCTCCGGGTGTACCCGGACGACCCGACCGACAAGTCGATCAAACTGGGGCTCGCGCCGTACCACGCGATCGCGCCGAAGCTGAACGCGCTGCAGAAGCGCAGCAACCGGATCTCGGTCGAGGTGGTCGGCCAGTCGCTGCTCGGCCGCGACCTCTACCTCGTCACGCTCACCGCGCCGGAGTCACCGGCCGAGACGCGCCAGCAGGAGCGCTTCCGCGCGCGGATCGAAGAGGGCGACCCGGTGCCCAAGGCGCTGTACAAGGCGCCGGTCTGGATCAACAACAACATCCACGGCAACGAGTGGGAGGGCACCGACGGCGCGTTGCGCGTCATCGAGTACCTCGCCACCACGCAGGACCGCTCCGCGCTGAACATGTTGCGGCGCAGCAGGATCTACTTCAACGTCACGGCGAACCCGGACGGCCGCGTCGCGGGGCGCAGGGAGAACAACAACGGCTTCGACCTCAACCGCGACTTCGCGACCGGCTCGCAGCCGGAGGCGCGCGCGATGCGGTCGATCGTCGAGCGCACCCAGCCGTTGATGATGATGGACGAGCACGGGTACGTGGACAACACGCTCATCGAGCCGACCACGCCGCCGCACGGCCAGAACTACGACTTCGACCTCTACATCAAGCACGGGTACGCCAACGGGCTCGCGATGGAGGAGGGCGTCAAGAAGCTGGGGCACCCCGAGGCCGCGAAACCGGAGATCCCGTTCCGCGACTACCCGCCGGGCGTGTGGGACGGCTGGGCGCCGATCTACACCGCGCAGTACTCGATGTACCACGGCGCGATCTCGTACACGATCGAGATTCCCATGTCCGTCAACGGTTCCAACTACGACACCGTGCCGGTGCCGGAGCTGCGCCGGTGGTCGGACATCAACGCTGATGTCGCCGAGTCGACGATCCACACGACGATCGACTACGTGGACCAGCACCGCTCCGAGCTGATCTCCAACCAGGTCGAGATGTTCCGCCGCGGCGCGGCCGGTGAGCCGCAGCGCGAGATCCCGGACGGCTTCGTGCCCGGTTTCGGCCCTGAGGACCGCTACCGCACCGAGTTCCCGCGCGCGTACGTGATCACCGACGAGCGCTCGGGGCCCGCCGCGGCGCGGCTCGTCGACCACCTGATCGCCAACGACATCAGGGTCAAGCGCGCGGACGCGCCGTTCACGCTGGCCGGAAAGCGCTATCCGGCTGGCTCGTACGTGGTCGACATGCACCAGCCGAAACGGGCGCTCGCGAACGTGATGCTCGAAGCCGGCAGCGACATCTCGGCCAAGGTGCCGGTGATGTACGACATCTCGGGCTGGAGCCACCGCCTGCTCTGGGGCGCTTCGGTGGAGATCGCCAAGTCCGGGCCGCTGTTCGTCCGCGGCCGTGAGGTCGCCGCGGCGGCGCCGACCGGTCGCGTGGACGCGCCGCCGGGACGCGACCTCGCCCTGGTGATCAACGACGGCAAGGACGTCAATGCGGTCAACGACCTGCTCAGCCGCGGGATCGAGCTGCGCAGGCAGGCCGACGGCACGATCGTGGTGCCCGCCGCGTCGCGGGCCGCCGCGCTGGAGGTGTCCGAGCGGTTCGGCGTGCGGTTCGCCGCGGCGTCGCCGGGTGGTTCGCCGTTGCAGCGCAAGGTGCTCGCCGCGGCGGTCGGCCCGGATGAGCTGAAGGTGTTGCGCGACCTCGGTTTCGAGGTGCGGCCGGTGTCGACGTCGGTGCTCAACGCCGGGTTCGACTGGTCGCGCGTCGACGTGCTGATGGTGTCGTCGGGTCTGCGGTACGACCTGCTCACGCCTGCCTCGCGTGCGTCGCTGGACGAGTTCCTCAAGCGCGGCGGTGTCGTCACGCGCGGTGCGACCGGTGGCCGGTTCAACGTCGACGCCAAGCTCCTCGCGGCCCGTCCGGTCGCGGGCTGGGAGGACGCGAACGGCGTGGTGACGGTCGCGAACGGCACCGGTCCGGTCGGGTCCGGCGCGCTGGGCACGTCGTTCGTCTACGCGCCGCAGTGGTTCGCCGACCTCGGTGCCGGGGTGAGCGTCGAGCAGCGCTACGCGGCGCAGCCGCTCGTGTCCGGGCACTGGCGCCCGCGCGCTGACGGCAGCGGCGGGCAGAACGCGGCGGCCGGTCAGGCGGCCGTGGTGTCCGGTACTTCGGCGGCCGGTGCGCGGGTCGTGCTGTTCGGCACCGAGCCGATGTTCCGCGACCACCCGAAGGGCCTGTACTCGCAGGTGGGCCGCGCGATCTTCTGGTCGTCCACCCGCTAGTCGTTTGCCATGAGGGGAGCTTTCCCAGCGCTGGGAAAGCTCCCCTCGTGCGTCAGTCCTTGCCCGGGTTTCCGCCGTTGTCGGGGCGGGTGACGATGGCGACGCGGTCGTCGGACGAGACGGTCTTGCCGCTGGTCTTGTTGACCGTGCCGACGAGCGCGGCCTGGTCGTTCAGCATCTCCATCGGGCCGATCAGGCCGAACCCGTCCTCCTGCATGCTGACCTTCGGCTTGCCGACGAAGCTGCCGTCCGGTGCCATCGGCAGCGCCTGCGTGCCGGGCGTCTTGCTCATCGTGGTCCACAGCACGTCCGACAGCGACGCGCAGCCGAGGATGCCCGGCTTGTCCGGCCAGCTCCACGCGGCGTTGCCGAGCGGTTTGCCGGGGTCGACGCGGTAGAGGACGTCCGCCCGGTCGGTCCAGTCCGTCACCCAGATCTTGGTCGTGTCCGCGGACACGCACAGCCCGCCCGGCAGGCGCAGCCCGGCGGCGATCACCGCGGACGTCGCGGTGGGGTTGCCCTTCGCGGGCTGGCCTGCGCCGTCGATGCGCAGCACCTTGCCCGCGAGCGAGTTCGGGTCGGCGGCGAGCGCCGGGTTGCCCGCGTCGCCGGTCGCGACGAGCAGCGCGCCCTTGCGGTCGCTGGCCAGCACGCCGCGGTTGCCGGTCGCGCCGCGCGGGATGCCCGTCAGGATCGGCTTGGGCGCGTCGCCGGGGGCGAGGCGCACCACGCGGTTGTCCGTCGGCGTCGTCACGTACAGGTAGACGAGCTGGTCCTCGGCGAACGTCGCGGAGAGCGCGATGCTGGTCAGCCCGCCGTCCGACGACGCGTCCACCGGGATCGTCGCGACCACGACCGGGTCGACGTTCTTCGCGACCTTCAGCAGTCTGCCGGTGGTGCGCTCGGTGGCGTACGCGGTGACGCTGCCCTGCGAGTCCGGGCCGATCATCGCGACGCCGGAGACCGGGTCGAGGCACGTCGCGATCACCAGCGGGTTGAAGTCCTTGCAGCCCTGCGGCGGCGGCACGCTCTGCGGCGTCTGGCCCGGCTGGCGCTGGCCGGGGGACGGGGTGAACTCGCCGGGCAGCTCCGGTTTCGGGCCTGCCTGCGGCGTCAGCTGCCGCTGCGGGGTCCAGCTGGTGGGCGGTGGTTCCTCCGGCAGGGACGCGCAGCCCCCTGCCAGTAGACAGGCGGCGATCAACGCGAGGAGGCGAACCACGTGCTCCAGGCTAGGTGCGCGTCCGTGAGACCTGGGTGAACACGTCGGCGACGGCCCACTCGACGGCTTCAACCCGCTGGTGGAGCAGCCGCAGCTCGGCGAGGACGACCTCCGGCGCCTCGAGCGGGAGGTAGTGGCTGCACGGCAGCAGCCGGAACCGCGCCTGCGGCAGCGGGCCCACCGGTTCGGCCATGCTCTCGGCGGTCGCGAGCACGTCGTCCTCGGCGGCCAGCACGGTGATCGGGACGCGCAGCGCGCTCAGGTCCTGCCTCGGCGTGGTGCCCAGTGCGAGCGCCAGCGTGAAGTACCAGCGCCAGTCGTGCTGGAGGAACGGGGCGATCGCCGCCTTCACGTCCTCGGGGTCGCTCGACGGCTTGATCACGCCCGCGTGCCGGAGGACGAAGGTCGTCACGTCCGTCACCGGCATCCGGTGCAGCACGGTGTCCAGCAGCGGACCCGCGGCCTGGAGCATCTTCGTGCCGGTGACGCTGAGCGTGCGGCGCAGCTTCGCGGGCACGACCGGCAGCATGGCGTCGAACGAGTCGCCTGGTGCGCCCGCGACGAGCAGCAGTCCGGACACCCGCTCGGGGTACCTGCGCGCCAGCTCGGCGGCGACCGTGACGCCCATCGACCAGCCCATGACGACGCAGCGTTCGATCTTGGCGTCGTCGAGCGTCGCGATCGCGTCCGCGACGTGGTCGGCGAGCTTGATCCGCTTCTCGTCGTCCGGCCGGTCCGAGCCCATCGTGCCGCGCATGTACCAGCTGACGACCGCGGCCTCGTCCGTCAGGGTCGGCCACGACTCGGGGCCGGACCCGACACCGGGGCAGAGCAGCACCGCGGTGCCCTCGGCGTCGGTGCGCCAGACTCTGATCTTGGTGCCGTCGGCGGAGATGACCTCGTGCTCCCGCATGGGTACCAGTCTGCCGTACGGTGCTGGTGTGACGCTCACCGTGCTTGTGCCCGACGAATTCGGTGTCGAGAAGCTGTCCGAGGTGGACGGTGTCCGGCCGATCCTCTACACGCCCGGACAACCCTTTCCGCCCGAGGCGCAGGACGCCGAGGTGCTGGTGCCCAAGTTCCTGTCCGGCACGGACCCCGCCGCCGTGTTCGCGACGCTGCCCAAGTTGCGCTTGGTGCAACTTCTGTCGGCCGGCGCGGAGAACTTCGTCGGCCGCATCCCCGACGGCGTGCTCCTGTCGACGTGCCGCGGCGCCCACGGCGGCAGCACCGCGGAGTGGGCGATCGGCGCGCTGCTGGCGATCTACCGAGACCTGCTCGTCTTCGAGCAGGCGCGGATCGAGGGCCGCTGGGACTACCACTTCACGGACACGTTGCAGGGCAAGCAGGTTCTCGTCGTCGGCGCAGGTGACCTCGGCGAGCAGTTCCGCCGCAGGCTGGAACCGTTCGACGCGACGGCGACCATGGTCGGCCGCGAGGCGCGCGACGGCGTCCACGGCGTGGACGAGCTGCCGGACCTGCTGGGGTCCTTCGACGCCGTGGTGGTCTTCGTGCCGCTGACGGCCGAGACCGAGCGCATGGTCGACGCGAAGTTCCTGTCCTGCATGAAGGACGGCGCGATCCTGCTGAACGGCGCCCGCGGCCCGGTCGTCGACACCGACGCCCTGCTGGCCGAGCTGGTGTCCGGCAGACTGCGCGCCGCACTGGACGTGACGGACCCCGAGCCGCTGCCCGAAGACCATCCACTGTGGACGGCCCCCGGCCTGTTGCTGACCCCCCACGTGGCGGGAAGCTGTGCGGGCAACAAGGAACGCGCATATTCCATCGTCACCGCGGAAGTGGCACGCTTCGCGGCGGGCGAATCGCCCCGCAACCTCGTGAACGGCCTGTATTAGGCTGAATGGGTGAACGATGGCTTCCGGTCGGCCCTGTTGCGGGCGGGACGGGTCTCCTAGCGTGCGGGCGTGGCTACTCACGACGACCGCTCGACGAAGACGAGCGCATTCTCCGATGACGGGATCTACGCCGGCAGCGGAGGAGGAGTTCACCACTTCGATGACGGGACGCAGAATTTTGATCCAGAGACGAAGCACTTCGACAACTCCGGCTACACGCCGCTGACGCCGTCCACTGTGGACCCGCTCGACGACCCCTTCGAGGACGAGCGGACCAAGTTCAGGTGGACCGCCAGCGCCGACATCGGCCTGCTCGCCCTGCGGGCCGTGCTCGGTGGCGTGTTCGTGCTGCACGGGTTGCAGAAGGTGTTCGGGATGTTCGGCGGGCCCGGCATCGACGGCTTCGCCCAGTTCCTGCAGAAGTCCGGCTTCCGCGAACCCCGCATCCTCGCGTGGGTCACCGGTGTGACCGAGCTGACCGGTGGCGGGTTGCTGGTGCTCGGGTTGTTCACGCCGCTCGCGGCTGCTGGCGTGCTGGCCGTGATGGCCAACGTCATCGCGCTGAAGTACAAGGGCGGGTTCTTCGGGGCCAACGGGGTTGAGCTCGAGCTCGCCCTTGCCGCTATGGCGTTCGCTGCTCTCTTTGCTGGGCCTGGGCGGGCTGCCATCGACTACAACCGGTCGTGGTTCCGGCACCCGCTGGTCAGTGGGTTCCTGTGCTTGGTGTTGGCGGCTGGTGCTTCTGCTGTGACGTTGTTGGTGTTCCGGTAGGTTTTGAGGCTTTCTTTGGTGGTGGGCGGGGAGGGTCTCGCTGATCACCAGAGGTCGCCACATCGAAAAGCCCCTGTCAAGGCGGAAAAGCTGCCTTGACAGGGGCTTTTCGATGTGGCAAGGCTTCGCCTGATCAGCGAGACCCTCCCCGCCCCTGCCCTCCGGGAAAGTTTGTTCTGATCATTTGGCTGCCGGTTTGTGCTCGGGGGCCGCGCCCGGTTGGCAGTGCGGGGGTTGCTGGTGCGGCGGGCGCTCTTTTCTTTTGGTATGTGCCGGTTTCGTCGGGCTCTTTGGTGTCTGCCGGTTCCGCTGGGCTCTCTTGGTGCCCGCCGGTTTCGTCGGGCTCCCTTGGTACGTGCCGGTTTGGCCGGTGCTCGCTTGGTACGCGCCGGTTTCGTGGTGGGTCGCCGGGTGCGCTGGCGTCGCTTCGCTCGCCGGGGTCCACGCTGCGCCGCAGATGTTGCGGGCTGTCGCACCCCTGGTTTCGTGGCTGGCCTGTCTGTGGGGCGGGGGATTGTCGGTGCTGGCTGGGAGCATCGGTTCGGGGGGTTCTCGGGTGCGGGGGACGCCCGCGTGAGCGCGCTCGCGGCCGTGAGCGGCGGCCCGGCAGGCCCGAGGTGTGTCGTATCGGGCGGAAGTCGGGCTCAGCGGCAGGGGGTAGCTGGCGGGCCCGACGGCGGGCGGGGCGGTGTGTCTACGGAAGGTGGCACAGCGGCAGGCGGGCCAGGCTGGTGGGCCCGACGGCAGGCGGGCCGGTGTCTACGGAAGGCGGGCACGACGGCAGGCGGGCCGGTGTGCCGACAGAAGGCGAGTCCGACGGTAAGCGGGTCGGTGTGCCGACGGAAGGCGAGTCCGACGGCAGGCGGGCAGGTGTGATCAGGCAAGGAGTGTGCGCGTCGGCAGTGTGCGGGGTGGTGGGCACCTGGCGATTGGGCCTTGACTTGGGGTGCGGCGTGGTACCCCTATCGGGCCGGCAGGTGCTCTTCCTGCCGGCGGAGCCGGCCCCACCACGCCGCGAGGGGCCCCAAGATGC
>NZ_VOBR01000052.1 GCF_007845675.1 Lentzea tibetensis | reverse complement strand
AGCCCTGCCGCATTTCGAGGGTGGGGTCAAGACGTCTTTTTGTCTTGACCCCACCCTAAAAATGTGGCTGCCTCTGGTGCGCCGTACGGAGACCCCACCACCAAGGCGACCCATTACGGAAACCAGCCCGAGGCCTCCGGTGGTGCCGGGGTCCGGGGCGGAGCCCCGGCCGGGGGCAAGGGGCGGGAGCCCCAATCAAAGGAGGACTCGAGCAGCTCACCAACACCGCAAACCCGAGCCTCAGCGAACGGCCCCCAGCCTCAGCGAGCCGCACGCTCCCGCCGCACAGTGACCCGCTTCCCCTTGATGCTCGCGTTGCGCAACGACTCGATGACCTCGTTGGCAGCCGGCCCAGGAACCTCAACGAGCGAGAACCGGTCCGTGATCTCGATGGCCCCGATGTCACGCCCGTTGAGACTGGTCTCCCCGGTGATGGCACCGACGATGTCCTGAGGCCGAATCCCGGACGTCCGCCCAGCACCGACGAACAGCCGCGTCATACCTTCGGACGGCCCACGACGCTCACGAGGCGGCCGAGCCCCACCGACACGCGGAGCCCCACCACGGTCCTCACGCGGCCGAACCTCGGGAATCTCTTCCTCATCGGCAGCCGCGCCGGAAGCCTCATGAGCCAACTTCACGGCAGCGAGCGCGATCTCCATGATGTCGAACTCGTCGGCCAACGTCTCGACGACAACACGGAACCGCGACAGGTCGTCCTCGAGCAGCG
Source organism: Lentzea tibetensis (assembly GCF_007845675.1). GTDB lineage: Bacteria > Actinomycetota > Actinomycetes > Mycobacteriales > Pseudonocardiaceae > Lentzea > Lentzea tibetensis. The sequence continues at coordinate 28,668 of NZ_VOBR01000052.1, read as the reverse complement.
ACTCGTGCAGCGAGGACCGGGTGAGCTCGAGCTGCCGAGCCCGCAGGTCAGCGACCGTGGGCACCTTCTCGACCGGAATCTTCTGCTTGGTGACCCGCTCGATGGTCTTGAGCATCGAGTTCTCACGCGGCTCGACCAGCGTGATCGCGACACCTTCACGCCCAGCGCGCCCAACCCGCCCGATGCGGTGCACGTAGGCCTCGGGCGCGGACGGCACGTTGTAGTTCACGACGTGCGTCAACGTGTCGATGTCCAGGCCGCGGGCCGCGACGTCGGTCGCGACGAGCAGGTCCGCGGTGCCGGAACGCAGGCGCGCCATGACGCGGTCGCGCTGCTCCTGGCTGATGCCGCCGTGCAGCGACTCGGCGCGGTAGCCGCGGCCGTTCAGCGTCTCGGTGAGCTGGTCGACCTCGTCGCGCGTGCGGCAGAACACCACGGCGGCGGTGGGGGACTCGACGTCGAGCACGCGGCCGAGTGCGGCCGGCTTGTGGTCGCGGCGCACGAGGTACGCGGACTGGCGCACGAGCGGCGTCTCGCCGGGCTCGGTCTTCTCGCGGCCGATCTGGATCTGCACGGGCTCCCGGAGGTGGCTCTGCGCGAGGCGGTGGATGCGCGGGGGCATCGTCGCGGAGAACAGGACCGTCTGCCGGGTGTCGGGGGTCTCCTGGAGGATCGCGTCGATGTCCTCGGCGAAGCCCATGTCGAGCATCTCGTCGGCCTCGTCGAGCACGGCGATCTCGAGCTCGTCGAGCGCCAGCGTGCCGCGGCCGATGTGGTCGATCGCACGGCCCGGCGTGGCGACCACGACGTCGACGCCGCGCTGGAGCTCGCGCAGCTGGCGGCCGATCGGCTGGCCGCCGTAGATCGGCAGGACGCGGGCGCCCATCTGGCGGCCGTAGCGGTGGATCGCCTCGGACACCTGGACGGCGAGCTCGCGGGTCGGGGCGAGCACCAGCGCGAGCGGCTTGTCGCCCTTGCCGATGCGGTCGGCGATGCGTTCGAGCAGCGGAAGTGCGAACGCCGCCGTCTTGCCGGTACCGGTCGCGGCCTGGCCCAGCAGGTCGTTGCCCTTGAGCAACGGGGGGATGGCCTCGCGCTGGATCGGCGTCGGCTCCTCGTAGCCCAGTGTGGTCAGAGCGGAGAGGAGGTCGGGCCGCAGCCCCAGATCGGCGAAGCCGTCGGCGGTGGTCATGGCGCACATCTTCCCTTACGCCGTTCGGGGCCGCTGAACCACACCTGTCCTACGAAAGTCGGAGTGGAACGAATACCACAGGATGAGACGAAGTTGGGTATACGTGGAAGTAGCGGCGTTGCCGGGGAGGGCGCGTCGCACCACCACAGGGGGAGTACCAGTGTTCGACGCACGCATCATCGGCGCCGGCGTGAAAGCCGACGCCAAACCCAAGATCAGAGTTCTCTTCTACACCGACCTGTTCGAGTTCGGCGGAGCCGACAGCCCCGTCGGGTTCCCCGGCTTCCAGCTGGGGATCCTCCGCCATCTCATCGAGCGGAACCAGCCGTTCTTCGCGGACGTCACCGTCTCGCTGGTCAACCGGCACCGGGACGGCCACGCCAAGAACAAGATCACGCCGGAGCTGCTCGCGAACTACGAGCAGGTGTGGTTCTTCGGCTGGTGGTGGACCAACAAGCCGGGCGAGCCCGAGAACGAGCTCACCGACCCGGAGGTCGCGGCGCTGCGCACGTGGATGGACGCGGGCGGCGGTGTGCTGATCACCGGCGACCACTCCAACCCGCGTCAGCCCGACGAGGACCCGTCGCTGCCGGACTACATGAACCTCGGCCGGGCGATCGGCCACCGGATCCCGCGAGCGGGCGAGCTGCGGGTGTGGAACGACCGGCCGGACTCGAGCATCGAGCACAGCCACAACACCCACACGCCCGACCCGTGGGGCAGCGACATCAACAACCCGATCCCCAACGACCTCGACCCCTACCCGCAGGAGCTGATCCTGAGGCGCTGGGGCGGCCGTCCGCACGCGCTGTTCAGCGGACGCCGCGGCCCGATCACCGTGTTCCCCGACCACATGCACGAGGGGCAGCTGGTGATTCCGGCCAGCTACCCGGAGAACGTGTGGCCGGTCGGGCGCAAGGGCCAGCCGAAGCCGGAGATCATCGCGCGGGGCACGGACAAGCGCAACGGTGAGGTCTACGGCGTCTCCACCGCGTACGACGGCGCGGCCGCCGGTGTCGGCCGCATCGTGGCGGACTCCACGTGGCACCACTACTTCGACATCAACCTCTGGGGGTTCGAGGAGGACGGGGAGGTGCTCGGCAAGCTCACCGAGTACTACCTCAACCTGGTGCTGTGGCTCACGCCGAAGCCCGTGCGGCAGGAGCTGAACACGACGCTGCTCGGGTGGCTCGCGAACCACCCGGCGGTGATCGCGGTGCTGCCGGAGGGCACCCGCACGCCCGGTGCCGCTGCCGCCGGCCTCGTCCGCGAGGTCGCCGGTGACGGTGTGCTGGCGGACCTCGCGTGGCCGTTGGAGGGTGCTCCGACAGTGCCCGAGGAGCTGCTGCTGGGTGCGCAGGTCAAGGCGTTCGCCGCTCGCAGCGGCGGTGACGTCGAGGCCGCCGGTGCGGATCTCGTCGCGGGTGGTCTGCAGGCCGCTGCCGACGAGTACACCGCCGAGCTGCGCGCGGCGTTGTCCTCCGCGGAAGGCCTGAGCGAGCACATCGCCGCGGCTCTTCGCTAGATGACCGGGGTTTCCGCTGCCGCGGCAGCGGAAACCCCCGCGAACGGTCGGTGGTCTGACGCGGGCGACCCCCAGTGCCCCGTCAGGCCGCCGGCTTCCCCTCCTCGGGGAGTGCGACGCGGACGTCGTGTCGTCGCGTCACCCCGTTCACCGTGATCGCGAGGCTCACCTGGCCGGTGCGGACCGCGGTGAGCACACCGGAGCCGGGGTCGAGCCACGCCACGTGCCACGGCTTGACCCCGGACTCCGCGCCGACGTGCAGGCCCGGCGAGCCCGACCAGTCGGCGCTCACCGGGTACGCGACGGGAATCCGCCTGCTGCCCTGGGCGAACGCCGCGCTGACGTGCTCGGGCTTGCCGATCTGCAGCACCGAGGGTGCGGTGAGCGTCACCGCGTCCACGTGCGGACGGATCTCGGCGGCGAACCCGCCGGAGTCCACGCCGACGAGCGTCCACCCGGTGAAGCCGCCGGGTTCGGCGGGCGCCTTGCCGGAGTTGCCGTTGATCAGGTACGGCACACCGTCCACAGTGGACGCGTGGAACACGCCGACGTGACCGCCGACGAACAACGCGTCGCGACCGGACAGCAACCGCTCGACGTACGCGGCCTCCATGCGGTCGCCGAGCTGGCTTCCCTTGGCGGGGGTGGGATCGCGCGGCGGGTGGTGCTCCAGCACGACCACCTTGCCGGGAGCGGACTCCAGCGCGTCGCGCAGCATCACCATCTGGTCGAAGCCGCCGCCCCTGATCGTCCCGGTCGACGAGTCGAGCAGCACGAACCGCGTGCCCTTGTGGTCGAACGTGCGGTTCGTGGCACCGAACTCGCGGCGGAAGTTGTCGATCGTGCCCGGTCCCATGATCTCGTGGTTGCCCGGCACGTAGTACCAGGGCACCTCGCCGAGCTCCTCGCGCAGGATCCGGTGCGCGAACGCGAGATCGGCAGGTGACGCCTCGTCGACGAGGTCGCCGTTGATGACGACGAAGTCCGGCCGCGCCGCCTTGATCTCGCGCATCGTCCGGCGTGCGGACCGCACCAGCTCGCTGTCCGGCGCACGCGCGACGAACTGAGCGTCGGACATCACGGCGAACCGCCAGTCCTTGCCCGCCACCGTGCCGTCCTGCACGACGACCGCCGCCTGTTCCGGTGGCACCGGTGGCAGGGTGACCGACGGCGGCACCCGCGCGGCGATGTCGTCGACCAGCACCTCGCCGGTGTACTGCCGGTCCGCTTTGGTCTCGATGGTGTAGAACCTGTTGACCTGCAACGGAAGCGCCATCTCCGGCGGGATCGCGACCTCCAGCCTGCGCCACCCGTTCCAGGTGATGTACGGGCCGTAGAGCGACCTGGTCTGGCCGAGCGCGTCGGTGACCGTGAACGCGGTCCACTCGCCCTTCGCCTGTCCCCGCACCCACGCGCTGAGCGCGAGCGGCTGGCCGTCGACCTGGATCGGCCGCGGCGGCACGGCGTACGCGGTGCGGGTGCCGGTGGACTGGGTGAAGTCGTAGCTCAGCCGCAGCCCGGCGCCGGTGTGCCCGTCCGGCACAGGTGCGACGGACCCGGTCGCGCGGGCCGAGCCGAACGTCCACCGCGCGCCGTCGTCGAAGTCCGCGACCGCGCGGTCGACCGCGCCGACGGTGACGCCGACGTGCGTGGTGTGGCCGCCCGCCCTCGCCGTGATCGTGGTGGCGCCGGGTGTCTTCGCGACGACCTCCAGCTCGGGCGTCACCTCGATCACGTCGTGGTCGTACTCCAGCTGGAGATCGCCGGGTTCGATCGACGCGGTGAACCCCTCGGGGTCGAAACCGTTGATGCCCAACGGCTTCCGGTCGCCCGGTGCGGACAGGCTCAGCCGCGTCGCGGTGGGGGAGAGGCGAGTCAGCGGGCCGAGCACGGTCAGGTCGACCGACCCGCGCACGGCGTCGCGGTACGCGGTGAGCCGGACAGCGCCCAGCGCGCCCGCGCGGAAGAGGTCGCCTTCGACGCGGCCGGTGCTGTGCTCCCAGCGGTGCTCGTCGGGTGCGGGGCCGAACGTCTCGTCGTGGCCCTGCACGTCCAGCCTGCGCGACAGGCCGGGGAAGACGCGCCGGTCCTTCGTGGTGACGCGGAACCCGGTGAGCGCGCCGCTGCCCTCCGGCGCGTAGAGCGCGAGCCCGTTGGGCACCGGGCGTTCCGCGCCGTCCGACGGCGTGTTGGCGACGTCCAGCTCGGTGCCGCCCGGCGAGCGGGCGAGCATCGTGGACGAGCCGCCGCCGTCGAGGTTCAACGCGTTGTGCGCGCCCATCTCCCGCAGCGCCTCGGCGAGGTCGCGCAGGTTCAGGCCGAGCAGGTAGGGCGCCTGGCGGCCGTCGACCGTCAGCAGGAACATCCTGCGCCCGTCGGCGGAGAAGCCGACCGCGGTGCGCGGGTGCAGCGGGTCGGCAGGCGCCACGTTGACGCCGTCCTTGACGAGCAGCTGGTTGCCGCCGATCGCGGTGACCGGTGCGCTGCCGTCGCTGGTGCGCGGCGCGTACGTGACGCCGATCCGGTCGCCGGGACGCAGCCGGGCCAGCGCGTCGGCACCGTCCTCGCGGCCGACGAGCACGTACCCGTCCGCGGGAATGGCGTCACCGCCGGCCGATGTCCTGACCTCGGTCACGACGTCCTGTCGCGCCACCACTTCTGTCACCCGAGTGACACCTTCGACCGCGCGGGAACGGCTGTAGCCGCCCCAGAACGGGTTGAACACCCCGACGCCGTTCTTGCCGACGGCAGCGCTGTTGAGCTGGGTGAGCGGCACCGTGCCGGACGGCGTGGTGAGCGCGCCGGTGAAGAAGACCTCCATGACCCGGCCGATGCCCGCCGCGTCGACGCCGACCGCCCGGTGGTGTCCGGCCTGCGCGGACTTGACCAGCGCGCCGTCGGAGATGCCCACGCCCGCGGGCGCGTTGGAGTTGTTGATGTCGAAGAAGTCGCCGTTCACGGCCGCGACCGCGCGCATCCGGGTCGCCTGGGCCGAGAGCGGCTCGGCGGACGAGACGGTGCCGGGGGAGAGGTAGCCGACGCGGACGCCGGAGGTCAGGTCGACGGTGAGCGCGTCGCCGCGCATCCACCCGCCGGAGCCGCCGGGCTCGTACCAGTCGAAGGAGCTGAGGGTGACGCCGGGCGCGACCGGTCTGGACTCGCGAGCGGTCTCGATGCGTCTGCTGATCTCGGCGGTCTCGAGATCGGGCAGGTCGGCGTGCGCCGGAACCGGGAGCATCAACAGTGCGGCCGTGATCACGGCCGGTATGCGTCGTCTCACGGTGCGGAACCTATGCTGGCCCGGTGAAGAAACGCCTAACGGTGTGCGCCTCGCACCTGGTGACCCTGCCGAGCGCTCCGCACGGCCCGGTGCGCGCGGCGATCGACGTGGTCCGCGCCGCGGTCGACGAGTTCGACCCGGACCTGGTGGTGATCTTCGGGACGGACCACCGGCGCGCCTTCCGCGAGGTGGTGCCGACCTTCTCGGTCGTGCTGTCCGCGTCCGCGCAGGGCGACGTGCAGGGCCCGTCCGGCGAGTACGACGTGCCGTCCGATCTGGGCCGCGCGCTCGCGACGGACCTCATCGGCCACGAGTTCGACGTCGCGATCGGCTACCGCGTCGCGCTGGACCACGCGTTCGGCCACACGACCCGCGACCTGATCGGCGAGATCGACGCGAAGCCGGTGCTGCCGGTGTTCGTGAACTGCGCCAGCCCGCCCGTCGCGAGCGTCCGCCGCGCCGCCGCGCTCGGCCGCCAGGTGGGGGCGTTCTTCGCGGACCGGCCGGAACGCGTGCTGTTCGTCGGGTCCGGCGGGCTCGCGCACGACCTGCCGGGGTTCCGCGAGCCGGAGACGGGTGTGGTGCTGACCGAGGCCGAACGGCAGGAGTGGATCAAGCGGGTCAACGCCGAGGCGCACGAGGCGGGCACGATCCGCGACCTGGTGCGCGCGTGGGACGAGGAGTTCCTCGCCGGCGTCGGCGGCATGGACACCGGCTGGCTCGACCACATCGGCACCGACCTGGAGCAGCGCGGCGGCAACGGTGCGATGGAAGGCCTGACCTGGGTGGCCGCGTGGGCCGCCGGTGGTGAGCCGCTGAAGACCGTCGCGCACGAGTTCGACGCCTCGGGCGGCCGAGCGGTGGTGATGTCGTGAACACCGCCAAAGTCGGAATGGCGGCAACGATCGACGCGGTCCGCGACGCGTTCCTGGAGCTGTCGATGGGCCACTTCGTCCAGCCGCAGCGGCTCGTGTTCGCCGACGGCCACGCGCTGGTGATGACGGCGCACCACACGCCGAGCCGGTCGACGGTCGTCAAGACGCTGAGCATCGAACCCGGCCGCGACCCGGTCATCACCGGCACGGTCGTCTACTCCGACCCGGACACCCAGTTCACCGCGAACGCCGCGCCGCTGACGGCCATGCGCACCGGCGCGGTCGTCGGCGTCGCCACGGATCTCCTCGCGGACGCGGGCGCCTCGCACCTCGCGCTGATCGGCGCGGGCGCGCAGGCGCTGGACCAGGTGCGGGCCGTGCACGCGGTGCGCCCGCTGCGCAAGCTCACCGTCCACAGCCGCACGCCGGCGAAAGCCGAGGCGCTGCTGGAAGAGCTGAGCCTCGAGCTCCCCGGTACCGCACTGGACACGGCGTCGTCCGCCGCCGATGCCGTGTCCAGTGCGGACGTGGTGTGCACGGCGACCCCGGCGACGGACCCGCTGTTCCCGGCGGAGGCATTGCCGGAACGGGTGCACGTCAACGCGATCGGTTCCTACCTTCCAGGCATGCGCGAGCTGCCCGAGGAACTGCTCACCACCTGCGACCTGCTCGTCGTGGACGAGGTCGCAGCCGCTTTGGCCGAGGCCGGCGAGATCATCCACGCCGTCCAGGCCGGAACCCTGCCGGTCGACCGGCTCGTCGAACTCGGTGCGGCCGTGGGAGATCCGCCGATCGCCCGCGGCCGCACCGTGTTCAAGTCGGTCGGTGTCGGTTGTCAGGACTGGGCTGTGGCGAGACTCCTCAGTCGCCCATCTAGTTCTGGCTGACCGTCCACTTCTGGTTAGCCGCTCCGGAGCAGTCCCAGATCTGCAGCCGGGTCCCGTTGGCCGAGCTGTTGCCCGCCGCGTCCAGGCATCTGTTGGACTGAGGGTTCACGATGTCGCGCGCACCGGTGACGGTCCACCGCTGCGCGCCGGAACCGTTGCAGTCCCACAGCTGCACGACCGTCCCCGCGGCCGTGCCGCCGCCGGAGACGTCGAGGCACTTGCCCAGCGCGCGGATCGTGCCGTCACCGCCGACGTTCCACTGCTGCGCCGCCGTGCCGTTGCAGTCGTACAGCTGCACCGCCGTGCCGTTCGCGGTGTTCGCCCCGGCGACGTCCACGCACTTGCCGCCGAGACCGGTGATCCGATTGCCACCACCCGGAGTGTCACTCGTGGACACTCGGACGTAGTCGACGACGAGCTGCTGCGGGAACACCGTGGAGGCATCCGGGTAACCCGGCCACTCACCGCCGACGGCCAGGTTGATGATGATGAAGAACGGCTTGTTGAACACCCACTGGTTGCCGTTCAGGTCCGCGGGCGTGCGGCGGTGGTAGACGTTGCCGTCCACCGACCACACGATCTCACCGGGCTTCCAGTCCACCGCGAACGTGTGGAAGCCGTCCGCGAAGTTCGGGCCGTTGTAGGCGGCGCTGAGTCCGCCCGCGCCCGAGTAGCCGGGACCGTGGATCGTGCCGTACACGGTGTTCTGCTGGTGTCCCAGGAACTCCATGATGTCGATCTCGCCGCTGCCCGGCCACGGGTTGCCGCTGTTGATGTCCGCGCCGAGCATCCAGAACGCGGGCCAGATCCCCTTGCCGCGCGGCATCTTCATGCGCGTCTCGAACCGGCCGTAGGTCTGGGTGAACTTGCCGGCGGTGTTGATGCGGGCCGCGGTGTAGAGGCAACGGCCGTACCAGCACTGGTAGTTGCCGGGGTTCTCCTTCTTCGCCGTGATCACCAGGTTGCCCTGGCCGTCGTGCGCGGCGTTGTTGGTGCCCGAGGTGTACCACTGGTGCTCGCGGTTGTTGCCGTTGTTGTTGCCGGTCTCCATGTTCCACTTGGAGCCGTCGACCGCGGAGCCGGCCGGAGCGTTGAACTCGTCGGCCCACGTCACGGCCGCGCTGGCAGGGGGAGCGGGGGACGTGATCGCGATCGTGACCGCTGTTGTCAGCAAAAGGGCGGCAGCGAATATCCCGCCGATGCGTCGATGCATCGAACGTGCCTTTCGTTTGTACTGCGCCCAGCGCGGAGTTTGCCGAGGGAATCTCACCCGGTCAAGACCCACATGGCGGCGCGAAATCCACGCCGGGGAAGAACTTCTCCCACTCCTGCTCTGTAATCCGCGGCCAGGCGACGGCGCAAACGCGTGTCGTGACCTTGGTGAAATCGGTTTCCCACAGGCGGACCGTGCTGTCGTTGCCGCCGCTGACGAGCGTCTGGCCGTCCGGGCTGAACGTGACCGTCTGGACGCCGTCCCTGTGCTGGAAGAACACGAGCTCGCGCGGCTCGCTCAGGTTCGTGACGTCGTAGAGCCGGACGTCGCCCGCGGTGGCGAACCTGCGGCCGTCCGGGCTGAACGCCATCCGGGCGTAGCCGGGCAGCTCGGACAGCACGCGCTGGTTCGCCAGGTCGCTCACGTCGACCAGCCGCACCTTCGGGGTTCCGCCCTGCGGGTGGTCCGAGAGAGCGAGCACCTTCCCGTTCGGGCTGAAGACCGACCCGGAGATGACGTCGCTGGTGACCAGTGGCACCGCTCGCGGCTGCCGGGCTGTGCTGACGTCCCACATCCTGGCGGGCGTCAGGTACGCCGAAGCCACCAGCAACCTGCTGTCCGGGCTGAACGTCACGCCGGTGCCCTGCTCCCGCTGGTCGTCGAGCAGCGCGAGCCTGGTGTAGCCGCCTGCGACGTCCCAGAGGGTCACGGCCGTCTGGCCGATCGCGGCCAGCAGCCTGCCGTCGGGGCTGAACCTGGCCTCGGCCAGCTCACCGGTGCCCGCCTGGATCCTGGTGAGCTGCACGGGTTTCCGCGGATCGGACACGTCCCACAGCCAGATGTCGCCGTCCTCGCTGGCGGCGGCCAGCGTGCGGCCGTCGGGTGTGAACGAGACCGAGCGGAAGAAGCGGTCGGTTCCGGTGAGCGTCGCGAGCGGGTGCGGCTTTCCCGGTTCCCACAGGCGCACCGACCGGTCCCACCCGCTGGACGCGAGCAGCTTGCCGTCCGGGCGGAACCTCGTGTCGGTGACGAAGTCCTCGTGCCCGGTCAGCGGGAGCTCGCTCAGGTCCAGCACCCACGCGGCCGACGCGAGCTGTCGCCCGTCGTGGCTGAACACCAGCGTGTACGCGCCGCCGTAGATCTTGGTCACCTTGCGCGGGTTGCGGCGGTCGGTGACGTCCCACAGAACCGTGTGGCCGCCGTTGGTCGCCAGCGTGCGGCCGTCCGGGCTGAACGCGACCGACCAGGCGATGTGGTCGTGCTCCGTGACGGTGGTGAGGCACTCACCGGTGAAGACGTCCCACACCCGCACGTCGTGGTCCCAGCTCGCGGTGGCGAGCGTCCGGCCGTCCGGGCTGAACGCCGCGTGCCGCACCGACGACGAGTGTCCTTTGAGGACGCTCATCGGCTTGGGGTCGCCGCCGGTGACGTTCCACAGCCGGGCCGTCGTGTCGCCGGTGGTGGCGAGCGTCAGCCCGTCGCCGCTGAACGCCACCGACGTCGTCTCGGTGGTGTGCGCGGTGAACTTCACCAGCTCGCGGACGCGGCGGAGCTGGTCGATGTCCCACAGCCGCGCCGTGCCGTCCACGTGGCCGGTGGCGAGCGTCCGGCCGTCCGGGCTGAACGCGGCCCAGCTGGCCTGGCCGGGCAGCACCGCGAGCTCGCGCGGGTTGCGCGGATCGGCGACGTCCCACACGCGCAGCGTCTGCGCGTCGGTGGTGGCGAACAGGTGGTCCCGCGGGCTGAAGGCGACCGACGTTCCGGCCGCGGCGAGCGGGAGGCTGCTCAGTCGCCTCGGGTGGTGCACGTCGGAGACGTCCCAGAGCACCGCGGTCTTGTCCCAGCTGATCGTCGCCAGCACCGGGGAGTCCGGCGCGTACGCGAGCGACACGACGTCACTGGTGTGGCCGGGCAGGGGGGCGCGGTAGCCGGTGGTGAACGCGCTCATCACCGCGTCGCGCAGCTCGTCGCTCGGCGTGAGCCGGTAGGCCGCCAAGGTCAGCTGGACGGCGAGTGCGGGGTTCTCCTCGCGCAGCGCCGCCGCGTCGGTGACGGCCTTGCGCGCGATGGCGGTGTCGCGTTGCTCGCCGACGGTGTTCTGCGCGCGGACGGCGCTCAGCGAAGCCGTGACGGCGAGCAGCAGCAGGACGCTCAGCAACGCGATCAGCTGCCGCTGCCGCCGGGTCCGGCGGCGAGCGGCGGCCTGCTCGGCCGCCTCGGCGTCGACGCTCGCGGCCATGAATCTTCGTTCGCCCGCGGTGAGGTCCGCGTCGTCGACGTGCTCGCGGGCCAGCGCGAGCCGGGTGCCGCGGTACAGCGCGCCGGGGTCGCGGTCGAGCGACTCCCATCCGTCCGCTGCCTCGGTGAGCTGCCGGTGCACGCGCAGGCCCTCGCGGTTCTCGTCGAGCCAGCCGCGCAGCCGGGGCCACGCCCGCAGCAGCGCCTCGTGGGTGATCTCGACGGTGTCCTGGTCGATCACGATCAGGCGCACCGCGGCGAGCGCCTCCATCGCGGCCTGTTCCTTGGTCGACGCCAGGTCGGCGCGGTGCACCCGGCGCCGGGTCGCCTCGCCCTGCTCGCCGACCCTGACCAGCCGCAGCAGCACCCGCCGCGCCGCGTCCCTGCCCTCGTCGCCGAGCTGGCCGTACGCGCGTTCCGCCGCGGCGGCCACCGCGCCGTCGATGCCGCCGGTCACCTGGTAGCCCGCGACGGTGAGCCGGTCGGTGTCCCGCTGCTGCCACGTGCTGAGCAGCGCGTAGGACAGCAGCGGCAGCGCACCCGGCTCGTAGCTCGCGTTCGGGTCGTCCCCGGTGATGCCGAGGTCGCGCAGCAGCAGCTCGACCAGCCCCGGCTCGATGCCGAGCCCGGTCGCCTCCGCCGGGCCGGCGATCGCCTCGACCAGCTCGGTCCTGGTCATCGCGCCGACGGTGAACTGGTTGTGCTGGACGGCTTTCAGCAGCTCCGGATAGGCGACGCACTGGCCGTAGAAGTCGGCCCGCACCCCGAGCACGACCAGCGCCGACTGCTCGGCCGCCGAGTAGAGCGCGTGGATCAGCTCGCGCCGCTCGTCCTCCGCGCACGCGGTGAAGACCTCCTCGAACTGGTCGACGACGATCACGGTGCGGCCGTGCAGTCGTTCGGTGAGCACCGAGGGCGGCTGCGCGGTGGGCGTCGTGACCAGCGTCGGCCAGCTCGCCGATCCGGCCTCCGGCAACGCCCCGCGCGCGATCGCGGGCACCAGGCCCGCCCGCAGCAACGACGACTTGCCCGCGCCCGACGCGCCGAACACGACGAGCGGCAACCCGGCGTCCAGGCACTCGGCGGCGCGCGACACGAGCGCGGCCGTCGTGCGCTCCCGGCCGAAGAACCAGCGGGCGTCGTCCGGGCCGAAGCTCGCGAGTCCCTGGTACGGGCAGACCTCGCGGTCCGCGTGCGCGACGAGACGCGCGAGCGCGCCGCCCGCGTCGAGTACGGCGTCGAGCCTGCGGGCCAAATCCGGGGTCACCGGTTTGCGCCCGTTCTCGACGTTGCTCAAATAGCCCTTGCTGTAGTGCGCGAGGCCCGACAGCTGTGCCAGTGACATTCCCCGTTCGGTGCGCAGACGCCGCAGCTCGTCCGCGAACCCCGTTGCCTCAGACAAGGCGTTCCCCCTGATCACGGGCCGTATCCCAGGGCACCATACAGCGGGATACGGGCAACTCCTTCCTGTTTATCGCGCGTACTCGAATTCTTCGGACATGCGATTTCACCTGATTGCCGCCGCAGTGGCGATGAAGCTCGCATTGGTTGCTGGAACAACAATTCCGGCGGAGCCCGTGCACAACCGCGTGGTGGGCGCGACCTGGCAGGGCTGGTCCACGTACCGCTTCTGACTAGGCTCGTTCACCAGATGGGTCGGCGCGGATCCGCCGGCCCCGGTGTCAGGAGGGCGACCCCCATGAGCTTGCTGCGCAGTTACGTCTCCGGCCGGTGGCACGTGCCGGACGCCGATGGCGCGCCGCTGCACGACGCGGTGACCGGTGAGGAGATCGCGCGGATCTCGTCGGCGGGGGTCGACATGGGTGCCGCACTGAGCTGGGGCCGCGAGGTCGGCGGCCCGGCGCTGCGCGAGCTGACCTTCCACCAGCGCGCCCAGCTGCTCAAGGCGCTCGGCCTGCACCTCAAGGAGCACAAGGACGAGCTGTACGCGCTGTCCTACCGCACCGGCGCGACCAAGGCCGACACGTGGATCGACGTCGACGGCGGCATCGGCGTGCTGCTCGGGTACGCCTCGAAGGCCAAGCGCGAGCTGCCCAACGACACCGTCTACGTCGACGGCGCGCTCGAACCGCTCGGCCGCGGCGGCACGTTCGTCGGCCAGCACATCTGCACGCCGCTGCGCGGGGTCGCGGTGCAGATCAACGCGTTCAACTTCCCCATGTGGGGCCCGCTGGAGAAGTTCGCGCCCGCGTTCATCGCCGGTGTGCCGTCGCTGATCAAGCCCGCGTCGCAGACCGCGTACGTCACCGAGAAGCTGGTCGAGCTGATGCTCGCCTCCGGCCTGCTGCCCGACGGTTCGCTGCAGCTGGTGTCCGGATCCGCCGGTGACCTGCTCGACCACCTCACCGCGCAGGACCTCGTCGGGTTCACCGGTTCCGCCTCCACCGCGCAGCACCTGCGCACGCACCAGGCCGTGATCCGGTCGTCCGTGCGGTTCAACGCCGAGGCGGACTCGCTCAACTGCTCGATCCTCGGCCCGGACGCCGTCGCGGGCACTCCCGAGTTCGACCTGTTCGTGAACCAGCTGGTCAGTGAGATGACCACCAAGGCGGGCCAGAAGTGCACCGCGATCCGGCGCGCGCTCGTGCCCGCCTCGCTGATCGACGAGGTCGCCGAGGCCACGTCGGCCAAGCTCGGCGGGATCGTCATCGGCAACCCGGCCAACCGCGATGTCAAGATGGGCGCGCTGGCCGGTCTCGAGCAGCGCGAGGAGGTCCGCCGCTCCCTCAAGGCCCTGCTGGAGAGCGCCTCTGTGGTCTACGGCTCCGACGAGGTGACCGTCGTGGACGCCGACGCCGAGCGCGGTGCGTTCATGTCGCCGATGCTGCTGCGCGCCGCGTCCGACGCCGTGCAGCCGCACGAGGTCGAGGCGTTCGGCCCGGTGTCGACGCTGCTGCCGTACAACTCCGTCGACGACGCGATCGCACTCGCCGCGCGCGGTGCCGGTTCGCTGGTCGGCTCGGTCGTGACGGGCGACGCGTCGTTCGCGCGCGACGTGGTGCTGGGTGTCGCGCCGTGGCACGGCCGCGTCCTGGTGCTCGACCGCGAGGACGCCGCCGAGTCGACCGGCCACGGCTCGCCGCTGCCGATGCTCGTGCACGGCGGCCCCGGTCGCGCCGGTGGCGGCGAGGAGATGGGTGGCATGCGCGGCGTGCTGCACCACATGCAGCGCACCGCCGTCCAGGGCAGCCCGAGGGTGCTCTCGGCCGTGACGAACCGCTGGGTGACCGGCGCGCCGCGCACCACCGAGGACGTCCACCCGTTCCGCAAGACGCTGGAGACGCTGCGCCTCGGCGACACCGTCGTGGCGGGCCCGCGCACCGTGACGCTGGAGGACATCGAGCACTTCGCCGAGTTCACCGGCGACACGTTCTACGCGCACATGGACGAGGAAGCCGCCGCCGCGAACCCGTTCTTCGGCGGACGCGTCGCGCACGGCTACCTCGTCGTGTCGTTCGCGGCCGGGCTGTTCGTCTCGCCAGAGCCCGGCCCGGTGCTGGCGAACTACGGGCTGGAGAACCTGCGGTTCGTCACGCCCACGTTCCCCGGCGACGAGCTGACCGTGACGCTGACCGTCAAGCAGATCACCCCGCGCGAGGACCAGGAGTACGGCGAGGTCCGCTGGGACGCCGACGTGGCGAACCAGAAGGGCGAGTCGGTGGCCCGCTACGACGTGCTCACGCTGGTCGCCAAGCGCTGACAGGGTTCCGACGGTTTCGCTGGGGTACTCGGGAACCCCAGCGACCTGATTGTCGGAGGAAAGCCACCGTGGATGTTGTCGACCTGATCATGCAGGACCACCGCGAGGTCGAGAGGTTGTTCGACGAGCTGAAGAACCACCCGGAGAAGCGCCCGCTGCTGACTCCCGTCCTGTGCGCGCTGCTCGTCGCGCACAGCCGCGCGGAGGAGGCCGAGGTGTACCCCGCGGCGAAGGACGAAGCCGGTGAGTCCGACGAGGTCGAACACAGCCAGGAGGAGCACGCCCAGGCCGAACGACTGCTCGTCGAGCTCGCGTCGACCGATCCCGAGTCGTCGCGGTACGACGGCGTGCTGAAGGAGCTCGTCGACGCGGTGACCCACCACGTCGAGGAAGAAGAGCAGACCGTGCTGCCAGGTATGCGCGCTCGCCTGGAATCCTCACGGCTCGAGCAGCTCGGCAAGGCGTTCGCCGAGAGCCGCGCGGAGCACCTCGGTGAGAAGCCGGGCGAAGCCAGCAAGGAGGAACTGCTCGTGCAGGCCCGCAACGCCGGCTTGCAGGGCGCGTCGAGCATGAGCAAGCAGCAGCTGGTCAGAGAGCTCCAGAAGCTGTCCTCCTGACCAAGCGCTCGCCATGAGGGGAGCTTTCCCAGCGCTGACCGCTGGGAAAGCTCCCCTCATGGCACGTCACCTGGGGTCGCGGCGCGGGAGTGGGCTGGTGGCAGGCCCTTCGAGCACCTCGCCGTCCACGTCGAACCGCGATCCGTGGCACGGGCAGTCCCAGCTCGTCTCGGCCCGGTTGAACCGGACGAGGCAGCCGAGGTGGGTGCAGCGCATCGACACCGCGTGCAGCTGCCCGTCGTGGTCGCGGTACACACCGGTCTTCCCGAGCCCGTCGCGGACCACGTGCGCCTCGCCGCGCGGCAGGCGTTCGCTCGACGACGCGTCGGCGGGCACCAGGCGGTCGCCGATCATGGCGACCGCCACCTCGGCGTTGATCCTCGCCAGCCGCGGCGCGGACGTCAGCGAGAGCCGGTGCGGGCTGAACCGGTCGGCGAACGGGTTCGGCTTGCCGGTCACGAGGTCGGCGAGCAGCGAGGCGGCGAACGTCCCGCCGGTGAGGCCCCACTTCATGAACCCGGTCGCGGTGTACAGCGATGTCGAGCCGGGCAGGTAGGGCCCGATCATCGGCAGGTGGTCGTAGGACGTCGGGTCCTGCGCGGACCAGCGGTGGGTGACCTCGTCGACGTCCCAGTGCTTCCGCGCGAAGGCCTCCAGCGCGCCGAACGGCGACGCCGAGGGGCGGTGGCCGGTGCGGTGGCTCTGCCCGGCGACGATCAGGAGGTCCTCGTAGGCGCTGATCGACCACTTCTCCTCGCCCGCGCTGATCGCCAGAGCAGACGGGACACCAGCAGGAACACGAGCTGCGATGCAATAGGCACGGTTGAGCTCCAATCGAGCGAAGTAGAGTCCTCGGTCCAGCAGCGGGACGTGGGTCGCGATGACGACGTGCGGTGCGGCGACGGCGCCGTCCCAGGTCGACACCTGGTGCTCGGTCACGTCGGTCACCCGGCTGTGCTCGAACACCTGCGAGCCGTCGCCGGAGACCGCCCGCGCCAGGCCGGTGAGGTAGCGGACCGGGTGCAGTGCGACCTGGTCGTCCAGCCGCACGGCCGCGTGCACGTCGAACGGCACGTCGAGGTCGGCGCTCGCGCGCACCGGCAGGCCCGCGCGGCGCGCGGCGTCGAACTCCTCCTCCACGGCGTTCACCTCGCGCTCGCTGAACGCGTACGTGAAGGCCGGTGCGCGGCGGAAGCCGCAGTCGATCTGCTCCGACGCCACCAGTTCGGCGACCTGGTCCACCGCTCGCACGCTGGCCTTCGCGTAGTCCGCTGCTGCGGCAGGCCCGTGCGTCCTCGTGACGGTTGTGTACACAGTGGACTGCAATGCGGTCACCTTGGCGGTGTTGTTGCCGGACGCGCCGCCGCCGACGCGGCCGGCCTCCAGCACCGCGACCCGGAGGCCGCGCCGCTTCAGCAGCAGCGCCGTGGTGAGCCCGGTGATGCCGCCGCCGACGATCGCCACGTCGAAGCCGTGGCGTCCGGAGAGCGATGAGCGGGGCTGTTCGGGCAGGTCCTGGAGCCACAGCGACTCGGAAGCGGTGGTCGTCATGCCCGGTGGTTACCCGGAACCGGTCGGCGCATCCCTGAGATCGCGTTGCTGCGCTAAGTTCGGGGAGCCGCCGTCACTCATGACAACCGGAGAGGTTGCCGGATGAGGCGCTGGCTCGTTCTCGCACTCGCACTCGCCGCCGTCCCCACCCCCGTTGCCCACGCGGCCGACGACCTGCTCGACAGACTCAAGGCGGTCCCCGGACTCACCGTCGTCGCGGACCGTCCGCCGCCCGCGAGCCACCTGAGGTTCTTCTCGCTCACCTACCGCCAGCCGGTCGACCACCGCGACCCGGCGAAGGGCACGTTCGAGCAGCGGATCACCCTGCTGCACAACGCATACGAGAAGCCGATGGTGCTGCACACCAGCGGCTACGACGTGTACTGGGACCGGCCGTTCCGCGCCGAGCCGACGTTCCTGCTCGGCGCCAACCAGATCGCCGTCGAGCAGCGGTTCTTCCCGCCGTCGATCCCGAATCCGCGCGACCTTTCGAAGCTCGACATCTGGCAGGCCGCGAGCGATCACCACCGGATCGTCACCGGGCTCGAGAAGATCTACTCGCGCAGGTGGATCAGCGTGGGGGAGAGCAAGGGCGGCATGGCGTCGGTCTACCACCGGCGCTTCTTCCCGGACGACGTGGACGGCACGGTCGCCTACGTCGCGCCGAACGACGTGGTCGATGACGAGGACGTCTACGAGCGGTTCCTGGACACCGTGGGCACGGACCCGCAGTGCCGGACGAACCTCAGGAACGTCCAGGCCGACGCGCTGAGGCGGCGGGCCGCGCTGGTCGCCAAGTACGACGCGTGGGCGAAGCAGAACAACCGGACGTTCACCAGGACCATGGGCGGCTCCGACCAGGCGTTCGAGGCGCTGGTCGTCGAGATGCCCTTCGTGTTCTGGCAGTACGGCGCCCAGTACCACTGCCGCTCGATACCGACGCCGAGCGCGACGAACGAGCAGCTCTTCGGATGGCTGGACCGGACGATCGGGCTCGACTCCTACACCGACCAGAAGCTCGAGCACTACCTGCCCTACTACTTCCAGGCGGCCACGCAGCTCGGCTATCCGGCGATGCCCGAAGCGCACTTGAAAGGACTGCTCAGGTTTCCCGGTGTGGCAAGCCCCCGTTCGTTCGTGCCGCGTGACATCCCGATGGCCTACCAGCCGGGCGTGATGGCCGACATCGATCGGTGGGTGAAGGAACAGGGTGCGGGCCTGATGTTCGTCTACGGTCAGACGGACCCGTGGAGTGCCGAGCCTTTCCGTCTTGGAGCGGGCAGCAAAGATTCCTATTGGTACGAGGTCCCCGGTGGGAACCACGGCGCTGAGGTGGACGAACTGCCTGCGGCGCAACGGAACCAGGCTCAGGAGACGATCAGGCGGTGGGCCGGCGTCGCGGCATCCGAGACGCAGTACGTACCAGGTCTGGACGATCGGCGGCCACTACGCGGTACGCATCTCATTTGGCGCAGATAAATGCATAAGTTCGGGGTGCGATAGATATTTCATAACAGGTCGGGTTATTGTTCAGTGAAGCACCGATTGGCTGGGTCGGTGCGCATCGTGGTGGACAAACGGAAGTGGACTTGCATGTCGCCGAACCAGCCGAACCAGTTGCCCGTCGAGGTCGTCCGGTGGCCCGTGGAGGCCGATGCCCGCGACCACTGCCAGCGCAACGGGACCCTCTGCCTCCTGGTCGTGGAGAAGGGCGCCCCGGCGCCGGTGCTCACCGACCTGCGCGAGGACTGGGTCCGCGCACCGGTCGCGCACCAGGACCTCACCGTGCGGATAGCGATGTTGCGCGCCCGTGCCGCCCGGTACGCCGTCCCCGAGCTGGACACGTCGGGCATCCTGCGGTTCCGGACCCGCTCGGTGGTGCTCTCGCCCACCGAGCGGGCGCTGGTCGCCGAGCTGCTGCGCCGGTTCAGGGCGCTCACCTCGCGGGACGAGCTGTTGCGCTGCCTGCCGACCCGCGAGGGCGACACGAGCAACGCGCTGCACCTGCACATCATGAGGTTGCGCCGCCGCATCGAGCCGCTCGGTCTGGTCATCAAGACCCTGTGGAACCAGGGCTACCAGCTGGGGCCGTCGGGCCAGTGAGGTAAAGGCTCGCCTGTGAAACGGCAAAAGTGCCGTCCGATACGGCAAAAGGCCGTATCGGGCCGCTCGATCACGCACCTAGACTGCGCACGCCGGTTGGTTGGAAAGCAACCAACCGTCTGGGGGGCTCGTTAACAACACCTTACGTGTGAATGGAGTCGAGCGTGCTCGAAAACATGGGGCAGGTCACGCGGCGGTCCTTCGTCGTGGGAACGGCGGGGGTGGCGGGCCTCGCGGGACTGGCCGCTGTCGCACCCGGCATCGCGGGTGCGGACCCGATCGGACACGGACCCATCAGCGAACCGGCGGAGGGGCCCTCGGCGGCCGCGCTGATCACGTTCCAGAAGATCGACGGCACGCCCGTCTACTACTGGCGGTCGAACCGGCCGAACACGACGCCGCGGAACTGGCAGGCCACCCAGGCGTTCTACAACGCGCTCGTCGCCTGGATCCGCGACCTCCGCTCGCTCTCGGCCGGCTACGGCAGCATCTCCTACCTCGTGTCGGCGGGGTTCTACGTCAACAAGCCCGGTGAGCACGGCGCGGGCACGGCGATGGACCTCGACCACGTCAAGTGGAGCGGTGGCAACTCCATCTCGCCGCTGGACAAGCACCACGCGTCGACCAACGCCGCCATCCGCAAGCGCTACCTGGCCACCGAGGCCGTGTGCCGCAGGCGCTTCCGGTACGTGCTCGACGGCTGGTACAACGCCGACCACGCGGACCACATCCACTCCGACTTCGGCGGGATGCCGGTGCGCGTGCTCAAGGACTCCGAGTCCGACACGAAGTTCGTGCAGGCCATGTGCAACAACTTCCGCGGCGCGGGCCTCGCGATCGACGGCGTGTGGGGCCCGGCGACCCAGTCGGCGTTCAACGGCGCCAAGTCGGCACTCGCTGTGACCGGCGATCCGCACACCAGCAGCGCGGTGTGGCAGGGCATGCTCTCGAAGATCGCCCAGAAGGGCTTCGCGAACCAGGGTTTCTGAGAATCCGGCGCGAATTGTAAGAAAAACGTCAGGAAACGGCCCCCTCCGAGATCCGGAGGGGGCCGTCGGCGGCCGAGCGGGGTGTAGTGGCTAGGCGTTGCACTTCTTCCACGCGAAGTGGTAGATCGTCGAGATCGCACCGTCGGTGGAGTCCATCGAGATGAAGCTCGTCTTCTTCTTGTCCGACGTGCCCTGGTTCATTCTGAGTTCGGTGTTGATGTTGAAGTTGCGCTTGGCGCCGCACGGGTGGTAGATGATCGCGGCGATGTCGGTCTTGTCCGTGGACTGCCAGTCGTCACTGTACGAGCCCTTCCAGGAGTGAGACCGGTATTCCGTCTCGGACATTCCCTGGAAGTAGTAGTTGGCGCGTTCCGTCGCGCTCGCACCCTTCTCGAGGTGCGCGAATCCGCGGTAGTCGGCCTGCGCGACGCCGTAGGTGAACCCGCCAGGCACGTTCACGCGCAGGTTGAGCTGGCAGTTCTTCCGGATATCCGTCGGCTTGGACTGCGGGCCGACCTGTGCCATGAACTCGCTGTAGGTGACCGTGAACGCCTTGTTGTCAGGGGACACGGCAACTGCGGCGGTACCGGCCCGACAGCCGGATCCGTTGACCGTCACGACGTCGATCGTGATCTCGCCGGTGGGCGGTGGTACCGAGTCCGGCGGGATGATGATTGTGGACAGGGCCATGGCGGCAGCAGCCAACGTGCTAATCATGGGACACCTTTCCGAATGCTCTCGACATGTCGGCGGCGTGGTACCAGACCGTATCGGAAAGGTAGTTAACGAACCGCCCGCCAACCGGAGCAACATTGCGGCGGCATCGGCCTACATGAATGTCCTCGCCCAATTATTACGGTAAGCGATCAATCGCTGAGCGTAGTAACGGACATGCAAGCGGTATGATTGGGAAATAACCACCAGTACCGACAGTTCGGTTGGGCGAAACCGCAATGCTCGCAGGCCTGTGGACAATGTAACAGAACTCGAACGGAGCAGCGGGGTTCAGTGGTGCGGCGTCGCATTTGGTGAAGTGTCCACTAACACGAAGGCCGCTCACGAAAAGGACGCGTCCGCGAACGGACGCGTCCTTGTGGGTGAACTACTGGTTTCCGCCCATGGAGCCACCCAGCCCGAAGAGGATTCGCTGGATCAGCTCGGGATCGACGTCCGGCTCGTCACCGAGCGCCTCGGCCGCGGGAGATCGTCGCGGCTCGCGGCGGGGGAGCGGGACGGCGTTGGCGTTGACGCCAGTCGGGAGGGGGAGCTCGCACCAGATGAGCTTGGCACCGCCACCGAGGGGCAGTTCGCCGGTGCGGAGATCGGGACTCGTCGGCGGCATCGTGAACCGGGCGGCCTCGAGTTCGATCACCAGGTACTCGCCGCTCAATCGCAACCGCAACGTGATCAACCGGCTCGTGTTCGGGTCCGCGCACTCGATCGCGGCCTCGACGAGCGCGCACGCCACGTTCGACGTCTCGTCCATCAGATTGCGCAGCCGCCACTCGCCGAGGGTGAAGCGGACGAACATGTCCGCGCAGTTCACAGCTGTGGGCAGCGCGATGAGTGTGATGTCGTCGACCTGGGCGGTCTGGGCGTTCACCTGCATGCTGCCTCCGTTCGCGTGCGGCCGCGCGACCACGCAACAGTCACCCGAATGGCCGTCGCGGTGCGGGGGAATCTACACAGGTATACGGAGGAAGCAACGCCCCGGTTGACTCTCGGGTCAAAAGTCACCACAGCGACACATGCCGAGGTCCCCGGCGCTCACTCTGAGTGAGACGCCGGGGACGCTCGGTGAAAAGCTGCTACCTGCAGACCTTCCAGGCGAAGTGGTACTTCGTGCTGACGCCACCGTCGGTGGAGTCCATCGTGACGAACGCCGGCGTGTTGCTGCCGTTCGCGAACGCGCGCAGCTCGGTGTTGACGTTGAGGTTGCGCACCTCGCCACAGGGCGCGAAGACGATCGACGCCACATCGCTCTTGTCGGTGAACTGCCAGTCGTCGCTGAAGGGCCCGCTGAGTGCGTGCGAGCTCACCGCGGTCGGCGACGTTCCCATGAAGTAGTAGTTAGCTCGCTCTTGTCCGCGCGCGCCTCTGGGTAAGTGCGCGAACCCTCGGTAGTCGGCCTGTGCGATACCGAAAGTGAATCCCTGCGGGTAGTGCACGCGCAGGGACAGTTGGCAGTTCTTGCGGAAGTCGGTCGGTGACGATCCGGAGCCGGCCTGAGCTGTGTAGTGGCTGTAAGTGACCGTGAATGCGGTGTTGTCGTCGGCAGTTGCCACAGCGGCAGTTCCCGCGGGGCAGCCGGAGCCGTTCACGGTGACGACATCGACGGTGATTTTGCCAGGGGGGACCACGTCCGCGCTGCTCGGCGCGGTCGGCGCGACGAGGAGTGACAGGGCCAAACCGGTAGCAGCCATCGCACTGAGCATGAGGCGCCTTTCTTTCAGGGGCGGATGGCGGCGTGCGGTGACGATATCGTAAATACCCTTTACAAGCGGACAGCCGACCGGGCGAACTTAAAAATATTTAAAACGGATTAATCGTCCGTACGGTGGATTGGCGACGGCGTACCGTCGCGTAACTTTCGTGGTGATCACAGACCACCTGAATACACCGTCCACCACACCAGACGCCGTGAGCCCCGGCAGTCCCCCTCATAACACCGGTGTGGGAAGGCGATCGCGCACTGCTCATCGGTTCCTCCCTCCTGCTCGGAACCGGTGGTGCGGCAGCGGTGCGCTGAGCGCCACGGCCGGTGCCCGCCGGAGGGCGTCGGGATTTCGATCCCACGATCCCGACGCCCCCGGCGGTGTTACGACCACCAGCCGTCGGGGCGCCATTTGCGGCCATGAGTGCCGCAAATGGTGCCCCGACAGCACAATCCGCGACCAGACCCCAGGCGGGGTGCGGCGGAGGCGGAGCTGGACGCGAGCGCCACCGAGTGGCCCGCGGTCCACCCGCAGCGATCCACCGGTGGCCTCGGCGGCCCTGCGGGCGATGTCGAGGCCGAGCCCGGTCGACCCTCCGCCCGACGCGCCCCGCAACACCGCGACCTCGGAGTTCTCGATGCCCGGACCCGCGTCCTCCACCACGAGCGCGACCATGTCTGCCTGGTGGAACAGCGTGACGGCGAACCGCGTGCCCTCCGGGGTGTGCCGGAAGACGTTGCCGAGCATCGCGTCGAGCGCCGTCGTGAGGTCCGTGCGCGGCAGCGGGACGTGCGCCGGGCGGTCCGTGCCGCGCACCGTCCACGGACGCTCCTGGTCGTCCGCGAGCGCCGACCAGAACACGAGCCGGTCCCGAACCACCTCGGTGGCGTCGCTGGAGGCTCCATCGCTGTCAGAGAGGCCCGAACGGGCCGTGCGGATGATCTCGTCCACCTCGCGCTCCAAACCGCGGACGGCCTGCCTGATGCGCTCCGCGCCGCTGCCCGCCCCGAGCGTCTCGGCGTCCAGCAACAACGCGGTGAGCGGCGTGCGCAGCCGGTGCGACAGGTCGGCGACGACCTCCCGTTCGGCGGTCACCAGGTGATGCACGCGTTCGGCCATGGCGTTGAACGCCCCGCCGACGGCCTTCAGCTCGGGTGGACCGCTCGGCGCGACCCGCGCGGACAGGTCGCCGCGGCCCATCGCCTGCGCGCCCTCGGCGAGCGCGGTCGCCGCTTTGACCGACCGCGCGCCCATCCGGTCCGCGACGAACACCGACGCGGCGACCAGCCCGATCGCGACGCCGCCCAGCGCCCACCACGTCTTGGTGACGCCTTTTGTGAGGTCCGCGCTCGGGACGTACGCCTCGACGATCGCGACGCGGCCGAGGTTGAGCGCCACCGGTTGCAAGTACACGACGCCGTCCGGCGTGCGGACCGTCGCCGCGCGCGCCACCTTCTTCGCGGCCGCGAGCTGGTCTTTGTTGATCCGCGAACCGCCCAATGTGCCCTTGTCCGGCAGGTGCACGGCCAGCCGCTGCTCGGAGCCGAACCGGGTGCTGACGATGGCCTGGCGGATCGCGTTCGTCTCGGTCGTGATGACGAGCGCCGGGGTGAGCGCGTTGGCCTGCCGCTGCGCCTCTGCGAGCGCGCGGTCCTCGGCCAGCTCCTGGACCAGCAGCGCGAGCGGGATGAGGAACGCCAGCGCGACCATGGAGGTGGCGGCCAGTGCCACCAGCACCAGTGAGCGCCTCACCTCGGGTCGACCAGCCGGACGCCGACACCGCGGACGGTGTGCAGGTAGCGCGGCTGGGCGGCCCGTTCGCCGAGCTTGCGGCGCAACCAGGACAGGTGGACGTCGAGCGTCTGGTCGTCCTGGCCGCGGGGGATCTGCCACAGGTTCGTGAGCAGCTCGGCGCGCTGGACGACCTCACCCGGTCTTGCGGCGAGGTAGGCGAGCAACTCGAACTCCTTGTGGGTCAGCGAGAGGTCCTGTCCATCCAAAGTGGCCTGCCTGCGGTCGAGGTCCACGACGAGGCCGCCGACCGAGAAGGAGCCCTTCGAGCGGGACCGGCGCAGCACCGCGGACAGCCTGGCCGCCAGGTGCTCGCTGGAGAACGGCTTGACGAGGTAGTCGTCCGCACCCGCGTTGAGCAGGCGGACGATCTCGCTCTCCTCGTCGCGCGCGGTCGCCACGACGACCGGCGTGTCGGTGACGCCGCGGATCATCCGCAGCGCGTCGCCGCCGTCGAGGTCGGGGAGTCCGAGGTCGAGGATGACCGCGTCGTAGGGTTCGGCGGCGACCTCGCGCAGCGCGTCGATCGCGGTGCCGACGGCGTACACCCGGTAACCCAGATCGGTGAGGGCCCTGGTGACCGCGGCGCGCACGACGGGGTCGTCCTCGACCAGGAGCAGTGAGGGCATGGGCGGCAACCTACTGAAAGGATGACGCGATGAGGCGTTCGATCGGATACCTGTCGGCCTGGGCCGTCACGACCACGGTCGCGGTCGGACTGTCCTGGCTCGGCATCCGGTCGGCACTCGACCACGGTGTCACCGCGGCGCCGCAGGCTCTCGTGTCCGTGGACGGCACGCAGCCCGTCGTCGTCGACGCGCCGAGCATCACGGAGGTCGCGAGCCCGGCACCCACCACATCGTCGTCCTCGGCGGCGCCGTCGCCCGTCCCCGCGCCACCACCCGCTGCACGTGTGCCCACATCTACTACTACGTCCGCGAAGCAGCAGACGGCTCAACCGGACCAGGGAGTCTGGCAGGCCGACGGCAGCTACGTGCGGAGCTTCCGCCTGAACGGGGGCGACGTGACGGCCCGGTTCACGCGCGAGAACGTCGAGGCGATGTCCGCGGTGCCGAATGAGGGTTACTCGGTTTCGGTCGAGCAGCCGGGCGGTCCGCTGGTCGTGAACTTCCGCACCACGTCGGGCCGTCTCTCCCGGTTGGAGGCCGTGTGGGGAGACGGCCCGACGTGGAAGGTCATCGAGCAGTAGCTACAGGCCGATGGCCTTGGCGACCTGTTGCGGCTTGAGGATCCTCAGCAGCGCCTCGATCAGGTAGTAGTCGCCGTAGGGCAGGGAGATCTCCACGCCGTCCTCGGACGGCCGGTTGCGGGTGCCCCTGGCGAGGATCGCGTCCGCCCGCGTGGAGTTCGTGGTGAGGCAGGTGCGGCACAGCGCGTCGACGATCTGCAGCGCCCGCGTGCGGTAGCGCTGGTCGCCGGACGCGGTGGTGAGGTCGATCAGCCCGCAGGCCATGATCGCGCCCGCGGTGGCGTCCTTGATGTCGTTGGGCGCCAAGGGGGAGCGGTAGTCCCACACCGGAACGTGGTCCGGGGTGAGGGACTTGAGCGCGAAGTCGGCCATTTTCCGGGCGGTGTCGAGGAACTCTCGGTTCTTGGTCCTGCGGTGCATGGTGGTGAAGCCGTAGATGCCCCACGCCTGCCCGCGCGACCAGCACGACGTGGGGCTGTAGCCCTGCACCGTGTTCTGGCCGATCGGCGCGCCGGTGTCGGGGTTGAAGTCGAACACGTGCGGCGTCGACCCGTCCGGGCGCAGGAAGTGCTGCCGCGTGGTCTGCGCGTGGGCGGTCGCGATGTCCAGGTACCTCGGGTCCCCGGTCTCCTGCGTCGCGAACGCCAGCAGGTCCAGGTTCATCATCGTGTCGATGATCGTGCGGCCGGCGTTGCCCGGCGTGCCGAGCGCGCCCCACGCGCGGATGTAGCGGCCCTTGTCGTTGTACCGCTTGATGAGCGAGGCCGCGGCGTCGATCGCGCCGTCGCGCCACTTGCGGTCGCCGGTGAGCCGGTACGCGGTCACCCACGAGGGGGAGAACAGGAAGCCGAGGTCGTGGTCGCGCGGTTCGAGCCTGCGCGGCGCCAGCCGGTCGTTCGCGGCGATCGCCAGATCCTTGAACTGCTGGTCGCCGCTGTCGAGGTGGGCCAGCCACAGCGTGCCCGGCCAGAAGCCGGCGACCCAGCCGCCGTCGTTGACGAACGTCCACTTCTCGAACCGGGTGCTTTCGGGGAACGAGGTGATCCGCGGTGCGACGGTGCGCAGTTTGCCGATGGCGTAGTCGAGTGCCGCGCGGTATCTCGGTGTGGGCTGAGCGTTCGCGAGCGCGGGGGTGGCCGCGGTGAGCGCGGTCGCGGCGAGCAGGGCGCGTCGAGACAGGTTCACGAGTCCGTCCAGTGTGTCGTCCGTGCGCCCGCGATCACTATGCCGAGCAGTCCTCGTCTGATCAAGGGGATGGACAACGTTCACATCCGTGAACCAGGTGGCGGAGGTCGGCGGCTACCTCCGCCGGGTGATATTTCAGTGGTTGTGCCCGAGCTGGGCGCGGATCTCGCCCGCGGGGTACTTGGCGCTGTGCACGTTCACGTAGACGGCACCCGCCCGGATGGCGCGAGCCACCTCGGCGAACTCGCCGGCGGCGATGCCTTGAGGCGCCGGCCCGATGACGTCGGTGGCCTTGAGCGTGCCGGTGACCGTGGCCGGCGCGGCCGGACAGGCCTGCGTGCCCGCGGGCCCGTTACCCGCGTTGGTGCACAGGAAGACGATGATCTGCCCGCTCTGCGCGGACCCGCCCAGGTGCAGGTGAGCCTGGGTGACGGCACCTTCGAGCGCGCTGTAGCTCAGCCGGTAGGTGATCTCCTGCTTGGTCTCGTCGACACGGGCCCTGAACTGCCCGGTGCCGGTGGTCGACAGCACCAGCGGGTCCTCGTTGAGCCCGCTGAGCCTGACCTGGTTGGCGTCACTGCCCGCCATGGCCGTCGAGCCCGCCGTACCGGCGGCCAGCAGCAGCCCGAGCAGGACGAGTTTCGTTCTCATCTCTGACCTCCCCATCACGGATCTGAATCCGCCTCCTTCTACGCCGTCTTGGTCACAGGGGTTCAGAGAGTTCGAGAAACGGCTACACGTCTCGGGGCGACATGCGGTAGGAGTGTGGGTCTGCCGATTCTGATGAGGTGAGAGATGACGGGTGTGCTCGACGTGGGATGTTTCAGCGCACACCTCGTTGTCGTAGGCAAGGACCTGCTGCATCCGGAGCTGTCGCACAAGGTGCGCCTGCGCCTGGACCGCACCATCGACTCGCGCGGCCGCATCTCCCGCTCCGGCATCGACCAGATCAGCGAGGCCGTGCTGACCGCCCGCAAGGTCGTCCGGCGCGCCGGCGTCTCCGACGTCGTGCCCTTCGCCACTTCGTCGGTTCGCGACGCTGCCAACGCCGCCGAGGTCATCGACCGCGTCGCCGCGCGGACCGGGGTGCGGCTGAAGGTGTTGTCCGGGCAGGAAGAGGCGCGGTTGTCCTACGTGGCCGCCCGGCACTGGTTCGGGTGGGCCGCGGGGGAGCTGCTCGTGCTGGACGTCGGGGGTGGGACCGTCGAGATCGCTCACGGTTCCTCTGCTGATCCCGCGTTTGCCTGCTCGTTGCCGTTGGGGGCGCGGACGCTCACCAGAGCCGGGTTGAGCGTTGCCGACATGCGTGCGTCTGTCGCCGCCTCGTTGGCCTCGGTGTGTCCGCGGACCGAGTTGCCGCGTGGAGCGCGGGCTGTCGGGTGTTCCAAGGTTTTTCAGCAGTTGGCTCGGTTGACCGGGGCTCGGGCTCAGCGACGTGGGGCGTTGGTGCCTCGGCAGTTGCGTGCCTCCGACCTCGCCGAGTGGATTCCCCGGTTGGCCTCGTTGTCCGTTCGGGAGCGGGCTGCGTTGCCTGGGATTTCTCGGCATCGGGCTCGGCAGTCGCTGGCCGGGGCTGTTGCTGCCGAGGCGTTGATGAAGGCCACCGGGCATGACGTTGTGGACATCTCTCCCTGGTCTACCAAGGAAGGGTTGTTGCTCAGGTTGCTCGGGGAGCATGGGCGAGGCGTGTCCGCCGCCTGATTTTTCCTTGTGTGGCTTGAGGTTTCTTTGGTGGTGGGGTGGGGAGGGTCTCGCTGATCACCAGAGGTCGCCACATCGAAAATGCCCTGTCAAGGCGGAAAAGCTGCCTTGACAGGGCATTTTCGATGTGGCAAGGCTTCGCCTGATCAGCGAGA
>NZ_VOBR01000051.1 GCF_007845675.1 Lentzea tibetensis | reverse complement strand
GTCACCGAGTGCCTGGGCGGCGCGCAGGAGATCTCCGACGCCGACCTCGCCGGCCGCTACGAGACCGCGTGCGACCCGCGCCTGAACACCCAGCAGTCACTCGAGCTGGCGTTCCTGGTCGCGGAGATGCTCCGCTCCTGACGCACGATCCAACGGAAAGGGCCCCCGCCGCGGCGGGGGCCCTTTCTCGTGCTCATACCCCGAAGATGGTGATCTCGGTGCCCCTCGGGACCCGCTGGCCTGGCGGGATCGACTGGTTGAAGCACGTGCCGCGCTCGTTGAACTGCTTGTTCACCTTGAACCCGCGCTGTTCCAGCTCGCGTTCCGCGTCCCGCATCTTCCGGCCGGTCACGTTCGGCACCTCGACGTTGTCCGACCCGCTGGAGATGACCAGGCCGACCCGCCGCTCGCCGCCGGTGAGCACGGTGCCCGCCGCGGGCTCGGTGCGCACGACCCGGTCCTTCTCGACGACGTCCGATGCCTCCGTGCGCAGCTCGACCGCCTCCAGCCCGGCCCGCTGGAGCTCGGCGAACGCCTCGTCCTTGGTCTTGCCGGTCACGTTCGGCACCGGCTTGCGCGGCTGCGGGCCCTTGCTGATGATCAGCGTGACTGAACCGCCGACCGTCAGCTGCGTGCCCGGCCGCGGGTCGAGCCCGACGACCTTGCCCGTCGGCACGGTGTCGCTGAACGCGTTCTTCGCGTCGTCCTTCACGGCTTTGAGGCCGCTCTGCTCGATCTCCTTGATCGCGGCCTGCTCGTCGACGCCCGCGTTGACGAACGGCACGACGGGCTTGCCGCGCGACACGATCACCTTCACCGACTGGCCCTTGCGCAGCTCGGTGCCGTTGCCCGGCTCGGTGCGCAGCACGGTGCCGTTCGGCACCTCGTCGCTCGGCTCCTTGACGACCAGGGCCGTCAGCGAGGCGTTGCGCACCAGTGCGACGGCGTTCGTCTCGGTCTGCCCGCCGACCTCGGGCACGGCCGTCCAGCGCCCGCTGCCGAGCCACCACGAGAACAGCCCGACGATCAGCGCGAGCACGGCGACGACGCTCGTCCAGATGATGAAGCGGCGCTTGCTGCGCAGCCGCTCCTCCTCGACCGGGTCGACCTTCTTCGGACGCGGCTTGGGCTTGGGCTTGCGCGGCGGCTGCGGGCGGGACATCACGCTCGTCGCGGACGCGGGCTTCGGCACCGGAGTCGTCGCCTCAGCGGCTGACGGCGGCGTCGAGCCGACGGCGACGGCCACGGGCCGCATGATGACGGTGCGGTCCTCCTCGGGCGGCGTGCCGGGCACGGGGACGGGTTGCGGTGTGAGGCCGATCTCAGTGCCCACCCGCTCCAGCTCCTCCAGGAACGCGAACGCGTCCGGGGGACGCAGCGCCGCGTCCCGCCGGGTCGACTTGCGGACCAGGTTGTCGAGCGCCAGCGGGATGCCGGGAATGGACGGCACGTCCGAGTTCACGTGCTGGAAGGCAACCGAGATGGGGGTGTCACCGCGGTACGGCGCTTCACCCGTCAGCAACTCGTAGAGCAGGATTCCGGCCGAGTAGACGTCACTGCGCGCGTCCGAGACGCCGTGCTCCACCTGTTCGGGTGACAGATATGCCACCGTGCCGAGAATCGTGCTGTCGCTCGTCGCACCCGCGTCGGCGACCGCGCGGACGAGCCCGAAGTCGGCGACCTTGATCTGGCCGCCCTGCCCGATCAGCACGTTCTCCGGCTTCACGTCGCGGTGCACGAGTCCGGCGCGGTGCGCGGCGCCGAGCGCCGACAGCACGGGGCCCAGCACGCTCAGCGCGATCGCAGGGTCGAGCGACCCGCGCTGGTTCAGCAGGTCACGGAGGTTCCCGCCCTCGACGAGCTCCATCACCAGGTACACCTGGTCACCGTCGACACCCTGATCGTGCACAGCCACCACGGCCGGGTGATGCAGTTGTGCCGCCGCGCGCGCCTCGCGTTCGAACCTGGCGACGAACGACGGGTCCGACGACAACGTCGGATCCATCACCTTCACGGCGATCGCGCGGTCCAGTCGAGTGTCGCGACCTCGGTAAACGGTGGACATGCCACCGCGCGCGAGCACGGTGTCCACCCGGTACCGCTGGTCGAGCAGTCCACCCATCACGTTCGAAACCGACCTCTCCACAGTGCGAGATGGTAAAGGCGAGGATGACCCGGTTGGCGGAAGGGCGTTCCCAGTTCGGTTATGGCATCGTGACGTCCGTGAGTGCGATACCTGCCGCTGCAGATGTACTGGCCCCCGACCTGGAGGTTCTTTCCCTCCCGGAGGTGGCCGACCGATTGGGTCTCCCGG
This sequence comes from Lentzea tibetensis, assembly GCF_007845675.1. Taxonomy (GTDB): domain Bacteria; phylum Actinomycetota; class Actinomycetes; order Mycobacteriales; family Pseudonocardiaceae; genus Lentzea; species Lentzea tibetensis. Next base: position 27,211 of record NZ_VOBR01000051.1, on the reverse strand, counting down.
TCAACCGGGTCCACCAGCTGCTGCGCGACGGGCAACTGCTCGCCGAGCGGCGTGGTGGAGTTCTCGTCGTTCCCGAGCAGTTCCTCGCCGCCGGGGGCGTGGTGAAGGGTCTGCCCGGCACCATCACGGTGCTGAAGGACTCCGGCTTCTCCACTGGCGAGATCCTGCGCTGGCTGTTCACCGAGGATGACAGCCTCCCTGGCACTCCGATCGAAGCATTGCGCGGAGACCGTGGGCGCGAGGTAAAGCGACGGGCGCAAGCGCTGGCCTTCTAGTTTCACTCGTTGAGGCGGTTCTGGGCTTCTCCCCGAGCGGGAGACGCCCGGAACCCCTGAACTGTTGTCCATGATCACCAAGATTGTGCGCGTGTTCGTCGCCATCGCGGCGGCCTGCGGGCTGCTGCTCTCGCCTGCCACGGCGTCCGCCTCCTCCGCGGTCACGGGCAAGCCCACCACGCTCGAGCTCGACGCGGGCGGCCCTCAGATCAAGATCAAGAAGGGCAACAAGGTCCAGATCAAGGGCAAGCTCAACGCTGAAGGTGAGATGCGTGAGCTGACCCTCGGCCTCGACATCTTCGCCCAGGTCAAGGTCGGTGCCTCGGCCTGGACGGACCTGTACTACCGGTCCTGCAAGCCCAACTCGACCTTCAACATGAGGCTCGACCTGAGCGCGTCCGCCGACCTGCGGCTCTACTTCCCCGGCACCAGCGTCTACGCCTCGGCCACGTCGAACATCGTCGGCGTCGTCGTCATCTGACCCACCGCGCGAGCAGTGCCCGGCCGGCGCCGGGCACTGCCACGGCCAGCCTCCTGCCGCTCGGCACGGCCACCCGCCGCCACAGCACGTCACAGCTCACCAGCTCCAGGATGTCCCGGTAGACCGTGAACGCCGTCCGCATGCACGGACGTGACGCCGGCTCCAGCATCCCGATCCCCGGCTCCGCGTCGCGGTAGACGTCATGCGCGCATGCGACGAGATGCGCGAGCGCGCGCCTCACCCGCGCGTCCGGACGCCGCACGCGGCGGCACCACTCCAGCAGCTCCCGGTCGACGCCGAACGCGTCCAGCACGTCCTGCGGCAAGTAGACCCGGCCGCGGTCGAGGTCCTCGCCGACGTCGCGCAGGAAGTTCGTCAGCTGGAACGCGACGCCCAGCCGTGCCGCGTACGGCTCGGCCTCGGCGCGCGGCACGACGGTGCCGAGCACTGGCACCATCTGCAGCCCGATCACCTCGGCCGACCCGTGCATGTAGCGGCCCAGCTCGTCCATCGACGCGTACGACGTGACGTGCAGGTCCATCCGCATCGACGCGAGGAAGTCCGTGAACAGCTCCCTGGGCAGCTCGTAGCGCCGCATCGTGTCCGCGAGCGCCAGGAGCACCGCGTTCGACGGCTCCTTGTCGAGCAGGCGCTCCAGCCGGTCGAGTTCGCCTGCGCGGTCCTCGCGGCCTGCCTCGTCGACGATCTCGTCGGCCCAGCGTGCGAACGCGTACAGCGCGTGCACAGCGGGACGCTGGTCCGGGCGCAGCAGGGAGGTGGCGAGGAAGAACGTCCGGCCGTACCGGGCGTTGATCCGGCGACAGCTGGCGTACGCGGCGTCGAGGTTCATTCGTAGCGGCTGGACAGGCCGAACGGGTCCGGGCGCACGAGCGAGCGCGCGGCCACGATCGACACCGCCAGCGCGAAGGTCAGGAAGCCCCACGAGTAGAGCGCGGTGTCGCCGTTCGGGAACGTCACGAGCAGCAGGAACACCGACGCCAGCGAGATGACCACGAGGCCGCCGGTCGTCCACGCGAGGCCGGCGGCGAGCGCGAGCGGCCAGCTGAAGTACCAGGGCAGCGTCGCGGGGGAGAGCAGTGCGACGGCCAGCATCGTGATCGCCGCGCGGCGGATCGCCTCGGGACCGCCGTCCTTCGCGGCCCGCCACTGCTTCCACGCGATCCACAGCAGCAGGATCGAGCCCAGCGCCCGCGCGACACCGAGGAAGATGCCGCCGTCGACGCGCACGAACCAGTTCACGACCATGCGCACGAAGTCGCCGATCGCACTCGGGATCGACAGCCAGTTGATGATCATCGACGACGAGCGCAGCGCCGGGATCCAGCCGAGGCTGACGCCCGCGACCAGCGTGCACGCGACGAACACACCGACGAACACGACCGCACCGCCGCCGACGGCCTTCTTGAACCTCTTGCGCTGGTCGCCGTCGAGCCGTGCGGCCCACACCCAGACGAGGAACGGGATGACGACCACGGCGGTCGCCTTCACCGAGAACGCCAGCGCCACCAGCGCGAAGCCCAGCACGTGCCTGCGGTCCAGCACGAGCAGCACGCCCGCGGCCATCAGGCCGACCATGAGCATGTCGTTGTGCGCGCCGCCGATGAGGTGGATGAGGATCAGCGGGTTCGCCGCGGCCAGCCACAGCGCGACGTCCGCGCGCCCGCCGAGGTGCCGCGCGAGACCCGGCAGCGCCCAGCAGAGCAGCACCAGGCCGCCGGCCAGCACGAGGCGCATCGCGACGACTCCACCGACGACGCTGGCGTTCGTCGCCCAGACGACGGCCTTCGCGACCAGGATGAACAGCGGCCCGTACGGCGCGGGCGTGTGCTGCCACACCCAGCTGACGTTCTCGCTGAGCGTGCTCTGCAGCACCGCGGGGCCGATCGCGTACGGGTCGAACCCGGTGAGCGCCAGCTGGCCCTGCGCGAGGTAGCTGTAGATGTCCTTGCTGAACAGCGGCGGCGCGAAGAGCAGCGGCAACGTCCACGCCGCGATCGCGACCAGCACCGCGAACGTGCTCACCTGGCCCCAGCGGATGAGCCTGCCGAGCCGGATCCACGCCCAGATCACCAGGCCGAGGCCCAGGTACAAGATCATCGTGGCCAGGTCGTGGCCGTGGCCGTAGCGGATCCAGCTGAGCGTCGTGTCCGCGATCAGCGGGTCCCGTTTGAGCGTCGCGCCCGCTCCCGTTCCGCCGAGCGCGACCAGTGCGACGCCCAGCAGCCCGAGCATCGTCGTGCGGATCGGGATGGCGTACGCGTTCGCAGGCGCGAGAGGATGCTGCGCCTCCTGGGCGACCTCTGCGCTCGTGCGGGGAAGGGACGGAGTCGTTGCCATCTCGGGAACATCGTTGCACAAGGCGTTCGGGCGTCAGCAGGCAAGTGACAAGGAGTTAACGAAGGACTCGATCACCGGCCAGGTCGCGCCTGGATCGCGACGAGGTCGTCGCCGCGACGACCTCGTCGCGGCGAAGAGGACAGTGGTCTCTTAATCGTGTGGACGGCGCGCTCGACGACGTCGTCGAGCGCGAAGAGGACACTGGTCTCTTATTTGCTCGACCGATCGCGACGACTTCGTCGGCGTCGGGGTGTCAACGGCCCGTCGACGCAGAAGTCGCGACGACGACGTCGTCGTCAGGTCGTCAGTAGGAGCGCTTCGTCGAGGTGATGGCCAGCTCCGCCAGCCGCGTCGCGGCCGGCTCGGTCAGCGGAGTCGCCTCGAGCGCCTTCAGCGCCGAAGCGGTGAGCTCGTCGATCCGGGTCTCGACGGCGTCGACGGCGCCGACGGCGATGAGCTGGCGCCGCACCTCGGTCACCGTGGAATATCCGATATCCGGAGTGCCGAGTGCATCATGCAATATATCGGCGCCCAGCTCCATGCCGAGCGCGACGAGCAGCGTGCGCTTCCCCTCGGCGAGGTCGTCGCCTGCGGGCTTGCCGGTCACCGAGGGGTCGCCGAACACACCGAGGAGGTCGTCGCGCAGCTGGAACGCGACGCCGATGTCGGCGCCGAACGCCCGCAGCCCGGCGATCGTCTCCGGTGACCCGCCCGCCATGGCGGCGCCCATGTGCAGCGGGCGCTCGACGGTGTACGCGGCGGTCTTGAGCCGGTCGATGCGCACCGCGGCGTCGGGTGAGGCGTCACCGCGCGCCTGGGTCAGCACGTCGAGGTACTGCCCGGCGAGCATCTCGGTGCGCATGTCGCGCCACGGCTCGCTCATCCTGCGCAGCACGTCGGACGGCAGTCCGGCGGCGAAGAGCATGTCGTCGGCCCAGGCCAGCGCGATGTCGCCGATGAGCACGGCCGCGGCCATGCCGAACCGCTCCGAGCCGCCCAGCCAGCCCTGCTCACCGTGCTTCGCGGCGAAGGCGACGTGCACGGTCGGCTTGCCGCGGCGGACGGCGGAGGCGTCCATCAGGTCGTCGTGGATCAACGCGCACGCCTGGATCAGCTCCAGCGAGCTCACCGCCGTCAGCACCGCCTGCGCGAGCGGCCCGTCCGGGTCGCCACCCGCACCGCGCCAGCCCCACCACGCGTAGGTCGGCCGAATCCGCTTGCCACCGCCGAGTACGAAGTCGGACAGGGCGTCGACGGCGCTGGTGAAGCTCGCGTCCATGGCCTCCCCGGACGCGCGTCGGGTGGCGAGGTATTCGGTCAGTGCGTGTTCGACGTACTTGGGCAGCGATACGTCGAGTGGGTGGTGGGACACGCGCACTATCGTCACCCGAGCCGGGGGTGGACCGCCGACCGGGTAGCGGTGTTCCACCATGCGGACGATAGTCCCAGCAGCCGGGCGTGCCACTAGGCTTGTCGACATGACGTCGGTGGTGGAGCGGCTGCGCGGTGACGGTCTGAAGTTCTCGGTCGAGTTCCTGCCGCCCAGAGACGCTGCTGACGAGCTCGTCCTGTGGAAGGCCATCCGCGAGCTCGAGTCGTTCGACCCGGCTTTCGTCTCGATCACTTACGGGGCGGGCGGGTCGCGGCGTGACCGCACGATCCGCGCGACCGGCCGGGTCGCGCAGGAGACGACGCTGCTGCCGGTGGCGCACCTGACGGCCGTCGACCACTCCGTCGCCGAGCTGCGGAACGTGATCGGCTGGTACGCGGCGGTCGGCGTGCGCAACGTGCTCGCGCTGCGCGGCGACCCTCCCGGCGACCCGATGGGCGAGTGGGTCGCGCACCCCGAAGGACTGCAGTACGCCGAGGAGCTCGTGCGGCTCGTCCGCGAGCTCGGCGACTTCTCCGTCGGCGTCGCCGCGTTCCCCTACGGCCATCCGCGGTCGTCCGACCTCGACCAGGACGTCGAGTACCTGGTCCGCAAGCTGAACGCGGGCGCCGACTACGCGATCGCGCAGCTGTTCCACGAGCCGGAGCCGTTCCTGCGCATGCGGGACCGCGTCGCCGCGGCGGGCTGTCCCGCGGTGATCCTGCCGGGGATGATGCCGATGACGACGGTCCGGTCGCTGAACAAGATCGTCGAGTTGTCCGGCGCCCCGCTGCCCGACGACGTGCGCAAACGCCTGGAGCCCTACCTGGACGACCCGGCGGGTTTCCGCGCGACCGGCATTGACCTGGCGACCGAGATGTGCGCGCGGCTGCTCGACGAGGGCGTCTCGACGCTGCACTTCTACACGATGAACAGGTCGAAGGCGACGAAGGAAGTGCTCGGCAGGCTCGGCTTGGTTCCTGCCAGGGCATGACTTCACCCGACTTCATCGCAGCAACCCGCGAGTCCTACGACGCCCTGGCCGACGGCTACGCCGCGTGGGATCTGGACGGCAAGCCGTTCGACCGCGCCTTCCTCACCGCGTTCGCGGAGTTCGTCGGGTCAGGACCGGTCGCGGACGTCGGCTGCGGCACCGGCTGGCTGACCGACGTGCTGCACCGGATGGGACTGGATGCGTTCGGCGTCGACCTGTCGCCGGGCATGGTCGGCGTCGCGCGGCGGAACCATCCACACCTGCGGTTCGAGGTGGGGTCCATGCTGGCCATGGACGTTGCCGACAGTTCGCTCGGCGGGCTCGTCGCCGCCTTCTCGATCATCCACATCCCGTGGGAGCTGCGGCCCGAGCTGTTCGCCGAGTTCCACCGCGTGCTCGCGCCGGGTGGCCAGCTGATGCTGGTGTTCCAGGTCGGCGACGAACGGCGGCACCTCACCGAGGGATGGGGCAAGACTGTCGACCTGACCTGGTACCGGCAGCAGCCGGGTGACGTCGCCGACCTGCTGCGCGACGCCGGGTTGGCCGTGCGGGCCCGGTTCGTGCGGCAGCCCGGACCGGCGGAGAAGTGCCCGAACGGCTACGTCTTCGCCGCGAAACCCCGGTAAGCGACCTCAGTAGGCGACCGCGCTCCGCTTGTGCGCGATCAACGCCAGCACGACGACGATCAGCGCGGCCCCCGCGGTCAGCCCGGCGACGAGCATCGCCCAGCCGAAGAACGAGTTCGAGTCCGCGCCCGCGTACCGGACGGTGGCGGTGAGCATCGACGCCTGGCCGGGCTTCGGAGACCACGCGATCGTGCCGTTCTCCTCTTCTCTGCCGTTGGTGTTCACCACCGCGCCGGGGAAGCTGATCTTCACCTGGATGTCCGCGCGCTCGGCGGGCACCTGGCTGAGGTCGACCGAGCCGGACAACGTCACCAGGTCGCCGGAGCGGCGGAAGTTCAGCTGGTAGCGGCTGTTCGACGAACTCGTCGCGATCGAGAGCGTGCGCACCTCGTCGAACGTCAGCCCGTTGAAGAACAGCTGCGTGCCCGCGTAGGCCTCGACGCGGTACGGCTTGGTCGTCACGCGGCTCGCGAGCTCCGGCGGCACCTTGAGCTGCGGGCCGGGGTCGTTGTCCTGCGTCGGTGGCGTCGCCGCCACGATCTCGCCGGAAATCCGGTCGTCCTCGGACACGGCCATCGCTGCGTACACGCGCACGCAACCGCTCAGCGAGAACAGCGCGAGCAGCAGGAAAACCGGCACGAGCAGTGCCGAGGATCTACGCACGGCGGACATCCTGCCAGCACACCTACAACGATGCAGTCCGCGCCTCGGGTCGTGAGCCTAACTAACTACCTGTTGGAGGGACGGGGGTGCGTTGTAGCGTTCGACGCATGGCAACTGTGCACGGCATCAGCGATCAGTTCGTGATCGACTACGCGGGGTTGGACCCCATCACGGCGACCGCTCTGGGGATCTCCGGATACGACGATCAGCTGACCGACTACTCCCCGGACGGTCACGCCGCCCGGTACGAGCTCGCTGCCCGTGCGCTGCGCGAGATCGACGCCACCGAACCCGCCAACGCGTCGGAGAAGGCCGCGAAGGCGGTGTTCCAGGAGCGGATCGGCCTGGAGCAGGAGCTCTACGACGCGGGGCAGACGGAGTCGGCGCTCAACGTCATCGCGAGCCCGGTCCAGGGCCTGCGCGACATCTTCGACCAGATGCCGACCGACACACCGGACCAGTGGTCCGTTGTCGCGAAGCGGCTGGCCGCGATGCCGGACGCCATCGCGAACCTCCGCGCGTCACTGGCCCGTTCCGCGGACCGCGGCAACGTGTCCGCGGTTCGCCAGGTGACCCGTGTCGCCGAGCAGTGCTCCGTCTGGGCGGGGCTCTCCGGCGGCAAGTCGTTCTTCGCGAACCTGATCGCGCCCGCGTCGGTCGACGCCGCGCTGCGCACCGACCTCGAGGCCGGCGCCCGCGCCGCCGCCGAGGCCTACGCCGACTTCGCGGCGTTCCTGCGCACCGAGCTCGCTCCCAAGGCGCCGACCAAGGACGCCGTCGGCGAGGACGTCTACCGCCTCGGCTCGCGCTACTTCACCGGCTCGCGGCTCGACCTCGCCGAGGCCTACGAGTGGGGCTGGCAGGAGTTCCTCGGCATCGAGGCTGAGATGAAGGAGATCGGTGCCCGCATCAAGCCGGGCGCCACGCTCATCGAGGTCGGCCACGCGCTCGACAACGACCCGCGCTACCTGGTGCACGGCAAGGACGGCTTCCGCGACTGGATGCAGCAGCTGTCCGACAAGGCGCTGCTGGACCTGCGCGACGTGCACTTCGACCTGCCCGACGCGCTGATGTCGCTCGAGTGCAAGATCGCCCCGCCCGGCGGTGGCGTCGGCGCCTACTACACGCCGCCGACCGCGGACTTCGGCCGTCCCGGCCGCATGTGGTGGTCCGTGCCGGACGACAAGGAGGTCTACCCGACCTGGCGCGAGACCTCGACCGTCTACCACGAGGGCGTTCCCGGCCACCACCTCCAGTGCGCGACGGCCGTCTACCACAAGGAGTCGCTCAACAACTTCCAGCGCCTCATGTGCTGGGTGTCCGGCCACGGCGAGGGCTGGGCGCTCTACTCCGAGCGCCTCATGCGCGAGCTCGGCTACCTCGACGACGACGGCGACCTGCTGGGCATGCTCGACGCCCACCTGTTCCGCGCCGCGCGCGTCATCATCGACATCGGCATGCACCTGGAGCTGGAGATCCCGAAGGGCACCGGTTTCCACCCCGGCGAGCGCTGGACGCCGGAGCTGGGCCTCGAGTTCATGCTGACCCGCACCCTGTCCGAGCCGGCGCACGTGCACGACGAGATCGACCGCTACCTGGGCTGGCCGGGCCAGGCGCCCGCGTACAAGATCGGCGAGCGACTGTGGCTCGCCGCGCGTGAGGACGCCCGCAAGCGGCACGGCGACGCGTTCGACCTCAAGCACTTCCACAAGGTGGCGCTGGAGATGGGTTCCATGGGCCTCGACACGCTCCGCGAGCGGCTCGCCGAGATCTGATTTCCGCAGGTCAGCCGGGACTGGCGGGGTGAACGGCCCGTTCACACCGCCAGTCCCGGACATGCCGAAACTTTTGGGCCCGTTTCCGCGTTGCGCAGACAAGGAAGCGCGCGGGGGCAAGCACGCGGGTGCCTGTGGACAACTGAACGCGGCTGTCGGTCCCGGCCGGTATCGTCAGATTCGTCAGACCGGCAATGCTCGGCCGAGCACGGCGAACGGGCGGGGATCACCGGTGAACTGGTAGTGCCGCAGCACGTCCACGAACCCGACCCGGCGGTACAGCTTCCACGCCTTGCTCGGCCCCTCGGGCGTCGAGAGCAGCACCCGCGAGGTGTGCACGCCCTCGAGCAGCCTGCGGAGCAGGTCCTCGCCGAGCCCGCGGCCCTGCGCGCGAGGCAGGACGTGCAGTTCGGTCAGCTCGAAGTAGTCGTGCATCCACTCGTCGACGGCCGTCGGCGGCGCGACGGTGGTGAGGCCGCGGCGCACCTGTTCGTGCCACCACTGGCCGGCCGCGCCGCGGTAGCCGTAGCCGATGCCGACGAGCTCGTCGCGCTCGCCGAGCGCGACGACGCACCGCCAGTCCTCGCGCAGCATGTGCGCGAGCCACATCGGCGCGCGCTGCTCGACCGTGCCCGGCGGGTAGTTCATCGCCGTGACGTACAGCGACAGCGCTTCGGCGAGCCGGACGTTCAGCTCCTGCGCCGTCATCTCGATGATCCGCTCGAGGCGGGGGGAAGCGGTCATGACGCCACCTGTGCCGGAGTGCCGCCGGTGATGTCCACCAGCTCTTCGAACGTCGTGGGGTAGACCGCGTGCGGGTGGCCCGCCGCGGCCCAGACGACATCGTGGTCGCGCAGGGCCTCGTCGACCAGGGTCTCGATCGGCGCGGGGTGGCCGACCGGTGAGACGCCGCCGATCACCTGACCGGTGTGCTCGCGCACGAAATCCGGGTCGGCGTGCTTGATGCTGTCCGCGTTCACGATGTCCGCGACGCGGCCGGTGTCCGCGCGGTGCGCGCCCGAGGTGAGCACGAGCAGCGGCGACGCCTGGCCGTCGCGGATCGCGGCGAACAGCAGGCTGTTGGCGATGGCGCCGACCGGCACGCCGACCGCGTCGGCGGCTTGAGCGGCGGTCCGCACCGCGTCCGCGAGCACGACGATCCCCGCGGCGGACGCGGGAGGCAGCGCATCAGCGACTTTGCGGATGCCCGGATGGTCCAGAGAGCTCACGAGTCCATCAGACCACGGCCGTCACCCACGTGGTGGGGCGGGTTGAAGATTATCCATTCCAGGAGCTACGCTGACCTGGTTCGAACGTATGTTCGAGCGAACAATGCCCCGGAGGTGGGGTGGGGGAAGCACCCCACCTCCGGGAGCCGCCGGCTTCCCCTCGGCGGTGACGTCGTCGACGACGCCACGAGGAGGCCGAGATGTCAGCTTCGATCGACTTCCCGTACCAGGCCCCACTCCCGTTACCGCCGGCTTCGGCCGTCGCACTGCTGCGGCAGGCGCGCGAAGGGGTGCGCGAAGCCGCGCGGACGCACAACTCGGCGGAACGGTTCGCGGTCGCGTACCTGGCCGCTTTGCGCGGCGCCGCAGCGGTTCTGGCGTTGCGCGGCCGTCCGCATCGCGGTCGTGCGAAGCCGACCAGCGCGTGGGTGTTGCTCGCCGCGCTCGCCCCGGAACTGCGGGAGTGGGCGGCGTTCTTCGCGTCGGCGTCGTCGACGCGCGCCGCCGTGCTCGCGGGGATCACCAGCCGTGTCACGGAACGCGCGGCCGACGACCTCGTGCGTCAGGCGGACCTGTTCATCCGCATCGTTGACCGGACCATGCACGAGGCGAGGCAGTGAACGCTCTCGAAGTGATCAGCGCCGAGGCGGCGCTGCTGGCCGCGTCCGCACGCGGCCAGCGTCCGGAACGCGGCATCCCCGCGTGTCCGGGACTCAACCTCGCCGAGACCGTCCGGCACGTCGCCAGCGGCTACCGGATGGCACTCGAGTGGATCAGGCTCGGCGAGGAACCCACCGCGTACCAACAGGATCCGGTCGAGGGACAGGACCTGCCGGACTTCCTCCTCGCGAGCGCGTCGGCGTTGCTGGAGGTGTTGTCGGACCACGACCCGGAGGAGCCGTGCGCCACGTGGTGGCCCGCCCAGGAGAACTACGGCTTCTGGTGCAGGCGCTACGCGCACGAGACCACCATGCACCGCATGGACATCCAGGCCGCGGCGGGCATGACCGTCGACCCGGTCGCCGACGACGTCGCACTCGACGGCATCGACGAGGTGCTGACGGTGTGGTTCTCCCACAAGCTCGAGGTGCTCGGCGTGCGCGGCACCCGTGACGGCTCCGTCGCGGTCCGCGCGGGCGACGACGCCGTCTGGCTCGCGCGGTGCGGGCCGGGTGGGTCGTCGGCGTGGCGGGTCACCCCGGAGGAGGCGGACATCGCCGACGCCGAGGTGTCCGCGTCGCCGATGACGATGTACCGCTGGCTGTGGGGGAGGTTGCCGGACTCGATGGCGAACCCGGTCGGCGACCACGACGCGATCGCGCAGATGTGGGCGCTACTGCGGCTGGCGACCAAGTAGGAGGCTCGTCCGCTCCTGCCCGTCCGCGCCCTCCAGCCGGAACCGCGGGCCGTCGTCGCCGAACTCCAGCAGCGCCACGGAGTTGCCGAAGTGGGGACCGGTGAGCTTGCGCCAGCTCATCAGGTCCTCCGGCACGCCGACGGCGGTCGCGAGGCGGCGGAGGATCCGCGCGGCGGTCCGCGACCACGCCAGCCGGAACACGGGCAGGAACACCTTCGGCGGCTCGTTGCGCACCGGCGAGCACACCAGCTGCACGACCCGGCCCCGCGTCGGCCGGGGGAAGTGCGCTTCGGCGGCGTAGCTGTGGTGGACGTCGCCGGACAGCACGCACACCGTCTTCGTGTCGTCGGCGACCCGCTGGATCAGCCTGCTCAGCCGGTCGAACGACGCCCGGAACGCCGGCCAGTGCTCGAGGTCCAGCACCTGCCGGATGCGTTCCGCGGCACGGCCCTGCCAGCCGGGCTTGCGGGCGCCGATCTCGTTGAGCGACTGGAAGTGGCTGAGCGCGTGCGGCATCAGCCACGGCAGCGACGAACCGATCAGCAGGTGGTCGACGTCGCCGCGCGCGTTCTCCTCGATCCACGCGAACTCGTCGTCGCTGACCATCGACCTGACGCCGTCGCCGAGGATCCGGCCGCACCGCGTGTCGATCACCAGCAGCCGCACCCGGCCGAAGTCGCGGCGGTAGCTCCACCACGTCGACTTCCGGCCGTCGACCTCCTGGTCCGCCTGCTCGGCGAAGTCCTCGAGCAGCGGCAGCGCGTCGCCGTCGTGTGCCTGAACCTGCTTGAACAACGCGTTGGCCGCCAGCTCGTCCGGCCCGAGGTTGCCGATGTGCTGGTACACCCAGTACGACGAGATCGCGCCGCGGATCCTGTTGCGCCACCACGGTTTCGCGCTCATCTCGCGGCGCCACTGGTCGGAGGTGTTCCAGTCGTCGCGCACGTCGTGGTCGTCGAAGATCATCGAACAGGGCACCGTCGACATCAGCCAGCGCACCTCGGGATCCGCCCACGTCTCGTGGTAGAGCTGGGCGTACTCGGCGAAGTGGACGACCTCGTCCTCCGGCTCCTGCGTGCCGTGCCGGTGTTCGCGCAGCCACCGCTTCGTCGCGTCGGTCGGCTCATCGGCGTAGACCTGGTCGCCGAGCAGCAGCAACGCGTCCGGCCACTCGTCGTCCGGCCGGGTCGCCATGCGGGTGGCGTAGGCGTCGAGCGCGTCCGGGCCGAGATCGTCGTCGTCGTGCTTGGCGGCGCGGCACGAGCCGAACAGGATCCTGGTGACGTTCCTGGTCCTGATCGTCGGCTTCGGGAACGGGTGGTTCTCCGGTGGCCACACGACGTCGTCGTCGAGCCGGACGTCGTACTCGGTGCGCGGCCCGAGGCCGGCGAGCTGGACGAGTGCGAAGTGCTGGTCGCCCACCTGGAACGTGGGCGCCGAGTGCCCGGCGACGGTGACCTCGCACCGGGCGTCGGTCTCCACCCAGACCGTCGCGGTGGTTTCGCCGACGTGCCGCAACAACGGCCCGAGCACCAGCTTCGCCATGGCGGGTGACAGTACCCTCGCAGCTGTGGAAATCACCTTCGACGCGGCGAACCCGCAGGCGCTGGCGGGGTTCTGGTCCGAGCTCGTGGGGGACGGCGTCGAGTTGACGTTCGTGCTGAACGACGCCCCGAAGATCGAGAAGAACCCGATCCACCTGGATCTCGCCAGCACGTCGGCGCAGGACCAGGTCGCGATCGTCGAGCTCGCCGAGAAGCTCGGGGCTCAGCGCATCGACATCGGGCAGGGCGACGTGCCGTGGGTCGTGCTGTGCGACCCGGAGGGCAACGAGTTCTGCGTGCTCGAGCCGCGGCCCGAGTACATGGACACCGGTTCGGTCGCCGCGGTCGTCATCGACGTGCCCGACCCGGTGGCGGCTGCTCGTGCCACCGGGCATCCCGTGGCGCGCACCGGTGACGGGTTCGCCTCGCTGCGGGTGGGTCCGGGGCCCTGGCTGGAGTTCCTGCACACCGACGACCCGCCGCCGCTCACCGAACGCGTTCGCGTCACTTGGGCCTGAACTCCGCTCAAGGGCCCGGAATTGTCGGTGTCGCCTGGGAGAATGAAAGCAGGGGGACCCCCTGGCGGGGACGCCTGCGTCAGCACGGCTGCCGGGCCTGCCTCGCGAACGGCTTGGTAGTCGGATAGCTCGGTTGCCGGATGGCTTGTTGCTGGTTGTGCGGCTACTCGGCTCGGGCGTGCCAGGTGGGCAGCTCGCCCGTGAGCGCCCAAGCCGCCTGACGAGCCGCTCCCAGCGCGACGTACTCGGCCGGCGGCGGCACGGTCACCGGCACGCCGAAGATCATCGGGGCGATCTCGCGCACCGCGAGTGAGCGGGCGCCGCCGCCGATCAGCAGCACGCGGGAGATCGGGACACCGTTGTCGCGCAACGCGTCCAGCCCTGCGTCGAGGCCGCGCAGCATGCCCTCGACCGCGGCGCGCGCCACGTTGGCCGGGGTCATGTTCCCGCGGGTCATGCCGGACAGGGTGCCGGTCGCGTCCGGCAGGTTCGGGGTGCGCTCGCCGTCGAGGTAGGGGAGCAGCGCGAGGCCTTCGGCGCCGGGCGGCGCGGACAGGGCGAGTCTGTCCAGTTCGGACAGGTCGACGGCGAGCATCGCGGCGGTCGCGGTCAGCACCCGTGCCGCGTTGAGCGTGCACACCAGGGGGAGGAAGCGGCCGGTGGCGTCCGCGAACCCCGCGACCGCGCCGGTCGGGTCGGCCGTCGGCTTGTCGGTCGCGCCGAACACCGTGCCGCTGGTGCCGATCGACACGACGACGTCTCCGACGCCGATGCCGAGACCCAGTGCGGCGGCCATGTTGTCGCCGGTGCCCGCCGAGACGAGGACGTCGTCGGCGGTGCGGCCCAGCGGTTCCTGCGGGCCGAGCAGCGTCGGCAGCTGGATGGCGCGACCGAACGCGTGCGCCAGCAGGTCGGAGTCCCAGCGGTCGTGCTGCGGCGACCAGTAGCCGGTGCCGGAGGCGTCGCCGCGGTCGGTCGCCATGCGGTTCGTCAGCTGGTAGCCCAGCCAGTCGTGCGGCAGCAGCACGGTGCGGATGCGCTGCGCCAGTTCGGGCTCGTGCCGCGCCACCCATCTGAGCTTGGCGACGGTGAAGCTCGCCAGCGGCACCGAACCCGTGCGGCGCGCCCACGTCGCGGCGCCCAGCTCGTCGACCAGGTCGGCCGCCGCCTGGGCGGACCGGGTGTCGTTCCACAGCAGCGCGTCGCGCACCGGGATGCCGTGCGCGTCGAGAGCGACGAGACCGTGCTGCTGGCCGGCGATGCCGATGCTGTCGACGTCGTCGAGCAGGCCGTTGCGGGTCGCCTCGTGCAGGGCGTCGCGCCACTTCGCGGGGGCGACCTCGGTGCCGTCCGGGTGCGGGGCGCGGCCCTCGCGGACGATCGCGCCCGTCGTCGCGTCGCAGACGACCACCTTCGTGGACTGGGTCGACGAGTCGATTCCGGCGACGTGCATCAGCTGGCCCAGAACCACTCGGACTCGCGCGCCGCCTTGAGCGCGCTCCTGCGCTTCTCCGGCTCCAGTCGCGACAGGTACAGCTTCCCGTCGAGGTGGTCGGTCTCGTGCTGCAGGCAGCGCGCCATCAGGCCGGTGCCGCGCACGGTCACCGGCTCGTTGCGCAGGTCGACGCCCCGCACGACGGCCTCGTTCGCGCGTCGCGTCGGGTAGCGGAGGCCGGGAACGGACAGGCAGCCCTCGTCGCCGTCCTGGACCTCCTCGGACAGCTCGACGACCTCCGGGTTGATGACGTAGCCGAACTGGTCGCCGACGTCGTAGCTGAACACCCGCATCCCGACCCCGATCTGCGGCGCGGCGAGTCCCGCGCGCCCGTCCGGCTTGACGGTGTCGAGCAGGTCCTTCACCAAGGCCTCGAGATTGCGGTCGAACCGGACGACGGCGTCGGCGGGGCTGCTGAGCACCGGGTCGCCCAGATAGCGGATGTCTCTCAAAGCCATGGCGTCAGCGTAGTACTCAGCCTACTGTATGCAGCATGCAATATATTGGTCGAACGCTGCTGAAGGACCAGGCCGTCACCGCGATCCGCGACGCGATCGTCCGCGGCGTGCTCGAGCCGGGCACGGCGATCAAGGACGTCGACCTCGCCGCCCGCCTCGGGCTGTCGCGCACCCCCGTCCGGGAGGCGCTGGCGCGGCTCGCCGACGAGGGGCTCGTCGAGTCCAAGCCGGGCAGCTACACGCGGGTCACGCCACTGGACGGCACGTCCGTGCGCGACGCGCACGCCGTCGTCCAGGCGATGCACGCGCTCGCCGCCCGCCACGCGGTGATGACGCGCGACGACCTGAGCGAGATGCGGCACGCGAACGGCAAGTTCCAGCTGGCGCTCGAGCGCAACGACATCCCGGCCGCGCTCGCCGCCGACGACGAGTTCCACGCCGTCGCCGTCCGGCGCAGCGGGAACTTCGCACTCGCCGCCACCATCGAGCGCTACATGCCGCTGGTGCGCAGGCTCGAACACCTCCGGTTCGCCTCCGCGATCGGTCACCACTCGATCGAGATGCACCGGGAGATCGTCGACGCGTTCAAGGCGGGCGACAACGCACTCGCCGCCGATCTCGTCGACCGCAACTGGGCGACGCTGAGAGACGAGATCTGATCATGGAACGCTTCCCGCTGCTCTTCGGTCCCTCCCCCGTGCACCCGCTCGACCGGCTCACCGCGCACCTCGGCGGCGCGCGGATCTGGGCCAAGCGCGAGGACTGCAACTCCGGTCTCGCGTACGGCGGCAACAAGACCCGCAAGCTCGAGTACCTGGTCGCGGACGCGCTGGCGCAGGGCTGCGACACGCTCGTCTCCATCGGTGGCGTCCAGTCCAACCACACCCGCCAGGTCGCCGCGGCCGCCGCGCGCGCCGGACTGAAAGCGGTGCTGGTGCAGGAGAGCTGGGTCGACTGGCCGGACGTCGTCTACGACCGCGTCGGCAACATCCTGCTGAGCAGGCTCATGGGCGCCGACGTCCGGCTCGTCCAGGCGGGCTTCGGCATCGGCCTCAAACCCGCATGGGAACAGGCGATCGAAGACGTCCGCCGCACGGGCGGCAAGCCCTACGCCATCCCGGCGGGCGCGTCCGACCACCCGCTCGGCGGCCTCGGCTTCGCGTCGTGGGCGAATGAGGTGCGGGCGCAGGAGGCCGAACTCGGCGTGCGCTTCGGCACCGTCGTCGTGTGCTCGGTGACCGGCAGCACCCAGGCCGGCATGGTCGCGGGCTTCGCGGGCGACCGGAAGGTGATCGGCATCGACGCCTCCGCCAAGCCCGCCGAGACCCGCGCGCAGATCACCCGCATCGCGCACGCCACGGCCGAGCTCGTCGGCACCGAGATCCAGGACGCCGACGTCGTGCTGGACGAACGGTTCCACGCGGGTGTGTACGGCAAGCCGGATGAGTCCACAGTGGACGCAATGCGTCTCGGTGCCCGGCTGGAAGGCATGATCACCGACCCGGTGTACGAGGGGAAGTCGTTGGCGGGCCTCATCGAGCTCGTGTCGAGTGGTGAGATCGGGCGCGACGAGAACGTGCTGTACGCGCACCTCGGCGGACAGCCCGCGCTCGACGCTTACGCCGGCCTGTTCCGGTAGAGCCTTGATGACCGCGCACGCCTATGAGAAGACCCGGATGCGCCGCCGCGCCTTGGGCGAGGGAATTCTCGACGCGTGGTGCTGGAGCTCCTCGACTTCGTGCGCGAAGGGTGCGTGGTCACGCGCGGAGGCGCAGGCCCTTTGGGGAGGCGCGGAATCTGGCTTCCTGCAGGACGGTTGACAGGTGGGAGCTGAGGGCGTGTTTGCAGTCTGCGCGTTGGACGGCGAGTTGGCCGTCGCGCACGGTGCGGCTCAGTGCGTGGGCGGTTGGGCTCGTCCTCGGTAAGCGGGCCCGCCCTGTCTGGGTTACGCGCGGAGGCGCAGGCCCTTTGGGGTGGCGCGGAATCCGGCTTCCTGCAGGACGGCGGACAGGTGGGAGTTGAGGGCGTGTTCGCCGTCCGCGCGTTGGACGGCGAGCTGGCCGAGCCAGCCGTCGCGCACGGCGCGGCTCAGTGCGTGGGCCGCCGCGCGCAGGGTGGGTTCGTCCTCGGTGAACGACAGCAGTGACTTGCCGCCCCGCTCGACGTAGAGCGTCGCCTCGCCGTCGACCAGGACGGTCAGCGCGCCCGCCTTGCGTGCCGGGCGGTGCTTCGACTCGCTGATCGCGGCCGGCCACGGCAGTGCTGCGCCGTACGGCTGGGCCGGATCGGCTGCCGCGAGCACCACGGCGTCCGGATCGCCCTGGTGTTCCTGGCCGGGTGGCCGGGACAGCGCGCGGAGGCGGTCGACGGCTCCGCGCGCGGCGAACTGGGCCGCGCCCAGGCCTTCCACGACGTAGCCGCGCACGACCTGGCCGGACTCCTCCATCGCGCGCAGCACCCGGTACACGCCGCTGAAGCCACCGGTTACGCGTTCGGTGTCGAGTGCGCCCCTGGTGAGCACGCCGTGCCGTTCGAGGAACGCCTCGGCGCGGGCGTGTGCACGCCTGGTCGGGTCGGTGCCGGGGGTGATCGCGAGCGACCACCGGCCCGCGACCGTCGGCGGGCCCGTCCGCGACGGCATGTCCGGTCTGCCGGCGCGCAGCCGGGCGTACCGGCCACGTGGTGCCGAACGGCGCGGTTTGTGCGCGGCGCCGCCACCGGAGACGAGCGCGCGCAACGGTGACAGCGTGTCGTTGGTGACCTGGCCCGCCCACACCAGATCCCACAGCGCGCCGACGACGTCCGCGTCGGTCGTCGGGCCCTGCAACGACACCCGGTCGACGATCTGCCGGAAGAACAACGCGCCACCGCCGAGTGCCTCGAGCAGCACGGTGTGCAGCGGCGACTCGGGGATCGCCTCGGGCACCAGGTCCGGCAGCAGCAGGTCCGCGACGTCCGTCGGGGCCAGTGCCACCCAGCCGTCACCGCCGGCCAGCGAGCCGCAGCCCGTCCACGTCACCTCGCCGGACGCGGTCAGCTCGTCCAGCAGCGCCGGGTAGTAGCCGGGCAGCCGGGCGGGCAGCACCAGCGACTCCAGCGCGCTCGCCGGCAGCGGCGCACCGGCGAGTTGTTCGACGACCGCGAACACGTCGTCGACCGTCGGTGCCGTGCGCAGCCGGCGGCCGATGCCGTGCCAGCTCGGCAGGAACCGGCCCAGCGCGGACTTCTCGACCGGCTCCACCTCGGACCGCAGCCGCGCCAGCGACGCGCGCCGCAACCGGCGCAGCACCTCGGCGTCGCAGTACTCGGTGTGCGTGCCACCCGGCCGCAGTTCGCCGCGCACCAGCCTGCCGGTGCCCGCCATCCGTTCCAGCACACCGGTGACGACCGCGACGCCGAGCCCGAACCGCGCCGACGGCTCGGCCGCGGGGAACGGGCCGTGCGTGCGCGCGTACCTGCTCAGCAGGTCGCCCAGCGGGTCCGGCACGGGCTCGGTGAACACCTCCGGCACGCCGACCGGCAGCGCCACGCCCAGCGCATCGCGCACGCGGCCCGCGTCCTCGATCGCGATGGTCCGTTCCTCACCGGCTATGCGCACCCTGATCGCTCGCCGCTGCGCCACCAGATCGTCGAGCCACGCCCGTTCGACGCCGCGTTCCAGCGCCTCGGCGTCGGAGAGATCTCCCAGGAACCGCAACAGGTCCGCCGCGTCCTCGGCGTGCCTGGCCCGCCGGTCCGGCAGCAGGCGTTGCAGCGTCCGCTCGACCTCGGCGACCACCTCCGGGGCGAGCAGCTCGCGGATCGCCTCGGACCCCAGCAGCTCGGCGAGCAGCGTCGAGTCCAGCGACAGCGCGGCGGCCCGGCGTTCCGCGAGCGGCGCGTCGGCCTCGTACAGGAACATCCCGACGTAGCCGAACAGCAGGCTGCGCGCGAACGGCGACGGCGTCTGCGTCTCCACCTCGACCACGCGCACCCGGCGGGCCCGCACGTCGCTCATCAGCTCCCGCAGGCCGGGCACGTCGTAGACGTCCTGCAGGCACTCGCGCATCGCCTCCAGCACGACCGGGAAGCTCTCGTACTTCGCCGCGACGGACAGCAGCTGCGCGGACCGCTGGCGTTGCTGCCACAGCGGAGTGCGCCTGCGCGGATCCCTGCGTGGCAACAACAACGAGCGCGCCGCGCACTCGCGGAACCTGGCCGCGAACAGCGCCGAGCCGCCGACCTCCGCCACGACGACCTGCTCGACCTCCTCGGGGTCCAGCACCACGTCCTCGACGCCCGCGGTGACCTCGGCGCCGTCCATGTCGACCGCGTCCGGCAGGCGCACCACGATGCCGTCGTCGGAGTGCGCGCACTGCACTTCGATGCCGCGCCGTTCGCGCAGCCCGGCCGTGATCGCCAGTGCCCACGGCGCGTTGACCTGCGCGCCGAACGGCGAGTGCACGACGAGCCGCCAGTCGCCGAGCTCGTCGCGGAACCGTTCCACCAGCACGGTCCGGTCGTTCGGGACGTGCCGCGTCGCCTCGCGCTGCTCGCCAAGGTAGGAGAGGAGGTTGTCCGTGGCCCACGCGTCCAGACCTGCTTCGGCCGAACGCTTCCGCGCCGCGCCGTCCTCCATTGTGGACACTTCGCGGAGGAACTTCCCCATCGCGCGGCCGAGTTCCAGCGGGCGGCCCGGCGCGTCGCCCTTCCAGAACGGCATCCGCGCGGGCTGGCCAGGAGCGGGCACCACGATCACCCGGTCGTGGGTGATGTCCTCGACGCGCCACGACGACGTGCCGAGCAGGAACGTGTCGCCCACCCGCGACTCGTAGACCATCTCCTCGTCCAGCTCACCCACCCGCGAGCCCGGCCCGTTCTCCGACGCCGGTGTCATCACCGCGAACAGACCGCGGTCGGGGATCGTGCCGCCGGACGTCACCGCCAGCCGCTGCGAGCCGGGCCGCCCGCGCAGCTCGCTGTTCACCCGGTCCCACGTGATGCGCGGCCGCAGCTCGGCGAACTCCTCGCTGGGGTAGCGGCCGGAGAGCATGTCCAGCACCGCGATCAGCGCCGACTCGGGCAGCGCCGCGAACGGTGCCGCCCTGCGGACGAGCCCGGCGAGGTCGTCGACGGCCCACGGTTCCATCGCGACCATCGCCACGACGTGCTGCGCCAGCACGTCCAGCGGGTTGCGCGGGTAGCGGATGGCCTCGATCGCGCCGTCCCGCATGCGTTCCGCAACCACCGCGCACGACACGAGGTCGCCGCGGAACTTCGGGAACATCACGCCCTTGGAGATCGCGCCGACCTGGTGGCCCGCGCGGCCGACGCGTTGCAGGCCCGACGCGACCGACGGTGGTGCCTCGACCTGCACGACCAGGTCGACCGCGCCCATGTCGATGCCCAGCTCCAGCGACGACGTCGCCACGACGCACGGCAGCCTGCCGGACTTCAGGTCCTCCTCGACCTGGGTGCGCTGCTCGCGCGACATCGACCCGTGGTGTGCGCGGGCGACGGTCGCGGCGACCTGCGTGGTGAAACCCGACTGGCCGATGGCCTCCGCCGGGAAGGTCTCGAGCTCCTTCGCTTCCTCGGCCAGCTCGTTGAGGCGCGCGGTGAGGCGTTCCGCGAGGCGCCGCGAGTTGGAGAACACGATCGTGGAACGGTGCTGGCGCACCAGTTCCAGGATGCGCTGCTCGACCGACGGCCAGATCGACGTCCGCTGCTCCGCACCCGCCGCAGAACCGGACACCTCACCGGTGGGCTGGCCGAGCTGGGACATGTCCTCGACCGGCACCTCCACCTCGACCTGGATGGTCTTGGGGGTCTTCGGCTGCACCACGGTCGTCGGGCGGCCACCCGCGAGGAACGCGCTGATCTCCTCGACCGGACGCACGGTCGCCGACAGACCGATGCGCTGAGCCGGTTTCTCCAGCAGCGCGTCCAGCCGTTCCAGCGACAACGCCAGGTGCGCGCCGCGTTTCGTGCCCGCCACCGCGTGCACCTCGTCGAGGATCACCGTCTCCACGCCGCGCAGCGACTCGCGTGCGGATGACGTGAGCAGCAGGAACAGCGACTCCGGGGTGGTGACCAGCACGTCCGGCGGGGTGCGCTGGAAGCTGCGGCGCTCGTCGGCCGGCGTGTCACCGGTGCGCATGCCGACCGTGATGGCGGGCTCGGGCAGGTTCAGGCGGTGCGAGGCCTGACGAATACCCGCGAGCGGTGCGCGGAGGTTGCGTTCGACGTCGACCGCCAGCGCCTTCAAAGGAGATATGTAGAGCACCCGGCAGCGATGTTTCGGTTCCGCCGGTTTGGGTGACGACGCCAGCCGGTCGAGCGCCCAGAGGAAGGCGGCCAGCGTCTTGCCCGAGCCGGTCGGTGCGATGACCAGCGCGTGCTCACCGGCGGCGGCCGCTGCCCACGCGCCGGTCTGTGCTTGGGTGGGCGCGGCGAAAGCCCCGGTGAACCACTGCCGGGTCGCCGGTGAGAAAGCCTCCAACACGTCCATGCCGTCCATCTTGAACCAAGGGTCTGACAGTTTCTGATGGCCGCTCCTCCGGAGACGGCGGCGAGGTCGCCGGGAAGTCGGTCATCCGGGCTCCGTTTTCGCCGCCTCCGCAGGCTCCGGCGTCGAAAAGGGAGCCCGGATGACCGACGCGACCTCGCGGATTCTTCCTATGTGGCAGCATCCACCCCGAACATCTTCGAGGGGAGACCGGTGACCGTCCTGTCCGTTGACCTGGGCACTTCCAACACCGTCGCGGTGCTGTCCGCACACGGACGGCCGCCGAGAGTGCTGGAGGTGGACGGCGCGGCGACCATGCCGTCGGCGGTCTTCTGCGAGGAGGACGGCACGCTCGTCGTCGGTCGCGACGCCGAGCGCCGAGCGCGGCTCGACCCCGCCCGCTTCGAGCCGAACCCCAAGCGCCGCATCGACGACGGCACGTTGCTGCTGGGCGACAAGGTGGTCCCGGTCGCCGAGGCACTGGCCGCCGTGCTCGCGCGCGTGCTGGAGGAGACGAAGCGGCAGCTGGGCGGCGAGGAGCTGGAAGAGGTCCGGCTGACGCATCCCGCGCAGTGGGGCCCGACCCGCCGCAACGTCCTCCTCTCCGCCGCGCGGCTCGCTGGGATGTCACCCGATCTGGTGCTCGTGCCGGAACCCGTGGCCGCCGCGTCGCACTACGCCCAGCTGGCCGTCGGGCAGGCGCTCGCCGTGTACGACCTGGGCGCGGGCACGTTCGACGTCGCGATCGTCGGCGCCACCCAGAACGGCTACACCGTGCTCGCCGACGACGGGCTGCCCGACCTCGGCGGCGTGGACGTCGACCAGTCGCTGTTGGAGCACATCGGCAGGCTCATCGCCCACAAGAACCCGTCCGTGTGGCAGCGGATGCTGCGCCCCGAGTCCACCGCGGACCGGCGCGCGCGGCGCGCGTTGCAGGAGGACGTGCGCGCGGCGAAGGAGACGCTGTCCCGGCACCCGCAGACCGAGGTGCCGATGCCAGAGCCGTTCGAGGACGTGCTGGTCACCCGCAGCGACCTCGAGGCGTTGATCAGGGCGGACCTGTCGCGCAGCACCGACCTGCTGGCGGCGACGATCCGTGCGACCGGCATGACCCCCGACCAGCTCGCTGGCGTCTACCTCGTCGGCGGGTCCAGCCGGATCCCGCTGGTGGCGCAGATGATCGCGGCGCAGGTGGGTGTCGTGCCGACGACGCTCGACCAGCCGGAGACGGCGGTGGCGCTCGGCGCGCACGTGGTCCCGAAGGACTCCATCAGCCTGCGCACGGAGGACGCGCCGAAGAAGCACGTCGAACCGGCGACCGTCGTGACGAAGCCGGTTAACCCGAACGTGTCGGGGCCGTACCAGGTCCCGCAGCAGAACCCGAACGTCAGCGGTCAGCACCCGGCCGTGTCCGGCGCGTACTCGGTGAGCGGCAGCTACCCGGTGACCGGGCCGCAGCAGTTCCACTTCCCGGCCGCGGTCGGGCCGCAGCCGCCGAAACCGAGTGGTGCCAACAAGAAGGTGCTGATCGGGATCGGCGCGGCGCTCGTGCTCGTCATCGCGATCGTCGGCGGCGTGATGGCGCTGAACCGGTCGAACCTGCCGTCCGCGGACGAGTGCAAGGAAGACGTCACGCAGGACGCCAAGGGCTTCACCAGCTGCCTGCGCCAGCTCGCCGGTGCCGTCCCGGACGGCGGATCCTGCGAGTCCGCGCAGTCCGCGCAGGTCAGCGGCATGGACGAGATCAAGGGCACGGTCGTCAACTGCGAGGTCAAGGACGGCTACGCGGTCCAGTACATCCTCACCGAGACGGTGACCGGCGCGAGCAGCAACGCCGACGCCGTGGTGAAGACGTTCAACACCGACCGGGTCGAGGCGGACTGGTCCGGCAACGGGCTGGAGGGCCAGTACAAGGCGGCCGCGGACAACGGCGTCGGCGTGCTCGTCTTCACGGTCAAGGACCGGCCGATGTTCGGCATCCTCACCAAGAGCGGCGAGGACACCGAGCTGTCCCCGGACGACGTCGCCCAGTTCTTCGAGACGACGGTGCAGCCGGGGACCTGACCCGGACGGGCCTATTAATACGGCCTTCGCGCGTGCCACCATCGTGATCATGAAAACGGCCGCGCCGCAGGTGGAGCACGTACAGCGCAAGGTGCTGCGCGTGCTCACCGCGACGCAGGTGCTCGGCGCGGCGGGCATGGCGATCGGTCTCGCCGTCAGCACGCTCATCGCGGCCGCGCTGTCCGGATCCGACGCGGTGGGCGGGCTCGCCCAGACGAGCGCGGTCGTCGGCGCCGCGGTGCTCGCACTTCCCGCGGCACGGCTGGCCGCGCGACGCGGACGCCGTCCCGCGCTGACGCTCGGCTACGCGGTCGGTGCACTGGGCGCGGTGTGCGCGGCCGTCGCGGTGGCCAGCTCGTCGTGGCAGATGTTGTTGCCCGCGCTCGTTCTCTTCGGTGGCGCGTCGAGTGCGAACCTCGCCGCCCGGTACGCGGCGACCGACCTCGCGCATCCGCACCGTCGCGCGCGTGAGCTGTCGAAGGTCGTGTGGGCGGCGACGATCGGTGCCGTGATCGGGCCGAACCTGGCCGATCCGGCAGGGCGCGTGTTGGCCTCCGCCGGGCTTCCCGTTGGCGCTGGGCCGTTCCTGCTGGCGTTCGTGGTGCTGGCGCTGGCCGCGCTGGGCGTGTGGCTGGGACTGCGGCCGGACCCGCTGGTCGTGGTGCGGCAGACGCAACCGGTCGTCCCGTCGCACTGCGGTGGCGGCGGCGCGCCCGGTGGCGTCGGGATCTGGTTCTCGCTCACGTCGACCGCGCGGCTCGCCCTGATCGGGGTGACGTTGTGCCACACCGCGATGGTCGGGCTGATGTCGATGACGCCGGTGCACATGAACCACGCCGGGTCGTCGTTGCGCGTAGTCGGCGTGGTGATCAGCCTGCACATCGCGGCGATGTACGCGGCGAGTCCCCTCTTCGGGTGGATGGCTGACCGGCTGGGGCGGATTCCGGTGCTGGCCATCGGTGCCTCGCTGGTCGTGGCCGCCTCCGGGATCGCGGGCATGGCGCCGTCGAACGAGGCGCCGCAGCTCGCCGCGGGACTGGCGCTGCTCGGCTTCGGCTGGTCCGCGGGACTGGTCGCCGGGTCCGCGTTGCTGACGGAGTCCGTCCCGGTGGAGGACCGGCCCGCCGCGCAGGGGTTGTCGGACCTGTGCATGAACGCGGGTGGCGCGGTGGGTGGCGCGGTGTCCGGTGTCGTCGTGACGGCGTGGTCCTACGCGTCGCTCGGGCTGATCGTCGGGTTCACGGCGCTGCCGCTGCTCGTGGTCTGCCTCTTCGTCACCCTCCGCCGACCCGTTGGCTAGTCTGGGCCCGATGCGCAACACGGTGTTCCGGAGACTCATGGCAGGGGAGTTCGGCGAGATCAGGGCCGAGATGCTGGCCCACGACCACGTGTTGTCCTCGCTGGGGGGACGCACCGCTGACCAGGCGCTGGAGGCCGGGATACCGGCCAAGGAGGTCTGGCTCGCGGTGTGCGACGCGCTGGAGGTTCCCGAGCACCGGCGCTGACCGCGTGTCGGCTCTTCCGTCGAACAGATGTTCGGCTACAGTGGTGCGCGCAACCGGAGCCTCGTCAAAATTGTCAGACCCTGCCCGTAGCGTCAGGCCCAACATGACGAAGCAACGGACCCCGGCTACTGGGGCACAGACCAAACGAGGTGGACAGATGGCACCCGCAGCACCGGACAGGGACAAGGCGCTCGAACTTGCCCTGGCGCAGATCGACAAGCAGTTCGGCAAGGGCTCGGTCATGAGGCTCGGCGAAGAAGGCCGTGCCCCGATCGAGGTCATCCCGACCGGTGCGATCGCACTCGACGTAGCGCTCGGCATCGGCGGCCTGCCACGCGGTCGTGTCGTCGAGATCTACGGCCCTGAGTCCTCCGGTAAGACGACCGTGGCGCTGCACGCGGTCGCGAACGCGCAGAAGAACGGCGGCATCGCGGCGTTCATCGACGCCGAGCACGCCCTGGACCCGGAGTACGCGAAGAAGCTGGGCGTCGACACCGACGCGCTGCTGGTCTCCCAGCCCGACACGGGTGAGCAGGCACTGGAGATCGCGGACATGCTGGTCCGCTCCGGTGCGCTGGACATCCTGGTCATCGACTCGGTCGCCGCGCTCGTGCCGCGTGCCGAGATCGAGGGCGAGATGGGCGACAACCACGTCGGTCTCCAGGCCCGGCTGATGAGCCAGGCGCTGCGCAAGATCACCGGCGCGCTGAGCAACTCCGGCACCACCGCGATCTTCATCAACCAGCTGCGCGAGAAGATCGGCGTGATGTTCGGCTCCCCGGAGACCACGACCGGTGGTAAGGCGCTGAAGTTCTACGCCTCCGTGCGTCTGGACGTGCGCCGCATCGAGACCCTGAAGGACGGCGGCGAGCCCGTCGGCAACCGCACCAGGGTCAAGGTCGTGAAGAACAAGGTCGCGCCGCCGTTCAAGCAGGCCGAGTTCGACATCCTCTACGGCAGGGGCATCAGCCGCGAGGGCTCGCTCATCGACATGGGCGTCGACCAGGGCATCCTGCGCAAGTCCGGTGCCTGGTACACCTACGAGGGCGACCAGCTGGGGCAGGGCAAGGAGAACGCCCGCAAGTTCCTGCTCGAGAACCCCGACGTGGCCAACGAGATCGAGAAGCGCATCAAGGACAAGCTGGGTATCGGTGCGACCCTCGACGCCGACGAGACCGCGCCGGCGCCGGTCGAGTTCTAGTGGCCGGTCCCGAGGACGAGGCACGCCGGGCGAAGGACATCTGCTACTCACTCCTCACCGCCCGGCCTCGCACTCGCCTCGAACTGCGCAACGCCTTGCTGCGCAAGGAGATCTCCGAAGCCGTCGCCGACGAGGTGCTCGGCAAGTTCTCCCGCGCGGGGCTGATCGACGACGCTGCGTTCGCCGAGATCTGGGTCCGGTCTCGGCACGAGCACCAGGGTCTCGGTCGGCGCGCGCTCGCGATGGAGTTGCGGCGCAAGGGTGTTGACGACGACCTCGTGGCCGAGGCCGTTGCCGCCGTGGATCCCGAGGCCGAGGAAGAGCGGGCTCGGGAGATCGTGCGGAAGCGGCTTCGGACCATGGGCGGGGTGGACGAGACCGCCAAGATCCGGCGGCTCGTGGGTGCCTTGGCCCGCAAGGGGTACAGCGAAGGGCTCGCGTTCCGGGTCGTTCGTGAGGAGATGCGGGTTTCGGACGACGCTGAGTGGTGAGTGGCGGCGGGCGCTGCTGTCGGGGGAAAGTGTGTTGAGGTAGAAGCGCTGCCTTCCGGTCTCGCTACGCGGTGGCAATGCGGTGGTCTGGTGGGTTGACGCGGCGGCTTTCGATGGTTGCTGTGGTGGCCGGACGTTGTGTTCGATCGTCTGCGTGCCGCGTGCCGCGTGCCGCGTGCCGCGTGCCGCGTGCTGCGTGCTGCGTGCTGCGTGCTGCGTGCTGCGTGCTGCGTGCTGCGTGCTGCGTGCTGCGTGCTGCGTGCTGCGTGCTGCGTGCTGCGTGCTGCGTGCTGCGTGCTGCGTGCTGCGTGCTGCGTGCTG
>NZ_VOBR01000050.1:15681-31280 GCF_007845675.1 Lentzea tibetensis | reverse complement strand
CGTTGACGCAGGCTGGTGTAGTGGTCGGCGAGGATGTTGAGTGGTAGGTGCTGGCCGTCGCCCTGGGCCCACAGGGTGGTCAGCCCGGTGACGAGTGTCTCGTTGTCCATGGCGTGCAGCCGGTTGTAGACGGTGGCCTGTTGCTGGCCGCGGTAGGCGCGGGCGATCTCGGGAGGCAGGCCTGCGGGATTGTTCTGGTAGGCGGCCAGTCGGTCGGCGACCACTTTGATGATGTCGTCTTGGAGGGCTTTGAGTTCTCTGCCTTGTGGGCGTGTGGTGTTGGGGTCGTCCAGGAACCGGGCCAGACGAGAAATCGGGTGGATCCGGCTGTGGGTTTGCAGGTGGAGATAGACGGCGGTGCGTGCCTGCGGGGTCATCGACCACAGCACCGAGGTGATCAGGCACAACCCATCGGCCGGGGTATCGGTGAACCCCGGCAGAGCACCACCACCACCCGCCATGACCGGAGCGGAAACCACGACCGGATCGGTGACAGTGACCGGGGCGGGGGTGGTGTCGTTCATCTCCACATCCGGCGGCACCGGCGTGGTGGCGTGGTCTTGGGTGGTGGCCTGATCTTGGGTTGAGGTGTGGGTGGTGTGGGGTGCGGCGCCGGGAATAAGCGGGTGATAGGCGACCGGATTGCCGTTGGGGTCGAAGACGAAGGACGTGACATTGGCGATCTGGTGAGGTTTGTCCCTGACCGGCGCGGAGACCTGGGCATCGGAATACACCAGGGTGCCGCGGTCGTTGAGGATGTTCATCGCGTGCCCGTCGCGGTTCCCCAGTGTCCAGTCGAAGCTGATGATCGCGGCCGAGCCGTGGCCGAGCTTGCGCAGTTTCCGCTCGACCGCGTCCAACGCGCCCGGCCCGCTACCCGGCTCGAGGGCCGGGTAGACACCCGCGTATTCCTGCATGACGACGGGGATCAGGTCATCGGTCTCCCGGTCCGTCCAGGACTTCCAGGTCGGGGCGATCTGAGGAGCGCCGAACCAGGCCTCGTTGAGCGCGAGAGCGGTCAACGCGCAGTTGAGCTGCCGGGCCGGGTCCGACCGCGTCCCCAGCGTGTCGTCCTCGTCGTCGACCACTTCGGCCGTGTTGATCATGTTGTGCCAGACGTCCGGCTCACCGGCCTGATCCATCAGCGGATGGACCATCGGCATCACCTGCCCGTCACCGTCCTGCACGCTCGGGAAGAGCAGCTCCAGCAGTTCCTGGTCCTCCTGCTCGGGCGGCTGAATGTGCTGGGCGTACCGGGCCGTCAACTCGGGCAGACCCACCCGTTGTGCCCGCACCGACGAATCGACCCGCGGACCGTGCGGATGGGCATAGCCGAAATAGTCGAACACGGTGTCCTGCCCGTCGAATACCCCGCCCCGCGTGGTGACCTTCCAACCCGCCCCGAACGGGGCCAGCTCGTAGCCCACCGAGCCCGCCCCGCCGCCGGGCACCTGACCACCGGGCACCTGCAGGGTGTGCCGGTAGCCCCCGTCCGACTGCCGCCGGGTGATGATCGCCATGTCCCTGTTGTCGACAGACACCCCGATCCGCGCACTGGACAGCCGCCCCCGCGAATCGAACACCAGCCGCACACCATCCTGCTGATCTTCCAACCGCAGCCCGCCGTTGTCCGGTTGCCACCGCAACTGCTGCGACCTGCCGCCCACGGTCAACTTCGCCAGCCCACCCGCGGGCTCCGTCCCCGCCGTCGTGGTCGTGGTCGTGGTCCGCGCCCGCGTCCGATAGGTGTGCCCGGAACCAGCCGTGGGATAGGTCAGCCGCACACCACCCGACAACACCCGCCCGCCAGAACCGGCTCCCAACCGGCCATCACTGTCCAACTGGCCGCCGGCACCATCCCCGCCACCACCCCAGACGCCGAGATCGACATTGACCTGTTCCTCCCGCAGCACCCCGTCCCGCCCGTAAACACGATGAGCACCGTCACCACGATCCACACGGACCTGCGGACCGTCCTCACTCACCACCCCCTCGTACAACACCACCCCACTCACGGCATCCACCACCCGACCCCGCCCACCAACCAACCGCTCCACCCGCACCCCAGCCGCATCCACCACCACCCCCTCCACCAACACCCCACCCACCACCGAACCCACAACCCCAACCTGCCCAAACCCAGACGTCACAACAACCACCCAATCCCGCGACCCGCCCAGCACATCCGACAGCACCGCAACACCCAACAAACCCCTACCCCCACAACACGACCACCCGCCCACCCGCAGTTCACCCACACCAGAAACAGTCCCTGGCCGAGTTTCTCGGTTCTAGCAGGAGCATGGGTGCGCGCGTTACAGTCCGTTCATGGCCATGTCTGTCCTGGTCGCTGAAGACAACGAGATGCAGGCCGAGATGCTTGGCCACTACCTGCGGCAGGAGGGTTACGAGGTTCGCATCGTGCACGATGGACGATCGGCCATCGATGAAGTCCGTCGCGACCTGCCGGACCTGTTGATCCTCGACGTGATGATGCCCAAGGTCGACGGGCTGGATGTGGTGCGCGTGCTGCGCGCCGAATCGGATCTGCCAGTCCTGATGCTCACCGCGCGGTCGACAGAGGACGATCTGCTGCACGGCCTCGATCTGGGTGCGGACGACTACGTCACCAAGCCGTACAGCCCAAGGGAGTTGATGGCGAGGGTGCGTACCTTGTTGAGACGTGCGCAACGCGCGGGCAGTGGCGACTCGCGGCTGACGGTAGGGGGCCTGGTCGTCGACCTCGATCGACACGAGGTGCGCATCAACGCCGCACCAGTCGAGTGCACCTCGTCGGAGCTCCGGCTTCTGCACACGATGGCGACCGTGCCGGGCCGGGTGTTCAGCCGGGCACAGTTGCTCAGCGCGGTGCACGGGCTCGACGGATACATCACCGAACGCACCATCGACTCTCACGTGGTGAACCTGCGCAAGAAAATCGAGGAACAGCCGCGCCGACCCGCTTATCTGCTCACCGTACATGGTGTCGGATACAAGTTGGTGGATGGCTCGGGTGGCCGGTAGGCACGGTCTGTTGGCCAGGCTGCTGACGGCGGTCTCGGTCGTCGCGTTGTGCTCGATCACCGCGACCGCCTGGCTGGTCGCGCAGAGCACGTCCGCCTCCATCCGGCAGGAGGTGGGCGACACGCTGGCCAGCGACGAGCGCACGTATCAGGCGTTGCTCACCCACGCCGTGCAGAACCGGACGTGGGACGGGGTGAAGTTGGAGCCGAACGGCAGGCGGCTCGTCCTCACCACGCCGGAACGCAAGCCGATCGCGGACTCCGGCGGCAGCGTCGGTGTGAGCGCCCTGCCCGCGACGCCGTCCGCGTTGATTGACCCGCTGAACGTTGATCTCAAACTCGCACCGGATGCGCCGACGGACCGGATCGACAAGCGGGTCACGGGTCCGTTCACGCTGCTCACCGACGACCGAGCTCAGCTCGACGAGGCTGCCCAGTTATACGTCACCAGATGCGCCCCCGGATCCCATGCGCCGGGCGGTATCCAGCATTCGGCGGGTGGGCGTCCGCTCGTCGCGATCGACCGCACTCGCCCGATCCCAACGGGGCCTGGATGCGTCCTGGCTGATCAGCTGCTGTCCTCGTCATCCCCCGCAGAGATTCTTGCAATGAGGCAGCTCACTGCATTGGTCGGCGCCTGCCGCAAGCAAAAGAACGCGCCTGAGGCTCAGGTCCGGTTCGACACGAACTGGGACGTGGTCTCCGACGACTCGGAGTGCCTTGTGAGCGCCCGGCGCACGCAGCTCCGCCCTTATGTCGCGCCTCCCGCGCTGCTGTTCGTGACCGAGGCAACGGGCGAGCCGACGCAGTCCACCGAGTTCTCCGTCGACATTGGACGGATCGCACTCGTGGCGGCGATCATCCTGCTGTTGACAGTGGGCGTGAGCGTGCTGCTCGCGACCAAGCTCGTGCGGCCGCTGCTCGCGCTCACCGCCGCCGCGGAACGGATGCATCGCGGCGAACTGGACGCGCGTGTCGAGGTCCGGTCGGGCGGTGAGATCGGGCGGCTGGCGCAAGCGTTCAACGCCATGGCCGAGCACCGCGCCCGCATCGACTCGCAGCGCCGCGCCATGACCAACGACATCTCGCACGAGCTGCGCAATCCCATCGGCACGATCCGCAGCTGGTTGGAGGGCGCCAAGGACCGTGTGGTCCAGCTGGACGAGGGACGACTGTCGGCGTTGCTGAACGAGACCCTTGTGCTGCAACACCTCGTCGACGACCTGCAGGACCTTGCGAAGGCCGAGGCGGGCGAGCTGCGCCTGCACCCCGAGCCAATCGACCTCGGCGAGCAACTCGAGCAGCTGGCAGCCGCGTATCCCCGTGTGCGCGTCGAGGGTGGTGGCCAGGTGCACGCCGATCCTGTACGGCTGCGGCAAATTCTCACCAACCTTGTCACGAACGCGCTGCGGTACGGCACGGTGGTGCGTGTGCGCGCCGCCCGCGTCGCCGAGCACGTGCGGATCGATGTCAGCGACAACGGCATCGGCATCGCGGAGGCGGATCTGCCGCACGTCTTCGACCGGTTTTGGCGCGCGGATCGCTCTCGCACCAGGGAAACCGGCGGCACTGGACTCGGGCTGGCCATCGTGCAGGCTTTGGTGAAGGCGCACGGCGGTTCCGTGACGGTCGACAGCGAAATCGGTCGCGGCACGCGGTTCACCATCACGTTGCCAGGACACTGAGAGCACAATTTCCTGACAAATCGTCAGCATGCTGTTTCACATGAAGACGATTCAGAAGTTGATGGCAGGCTCCGCGCTCATCCTGCTGGCCGCGTGCTCGCCCGGTGAGAACAAGTCTGATCAGGTGGCCTCGGTGCAGACGGGCGGCAACACCTCAGCCAGCTCGTCGGCCAACGCGGCGCCTCCTGCGGGTGAGCAGCCGCGTCGTCGGCTGGACATGTCCAAGGCTGAGGAAGATGCGTTGTTCGACGCACACCAGAAGTGCCTGGAGGAGAAGGATCCGGAGGGCGGAGTCGACGGCACGCCGGGTCCAGAGGGTGTCAGGATCCACAATGACGAGGCCTACAAGGCATGTGCCTCTAAGTGGCCGCTACCGCCGTGGGAGATGGACTCCAGCAATCCCACGTTCGCGGACAAGTGGCACAAGAACGTGCAGTGCCTCAACGAGAAGGGGCTCAAGGTCACCGAGACCGAACCCGGAAGCTGGGTCTACAACGGCACTCCGACGATGAGCACCGAGGAGCAGGACAAGATCACGAAGGACTGCGAGCGGGAGATTTTCGGCGGAGGCCAGAAGTGAAGAAGCCAGTGGTGATCACCGCAGTCGCGGTGACCGTCCTGGCCACAGCGGGTGTGCTCGGGTTCACCTGGACCTCGCGAGCGAAACCGCAGCCGGATCAACCCCCCGCCGCGCCGAAGACGGTGGCGGTGACGAAGACCGATCTCGCTGACTACCAGGACTTCAAGGCAAGCCTGGGGTTCGGCGCGGCCCAGCAGGTGACTGGTCGTAAAGCGGGTACGCTCACCTGGTTGCCCGCACCTGGCGGTGCCGTCGACCGCGGCCAGCCGCTGTACAAAGTGGACAACCGTCCGGTGTGGCTGTTCTTCGGAGACACCCCGTTGTGGCGCAAGCTCGACACGCCGGGACTCAAAGGCCCAGACGTGAAGATTCTCAAGGAGAACCTTGCCGCGCTCGGGTTCAACGCCGGCGCTGGCGAGGAGTTCACACCGGCGACGGTGGACGCGGTGAAGCGTTGGCAGAAGGCGCAGAAAGTCGAGGAGACCGGCCTGGTCGATCCCGGCGAAGTGGTTGTGCTGCCTGGGAAAATGCGGATTGATTCGGTGCCGGCGCGGCTGTCCACGTCGGCGGAGGGTGTGCTCATGTCCGTCACCACGCCAGACAAGGCGATCTCCGCGTCAGTGGAGGCCACGCAGGTCGACGTGTTCAAGAAGGACATGAAGGTCACCGTGATCCTGCCCTCTGGCAAGGAGACCACTGGCACGGTCCGCGGCGTCAGCACGACCGTGCAGGAGGAGAAGACCGGTGACGGGCAAGCCGCGGCCACGGTTGCTGTCGACATCGGCCTGGACGACCCGGCTGCGGTCGGCGATCTCAACACGGGCCCGGTGCGGCTGAGGGTCGCGGCCACGACCAGGAAGGGAGTGCTGGCGGTGCCGGTGACCGCGCTGCTCGCTCTGCGCGAGGGCGGATACGCCGTGCAGGCACCGGACGGCAAGCTGATCGCCGTAAAGATCGGCCTGTTCGCGGGCGGCATGGTGGAAATGTCCGGCGGCGGCATCGGAGAGGGCGTTCAGGTGGTGACTACGTCATGACCCCCGTCCTTCGGATACGCGACGCGATCAAGGAGTATCCCGGCGGAGTCCGTGCGCTCGACGGCGTCTCCCTGACACTCGAAGCCGGAGAGGCGGTAGCGATCGTCGGCCCTTCCGGGTCCGGCAAGTCCACGCTGCTGAACCTGCTCGGCACGCTCGACCGGCCCACCAGCGGCACGGTCGAGGTGAGCGGACAGGACATCGCACTGTTGTCGGACCGGGAACTGTCGGCGTTGCGCGGGCGCACGATCGGGTTCGTGTTCCAGCAGTTCCACCTCGCCGACGGGTTGAGCGCAGTGGAGAACGTCGCCACCGGCCTGCTGTACGCGGGCGTGCCCCGCAGGGAACGTCCCGCGCTGGCGATCGAAGCCTTGGAGCGGGTGGGGCTGTCGCATCGACTGGAACACCGGCCGCACGAGCTCTCAGGTGGGGAGCGACAGCGCGTCGCGATTGCGCGGGCCCTGGTCAACCGGCCGGCGCTGGTGCTCGCCGACGAGCCGACCGGCGCGCTCGACACCGCGACCGGTCAGGCGGTGCTGGAGCTGTTGACCGACCTGCACACTCAGGGCACGACGATCGCCGTGATCACGCACGACCGCGAGATCGCGGCGCAACTACCGCGCCAGGTGGAGATCCGAGACGGAAGGATCCGCGGGTGAGCCCGGTCGATCTCCTGTTGCTCGGCCTGTTCCCTTTGCGCACCAAGCCGTTGCGTGCCGTGCTGTCCGCGCTGGGCATCTCGATCGGCATCGCCACGCTCGTCGTCGTGACGGGTATTCCCGCGTCCAGCCAGCGGGCGCTGATGGACGAGTTCGCGACACTGGGCACGAACCTGCTGTGCGCCGAGGCCACCCGCCTAGCGGATCCCGACTCCGATGCATCGTTGCCACCGGAGTCGGTGGAAATGGTGCATCGGATCAAGCCCGCCCGGCAGATCGGCGCGGTCGCCAACACGCACGCAGTGGTTCGGCGATCCGATCAGGTCCCCGAGTCCGAAACGTCCGGGCTGACCGTGCTCGCCACCTCGCTGTCGCTGCTCGACACGCTGAACGGCAAAGTGCACTCGGGCACATTCCTCAGCGATGTCACGGACAAGTTTCCCACCGTCGTGCTCGGCAACGTCGCCGCGACTCGGCTCGGCATCACCGAGGTGCGCGACCAGGCACAGCAGGTGCGGGTCAACGACAGGTGGTTCACCGTCGTCGGTGTACTCGCTCCGATGCCGCTCGCCCCAGAGGTGGAACGATCGGTGCTGGTGGGTTGGGAAGCAGCCCGCGTCGAACTCGGCTTCGACCAGCGTCCGACCGTGATCTATCTGCGTGCCGAGGATTCCGCGCTCGACGACGTGCGCGCAGTGCTGCCCGCGACGGTGTACCCCCAGAAGCCAGCACAGGTGCAAGTCAGCAGGCCGTCCGACGCGCTGATCGCGAAGCGGTTCACCGAGAACACGTTCTCCGCGCTCATGCTCGGCCTGGCGAGCGTGGCGCTGCTCGTCGGCGGCGTCGGAGTTGCGAATACCATGGTGATCTCCGTCCTGGAACGCAGGCGGGAGATCGGTCTCCGCCGGGCGCTCGGAGCTCACCGCGGTCAGGTGCGCGCGCAGTTCCTCACCGAGTCTGTGGTCCTGTGTGTGCTGGGTGGCCTCGCGGGCGTGTTGCTCGGTCTACTTGGCACGGCGTTGTACGCAGCCGCGCAGGGCTGGCCGACTGTCATGCCGCTCGCCACCGTGCTCACCGGCCTCGGGGCCGCGGTGGCAACCGGCGTGATCGCCGGCGTATACCCCGCGGTTCGCGCATCCCGCCTCACTCCCACCGAGGCATTGGCCACCGCGTAGTCATTGGGAGTGTGCGGCCCCGGCGGCGAGCCGGGGCCGCACAACGGTCCTGTAGTCGGGCGATGAGCTGGGGAACTCGAACGGGCCTTACCCCGGATATTGGACACGGGTTTATGCGGCTTGGGTCAGCGTAGCTGGTGTCGGGGTGAGGCTGCTCTCGTAGCTGATCGGGGACATCTGTCCGAGGCGGGACCCGGCTTCCGCAGCTCGTAGGCAAACGACCCGCCGAATTCGGGCCTTGAGCTGGGAGAACAGGGATTGCCGAGCTGCCGGAACCGTTCGACGGCCGCGTTGATGTGTCGGAACTGGGCGTCGCGGTCCGGTACTTGGCTGCCGGCTCGGGTCTTGGCCATGCCCTGCAGGCTGAACCCCATTCGGTGCAGCATCTTTCCGATCACCGGGGCGCTGACCGGGTGTCCGGCGCCGGCAAGCTCTCGGGCCAGGTCCCGCAGCGAGGCGGTGGTCCAGCGCAGCGGGGACACCGGGTCGCCGACCTCCCGCGGCTCGATCAACGCCTCCAGGACTGGAACCAGACCGGGGTCGTTCTCGGCTGCGGACTTGCGCCCGCCGCCGGGCCTGCGCACCCGCCGCAGCGGTTCGGCGCCGTCGGCCAATTCGGCACGCCCTCGCACGATGGTCGACTCCGACACCTCCGTCAGCCTGGCCACCGCGCTGATCCCGCCGTGCCCCAACGCCTCGGCCTCGGTGGCCAGATACAGACGACGCCGCCGCTCATCCAGATGCGGCAGCAACGCAGCGAACTTCACATCCAGCACCGCCATGGCCCGTTCCGATATCCCCGGCAGCCCGTGTACCACGCAAATGATCATGATGTAGCCGGAACACCACCAGTAATTTCGTTACGGGCCCTCACCAGCGCGTCTCCCCGGCGAAATACTTTGCCGCCTTGCGCAGGATGTCGCGTTCCTCCTCCAACTCACGGATCCGCTTGCGCAGCGCGGCGTTCTCGTCCTCCGGCGCGCTCGAGGGCGACACGGTCGCGGGGTGGCGGTCTGTGATCCGGTGCGCTGCCTGTCGTCGAGCCTGATCCAGTTGCGCAGCGTCTCGGAGTTGATCCCGAGATCATCGGCCACGGACCTGATCGTCGCGCCCGGACGGGACCGGTACAGCGCGACCGCCTCGGCCTTGAACTCCGGCGGGTAGTGCTTCATCGCCATCTGTGCGGGACTCCTGTCCACCCGGACCATCAAGATCTAAGTGTGTCTGGTGTCCAACATCCGGGGTCAAGGCCCCAGGTGAACACTCCTGTTCTGCTTGATGATCAGCGCTGGTCCATCCTGAGAGCTCGATCTTGACATCGTCGTGCTCGCCTTCAGATCGCAGCGGAGGCGATCGACAGCGGTGCTGTCGGAATCGTCGTCGCTGTTCACAATGTGTTGTGAACCTTTGGGAGGTTGTGGACGTGGTGGTGTTGTGTGGATTCCAGAGCATATGAAGGGTCCTTCTGCGGTGGTGGCGCCGCGGTGTCACGAGGTGTTGGTGAAGCGGACTGGTGTTGTCTCGTTGGACGGTGAGCGGGTGTCGGATGGCGGCGACGATCATCATGCCGTGATCTTGGACGTGTTGCAGCAGCACGCGATGTCGCGTGGCGACCCGGTCGAAGCGATCGTGCTGGACCGGCGCGAGCGCTACGCCGCGCGGATCGAGGTCGCGCCGGATGGGTCGAGTCGGCTGGTGTCGGAGTACTGAGACTTCGCCGGGCCCGACTTCCTCCCTGGGGCTCGGCGTACCGGGCTCGGTGGTGAGTGAGTGCCTTCCCCGTGCGCATTCCTCACCACCCGGCCACTCTCAACAACACAATAGAATCCGGCACGACACGGTGCTCATGTTCGTTGGTATGGAAAGGAAAACAACGTCGAGCAGGTCGTGTCCACGGCGGGCAAGACGAGCGTTGGACTGGCCTCCGCACTCGTGCTCGTCGCCTGGCGAATCTCCGTGGGCACACGTCCGAAGTGACCAACAGGACCTCGTCATCGACGAGGCACGTGCGGACGATTGTCCTGCGGACGGGGCGTTCGACTCCGTGCCTGTCGATGTGGACAGTTGCGCCGATGTGAAGGAGAACCCGCTGCGGCGGAAGACTCTGCACATGCCGAGAACAGGCTGGCGAAACGCAGATCATCGTTCGCTGCTGGTTCGCGGTGATGGTCGTGACAGTCGCGACCATTCTGTTCCGGCACAGCAACGGCCTGCAAGACCTGCGCGTCTACCAGATCGATGGCGCGCAGTGGCTCGAGGACCCGCCGCTGTACGCTGGGGGTTTCCCGGTCCGAACGGGTTGCCGTTCACGTATCCGCCGTTCGCCGCGGTGTTGTTCAGCTGGGTCGCGTTGTTGCCGTGGGGCTCGTGATCGCGCTGTGGACTGCGGTAAGGGTGTTGTTCTACAGCGGTACCTGTCTCGCGGCCGCGTGGCACGTCCCGCGGCGCACGATCGCGATCGGACTCGGGGTTGCCGCGGCGAGTCTCGTGCGGGAGACGTTGATGCTCGGGCAGATCAACCTCGTGCTGATCGGGCTCGTGGCGTTGGACTGCCTGTTGCCCAAGCCGCCGTGGCCGCGCGGGATGCTCATCGTGTCGCCGCCGCGATCAAGTTGACGGCGATCTTCGTGTTGTTCTTCCTGCCCCGCAAGCACTGGCAGCCGGTCGTCACGGCCGCGCTGAGCTTCGTCGGGTGCGGTGTGATCGGGTACGCGTTGGCGCCCGAGGACTCCGCGGACTTCTGGTTGCACGCGATGCTCGACCCTGGACGGGTCGGCGGGCTCGCCTACACCGCCAACCAGTCGCTCAAGGGGTTGTTGTTCCGGCTCGGGATCGCCGTTGTGGGCGGTGCTGTGTCTGGCTACGGTCGCGCTGACGTGGTCGTGAGGCACGCTCGGCGCAACGGTGATGACCTCGCCGCGCTCGTGGCGGTCGCCACGGCCGGGTTGCTCGTCTCGCCCGTGTCGTGGTTGCGCCACTGGGCGTGGATCGGGCCCGCGCTGATCCTGCTCTTCGCGCACGCCCGCAAGGCGTTGCTCCTGGTGGCCGCCGCCTTCGCGATCGGCCCGCACTGGCTGCTGCCGCACACGCAGGACTAGGAGCTGCACTGGTCCTGGTCGCAGCACGTCATCGGCAACAGCTACGTGCTGCTCGGCGTGGCGCTGCTGGTGTTCCTGTTCGCACAGCACCGCAAACCCGTCCATCGACCCGCACTCGCACCACGTGGTGGTATTGAGGCGGGTAGTGGCAGTATCGACAGCGGTGGTCGGCACCCGCCACGGCCGCGACCACCGCCCCGCCCACGACAGACCCCCGTGAGCAACCGGGCCACCTCTTCATAGCCCTGACCACTGAACAGGCACATCGCCAACACGAAGTACACCACCACCCGCAGCGGCAACAGCCGGTCACGCTGCCCTTCCCGCCCGGTCCCGACGATGACCTCGTCCACCAACTCGGACGGAAACGTCCCGGTCAGCAGACCGATCGCGATCCGATCCGACAACCGCGCATCCGTGACGGGCTTGACCTGCCCAGGCCGTGGCATCAGGGCGCCCTGGACGATCAACCTACCGGCAGAGCCTTAAGAGCGTGTCTCACGTGGTTGCTTTGCGGAGTTCTTGTAGCAGGTGAGTGTGGCCGCGAGGGTGAGGAAGGCGCAGAAGTGGTCGGCGTAGCGGTCGTAGCGGATGCCGAGCCGGTGGTAGCCGAACAGCCAGGCGATCGATCGTTCGATCACCCAACGGTGTCTGCCGGGCTTCGTGCTCGAGTCGATCCCTTTGCGGGCGATGCGCACGGCGATGCCCTGCTCGCGTACCCAGCGTCGGAGGTCGACTTGGTCGTAAGCCTTGTCGCCGTGGAGCTTGGCCGGTGTGCGGCGGCGGGGACCACGCCGGGACTTGACCGCCGGGATGGCCATCACCAGGGCTTGAGGGCGTGGGAGTCGTTGGTGTTCGCGGCGGACACGGCCACCGACAACGGTGTCCCGGCGCGATCGGACAGCACATGGATCTTCGAGCCGGTCTTGCCGCGGTCGACCGGGTTCGGCCCGGTCACGGGTCCCCTTTTTTGGCCCGGACCGATGCTCCGTCCAGGACTGCCCGCGACCAGTCGATCAGGCCGTGGCCGCCCAGTTCGTCCAGGACCGCGCGGTGCAACCGGCGCCACAGCGCGGCCTTGGTCCAGTCGGCGAACCGGCGATGCGCCGTGGGCACGGTGACCCCGAACGACGGTGGCAGGTACCGCCAGGCACAACCACTGGTCAACACGAACACGATCGCGGTGAACACCGCACGGTCGTCCGCCGGTGCCGTTCCGCCGCCCTGCGGACGTGGCTCAAACCCCGGAATCAACGGCTGCGCCAACGCCCACAACTCATCCGGCACCAACCGCCGCGACAACTCATCCACCACGAGAGCGATCATGACAGACCATGATCAACCACGTGAGACAAGGTCTAAGGGTCACGCCGATCACCTGCAGCGGTTCTCCGATGGTGCGTGCATACAGACTTCGGTGCCCGCCCCGAGGCGGGCACCGAAGTCGACAACCCATCGATGGATCCGTGGCGTCAACGTGCGGCGACGTCGGCCATCTGGCCGCGGATCGCGCCGCCGGGGAACTGTTCGGTGTGGAGGTTCGCGTAAAACTTCTCCGGTGACTTCTTGATCTCCTCGACGGTATCGGCGGGAACGGCGTCAGACGTACCGGAAACAGCGAACACCGACATCGGGATGGGAGTCTTGACCAGGTCCACCGCGATCGGTCCATTCGCGCCGATGTCACCCTTGTGAATGTGTGCTGCGGTGGGCAGCGCGCCGAGCCAGGCGAGGCCGAAGCCCACCCGGTCGCCCTGTGGGCGGAGGAACGCAACGCTGCGCGCGGTGGGATCGCCGACCGCCGGCCCGCCAGCCTCCGGGACCTCCTGATAGCCGGAGAGCTGCGCCTGTTCACCGCCGCCTTCGAGCAGCCTCAGCACGTCCACGTCGTTCGTGGCCTTGCTGAGCTGGCCGCGCAGCGCTCCTTTGGGGAACTCCTCGTTGTGCAGGTTCAGGTAGAAGCCGCTGGAGTTGGCGCGCAGCGCGTCGGCGGTCTTGGGGTCATCCACCGTCACGGCACCCGCTGCGGCGGTGACGGTTGCGGGCATTGCTGTGGTGAACAGTGGAACGGCGACATCCCCGTTGACACCGCGGTCGCCCAGGTGGACGTGTCCCGCAGTGGGAGCGCCGATTCCCTTCCAGGCGAACGCGAACGTGACGCGGTTGCCGAGCACGCGGATCGCGCCGGTGGCGCCGCCATCCGGATCCCCAGGCGTTTCAACCTCGCTCTTGCCGTCGAGTGTCGTAGTCAGGAACAACGGCACCTTCGGATCGGTGTTTCCGCCGCCATCGTTCGGCTTCTGGGGCGTCGTGCGGGACGGGTTCTTCGGCGTTGCCGGTGACGTGGGTTCAGCCGCCGCTGTTGCGGTGGCAGATGTCAGCAGACCGACGGCCACGACCGTCAGGGCGGCGATGTGGGCTCGCATTCTGTCCTCTCGAAGCATGGTGTGGTTGTCGAGACAACCGGTGCATCACCCTCGACACGAGTGGATCGCCGAGCAGAGTTCATCTTTTGTGGACAACTTGTGTGAACTGTGCGGTGCCACAGTCGCGTGCTCGTTGTGAACCCCCTCGTTCTCAGAAGGAGTACAAGTGCGTCTGATCAACCTCGTGGGCGGCGTCGCCCTTGTCGCCGGGCTCGCCGCCTGCAGTGACGATCCTCTCCCGCCGTACAAAGCGGACCATGGGGCAGAACACGGAGCGCAACACGGAGATTCGAAGCCCGCCAACGGTGGGGCGAAGATCGACGTCGATGCAAAGGTCGCCGTGAAGGTGAGCGAGTCGCGGCTCGGACCCATTCTGACCGACCAAAACGGACGGACCCTCTACGGCTTCCTTCGGGACGTGGAGGGCGCGGACGCCTGCAAGGCGGACTGCGTCGCGACGTGGCCGGCGTTGATCAGCCGGGAGCCGGCGGCGAACGGGTCGGGGGCCGACCAGAAGTTGTTGGCGCTGAGCGACAGGCCGGACAAGACCAAGCAGGTCAAGTACGGCAAGTGGCCGCTGTACTACTACGTCGGCGACGCCGTCGCCGGTGACATCGACGGCCAGGACGTAGATGGCGCCTGGTTCGTCATTGCCCCGGACGGCTCTGTCGTCAAGAAGCCCTGACCCTCGCAATCCCCAGGAGTGGAACATGTCCAAGCATCGCAAGGTGAAGAAGTTCTGGATCACCGTCGGATCAGTGTCGATGTCCGTCGTTGCCACGGCCGCCGTCGTGCTCGCGGTCAAGGCGGGCGCGAACGTAGGCCTCGCCGCGGCGGATGGTGCTGACGAGAGCTCGTTCGTCGACATCACCAAGGTGAAGACCAACGTCAAGGAGGTTAAGGAGGGGAACGACGCCACCACCGGCACGTTCACTGTCGACTGCGGTCGCAACGAGGAGGAGCACTTCAATCCGGACAACTTCATCGCACAGCCGGGTGTGCGCAACGGCGCCGCGCACCTGCACGACTACGTCGGCAACCTCTCGACTGACGCCGGCTCGAACCTCAAGTCACTCGAGAAGGCCGACACCACGTGTGGCAACGGTGACAAGTCGACCTACTTTTGGCCAGTCCTCCGCATCAACAAGGAGAACAACGAAGGCGAAAAGAAGAGCAAGATCAAGGAGGACGGCAAGAAGGAGGACGGCAAGAAGGAGGACGGCAAGAAGAAGGAAGAGGACAACAAGGGGAAGGACGAGAACAAGGACGGCCCCAGGGGCGAGGACAAGGAGCTGGAGGACAACGAGGGTGAGATCCAGCGTCCGGAGGTGGTCGATCTGGCCTTCCGCGGCTCGCCGGTCGGTGAGGTCGTCGCGATGCCGAAGTTCCTCAAGATCCTTTACGGTGAGGCCAAGGTCGGCGCCAACGGCGACAAGAACGCGCGGGCTTCGTGGACGTGCACGGGTTTCGAGGAAAAGGTGCTGATCAACAAGTACCCGATCTGCCCGCAGGGTTCGAAGATCAAGCGCATTCACGACTTCGCGAGCTGTTGGGACGGCAAGAACACGGACTCGGAGAACCATCGAGACCACATCGTCTATCCCAAGGAAGACGGCACGTGCGAGAAGGGCTTCAAGGCCGTTCCGCAGCTGCGGATCTCGCTGACCTACAACATCCCCAGGGACGTGCAGGTCAAGAAGCAGTACGCAATCGACTCGTTCCCGGAGGAGCAGCACGACCCGTTCTCCGACCACGACGACTTCGCGAACGTCATGTCGCAGCAGATCATGAACAGGCTCGTCAACTGCATCAACACCGGCAAGAGGTGCAAGGAGTAGGTCGAATCTCCTGAAAGCGGTCGTGGGGGGGGGGGGGGGGGGCCGGGGCCACGCGGGCGGCCGGAGGCGGGCAACCCCCAC
>NZ_VOBR01000050.1:0-15671 GCF_007845675.1 Lentzea tibetensis | reverse complement strand
TGTTTTGTGTCTCTCTTTCCT
The DNA here is from genome assembly GCF_007845675.1 of Lentzea tibetensis. GTDB lineage: Bacteria > Actinomycetota > Actinomycetes > Mycobacteriales > Pseudonocardiaceae > Lentzea > Lentzea tibetensis. Next base: position 15,650 of record NZ_VOBR01000050.1, on the reverse strand, counting down.
TTTGGGCGGCGTCGCGGTCCCCCCCCCGCCCCCACGACCGCTTTCGTCAGTTCTCCGTCACCAGACCCTGGAACTTCGGGAACCGCGCCCGAACTCCGTTGACATAGGACTGGATCTCCGCAGTGGAGGGCACTGCGCCCGCCTCGCGTACGGGGTCGACGCCTGCCTTGACCGCGGCCAACGTGAGGCTGAGCAGTTCCGCGTCGCCGTCGCCGTCGATGACGAGGTTCTTCAACTGGCCCGCCAGCGAGCAGTTGAACCTGCCCAACGTCATGATCGCGTCTTCGTCGTCCAGCGCCGAGATATCGCCGTCGCCGTCGTCGTCCTCACCGAACTGGGTGAACACCGCAGGCGGCAGTTGTGCGATGCCCTGCTCACCGGCAGGTCCGATGAGGCCGTTGTCGAAGTTGGACGCCTGCTCGAGCTGTGCCGCGATGACCACCGGGCCGATCTCGGGACAGAGCTGTCCTGCCCGCTGGATCGGCTCCACGAGATCTACCGCAACCGACGTGACGTCGAACTCACCCTTCCCGTCGCCCTGGACGACCGCGGAGATCTCGTCCGCGGAGATGTCCCCGGTGTCGCCGCCATCGCCCAGCAGCGCGATGAGCGGTGCTAGGAGGACGCCGAATCCGCCGAAGATGATGACGAGCAGCACTACGAGCAGTACCAGCAGCGGTACCGCCAGCAGGACTCCACCGCCGAAGATCCCCACTGCGGCGATGGCAGCGTAACTCTTCGCCGAACCTCCGTCTTCGCTCATGAGCAGCACCTTTCCCGTGTCGAAAGTCTTTCTGAGAAAAAGAGAACCTTCTGATCCACTCGTCTCGTGTAGGTCACGAGTGGTCAGGACGAGCTCGTAGGTCACACGCTTCCCGTGAACCGCGCAGTTCACTCCGCCACTCCCGAGCGTGGAAAGGAGTGCTAACCAATGTCGGTTCAGACAGCGGCCTCCGGGGCTAAGACCTGGGTGCGTGACTCGACTACGCAGCAACGCGGTGCCGGAAACCTCAGGCGCAACGCAGTTCCTCGCGATCCGCCGCTACGACGGCGACAGGGTGTCGTCTGCGTCGGTGCGCATGGCGGGGCCGGAGCCACCACGCTCGCGAAAGCGCTGAGTGCGACTGAGCTGGGCCGCGAGGTGCCCATCAGCGGTGAGGTGCTGGTGGTGGGTCGCACGAACGCGGGCGGTCTGCAGTCGGTGTCGAGGATGCTGAACTCGATCGTCACCGACCCTCGTCAACAGGCACGCGTGGTAGCAGTCGCACTTGTCGCAGACGCACCGGGCCGACTGCCGCGCCCTCTGTCGCACCGAGTCCGTGTGATCTCCTCGGCGGCCCGGATCTACCGGATTCCCTGGGTTCCCGAGTGGCGGCTCGGCGCCGAACCTGCCGAGCTGCCAAAAGAAATCCGCAAGCTCGCCGAGCTGCTCGGCGACCTGCAATCACGAACGAGGGAATCCAGATGACAGTGTTGGCACAGGCACCCTTCGATCCCGGCGCCGAAGCCCAGACCCTGCTCAACATGCTCGCCTGGCTGGCGACGGCGGCCGGCGTGTTCGGCCTGATCACGTGCGGCATCTACCTGGCGATCCAGTACTACAGCGGTCAGCCCGGCGCCGGCGGGATGTACATGAAACAGATCGGGTTCGTCGGGTTGGCTTGCGTGATGGCAGCCACCGCGGGGCCGCTCGTCAGCGTCCTCGACATCTAACCGTCCACAAGAGACCGATCAGGAGATCTCCATGAAGTTCTTCAGCGCAGTCAACTTGTTCCTTGCGCAGCCCGGAATTCCGAATCCCCAGCCGAACGCGCCAACTGAGCTCACCGAGAGGGTCGACGATGTCCTGGCCCTCGCCGCCTGGGGCGGGACCGCGGCGGGTGTCGCGGGTGTCCTGATCACCGGCACGATGATGGCGGTCTCTCTCAAGCGCGGCGAAAGCTCCGAGCACATGAGCCGTCTCGGCATGACGCTCGGCGGTGCCGTACTGGTCGCCACCGCAGGCCCTCTCGTGACCTTCGTCTTCGGCTGATCAGGCGACGATGAACATGCTGCTGCGGCGCCAGCGCCGCGAACAGTCGCCACAGCCGTACTGGAAGCAACGCGGATGGCTCGTGTCAGCCGCGTTCATGGCGTTCGTCGTGCTCGGCGCGGCGCTGTCCTTCACTGGGGAAGACGAGCCTGAGGAGCAGAAGACACGAATGTCGTCCGTGGAGCAAGTGCGGCAGAAGGCCTGCCCCGAGACGAAGAGCTCGGAGGCAATGCCGACGGCTGCGCCAAAGGACGTCAAGTGGCAGAAGGTCGGTCTGACCATGGTGCCGACGTCGGCGTCTGCGGGACCGATGACGGTCGATGGGCCGTCATGGTCGTGTTATGCCCGCTCGCCCATGGGCTCCGTGATGGCGGCCCACGGCACCCTGTCACACCTCAGCGGCGACAACTGGCGCGGTGTCGTCGAGAACCACATCGTTCCCGGCCCAGGCAGGAAGGCGTTCACAATGGCGAGGTCCGCCGTGGAGCGCACCGATCTAGCGGGTCGGAAGCCGGGCAGCTACGTGGGGTTCACCGTGCCCGAGTACACAGCCGATGCCGCAACCGTGGAGTTGCTCATCCGGCAGCCGGGCGGAGGTCTCGTCGCCACCACAGTGTCAACACGATGGATGGACGGTGACTGGAAGATCGCGCCGCGGGCCGATGGGTCGCTGTACGAGCCCCTGCGTTCCGTGACGACCCCTGCCGAACACATCATGTGGAGGAAGTGACGTGGCCTGCCCGACAGGCAACCCGGTGGTCGATGCCGTCGTCGGGTTCTTCGACTTCTTGAAGAACCCCGTCGGTGGCATCATCAAGGAGATGGCCAACTCCATCCTCGGCGGCGCGATCGCGGCGTTCGGGGCGGTCACCAACACGGTGCCGACGTTGCCGGAAGGTGGTGCGGCCCAGGCGATCTCTGATCAGACGCGTGGGGTCGTGGTGTTCGTCGCGGTCGGCTCGCTGCTCGTCGCGGCAATCCGGATGGCGATGGAACGGCGCGGTGAGCCCGGCGTGACCATGCTCAAGGGCGTGGCGCGGGTCGTGCTCGTCGCCGGCGGCGCGACGGCGATCTCCACCGCGGCGGCGGGACTGTCCGACCGGTTCGCCGACAACCTCTTCCAGGCGGGTGCTGAGGCACGGCTGAACGATCTCGCCTGCAGCGCGGATTCCGAAGGCATCCCTCCGTTCCTGTTGCTGATCCTCGCGTTCCTACTGCTGATCTCGGCCTTGGTCAACGTGATCATCATGTTTGTTCGACTTGGTGTGGTCGTGCTGCTGCTGGGCACGCTGCCGCTGGCGGCGAGCGCCTCGATGACGGACTGGGGCACGAGTTGGTGGCGCAAGCATATCGGCTGGCTGATCGCTTGGCTGTTGTACAAGCCTGCGGTGGCGCTGGTGTTGTTCGGTGGTTCGGAGTTGTTGTCCAACGACGCTGACAACACGTTGCAAGGACGGATCGCGGGTATCGGGATCCTGCTGCTCTCGGCGCTGACGTTGCCCGCACTGCTGAAGCTCGTCGTGCCCGCCACGGCGGCGCTGGGCAGCAGCAACGCGGCGGGCCAGGCGACCATGTCGATGGCGTCCGGCCTCGCGTCCGGCGCCAAGTCCATCGGGTCTGGCGGGTCCTCGCCCGGTGGTGCCGGTGGCGCGGGACCGACGGGTGCGTCCGGCAACGTGGGCGGCGGCGGCGGAGCCGGTGTGGCGGGCAAGGCAGGTGGAGCCGGAGCCGCGGGTGCGTCCGGTGCCGCGGCTGCCGCGGGCCCCGCTGGAGCCGCCGTGGCGGTGGTGCAGGGCGCGGTCAACGTGGCCACGTCCGCTTTGGACGGTGCCGATGGCGACGCGGGCCACAACCGCTAGTCCCTTTTCCTGAAAGGAGGTTCAGAGATGTCCGTCGTGACCGATGCCGTTCCCCGGCCCACGTACGGCAACTGGCGGCGCCCGCGTCGCGCCGGCCTCGGGCCGTTCGGTCTCATCGGCACGGTCGGCCTGTTCGGCGGGTTCGTGCTGGTGCTGTTGATGTCATTGATCTCGTTGCAGGCTGCGCTGATCACACTGGTTCCAATGATGTTGATCCTGGTGCCGCTGACGGTGCGCACGCAGGACGGGCGCAACCCGTATCAGTTGTTCGCGGTGCGCATCGGATGGCTGCGTCGCAAGCGGAAGGGCTCGACCACGTACGTAGCGGGTCCGCTGTCGCGGCGACCGGGTGGTCGGTTCCACCCGCCTGGTCTGCTGAGCCGGGTGAAGATGAGTGAAGGCAGGGATGCCTACGACCGCCCGTTCGCGGTTCTGTACCACGAGGACCGCAACCTGTACACGATCGTCCTGGGCTGTGAGCCGGACGGTGGTTCGCTGGTCGACCCCGACCAGATGGACGTGTGGGTGGCGTCCTGGGGCGACTGGTTGTCGAGGTTGTCGCACGAGCCGGGCCTGCGCGGTGCCACCGTGATCGTGGAGACCGCGCCGGATCCGGGCACCCGGCTCTCCACCGAGGTGCTGCCGCGCGTGAAGAAGGATGCACCGTCATTGGCCCGCGCGGTGGTGGAGGAGGTGGTGGAGAACTACCCGGCCACGTCATCGGAAATGCACACCTACATCGCGCTCACCTATCGCATCGTCACCAAGCGCAAGCGGGACCTCGACGAGGTCATCGCGAACTTGGCGGTCCGCATCCCCGGCCTGGTGGCCGGCCTGGTCGGCGCGGGTGGAGGCTCGGCGGCGCCGTTGTCGGCAGAGCACGTGTCGGAGATCGTGCGGGTGGCGTATGACCCGGCGGTGGCCGCAGATGTGCTGGGGCTGCGCGCGGTGCACGGCGGCAGCGGTCTCGAGTGGGACGACGCCGGCCCTGCGGCGTGCGTGGAGACCGTGAAGAACTATCAGCACGACTCGGGTGTGTCCCGCACGTGGCTCTTGACGTTGGCGCCGAGGGGAACCGTGCGTTCCAACGTGTTGCGTGGACTGTTGGAGCCTGTGCCGGGCACGCGGCGCAAGCGAGTCGCGTTGATCTACCGGCCGATGGACCCGGCGACCTCGGCACGGATCGTCGAGGCCGACCGCCGCGCGGCCCAGTTCATGGCGACGTCCAAGAAGGGCATGGTGCAGGCGCGTGCCGCGTCGGAGATGCGGGCGACCGAGCAGACTGCGGCGGAGGAGGCTGCGGGCGCTGGCCTGATGGAGTTCTCGCTCATGCTCACGGTGACCGTGGACGCGAACTCGGAGCTGGCCGACGCGAATGCGCTGGTGCGCAATCTCGAGGCTGCGGCGCGACTGTCGTTGCGTCCGGCGGATCGCATGCAGGCGGCGGCGTTCAGTTGCACGCTCCCGGTTGGAGTTCTGCCGTGGGAGTACACGCTGCTGCCACATGAGCTGCAGGAGGCGCTGTGAGCAAGAAGAAGCACCCCACCGTCCCTTCGTTCGCCGAGATTCGTCTGCAAGTGCTACCGCCTGGTGATCGACAAGAGTCTTTGTACTCCCAGCTCGCACAAGAAGGTGCTGCCGGGCAAACGAGTGCGGATCAGCATCGGGAGGTGTTGTGAGCAAGGAGAAGCGTCCCATGGAGAAGAAGGCACCGGAGCCGTCACGGGGATGGCCGGGAGCGGGTGGCGGGCAGATCGGCTATCTCGACCCGCCGACGATGTGGCGGGCTACGACGGTCCAGGTGTGCGGGTTGTGGCCGTTCGCGGCGGGCTCGGGCGCGCCGATGACGGGTGTGCCGCTGGGACAGCACCTGTACACCGGAGCAACGGTGTGTGGTGATCCGCTGTCTTGGTTCACCCGTGCCCGCTACATCTCCAATCCATCCCTGTTCATGCTCGGCATGCCCGGTCTTGGTAAGTCCACTTTGGTCAACCGAATGTTGATTGGCTTGTGCGCCACCGGTGTCGTGCCGCTGGTGCTCGGCGACCTGAAGCCGGACTACGCGGACACCGTGCGGGCATTGGGTGGTCAGGTGATCGTGATTGGACGCGGTGTCGGCGGCATCAACGTGCTCGATCCCGGTGCGATGGGGCTGGCTGCCAAGGTGATCGGCGGTGAGGCGGGCAAGGCGCTGGAGTCTGAGGCACACGGCCGGGTGCTCAACATGGTCGCTGCGCTGGTGACGATCGTGCGTGGTCGTCCGATGGACGATCACGAGCAGTCGGTGCTCTCGGCTGCGTTGCACGAGGTTCGGCTGCGTGCGGAGGGCAGGCCACCGCTGCTGCCCGACCTGTTGCGGGTGATCGCCGAAGGTCCTGAACGGGTCCGCGCGGTCACGCTGGACCGCGGAGACGATGCCCGCTACCGGGAGGCGGTCGACCCGTTGCACCGGTCGTTGCTGGGCATTCTGGATGGGCCGCTGGGCAGTACGTTCGCCTCCGAGACCTCGACTCGCATCGATCTGAACGCGCCGGCGGTGTGCATCGACATCTCCCGGATCGGTGAGGCCGACACGCAGCTGACCGCTGCGGCGATGCTGGCAGCATGGTCGGATGGTCTCGGCACGGTTGCCGCGTCGCATGCCATGGCTGACGCGGGCCGCGCGCCCCGGCGGTGGTTCTTCACCGTGCTGGACGAGTTGTGGCGTCCGTTGCGCGCGGCGACCGGCATCGTCGACCGCATTGATGCGCTCACCCGGCTCAATCGCTCACTCGGCCTGGGGGACGCGAAGATCACGCACACGCTCAAGGACGCTGAGGCGCTCGGCAGCGACTCCGATCGGGCCAAGGCGCGCGGGTTTGTAGAGCGCGCCGGAATGGTGGTCTGCGCGGGACTTCCACGTGCGGAGATGGAGGACCTCCGCAAGGTGATCGGTCTGTCCGAGAGCGAAATCGAGCTTGTCTCGTCGTGGTCGTCGCCGCCGGGCTGGGGTTCGGTGCGGGAACGTGAGGAGCCCCCAGGTCGCGGGCACTTCCTCATCAAGGTCGGCGGCAGGCCTGGTATCCCGATCAGGGTTGCCATCACCAGGGCCGAGGCTGAACTCCACAACACCAACGCACGGTGGCGCGAGACCGAACGCCCCGCCGAACACAACTGGACGAAGGGGATGTGGGCATGAGCAGCCGCAGAGGGTTATTCGGCGACGCCGGTCCGTGGCTGATCGTCGGTATCGCGGCGGCGGCGCTTGTGCTGAGTGCCGTCACATGGCTCGGCGGAACGCTCGGCGCCGCAATGGCCGGTGACGGCTGGGCGCCACCGCCGTTCGCAGGTTCGACATTCCGCGCACTTCTGGCTGAAGGGCCGGGGGCTGTGTGGCCGACGACGTCGCCGATCGCCGTGTTCATCGGCATCGCCGTCGTGCTCGCCAACACCGTCGTTGGTGCTGTGTTCCTCGTGCGAGCGGTGATCCGGATGACCTCGAAGCCCAAGGCGCTGGCGGGACGCAAGGAGCTGGAGGCACTGTGCCCCAAGGGTATTACCGATCGCGCCCGCTCCCTGCGGCCGTCACTCAAGGGGCAGAAGACGCTGGACCCGGACGAGACCGGCAACCTGCTCGGCGATCTCGATCCCAGCGGACCTGAGCTGCGGTCGTCGTTCGAGGACGTGGAGCTCGACCTGATGGCTCCCCGCGCGGGCAAGTCGACCGGCATCGCGATCCCGCGGGTGCTGAGGGCACGTGGCTGTGTGCTGCTGACCTCGAACAAGAATGACGTGTACGCCGTGACGCGGGCGGAACGGGCCAAGGTTGGTCGCGTGTGGACGTTCGATCCACAGGGCATCGTGCACGCGCCGCGCGAGATGTGGTGGGACATGCTCGCAGAATGTCAGACCATCGAAGGTGCGCGCCGGCTCGCCGGCCACTTCATGGCGTCGATCAACGACGATGCGTCCAAACAGGACTTCTGGATCTCGGCGGCACAGAACACCCTTACGGCCTTGTTCCACGCGGCAGCCAAGGGTGGTGCATCGGTTCTGGACGTCCTCGCCTGGCTGGCCGACCCGGCTGACCGCACGCCTGTGGACCTGTTGCGGGAGGCGGACATGCCCGCGCTGGCGGGCCAGTTGCAGGGCACGATCCGCGGCGCCGTGGAGACCCGTGACGGCATCTACGAGACCGCCCGCCAGTCGGCGTCCTGCCTGCTGGACCCGCGGATCTCCGCGTGGGTGCTGCCGGATCTCGATCGCCCGCAGTTCATCCCCAGCGAGCACGTGCTGGGCAAGGACACCCTGTACCTGTTGTCCAAGGACGGCGGCGGTTCGGCCGCCGGCGTCGTCGCGGGCATCGCGGACGCGACGATGCGCGCGGGCGTGATCGCCGCCGAGCGGATGGGCGGACGCCTCGACCCGCCCATGACCGCAGTGCTGGACGAGGCCGCCAACGTCTGCCGCATCTCCGACCTGCCCGACCTGTACAGCCACTTCGGTTCACGCGGCATCAACGTCGTCACGTTGCTGCAGAGCTACCGCCAGGGCAGCAGGGTGTGGGGTGAGGCGGGCATGGACGCGCTGTGGAGCGCGGCCACCATCAAGCTCCTGGGAGCCGGTCTCGACGACGCCGACTTCGTGGACAAGATCGCCCGGCTGGTCGGCCAGCACGACGTCCGCACGGTCAGCGTGTCCCGCAGCAAGGACGGCAGCTCTCGCACCTACTCCGACCGTCAGGAACAGGCCCTGCCCGCGGACAAGATCCGCGCGTTGCCCAAGGGCACGGCGTTGTTGCTCGCCACCGGTGTCCGTCCCGCGCTGATCAAGCTGCGCCCCTGGTACAAGGAGCCGAACGCGGGCCCGATCTCGGCGGCGGCGAAACAGGAAGCGGACGCCATCACGCAGCGCGCGGCCGCGCTGGCTCTCTCGACAGGAAGGAACAGCGATGGCTGAGCCCGATACGAAGGACGCCTTCGGCTACGCCAACGGCACGATCTTCACCACACCAGAGCTGACTGCGGAAGAAGAGGAAGACTCCGGCTGGTCGGTCGAGAGTGGACGGAGCAAAGCGGCATGAGCGCGCAGTTCATCCTCTACTTGGAGGGAGAGGAACAGCAGCAGGCGCTGAAGAACCTCACCGTGTGGGTCAACGGTCTGCTCCTGCCGGTGTACGCAAGGGAGACCACGTCCAATGCACCGTGGTGCCCCCGCTGGTGGGAGCACGCCGAGGCGGTGGCCCAGCTCTACGGCCTGTGGATGGCCTGGCAGGAGCTGACCGATCCGGCCACCGGGATGACCGGACCCGCCCTGTGGCACCGCGATCACCTCGCCCACGTGATGGCCGCGCTGCGTGACCCCGCGGGCCCGTTCGCGGGGTGCAAGCCCGGAGGCCACCGGCCCAAGGAACCGCCGCAGGTCGACGAGAGGGGATCGTGATGAACAACCATGTCCGGCGGCTGCTGGCGCTGCTCGCGGCCGTCGTCGCCTTCCTGCTCGGCGCGGGTGCGGCCGCGGCCCAGACCGCGGCCCAGACCGAACTGCCGGTGAAGTACTACATCGTGCCAGGGCCGCAGATTGAGTCATTGGCCGAGGTCGCGCGGAAGGTCCTCGGCGATGCGAGCCGCGGAACCGAGATCGCGAAACTCAGCGCGGACCTGGTCCAGACCGACGGCCAGAAGGTGAACCCGGCGCTGAAGCTGAAGGTCGGTTGGGTGTTGCGACTGCCGCCGGAAGCTGCCGGACCGGGCGTCGGGTTCGGCCTGCTGTCGACGGTCCTGCCCGCGCCGACCAACCGCCGCCCGCCGCCCACGCAGCGGCCAGTGCCTCCTACTGCTCCGCCTGCACGGACGAGTGCGCCCGAGCAACCCACTGCCGTGGAGCCGGCCCCGAAGAAGACTCGTCCGGCGGAGCCGACGCGGAAGGAGGACCTCACCCTGCCGCAACCCGGTGCGGCATCAGATCCGTCTGATTCTGACGACGCGCTGGACCTGCCGGCCGAGCTGGTGTTCGGCGTCGGCACGGTGTTGGTCGCGGCGCTGGGCCGCGGCGGGTGGGTGCTGCTGATGAGGCGGCGCGAGCAGGAGGATAACCCGTCCGACGTGTACGTCGCGACCTATCCGGAACCGGTCAACGAGCCATTGCGGGCGCCTGAGCCGGTGTTCGACGGCGGGGGAGACCATGAGGAAGAGGTAAAGGGAGAGGACGCCGAGTACCGGGTCTCGGTGGGCGGTGCGTCGATCGATGTGAGGGTGGCGGCGCGCGCCGCCACTACCGTCCAGTACGGCACGTTCGACGGATTTTGCCTGGGAGAGAACGAGAACGGGATCCTTTGCTTGGACCCGGTCCAGGTGCCTGGTGTCATCGCCGTGGACGGCGACGCCGAGAGCGTTGACCAGCTGGCCGAGCTGATGGCACAGGAGTTCGACCTCGACGTGACGCTGGTGGGGGCGACCGTTCCGTACCTCGACGTATCGGACCGGATCTCGCGCGTCGACGGCATCGCCGACCTGGAGCCCGACCAGCTCGGCGACGAACCCCACCTGGTCGTCTGGGCGCCGGGAACACCCGTGGAAGCGCGTGAGGCGGAGTTCCTCGGTTCCCGTGACGAGGCACTCGTCGTGCTTGTGGTGCTCGGTGAGGTTCGAGATGCACCGCTGCGGCTGACCATCACCCCGGCCGACACACAGGGCAAGCACGCGTCCGCACCGGCCGAGCACGCGTCGGTTTGACCTATCCCCGTGAACCAGGAGGAACCCCATGACAGCCCCGAATCCGATGACGGATGAGCGGCGAGCGACACTGAATCAGCTCGCGAGGGACCTTGTCCGCGAGGACATTCTCAACACTGGCGGCTACCAGAACCTGCACGGGCGCAGCGCGCCCCGCGAGGCCATTATGGAGCTTGAGCGTCAGCTCGAGGGCCCATCGATCGCCGCGCAGCAGGTGCCGCAACACTCTGATCTGCAGGAGCAACGGCAAAGGGAGCTGGATCAGCTCGCGAAGGACGTTATCCGCGAGGACATTCTCAACACTGGCGGCTACGAGAACCTGGTGACGCGCGGCGCGTCCCAGGAGCCGGTCACGGAGCTCCGGGATCAGCTCGAGGCGCGACCGCCTGGCTCGCAGCAGGTGCAGCAGCAGTCGCAGCAGGTGCAGCAACAGAAGGAGAACTCCCTCGCGAAGTTGATTCGCAACTTCATCGAGGGCGTGAAGGCGGCCGTGAACTCGCTGCTGGGCCGTGGAGGGCAACAGCAGGCGCAGGCCGCCCCGGTGTCTTCTCCACCCGCGTACTCGCCGTCCGCAGCCGCTCCGCCGCCGTACTCCCCACGGTTCGAACCCTCACCGTCCGAAATCTCACCGCCAGATGCCCCGCCGCCGTACTCCCTGTCGGCTGACAGTCCGGCTCCTGAGAGCTTCGGACCGCGGAGTTGGACCAGATCCGCCCCAGTCATGCCGGCCTCGAGTCCGAATGCACCGCTGGCGGTGTCCGACCAGCTGGACGTGCTGGACCCGATCGAGCAGCAGTACGTGGCGCAGGCGGTGAACGAGTTCATCAAGAACGACAAGGCACTCAGCGCCCTCTGGAACGAGTACAACTTCCCGGCGTCACAGCTGCTCCTCGAAGAGCACAGGCTCGATCCGACCGCGCGCGACATCCCGTCTGCGGCCGGCGTCCGCAAGGACCCGATCCTCAACCTCGACGAATCACAACGTTCCACTAAGGCCGACAACATCGAGCATTCCGATGCCACTGCCCGCATCGCCCAGGCCGCTTCAGTGCGCTCAACTGAGATGAACACGTCGGAGGGGCGGCAGTACAGCGCCGACAACCCGTTCCTGCCCCTTATCAAGGCGGGTCAAGTTCCTCAGCCGCCGCAGCAGCAGCAGCTGATGCCCCGCGGCCTCTAGCGCATGCCGCTGGGCCACTGAGCGGCGCCGTGAACGTGTCATGCCGCCTTCCCAAACAGAGCCGCTGATGCCGTTTGCTTGTACGCGCGAACGTCAGCGTTGGCAACCTTTTCTGATGCACTGTCAGCCATGAGCTGTGCTTCGAGTTCGTCGTAGCGCCCAGATGTTGTAGAGGCCGCCTGCGGGCTCGGCGGTGGGGAAGTGGTTCTGGCACCGCCGCCTGCAGGATCGCCTGGTCCAGTTCGACTGGTGACGGTCCCGCCTGTCGTGCTGGACAACTCCGATGCGCTGTTCCAGGGTGGCTACACCAAGGAGCAGATGGCGCAGGCATTGAGGGACACGATCCAGCGGATTTCCCCGAACAGGCACGGGACATGGGCCGCGTGATCAACACCAGGCGGAGGGCCGCTGAGGCACCGCAGTGGACTTGCTCAGTCTCTTCACGTTCACAACACCGGATACGGACAGCCGCGGAGTTCGCGACTCGACGATACGCGGGCTGCGGGCTGCGGGACTGTGATCCACAGGAGCACGTTGGTCTACAAGGGACGGAGGTGCTGGAGCGTCCCACACGCGACATGTGCACCGGGGTTCCCGTTTTCTTGGTGAACCCTGCCGACCGTCGACCTCGTGTAGGCAGTGTCGGGTCATGAAGCGTGTCCGTAGTCGTTGTTGCGGTATCGATAGGGAGTCCCCAGATGCAGATGCGTTCCGGTCCTGGCCTTCTGTTCAAGGTCACCAGCATGAGCTTCGCAATCGGAATTTTCGTGGGTTTCGTACTGATGAAGTGGGCACTATGACGGGCGACGACACCGCTGACGTCAGCTGCCCGAACACCTGCCCAACCGAGCCGTGACCCCGCCCTCTCGACAGCCTTCCGGCGTTCCGCCCCCGTTGGCGTAGAGGCGACTCCCTTCAGCGCCTCTAAACCTCTCGGGCACTTTCGTTGCACAGCTTCGTCCTGGGCAGTCCTCCGCACGACATGGCCGGTGCCGCGAAACGGTCCAACGCGGTGCTGTGGTCGTTGGTCGTCAAGGGCTTCGTGTGGCGAAGCAGAAACGCCGATCTGAATCCGGCGGAGTTCGTCGTGCCCACCAGTGGCTTGCAGTCGTGCACAGCCACTCGTTCCCAGCGGCACTGCGAATCGGTCAGAACTGCATGCCTTTCATGTCACGTGTTTGCAATAAGCGCTCTCCGCGCATGTCACGTAGTGCTGGAGGACAGATGTCACAAAGCAACGACTCTCTTGAGCAATCCGGACATTCGGCGCTCACACCGACTCTTGACCGTGTGGTCGGAGGCTCTGGGGTTTCGCTGGTTGTTGTCACGCCGGAGTATCCGGTGCCGGCACGCGTGGCGAGCCCCGAACGGACGTACACACCGTCCAGCCGGCTGGCCAGCTGGATGCTGGCAGGCCGGGGCCAGCGACCGGGCCGGGAGATCTCCCAGTCGCACGCGAAACCACAGGCCTGGTGGAAGGTCATGTGCCTGACCGGCGTCGACTACTTCTCCACCTTGTCGTACCTGCCCGGTATCGGGCTGCTCGCGGCGGGCGCGTTCTCGCCGCTCACCACATTGCTCATCGTGGCCCTGACCCTGCTGGGCATGCTGCCGATGTACCGCCGTGTGGCCAAGGAAAGCCCGCACGGCCAGGGCTCGGTGGCGATGCTGGCCAAGCTGCTCTCCCGCTGGAAGGGCAAGATCTTCGTGTTGGTCCTGCTGGGCTTTGTGGCGACCGACTTCGTCATCACGATCACGCTGTCCGCCGCGGACGCTGCGGTGCACGTCGTGGAGAACCCGTATGTGCCTGGGGCCCTGCACGGCGCCCAGCCCGTTCTCACGATCGTGCTGCTGCTGATCCTCGGCGGCGTCTTCCTGAAGGGCATGAACGAGGCCGTGAGCCTGGCCATTCCCATGGTCGGCGTCTTCCTCGCGCTGAACGCCGTGGTGACGGTCGTGGGCGTCGCGAAGATGTTCACCGAGCCGCAGCTGGTCCAGAGTTGGACCGGCCTGCTCACGGCTGGCAGCGGCGGCGTCACCGGGGCAATCGGAGCGGCGATCCTGGCGTTCCCGTTGCTGATTCTCGGCCTCTCCGGTTTCGAGACCGGCGTCAGCATGATGCCGCTCGTCGCCGCGTCCGGTGACACGCCCGAGGAACGGACGCGGAACCGCGTGCACAACACCCGCAAGCTGCTGACGGCGGCAGCGGTGATCATGTCTTGCTATTTGCTCGCCACGAGCTTCGTCACCGCGGTTCTCGTGCCGCGGGACGAGATCGCGCCGGGGGGTTCCGCGAACGGGCGTGCACTGGCGTATCTCGCGCATGAACTGCTCGGCAATGCGTTCGGCACTGCCTACGACATCAGCAGCATCGCGATCCTGTGGTTCGCGGGCGCGTCCGCGTTGGCAGGTTTGATCAACATCTTGCCGCGCTACCTGCCGTCCTACGGCATGGCGCCGGAGTGGGCTCGTGCGGAGCGGCCGCTCGTGATCGTCTACACCGTGATCTGCATCCTGGTCACCATCATCTTCAACGCGGACGTCAACGCGCAGGCCGGCGCGTACGCGACCGGGATCCTGGCGATGATGGCGTCCGGCTCGTTCGCGGTAGCGGTGTCGGCGTGGTCCAAGAGACAGAAGCGGTCGATCGTCGGGTTCACGGTGCTCACCGTGGTTCTGTTCTATGCACTGGCGGAGAACGTGATCAAGAAGCCGGACGGAATCGCGATCGCAGCGGCATTCGTCACCGGCATCATGGCAATCTCGTTCATCTCGCGCGTTTCGCGCAGCACCGAGCTACGTGTGCACGCGATCGAGTTCGACCACACGGCTCGACGTTTCATCACGGACTCCATCGCCCACGATGGAGCGTTGACGATCATCGCCCACCACAGGCGGGCAGGCGACAAGGCCGAGTACGACGCCAAGGAGGTCGAGCAGCGGGAGAACAACCCGGTGCCCCTCACTGCGGACGTGTTGTTCCTGGAGATCGAGGTTGCCGATCCGTCGGAGTTCAGCAACGTGTTGTACGTGCAGGGGGCCGAAGTCGACGGCCATCGGATCCTCCGCGCCGACGCACCTGCCGCACCCAACGCGATCGCCGCGATCCTGTTGGCCTTGCGCGATGCGACCGGAGTGATCCCGCACACCCACTTCGCGTGGTCCGAGGGCAACCCTCTTGGACACCTGTTCCGGTACCTCGTTCTTGGCCGCGGCGACATCCCGCCGGTTGTGCGCGAGATCATTCGTTCGGCGGAGAAGGATCCCGCTCACCGTCCTCGAGTCCATGCTGGTTGAGCCGAACGGTGCACGTTGGGTTCTCGAACGGGGCTATCGATATGTTGTGCCGCAATTCGATCAGTGAGCCGTTTTTGTCTTGTGGTGATCTGGTGGTTCTGTGGGATGTGGGTGGCTTTGGCCGGCCGGCCGGTTGGGGTGGGGGAGAGCGGCGGAGGTTGTGCGGGATGTGTCAGGTCTTGGGTTGGGCGTTGGCGTGTTCGCCGGGTCCGTGCGGGTGGGTGTGGGCGCGGTCGGCGGGGTGTCGCGGTGTCGTGGGTGCTGCCGGGCAGGTCTCCGGGCACCTGCGGGGTCGTCCTGTCGGGGGATGTGATCACCTGCGGGTTCGTCTTGTGCGTCTTGTGTGTGCCGGGGTAGGAGGGGTGGTCGGCGGTGGTCTGGTCGAGGGGGATCGGCGTGCCGTCGATCACCGCGTGGGCCTTGGCCGTGCCGTTTCGCTTTGCGTGGTGTCTCTGGCGGTTTCGGGGCCTGCTGGTCAGTTGCTCGGCGGCTTCGTTGGTCTGGCGCCGGCAGGTCGTGGTGGAGACGTCGAACCCGGCGCTCATGTCGGCGGACGGCTCGCCGTTGCG
>NZ_VOBR01000005.1:296438-444162 GCF_007845675.1 Lentzea tibetensis | reverse complement strand
GCCGGACGACAGATCTTGGGAAAGACACCAGGTCAGTCAAGCCACGAGTCAGACCCACCCAGCAAGGACCACCACACACATCCTCACTGTCAAGGCCCAATCGCTGCGCCGAAGGCGCGACCCAACCACCGACACCGAAACACCAAAGCCGCAGCAACCATCAGACCCCAGCCCCGGCGAAACCGGCGGCCAGGCAAAGAACCCAGCCCCGGCGAAACCGGCGGCCAGGCAAAGAACCCAGCCCCGACGACAACCGGCAGCCAGGCAAAGACCCGAGCCCCGACGACAACCGGCAGCCAGGCAAAGACCCGAGCCCCGATGAAAACCGGCAGAGGCCAAGCCCCAACGGGCAGTTCCTCGACGCACTGGACCGGGTGGCGAAGGGCGGTGCCGCGTTCGACCCCGAGGTCGTGCGGAGGCTGCTGAACCGCTCACCGCTGGAACGGCTGACCCCGAGGGAGAAGGACGTGCTCGCCCTGATGGCGCAGGGGCTCACGAACGCCCGCATCTCCGAGGACCTGCACATCTCGCTGAGCGCCGCCGAGAAGCACATCAACGCGATCTTCGACAAGCTCGGGCTCGCCGGGTCGACCGGCGTCAGCAGGCGGGTGATGGCGGTCGTCCGCCATCTCGGATCCACTGTGGACCCTGCTTGATGTCATCGTGACATGAAGTAGGGTGGAACGCGTGGCCAGTCGTCATCTCCGCGTCACCGTCACCGCCGACCTGGTGATCCTCACGATCAGGTCGGGGGAGCTGCACGTGCTGCTCGTCGAGCGCGCGAACGAGCCGTTCCGGGGCAGCGCGGCCCTTCCCGGCGGGTTCATGCGCGGGAGTGAGTCGCTGGACGAAACAGCGGCGCGGGAGCTCGTCGAGGAGACCGGCGTGGACCCCGGCGCACTGCACCTCGAGCAGGTCGGCGTGTACTCGGCGCCGGACCGCGACCCCCGCGACCCGCGGGTGATCACCTGCGCCTACCTCGCCATCGCGCCCGATCTGCCGGTGCCGACCGCGGGCGGCGACGCGCGGGCGGCCCGGTGGGTGCCCGTCGAGGACGCCGTCGGCCTGGCGTTCGACCACGACGAGATCCTGCGGGACGCCGTCGAGCAGGCGCGGGACAAGCTGCAGCACACGACGGTGGCCACGGCGTTCTGCGGTCCCGAGTTCACCATCGGCGAGCTGCGCGAGGTCTACCAGGCCGTGTGGGGCATCGCGCTGGACAAGCCGAACTTCCACCGCAAGGTCACGGACGCGGACGGGTTCATCGAGCCCACCGGCGGAAAGCGCTCGTCGGGCAACGGCAGGCCCGCCGCTCTCTACCGCGCGGGGAAGGCCGAGTCGCTGGTGCCGCCGATGTCGCGCCCCCGTTAGTGTCATTACGACATTTGGCTTGATTCATAGAGTTTGGCTATGGATCGGTTGTTGTCATCTCGACAATAAGCTAGCTTCTCCGCATGGTCGTGATACTCACCGCGCTCGAAGTGGAGTACGCCGCCGTCCGAGCGCACATGGCGGACATCCGCACGCACCGGCACCCCGCCGGGACTCTGTTCGAGGTGGGCACCATCGCCGGCAGGCGGGTGGCGCTCGCGATCGTCGGCAAGGGCAACCACGTGGCCGCGACCATCACCGAACGCGCGATCGCCGAGTTCGGGCCGGGGCTCGTGCTGTTCGTCGGGGTCGCGGGCGGCCTGCGCGAGTCGCTGGAGCTCGGTGACGTCGTCTTCGCCACCAAGGTCTACGCCTACCACGGCGGCCACGTCGGCACGGACGGGTTCAGCGCCCGGCCGCGGTCCTTCGAGGCGCCGCACCACGTCGAGCAGATCGCCAGGCACGTGGCGAGGACGGGGGAGTGGCCGTCCGTGCACTTCAGCCCGATCGCGGCGGGCGAGGTCGTGCTCAACGCCAAGGACTCGCCGCTCGCGAACCAGCTGCGCAGGCACTACAACGACGCGGTCGCGATCGAGATGGAGAGCGCGGGCGTCGCGCACGCAGGCCACCTCAACCTCGCGCCGACCGCGACCATCCGCGCCATCAGCGACCACGCCGACGGCGCCAAGGAGATCGCCGACCGCGCCGGATCGCAGGTGAAGGCGGCCCGCACCGCGGCGGACTTCGCCGCGGCCGTCATCGCCGAGCTGGAGGACACCGGCGGCGGCTCGAGCCGCGCGCCG
Organism: Lentzea tibetensis; assembly: GCF_007845675.1. Classification (GTDB taxonomy): domain Bacteria; phylum Actinomycetota; class Actinomycetes; order Mycobacteriales; family Pseudonocardiaceae; genus Lentzea; species Lentzea tibetensis. Next base: position 441,988 of record NZ_VOBR01000005.1, on the reverse strand, counting down.
CGGGTCGAGAACATCGCCACCGGCAACGCCCGCGTCGTCATGCAGGCCGGTGTCGTCAACGGCAACGTCCAGTTCGGCTCGGACGCGGGGAACTGAGCGCAGCAACGAGAACGCGAGGGAGGGCGTGGTGACCGAACCGTCGCGCGGGAACCGCAACACAGCTTCCGGGAACGCCAAGGTGCAGGCCCAGATCGGTGTCGTCAGCGGTGACGCGGTCTTCCACCAGCACGACACGATCTACCAGGTCACGGGGGAGGACACCCCGAAGAACCGGTACCTCGTCGCGCTCAACCACCTCGAGGGCGGTTCGCCGAGGGTGGCCGAGGACATGATCGGCGAGGTGCTGCGAGGCGGCCTGGAGTCGACCGAGATCGCTTACTACTACGCGCTCGCGGTGCTGAGCGAACGATCGCTCAACCAGCTGGGGCGCGCGGAGTTCGACAACTTCGACCTCGCGTGGAAGATCGCGCGCAGGCACGAGCACGACCAGTGGTACACCGCGCTGGCGGTGGTGGTCGCGCTGGTCAGGTCCGTGCTCGCCCAGGAGCACGGCGGGAACGGGTCGGCCGCCGTGCTCGACACGCTCCAGACGCTCCCGACGGAGCGGCGCATCGAGATCTCCCGGCACCTGGCCACGTTGCTCAACGGTTCCGTGCAGGACCAGCTGGACCGGATCAACGCCGACCTGGTCGAGGAGGGCCGGAGCGCGGACGAGCGCAGTCACCGGACGAAGAAGTTCTTCCAGGCCGACCCGATCGAACCGAAGGTGCCCGCGCCCTACTTCAACGGCCACATGACGCCGAGCACGTGGGGTGCGGCGCTGTTCGGACTCGCCGGGTTCGCTGGCGGGCTGGTGCTGCTCGGCGGGTGGCTCACCCAGGCGGCCGGGTGGTGGCTCGGCGGCCTGCTGCTGAGCGGACTGGTCGCCTGGGGTGCCGGCGCCGTCTCGGTGGCCGCGTCGCGGCGGCGCGCCCGGCACGCGTTCGAGCTCGGCCAGGAGTCCGCACGGCCCGACCACGTGCTCGACGTCGACCGGTTCAGCAAGCGCGGGTTCCGGTACGCCGTCGAGCAGCTGATCGCCGACCGGTTCTCCGACTGGAAGGTGTGGAAGGACGTCCCGCTCAAGGAGCTGGGCAACGAGCGCATCGACGACGAGCTGGAGAAGATCGGGAGGGGCCTCGCCTACCGGCTGATCCGCACCTACGCCGTGCGGGTCGCCGACCTCGGCGACTCCACCTTCTCGGACAAGATCAACGAGGCGCGGGACAAGGAGGGCGCCCGCCGCAGGCAGCGCAAGGAGATCCAGCCGACCGAGCTGAGCTGGCTCGTCCAGTGGCACGCCGAGCGCATCGCGAAGCAGTGGGGCGACAGGTCCCTGTACGCCTTCCGCAAGGTCGGTCCGACGGAGATGGCCGCCGACCTGCTCGGCATGGTCGGCGGACTGGCCGCGGCCGCCACCGCGGTGGGGCTGGGCATCGAGCTGGCCGGCGCATCCTTCCTGGCCGTCCTGGTCCTCGTGGGCACGGTCGCGGCGGGGAGCGTCGGCGTCGTCAACGGCGTCAAGCTCCTCGGCGACCGCCTCGCCCTGCGGGAGGAACGCGCCGACAACGAGCGCATGGTCGAAGAGCAGCGGATCGCCTACGACGAGTGCGTCGCGGAGCTCGACGAGCGCCCGTCCGACGCGGAGATCGCCCGCTGGCTGGATTTCGACAAGTCCCACATCAAGACGGTGGCGCTCGAGCACTGCGGACTCAGCAACCGGGACATCATCGCCCAGGTCCTGCTCACCGAGGGAGCCTCGACGGCCAAGCGCGCCAGGGTGCTGCACGGGGCGCCGCGCTACTCGGCCTACACGGTCAAGGTCTTCCTGCTGACCGACAACGGGGTCCGCGAGGTCGAGATCGAGCTGGACTTCGAGACCGGCGCGCTGCGCAACGAGTACCGCAACGCCTTCAGCTACAGCTCGCTCGCGTCGGCGCAGGTGCTCGAGGTCGGCATCAAGTTCGCCGGCGAGGAACGGCAGGTGCTGGTGTTCGGCGAGGACGGGGTCGAGATCACCGACAAGACGGACAACTACGTGCGCAGCAAGGCTTTCCGGCTCCGGCTCGTCAACGACGACGAGATCACCGTGGTGATGGAGAACTTCGAGGGACTCGTCGACAAAGCCGTCGAGGACAAGAAGAAGCTGGCGGAGCTGGCGCTGGAGAACTCGGGCGTCACGAGCGCGCTGCGGATACTCGAGTCCGTCGCCGCCGAGGGTCGCGAGTGGATCGAGAAGGAGCGGGAACGCCGCGAACGCCGGTGGAACGACTGGGAGAACGAACACCACGAGCCGCTGGCACTCGAGGGTGGTGGCGAGCGACCGGAGCTGGAGTAGCTCCGGCCACTCACCGACAGGGGATCAGCCCGGCAGGTGCCTCATCCACTCGTACTGGAAGTGCACCTCCCACTTGGACACCGCGCGGTCGAGGAACATCAGGCTGTCCATCCGGCAGTTGCAGGCGTTGGTCTCCCGGTGGTTCTGCGGGTAGCTGCCGCCGATCTTGATGCCGAGCGGATCGGTCGGCGACGCCAGGTCCGGCTCCGGCTCGCCCACCAACGCCCACGGGTCACCGGTCACCGCGTAGAAGCCATCGACCGGCTTTCCGTTGCGGTACAAGGCGATGGCCCCGGTGTCGAAGTTGAACGTCGCCGCCAGGAACACCCACTCGTTGGCGGGCAACAACGTCTGCCAGTCCGCGTTGGCCGTGAAGTACTGCGACGCCGCACCGTCGACGCGACGGCCGAGCGCCACCAGGCTCATCTTGCCGTTGACGTTCATCAGCTCGAGCAACCCGCGCACCGCGTGCCCGTTCGAGTCACCGGACAGCAGCCCGGCCAGCCCGATCGCGCCGTAGAAGTCGTCCGGGTTGGCCGAGTTCGAGTTCGGCGCCGGGTTCTGGCCGGTCATCTTGAACCAGCCCATGATGGACATTTCGCGCGCGCCGTTGAACGCGTGCAACGTCGGCACACCGGGCACCGGCGCCCACACGCCCGCCTTCCAGTCGTCGTTACCGGCGACCGTCGGGTTGACCTGCTTGAGCTGCAACGCCGACCGGCTCGCCGGGAACGCCCGGTCGCGCACCCGCATGTCCTTGCCGCCGTTGAGCAACGACAGGTGCGTGCCGGAACGACCGCGATCGCGTTCCAGCGCCGGGTTGCCCGGCAGCGGGTGCTCGAAGTCGTAGTACGACACCAGGTCGCGCGCCAGGCTCGGCAGCACGATCGGCAGGTGTGTCGCCTGCGCGGGTGCGGTCAGCGAGAAGCACAACAGCAGCGCGCAGGAAACAGCCAGAACCCTTCTCACTCGCCCTCCCCGAGCACGCGCAGGTTCCGGATCCTGCCGATGTTGTCGAACGACCCGAAGCCGACCCGTCCGGACGAGAACGTCTTGTTCACCGCCGTCATCAGCGGCGCGGACGAGCCGTCCACGTACACCGCGATCTCACCGGTCCCCGCGCAGTGCTTCACCGAGACCCGGTGCCACGCGGCGTCCTTGACCGCGGGCAGCGCACCGACCGACCGCGCTTCGTCCCACTGGTCGTCGAGCCGCACCCGGTCCGCGTTGTTCACCGCGAAGATCCCGTTGTGCGGGTAGATCTTGTTGTCCGACGACAGATGCGCGTAGTAGAACTCGGTGTCGGACTTGTAGCCGAACACGATGATCACGTCGCGGTTCGACACCTCGACCGGTGTGTCCAGCCTGACCTCGGCGTCGATCCGCACGGACCCGAACGACGGTCCCTTGGAGAGCACCGCGTACTCGAACGGCCTGCGCGGGCCCGGTCGCGCCACGCCCGCCTCGGCCAGCACGACCTCACGGCCGGGGAACTGCCACTTCGCCGGCGTGACCGGCTGCCAGTCGCGCGCCTTCGTGGCGCCCCAGACGAAGTCGTGCCCGGTGCGGCAGTCCGCGAACTTGCGAGCGCCGACGACCTTCCAGATCTTGCCGTTCGCCTTGGCGAGTATGTAGAGCTCGCCGCGGCTGTCCTGGCCGAACCGCAGGTCGACGCGCTCCTTGCCGACGAGCTGCTGCAACGTGACGCGCTGGCCGGACTTGTCGTAGAGCATCAGGCTGTGCGTCGCGGCCATCGAGTCCGACTTCATCTCGCGCTCGTTGGCGTACAGGACGTAGCCCTTGACGCCCTCGCCGTAGATGTACTTGCCGCGCAGCTCGGGGATCTTGTGGCCGCGGTAGACGAACCCGCCGATCAGCGCGTTCCCGCTGTCGCTGCACGGACGTGACGTCGGCAGCCGGTCGTGGTCGAAACCGGCGACGGGGTAGCTGTAGCCGAACTTGGCGTCGTCCGCGGGCAGCGGGAAGATGCGGCAGCTCGGATCGTTCTTGACGTAGTTGAAGCGGCCTTCCCGCTCGCTCCAGCCGAAGTTCGCGCCCGGCTTGACCTCGTACACGGACTCGACGACCTTCTCGCCGATGTGACCGAGGAACATCCGGTGCCGCCCGCCCGCGTCCCAGCTGAAGCGGTACGGGTCGCGCAGGCCGTAGGCGTAGATCTCGCCCAGCGCACCGGGCTTGCCGACGAACGGGTTCTTCGCCGGGATGCCGTAGTGGCCGTTCACGCCGTTCTTCCCGCGCGGGTCGATGCGCAGGATCTTGCCCTGCGGCACGCCGAGGTCCTGCGGGACGGTCGTGCGCAGGCCGACGCCGCCGTCGCCCGCCGCGATGTACAGCAGGCCGTAGTCGTCGTCCCACCACTTCGAGTTCGGGTTGAAGCCGATCTCCTGGAGGCCGTGGATGAACGTGCCGAACCCGATCCGCAGCATCTCGCGGCGGGTGCCCGCGAACGTGTTCGCCTTCGGGTCGGTCGCGGTCCACTCGGTGATCACACCGTGCACCTGGGCGTCCGGCGCGGACGGCAGGTCGGGCTTCTTGGTGGTGAGAGCGTTCCCCGCCTCGGTGTGGACGGTGTAGAACCGACCGTTGCGGGCGAACTTCGGGTCGAACGCGACGAAGCCGAACCCGCTGCCGAGTCCGCGGTAGGTGTGGAAGTCCGCGCCGACGGCGGCGCCGACGTCCAGGTAGACGTGCTGCGTGCCGTGGTCCAGCAGGTACATCCTGCCGTTGAGGTCCGGCACGTACGTGCGGCCGGAGCGGTCGGGGACCTCGCCGAAGTAGTTGATCCGGTTCCACTGCTTCAGCCGCACGTCCGTCGGCGGCGGAACCGCAGTGGACTGGGGAAGGGTCGCGACTTCCTCGATCTCGAGCCCCAGACCGGATGCGGTCGGGGTCGGGATCGGGTCGGCGACGGGTTCGTCGGCCTGTGCGTTCGCTCCCGGCGTGAGCAAGGCCGTCAACAGAATTGCGACAACAGCACCTGACGTCGAGCGTCTGGACATCCCACCACCTCGTGGGTTGCGGTCGGGAAAGCGCTTTCCGAGCGGCGGATGCCAGACTTTACCCACGTGGTGCTGGGTGGGCAAGGCCACCCAGCACCCGTTGCGCAAGATCCTTTCCGGTGACTTTCAGCTCACGCAGGCAGTGGTCTTCCCCGGTGTGCCGCCCGTCGGCGCGCCCTCGGCCGGGAACTTCGCGACGAACTCGCGGACCGCGGTCAGGTCGAGCGGCAGGCCCGGCGTCTCGTTCGACGGCGTGCCGACCGGGATCGTCCCCATGCGCACCGCGCTGCCCGGAGTCATTCGCTTCACGAATGCCAGCACGTCCCACCCGCTGTCGACGCGGACGTGCGGGCCGACCGCACGCACCAGGTCGTCGAGCTTGTCCGGGCTGCGCACCAGCTTCGCGGCGACCGACGCGAGGAAGGCCTGCTGCCGCGCGACCCGGTCGAGGTCGCCCTTGTCGAGCCCGAACCGCTGCCGCAGGAACGCCAGCGCCTGGTCACCGGACAGCGTCTGCTCGCCGGCCGGGAGATCCACACCGGAGTAATGGTCGCGCGCGGGCTTCGTCAGGCAGACGTCCACACCGCCCAGCGCGGACGCGACCTGTCCGAAGCTCGACATCTTCACCGCCGCGTAGTGGTCGATCTTCGTGCCGGTGACCTGCTCGACCGTCTTCACCAGGCTCCGCGCACCGGCTTCGTCCGGGTCCTCGCCCTTCGCCTCCTGGTGCGCGATCGCGTACGCGGCGTTCAGCCTGTTCAGCCCGTGGCCTTCGACGTCCACCAGCGAGTCGCGCGGCAACGACACCGCGCTGAGCTCCCCGTCGGCGCCGACCCGCGCCAGCACGATCGCGTCGGCGTGCGCGTGGTCGTCGAGCCCGATCAGCAACGCGGTCTGCGGGGTGCCCGCCGGGGGAGCGGCGTTGTTCACCGTCGGTGTGGTGCGAGGGACGATCAGCGCCACGGCGATCGCGACGGCGGCCGCGGTCGCGCCCGCCGCGATGATCAGCCCGAGCGGGCGGCGGCGCCTGCGGTGCAGCTCGGCCAGCACGGTTCGCGGGTCGACCCGCTCGTCGGCCTCGGCGGCGATGGCCTGCCGGATCAGGTTGTCGAGCTCACTCATCACAGCACCTCCGCGACGGTCCGGGTGGCGTTCGCGCGCAACGTCCGCAGCGCGAGCGAGATGTGGCTGCGGACGGTGCCCTCCGTGCAGCCGAGCACCGCGGCGATCTCCGCGTCGGTGCTGTCCTCGTAGTACCGCAGCACGAGCGCCGCCCGCTGCTTGCGCGGCAGCACCGCGATCCGGGCGCGCATGGCGTCCCGTTCCGCGTGCTGCACGGCCGGGTCGGCGACCGTCGGGCCGATCTCGGCGAGCGCGCTGTGCGACGACGCGATGTCCCGCGCCGCCCTGCGGTGCCGCCACGACAGGTACTCGTTGGTGACGATGCGCTTCACGTACAGGTAGGGCGCGTCCATCGCACCGATGCGGTCCCACCGCTGCTGCGCCTTGAGCAGCGCGTTCTGCACGACGTCCTGTGCCAGGTGCTTGTCGCACGTGATCGCGGTGGCGTACCGCAGTAGCCGATCGAGTCGATCGGCGACGAACTGGTCGTACCCGTCCGGCACGTCGCCCCCTTCCGTTCCTGGTTCACGGTTGCGGACGGGAAACCCTCCGACGACCTCGGAACGTTGAAGGTGTGGCCGGTGTCACAGCGCTCGGCGCAGTCGTTCGCCCAGCAACGCGATCCGTTCCACGGGCTCGTTGCTGAAGACGAACCGGAGGTGCCGGTCGGCGACCTCGCCGCCCCAGCCGCGCATCGGTGTCGCCGCCACCTGCTGCTCCAGCAGCCGTGCGGAGAGCTCGCCGCAGTCGACGCCCATGGCGGCGGTGTCGAGCAGCAACGACCACCCGCCCGCCGCGCTGACCACGGGCAACCCGGCGAGCTGACGCACGGTCTCGTCGCGCCTGCGCTCCCACTCGGCGTTCGCGGCCGCCTGGCCCGAGTCGGGTTCGCCGAGCGCGACGCGGGCACCGACCTGCGCGAAACCGCTCGCCACCAGGCCGTTGTAGATGTGCACGCGGGAGACGTCGTTCACCAGGTCACCCGGTGCGACGACCCACCCGACGCGCCAGGCGATCATGCGCTTCTCCAGCGGGGACCCGATCGTCACGGTCCGGTCCCGCATGCCCGGCAGCGCCGCGGGGTGCCGGAGCGGACGGCCGTCGAACAGGACGCTCTCGAAGTCCGCCCAGTAGAGCAGCCGCACGTCGTGCTCGCGGCAGATCCCGGCGATCGCGTCCCACTCCTCGTCGCTCGCGACCCAGCCGCTCGGGAACGACGGGTTGTTGACGAAGACGACCCTGGTCCGGCCGGTGATCGCCGCGCGCAGCCGGTCGAGGTCCAGCCGCCAGTGGCCGGCGACGACGTGCAACGGGACGAGGCGCGGCACGGCGCCCACGAGGCGGACGCGGTTGAGCATGCCCGCGTACGTCGGGTCGGTGAGGACGACCTCGTCGCCGGGATCGGTCAGGCAGAACAGCGCGTCGAGCATGGCGTCGCCCTGGCCCGAGGTGATGACGATCTCGCGCCGTCCGTCGTAGCGCGGCCCGCCCCGGCGTTCGACGAACGCGGCCACCGCGTCCTTCAGGTCGTCGCGTCCGGTGAAGGGCAGCCAGCTGTTGGCAGCGTCCTCGCCGACCGCCGCCGCGGTCGCCTCGACCACGCCCGCGGGTGGTGCGAGGTCGGTGTCGAGGTTCTCCAGGCGGAGCACGTCCGGGTCGTCACCGGCGGCAGCGGCGACGCGGTCGATGCTGAACCCAGGGATGTCTGCCAGTCGCCGAACGCCCATGGCGTCGTTCCTACAGGCCGGAGCCGACGCCGGTGAAGGCCCTGACCTCCATCTCGGCGGTCTTCCTGGTGTGGGCCTCGCGCTTGCTGAAGATCGTCCCGAGGAACCCGCAGAGGAACGACAGCGGGATCGAGACCAGGCCGGGGTTGCCGAGAGGGAACCACGCGAAGTCCACGTCCGGCAGCAACGACTTGGGCCCGCCGGACACGACCGGCGAGAAGATGATCAGCACCAGGCACGACACCAGGCCGCCGTAGATCGACCACAGCGTGCCGGTGGTGTTGAACCGCCGCCAGAACAGCGAGTACAGGATCGTCGACAGGTTCGCGGACGCGGCGAGCGCCAGTGCCAGCGACACCAGGAACGCGACGTTCTGGCCGTTGGCCGCGATGCCGCCGATGATCGACAGGAAGCCGACGACGATGGCGGTGATGCGGGCGACCCGCACCTCCTTGCGCGGGTCCGCGTTGCCGCGCTTGATCACGCTCGCGTAGACGTCGTGCGCGAAGGACGCGGACGCGGCGAGCGTCAGGCCGGCGACGACGGCGAGGATCGTGGCGAACGCGACGGCCGAGACCACGCCGAGCAGCACCGCGCCGCCGATGTGGAACGCCAGCAGCGGCGCGGCCGAGTTCTCGCCACCGGGCGCGGCCTTGATGACGTCCGTGCCGACCAGCGCCATCGCGCCGAAGCCGATCACCAGCGTGCACAGGTAGAAGGTCACCATCGTCCAGGTCGCCCAGACGACCGAGCGGCGCGCCTCGGCGGCGTTCGGCACCGTGTAGAACCGCATCAGCACGTGCGGCAGCGAGGCGATGCCCAGCACCAGCGACAGCGCGAGCGAGACGAAGTCCAGCTTCGAGATGAACGACTTGCCGTACTGGGCGCCGGGGGAGAGCACGGCCTCACCGAGCTCGTTGTGCTCCGCGCCGGTCTCCATGATCGACGACACGCTGAAGCCGAACTTGCCCAGCAGGAACACGCTCATCAGCGTCACGCACAGCAGCAGGAGCACGGCCTTGATGATCTGCACCCACGTGGTGCCCTTCATGCCGCCGACCAGCACGTAGAACACCATCACCGCGCCGACCACCGCGATCAGCGCGGCCTGGCCGACCTTCGACTCCACGTTGAGCAGCAACGCGATCAGGCCGCCGGCACCCGCCATCTGCGCGATCATGTAGAAGAACGAGATGACCAGCGTCGCGTTGGCCGCGGCGGCGCGGACCGGGCGCTGCTTCATCCGGTAGGCGAGCACGTCGCCGACGGTGAACCGGCCGGTGTTGCGCAGGCGCTCGGCGATCAGCAGCAGGCCGACGAGCCAGGCGACCACCCAGCCGACGGAGTACAGGAAGCCGTCGTAGCCGTGCGCCGCGATGCCGCCCGAGATGCCGAGGAACGACGCGGCGGACAGGAAGTCGCCGGACAGCGCGACCCCGTTCTGCACGCCGTTGAAGCTGCTACCTGCGGCGTAGTAGTCCGACGCCGTCACGTTGCGGCTGCTCGCCCGGTAGACGATGTACAGGGTGATCAGGACGAACACCGCGAAGACGCTGAGGTTCAGCGCCGGGTTGCCGGTCTCCATGGCTTGCGTGGTCTCCGTTGCTTCTAGTCCGGGAGCCCGGCCATGCCCCTGATCACCTTGGTCTGGGGATCGAGCTTGCGCTTGGCGTACCTGGCGTAGGTCAAGGTGATGATGATGGTGGTCACGAACTGGCCCAGTCCGAGCAGGATGCCGACGTTGACCACACCGAAGACGCGGTGGCTCACGAAGTCGTACGCATAAGCGGACAGCAGCACGAACGTCATGTACGAGCAGAGGAACAGCGCGCTCATCGGAAAGACGAACAGAACGAGCCGCCTGCGCAGCAGCCGGAAATCATCGCTGTCGCGGATGAGTTCGAAGTCGGGCTTTCCGTCGGCGTCGACATATGACGGAACATCGGGATCTGCGAACGTCGCGAATCCCGAGTTTTCCTGATGCGCTTGACGCGTTTCGACAGGCGACCACAGCGCCTTCGTCATGAACCCCCACCCCTCGTCGGCGGCGTCCAGGGTAGCGGTAACACGTGTCCAGTCAATGACAGTTAGTCATACCGACAGCTGGCGATCTGTCCGTTTTGGGACAGTCCATTCGTCTCAAATGGACGCATGTGAGGGTGACTCACGAGTAGGTCTTTGCGCAGTCAACAAATAAGAGCATTGTCGGGGGTGCATCTCTGGCCTACGATCGCTCGGTCCACCTAATGGGGAAGGTAGAGATAAAGTGGGTCTGCTGGACCGCTCTAGAACAGTCGCGCACCCCGGATGGAACCGCTGGTTAGTTCCTCCCGCCGCACTCGCGATTCACCTGTCAATTGGACAGGCATACGCGTGGAGTGTGTTCAAGACGCCACTGGAGAAATCGCTCGGGATCTCCGGAACGGCGAGTGCGCTCCCGTTCCAGCTCGGCATCGTGATGCTGGGCCTGTCCGCCGCGCTCGGTGGGACGCTCGTGGAGCGCAAGGGTCCGCGCTGGGCCATGTTCGTGTCGCTGGTGTGCTTCTGCTCCGGCCTGCTGATCTCGGCCGCGGGCGCGTTCACCCAGCAGTACTGGCTGATCGTGTTCGGCTACGGCATCGTCGGCGGCATCGGGCTCGGCATCGGCTACATCTCGCCGGTGTCCACGCTGATCAAGTGGTTCCCCGACCGGCCGGGCATGGCGACCGGCATCGCCATCATGGGTTTCGGTGGTGGCGCGCTGATCGCGTCGCCGTGGTCCTCGCAGATGCTCGCCTCGTTCGGTGCGACCCCTGTCGGCATCGGGCAGACGTTCCTCGTGCACGGCGTGGTCTACGCCGTGTTCATGAGCGTCGGCGTCCTGCTGATCCGCGTGCCCGCGCAGTCCGTCGAGCAGAAGGTGGCGGCGAGCGCGTTCAACGTCTCCGCCCGCAACGCCATCAAGACGCCCCAGTTCTGGTGCCTGTGGGTCGTGCTCTGCTTCAACGTCACGGCGGGCATCGGCATCCTGGAGAAGGCCGCGCCCATGCTGGTCGACTTCTTCAAGAACACGAGCACCCCGATCGCGCTCACCGCGGCGGCCGGTTTCGTCGCGCTGCTCTCCGCGGCGAACATGGCGGGCCGTATCGTTTGGTCGTCCACATCGGACCTGGTGGGACGCAAGAACATCTACCGCCTCTACCTCGGTGTCGGCGCGCTGATGTACCTCACCATCGCACTTGCGGGTGATTCCTCGAAGCTTCTCTTCGTGGTGAGCGCTATGGTGATCCTGTCGTTCTACGGCGGCGGTTTCGCGACGATCCCGGCGTACCTCAAGGACCTCTTCGGCACGTACCAGGTCGGCGCCATCCACGGCAGGCTGCTGACCGCGTGGTCGGTGGCGGGTGTCCTCGGGCCGCTGATCGTCAACGCGATCGCCGACGCGGGCAAGTCGGCCGGCCGCACCGGTCCCGAGTTGTACACCGCCTCGTTCTACATCATGATCACGCTGCTGGTGATCGGCTTCGTCGCCAACGAGCTGATCCGCCCGGTGAACGCGCGGTTCCACGAACCCGCCACCGAGGCCGCCTCGCATGAATCCGGCTCAGGGCCGGTCAAGACGGACGAGGCGACCGCAGCCAAGTGGAACGCCGCGGAGGCGGAAGCCGTGCAGTCCGAAGTGGAGTCGGAAGAAGGCGTGGTGCGCAAGTGAAGTCCCAGAGGTTGTTGCTGCTCGCGGCGTGGACGTGGGTGACCGTGCCGCTGCTGTACGGCCTGTACCGGCTGACCCTGAACGCGGCCAAGCTGTTCTCGTAGAAATGATCCAGAAGATCGTCGACTGGCGAAACTGGCGCCTGCCCGTCAAGTTGGCGGCGGTGCTGGTCGTGCCCGTCACCATCGCGATCGGCGCGGGCGTGCTGCAGATCCAGGGCTACGTCGAGCGCGCCGACTCCTACGCGGCCATGCAACGGCTGGTGAAGCTGCGCTCCGCCCTGCTCCCCGTGCTGAACGGGGTGCAGGCGGAGCGCTGGCTCGCGGCCGAGGGCGGTGCGTCACCGGCGTACACCGGCCAGACCGCGAAGACCGAGGTCGCGCGCACCGCGCTGAGGCAGTCCGTCGACCGCGCGGACGGGCTCGGCGAGGTCGTCACGACCAGGCTCGTCGAGGCGGGCAAGCGGCTCGACGGGCTGCCCGCGTTGCGCGAGCAGGTGCGCACGGGTGAGGTCGACCGGCCGTCCGCCATCGGCGACTACAGCGAGGTCGTCGACGCGCTGCTCGACGTCGACGAGGCGCTGGGCAGCGAGTTCGGCGACGCCGGGTTGTCCCGCACGGCCGTGGCGCTGCACGAGGTCGCGAACGTGCAGGAGCAGGTGCGCCACCAGCAGGCGATCGTGCTGGCCGGGCTCGCCCGCGGCCAGCTGCTCGGTGCCGAGATCAGGACGCTGTACGAGACGAACGTGCGGCTCAAGTACACGAGCGGCAAGTTCGCCGCGCTCGTGACGCCCGCGCAGCTCGACATGTACTGGAAGCGCTTCAACGGCCCGGACATCGAGACCCACAAGAAGCTGCTGGAGACGGCGCTCACCCACCCGGCGCTGGACGAGAAGCCCGCGGGCCTGGCGAAACCGCCGAAGCCCGAGGCGCTGCCGATCTCGCCGGAGGAGTGGAAGCGGGTCTGCGCCTCCACCGCGGCGTCGCTCGACGAGGTCGCGCAGGGTCTGCTCGGCGAGCTGCGCACCGCGGCGGACAAGCTGCGCAACGAGACCAGCGACCAGGCCGGTGGCGCGTCGGTGATCCTGTTCGCCAGCCTGATCGTCGCGATCACCGTCGGCTTCATCATCGGCCGCACGCTGCTGCGGTCGCTGAACACGTTGCGCCGCGCGGCGCTCAACGTCGCGTGGAACCAGCTGCCGAAGGTCGTCTCGACCGGGCGTGCCGAGACGGAGATCGAGCCGGTCCCGGTGCACACCACCGAGGAGCTGGGCGAGCTGGCGCGCGCGTTCGACGCGGTGCACCAGCAGGCCGTCCGCGCGGCGATCGAGCAGGCGGGCCTGCGCGCGAACATGCGCAACATCTTCGTGAACCTCTCCCGGCGCAGCCAGAGCCTCGTCGAGCGGCAGCTGAAGCTCATGGAGGAGCTGGAGAAGTTCGAGGAGGACCCTGAGCAGCTCGCGAACCTGTTCAAGCTGGACCACCTCGCGACCCGGATGCGCCGCAACAACGAGAACCTGATGGTGCTGTCCGGCAGCGACGCCACCCGCAGGTTCACCCGATCGGTTCCTCTTGCGGACGTGCTGCGCGCCGGAGCGCAGGAGATCGAGCAGTACCAACGGGTCGTGGTGCTCGCGACGCCGTCCGTCGACGTGCTCGGCTACGTGGCGGGCGACCTCGTCCGCCTCATCGCCGAACTGCTCGACAACGGCGCCGCGTTCTCCCCGCCGCACACCCAGGTGATGATCGGCGCGCGCGCCGCCGCCGACGGCTCGGTGCAGGTCGAGATCATCGACTCCGGCATCGGCATGAGCCCGGATGACCTGGTGGCGGCCAACGACCGGCTCGCCGCGCACGACGGCGCCGAGGTCCAGGTGTTCCGCGAGATGGGCCTCTTCGTGGTGGGCAGGCTGGCTGCGCGGCACCGCGTTTCGGTGCGGCTGCACCACGCCCCGCACGGCACCGGTGTGCGTGCGGTCGTGGACGTTCCCGCCGAGCTGGTGCCCGTCCGGGAGCAGGGGCCGGAAGAGGAGACCTGGTCGTCGTTCCGCGGTCAAGCCGTGGATGATGGCGCCGTGCGAGGAATGTCGTGGTTCGAGAACAGCGCTCCTGCGACGACAGGGCGGCAAACACCCGAGCAGGCAAGAGGTTTCCTCGTCAACTACCAACGCGGCGTGCAGCAGGGTTTCCAGGAGAGTCGATGACGACGCAGGTCGACCAGTTCGGCTGGCTGATCACCAGCTTCACCGAGCGCGTACCCGGTGTCTCGCACGCCGTCGTGATCTCGGTCGACGGCTTGTTGCTCCTGTCGTCGTCGAAGCTGCCCGAGGACCGCGCGCACCAGTTCGCCGCCATCGCGGCCGGTGTGTCGAGCCTCGCGGAGACGGCTTCCCGTTGCTTCGCAGGCGAGTCCGTCGTGCGCACCGTCGTGCAGATGGAGCGCGGCGTCATGCTGTTGATGTCCATTCGAGACGGTGCGTGCCTTGCCGTTCTCGCGTCCGCTGACAGCGACGTCAGTCAGGTCGCGTACGAGATGACCGTGATCGTCCGGCAGGTCGGCGAGCTGCTGACCCCGGAACTGCGTGCTGAGCTCCATAGGGCGTGACCTGTGAGATTCGACGAAGAAGAGCCCGTCGAGCAGTCGTTCGCCGACCTGCTCAACGGGTTCAGCCTTGACAGCGCACGGATTCGACGGCGTGACGACGCGCCGGAGGAACCGGAGCCGTCACCCGAACCCGCCGACGACGAGCTGCCGGACGACATGTTCGAGACGCAGCAGTTCGACCTGTTCCCGGCGCACCCGGTGGACACGTCGGCGTCGATCGTGCGCGCCTACGCGTGGACCGGTGGCCGCACGAAGTCGGACTACCACCTGGAGATCGAGACGCTGGTCTCGGTGAACGACCGGGCGCAGCTCGCGGCGCTGCAGCCGGAGCACCACGAGGTGCTGGACCTGTGCGGGCAACCCCGTTCGGTCGCCGAGATCGCCGCGCTGCGCGGGCTTCCGCTCGGCGTCGCGCGCGTGCTGCTCGGTGACATGGCCGGTCGCGGGCTGCTCGACGTGCACCTCACGGCGTCGTCGAACGGCGCGGACCGGCCGGACATGGGGCTGCTGGAGCGGGTGCTGACGGGTCTGCGCAAGCTGTGACCGTTGGTCCTTTGTGGACCTGGTGTTCAGCTCGCGGTGACAGGCCGCTTGGCGTCCGCGCGCCAGACGGCCACGGCGAACCCGACGCAGCCCGCGGCCAGCAGCACGCCGTGCGCGATCCGCACGGCCGGTGGCGTGAAGAACTGCGGCAGGAACAGCGCGAAGCCGGCGGCGAACAGCACTGCGCTCCACCGCAGTTCGGTGCGCGCGATCGCCCTGGCGGTGAGGATCGCGCCGACCGCGATGAGCAGCAGGCCGATCGAGAACGTCGTGACCGCGACCGTGCCGTACCGGAAGTCCTCGACGATGGCGAGCAGGTCGGACTGGTTCTTCGCCGCGGCGTTCAGCGCGAAGTCCTCGGCGCCGTAGTAGGGGAGCGTCAGGCCGACGCCGACCCAGAACGTCACGAGCGCCGCGCCGGTGACCCGGATGGCGAGCAGTGCCAGCGGCACCAGGATGAACCCGAGCATCGCGAAGAGGTGCGATGCGACCCAGGCGTCGGAGCCGATCGCCTTGGTCGCTCCCTCCACAGTGGACTCGTCCTCCCACGGGCGGATGGCGGGGTAGAGCAGGAACAGCACGCCGGCGGCCGCGAGTAACACCGCGCCCATGCGATTCGTTGACATCAGTCTCTCCTCAGGCTCGCCAGGTACATGTCGATGAGCTGCTCGTAGGTGTCGTCCAGCTCCTCCGGCAGGCCGAAACCGCCCGCCGCCTCGATGGACGCGAAGCCGTGCACGACCACCCGCAGGCGCCGCGTGGCGTGGATGGCCGCCGAGCCGGACAGGCCGTACTCGCGCAGCGCCGCGAGCATCACCTCGAGCAGCCGCACCCCCGCTTCGCGCTGCGCCGGGTCGTGCAGCGGATCCACGGGCGCGAGCGGGTAGCGCTTCGGGTGCTCGGCGGCGTACGCGCGGTACTCGCGCATCAGCGCCGCCACCGCGTCGTCGCCGCTGCGGCCCATCGCGGCCGAGCTGAACCGCGCGGTCATCTCGTCGAGTATCCGCACGCCGACCAGCTTCTGGAGGTCCGCGAGACCGCCGACGTGCTTGTACAGCGACGGCGTCGCGACACCGGTGCGGCTCGCGACGTTCGCCAGCGTCAAGGCGGTCGCGCCCAGCTCGTCCACGACGGCCAGCGCGGCGTCCACGACGGCGGACGTCGACAACGCCGGCCTAGCCACGGCTATCTCCCATAGCCGAAAAGCTAATGCCATTAGCCTGCGGTGTCAACTACGTGATTCGGGCCGAGGACGCCAGGTGGTAGACGAGTGCGCGGAGGTGGTTGAGCGAGGCGTTCTCGTGCGGGGACCTGGCCAGTGCGATGCCCAGCTCGGGCGGGGCGGTCGCGGGGCTGAACCGCAGTGGCTCCACCAGCTCGTCGTCCATCAGCCGGTCCAGGGAGAACTCCGCGAGGTCGCGCCAGCGCTCCGGCCACGGGCGGGTCGCGTCGAGCGCGGCGTCGCCGTCCTCGCCGGGGTGCAGCTGGACCTGGAGCAGACCCTGCACCGGTGCGGTGAGCACCCGGTAGCGCAGGTCGTCGTGCAGGTACGAGCGCGGGCGCCGGTCGTCGGGGTCGCGCGACAGCGTGTTCGGCGGGTGCGGCGGCATCCACATGCCCGCCGGGCTCACCGCGCTGCGGTCCTGCGACCCGCCCTGGCCGGGGCCGGGCAGCACCCGGTAGCGCGCGAACGACAGCGCGCCCGCGGTGTCGACGAAGCACGTCGGTGCCTGCGAGTAGTAGCGGTAGGTGGTGAACGACGTCGGCCTGCGGACGCTGCGCCAGATGACGTCGCGGTAGTGCGGGTTGCGGCGCAGCAGGTCGTCGCGCTCCGGGCCGTCGTGCTGCGCGCGCCGGAACGCGTCCGCCGTGGGCACGTAGAAGCACTCGCCGGTGTTGAGCGGCAGGTCGAGCAGGCCGTCGGTCGTCCGCGCGTTCTCCACCAGGCGCAGGGTCAGCCCGCGCACGGCCGGTGCGATGTCGTCGGTGCCGTACCCGTTGGCGTACCTGGCGATGACGTCGAACCGCCTGCCGGGGCGGAAGAAGCCGTGCTCGGGGAGGTCCGGGTCCTCCAGCACGCGGATGCCGCCGCGCAGCGTCGTCGAGCGGGAGTGGAAGAACCTCCGCCTGCTCACCACGCTGGCCCGCACCATGGGCAGCATCGAGGTGAGCACCTCGCGGAACTCGGTGTCGACGTCGCGCAGCTGCGGGTCGTCGCAACCCTTGGAGATCATCATCGGGTTGCTCCGTCTGGCCGGGCGATCAGGGACACACCAACGAGCTCGAGGCGCGGCACGCCGTCGACGCCCACAAAACCGATGTCGCACTCGGCGGACAGCGCGTCGGCCCGGCGCCTGCGCACGAAGCCGCGCACCGGCCCGGGGAACGGGCCCGGCCGGTGCACGCGGAACTCGCGGACGGACATCGGCAGCGTCGCGGCGCCGATGACCTGCTCGGCCCACAGCACGGCCAGCTGGATGCCGCCGTCGACCGCGGGCGGGTCGGTGTGCCAGCCGTCGTCCGGCCAGCCGAGCTCGCGGAGGCCGACGACGACACCGACCGCGCCCGTCGGCGACAGGCCGTGGAACCGTTTGATGGAGCGGAAAGCAGGCCCGTGGAAGAGGACGTTGCCGTCGTAGGTGTTGAGCCGCGGCGGCGGGCGCAGGCCGGACGGCACCGTCCACGGCGCACTCGGTTCCAGCGCCTCGTTGCGCGTCACCGACGCGCGGTAGTGCGGGAGCCCGTTGTCGTCGACCAGGGTCAGCCCCAGGTCGGGGCCGGTGACCTCGCGGCGCACCGCGTACCGGTCACCGGCCGCGCGGAACCCGGTGAGCGAGATCTTGCGCAGCACGTTCGTTCTGCGCAGCACCAGCGGCTTCGGCCGGTCGGCCGCCGCGGCCGCGAACCACTCCAGCACCAGCGCCACCGGCACGACCGGCGTCCCG
The DNA here is from genome assembly GCF_007845675.1 of Lentzea tibetensis. GTDB lineage: Bacteria > Actinomycetota > Actinomycetes > Mycobacteriales > Pseudonocardiaceae > Lentzea > Lentzea tibetensis. The sequence goes on along the minus strand of NZ_VOBR01000005.1, from coordinate 423,959 downwards.
CCGATCTCGTGGTCGGCGAGGTAGGGGTGGGACGCCGCGCGGAGCAGGATCGATGTCACGAGCACCGAGGGTCGTGATCACCGATCCCGTTCCACTTCCGTCTCGCTCCCCGCGTCTCACATGGGATAGAGCTGCGTGGCGGGGATGACGTGCTGCTGGCGGTTCGGGTTGGACCACAACAGCTTCAGATACGCCTCACCGGTGCGTTCGGTGTAGTCGACCCGGATCGAGTACCTCTTGCCCGCCTGCAGGGTGACGGTGCCCTTGTCGAGCTTCGGGCCGTGCGGCGTGGTGTTGTCGATGACGACCTTGCCGTCGACCCACACCTTCACCGTCTCGTCGGACACCGTCAGGAACGTGTGCTCGCCGGTGAACTGCGGCTGCACGAACCCCGTCCAGCGCGCGGCGAAGTTGTCCGTGCCGACGCCCTGCGGCGAACCACCTTGGCGCCAGGCGAAGTTGAGCGTGGGCTCGGTCTTCGTGGTGGCGGGCTTGCCGGTGAAGTCCGGGTTCTTCCAGTACTGGGCCTTCAGTCCGATGCCGTGTCCGACTTGGGCCTTGGGTGCGGTGATGGTCAGCTCGACCACGGTCGCAACCGGGTTGGTGGCGGCGCCCTTGGGGCTGATGTCGTAGCCGTCGCCCGCCTTCTGCCACGTCACCTCCTGGTCGCTGCCGAGCACCTTCGCGCCGGTGATGCCGAAGTTGTCCTTGGCGGTCAGGTGCAGCTTCGGCCCCCAGTCGTAGACCGAGAGGTAGAGCTTGTCGCCCTTGCGGCTGACCGCGCCCCACGCGGGGTCCGCGACGAGTCCGGTGAGCGCCGTGCCGTACACGGCCTGGTGCTGCCCGTTGGCGCGCAACCAGTCGCCGACGCCGCGCAGGCTGTTCGCGGCCCCTTCGGGGATGACACCGGTGTTGTCCGGCCCGACGTTCTGCAGCAGGTTGCCGTCACGGCCGACGATGTCGGTCAGGAAGCGGGTGAGCTGGCTCGCCGGCTTGAACGCCGTGTCGTAGCGGGCCCAGCCCCAGCGGTTGCTGGTGGTCACGCACGACTCCCAGAGCGTGCCCTCGATCGGTGCAGCCGGGATGTTCTGGTGGCGTTCGGGCGTCTCGTGGTCACCGTCGACGAACCGGCTCTTGCCGACCCGGTCGTTGATGATCAGGTTGGGGTCGAGCTTCCTGAGGTAGTCCTGCAGGTCCTCGCCGTCCTTGAGCGTCCACCACTCCCGCGCGTGGCCGTCGAACCACAGCGTCGCCGGGTGGTAGTTCCGCACCAGCTCGGTCAGCTGCTCGCGCATCGTCTTCTTGTACGCGGCCGCGTCGCCTGCCGTGCCGGGGTCGTGCCAGTCGGTGATCGAGTAGTAGAGCCCGAACCTGATGTCCTTCTTGTCGGCCTCCCGCTTCAGCTCGGCGAGGACGTCGCGGTTGCGGTCGAACGAGGAGTGGTCGCGCAGGTTCCACTTGTTCGTCTTGGTCGGCCACATCGCGTACCCGTCGTGGTGCTTGGCGGTGAAGACGACGTACCGCTGCCCCGCGTCCTTCGCGAGCTGCGTGATCGCACCCGCGTCGAACTTCGCCGGGTTGAACTTCTTAGCGCCCGCCTCGTACTCGGCCCACGGGATCTCGCACCGGAGCTGGATCCACTCGGCGTCCTGGCAGACCGTGCCGTCCTTGCGCGTGTACTCGCCACCCCAGTACGCGTAGGTGCCGAAGTGGATGAACATGCCGAACTTCGCGTCCCGCCACCACTGCGTGCGCGGCGAGGTGAACGCGTCGTCCGCCGGGGTACTGGGTGCCGCTGTTGCCGGTGCCGCCATCGCCGCGACTAGAGCGAGTACTGCCGCCACTGCCCGCATAGACCCTCCCGTTGGGGTGCTCGCTGGCGACGGCAAGCGGCAGTCTAGCGACAGACATCGGATGTAACTGCCCTCATTCGGGTTGGTCTGCCGTTCTGAGGGCTCAAAGATAGGATCATTGGCTACATAGTGTTGGAATGGGTCAATTTGCCGATGCGGGTGGACTCTCACTTGGTTGAACCTGTGGACCGGCACGCAACCCGTGTCGAGCGGACACCACGAACGAGGTGAGTCGCCCAGCCCGGTCAGACCGTCAGCCGACCAGGGCCGGGAGACGATGGTGTCTGGCCGAGGTGATGGCCGCGGTCACGGGGGAGTGGCCGCGGATTCGTCAGGCACCGCCTCGACCGTGGCGTCCGCGTGCTGGAGGTGCAATCAGGCGGGTTCACCGTGGTCCGCCGCCACGGTGAGCCCGCCTGGCACCGTTCTCCCTGTCGAAGGCGGTGTGGCATGGCGGCTGGATCGGCCAACCTGGCCATGATCGGTATCGGCTGTGCTGAGCCCAAAGCCCTGGCGGACTTCTACCACCAGGTACTCGGCTGGCAGATCATGGACGCCGACGACGACCACGCGACCATCAAGGGCGACGGCGTCCCCATAGTCTTCTGGCGCGTGGACGGAGTCCCCCCGCGCTGGCCCGACCCGGACTCACCCAAGCAGTTCCACCTGAACCTGACGGCCGACGACCTGGACGAGGCCGAGGCCCGGTGCGTGAAGCTGGGCGCCACCAAGCCGGACTTCCAACCCGGCGACGCGTGGCGGGTGTTGATCGACCCCGCCGGTTATCCGTTCTGCATCAGCACTGCGCGAAGGAGTGCCAAGTGAGGTCCGTGCGCATCACCTGAGGGATTTGAGCCGCACCACCGGGGCATCGGGCCCCAGCGTGCCAGCCCACGCCGGGGCCCGATGCCGCATCTCCATGTTCTGGTGCCGCCTGGGCACGGGGTTGGCCTGGGCGGCACCGTTGTGCGCGCGGGGTGTGTCCGTGGCCGCTCGCCATCGGGGTTCCCAGGTGTGGCCGAGGTGTTTGCCCGGTTCTGGGCGCTCCCGGCCTCGGGTTCGGGGCTTCGCCGTGGGCAGGGATGCCCCAACCTGACCGTGGTTTCGGCGTGTCGACGTGTCCGGTCGCTCGCTGGGGCTGGGGCACGCTCACGCAGGCGTCCCCTGGCAGTGAGAACCCCCCGATCGATGGTCTCAGCCAGCACCGACAATCCCCGGCCCCGCAGGCACGCAAGCCGAGAACGCGCGAGCGAAGCGACGCCAGCACACCCGGCGACCCACCACGATCCGGCAGGCACCAAGAGAGCCCAGCGAGAACCGGCAGGTACCAAAAGAAAGGAGCGCCCGCCGCACTCCCAACCCCCGCACTGCCAAGCGGGCGCGGCCCCCGAGCACAAACCGGCGGCCAAATGATCAGAACAAACTTTCCCGGAGGGCAGGGGTGGGGAGGGGCTCGCTGATCAGGCGCAGCCTTGCCATATTTTCAGGGCGGGGTCAAGACGTCTTTTTGTCTTGACCCCGCCCTGAAAATATGGCGACCGTGAGGTGATCAGCGAGAACCTCCCCACCCCACACCAGAAACCTCACGGCCCCCGATACCGATCCCGCTCAACCCGCACGTACTCGTCATAAAGAGCAGGCGCCATCATGTCCCCACCCTCGAGAGCAGCGTCCAACGCCCGCTCAACAGGCCCAGGATCAATGCCGCCACGCTCGAACCGCCGAATCTGCTCGTGATGCCAAGCGGCGAGCGCGAGCCGGTTGGGCAACCCCAACTTGGCCCGAATGTTGACCACGTGCCGATCAGCGGTGCGGGGCGAGATGAACAGCCGCTCCCCGATCTGCTTGCTGGTCAACCCATCGGCGACGAGCCCGGCGATCGTGTACTCCTGCTTGGTCAACCCACCGGGCAGCGCTTGTTTGCCGGACGGCTTGCGCTCTGCGGCGGGCAGCGGTTCGAGTGCGAGCGCGAGCACCTGCTCGGGTCGCAGCGCGGCACCGCGGGCCAGCTCGGCGGTGTACTCGTCGTCCCCGAGTGCCTGCCGGATGCGCCGGTCGATCTTCTCGCGCACGCGGGCCCACGGCCGCAGTCCGGCGAACCGGATGCGGGAGGTGCGTTCCTGGGACCAGTGGCCGCCGAACAACCGCGCGGCGCGCTGGTGGGCGCCGAGCTCGGCGGTGGCGCACGCGAGCAGCCACAGGTTGAACGCGGGGCCCCACGTGTCGCCGATGTCGTGCTGCGTCGCCAATGCCTGTTGCGCCAGCAGGTATGCCTGGTGCGGTTCGCCGTGCAGCAGCTCGAACAGGCCGCGCGTCCACAGCGCCCACGAGCCGGACCACTCGGCGTGGTGCTCTTCGACGGACGTCAGCAGGCCGCGGGTGGAGCGGTCCGCGGTGTCGCGGTCGCCGAGGAAGCAGGCGGACATCGCGTAGAACAGCTCGACCATGTGGGCGTCGCCAGGGGTGTCGCCATCGGCGATCAGCTGGTCGAGCACCACGCGGAACGTGGCCACGCACCCCTTGGCGCGCACCGGGTTCTCCTCGGCCAGGAACTGGTGCGCGGCCTCGGTGTACAGCAGCTGGGGGTCGTGCGGGGCCAGGATGCGGGCCTGGCGCAGGTGCGGTGCGGCGGCCTCGGCGTCGCCCTGCACGAGCAGGATCCACGCGCGGTGGGCGAGGATCGCGGCGGACGGCTGGGCGCGGTAGGCGTTCTCCAGCAGGTCCAGCGTCTGGCCCAGCAGGCCGGCGAACGTGGCGAAGCGGGTGCGGCCCACGTCGATCGCGAGCTGGGCGGCGAACTCGACCTGCGCTGGCTGCGACAGGTAGAACGCGATCGCGACGCGGATGTTCTGCCACTCCTCGCGCAGCGTGCCCATCCAGCGGACCTCGTGCGGCGAGAACCAGTCGCGCGCGGCCTCGGCGATCAGGTCGCGGTAGTGGTCCGCGTGTGCCTGACGCACCGGGACGCGCTCGTCCGGTGCGAGCATGCGAGCGCCGAACTGGGCCACCGTCTCCAGCATGCGGTAGCGGGTGCGGCGGGACACCGGGCTCGGCTCGGCGATCAGGATCGACTTGCGGACCAGGCCGGTCAGCAGGTCCAGCACGTCCTCGCGGTCGATGCCCTCGCCCGTGCACACCGCCTCGGCCGCCGCGCGGCTGAAGTTCGCCGGGAACACCGACAGACGCGACCACAACAACTTCTCGCCAGGACTGCAGTGCGCGGCCGACCACTCGAAGGCGCGCTGCAGCGTCTGGTGGTGCGGCAGGCCCATGTCGTCGCCACCGACCAGCAGCGAGAACCGGCGGTCGACGAGCTGCTCGAGGATGTCGGTCAGCGACAGCTCACCGAGCCGGGCGGCGGCCAGCTCGATGGCGAGCGGCAGGCCGTCCAGCAGGTGGCACAGCTCGGTGATCTCGCCGAGCTGGCTGTCGTCGAGCTCGGCGCCCGTCGCCCCGGCGCGGTCGAGGAACAGCCGCACCGCCTCGCCCTCGGTCACGCCGAGCGGAGGTACGCGGACGATGTGCTCGCCGTAGGTGCCGATGCGTTCGCGGCTGGTCGTGAGCACGGTGAGACCGTCGCACGCGCGCAGCAGGTCGTGGACCAGGTGCTGAGCGGCGGCGAGCAGGTGCTCGCAGTTGTCCAGGATCAGCAGCAGGTGCTTGTCGCGCAACGACTCGATCAGGTGCGCGAGGCCCGCCTCGCGCGAGTTGTCGACGATGTCCAGCGACTGCGCGACGGTGCGCGCCAGCAGACCGGGGTCCTTGAGCCCGGCCAGCGACACCATCCACACACCGTGCCGGTACACACCGGCGTCGCGCGCCTGCCGTCCCAGTTGGACGGCGGCGCGCGTCTTGCCCACTCCACCCGTGCCGGTCAACGTGACCAGCCGCGCCTGACGTAGCCGACCGCCGGTCTCGGCGAGCAGCGTTTCCCGGCCGACGAACGTGGTGGTCTCGGCCGGCAGGTTTCCGCGGCCGCTCATGACCGGCGCCTGATGTGACGGTCTGTCACTGTCATGCGCAGCCATGCGCGAATCATGACTCAGCGATGGGGGCCCATGCCAAACCCTGACGCCGTCGTCATCCGTTCGGGCTACTGGACCGGCGTGTTGGCGTAACGGTGTGTCGGCGCCGGTGTTCGGACAGTGATGCCCTGACCTGGATCTTTCCGTTTCTGGTCAGATCCTGGCATCCCAGTCGATTCGATGGGCCTGCTCTTTGGCGAAGGCCTTTCGGCCGAACGCCCTCAGCATGACCGGCATGACCAGACGCATGATCGCGCCCGCCACCGGGCCCGCCTTCTTGTTGTTGTTCGTGCGCGCGGCACGCGCGGCGATCCTCTCGACGCGCGGCCTGCGCAGGCGCTCGTACGCGGCGAAAGCCTGTGACACGTCCGGGATGTCGCGCAGGCAGCGGGCCAGCTGCACCCCGGACTCCGCGGCGAGCGACGCGCCCTGGCCGGAGCTGGCGCTCGGTGCGTGCGCCGAGTCGCCGACCAGCACCATGCGGCCGCGGTGCCAGCGCGGCACCCGAGGCATGATCTCCATCGGTCCGGCGACGAAGAGCTCGTCGCTGTGCGCGAGCAGCTGCTTGGCCGGCATGTCGTCGCCGTACGCCTCGCGCAGGCGGGCCAGCCAGGTGGCCGCCGGGATCGCACGGGCCTCCGCGAGCGACATCGGTTCCCGCACGGCGAGGTTGTTGAACCAGGCCACCGTGCCGTCCGGCAGCGACCAGTAGCCGAGGAACGAGCTGCCGAACACGAAGTACATGGTCTCGGGCTCGCCGCGCACCCCGCTGCCGATCGCGTACGAGCCGAAGCCCTGCAGGCCGACGTACTCGGGACCGGGCGCGGCCGGGTCGATGATCGTGCGGACCGTCGAGCGGATGCCGTCCGCGCCGACCAGCAGGTCGCCGGTGTCGGCGGTGCCGTCCGAGAACCGCGCCGTGACGGTCCCGCCGGACTCGTCCACACCCACGAGTCGTTTGCCGTGCTCGACCTTGATGCCCTGCGCCGACGCCTGGTCGTGCAGCGCGCGGTAGAGATCGGCGCGCCACACCACGCGGCTCGGTTCCGCGCTGTCGATGCTGCCGAGCGTGCGACCCCTGCTGTCGGCGATCACCATGCGCCGCACGGGTTCGCCGACCAGCTCCTGCCCGAGGCCGACGATGCGCAGCGCGTCCAAGCCGTTGGGGGTGATGTTGAGGATGCCGCCGATGCCGTCCGCGGTCGTCTCGTACGCCTCGTGCACGACCGAGTCGATGCCGGCTTTCCGCAGTGCCAGCGCGGTGACCGGCCCCGCGATGCCGCCCCCGATGATCAGTGCCTTCATGGTTCCCTCCCGAAGTGCTGTTCCCACGAACGGCGGTAGTCCGTTCCCTCGAAGGAGGAGATGAGGCCGGTGACGAACCGGAGCTCCGCGTCCAGCAACGAGATCCGGTACTCCTCCTCGACGAGGAACACCCACTCGACGCCGTCGTCGCCCGCCTTGCCGATGAGCGACCGGGTCTCGCTGATCTCCTTCGCGAGCGCGCCCACCCGGTCGCGCAGCAGCTCCACCGCCTCGGTCGGCGACAGCACCGCGATCAGCGACAGCGCGACCCCGAACTGCGGGTACTCGTGTTGCGGGTCCGAGACGAGCTGGCGCATCCAGTCGTACATCTCGTCGCGCCCGGCGTCGGTGAGCGCGTAGACCGTGCGCTCCGGCCGCTGCGTGTCCTTGACCGTCTCGTGCTCGACGATGAAACCGGCCTTCCGCAGCTGCTCGACCACCATGTAGAGCGAGCCGCGGTTGTACTTGATGTTGCGGTCCTTGCCGGTCTCCTTCAGCTGCTTGCCCAGCTCGTACGGGTGCATCGGCCCCATGACGAGGTGCGCGAGCACCGCCAGCGCCAACGGGTTGGCCACCTTGCGTCGCATCTCACTCCTTAGTCAGCTTCAACTATCCGACTCTGACTAGTCGATGTCAACCATTACGCAGAGTCCTATTGATACGAGCGGATCGTCCGGTCGAGTGGAATAACTGGTGCTTGCGGGTCCTCACCTGATCGCATGCGCCTGTCGTGATCATTTGCAGGAAGGTCAGGGTCATGCCGCAGCCGTTCACGCTGCCTGAGTTCTACGAGCCCCACCCGGCTCGGCTGAACCCGAACCTCGAACGCGCCCGCGTCCACACCAAGGCCTGGGCGTACGAGATGGACATGATCGACGTGCCGCAGCACGGCACGGTCATCTGGACGGAGCACGACCTCGACTCGCACGACTACGCGTTGCTGTGCGCCTACACGCACCCCGACTGCGACGGCGAGATGCTGGACCTGATCACCGACTGGTACGTCTGGGTCTTCTACTTCGACGACCACTTCGTCGAGCTGTACAAGCGCACGAGGGACATCAAGAGCGCCAAGGAGTACCTCGACCGGCTGCCGTTGTTCATGCCGGTGGAGGGTCCGATCAGGGCGACGCCCACGAACCCCGTCGAGAAGGGCCTCGCGGACCTGTGGACCCGCACCGTCGGCTCGCACTCGCTGGACTGGCGGGAGCGCTTCGCCTACAACACGAAGCACCTGCTGGACGAGTCCATGTGGGAGCTCGGCAACATCAGCGAAGGTCGCCTCTCGAACCCGATCGAGTACATCGAGATGCGCCGCAAGGTCGGCGGTGCGCCGTGGTCGGCGAACCTCGTCGAGCACGCCGCGGGCTTCGAGGTGCCGTCGGTGATCGCCGCGTCGCGTCCGCTGGAGGTGCTGCGCGACACGTTCTCCGACGCGGTGCACCTGCGCAACGACCTCTTCTCCTACGAGCGCGAGGTGCTCGACGAGGGGGAGTTGTCGAACGGCGTGCTGGTGTTCGAGAAGTTCCTCGACATCCCCACCCAGCAGGCCGCGGAGGCCGTCAACGACCTGCTCACCTCACGCCTGCACCAGTTCGAGCACACCGCGCTCACCGAGGTGCCGCCGCTGCTCGACGAGAACCTGATCGACCCGGCGGGCCGCGTCGCCGTCCTGGCGTACGTGAAGGGCCTGCAGGACTGGCAGTCCGGTGGCCACGAGTGGCACATGCGGTCCAGCCGGTACATGAACGGTAGCCAGAACAACGGTCACAGCAGCGCTTCAGCCGAGCTCGGCGGCCCGGTCGGCCTCGGCACGTCGGCCGCGCGGATCTTCAAGTCCGTCGTCGCCACGATGCCGCAACGCCTGCGCAGCTTCACGAACCAGCCGTTCACCGACCTCGGCGAGCTGCGCAAGCCGCAGATGTACATGCCGTACCAGCTGACCCTGTCGCCGCACCTCGACGCCTCCCGCGCGCAGACGCTCGCGTGGGGCGAGGAGATGGGCTTCTTCACCGAGGTCCCCGGCCTGTGGGATCGGGACAAGCTCGACGCGTACGACTTCGCGCTGTGCTCGGCCGGCCTGGACCCGGACGCCACGTTGGAGGAGCTGAACCTCTCCGCGAACTGGCTCACCTGGGGCACCTACGGCGACGACTACTACCCGGTCGTCTTCGGCCGCACGCTCAACATGCCGGCCGCCAAGGCCGCGACGCAGCGGATGAAGGACCTGATGTCGGTCGAGCTGGCGAGCCCTGTCGTGCCGTCGTCCGCGCTGGAACGCGGCCTCGCCGACCTCTGGCGCCGCACCGCGACGCCGATGCCGGTGCGGTTCCGCCAGAAGTTCAAGGTGGCCGTGGAGAACATGCTCGACAGCTGGCTGTGGGAGGTGAAGAACCAGCACGAGAACCGCATCCCGGACCCGGTCGACTACGTGGAGATGCGCCGCCAGACCTTCGGCGCCGAGATGACGACCTCGTTGTCCCGGCTCTCGCACGGCACCAGCGTTCCCGACGAGATCTACGAGACGCGGACCATCCAGAACATGGAGAACTCCGCGATCGACTACGCGGCCCTGCTGAACGACGTCTACTCGTTCCGCAAGGAGATCCAGTACGAGGGCGAGGTGCACAACGCGGTGCTCGTGGTGCAGAACTTCCTCGGGGTCGAGGCGCAGCAGGCCATCGACATCGTCAACGACCTGATGACCGCGCGCATGAAGCAGTTCCAGCACACCGTCGACAAGGGGCTGCCGCAGCTCTTCGACGACCACGCGCTGAACGCCGAGGCGCGCGCCACGCTCACCAGGTACGCGACCGAGCTGCAGGACTGGATGGTCGGGATCATGAACTGGCACGAGGAGTGCCGCCGCTACGGCGACGCCGACCTGGTCCGCCACTTCGGCGGCCACACCCCGGCGAACCTGAGCGCGCTGCACGCCCCGTTCGGTGCGGCTCCGTCGGGCACGCCGACGTTCCACAAGCCCAAGGGCCTCGGCACGTCGGCGGCCCGACTCAAGGCGTCGATCTAGCGGCGGCGGGCCACCAGGAAGCCACCGCCGGCGGCGGCGACCACGACCAGGCCGATCACGACCCACACCCACACCGGCAACCCGCTGTCCGAGTCCTGGGCGGCGGGCGCCGGGGTGTTGGACGCGGTTCCGGAGGCCTCGGTGGTCGTCGTGGTCGGTGCGGGCGCCGAGCTGGACGTCGGCGCGGCCACGGGCTTCGACAGCGCGAAGATGATCGAGCCGGACACCGGGTCGCCGTCCTCCGACACGACCTTCCACTTGATCGTGTGCGGGCCCGCCGGGCCGCTGGGCGTCACGGGCACGGTCACGACCGCACCGGCGACGGACGGCGTGCCGATGGTCCAGCTGCCCGTGTCGGACACGACCTGGACGGCGTCGGCGGGCAGCGTGACCGGCTCGGTGAAGGTCAGTTCCAGCTGCTTGGGTGCCTCGTCGAGCACGGCACCGGCCGCGGGATTGCTGCTCTTCAGCTCGGTGTGGGCGCTGGCGGGCGCAGCGCTGAACGCCAGCGCGCCGATTACCAGCAACAGTGAGGTGGCAGTGCGCCGGAGAGTCATGGCAGCGGATGCTACTGGCGGGGCTCCGCCTGCGGGTCGTCCGCGGCGCCGATCGCGTCGTCGACGCTGATCTCCCCGTCGGTCCGGACGTGCTCTTCGCTGTGCGGTGTGCTCATCGGCTTCTCCCGTGGCATCGTTGCGCAACTCGAAGTCTGCTCCACCGCACGGGGGACCGCCATGTCCGAGGAGACCAGCGAGCAGCGGGTCATCTGGTCCGAACTGTTCATCGACCTGATCTGGGTGTTCGCGATCGCCCAGCTGGCGAGCCTGCTCGCGGCCGGGCAGGGGCTCGCGCTGCTGCTGCTCGTGCCCGTCTGGTGGGGCTGGGTCGGCGTGACCGTGTACAGCAACGCGGCCGGCCAGAAGATCGACATCGTGGGCGGGCGCCTCACCCTGTTCGGGGTCGCCGCGGCCGGGCTCGGGGTCGCGGTGGCGATCCCGCAGGCGTACGACGGCCGCGGGCTGATGTTCGGTCTGGCGTACCTGGCGCTGCGGCTCGTGCTGTGGCTGGCGATGCGGCCGCTGCACTTCTACGGCGGCGCGAAGCTCGACCCGTTCACCGTCGGACTGTTCCTCGCCGCACCGCTCTTCGTGCTCGGCGGCCTGCTGCCGGACGGCTGGCGCGTCGCCGTGTGGACGCTGGCGGCGCTCGTCGAGATCGGCAGCCCCGCACTGATGCGCGGGGCCACCGGCACGCTGACGTTCGAGACCGCGCACCTGCCCGAGCGCTTCGGGTTGTTCATCATCATCGCGATCGGCGAGACCGTCGTGGCACTGGGCACGCAGCTGTCCGCCGGTGACGTCACGGCGGGCGCGCTCGGGTTGATGGCGCTCGCGTTCGTGATGATCTGCGCGCTGTGGTGGACGTACTTCCACTTCGGTGCGTCCGCGATGCACCACTCGTTGCGCACCACGAAGTTGCAGGGCCGGATCGTGCGGCAGGTGTTCGCCTACGCCCATCTCGCCTACGTGGTGGGCATCCTGTGCATCGCGGTGGGCTTGAAGAAGCTGGTGCTGCACCCGCTGGACGCGCCGCACTCGATGCCCGAGCTGCTGCTGGCGCCCGGTGTCGCGATCTTCCTCGCCGGGTTCGCCTACAGCCGGTGGCGGATGTTCGGCGCTCCCACGCTCTTCCGCTCGGCAGGTGTGGTCGCGTGCGCGTTGCTCGGGCTCGCCGCTCCGCTGCTGCCGCTGGTGGTGACCGCCGTGCTCTGCACCGTCGTGCTGATCGCGCTGAACGGTCTCGAGTACTTCTGGGTCACCACCGAGCGGCCGCTGCTGCTGGTGTGGAAGCCGGCCTAGAAACCCTTGGCGGACAACCAGGTGCGCGACGCCGCGTAGTACTCGGCGGCGTTGCGGTGCAGGCCGAGCGAGTGCCCGGCGCCCGGCAGCACGTACGTCTGCAGCTGGGCCTCGGGCCGGTAGTACGCGGCTTCCCCGGCGCACAACGACGCGGCCGACGAGCAGTCGCGCAACGCGAGCAGGCCGCAGAACAGCACGTCCTGCGAGCCGACGGCCTGGAACACCGGGACGTCGATGCCGTACGTCGTGGGCAGCACGATGCCGAACACGGCGACGGTGCCCATGCCCGGCACGGACACCTCGTCCTTGGTCGCCTCGTCCGCCGCGATCACGGCCGGATCCGCGTTGTCCGAGTAGAACAACGGCTTGCGCGCGCCGGGCCTGGTCGTGAACCACAGCGGGTCGGTGCCGAGGTGTGCCAGCTGCGAGTCCACGAACACCGGCGTGAGGCCGAGCGCGGCGCTGACGACCAGCACGGGCACGGCGGGCATGTGCGTCATGCCGGACAGGATCACGCCGTCGACGTCGTGGTACGTCGCTGCTTCCGCCGCCACGATGCCGGACCCGACCGAGTGGCCGACGATCACGACCTTCGCGAACGACGTGCCGCCGACGTGGCCCGCGCGCAGGTGCGAGATCACCTCGTGCAACGACCGCGCCTCCGCGCCGATCAGCATCGGCACGCTCGGCGGGTGCGTGCTCGCGCCCGCGCCGAGCCGGTCGACGGCGAACGTGGCGAAACCGTTGCGCGCCATGTCCTTCTGGTACGAGTAACCCTCGACCGGGAGGTCCCAGTACGCGCGGTTGTACGTGCCGCCGTGCACCAGCAGCTGCACGGACGCCGGCGTCGATCCGGAAGGTACGCACAGCTGGCCCTGCACGACGGCCGCGCCACCGGTCGGGCCGGTCACCGGGAGGTCGGTGACCGAGCACGTCACCCCGGTCGCGTCTGCCCGCGGTGCGGCGACGGCGCCTCCGAGCAGGGCGCAGCAGGCGAGCAGCGAGGCGGTCAGCAGTCTCACGGGAGATCCCTCCGGGGTACCGCGGTCATCGGCAGCTGGTTGGGCTGCATCGTGGCTTTCACTTGCGGGTACACGCGTTCGCCCGCAACCGGCACGAGCCGCCAGCGCCGGGCGACGGTCGCCGCGACGAGTGCGATCTCGGTCTGCGCGAAGAAGTGGCCGGGGCAGAAGCGGGCACCCGCGCCGAACGGGATGAACGCGCCCTTCGGCAACGCCACCGCGAGCTCGGGTTCCCAGCGGTCCGGGTTGAACGAGTCCGGGTCCGGGAACCAGCGCGGATCGCGGTGCAGCGTGTGCTGGCTGACGGCGACCTCGGTGCCCTTCTTGATGCGCACGCCGCCGAGCACGATGTTCTGCCGGGCGCGGCGCATGAGGATCAACGGCGGGGTGAGGCGCAGGATCTCGTTGATGATCCGCTGGGTGAACTCGAGCTTCGGCAGGTCCCCGAACGTCACCTGCCGGTCGCCGACCACGTCGTCCAGCTCGGCGTGGAACCGGCGCTCGACCTCGGGTCGCGCGCCGATCTCGTGGAAGAACCAGGAGAGCGCGACGGCCGTGGTCTCGGCGCCGGTGGTGAGGATCGTGACGACCTCGTCGTGGATCTGCTCGTCGGTCATGCCCTCGCCGGTCACCTCGTCGCGCGCCCGCAGGAACGTGGAGAGCAGGTCGCCGTGGTCGCCGCCCTCTTTCCGCGCCGCCACAACGACTTCCGGGATGACCCGCCGCAGCCGGGCGGCCGCCTCGTCGAACCGGCGGTTGGCCGGGATCGGCAGCTTCGCCACGAAACCCGGCGTGAAAGCACGCACCAGCACGTGCTTCAGCATGATCGGGATCGACCGCTTGATCTCGTCGAGCACCTCGGGGCCCAAGTCGGCCGAGAACAGCGTGCGGCCGGCGATGGACAGCACGACGTCCTGCATCCGCTGGTCGACCCGCACGACCTCGCCCGGCTGCCACGACGCGGCGAGCTGGACGGCGAACCGGGTCATGGTGTCCTCGGCGTAGTCCTCGATCCGCGCCCGGCTGAACGCGGGCAGCACCATCCGCCGCTGCCGCTGGTTGAACTTGCCGTTGGACGTCGCGAGACCGTCGCCGAACAACGGGCGCATCTTGTCGAAAACGACGCCCTTGTCGAACTTGTCGGCGTCGGTGGTGAGCACCTGCCACGCGAGTTCCGGCGTCGTCACCAGGAACACCGGCAGCGGGCCCAGGAAGATCCGCACCACGTCACCACTCGCGGGCAGCGACGAGAGGAACTCGACCGGGGTGCGCAGTAATCGCACGGTGTGCCCGACCAACGGCCAACGGCCAGGAACATCCACGCGGGCAACCCTATGGAGCACGACTGGTCCGAAGCGAGGAGAACCACTCGATCGGATGTGTCATGGCCGCTGTAGGCCATCGGGCCTAAGCTTCGTGCGTGTGAGCCACGACCGGAGCTGGGTGCCCCCGGAGGTCGACACGACCGTGCCCAGCCCGGCGCGCGTGTACGACTACTGGCTCGGTGGCGGCCACAACTTCCACCCGGATCGCGCGCTCGCGGAGAAGATCATCCAGCTCATGCCGGGCATCCGGGACGCGGCCAGGCTGAACAGGTCGTTCCTGCGCCGCGCCGCGTTGTTCATGGTGGAGTCCGGAGTCCGGCAGTTCCTCGACATCGGTGCCGGCATCCCGACCGTCGGAAACCTGCACGAGATCGTCCAGGACGCCGCGCCCGAATGCCGGGTCGTCTACGTCGACAAGGACCCGGTGGCGGTCGCGCACGGCGAGCTGCTGCTCGCCGGCAACGACCGCACCGCCGCGTTGCGCGCCGATCTGCGCGATCTCGACGACATCTTCGAGTCGGAACAGGTGAAGGCGCAGATCGACCTCGACCGGCCGGTCGGTCTCTTCATGTTGTTGCTGCTGCACTTCGTTCCGGACGAATGGGACCCGGCCGCCATTCTCGCGAAGTACCGCGACCGCCTCCCGCCGGGAAGCATCCTCGCGCTCTCGCACGTCGCGGCCGAGGCGAAGCCCGCAGGGATGGACGAGGCCGTGCAGACCTACAACCAGAAGAGCGCGCAGAACCAGGCGTACCTGCGCACCCGCGACGAGGTGCTGCGCTTCTTCGACGGGTTCGAGCTGGTCGAA
The DNA here is from genome assembly GCF_007845675.1 of Lentzea tibetensis. Lineage (GTDB taxonomy): Bacteria > Actinomycetota > Actinomycetes > Mycobacteriales > Pseudonocardiaceae > Lentzea > Lentzea tibetensis. Next base: position 408,734 of record NZ_VOBR01000005.1, on the reverse strand, counting down.
CCCGGTCTCGTCGGCTGCCCGGCGTGGCGGCCGGAGGGCCAGGGCGACTTCTCCGCGAACGCCGAGATCAACGCCGTGCCGTGGTGCGGCGTCGGGATCAAGCTCTCAGCGTGACGGGCGCTGGAGCGCGGGTGGCGCGAACCGCGTGAAGGCGGGCGGCATCTCCTCGTCGGTGAACGTGGTCAGGTCGAACACCCGGTGGTAGGCGGGGCCGAGCGCGGCCACCTGCTCGTTGAGCCGGTCGGTGTGCCACTTCCCGGTGTCGATGCGATCGATCAACGCCCGCAGCGCCACGATCTCGTCGGCGGCGCTGAACGCGCAGTGCTGCCCGCGGTCCACCCACAGCTGCTTCACCGGCACCTGCGACGCGAGCCACCGCTCCTGGTCGGGCAGCGCGCCGCCGTCACCGGTGTTGTGCATGGTCAGGATCGGCACCCGAGCCGTGCCGCGCGGGACGAACGTCCGGTACGCGTACCGCAGCGCGGCGGGGTCCGGGCTGATGCGGGGTGCCGCGGCGAGCGCGTCGAGATCGGCGGCCAGGTCGATGCCCGCCGCGCGGTAGGCGTCGCGCACGAGGTCCTTGCGCGCGGACCTGGCGAGCTGGAACCGGTAGTCGACGCCGGTGTTCCACGACGGGTTGCCGCCCGCGCGGCGTTCCAGGTCGACCCGCCCGGTCGGGCCCATGCCCCAGATGTAGGCGTCGTGCAGCACCGCGGCCATCGCGCGGATGCGGTCCTCCAGCCCCTCCGGCTGCGGGAGGTGCGCCGAGTACCAGGTGGGGACGTTGCCGAACGACCCGGCGAGCGCCAGCCGCGCCCGGCCCTGTGGCGTGGTGACCGCCTGCTCGACCGCGGCGAGCAGCGCGTCCCTGCTGGCCTCCGGATCACGGGCTTTCACCAGGTCGACGCCGGGGGAGGAGAGCAGCGTGCGGATCACGAACGCCATGTCCAGCTGGACGTTCAGCCCCGCGTGGACGTCGTGCGCCGCGCACGTGGTGAGCACGCCGTCGAACCGGTGCGGGTGGCGTTCGGCGAGCTGGACGGCGATCCCGCCGCCCATGGACATCCCGTTGAGCACCGTGCGGCGCGGCTTGCCGACCGTGCGGGTGAACCAGTCGAGCAGCGCGACCTGGTCGTGCAGCGCGGGCTCGACGGCCCAGCCGGTGCGGCCCCGGTAGTCGGACGCGGCGAGCGCGTACCCGTGGTCGAGCAGCCACGCCGCGGTCTCGGCGCGGTTCGCGACCCAGATCCCGCCCGGGATGCCGTCCTCCGGTGGCACGTAGCCGTGGCTGAACAGCACGAGCGTGCCGTTCCAGCGGTCCGGCACCTCGACGCGGTAGTTCGCGCCGTCGATCGCGCCGGTGTACGTGCGCCGTCCGGCAGCCTTCGCCGGCATGGCCACTCCCAGTGTCGTGACCAGCAACAACGCGATGGTGATGGCCTTGCGTGTCATCGCGGTTCCCCTTCGTCCGGTGAGCCCTCACGGAAACGTCGGACTCAGCGGGCCGCTTTCGACACGCGTACGGTGTGGCCGTGATCGAAGGTGTGCACGCGATCGTGTTCGGCCAGGACGCCGAGGCGGCCAGGGCCTTCTTCCGCGACGTGCTCGGCCTGTCCGGCGTGGACGCGGGCGGCGGCTGGCTGATCTTCGCGCTGCCGCCGGCCGAGGTCGCCGTGCACCCGACGGACGGCGAGCCGGTGCACGAGCTGTACCTGATGTGCAAGGACGTACATGCGACCCGAGCTGAGTTGCAGACGAAGGGCGTCGAGTTCGTCGAGCCGGTCACCGACCAGGGATGGGGCCTGGTCACCCGGCTGAAGGTGCCGGGCGGCGGCGACATCGGGCTGTACGAGCCGAGGCATCCCAGCCCGCTGCCGAACTTCGGCTGACCGGCCGGTCAGCGGCCCGGTCAGCAGGCGGTCAGTCCGCTGTCAGCCCTGCTCAGCACAGTGTCGGCATGACGAACATCCTGATCTCCGGCGCCAGCATCGGCGGCCCCGCACTCGCGTACTGGCTCAACCACCACGGCTTCGACGTCACGGTCGTCGAGCGCGCGCCGCACCTGCGTTTCGGCGGCCAGGCCGTCGACGTCCGCGGCCCGGCGCTCGACGTCGCTGACAAGATGGGCATCCTCGAGGACGTGCGCGCGCTCAGCACCGGGATGCGCGGCATGACCGTCGTCGACCCCGAGGGCAACGAGCTGTTCAGCACCACCGAGCGCACGCTCACCGGCGGCGACGTCGACAGCCCCGACATCGAGATCATGCGCGACGACCTCAGCGAGCTGATCTTCAAGCTGGCCGACGTCGAGTACCTCTTCGACGACTCGATCGCCGCGCTCGAGGACACCGGCGACGGCGTGCTCGTCACGTTCGAGCGCACCGCGCCCCGGAAGTTCGACCTCGTCGTCGGCGCGGACGGCCTGCACTCCAACGTGCGCAACCTCGTGTTCGGGCCGGAGCAGCAGTTCATCCGCCACCTCGGCACCTACCTGTCGGTGTTCACCACGCCCAACTTCCTCGACCTCGACCACTGGCAGGTGTTCTGCCAGGCCGGTGTCGTCGGCGGTGGCGTGATGAGCGCCCGCAAGAACACCGAGGCCCGCTTCTACCTCGGCTTCGAGTCGGTCGAGCCGATCACCTACGACTACCGCGACACCGAGGCGCAGCGGCAGTTGATCGCGGACGCGTTCGCCGGGTCGGGCTGGGAGTTCCAGCGCGCGCTGACGTTCATGTGGAACGCGCCGGACTTCCACTTCGACTCGATGAGCCAGATCCACATGGACACCTGGTCGCGCGGCCGGGTCACGCTGCTCGGCGACGCCGGGTACTGCGGTTCGCCGCTGTCCGGTCAGGGCACCAGCATGGCGCTCGTCGGCGCGTACGTCCTCGCGGGCGAGCTGAAGGCGGCCAACGGCGACCACACCGTCGCGTTCGCCCGCTACGAGGCCGAGATCCGCGACTACGTGCGGGCGAACCAGCAGCTAGCGCTGGACAACAAGGCCCGCCACGAGGCCGAGGCGCGACAGGCGCAGGGCGAGGAGATCGGTGAGCTGCCGACGATGGACGACTTCTACGAGGTCGTCAACTCGTTGCGGCTCAAGGACTACTCGGCGATCGGGTAGACGGTGAGGCGGTCGAGGTCGGCGGGGACGAGCTCCCCGCCGACGAACCGCAGCGCGGCCGTCACGCCCTTCGCGTACAGCTCCCGCCAGTCGTGGAAGTCGATGCCGTTCAGCGCCGCGCGCACCTCGGCGGCGCTGCCCCGGAACGGGTCCCAGTCGTCGTCGGCGTCGTAGCCGGGTTTCGCGGAGGCGAGGACCTTTCCCTTGCGCGCGAACGACAACCGGGTCACCGCGTTGACATTCCAGAACATGCTCGCCGCCCGGCCGTAGCGCGACAGCTCCTTCAGCGTCTCCGGCTGCGCGCCCCGGTAGTGGTTCTCCTCGACGACGACCACCAGGCCGCTGGGGAGTCCGGTCGCCGCGAACCACAGCTCGTGGTGGTCCGACAACGGCTCGCCCTCGCCGAGGTTCGCGCCGAACGCCCGGATGACGTGCGTGAACGGTGCCCCGACGACGAACGTGACGGTCGCGGCCACACCGAACCGCTCCGCGATCCACCGGTACCTGGCCTCCGGTGCGACGACCACGGGTGGTTCCGGCTCGCCGCGCAGCCGGTGCCCGAGCCGGTCCGACCTCTTGTGCACGACCTCCGGCGCGAGCGGCGCCTGCCACACCACCACGTCGTAGTGCTCGCGGAAGTCGCCGTCGCGGCCGGACGCGGACACCAGCGCCCGGTAGTCACCCGGCCACGGCGGTGTCTCGTTCTGCCTGTTCCACATCGACTTCCGCGTCCCGGACAACGTCGCGCCACCCGAGGCGGCGGTCCAGCTCAGCTCGACCACCTCGTCCCAGCCGCGCAGGTCGACCTCGGCCGGAGGTTGTTGCGACACCCGGAAGAACACCGGCGCCGCACCGTCCGCCATGCCCGTCCTGACCACCACGCCACCGGGCACCGCGGCGACGAGTCCGTTGCCGGAGAAGTCGACGTGCTCGGGTAACTCGCCGTCGGCCAGCGCGAACCGGTGGCCGGTCACGACCGCGTTCTCGGACGTGGCGCCGTACCCGTACTCGGCGCGCCGCTTGTCGAGTGCCGCCGCCGCGTGCGCGGGCGGCTTGGGGGAGTCCGGGAGCACGGCCGCGGTGACGCCGAGCGCGACGCCGATGATCGCGGCGGCCTTCGGCTTGCCCACCGCGCGCAGCACGGCCGCCGACACGGCCACCGCGAGCGCCAGGTGCGCGGCGCCGTGCCGGGCTGAGATCGACTCCTCGTCGCCTGCCGCGTCCGCGACAAAAGCCTTGTCCCGCAACGACTCGACGAGCTCGAGCACGAGATCGGCCGCGCCGGGGTGCAGCAGCTCGACGAACGACAGGCCGTCCTTGGCCTCGCTGTCCTGCCCGATGACGCTGAACGTCCCGGTCGGCGCCGGACCGACCCGTGCGACGAGCTCGGCGGGTGCGCGCAGCGCGAGCCGGTCGACGGCCAGCTCCAGCGCACCCAGCAGCCGCTCCACCACCATGCGGTCCAGCGCGTGCAGCCCCCGCCGGACCCGTGAGTCCGTTGCGTGCACCCAGCGCGGTTCGAAACGCCCCAGCGCCGCCGCCGGCGTGCTCGGGATCAGCTCCACGATCTGAGCCGCGGCCGCCGCGACGTCCCCCTCGAAGGTCCCCATGATCGCATCGTGCCGCAAAAACCTTTGCAGGCGCATGCAACGATCGGTCACATGTCAGATCTCTCCACCCGCACCGACCGCGCCGTCGCCGCCGCGGTCGCCGCCGGGCGCACCATCGGCGTCACGTCCACCGAGCCGAAGGTGCTGCACGACGTCTTCTCGGTCGTCGTGCACCTGGCGCCGGAACCGGTCGTGGTGCGCGTGCCGGTCGTGCTGCCGAGCTCACTCCAGTCGGATCTCGCGGCGCAGGCCGTCAGGCAGTCCGACGAGCTCGCCGTCGTCAGCTGGCTCGCGTCGAACGGCCACCCCGTCGTCCCACCCGCGCACGGCGAGCCGGTGCAGCTCGACGGTTTCTCGATGACGCTGTGGCAGCTGGTCGACGTGCCGGAAGGCGAGCCGGACTACGTCAAGAACGTCGGTCTGACGCCGTCGCTGCACGCCGCGCTGCGCGACTACCCCGGCTCGCTGCCGTTCCTGTCACCGCTCGGTGGCTACATCCCGGACAGCCTCGGCCTGCTGGAGAAGCAGCCCGAGCTGATCGGCGCCGAGGACCTGGCCCGCGCCCGCGCCGAGTGGGAGGTCGTCGCACCCGTCCTGACCTCGCACGATGCCTTCACGGCTGCATTTCCGGAGGTCACCGTGCAGCCGATCCACGGCGACTCACCGCCGTTCAACCTCATCGGCGAGCGCTTCTCGGACTTCGAGGACGCCACGCTCGGCCCCGTCGAGTGGGACCTGACGCTGGTCGGGCCCGACCTCGGCGCGGTGTACGACGCGGCGGCGGTCGAGCTCGGGCTGCGGCCGCTGGACGAGCGGGTCCTGCGCGTGCTCGACGTCGCCCGGATGTTGCAGGTCGTGTCGTGCCTCGCGCTCGTGCCGCAGCTGCCGATGCTCGCCGACGGCCTCCAGCAGCCGCTAGCCGCGTGGCGGGCGATGCCGCAGCTCACGGCTGTGTGACGTGGACTGGCATTTCGTCTGATGGCGTGCCTACGCTGAGTCGCTGCCTCACGCGAGGGGGTCGTCATGGACTACCGCACGAACAGCTCGATGTTCTCGCTGCTGACCGAGCACTGGGAAGAGCACGACGTGCTCAGCGTCGTGGTCGAGATCGCGCGCAAGATCAACGGTGCGGACCGCGGCAACCTCCAGCTGTTCGACCGCGGGCTCGGCGGGCTGCGGATCGCCGCGCAGCACGGATTCTCCCGGCCGTTCCTCGACTTCTTCGAGCTCGTCGCGGACGACGGCTCCGCGTGCGGTGAGGCGATGGCGCGCAACCGGGTCGTGGTCGTCCCCGACGTCCAGCGCAGTCCGATCTTCGACCTGAGGGCGAAGCGGATCATGCTGGACGCCGGGGCGCTGTCCGTGCAGTCGACCCCCGCTGGTCAACTCGAGCGGTCAGCTGATCGGGGTGCTGTCCACGCACTTCGACCAGCCGTGGGAGCCGACCCCTGGCGAGCAGTACCTCGTCCACACGCTCGCGGACGTGGTCGCCGACTGGTTCACGCTGCGGCGCTGATCACCCCTCGCCATCGATGATGATCTTGCCCATCATGCCCTTGTAGCAGTCGCCGTCGACGTCGGAGTGGTAGACGTAGTCGATCGGCCGCGTGAACTTGTACGTGAAGGTCTGGCCGGGCCGCTTCGGCCCGCTGTTGGGCTCGTTCATCGACTTGCACGGCTTGGACGGGTCGAGGCCCTTGCGCACGCTGTGCACGCCGGGGCCCTTGAACACCCATTTCACTTTGTCGCCCTGCTTGATGTGCAGGACCTCGGGTTTGAACTGCAGGCCGACGACATCGACGACGTGCGTCCTGACCGGATCGGCCTGCACGGGTGCGGCCAGCGCGGTCAGCAGTGCGGCGGCTAGCAGGAGAATGCGCATTGCGGCTCCTCTGATCGACGGGAGCGGCGGCGCGCACCCATCGTGGCAGTCCCGATCAATGCTGTCTTATTGGTTCAGACCATTGACAACGGGCGAATCGCCCATTCAGGCTGGACAACGGGCCGCCGCCCCTTTCTCGTGCTCGTGGAGGAGGACTCATCGTGAGAGCACGCGTTCTGGCTGTCGTCGCCGCGCTGGTCGCGGCAACGGCAGTCTCCGGCCAGTCGCAGGCCGCGGAACCGTTGCAGAGCCTCGTGCCCGTACCCGTCTCGGTGCAGGCGAAATCCGGTGTCACGCACACCCTGACCGCCTCGACCAAGATCTACACGGCGGCCGGCGCGGAGGGCGTCGGCACGTTCCTCGCCGACCTGCTGCGCCGCTCGACCGGTTACCCGTTCCCGGTCAGCGCCGCGTCGGGCACGCCGTCCGACGGCATCTCGCTGCTGCTGTCCGGTGCGCCGTCGTCGGTGGGGCAGCAGGGCTACCAGCTCGACGTCAACGCGGGGAACGTCGTGCTCCGCGCGAACACCGCGGCCGGGCTGTTCGGCGGCGTGCAGACGTTGCGCCAGCTGTTGCCCGCCAAGGTGGAGAGCGCCACCGTGCAGACCGGTCCGTGGACCGTGCCGGGTGCGACGATTGTCGACCACCCGCGCTTCACCCACCGGGGCGCGATGCTGGACGTGGCACGGCACTTCCACTCCGTGAGCGCGATCAAGAAGTACCTCGACCAGATGGCGCTGTACAAGATCAATTACTTCCACTGGCACCTGACCGACGACCAGGGCTGGCGGATCGCGATCGACAGCTGGCCGCGCCTGGCCACGTACGGCGGCAGCACGCAGGTCGGCGGCGGCGCCGGTGGCTACTACACCAAGGCGCAGTACCAGGAGGTCGTCGCGTACGCGGCCGCCCGGCACATCACGGTGATCCCCGAGGTCGACATGCCCGGCCACACCAACGCGGCACTGGCGTCCTACGCGGAGCTGAACTGCAACGGCGTCGCGCCGGGACTGCGCACGGACATCGAGGTCGGCTACTCGTCGTTGTGCGTCAGCAAGGACATCACCTACAAGTTCATCGACGACGTGGTGCGCGAGATCTCGGCGATCACGCCCGGACCGTACTTCCACCTCGGCGGTGACGAGGCCAACGCGACGTCCGACGCGGACTACCAGGCTTTCATGAACCGCGCGCTGCCGATCGTGAAGAAGTACGGCAAGACCGTGCTCGGCTGGCACGAGTTCGTGAAGACCACGACGGACACCGCGGCGATCCCGCAGTACTGGGGCACCACGACGTCCAACGCGACCGTGCAGGCGGCGGTGCAGCGCGGCAACAAGGTGCTGATGTCACCGGCCAACAAGGCGTACCTGGACATGAAGTACAACTCCAGCACGCCGCTCGGGCTCTCGTGGGCCGGCTTCATCGAGGTGCAGGACGCGTACAACTGGAACCCCGGCACGCACCTCAGCGGCGTGCCCGAGTCCGCGGTGCGCGGCGTCGAGGCTCCACTGTGGACGGAGACCATCGTGACGTCGGCCGACCTGGAGTTCATGGCGTTCCCCAGGTTGTCCGTGCACGCCGAGCTCGGCTGGTCGCCGTGGTCGACGCACAACTGGGAGTCCTTCAAGCTGCGGCTGGGCGCGCAGGCGCCGCGCTGGGCCACGATGGGCATCAACTACTACAAGTCGACGCAGGTGCCGTGGGAGACCGGAGGCCCGCCGCCCGGTCCGTGCACGCAGCCGACGTGGGACCGCACCAAGGTCTACGTCGGCGGGAACGTCGTGCAGCACAAGGCGCACAAGTGGACCGCGAAGTGGTGGACGCAGGGCGAGGAGCCCGGCACCACCGGCCAGTGGGGCGTCTGGCGAGACGACGGTCCCTGCTAGGCCGTGACTACGCCGTGACGAGGCGGGAACGCAGCCACCACAGCATGGTCGCGATGATCGCGGCCGCTGCGAGCACCAGCGTTCCCGCCTCGACCCACGGTGACGGCCAGAGCGTCTGCCAGCGGCCGCCGCCCCAGCCGGGGTCGTGGCCGACGTTCACGCGCAACAGCGCGCGGTCCGCGTAGGACAGCCCGAGCACCACACCGAACGTCAGCACGACCGCGCTCAGCGCGTTGCCGAGCAGCAGGCCGAGCGCGGCGCCGAGCACGACCGCGAACAACGTCCACGCCAGCGGAACCGGGCCGGTGGCGTCGAGGAACGAGCGCGCGTCGGTGGTGAAGTCGCGTGGTTCCAGCGGGCGCAGCGAGAACGCCCACCACAGGTAGAGCGCCTGGTACAGCCCGGTCGCGGCGAGCGCGGATCCGGCGGCCATCGCCGTTTTCGTGGTGAGCCACCGGGTTCGGCTGACCGACTGGGTCAGCGCGAGCACGTGCGTGCGCTGCTCGCGTTCCCGCGCGAAGAGCGGTGCGCCGACGAACGCGCCCAGCAGCACGGGGAGCACGAAGATCAGCCCGTTCGCCGCCCCGAAAGCGTCGCGGTAGCCGGCGAAGAACTCGGGCTCGCCCTGCGTCGCTTCGACCAGCCCGCTCGTGCGGATCTCGAGGATCAGCACGGTGATGGCGCAGAGCATCAGCAGTGCCGCGATGGTCACGACCGTCGCGCGCTGCTGCCGCCAGGCGAGCCAGGTCATGACGCGTCCTCCGTCCGCAGGTAGGCCAGCACGAGCTCCTCTAGGTTCGGCGCGGTTCCCGCCGCCGGATCCTCGGTGCGCACCAGCCGGATCGAGCCGCGCGCCTCGACGACGTGGTGCGCGCCCGCCGGTTCGTGCACCAGGACGCGGTGGCTTCGCAGCAGCTCGTCGACGTCGCCCGCGAGCCGGACCCGGCCGGAGCCGAGCAGCAGCAGGTGGTCGCAGACGTTGCCCAGCTCGGACAGCGCGTGCGACGAGAGCACGACGGTCGTGCCGGTGTCCGCGACCTCGGCCATGAGCATCCGCAGCACCTCGTCGCGGGCGACCGGGTCGAGGTCCGCGATCGGCTCGTCGAGCAGCAGCAGCTCGGGGCGCTTGCCGAGCGCGACGGCCAGCGCGACGCGGGTGCGTTGCCCGCCGGACAGGGTGCGGATCTTCGCGTCCAGCCCGACGCCTGCCTCGTCGACGAGCCGCCGGGCGTACTCGTCGTCCCACGTCGGGTTGAGCTCGCGGCCGAACCGGAGCATCTCGGCGACCGTGAACCCGCGGTGGGTCGGCTTGTCCTGCGCCAGGAACGACACCCGCGGGTGAATGCCCCGGCTGCCGGGCGCCGTGCCGAGCACGCGGACCGCGCCTTCGGTCGGGGCGAGCAGGCCGGTCGCGAGCGTGAGCAGCGTGCTCTTGCCCGCGCCGTTCACGCCGACCAGCGCGGTGACGCTGCCGTCGGGGATCTCGAACGAGCAGTCGCGCAACGCCCACGTGCGCCCGAAGCGCCTGCCGACTCGGTCGGCTGCCAGTGCGATCATTCGGCGTCCTTCACGGGGTGGTTCTCGTTGAGCACCGCGGTGAACAAGGCGATCACGTCGTCGCGGTCCATGCCCGCGAGGCGGGCGCGGTTCATCCAGTTGGTCAGCTCGGTCCGCAGCGGCGAGTTCTCGCCCGCACCCGGACTCGCGAGCGACTTGCGGACGAACGTGCCCCTGCCCGGCTGCGGCGCGACGAGGCCTTCGCGTTCGAGCTCGCGATACGCCTTGAGCACGGTGTTCGGGTTGATCGCGGTCGCCGCCACGACGTCCTTCGCGGTCGGCAGCCGGTCGCCGGGGGACAGGACGCCGAGCCGCAGCGCCTGCTTCACCTGGTCGACGATCTGGAGGTAGGTGGGTACGCCGGACTGGCGGTCGATCCGGAACTCCAGCACTCCGGCGCACCCTTCCACTAAGGCATTAGTGGTGGCAGCCTAGATCAGCCGACGCCGATGACGCAGCCGAACTGCAGCGGGCCGTAGTCGTCCGACGCGAAGCAGTCCCAGCCCTCCTCGGTCCCGCCGGGCACCGTCACGTCACCGATCTCGGTGCTGTCCGCCGTCGTCGCGGTGAGCGTGTACTTCGCACCGCCGGTGCTCGGCACCTTGGTGACCTGACCAGCGGCGACCTGCACCTCGCGGTCGCCTTCGGGACCGCCGGTGACCTTGACGGTGATGGCGTTCTTGTCGTCGGCGCTGATGCTCAGGTCGGACACGCGGCCCGTCTTCGCGGTGGCCGCGACGACCTCCGACTGTCCCAGCGCGAGCCACCCGCCGCCGGCCGCCAGCGCACCGACGACAGCAGCCGCGATCGCGAACTTCTTCATGGTTCCTCCCGTGGATTCCCTCATTCCACTAACCCCTTAGTGGAATGGTGCGAGCATGCCGACGGGACGAGGGGGCGTCAAGGACGGTGACCGGGGCCACCGGAGGGGGACATCGGCTATTCGGCCGACCTGCCAGGCCGCACGAGAGTGATCACCGCGCCGACCACGGCGGTGCGGACCTCGAGGAACCCTTCGGCGTTGACTTCGTTGAGCCCCAACGACATCCAGCCGAAGAAGAGCAGCAGCGCGAGCCCGTACATGCGGGCGAGATCGTGCCGGATCGACATCACGACACCCAGCGCGCCCACGCCGAGCTGCAGCACGTGGTACTCCGGGCTGAGGGGAAAAACGTCCAAAAGGCCGAGGGCCAGCTGCAGCACTCCGGCCACAAGGGTGAGGAGCTGAGGCCGGGTGAATTCCGCTTCGGTGTCCACCCAAGCCATGTCATTACTCCTCGCTGCTGCGCCAGGCCGCGTCGTACCTCGCTTGTCGCTCGGACTCACGCTCAGCGTTTCGCTCCCGGCGCCCTTCCGTGGCGGATCCCCTGGGGTACCTGTACTTGGTGAGGCGGTAATCCACGCTTTCGGGTGCGTAGGACAGTGCGAAGTACAACCCGACGATCAGGCCGAGCGCGCCGCAGGCTATCGCCAGTGGCCACGGGGAGTCGAGTCCTAACACGAGCGTGAGCGTGATGGCCGCGGTGAGCGGGAAGACCTGCGTGAGGGACCGGAAGGTGAAGCGCAGCAACCAGTTCGTGCCCGTCACGTCGTCTTTGACCCACTCGCGGTGACGCATCGGCAGCCGTCCGCCCGCGATGTACCACAGGCGCAGCGCGATGTTCGGTGCGGTTGACGTGCTCACGTCGCTGCCTCGATCACGCGGTGCAGCACCTTGTTCAGCACCATGAGCTCCTCGAATGTCATGCCCAGCCGGTCGACGACCTTGAACGGGATTTTCAAGGCTTCTTCTCGCAGTTTTTGGCCCTCGGGGGTGAGTTTGAGGGCGAGGGATCGCTCGTCTCGGGGGTCTCGGTCCTTCTTGACGTAGCCGATCGCCTCCAGGCGCTTCACGAGCGGGGAGAGAGTGCCTGGGTCCAGCTGCAGCAGGCCGCTCAGGTCCTTGATCGAGAGTGGGGACTTCTCCCAGAGGGCCAGCATCACCAGGTACTGGGGGTGGGTCAGGCCCATCGGTTCCAGCAGGGGGCGGTAGACGGCTACGACGCTGCGCGACGCCACGGACAGGGCGAAGCAGACCTGTCGTTCCAGCGCCAGGGGGTCCGGGATGCTTGGTGTACTAATCATTTGTGTACAAGGTATCACGTTGTGCCTGGTTGGGGGTGTGAGCTTCGTTGCGGTGTGGGGTGGGGAGGGGCTCGCGGATCACCAGAGGTGGCAAGGCTGCGCCTGATCCGCGAGCCCCTCCCCGCCCCCGGCCCTTCGGATGCTTGGGATTGTTCGGCCGCCGGTTTGTGCTCGGGGGCCGCGCCCGGTTGGCAGTGCGGGGGTTGGCAGTGCGGCGGCCGCTCTTTCCTTTGGTATCTGCCGGTTTCGGCGCTGCTCGCTTGGTACCTGCCGGTTTCGTGGCTGAGGTGGCTGCGCCGCCGGGGATTGTCGGTGCTGGCTGCGAGCATGGATCGGGGGGTTCTCATGCGCGGGGGACGCCTGCGTGAGCATGGCCGCATGGCACGCCCGCCAGGCTCTTGCCCGCTGGGCAGGCAGGTGCTCGCCTCGTGCGGCCCGTTGGTGTGTGGGTCGCCGTGGTTTCTGCCGGGTCGTGGTCGGGGCGCTTGGTGTGCTGGCTTCGCTTCGCTCGCGGGGTGTCTGCCGCGCCGCGGAAGTTGCGGGCTTCCGCACCTCGGTTTCGCGGGCCCAGCAACGACAACGGCGCGGGTGCATGTCTGCAGCCCGCGCCGTCGTACAGGGTCAAACGTCTACAGCGAGCGAACCGCCGTCGCGAGGCGGGTGATGCCCTCGTCGATCTGCTCGGGGGTTACGCCGGAGAACGCCATGCGCATGGCGTTGTCGCCGCCCTCGAGCAGGAAGTCGGAGCCCTTCACGAACTCGACGCCGTGCTCCTTGGCCACGGGGAACAGCTTCTCGATGCTCACGCCCGGCAGCTCGACCCACATGAAGTAGCCGCCCTGCGGTGCCGTGTAGACAGCGTCCGGCAGTTCGCGCTTGAGCGCGTTCACCAACGCGTCCTTGCGCTCGCGCAGGGCGACGCGGACGGTGGCGACGGACTGGTCGATGCGGCCCGAGCGGCAGAACTCGTTGACGATCGACTGCGCCACCATGTTCGGCGAGATGTAGGTGTTGGTCGCGATCTTCTGGACCTTCGCGATGACGTCCGCCGGGCCGACCAGGTAGCCGCAGCGGATGCCGGGGCACATGGTCTTCGAGAACGACGACGCGTACACGACGCGGTTGTTCTCGTCCTGCGACAGCATCGTCGGCAGCGGCGTGCCCTCGAAGCGGACCTCGTAGTACGGGTCGTCCTCGAACAGCACGAAGTCGTGCTGGGCGGCGAGCGCCAGCAGGCGGGCGCGCTTCTCGGCCGAAAGCGTGTAGCCGGCCGGGTTCTGGAAGTTCGGGATGATGTGCGCGAGCGACGGGCGGGTGCCGCTCTCGAGGAGCGTCTGGAACGCGTCGACGTCGATGCCGTCGGTCTGCAGGTCGATGGCGGTGACCTTCGCGCCGCGCTGGCGCAGGTTCAGCAGCGTGCGGTCGTACGTCGGCGCCTCGACCACCACGTCGTCGCCGGGGGAGACGAGCAGCTCGAACAGGAACGCGTCCGCCTGCATCGACCCGTTGGTGACGAGCACCTGGTTCACGTCGACCCCGTGCTTCTCCGCGATCCACTCGCGCAGCGGTACGTAGCCGACGGACGTGCCGTAGGCGAACGTCCCGCCGGGGTCCTTCGTGAAGGCCTGCTGCGCCGCGTCGCGCAGACCCTCCTGGTCGATGATGTCGAGAGAGGGCGCTCCGCGCGTGAACAGAATCGGGGCCATGCGCGGAGCGTACCGCTCTCAGAATCTGGGTTATGGCCGGTATGCGTAGGTGTTGAGCAGGGACGCAGCCGATGCGGCGTTGCCGAGGTTGTAGTGGTCGACGGCCAGGTACGTGGGCTTCTTGCGGGCCGCGGGCTGGCAGAACCGCTGCGCGCGGTCGGCCAGTTTCGAGTTGTCCGTCGTGGCCGTGCCCGTGAACGGGACGTCCCGGAAGTGGTTCATCACGAACAGCGGCTGGAACCGGGCGGTCGTGGACAGCGGGCGGTCGTCCCACCGGCTGTAGCAGGACCAGTCGGAGCTGCCCATGCCGCCGCCCATCGACCAGTAGTTCTCGACGGTCCAGTCGCGCTGGTACATCACGCCGTGCGCGTCACGTCCGTCCGGCGAGTGGTCGGTGAAGATCAGCAGCCGCTTGCCGGACGCGCGCATCTGGGACAGCTTCGGCCAGCCGTTCTCGCGCACACCGGACTGGTCCGGCCGGAACAGCACCGACGACAGGCCGTTCACCCGCGCCAGCTCCGCGCCGAGCACCTGGGACGACACGTAGTCCTCCAGGAAGATCGTCACGATCTCGGACGGGTTGGCGCGCAGGAAGTCCACGACCCGCTGCACGTCCACCCACAGCGCCACCGGCTTCGAGACCCACGTGCAGCTGTTGTGGCACAGGATCGCGCCGTCCGAGGTCTGGTGGATGTCCAGCATCAGGCCGCGCACGCCGTCGTTCAGCTGCTGCGCGACACCGCGGGTCTGGTTCTTGGCGAGGTTGGCGAACGGCGGCGCGAACCCGCCGTCGACGCCGTTGGCGTAGGCGTTGTGGGACGTCAGGAACGTGGCCTCGTCGAGGCGCGGGTCCGCCGGGAACGGTTGCGTCCCACCGGACACCGGCGTCAGGTACCACCGGCTGGCGAGCGTGAGGCCGGGGATGTCCCACTGGTCGCCGGTCTGGTTGAACGTCCAGGTGGTGTCACCCGAGCAGGTGACGACGGTCAGCGACTTGCCGAGGCACGAGCCGGGGGTGTCGGTGTTCTCGATCCGACCGCCCCTGAGCGACCACTGCTGGTGGTCCTCATTGCCTTTAGGGCGATGCATAGCGACGCCCGTGCCACTCTGGGAGAGGTTCAGTCCGGTGCTCACGCTCTGCAGGTAGTAGATGCCCTCGGGAGCCGCGTGAGCAGGCGCCGGGACCAGGAAAGCGATGATCAGGAAAGCGACGGCAGGGAGGTATCGCACGTGACCAGAGTCACCTAAACGGGTGAAACATGAAACGTTCTCAGCCGTTTAGACGTTTAACACAGTGGGAACACTGAGTCCAGGCAGCCGTCGCTTCGCCAAGGGGTGAGGCCGGTAACGAGCACCGCCTTCATAAGCCGTGCAGGGTTCGAGTCCCTCGGTTGCCGCCTTGTTCGTGCATGCAGAAGGGCCCGCTCCTGCCGTCAGGTCGGAGCGGGCCCTTCGTCGTGAAGCACTCAGATGGCGCGGACAGCCTGCGCCTGTGGTCCCTTCTGACCCTGGCCGATGTCGAACTCCACGCGCTGCTTCTCCTCCAGCGAGCGGAACCCGTTGCCCGTGATCTGCGAGTAGTGCACGAAGACGTCAGGTCCGCCGCCGTCCTGCGCGATGAACCCGAAGCCCTTCTCGCCGTTGAACCACTTCACAGTGCCCTGCGCCATGCTTCTTGCTCCCTCAGCCGAGCCGTGCCCCTTCGCGGGGTGCGGGCAGTCTGCCAGTGATCAAGGCGTTCGACACTCCGGTTAACCCTGTCGGGCGTAGGTACCAACCTGTGGACAACGGTCATGACCGGTCGGTGTCACGGGCTAAATTGGAGCCGTTGCCGCAGGAGATACGGGGTGTGAAGCATGACCGACTGGCTGGCCGTTGCGCGTGAGCTCGCCACCCGGCTGTCGTCCGACGCCGCCGACCGCGACCGCGCGAACCAAGCCCCGGTCAAGGAGGTCGAGCTGCTCCGCCAGTCCGGCCTGCTCGGCGTCGCGGACTGGACGACGCAGCTCGCCGTCGGGCGGATCATCGGCGCCGCCGACGCCAACATCGGCCACCTCCTCGGCTACCACTACCTGCAGATCTGGCGCTCCGGGCTGTTCGACAAGCCCGTGCGCACCCAGCCGGACTGGTTCTGGGCCGGCGTCAGCAACCCGCTCGACGCCGCGTTGGAGCTGATGCCCACCGAGTCGGGGTTCGTCGTCAACGGGCGCAAGACGTTCGCGACCGGCGCGGCGGTCGCGGACCGGCTCGTGGTCAGCGCGACGCGCACGGACAACGGCGAAAAGATCACGTTCCTCGTGGACGGCAAGGCGTCCGGCCTCTCGTTCCCCGGCGACTGGGACAACATCGGGCAGCGGCTCACCGCGTCCGGCGGCGTCCTGTTCGAGAACGTCGAGGTGCCCGCCGAGGCGGTGCTGGGTGTGCAGCCGACCGGCGAGCACCCGAGGCTTTCCCTTGCCGCACTGGGCTTCCAGCTCGTGCTGGCCCAGCTGTACGTGGCGATGGCCGAGGGCGCGCTCGCCGAGGCCGCCGAGTACACCAGGTCCAAGACGCGCCCGTGGTTCGTCAGCGGCGTCGACGCGGCCGTCGAGGACCCGCACATCCTGGTCAGCTACGGCGAGATGGTCGCCCAGGTGCGCGCGGCCGGGCTGCTCGCGGACCAGGCCGGCGCCGAGCTGCTGGAGGCGTCCGAGGCGGGAACCGCGCTCACCAAGGAGAAGCGCGGCGAGGTGGCGGTCACGATCTCGGCCGCCAAGGTCGTGTCCACGAAGGTCGCGAACGAGGTGACGTCGCGGATCTTCGAGCAGGTCGGCGCGCGCGGCACCGCGGCCGGCTACGGCCTGGACCGGTTCTGGCGCAACGCCCGCACCCTCACCCTGCACGACCCGGTCGTCTACAAGGCGCGCGAGGTCGGCGAGAACTACCTGACCGGCGCGCGGCCCGCGTGCACGGGGTACAGCTGATGCAGCCGGTGCTCGCGGACAGCGTGCGCCTCGTCGAGGACGGCGTGCTCATCCTCGACCGGCGCACCTTCCCGTTCGAGCGCTCGTGGGTGCGTTGCGCGACGGTCGACGAGGTCGCGAAGGCCATCGAGGACATGGTCACGCAGTCCTCGGGCCCGTACTTCGCGACGCTGTACGGCATGGTGCTGGCCGCGCGTGCGCTGGAGGGCAGGCCGTTCACCGAGGCGCGGGCCGAGCTGGCGCGGGCCGGTGAGCTGCTGGAGGCCACCAGGCGCACGAACAACGCGCTGCGCAAGGCCGTCGCGATCGTGCTGGAGGCGGTCGACGCGGCGCAGGACGTGGCCGCTGCTGTTGAGGGCGCGCGGACCGGTGACGAGCGGTACCGCTCCCGCAGCCGCGCGCTGGGCACTCACACGGCAGCGCTGCTGCCCGATGACGGCTGCGTGCTCACGCACTGCTGGGCGGACCTGTACCTGACCGAGACCGTTTTCGCTGCTCAGCGGGCAGGCAAGCGGTTGCGCTTCGTCTGCACCGAGACCCGTCCGTACCTGCAGGGCGCGCGGCTCACCGCGGAGACGCTGGCGGAGATGGGTGTCGACACGACGGTGATCACGGACGGCATGGGTGCCGCCGTGCTGCAGTCGGGGGAGGTGCACGCCTTGGTGACGGCGGCTGACCGCGTCACCATGGACGGGCACGTGGTGAACAAGGTGGGCACGCTCGGCCTGGCCGTGGCGGCGTCCGCGTTCGGCGTGCCGTTCCTGGCGCTGGTGCAGGCGCCGGACCGGCAGGCGCTGACGGCGGCGGACGTGCCGATCGAGTTCCGCGACGGTGCCGAGGTGCTGTCCACTTTGGGCAGGCGCACGGCGTCGGCGCGCGTGCGCGGGCACTACCCCGCGTTCGACGTGACACCGCCGCGGTTCGTCACGTCGGTGGTGACCGACCGGGGCGTGTTCGCGCCGGACCGGTTGCCGGACTACTACTCAGGAGGGGAACAACAGTGAGCTGGGTCGTACTCGACATCGAGGGCACCCTGAGCGCGACCGACCAGGTGCTCGTGGTGCTGTACGACTACGCGCGGCCGCGCCTCGGCCCGTGGATCGAAGAGCACGCCGACGACCCGGTGGTCGTCGAGGCCGTGCGCCAGATCAAGGAGCTCAGCGGGCACGACGACGTGGTGGGCGCGCTGCACGCGTGGATGGCCGCCGACCAGAAGGTCACGCCGCTGAAGACGTTGCAGGGCCTCATCTGGCAGCGCGGCTACGAGCGGGGCGACCTGGTGGCGTCGTTCTTCCCGGACGTGGTGCCCGCGATCCGCGCGTGGCACGAGGCCGGGACCCGGCTGGCGATCTTCTCGTCCGGCTCGGTCGCGGGCCAGGTCGCGTTCTTCAAGCACACCGTCGACGGCGACCTGACCCCGTTGTTCGAGCACCACTTCGACACGGTGAACGCGGGCCCGAAGCGCGAAGCCGCTTCGTACAAGGCGATCGCGGCAGTGCTGGACTCCGACGACATCACGTTCTACTCGGACGTCCCCGCCGAGCTCGACGCGGCGGCCGAGGCGGGCTGGAAGACCGTCGGCGTCGCACGGGACGGCGAACCGTACGGCGACGCCGACTTCGGTCCACACAGGACGGTCCACTCGCTGTGACGCCGGGCGAGGCACTGGCGCGGGAGTGCGGGCGCTACACCGAGATGGGCTGGATGCGCGGCACGTCCGGCAACCTGTCCGTGGTGCTCGGCCGCGATCCGTTGCGGCTCGCGGTGACCGTGAGCGGTCTCGACAAGGGCGAGATGACCCCGGACGACCACGTCGTGATCGACGCGTCCGGTGCGGCCGTGGACTCGGACAAGGTCCCGTCCGCCGAGGCGGGCTTGCACGCGCGGATCGCCGCGGTCGCCGGTGCGGGTGCCGTGGTGCACGTGCACGCGCTGGCCCCGGTCGTGGCGGCCGAGCACTGGCCGGACGGCGTCGTGCTGCGCGACCTGGAGATGCTGAAGGGCTTCGGCCGCCAGGCGGACGACGAGGTCGTGATCCCGGTCGTCCCGAACTCGCAGGACATGGCCGAGCTGGGCGACGCGTTCGAGAAGGGCTGGTCGGCCGACGTGCCGGCGTTGCTCGTCGCCCGGCACGGGGTGTACGTGTGGGGTGAGGACCTGTACCAGGCCAGGCACCGTCTTGAGTGCCTGGAGTGGCTGCTGCGCTTCAAGGTCGAGACGAGGAGGAGCCGATCATGACACTGCTGACGGTCTGGCCGGACACCGATCCGGGCACCGTGCTCGTGCGCACGACGGATGCCGCGGAGATCGAGGCCGCGCTGAAGGAACACGGCGTCCGCTTCGAGCGCTGGCCGGTGCTGGACGGCGTGACGGCGGCCAACGCGGTGGAGGCGTACGCCGGTCCGGTCGCCCGCGTCACCGAGACGGAGGGCTACATCCTCGTCGACGCGATGGAGATGACGCCCGCGGACACCGACGAGTACCGCGCGAAAGCGGTCGAGTTCCGGCAGAAGTTCCTCGCCGAGCACACCCACGACGATGATGAGGACCGCTACTTCGCGCGTGGCGCGGGCGTGTTCTACCTGCACGTCGGCGGTCGCGTCTACGGCGTGCTGTGCGAGGCGGGCGACCTGCTGAGCGTGCCTGCCAACACCACCCACTGGTTCGACATGGGCACCACCCCGGACTACGTGTCCATCCGCTTCTTCCACGACGACGACGGCTGGGTCGGCAACTTCACCGGCAGCGACATCGCGCAGTCGTTCCCCACGTTCGACCAGCTCATGGCCGGTCACCGGCAGGGATGAGCTCGTCCTCGGCATCGACGTCGTAACCGACCGGCTCCCACCTGATCAGCAGCAGCGCCAGCAACCCGAGTGCGGGCGCCGCTGCGATCACCCAGAACACGCGGGGCCCCAGCGACGCCGCGAGGATCGGGAACAGGAACAGCGACAGCGTCGACCCCACCCGCAGCACGCCCTGGTTGAACCCGACCCCCACGCCGCGCAGCGACGTCGGGTAGCTCAGCGACGCGAACGTCATGTAGTGCGCACCCGGCCCCCAGGCCTGCGCGAACAGGAACGCGCCCAGCGACAGCAGCGCCGCGAGCGCCAGCACCGACGACGGCTTGCCGATCAACGCCAGCGCCACCAGCGAGACGAGCTGCACGGCGAAGCCGAGCACGGTCATCCGCCACGCGCCCGAACGCGCCCAGCGGATGCCGAGCAGGCCGCCCGTCACGGCGAACCCGAGGTTCAGCACCAGCGAAGCCGTGATCGTGGTCAGCGGACCCTGCGCCAGGAACGACGCGATGATCACCGGCAGGCCGTACGCGACCGCGTTGTAGGCGAACGTCTGCGCCAGCGCCACGGCCAGCGCCAGCGCGGTCCGCAGGCGGTACGTCCGGTTGAACAGCGGCCGGAACGACCCGCGCGGTGGCGTCGGGACCGGAGCGGAGGAGACGGCCACCGCGTCCACCCCGTACGAGTCCCGCAGGATCGCGGCCGCTCGTTCCAGGTCGCCCCGCTGCGCGGCCCACGCCGGGGACTCGTTCATGTACTTCTTGCGCACCAGCAGGATCACGACGGCCGGAACCGCGCCGAAGCCGACGGTGTAGCGCCACAGGTCGGCGTGCGGAACCACCTGGTACAGGCCGAGGATGATCAGGTAGCAGGCGCTCGTCGCGGTGAACCACGCCGGCGCCCACGCGGCGGTGCGCGACGCTTTGCTGCCCTTGCCGGTCAGCCGGGAGAACTCGGCGAGGAACGCCATCGCGACCGGCAGGTCCATGCCGACGCCGATGCCCATCAGGAACCGGAAGAACACGAGCACGTACTCGTTCGGCGCGAACGCGCAGCCGAGCGCGGCGACCACGAAGAACAGCATGTCCGCCATGAACACGCGGTAGCGGCCGATCCGGTCGACCAGCACCCCGCCGAAGAGCGCTCCGACGACGGCGCCGACCATGATCGACACGTTCACGACGCCCGCCCACACCGGGGACAGCCCGAACTCGGCCGTGATGTCCTTCATGCCGTAGGCCAGTGACGTGAAGTCGTAGGCGTCGAGGAAGATGCCGCCCAGCGCGAGGAAGACGATCATGCGGGCGTTGCTGCCCGCGGCCGCGCCGGAGTTCACCAGGTCGTTGACGTCACGGGCGTTGCGGATCTGGATGGTCACGCTCCCATGTTCGCCGGACGTTCCACAGGGGACAATTCGTCCCGCGCATTGAGACGGCCGGGTCGGATGAGTGCCATGGCGCACATCCCGAGCACCGTCGCGGCGCCGGCCGCGACGAACATCGACGAGTAGCCGTACGACGTCGCGAGGTACCCGGCGAGCGTGGGGGCGAGGATCGTGGCGATGTTCGCGATGAAGTGGGTGAAGCCGCCGAACGTTCCTGCGCGGGACGGCGCCGTGTCGATGATGACGCTCCAGAACACCGCGTTGGGCAACGAGTTCAGCGCGTTCCCCAGCGCCATCAGTGAGAGCACGGCGACCGGTCCGGACACGAAGGGGATGAGCAGGAAGCAGGTGGCCGTGAGCGCCATCGACGCCACCGCCAGCGCGTTGCGGGCGATGCGCAGGTTGCCGGTGCGGCGGCGCAGCCAGTCCGAGATCCGTCCACCCAGGACGATCGTCACGCACGCGCCGACCCACGGGACCATGCCCAGGTACCACAGCGATCCCAGTGAGAAGCCGAACTCGTCCTGCAGGTACTTCGGCACCCACGTCAGGATGGTGAAGTTGACGAACATGAAGGCGAAGTAGCCCACCGCGTTCAGCAGCAGCGTGCGGCTGCGGAAGAACGCCGCGGCGGGCAGCGGCCGGGCGACCGCCTCGGGGCCCGCCGACGAGCGGATCAGCGCGAGCTCGTCGGGGGAGACGCTCGGGTGCTCCTCCGGCCTGTTCCGGAACAACCGGTAGAACGCCACGAGCAGCAACAACCCGGCGGCTCCGAGGACGATGAAGGTGACCCGCCAGTTGCCGGTCAGCGTCAGCAGCCCGACGGACACGGGTGCGGTGAGCAGTGCGCCCAGGGGAGTGCTGAGCAGGCCGAGCGACACCGCGAAGCCGCGTTCCTTCGGGGCGGCCCAGTCCGCCATCGTGCGGTTGATCGTCGAGTACGCGGGCCCCTCGGCGAAGCCGAACAGCACGCGCACCACCGCGAAGCCCCACAGCGCGGAGCCGAGCAGCAGGCCGAGCTCACCCGCGAAGGCCGACGCGATCTCCAGCACCGACCACGCCGCACCCGCCCACAGCCACACCCGGCGCGGGCCGAGCCGGTCGGCGAACCAGCCGCCGACGAGCGCGCCGAACATGTAGCCGTAGCCGAAGAACCCGAGCACCTCACCCCAGGACTTCTTGTCGAAGCCGAACTCCGCGGTGATCGATCCCGCCGCGTACGAGATGGCGCCGCGGTCGATGTAGTTGATCAACGCGACCACGACCAGGAGGCCGAAGATCACGTACCGGTACCTGCTCACTTCGCTCTCCCTTGCTCGGGGGAGGGCAGACTTTATAAAGTGCACAGTATGGATTGCAATACCTTGGTGGCCGTGGCCTCACTGGGTGGAACGATCGCGATGACGCCGACGGGCCAGGGCGTGGTGCCGACCAAGAGCGCCGCTGACCTCGTCGAAGGCCTGGCTGTCGGCGAAGTCGTCACACTGGCGACCACTCCGGGCGCGTCGCTGACGTTCGACACGCTGCTGACGGCGCTCGACTGGGCTAAGACGCAGGTCGAGCGGGGTGCCAGGGGAGTCGTGATCGTGCAGGGCACGGACACGCTGGAAGAGACCGCGTACTTCTTCGACTGCCTGTGGCCGTTCGACGCGCCCGTCGTGGTGACCGGGGCGATGCGGCACCCCGCGTTGCCCGGCGCGGACGGGCCCGCGAACCTCGCCGCCGCCGTCACCGTCGCCGGTTCACCGAACAGCAGCGGCCGCGGCTGCCTGCTCGTCCTCAACGACGAGGTGCACGCGGCGCGCTGGGTGCGCAAGACGCACTCCAGCAGGTTGGACGCGTTCCAGTCCGCACCGGCAGGCCCGCTCGGCCTCGTCGCCGAGCAGGAGGTCCACTACTTCCACCCCGTCGCGGAACGCTTTGGGGCGTTGTCCCGTCCATCGGCGGTGCCGAGCGTCGCGCTGCTGGAAGCCACGCTCGGCGATGACGGAAGCCTGGTCCGCGCACTGCGGGTCGACGGCGCCGTGGTGGCGGCGACAGGCGTCGGCCACGTGTCCACGGGCATGGCGGACGCGATCGCCGCCGCGCCGTTCCCGGTGGTGGTCGCCAGCCGGACGGGGGCGGGCACCACGTTCCGCCGCACCTACGGTTTCCAGGGCTCGGAGTCCGACCTGATCGCGCGGGGTGTTTTGATGGCCGGGTGGCTGTGCCCGCGCAAGGCGCGGATCCTGCTGGCCCTGCTGCTCGGGGCGAACGCGAGCCAGGAGCAGCTGGCCGATGAGTTCGAGAAGCGCGGGAGCATCTGGTGAGACCGAAGACCAACTACGAATTCGTCCGGCAGACGCTGCGGTCGGAGATCATCGAGGGCGTCATCGAACCCGGCGCGCGACTCGTGCAGACCGAGCTGGCGAAACGCCTCGACGTCTCCACGACGCCGGTGCGCGAGGCGTTGCAGGACCTGGCTCGCGAGGGACTCGTGCTGCTCGACCCGCACCGGGGCGCCGTCGTGCGGTCGCTGAGCCTCGACGAGGTGCGGGAGATCTACGAGCTGCGCATGGTGCTGGAACCCATGCTGCTCAGGAAAGCCGTGTCCGAACTGGACGGCAAGGAACTCGACCACGCGCGGCGGTTGTACGAGCGGATGGAGACCGAGCAGGACGTCTCCCGGTGGGCCGAGCTGAACCGCGAGTTCCACCACACGCTCTTCGCCCCCGCCGACGGCACGCGGCTCGGCGACATCGTGGCTTCGTTGCGGGACAGCGCGATCCCCTACGTCGCGCTGTCACTCGCCAAGCCCGACCAGCGCGCGGACAGCAACGCCGAGCACGCCGAGCTGCTCGCGCACCTGCGCGATGGAGACCTCGACGCCGCGGAGCGCCTCACCCGCGACCACCTCGCCGCGACGCTTCGTGCCATCGAGGAGTCTCGCTCGACGCTGTCGTGACGCGGTCTGAGCACAGCTTCGGTGGTGCACGCGGTCAGCAGTGGCGTGACCTGAGCACCGCGTCGGTGGTGCAGGCGGTCGTCACGCACACGCGGATCCGGTGCGGCGCAAGGGCCTGCAGGTACTGGGCGTGGTCCGCGGCGACCGCGTCTCCGAGCATCACGAACGACAGCTCGGACAGCTCCGAGGCGGCCGACGAGCAGAACTCCTCGAGCCGGTCGAACCCGTGCCGCACGGCCGTCGCGTCGAGCCCGAAGTCGGCGACCGGTGTGCCCCTCAGCTTCACCGCGCCGACGTTGAGCATGTGCAGCGCCTGCAACGCGTGTGCGAACGACTCGACGGTCACCTCGATCCGGCGGCACAGGCCGAGCAGCGTGGCGACCATCGACGGGTGCAGGCCGATGCCGCCGGTGCGCAGCACGATGTCGATGCCCGCCGCGCGGAAGCGTTCGGCCACCTCGAACAGGCCCGGCACGGACAGCGGCTCACCGCCGGTGAGCGTGACCGAGTCCGGCCGCATCGAGATGAGTGCGTCGGCGGTGCGCAGCATGCGGTCGTGGCTCAGCCGTGCGTAGGCGACTTCCCAAGTGATGTCCATCGTTCTCCCCCTGATCACCAGTGGGGTCGATGGTGGTGGGGGACGTGTCCCCGGCACAGGTGACCGGTGTCCCCACTTTCAGGGACCGCCCAGTCCCGCCGACCGGGCCCGGACGATCGCCTGCGCGCGGTCGGCCACCTGCAGCTTGGTGAAGATGCTGGAGATGCGGTTGCGGACGGTCTTGGGGCTCAGCGACAACCGGTGCGCGATCTCGGCGTTGCCGATCCCGGAGGCGAGCAACGTCAGCACGTCGCGTTCGCGTTCGGTCAGGGACGGGAAGGCGAGCTCGGCCGCGCTGGGGCCGGAGATCGCGGTGAAGTAACCCATCATGCGTTGCGCGATGGTGGGGCTGAAGATCGCCTCGCCCGCGCCGATGACGTGGACCGCGCGGACGATCTCGTCGTCGTCCACGGTCTTCACCAGGTAGCCGCGGGCGCCCGCGCGCATGGCCGCGAACACGAGCTCGTCGTCCTCGTGCATGGTCAGCACCAGCACGCCGGTGCCCGGACGGGCGTCGAGGATCCGCTGGGCCGCCTCCACACCGGTGCCGTCCGGCATGTGCAGGTCCAGCACCACCACGTCCGGCGACAGCTCCGACACGAGAGCGACGGCCTCGTTGCCGGTCGACGCCTCGGCCACGACCTCGAGGCCCGGTGTGCTGTCCAGCAACGCCCGCAGCCCGCGCCGGAACACGGGGTGGTCGTCCGCGATCACGACGCGCATCACTGGGCCTCCAGGGGAATCAGGGCTACGACGCGCGTGCCGCGGGGTGACGCGGCACCGACGGTGCACGAGCCGCCCAGCTCCGCGCACCGTTCGCGCATCGAGCCGAGACCGACGCCGGGCGTGGCGTCCGCGGCGACACCGCTGCCGTCGTCGACGATCTCCAGCTCCAGGTTCGAGTTGCGGCGCACCGTGATCCGGCACGACGCCGCGCCGGAGTGGCGGGCCGTGTTGGTCAGCGCCTCGGCGGCGATCCGGTACGCGGCCACCTCGACGGCGGCGGGCAGGCCGGTCAGCTCGTCGGCGTCGACGACGACGGAGAGGCCGGGACCGGTGAACCGGGCCGCCTCCTGGCGCAACGCCAGCACCAGGCCCTGGTCGAGGATCGGCGGGCGCAGGCCGTCGACGAGCGCGCGCACCTCCGCGGCCGTGGTGTCGACGTCGGTGAGCACGGCGTCGAGCACCTCGGCGTCGGACGGGCTCAACGCGCGCCGCGCGGCGCGCAGCTGCAGGCGGATGCCGACGAGGCTCGGGCCGACGCCGTCGTGCAGGTCCCTGCGCAGCCGCAGGCGTTCCTCCTCCCGCGCGCGGACCAGGCGTTCGCGCGCCAGCTGGAGGTCGGCGGTCAGGCGCAGCGACTGGGCGGCGGGCGCGGTCGAGCGGGCCAGGTCCGCGAGCAGGCTCAGCTCGCGGTCGGTCAGGCGCTCGTCCGGCGCGCGCGGTTCGACGACCAGGTCGCCGATCGTCTTGCCGCGGTAGGTCATCGGGAACCGCAGCTGCGGCCAGCCGTGCGACGAGCCGTGCTCGGCGAGTGCGAGCGCACCGCCCCCGCGGATCGCGACGTACGGCAGCTTCAGCGACTCGGCGATCGTCGCGGCCACCGCGGGCAGCACCTCGTTGGGCGCCAGCGAGTGTTCGAGCCGCCCGCCCAGCGTCGACAGCGCGGCGTAGGGATCCGCGCGGGTGCCGTAGAGCCAGCGGTCGAGGCGGCGCTGCACGGTGTGCCGCAACGGGTTGATCGCGAGCACCGCGGCCGCCGTGCCGAACACCGCCGCCTGGCCGGAGAACACCGAGCCCGCCGCGAGCGCGACGAGCGTGTACAGCGCGAGCAACGCGACCGTCAGCGTGCCGTACAGCAGTGAGCGGTGGATGATCAGGCTGATGTCGTACAGCCCGTAGCGCACGATGGCGATCACCGCGGCCGCCGGGAACGCGATGGCGCCCGCGAACCACGACCAGTCGCCGAACGGGATCTCCAGCAGGAACGCGAGCACCGCGATCGCGAGCAGGCTCGTCGCCCACACGAACAGCCGCCGCTGGTCACCGGCCGAACGACGCCAGCGCAACGCGAGCGCCACCACCGCGGCGAGCAGGCTGAGCACCACACCGGCCAGACCGATCATGGTGATGTGCTTGGGAAAACCGTGCACCGGCTCACCGCTCACCGCGTCGTCCCAGAACGTCCCCGGCGACGACCACGACGCCCAGCCGAGCCCGACGGTGCCGAGCAGGATGCTGACCAGGCTCGCGACCAGCACCGGGCGCCACCGCCGCGACACGGGGCTCCCGGTGGGGAACACGAGTGCCACGGCGGGCAGCAGCGCGTACGTCGGCCACCACACCCAGGCGTCGACCCACGCGGCGGCGGGCACGTCGCGCCAGCCGGCCACCGCCACGGCGACGGCGCCGAACGCGCCCATCGCGAGCAGCATCCAGCCGACCGAGTTGCGCTGGACGTGTGCGACGACGCGCAGGCCGAGCAGGGTGCAGCCGATCGCGACGAGCCAGTTGCGGGGGTGTGAGACCCCGATGGTGCCCGCGATCGTCGCGTGCACGGCGGCGAACAGCACGCACGCCGCGACCGCGACGCCCAACGCGCGCGCCGCGACGATCTCCCCGCGCAGAGCGGCCGGCTCCACTACCGGCGCATCCAGTGCCACAGGTTGTGCCATGGAGAACCGGGATTCGAGGTGTGCACATCCCGGTTCTCCGCGATCTTGACCAGTATCGCCCGCAGGTCGTCGACCGAGTACTTCAACGGCTCGTGCTCGTGATCGAAGTCCGCGTCATCGGCCTCAGGCGCCGTGGCCCGCCCCTCGAACGCGTCGTACCAGGCCAGCAACTCGTCGTCCGGTAAGTCCTGAACCGAGTCCAGGAACTCGTCCAACGTCATCGTTGATCCTCCCCCCGGAGCGCCTGGCGGCGCGTCCAGTATGGCAAGAGGGGAGTGCGTGCGGCCTGGATACGAGATGTCCTACGGCAGCACCTGGATCTTGCGCCCCTTCCCGGACTTGAACGCGTCCAGCGCGGCGGCGTACTCGTCGAGCGGCAGCCGGTCGCTGATGAACACCTCCGCGTCGAGCACACCGTTCGCGAACAGGTCAGACGCGCGTTCGAACGAGTGCAGCACGGCCATCGAACCGGTGATCGTGATCTCCTGGTTGTAGATCTTGTACGGCTCGATCGTCGCCCGCGCCGAGTAGTCCGAGACGCCGAACTGCAGGAACGTTCCGCCGCGCGCGACCCGGCCGAGCCCGTCCTGGATCGCCTTCTCGTTGCCGGTCGCGTCGATCACGACGTCCCAGCCGTCCGGCCGGTCCAGTTCGTCGGCGGACGTCGCGGCCGCCGAGACGCCGAGCAGACGGGCGGTCTCCAGCCGTTCGGAGTTCACGTCGACCACCTCGATCGACGCCGCACCGGTCAGCTTGCCGAGCTGGAGCATCATCAGGCCCATCGTGCCCGACCCGTAGATCAGCACGCGGGTCGCGAGCTGCGACCGCAGCACGTCGTACCCGCGCACCGCGCACGACAGCGGCTCGATCAGCGCGGCGTCCTCCAGCCGCACGTGGTCCGGCAGCTTCACGCAGTTCGCGACCGGCGCGACCGCGAACTCGGCCGCGCCGCCGCTCGTCGTCACCCCGATCGCGGCCCAGCGCTCGCACAGGTTGTTGCGCCCGGACCGGCAGAACCGGCACTCGTAGCAGTACAGCGACGGGTCGACGGCCACCCGGTCGCCGACGCGCAGCTCGGTGACCTCCGTTCCGACCTCGGCGACCACGCCCGCGAACTCGTGCCCCGGCACGACCGGCAGCGTCGGCGCGAACTCGCCCTGCAGGATGTGCAGGTCCGTTCCGCACAGCCCGCACGCGGCGACGTCCACGACGACCTCGCGCCTGCCGGGCGCCGGATCGTCCACAGTGGTCACCTCGACCACGTCGGGTGCGCTGATGACGGCCGCTTTCACCTGGCACGTCCGATCGGGGTCGGGTTGTTCACTTGACCGCTCCTAGAGACAGGCCCTGGACCAGCTTGTCCTGGGCGGCGAACCCGGCGATGAGCACCGGGAGGGACACGACGGTCGCGGCGGCGCAGACCTTCGCGAGGAAGAGTCCTTGGGACGTCACGAACCCGGTCAGGTAGACGGGCGCGGTCGTGGCGACGACACCGGTCAGCACGCGGGCGAACAGCAGCTCGTTCCAGCTGAAGATGAAGCAGATCAACGCGGTCGCCGCGATGCCGGGCATCGCGATCGGTGCCACCACGCGGCGCAGGATCGTGATCAGCCCGGCGCCGTCGATGGACGCCGCCTCGAGGATCTCCTTCGGCACCTCGGAGAGGAACGACCGCATGAGCCACACCGCGATCGGCAGGTTCATCGACGTGTAGAGCACCATCAGGAACGAGATGTTGTCGAGCAGCCCGGTGTACTGCGCCACCAGGTAGATCGGCAGCAAGGCCGCGACGACCGGCATCATCTTGGTGGACAGGAAGAAGAACAACACGTCCGTCCACTTGTCGACCTTCTTGATGGACAACGCGTACGCGGCCGGGATCGCCAGCAGCAGCACGATGATCGTCGAGCCGATGGACGCGCTGAACGAGTTGATCAGCGGCGGCCAGGCGTCGGAGTTGAAGAACTCGGTGTAGCCGTCGAAGGTCAGTCCGGCGGCGAGCGACGGCGGGTTGGTCGCGGCGTCGGCCTCGCTGTGCAACGAGGTCAGCACCATCCACGCCACCGGCAGGAAGAAGAACACCGCGGCGACCCAGCCGATCATGCCCCAGACGCGCGACTGCTTGATCATGACTTCGCCTCGTCCCTGAAGAGGGAGGACACCACGCGCAGCGCGAACGTCGCGATGATGATCGAACCCGCGACCACGATCACGCCCGCCGCGGACGCCTCGCCGTACTCGTGCGCCTGGTAGAAGGTCTGGTAGATCATGTAGGGCAGGTTCGCGGTGCCGAGACCGCCGGACGTGATCGTGAACACCGCGTCGAAGTTCTGCACGATGTAGATCGACCCGAGCAGGCCGCCGAGCTCCAGGTACTGCCGCAGGTGCGGGAACGTGAGGTAGCGGAAGATCTGGAACGGCGACGCACCGTCGATCCTGGCCGCCTCGACGGGTTCCACCGGGCGGCTCTGCAGGCCCGCCAGCAGGATCAGCATCATGAACGGCGTCCACTGCCACACCAGCGACGCGACGACCGCGGTCATCGGCATGGAGCTGATCCAGTCCGGCTGCGGACCGCCCAGCCAGTTCAGGATTCCGTTCAGCAGCCCGTACTCCGGGTTGTAGAGCGCGTGCTTCCAGATCAGCGCCGCCGCGACCGGGACCACGAGGAACGGCGCGATCAGCATCGTGCGCACCAGGCCGCGGCCGCGGAACTTCTTGTCCAGCACCAGCGCGAGACCCAGGCCGAGCACCAGGCTGATCAGCACCACGGACGCCGTGAGGACGACCGTGTTGACGACGGACGACCGCAGGTCCGGGTCGGTGAACACGTTGACGTAGTTGTCGAATCCGGCGAACCCGCGGCCGCCGGGGTCCAGCGAGTTCCACTTCATGAACGAGATCACCAGCGTCGCGATGAACGGCAGCTGCGTGATGATGATCAGGAACAGCAGTGCGGGGAGCAGAGGTGCCCGCCGCGCCCACCTGTCCGTCGCCTTCCTGGGGACGGGAGGCGGCCGATCCGTCGTCGGCCGCTCCCGCGTCAAGACCGCCATCTCACTGCCCCTTGTACTTCGCTGCGACCTTCTCGGCCAGTGCCTGGCCGGCGTTCAAGGCGGCGTCCACGCTGGTGGCACCAGCGATCGCGGAACTGATCTGCTGCGACACCTGCGTGCCGAGGTCGGTGAACTCGGGGATGCCGACGAACTGGATGCCAGGCGCCGGACGTGCCTGCACGCCGGGGTCGAGCGGCTTCGCACCCTTGATCGCGGCCTCGGCCTGCGCGGAGAACGTGCCGCTGGACTGCTTGTACTCGGCGCGCTGGTAGGTCGAGGAACGCTTGCCGTCCGGCACCTTCGACCAGCCGAGCGTCTTGCCGGCCAGCTCCTCGTAGCCCTTGCCGGACGCCCACGAGATGAACTTCCACGCCGCGTCCTGCTTCTTGCTGGCCTTCTGCACGCCGAACGCCCACGTGTAGAGCCAGCCGGAGGACTCCGTCTTCACGACCGGCGCCTGCGCGAAGCCGAGCTTGCCCTTCACCGGTGAGTCGGTGGCCTCGAGCAGACCGGCGGCGACCGTGGCGTCGTACCACATGGCCGTCTTGCCCTGCGTCATGTTGTTCAGGCACTCCGCGAAACCCGCCTGCGGCGCACCGGCTTCACCGTGCGTGCGGACCAGGTTGACGTAGAAGTCGGTGGCCTCCTTGAACTCCGGCGCGTTGACCTGCGCCTGCCAGTCCTTGGTGAACCAGGTGCCGCCGAACGTGTTGACGACCGTGGTGAGCGGAGCCATCACCTGACCCCAGCCGGGCTGGCCGCGCAGGCAGATGCCGCGCATCTCCGGAGTGTCCACTTTGGCCGCGATGTCGGCGACCTGCTGCCAGGTCGGCTTCTCGGGCATCGTGACGCCCTTGGCGTCCAGCACGTCCTTGCGGTACATGAGGAACGACGACTCGCCGTAGAACGGCTCCGCGTACACCTTGCCGTCCGCGGCGGTCAGCGACTGCCGGATCGGCTCCAGGATGTCGCCCTGGTCGAAGCCCGAGTCCTTCGTGATCTGGTCGTCGAGCGGCGCGAGCCAGCCGTTCTTGGCGTACATCGGCGTCTCGTAGTTGGAGATCGTCGCGACGTCGTACTGCCCGGCCTGGCTGGAGAAGTCCTGGCTGATCTTGTCGCGGACGTCGTTCTCCGGCAGCACCGTGTAGTTGACCTTGATGCCGGTGTCCTTCGTGAAGTTGTCCGCGGTCAGCTTCACCAGGTCCTGCATCTGCGGGTTGTTGACCATCAGGACGTTGACCGAGTTCGAGTCGGAGGAGCCCCCACCACCTCCCGCTCCCGCGCAGGCGGTGGTCGCCAGCAGCACTGCGGCGGTGATGCTGAGATACCGGAACGACGACATCGTCTTTCCTTTCTGAGGGCATGCGGAAATAGGCCCTACCTGGGGCGTGGCTGTCCTAGGTTCTGATCACTTTGGGGCCGAGCAGCGAGTACCGGTGGGCCTCGCCTGCGGGCAGGTTGGTGTCGGTGACGATCGCCTCGAGGTCACCGATGCCCGCGAACCGGGTGAAGCTGTGCACGCCGAACTTCGTGTGCACGCCGATGAAGATCCTCCGCTTCGACACCTCGACGGCTTTCGCCTTGACCGCGCCGACCGCCGGGTCCGGCGTCGTGAGCCCGTGCTCGCGCGAGATCCCGTTCGCGCCGACGTAGGCGAGGTCGATGACCATCTCGCCCAGCATGCGGATGGTCCAGTGGTCCACTGTGGCCAGTGTGCGGCCGCGGACCCTGCCGCCGAGCAGCAGCACCGTGCACGCCGGGTGCTCGGACAACGCGGCCGCCGTCGGCAGGCTGGCCGTGATGACCGTCAGCGGGCGGGTGAGCGGCAGCGCTTCGGCGACCAGCTGCGGGGTGAAGCCCTCGTCGACGAACACCGTCTCGGCGTCGTCGATGCGGTCGGCGGCGGCCTTCGCGATGCGCCGCTTCTCCGGCACGTGCGACGCGGAGCGGAACTTGAGGCCGGTCTCGAACCCGGCGCTCTCGACCGGGATGGCGCCGCCGTGCGTGCGGCGGACGAGACCGTGCTCGTCGAGCAGGCGCAGGTCGCGGCGCACCGTCTCGGGAGCGACGTCCAGCTCGACCGCCATGTCGGCGACGTCGACCTTGCCGTCCGCACGCGCCCTGGCGAGGATGCGGCGCTTGCGCTCGTCCGACCGCATGCTCACCTCCTGCCCTGCCCGCTCGGACTCCGTCTGCCCGATCGGGCTGGTATTAGGTGTAACACCGCTCTCACGGTGTGGCCACCGCCACACTCGGGTGAATCTCCGCCCGCTTCCTGCCCGCTTGAAGGTTGATGAAGGGAGCTTTCATCAAGCTGAGGTTGATGAAAGCTCCCTTCATCAAGAACGGGCGTGCCCGGATGGGGGTGGATTTGTGCCCGAGTGGCTACTGGGCGTAGATCTCGAGCTCCGAGAGTTGGCCCGCCGGCCATCCGGTGTTGGTCGTGATGGTGAGCCGGATGTAGCGCTGGTCGGTGGCTGGGAAGGCGACGGTGGCGTTGGGGGAGAAGGTGTACGGCGCCGAGGGTTTGAGCGTGGTGTAGGCGCCGCCGTTGCTGCCCTCGACCGAGATCGTCTGGGTGCGGGCTCCCCAGTGCGCGGGGAGTGTGAGCACCAACCGGGAAGTGGACCGGGACTCGCCGAGGTCGACCGTGATCGACTGCGGGAACGCGTGGTTCGTGCTCTCCCAGTAGGTGTTCGGGTCGCCGTCGACCGCGTTGGCTGGCTGGTAGATCTCCACGTGGCTGCCCGTCACCGGCTTGCCGCGGGCCAGGTTGCCCGTGGGTGGCGAGGTGGTCGTCGTGGTTGTTGTCGTGGGTGGGGGAGCGTTGTAGATCGGATCCGGCCACGGGCCGCAGTACGTCGTGTCCCAGCCGGAGTTGCCGCCACCGTCGGCGATCGCGAACGCGTTGTCTCCCATGCAGTTGTACCTGCCCTGCCTGCCGAGACCCGTCGCCGTGACGTTGCGGAACGACGCACCGCCCGGTGCCTGCAGCTGCAGCCCGAACGTGCCCGCGCCGGTGATCCGCACACCGTCGAAGTGGATGTTCGAGATCGTGCCGCTGATGAACCCGATCGCCTGGTAGTTCGAGTCGACCAGGTCCGTGTCGGTCACCTCCACCCGCCCGGTCATGGCCTGGTCCCGCGCGTCGAACCACAGCGCGCCGACGCCGAACTGCCAATTCGAGTCGAGCGATCCGGCTCGCAGCGTGGTGTTGCGGTGCAAGCGGATCGTGTCCGCGACCGGTACCGACTGGAACCGGTTGCCCACGTGCAGGCCGCCGCCCTGGTCCTGGGTGTCGGCGACGACGTTGTCGGACACCGTGATGTTCCGGCCGCCGTAGATCGCGATGCCGTTGGCCTTCATCGGCACGACGATCGTGTTGTACCGGAACGTGTTGCTGTGGTCGGCGTTGTGCTCCGACCACATGGCCAGGCCGTCGTCGCTGATGTTGCGCACCAGGTTGTGCTCCACCAGCACGTTGCTGATCCCGTCGTGCAGATTCAGCCCGTCCGCCAGTTGGTCGACGATCCGGTTGTTCCGCACGGTCAGCCCGTCGAACGGCCCGTCGAGCCAGAGGCCGACCTTGGTGTGCTGCAGGAACATGCCCGAGACGACCGAGCCACCGCCGAGCGCACCGCCGATGGCGTTGACCTGGTCGCAGTCGACCCGATCGGTGACCTCACCGATGATCGCGAAGTCGTGGACGCCGACGCGGCTGCTGCGGCCGGTGTTCCCGCCCTGGCCGCAGCTGTTCGGCTCACCGAGCCCGTAGAACCCGACCCGGTTTCCGCGCACCACGCTGTGCCAGTGCCCGGCGCCGCGGATCGTCACCTGGTCCAGCGTGACGTGCCGGTGCACGGTGAACGTGCCCGCCGGGATCCACACCTCCTTGCCCTGCGCGCGAGCCGCCGCGACCGCCGCGTCGAACGCGTTCGCGTCGTCCGTGCCGTCGCCGGAGGTGGCGCCGTGCTCCACCACCGACACCGAGTTCGCCGGACGTGCGGCCACTGGTGCGACCTCCTCGAAGTCGGCCAGGTCGATGGTGACCTGGCTGCCCTCGTTCTGCAGCCGCACCTTCGCGCCCGCTGGGAGGGTCTGCCCGAACAGCGTGCGCGTCGAGTCGTACAGGTGGTGCGGACGACCCTGGCCAGGGTCGTTGCTGTACGGGTACCAGCCGTAGCGCCACGCGTACTTCGACTGCAGCGGCAGGCTCGTCGCGCGGACACCGTTGAGCAGCACCGCGACCGACGACGTCGAGCCGTCCGGCACGCTGAACCGGAAGTCCACCGCGTTGGCAGGCCTGGTCAGCGTGAACTCCACGTGCTGCCCGGAGCCGAGTGTGACGGCCTGCCTGCCGGAGGCCTCGCCGGCGAGCGTGCCCTTCGTGCGGTCCGGTCCGATGCGGGTGCCGCTGGTCTGCGCGGACTCCGCTTCCTGTTCCACGAAGGGAACCGCCGCGCCACGACCCGGCACGTCGAACGGCGAGCCCGACGCGGGTGCGGCTGCCGCGGGCCAGACGATCACGATTCCGGCCGCCGCGAGCGCGACCGCAGTCAGAGGTGCCGCCCTCATGACGAGTACACCTCGAACTCGGACACCTGGCCCGCGGGCCATCCGGTGTTGGCCGTGACGGTCAGCCGGACGTACCGCTGGTTGCTGGCCGGGAAGGTGACCGTGGTGTTGGGGGAGAAGTTGTACTGCGCCGACGACTTGAGCGTCGTGTACGCACCGCCGGTGCTGCCTTCGACGGCGATCGTCTGCGTGCGGGCACCCCAGTGCGCGGGGAGCTTGAGCACGAGCCTGGACACCGAGCGGGGCTGCCCGAGGTCGACCGTGATCGACTGCGGGAACGCGTGGTTCGTGCTCTCCCAGTACGTGTTCGGGTCACCGTCGACCGCGTTGGACGGCTGGTAGACCTGCACGTACCCGGTGGACGACGTGGCGCGGCCGCGCGCGAGGTTGCCGTCGGTCGGCGGCGTGCCCCCGTTCACCGGCGGCCACGAGCCGCAGTCGGTCCACTGCGTGTCCCAGCCGGAGTTGCCCGCACCGGCGTTGATCGTGAACGGTGGACGCCCGGCCGGGTAGGGGCAGTTGTAACTTCCCGCGGTGCCCACGCGGGTGGCGACCAGGTTGGAGAAGTCGCCTACTCCCGTGGTCTCTATCTGCACGACCACGGTGCCGACTCCGTCGACCCGGTTGTTGTCGACCCGCAGGTTGCGGACCTGCCTGCCCTGCCCGCCGCCGTCGACGACCTGGATCGCGCTGTACGGGCTGTCCTGGAACAGGTTGCCGGTGACGGTGACCGGGCTCGTGATCTCCGTGTCGTAGGAGTCGATCCGGATCGCGCTCATCGGGTGGTTCCAGTTCGGGTTCATCGCACCCGTGCGGATCAGCGTGTTGTCCGCGACCGTGGTCGTACCCGCGAGCGGCGAGAACGTGCCGTCGTAGATGAACGCCTGGTTGGAGATCGCGATGCCGGACCCGAGCGCGTTGGTGTCGAGGATCCTGTTGCCGCGCACGGTGATGTCCTGGCCGCCGTAGATCGCGATGCCGTTGGCGAGGTTCGGCTGGACGATCGTGTTGTTCTCGAACCGGCACCGCACGTCCGCGCCCCTGAGCGACCACATGGCGAGCGCGTCGTCACCGGTGTTGCGCAGGAAGTTGTTGCGCACCACCGAGTCGCTGACCCGGCCGTTGAAGTTCAGCCCGTCCGCGGTGAGGTCGAGGAACCGGTTGTTCTCGATGACGGCGTTCGTGGTGGTGCCGCTCATCGTCCAGACGCCGACCTTGAGGTGCTGCATCCACAGCCCGGAGATCACCGAGTTGGTGCCGAGCGGGCCGTGGTAGGCGTTGTCGGCCTGGCCGTCGTTGCGCTCGGTGATCTCGCCCACGACCGCGAAGTCGTGCAGGCGGATGTTGCCCTGCACCTGGCCGCCGTTGTTGAACGGGTTGTTGCTGTGCAGCACCGAGTGCCACATGCCCGCGCCGCGGATCGTGACCTGGTCGATCGCGAGCGGCCGGTTCACCTCGAACGTGCCCGCCGGGATCCACACCTCGCGGCCCTGCGACCTGGCCGCGAGCACGGTCTGCCAGATGGCCTCGGCGTCGTCGGAGCCGTTGTTCGGGGTGGCGCCGTAGTCCGTGATGGACAACGAGTTCGCCGGCCTGGTGCTCGGCCCCGCCACCTGTTCGAAGTCGGCGAGATCGACCGTGATGTTGCTGATCCCGCCGTCCAGCTGGACCTTGACGCGGTCACCGGTCTGCAGGTCGCGGCCGAGCAGCAGGCGCGACTCGTCGAAGAAGTGGTGGATCTTCTGGCCGGGGATCCAGCCGGTGTTGAGCCAGCTGTACTTCGACGTGACGGGCAGGTTGTTCACCTTGCCGCCGTTGAGGTAGACGCCGATGGTGCCCTGGCTGCCGTCCGGAACGCTGTAGCGCAGGACGATCGAGTTGGCCGGGCGGGTGAGCGTGAACTCCACGTACTCGCCGCCGCCGTCGAGTGTGACGGCCTGCCGGTTCGACGCCTCGCTCGCGAGGCTCGCCTGCGTGTAGTCCGGTCCGATCTTGGTTCCGTTGTGGGCAGCGGATTCCGCTTCCTGCTCGACGAACGGAACGGTCGCGCCGTTGCCACCAACGGCGGACGCGGCCGGAGCGGCCTGAATGCTCGCTCCCACCACCAATGCAACTGTTGTTGCCCTCCAGGAAAACATCGTTGTCTCCTTGCTGGTGCAGGGTTCACACACGGATCCAAGCGGCGGAGTCGGTGGGCAGCTGCTCGTCGACGAGCGGCGTGCTGGTGAGGAAAGGCTTGCCGGGCAGGGAGATCGGGCCGTCCGAGAGGTTCAGGACGCACGTGAAGCCGTCGTCGCGCTGGAACGCGAGCACGTTCGGTGCGCTGTCGACCCAGGTGAGGTCACCGCTGATGTCCCTGCGGTGCCGGAAGACCTGCTGGTACAGGCTGAGCATCGATTCAGGGTCGCCGGACTGCGCCGCGACCGAGCACCGCTCCCACTCCGGGGGCCGGGGGAGCCACGACGGGCCGTCGTCCCCCCAGGGGAGAGGCACGCGGCAGCCGTCCCGGCCGCGGTCGGTGAAGCCGGAGCGGTGCCACACCGGGTCCTCGCGCAGCTCGTCCGGCAGGTCCTCGACCTCCCACAGGCCCAGTTCCTCGCCCTGGTAGACGTACACGCCGCCGGGCAGTCCGGCGGTGAGCAGGATCGCGGCCCTGGCCCGCCGGGTGCCCGTCGCGCGGTCGGTCGGGGCGGCGTGTTGCCTGTCCGCGAAGGAGAAGCTGGTGTCGTCGCGGCCGTAGCGCGTGACGTGCCGCGTGACGTCGTGGTTGGAGAGCACCCAGGTCGGTGGCGCGCCAACGGGTTCGTGCGCGGCGAGCGTGGCGTCGATGACCTTCCTGAACTCGGTCGCGTCCCACGGGCAGCAGAGGAAGTCGAAGTTGAAAGCCGAGTGCAGCTCGTCCGGCCGCAGGTAGCGGGCGAACCGCACCGGGTCCGGCAACCACATCTCGCCGACGAAGATCCGCTCACCGTCGTACTCGTCGGCGATCCGGCGCCACTGCCGGTAGATCTCGTGAACGCCGTCCTGGTCGGAGTACGGCTGTTCGGCATCGGGCCTGCTGAAGTCCTTGACCAGCCCGTCGGCCACGTCGATGCGGAACCCGTCGACGCCGCGGTCGAGCCAGAACCGCAGGATGTCCTCGAACTCCCGGCGCACCACCGGGTTCTCCCAGTTGAGGTCCGGCTGTTCGGCGGCGTAGAGGTGCAGGTACCAGGAGCCGTCGGTGAGCCGGCTCCACGCGGACCCGCCGAACCTCGACTTCCAGTCGTTCGGCGGTGCGTCGCCACCGTCGTCGTCACGGAAGTGAAAGCGGTCCCTGAGGCCTCGGGTGAACCAGGGGTGCTGGTCGCTGCAGTGGTTCGGGACGATGTCGATGATGATCCTGATGCCGAGCGCGTGCGCCTCGTCGATCAGCTTCTCGGCCTCGACGAGCGTGCCGAACACCGGCTCGACGTCGCGGTAGTCGGCGACGTCGTAGCCACCGTCGGCCAGTGGTGAGGGGTACCAGGGGTTGAGCCAGATCGCGTCGGCGCCGAGCCCCGCGATGTGCGGGAGCTTCGCGCGCAGCCCCGCGAGATCGCCGATGCCGTCACCGTTGCCGTCCGCGAAACTGCGCAGGTACACCTGGTAGATCGCGGCACTGCGCCACCAGTTCATGCGGTTCCTTTCAGCCCTTGATGCCGCCCGCGGTGAGGCCCGCGAGGATGTGCCGCTGGAACGCCAGGAACAGCGCGACCATCGGCAGGCTGGCGAGCACGAGTCCGGCCAGCAGGAGGTTGATCGGGGTGTCGGGTGCGAAGCGCTGCAACGCGACGCTGAGCGTCTGCTCCGCTGGGTCGGAGAAGACGAGCAGCGGCCAGATGAAGTCCTTCCACGCGGCCACGACCGCGAAGATCGACACCACGGCGAGCACCGGCCGTGAGATCGGGACGACGATTCTCACGAGCGTCGTGACCGGTCCCGCCCCGTCCATGCGGGCGGCTTCCAGCAGCTCGTCGGGGATCTGGTCGAAGAAGCGCTTGAGCAGGTAGATGTTGAACGCGTTGGCGGCGGCGGGGAACCAGATCGCGGTGGGGGAGTTGAGCAGACCCAGGTCGGAGATCGTCAGGTACATCGGGACGAGCAGCGCGGCAGCCGGCAGCATGAGCGTCGCGAGCATCAGCCCGAGGACCACGTTGCCCAGCAACGGCCTCAGCTTCGACAACGCGTACGCCGCGGGCACCGCGACCGCGAGCTGCACGGCCCACGAGCCGACCGCCACGACCAGGGTGTTGAGGAAGTAGCGACCGAGGTCCATGAAGTTCCACGCGTCCGCGTACGTTTCAGGAACCCAGGTCTCAGGCAGCACGGTCGGCGGGATCCGCGCGAGCTCGGCAGGCGGCTTCATCGCGCCGACCAGGACCCATGCCAGCGGGAGGAGGAAGGTCGCGGTGAAAACGACCATGGTCGCAGTGAAGACGAACCAGTAGGACCGTCCCGGCTTGACGAGCGTCCTCACGCGTCGGCCCTCCGCGTGGTCCTGAGGTACAGCGCGGAGAACACGCCGAGCACGGCGAACAGCAGCAGGCTGAGCGCGCTGGCGCTGCCGAAGTCGTTGTAGACGAAGGCGTACCGGTAGAGCAGCAGCAGGACCGTGATCGTCGAGTCCTCCGGCCCGCCGCCGGTCATGATGAACGGCTCCGTGAACACCTGCATCGTCGCCACGACCTGCAGCAGAGCCAGCATCACCAGCACGAACTTCGTCTGCGGGATCGTGACGTGCCGGATCCGCTGCACGACGTTCGCACCGTCCAGCTCGGCCGCCTCGTACAGCTCACCGGGGATCGTCTGCAGCGCGGCCAGGTAGATCAGCGTGGCCGAGCCCATGTTCGCCCAGGTCGTGACGATGACCAGGCTCACGAGTGCGGTGCTACTGGAGTCGAGCCAGGTCCCGGTCGGCAGACCGAGCTCCCGGAGCACGCTGTTGAACAGACCGGGACCTGGGTCGTAGAACCACTTCCACAGCAGTGCCGTCACCACGGGCGGCAACATCACCGGCAGGTACACGACCAGCCGGAAGTACGCCCTGGCGTGCCGCAGCTCGTTGAGCACCACCGCCGTCGCGAACGGCACCCCGAACCCGAGCACCAGCGCCAGCAGGGTGAAGACCAGCGTGTTGCGCCACGCCGTGCCGAACTGCGGATCTCGCAGCAGCTTCGCGAAGTTGTCCCAGCCGACCCAGTCCGGCGCGGTGACGAAGTTGACCTGCTGGAAGCTCAACGTCACACCGCGGACGATCGGGTACCAGGAGAACAACGCGAACGCCACGAGCGCACCGCTCAGCAGGCCGTACGCGGTGAGGTTGCGCCGCACTACTTCACCAGCACCGCGTTGACCTTGGCTTCGGCGTCCTTCAACAGCTGGGCGTGATCCGCCTGCTCGTTGGTGAGCACCGCCTGCATGACGCCGTCGAGGATCGCGTACACCTGCTGGGCGTTGGGCGGCTCGATGCTGCCCTTCACCTTGGTAGCACCGTCCATGTAGGACTGGAAGTTCTCCGTCGGGACGGTGGAGTACTTGGCCTTCAGCTCTTCCTGCTTGACCCGCGTGTCACCGGTCCAGACGTCCGCGACCGGCGGGGTCGGCATGCCGATCGGCTGTCCCTTTTCCTTGTACCGCTGCAGGTTCTTCTCGATGCGGTCCGGGTTGAGGAACTTCCACTGCACCCAGGTGAGTCCGGCCTTGATCTCGTCCTTGGTCGCCTTGGGGTTGATCATGTACCCCTCGCCACCGATGAGCGTGCCCCTGCCGTCCGGGATCGTGGTGAGCCCGTAGTCGGCGTAGTCGCCCTTGAACTGGTTGACGATCGTCGGCACGTTGTCCGGCGCGGCGAGGTACATGCCGAGCTGGCCGGAGCCCATCATGGTCTGCACGTCCGCGATCTCGAGCAACTGCTTGTCGCCCATGGTGTTGTCGGTCCAGCGCATGTTCTTCAGGTGCTCCAGCACCTTGCGGCCCTTGTCGTTGTTGAACGCGGCCTTGCCGTTCTCGACGACGTCCCCGCCCATCGACTTCATCCACGTCGTGAAGTGCCAGCCGCCCTGGTTGCTCTTGCTGTACTCGGCGAACCCGGTCGCACCCTGCGCCTTGACCTTCTTGGCCGCTTCGCGGACCTCGTCCCACGTCTTCGGCGGCTGCACGCCTGCCTTCGCGAGGAGCTTCTTGCTGTACAGCAACCCCATCGAGTAGTTGGCGGTCGGGATGCCGTACACCTTGCCGCCGGAGGAGAAGATGCTCCTCAGGTCCTGCTGGATCTCCCCGTAGTGCGGCACGTCCTTCACGTACTCGGTGATGTCCGCCGCCTGGTTGCGCGCGATCAGCTGCGCCGGGTCGCTGAAGTAGACGTAGAAGACGTCCTCCAGCTGCCCGCCAGCGAGCTTGGCCGAGAACGTCTTGGGGTCCATGAACCCCTCGTGCGGCCGGACGTCGATGTCCGGGTGCGTCTGCTCGAACTCCGCGACGTCCTCGTCGAAGATCTTGCGGTCGAAGGCCTGGGTCTGCGGCGGCTGCCCGTTGATGTCGATCACGGTCTTGCCCGCGGGTTGCTCGGGGCCGCTGCTGCAGGCGGCGACCACCAGGCAGGCCAGTAAGCCAGCGGTCTTCTTCATGAGGAGGGGACCCTTCTCGCGACACTGCGATGAGAGCGCGACCATAGAACCGCCGCGCTTCTGAACGCAATATCTGAACCGAATCCCGCAAAAACTCGACTACTAGCGCGGCGCTGGCGCCGTGGAGGCCCTCACCACCAGTTCAGGCTCGAAGAGCAGCTCGTCGTTGAGCACCGCACGACCGGAGATCTGGCTGGCCAGCAGCTCGACAGCGGCCCGCCCCATCGCCTCGATCGGCTGCCGCACGGTCGTCAGCGGCGGGTCGGTGCAGTTCATGAACGCCGAGTCGTCGTAGCCCACCACCGAGACGTCCTCGGGCACGCGGAGCCCGTGCCGCCGCACCGCCCGCACCGCCCCGAGCGCCAGCGGATCGCTCGCGCAGATGATCGCCGTGACCCCGTTCCGCACCAGCCTGCTCGCCGCCGCCTGCCCGCCTTCCAGCGAGAACATCGTGTGCTCGACCTCGAGGCGCAAGCCGCCCGCAAGCCGTTGCAAGGCCGCGAGCTTCCGCCGCGACGGCACGTGGTCGGGCGGCCCGAGCACGGCGCCGATCCGGGTGTGCCCGAGCGACGTCAGATGTCCGAACGCCTGCTCGACGGCCACCGCGTCGTCACACGACACACGCGGGAACGCGAGGTCGTCGATCGCCGCGTTGACCAGCACCGCGGGCAACCTGCGGGTGATCATCTGGTGGTAGTGCGCATGCGTCGCGTCGGCCTGCGCGTACAGCCCGCCCGCGAACACGATCCCCGACACGTGCTGTTCCAGCAGCAGCTCGAGGTAGTCGGCCTCGCTCACGCCACCCGCGGTCCGCGTGCACAGCACCGGCGTGAAGCCCTGCTGCGCCAGCGCGTTCCCGACCACGTCGGCGAACGCCGGGAAGATCGGGTTCTGCAACTCGGGCAGCACGAGCCCGACCAGCCGGGCCCGCTCGCCGCGCAGCTGGGTGGGACGCTCGTAGCCGAGCACGTCCAACGCGGTCAGCACGGCCTTGCGCGTCGCCTCCGAGACGCCCGGCTTGCCGTTGAGCACCCGGCTCACCGTGGCCTCGCTGACCCCGACCTTGGCCGCGACTTCGGCCAGCCTGCGTTGCGTCATCGCGCAAGTGTACGACAGCCGCTTGCGCTGGCTTGCGTAACCGGATCTACCGGGCTTCCCGCCACACCAGCACGACCCCGTGCCCCGGCAACAACCAGGACCGCACGTCCAGGTCGTCCAGCTGGTCCGCGGGCAGCCAGCGCACGGACTCGGTGTTGGAGCGGAACGTGAACGGCATGATCCGGTACTCGAACACCCGGTCGTGCACGCTCAGATCGGTGACCTTGAGCGAGATCGTGTCGACGTAGCAGGGGTAGGGCGACTGCCAGTACAGGAAGCCCTCGTCGACGGGTTGAAGCGTGGTGACCTGCACGGTCAGCCGCTCGATGGTGCTGACGATGTGGTCGGCGTAGGCGAGGCCGCTCAGGTCGCACTCGAAGATGCGCAGCGTGTTCAGGTGCCTGCGCGGGTTCTGCCGGGGCATCGGGCCCATCGGCTCGCGGAAGAACGTCAGGTAGTCGGCCCACCGCTCGAACTTCACGTCGGTGGGCTTGACCCGTTCCAGCGCGGCGGTGTGCAGCCGGTTGCTCTCGTCCGTGTAGCTCATGCCGATGTTGACCGACGGCAGCATGTCCTCGATC
This sequence comes from Lentzea tibetensis, assembly GCF_007845675.1. GTDB lineage: Bacteria > Actinomycetota > Actinomycetes > Mycobacteriales > Pseudonocardiaceae > Lentzea > Lentzea tibetensis. Next base: position 365,520 of record NZ_VOBR01000005.1, on the reverse strand, counting down.
GACTCGTGGAACAGGTCGGGATCACCCACGTACCAGAGGTCGCAGAGCGGTAGCCGGCATCCCGCGATGATCGAGTCGCGCAACAGCGGGTCGCAGGTCGCGAAGATGACGAACTTGTCGTTCGCCACCGGGGTCTTGAAGCTGTAGCTGACCGTCGACATCAGGTGGTAGGTGTCGTGGTCGATCGCGCTGGCCTCCAGCTCGACCGTGGTGTGCGTGCTGATCGTCAGTCCCTCGCCGCCCGGCCGCACGCCCTCGCCGCCGAGCACGCCGGACACCACGTCGTGGTTGGCCGCGTTCTCGCCGTAGATCGAGTCGAGGAACGTGCGCAGCACGTCCTGAGGCAGCATGTTGCCGACCATGCCGGGCCCCGCGATCCGGGCGATCTCGTGTACCAGCCAACGGTGCAGCACCAGCTCGTAGACCAGCAGGACGACGCCGGCGAGCGTCAGCAGCGGGAAGATCTCGAGCAGCAGGACGTGCGCCCAGTAGGGCGGGTCGGCGACCACCGCGACGATGAGAAGTGCCACGCCCGTGCCGAGCAGCCCGCACGCCGTGGCCAGCACCCTCCGTCGCGGGCGCGGACGGCGGGCCCCCATCCTCGCCCACCTGTCCACGCGCCTCCCGCAGTCCCCTCGCACCACCCGTGCACACATGGTGAAAGCGCATACAGGGTGATGGACAGGGCCGATCGGGGGATGTCAGTCCGCTGAAGTCCACATCGGCTCGTCGTCGACGCTGACGAAGTTCGTCATCGTCGCCTCGCGCTCGGCGGCCTCCGCGAAGTCCTGGTAGAGCCCGAGAAGGTGAGTGGTCATCGCAATTCGCGCGCCCACCTCGTCCCTGCGCCGCAACCACATCACGACCTGCTGGTGGTCGTTCGCGGACCGGTTGTGCACCGGACGGGTCGCCGTCGACCGGCGATAAGCGCGCAGCTGCGGAACCAGGGCCAGGTAGAGCTTCTCCAGCAGCCGGTTGTGGCTCGCCCGGACGATCGCGAGGTGGAACGCCTCGTCGGCCTCGATCGTGTCGGCGAGCTCGGTCGCACGCTGGTACATCGTGCTGAGCTTGGCGATCTCGTCGAGCTCGCCGTCGGTGGCGCGGGTCGCGGCGAGGCTCGTCGCGGCCGTCTCCAGCGCGATGCGCGTCTCCAGCAGATCCGCGTCGGAGAAGTGGTTGCCGGTGAACTGCCGGTCGACGAACTCGTCCTCGTCGAGGTTCGTGGTGCGCACGTACCAGCCGAGCCCGCGCCGCACCTCGACGATTCCCCGGTGCTGCAGGCTCTGCAACGCGGTGCGCAGCGAGCTGCGGGCCACGTTCAGCTGACGTGCCAGCTCCGGCTCGGTCGGCAGGCGATCGCCTGCCTCGAGCGACCCGTCCGCGATCTTCGCTCGGAGTTGTTCCTCGATCAGTTCCGGCAGCGGGCGTCGGGAGTCGAGCGGAAGTGCCCAATTCCCGGCGTCGGGTGAGTTCTCGTCGTTCATGACTGTCGCCCGCCTGTGCTGACGCTGGGGTATTCAGACCAGCGTAGGCCTGCAGGACAACAGATGCAACTTGTCTGTCAGGGGGAAGACGGTTGACAGACAACCTACTAGCCCGGCACACTTGGAACAGCCGAAGAGGCACTCAAACAGGACCGCCCACCCTGGTGACCGCTTCGGCGCGCGGAGGTAGCCATGCCTGTGTCGGGAAACGCCCTGGGAATCGCTTTCTGCACCGCCGTCGCCGTCTCGATGATCGGATGGCGGACGGTGGTGACCATCCTCGGTCTCAGCGTGGTGGTGCTGGTCGTCATCGGCTTCACCAACGTCGTCAACATCATGTCCAGCTGAATCGAGGGGGAGACGACCCCCCGGTTGCGGGGCCGGGGGGTCGTCTGTTGTCAGACAACTTAAGCTCAAGGAAAAGGGACGCTGCGGGGCGTCCCTTTTCCTCGTTACTTGCTGTCGGCTTCGTTCGGACGAACGAAGACCGTGCTCCCCGTCGGCATCCGGCGGAACCACTCGACGCGGTTCACGGGCTGGCCGACCGGGCCCGCACCGGGGTGCTGGGACGCGGGGTGCTGAGAGGGCGGTACGGACTCGCTCAAGGTCGTAGGTCCTTTTATGCGGAACCGTCCAATGCGGACGATCAAGTGGGAGGAACTTAGTGAATCAACGCGGCGTCGAGCAACGCTTGTAGCCCGGTTGAGACCCGCGGCCTGGCAAACTCCGGCACAACACCCCACTGCGCCGCCAAACGGTCCACGAGGTCGTCGACTTCGAGTCCATCGGCCTCGTCCTTTATCAACTGAAGGCTGTCGGCCGCGTCGGGATCAACCCAGTACAGCTCGGGTGGAATGGAAGCGGTGGCGACCACTATCCGCTGACCTCGCTGTTTCCGCGCGGCGACACGCACGTCCGGGGCGAGCCGCAGGCGGCCGGTGATCGCCTGCGTGCTCCTGGTGCTGGAGAAACCGAGAGGTTCGACGGTCTCCAGCAGTCCGGCGAGCAGCGTCCGCGCGTCGTTCTCGAGGTACTCCGCGTGGGCCACCAGCCAGTTCCCGATCTCGGCCGCGCGTTCGCCCGCCTTCGGCAACAGCGAGGCCGCGCTGACCTCGCAGTGCCCTTCAGCGACGCCGGCGTCCATCGCGAACCGGTACATCAGGGAGTACGCATGCCACGCCGCGACGGTTTGCTCCATCGGCCATGATTTTTTCGACCACGACGTGACAAATTGTTCGGCGGTATCGGATTTCGCCCCAAGAAACTGTCGCGTGATGGCGAAATCGAAGAACTTTTGGTGCGCTGCCTCGTGAACGAGTCCCTCGGCGACCTCGATCGGGGTCGCCGGTGCGTCGATGAGCACGATGCCCGGGAACCAGCGGGACGACGCGGACGCGAGCCCGTGCGACGTGTCCGGATCCAGCACCGCGAACAGGTTGACGTGCGCCAGCAGGTCCTCGATGAGACCGGGACTCACCTTCAGTGCGAGCAGAACGCCCTGCTCCACGATCGAGTACGCCTGCTCGAACCGCGGCCCGTCGGTCAGCAGCCGCAGCCCCGGCTGGGTCTCGATGGTCCGCAGCAGCGGGGCGAGCGGTTCGTGTGCGCGCGCGTCCGCGATGACGGGCAGTCCGTGCGCCGAGCGGGTCGTCCCCGGTGCTTCGAGGCACGCGGTCAGCTCGCCCAGCGTGATGTCCGCGCGCCCGGCCAGCGCCTCGCCGATGTGGAAGCGCACGAGCGGACTGTCCAGCACCTCGTCCGCGACCTCGCTGTCCCCCATGTCAGGACAGAGCAGCTCGACCGCGAGCGAATACAACGCACGTCGCTCCGCGAGCAACGTGTCGGCGGGCGCGATCGACGCGTGGATCGACTCGACAGCCGGAGGTTTGACCATGCTGATGGGGTTCCCGTCGTGCGTCCCCGACCCAACCAAAGTGGCGAGCGTACGGCACATCATCGTGACCGTAAGGGGCAACGGGCTGGCTGATTCCTAGACGTTGTCACCGCTGGTAGCTCACGGGGGCGTAACAACTCGGTCTTGGTTCGTATCGCCACCCCCTTCTTCACCCGTTAGGGGGACGTCGATGGTCTTAGATCCCGGCATCCCGCCGAACTGATGGAGATACGAATGGCCCTGCCCAGACTGGTCGCCGCGCTGGCCGCAACGTCGTTCGCCCTCGCCGCGCTCGCCACCACCGCCTCTGCCGCGCCGAACAAGCCACTCGTCTCGGGTGACGCGCGTGCCGCCGTGCACGCGGGCAACGTGGCGATCGACCACGACGACGCGTGCACCGTCGGGAACCTGACCGGCAAGCCGATCGCCGGTGCGGAGTTCACCTTCACCGGTGGGGACAACCAGGCCGAGGTCACCATCACCGGCGTTCCGGACGGCGTGACCGTCACGGGTGTCGTCGTCAAGGGCGGGCCCGCCTACAACGTCTACCTCGCGGGTGCGCTGGGTGCGTTGCCGTGGACCGGCCTGCACGCTCCGATCAACGACAGCGGCAAGCCCGCCGCCATCAGCCACTGGTACGCGTGCGGCGTGAAGTCCGCCGAGCAGCCTCCCGGTGAGGAGCAGCCTCCTGGTGAGGAGCAGCCTCCCGGCGAGGAGAAGCCGCGCGAGGAGCAGCCGAAGTCCAGTGAGCGGCCCGTGCCGACCACGGCCACGTCGACCAGCACCGCCGTGGCTCCCGCCGGTGCGCAGGAGGCCGAGCTCGCCTCCACCGGTTTCGGTTCGCCGTGGCTCGTCGGCATGGGTGCGGCACTGGTCGCCGCCGGCGCCGGCGTTCTGTTCTTCCTGCGTCGCCGCAAGGCTTGACCGGTGCCGTTGAGGCCACTTCGACCGACCTCACGTCGGTCGAAGTGGCCTCAACGGCTCAACACCTCGGTCCAGCACGCGGCGTGCGCGCGCCGGACGGTGAGCCACGCCGAGACGGCGGCCGGCGAGTAAGCGCCCGGATAGGCGGCCACCGCGGCGGCCCCGTCGAGCCGCTGGGTGTGCAGCAGGCACGCGAGATCCCACTCGACCGGCCCCAGCCAGGTGTCCTCGAAGTCGTTCCACACCGGACCGGCGGGCGTCCACAGCAGGTTCCCCGGATGCGCGTCCCCGTGCAGCGGCCGAGCCGCGCCACCAGCGGGCCGATCGGGCGCAGCACACCCAAGAGCAGCCATGTCGTCGAACGGCATGGCCACCGGCAACGGTCCCGGATACCGAGCCAGCTCGGCGTGCAACGAGGCCAGCAGGGAGGCGAACGAAGCAGGTGACGGCACCACCGACAGGTCGTGCGGCACGTGCTGCGTGAACGTCATCGTGAACCCGGAGTGCGCGTGCGGACCGGGCGGCAGCTCGCCGGACGCGGGAACCACCGGCACGCCCCGAGCGGCCAGGTAGGCCGACACGGCGAGGTCGCGTTCGAGGAACGCGGCCGGTGACCGCACCAGGGCGGTCGCCGTGGCCACGCGTGCCACGACCGGAGCCGGCCGCAGCCAGATCAGGGTGTTCGACAGGTGTCGCAGCACGAGCGGAGAAGAAACGGTGAGGCCGTGCGCGCGAGCCACTGAGACGGCTGCGCGCACGGCTGCTGAAGCACTCACCGGAAGAGAGTCACATCAGCCCTGGGGCAGCAGCGACTCCATTTCGGCGATCTCCTTCTCCTGTGCGGTGATGATGTCGCCCGCGAGCTTCTTGGTGTCCGGGTCGGTGCCCTTCGCCTGCTGGTCGCGCGCCGACTGCACGGCACCGCGGTGGTGCGTGATCATCAGCGCCAGCCACTGCCGGTCGAACTCGGTGCCCTTCAGCGCGGTCAGGGTCGACGTGTCGACCATGCCGTGACCGCCGTGGTCAGAGTGGGACGCGGGCGAGCCCCATTCCTTCAGCTTGCCGTTGAGCTTGTCGATCTCCGGCTGCTGGCCCTTCTCGATCCGCGAGGCCAGTTCGATGACGTGGGTGTTCTCGGTGCGGCTCTCCACGAGCTTCGCCATGGTCAGCGCCTGCTCGTGGTGCGGGACCATCTCCTGGGCGAACTTCACGTCCGCCGAGTTGTGCGTCGCGGGTGAGCCGCACGCCGTGAGCGCAGCGAGTACCGCCACGCCGATGAGCGCGGTGCGCAAGATCTTCATTCCTTTGTTCGTGCTGATGGGAGACGGGGGCCTGGTCTCCTCACAACCGCAGCACGACCAGCCGGGTGGGCACGTCGGCCACCACGGGCGCCGCGCGCGGCAGCAGCACCGCCGCGGCACGCGCCGGAGGCGGCGGGAAAGTGGTACCGGATGTGCCGGCCTTCCGCAGCGCGACGAGGCCGACGGCCGTCACGACCAGACCAATGCACAGGTGGAGGCTCGGGTCGTGGTCGCCGTGGGCTTCGGAAGGTTGCGCGACCTGGTGCATGGCGAAGACGCCGAAGAGCAGCGTGAGCACCAGGAGAGCACGGGTCGGCACGCCGCCAGAATAGGACACCCCGAGCAGGTGTGACTTGCGCTACGTCGCTGGCCACCGGCCCCAGCCCACTCGCGAACGGCTGATCGCCTCCGTCTACGATCCGGGGAGTTTTCCGAACGACTGGTCCCACCAAGGCCTGGAGGAACCGTGACGGCCGTAGCCCCGCAGCCGATCGCAACGCGTCCGTTCCCGACGCGCAAGGCGGTCAAGGGTTCGTTCCTGCTGCGGATGTTCCGCACCACGGACCACAAACAGATCGGCATCCTGTACCTGGTCACGAGCTTCGCCTTCTTCATGGTCGGCGGCGCCATGGCCATGCTGATGAGGACCGAGCTGGCCCGGCCCGGTATGCAGTTCTTGTCGCAGGAGCAGTTCAACCAGCTGTTCACCATGCACGGCACGATCATGCTGCTGCTGTACGCGACGCCGATCGTGTTCGGGTTCGCGAACTTCGTGATGCCGCTGCAGATCGGTTCGCCTGACGTGGCGTTCCCGCGGCTCAACGCGTTCTCGTACTGGCTGTACCTGTTCGGCGGCCTGATCGTGATGTCGGGCTTCATCACCCCCGGTGGCGCCGCCGACTTCGGCTGGTTCGCCTACACGCCGCTGAGCAACGCCATCCACTCGCCCGGCGTCGGCGCCGACCTGTGGATCGTCGGCCTGATCATCGGTGGTCTCGGCACCATTCTCGGTGCCGTCAACATGATCACCACGGTGGTCTGCCTGCGCGCGCCCGGCATGACGATGTTCCGGATGCCGATCTTCACCTGGAACATCCTGGTGACGTCGATCCTCGTGCTGCTGGCGTTCCCGATCCTGACCGCCGCGCTGTTCGGCCTGCTGGCCGACCGCCACCTCGGTGCGCACGTGTTCGACCCGGCCAACGGCGGCGTGATCCTCTGGCAGCACCTCTTCTGGTTCTTCGGTCACCCCGAGGTCTACATCGTCGCCCTGCCGTTCTTCGGCATCGTGTCGGAGATCTTCCCGGTGTTCAGCCGCAAGCCGATCTTCGGTTACAACGGCCTGGTCTACGCGACGCTCGGCATCGCGGCCCTGTCCGTGGCCGTGTGGGCGCACCACATGTACGCCACCGGCGCCGTGCTGCTGCCGTTCTTCGCGTTCATGACGTTCCTCATCGCGGTCCCGACCGGTGTGAAGTTCTTCAACTGGATCGGCACGATGTGGAAGGGGCAGCTGACGTTCGAGACCCCGATGCTGTTCAGCGTCGGCTTCATCGTCACGTTCCTCTTCGGTGGTCTGTCGGGCATCCTGCTGGCCGCCCCGGCCATCGACTTCCACGTGTCGGACACGTACTTCGTCGTCGCGCACTTCCACTACGTGCTCTACGGCACGATCGTGTTCGCGACGTTCGCCGGCATCTACTTCTGGTTCCCGAAGATCACCGGCCGGATGCTCGACGAGCCGCTCGGCAAGCTGCACTTCTGGACCACGTTCCTCGGCTTCCACGGCACGTTCCTCGTCCAGCACTGGCTGGGCAACGAGGGCATGCCGCGCCGGTACGCGGACTACCTCGCGTCGGACGGCTTCACGGCGCTCAACACGGTCTCCACGATCGGCGCCTACGTCCTCGGCGCGTCGACGCTGCCGTTCATCTGGAACATCTTCAAGTCGTACCGGTACGGCGAGGTCGTGACGGTGGACGACCCGTGGGGCTTCGGCAACTCGCTGGAGTGGGCGACCTCCTGCCCGCCGCCGCGGCACAACTTCACCGAGCTGCCCCGGATCCGCTCCGAGCGGCCCGCGTTCGAGCTGCACTACCCGCACATGATCGAGCGCATCCGCAACGAGGGCCACGTGACCTTCACGGGCAAGGCGATCGCGCACGAGGACGCCAAGGCTGCTCCTTCTGAGCTGGCAACTGCAGCGATCCAGTCGGGCACGGCTTCGGAGAAGTCCCAGTCCGATCACCAGTAACCTCATACGCAGTGGTTCAACGGCGAGCCCCGGCCATCCTCGGCCGGGGCTCGTCGCGTTCACGGAGGAGTGCGAAGTGAAAACACCCGTACTGATCACCGTCACCGGGCCGGACAAGCCCGGTGTCTCCTCCGTGCTCTTCGCGGTTCTGACCAGGCACGGCGTCGACGTGCTCGACGTCGAGCAGGTCGTCATCCGCGGCAGGCTGGTGCTCGGCGCACTGGTCTCGACCGACCACGACCCCGAGGGCCTGCAGGACTCCGTCGAGCAGGCCATGGCGACCGTCTCGATGCACGTCGAGGTCGAGATCGGCGCCGACTCCAAGCGCACGTCCCGGCTCGAGTCGAGCCACGTGATCATCGTGCTGGGCCGGCCGGTGACCGCGCGCGCGTTCACCGAGGTCGCCCGCAAGCTCGCGTCGAGCGGCGTGAACATCGACGCCATCCGCGGCGTCGCCGACTACCCGGTCACCGGACTCGAACTGCGCGTCTCGGTCGCCGACGACACCATGGACAGCGACGTCGAACTGCGGGCCGCGCTGGCCGAGGTGTCCGTCCGGGTCGGGCTGGACATCGCCGTCGAACGCGCCGGCCTCACCAGGCGGGCCAAGCGGCTCGTCGTGTTCGACGTCGACTCCACGCTCATCCAGGGTGAGGTGATCGAGATGCTGGCCGCGCACGTCGGGTGCGAGGAACAGGTCAAGGAGATCACCGACGCCGCGATGCGCGGCGAGCTGGACTTCTCCGAGTCGCTGCGCCGCCGCGTCGCGCTGCTCGAGGGTCTCGACGAGAAGGCGCTGGACGAGGTCGCCGCGAACCTGGAGCTCACGGCGGGCGCGCGCACCACGATCCGCACGCTGAAGCGGCTCGGGTTCCGCTGCGGCGTCGTGTCCGGCGGGTTCACCAAGGTCATCGAGGGCCTGGTCGAGGAGCTCGGCCTCGACTTCTGCGCGGCCAACCAGCTGGAGATCGTGGACGGCAAGCTGACCGGCAAGGTCGTCGGCGACATCGTCGACCGCGCGGGCAAGGCCGTCATGCTGCGCCGGTTCGCCGAGGAGGCGGGCGTGCCGCTGGCGCAGACCGTCGCGGTCGGCGACGGCGCCAACGACATCGACATGCTCGGCGCGGCGGGCCTCGGCGTGGCGTTCAACGCGAAGCCCGCGCTGCGCGAGGTCGCGGACACCGCGCTGTCGCACCCGTTCCTCGACGCCGTGCTGTTCGTGCTCGGCGTGACGCGGGCGGAGGTGGAGGCCGCCGACGCGGCCGACGGACTGGAGCTGACCCGGCTGTGATCCTGGAGCTCATCGCGTCGCGGAACTACGCGACCGAGACGGAGGTCCGCGCGATGCCGATGGTGCTGCGGATCGAGAAGTCCCGCCTGCCGTCGCGCACCGCGCTGCTGGAGGCGTCGGCCGCCGCCGCGGTCGCCGTCTGCCTCGACCCGCGCTCCGCGCAGGACGGGGAGTGGTTTCCCGAGGTCAGCGCCTGGGTGAGCGGCCGGATCCGCAAGGTGTCGCGCCGTGCGCGCGGCTCGCACTGGGAGGCCGTGCAGGCCCTGCCCGGCGTGACGATCACCGTGGACGACGCGTCCGTGCGCGCGCTCGTGCCGTCGCTGGTGTCCGAGACGCCGAAGGAGGTCGCACGGCTGCAGATCTCCGGCTCCGAGCTGCCGTTCGACACCCCTGGCCCGGTGCCGGACGGTGCGCGCGTGCTGTACCTGAACCCGCGCGTCGAGATGACCGCGGGCAAGGCGGCCGCGCAGGTGGGGCACGCGTCGATGCTGCTGGCACCGCATCTGTCGGAGGCGGAGCTGGCCGCGTGGGCTGCTCTGGACTACCGGTGCGCGGTGCGGACGCCTTCGCCCGCCGAGTGGGACGAGATGCTGCGCCGCGATCACGTGGTCGCCGTGCGCGACGCCGGGTTCACCGAGGTGGAGCCGGGAACGGTGACGGTGCTGACCCTTGGCTGAGCGTGTTGAGCTGCCCGCGACCGTCGACGGCGAGTGCGTGTTCTGCGCGATCGTCGGTGGCCGTTCGCCCGCGAGCGTCGTCTACGAGGATGCTGAGCTGCTGGGCTTCGCCGACCTGCGTCCGGTGACGACCGGGCACCTGCTGGTGATCCCGAAGGCGCACAGCACCGACCTGGCCGGCCTGCCCGCCGAGGTCGGTGGACGGATGTTCCAGGCCGGCCAGCGGTTGGCCGCGGCGTTGCGGCGCACCGACCTGCGGTGCGAGGGCGTGAACATGTTCCTGGCGGATGGCGTCGCCGCCGGGCAGGAGGTCTTCCACGTGCACCTGCACGTGATCCCGCGGTTCGCCGGTGACGGGTTCGTGCTGCGCGCGGACTGGCGGATCCGTTCGCGTGCCGAGCTGGACGAGGTGGCCGCCGCGGTGCGCGTCGCGATCTAGGCCCTGACCTGACCTACATCGCTCGTAGCGTCGGTGCCATGACGATTCTGGTGACCGGCGCGACCGGCGTGGTGGGGCGGAACGTGGTGCGGCAGCTCGTCGAGGCGGGCGAGGACGTGCGGGTGATGAGCCGCCGTCCGGCGGACGGAGCCGTGTACGGGGACCTGCTGAAGCCGGAGACCGTGCCTTTCGACGGCGTGGACCGCGTGTACCTGTTCCCGGTCGACGAGACCGCCCGCGAGGTCGTCGCACGGGCTCGGGAGGCCGGGGTGCGGCGGATCGTCGACCTGTCGGCCGCGTCGGTCACCATCGGCCTGCACGTGAACCCGGTGGAGCAGGCCGTCGAGGAGTCCGGTCTCGAGTGGACGCACGTGCGCCCGGCGGGCTTCATGGCGAACCTGCTGCCGCTGTGGGCGCCGTCGGTCCGCGCGGACCGCGTGGTGCGCTACCCGTTCCCGGACGAGGTGGGCGTGCCGGTCCACGAGGCGGACATCGCGGCCGTCGCGGTGGCGGCGCTGCTGGAGGACAGGCATGCGGGCCGGGAGTACACGCTCACCGGTCCCGAGCTCGTCACCGTGCGCGAGCAGGTCGCGGCGATCGGTGCGGCACTGGGGGAGGACGTCCGCTTCGAGGAGGTCACGCGCTCGCGGGCCCGCGAACTCTGGCTCGCTGAAGGACATCCGGCGGAGTTCGTCGACTTCATGCTCGGGTTCGTCAACTACGACGGCAGCGAATCCGGTGACAGCAAGGGCTTTTCCGACGACGACTACTCCGCGTTGATGAAGCCGTGGCCGGGTGTGCAGGACGCGACCGGTCGCTCCGCGCGCACCTGCGCAGAATGGGCACGGGACCACGTCGAAGACTTCCGCTGACGTTTGAAACCCCTCGAAACCGGGCAAAGCACCTGCTGTGGGCGTACTCGACGTGCTCGACGAACGGCTCGGTGACGGGCTGGAGAGCCTCCTGTGCGCCCACCACACGCGCCGCCTGCGCAAGCTCGGGTGGGAGGACGCGCTCGAAGGCCACAGCTGGTTCTCCCCGCGCAGGCCGGTGCGCCAGGGCAACCGGGTGCAGGTGCTGGTCGACGGGCACGAGGCGTTGCCGCAGATCGCCGACGCCATCGAGGGAGCCAGGAAGCTCGTGCACCTCGCGAACTGGCACGCCAGCCCGGACTTCCGGCTCACCCGCGAACCCGGCGCACCGCAGTTGCGCGAGCTGCTGTCCGCGGCGGCGGAACGGGTGCCGGTGCGGGTGCTGCTGTGGGCGGGGCCGCCGATGCCGTTCTTCGAACCGACGCGCACACGTGCCAGGAACGCGCAGCGCGCCTTCACGGAGAACAGCAGCGTGCGGTGCGAGCTGGACGCGCGGGAACGCACTTTGCACTGTCACCACGAGAAGATCGTCGTCGTGGACGACGAGATCGCGTTCGTCGGCGGACTCGACCTGACCGCCGTCGAGGGAGACCGGCACGACAGCACCGACCACCCGCCGACGCGCCCGCTCGGCTGGCACGACGTGGTCGTGCGCCTCGAAGGCCCGATCGTCGCCGACGTCGCCGAGCACTTCCGCCTGCGGTGGACCGAGATCGCCCGCGAGCAACCACCACCGCCCGAGGTGCCGGAACCCGTTGGCACGTCAGCGGTTCAGCTCGTGCGCACGGTTCCGGAGCACACCTACGACTTCGCGCCGAAGGGCGAGTTCAGTCTGCTCGACGCCTACGTCGGCGCGCTGAAGTCGGCGCAACGCCTGGTGTACCTGGAGAACCAGTTCCTCTGGTCGCCGGAGATCACCGAGATCCTGATCGACAAGCTGCGCGACCCGCCCGACGACCGTTTCCGCGTGGTGCTCGTGCTGCCGCGCAAACCCAGCAACGGCGCCGACACCACGCGCGGCCAGCTGGGCAGGCTGCTCGACGCCGACGACGGCGGCGGCAGACTGCTGGCGGCCACGCTCACGTCCCACGACGGCTCCACCGCCACCCCGGTGTACGTGCACGCCAAGATCGGCATCGTCGACGACCGCTGGCTCACCGTCGGCAGCGCGAACCTCAACGAGCACTCGCTGTTCAACGACACCGAGGTCAACATCGTCACCGACGACGCCGCGCTGGCCCGTGACACCCGGCTGCGGCTGTGGTCCGAGCACCTGCAGCGACCGCGCGACGAGGTCGACGGCGATCCCACGGACGTCGTCGACCGGTTGTGGCGCGGCACGATCGAGAGCGGCGCCCGGCACCGGCTGTCCGCACTCCCCGACGTGTCACGGCGCGCGGGGAGGTTGCAGGGACCGCTGCGCGGACTGCTCGTCGACGGCTAGCAGGACTTTGCCGGGTCGTGCTGACCAGGGGACGAGCGGGAGGTCGACGCGCCCGCGGAGGATCGTGCGGCGGCACTGGAGTTCGGGGCCGAGCTGGCCCTTCGGCTGGGGGAGCCTGCTCAGGGCGTGACGGACGCGTCCAGGCGTTGAAGGGCCGCGCGCACCACGGTGGGGTCGTAGGTCGTCCAGAACGGGGGGAGTGAGGCGCGCAGGAAGCCGCCGTAGCGGGCGGTGGCCAGCCTCGGGTCGAGGATCGCGACGACGCCCTTGTCGTTCATCGACCTGAGCAGGCGGCCCGCGCCCTGGGCGAGCAGCAGGGCGGCGTGGGTGGCGGCGACCGTGAGGAAGCCGTTGCCACCACGTGCTGACACGGCCTTCTGGCGGGCGGACGCCAGCGGGTCGTCCGGCCGCGGGAACGGGATGCGGTCCATGATCACGAGCTGGAGCGCGGGGCCCGGCACGTCGACGCCCTGCCACAGCGACAGGGTGCCGAACAGGCAGCTGCGCTCGTCCTCGGCGAACTTCTTCACCAGCAGGCCGGTCGCGTCGTCGCCCTGGCACAGCACCGGGTAGGACAGCCGGTCGCGCAGGGCCTCGGTGGCGGCCTTCGCGGCGCGCATGGACGAGAACAGGCCGAGTGCGCGGCCGCCTGCCGCGTTGACCAGTTCCTCGATCTCATCGAGGTAGGCGGGCGGCAGGCCGTCGCGGCCCGGTGGGGGCAGATGCCGTGCCACGTAGAGGATGCCGGACGTGCCGTGCTCGAACGGGGAGCCCACGTCGAGGCCTGTCCACTTCGGACCGTCGATGCCCTTGTCGGTGGCGGCGCCCTCGATCTTGCGGACCTGGTCGGACGGCGGCAGGCCCCATTGGCGGGCCATGGTGTCGAACGCGCCGCCGAGGGTGAGGGTCGCCGACGTCAGGATGGTGGTGCGCTTGCCGAACAGGCGCTCGCGCAGCAGTCCGCCCACGCCGAGCGGGGCGACGCGCAGGGAGGGGTTGCGGTTGTTGAAGTCGCCGGACACCCACACCACGTCGTGCTCTTCGTCGAACGCCTCCAGGATGCGCACCGCGCAGTCGTGGATCTCCTCCAGCGACGACAGGGCCAGCTTGCGGGCCGTCGCGCCCTCGACGTCCTCCTTGCGGTCCGGGCCCAGCGCGCTGATGCACATGTGCGCGGCATCGCGGGTCGCCGCCAGAGCGCCGGCCAACGCCTTGGGCAGTGCGTCGAGCCTGCCGATCGGCATGTCCTCGAGGATCATCGCCAGGCCGTCGCTGGCCTCGGCCACCCGGTCCGCCACGTCCTGGTCGATCAGGCGGCCGCAGCGGCGGGCGGCCGTCGCCACCAGCGAGCCGCTCAGCTCCTCAGTGGCCACCGACGTCACGCGGTCGACCAGGTCGTGCGCCTCGTCGATCACCGCGACGTCGTGGTCGGGCAGGACCTGGTAGCCCTCCAGCGCGTCGATGGCGAGCATCGCGTGGTTCGTGACCACGACGTCCGCCTTGCCCGCCTCGGCGCGAGCGCGTTCGGCGAAGCAGTCGGCGCCGATCGGGCACTTGCTGACGCCCAGGCACTCCTTGGCCGTCACCGACACCTGGCGCCACGCCTGGTCGCTGACGCCGGGCACCAGCTCGTCGCGGTCGCCGGTCTCGGTGTCCGACGACCACTCGTGCAGCCGCTTCACCTCCCGGCCGAGCCGCGACACCGCGAACGGGTCGAACAGCGCCGCCTCGTCCGGCTCGTCCGGCGCGCCGTTGTGCACCCGGTGCATGCACAGGTAGTTGCGCCTGCCCTTGAGGATCGCGAACGTCGGCGTCCGCCCCAGCTCGGGCTTCAGCGCCTTCGCGAGCCGCGGCAGATCCCGGTCGACCAGCTGTCGCTGCAGCGCGATGGTCGCCGTCGACACGACCACGGTCTCGTCCTCGGCCACGGCGTGCCTGATCGAGGGAACCAGGTACGCCAACGACTTCCCAGTACCCGTCCCCGCCTGCACCGCCAGGTGCTCGCCGGTGCGGATCGAGTGGTCGACCGCCTCGGCCATCTCCACCTGGCCTGGCCGTTCCGCACCACCGACGGACTCGACGGCGGAGGCGAGCAGGCTGCGGGTGGGGGGTACTTCGGGCACGGGTGAACCGTACCTGGACGCACCGACAGGTTCGGGCGGCACGGCCGCACCTGTGGACAACTCCGTCATGATGTGCGCATGAACCGGAGACTGGGGGCGGTCCTGGCCGGGTGTCTGGCGCTCAGCGCGTGCTCGCCGGGCAGCGACGGCAAGGTGATCGTGGGCAAGGGCGAGAACGGCGACGTGGTGGCGGTGCTCGGCATCTGCGCCACCGACCGCTCCGTGCACCTCCAGGTGGCAGGCCCGGTCGGCGCGGCCGGTCCCGGCCACGACGAACAGCTGCTGGTGAACGAGCACGCGTTCGTCTCGGGCGACGTCGGCAGGATCGTGCTGGAGGAACTGCCCGGCCGGGGGACCGTCAGGGTGGGGGCGAGCGTCAAGGTCGCGAAGGTGAGGGGGAGCGACGGCGAGCTCATCGACCACCACATGCAGCCCGTGGTGCTCGACCTGGCCACCGTGCCGGACCTCCCGCCGGACGTCGACGAGGTGGCGCGCTCCTACTGCTAGCCAGCGGCCAGCACGCGCTTGCCCAGCTCCAGCGCGGCGGCGCCGTGGTCGACGGTCAGCTCGACCGACGACGGGTCACGGCGCGCGGCGACCAGGTCCAGCAGCAGCGGAGCCAGGTCCGGCCACCGAGCGGCGGCCAGTTCGGCGGCGCGCGACTTCGACACGATCTCGCCCGTCCGGATGGTGTGCCACAGCCGGGCGGGCCCGAACGCGATCCACAGCAGCGGCTCGCGGAACACCGGCCGGTGCTCCTCGCGGTTGGTCAGCACGCGGTCGGCCTGCTGGAGCAACGGCTCCCAGTACGACCGCAGGTTCTCCCGGCAGTGCGCCACGACGTCCTCGCGCGTCACCGGGCAAGCGGGCCGCGTCCCGCGCACCGTGGAAGAAAGCGTGCGCAGCTGTTCCCACAGCACCGGTGTGAGGTCACCCTGCGACGACGCGTCGACCTTCCCGTCCCGGCCCCACGCCACGGTCGACGCCGACGAGACGGGCTTCACCAGCTCGCCGGCCAGCACGTAGATCACGTCCACGTCGACGGGGGCCATCAGCACGGAAAGATCGGCGGGCACGTGCGCCAGCTCGATGACGACGTCCAGGTCCGAGTCGGCCACGACGTCGTCCATGACCGCGGACCCGACGACGTGCGCCCCGACGACAAGCCCGGGAGCAGCGGAATCGAGCTGCGCGAGCAGCTCATCAGCGGAAGTCACGCGATCGACGCTACCGGCGGAAGCGGTGCACCAGCGCCCACGCGCCCGGCAGCAGACCCGCCGCCAGCGCGATCTTGACCGCGTCACCCAGCAGGAACGGCAGCACCCCGACCGCGACGGCACGGGAGAAGCCGATCGACGCGGCGGCCATCAGCCACGGCACACCGACCGCGTAGATCACCAGGTTGCCGAGCGCCATCGTGCCGACCGTCCGCAACGGCGTGCGGTCACCACCGCGCGACGCCAGCCCACCCACGAGCGCGCCCGCGAACACGAACCCGACGACGTACCCGAGCGACACCGGCGCACCGGACGTGCCGCCCTGGAACCACGGCACACCGGCCACACCCGCGATCAGGTACAGCAGCATCGAGGTGGCACCGCGCTGCCAGCCGAGCGACGCGCCGACGAGCAGCGCGGCGAACGTCTGACCGGTCAGCGGGACAGGGGATCCCGGGATGGGCACGGCGATCTGGGCGGCGAGCCCGACCACGACGGCGCCGGTGGCGACCAGAGCGAGGTCGCGCACGACAGAGGTCGACACGAGGTCGGCGAGCACCACGCGACGCCTTGACGACACGGCGAGTACGGACACCACGGCCTCCTGCGGTTTCCACCTGTTCCACTTCGGAGGCTAAACGGCGAACAGCCGCAGGTCTTTGTCGATTGCCTACAAATCACATCCGAGTGACACGACACACACCATCAGTGATCCAGTGCCACCTTGCCTGCGACGTGCTCGGTGTTGCGGCGGGTCTTCGTCCACCCGTTGTGCCCGCGCACCAAGCGAATCAGCGCGCGCCACGACGTGATGTAGAAGGTGTAGATGTAGAGCGCGTAGCCGAATCCGTAGCCGATGGACCGCCACACGGACGTACCCGGTTCGCACCTGGCGCGGTAGACGGGTCCCCAGAGGACGAACGGCAGTAGTCCGAACGCACCATAGACCGCGAACAGAATCCAGGCACCGTCGAAGAACCACGCCGCGACCTCGCCGGGATCTGTCAGGAACCGCCACCCCATCAGGAACATCGGGATCGGGTAGATGAGCGTGCCGAGCAGCTGCATCCACGGCTGGGCGAGGTAGTACATCATCTCCGCGGCGCCCAGCGTGGACAGGTGCTCGGAGTCCCAGATGCGGCGCAGGTACCGCATGCACTGCATCGTCCCCTGACCCCAGCGCGTGCGTTGCGCGAGGAACCGCCGCAGGCTGTACAGGCCCTCCTGGTTCACGTGCGTGTCCATGGTGAACCCGGTGCGCCAGCCCGCGGTCAGCAGGTGCACGCCGAGCTCGAAGTCCTCCAGCAGCGACCCGCGCCACGGGCTGCCGGTCGGGCCCGCGATCGAGTCCAAAGCGGACAGTCGGGTGAACTGGCCGTTGCCGCCCATGGAGATCGTGCCGCTGACGCCGCGCGACATCTGGATCGCCGCGATGGCCGTGCGGAACTCCAGGTCCTGCATGCGCACCAGCGAGGCGCCGAAGAACCGGCGCCAGCGCGCGACGCCGACCTGTCGCTCACCCTTGTTGATCATCCGGACGTCCACCTGCACGGCACCGATCCGCGGGTCGCCGAACAGGTGCTCCGCCGCGCACACCTCGAGGCAGTTGGTGCCGGGACGGCCGTCCGCGTCCACCACCACGATGATCGCGCGGTCGGCGTCCGCGTGCCGCCCCATCCACATCTTGACCGTGCGGTAGGCGTCGTTCAGCGCGTCGCCCTTGCCGGTGCGCGCCTGCGGGCGGTGCCGCTGCACCAGGTGGATGTGCTTGTCGGTCTCGCCGCCGTTGCGCCGCAGCATCCGCACGACACCGGCGGTCTTGTCGTCGGAGTCGTCGTCGATGACCCACACGTGCGCGATGGGGAAGTGCCCGCGCAGGTACCTGATCGTGTCGCCGATGACGGCCTCCTCGTCGCGGCAGGGCACGAAGAAGTGCCACTCCAGCGAGTTCGGCACGCCCAGCGGCGCCGGCTTGCGTCTCAGGTACGGCACCACGATCACGAAGACGTACGTCACGAAGGCCACGCTCATGGTGAGAGCGAGCGCCTGCGTGAACCCGAGAACCAGGTCCAAGTTCATGGCGCCTCCGCTGCGAAAAGTACGTCGGCGCGGTTCACTTCCGCGTGGCCAGCCAGACGAAAGCGACGAGCGCGGCCGCGCCGCCGAACACGCTGACCATGGAACCCAGCAGCGTGTGGCCCCAGTAGTACCCGGTGTCGACGCCCAGCCACTTCACCAGCCCGACGAGCGTGAGCACGCGGAACTGGTTGACGATCACCACCGCCAGCGCGGCGACCCCCAGTGCGACCAGGACGCGCTGCTGGATGCGCGGCCGCAGCGCGATCATCACAGCACCGACCACGAGCAGCGGCAGCACCAGGAACGCGGACGTGCACTCGGGCGTCATGCGCAGCCCGAGCGGCGTGTCCGAGCCGAGTCCGAAGTAGACGGTCTGCCGTTCAGCGGCCACGTGCACGCCGTCCGAGCTGAGCAGTGCGAGCACCGCGCCGGACAGCGAGATCTCAGCAGTCCGGTACAGGCGGTGCGCGAGCACCAGACCGGCGGCTGCGGCGAGCAGGACGACGACCGTCACCCGGCTCGGGAAGGCGGTGCGGCGGACGGCAAGCGTCACCCCAGGATCCTTTCCACCGATGGAGAGCGCCCAGACGGGCTACACCCAAGGCCATCGGTCCACACAACGTCAGCCCTCACCCCCGGATCGGGTGACGCCTTCACCCGTTTTCGCCACAGAAACGCACGATGAGTGGTCTCGATTGGGCGTTCTGGGTGGTCGCGTCACTAGATACGGGGAGTAACCCTCAATTCCCCCGTTGGAAAGCCGATCTGGGTAATTGCCCCCCAGATGCGTGAACCAGATTGGTTCGACCGCGCTCTGGAAGGCCCCGGAGGAAAGGAAAAAGAGCTACATGCGTGTGCGAATGACGCGTCGCGGTGGCCTGGCCGGTGTGGTCGCCATCGCGGCGCTGCTGGTCGGTGCCGCACCGGCCTCAGCTGCACCGGGGGACGCCTCGGCCTACGGCGCGAAGCTCAACCTGACGCTGCTGAACAGCCCGGCGGTGTCTGCCGGCCCGTTCGCCGCAGCCGATGCGAACGGTCCCACGAAGAACACGTTCGTGGGCGTGGACCTCACCGGCGTCCTGAAGACCGGCGTGATCAACACGTCGGCGTCGCGGGACGAGAAGACCGGCGGGGTGTACTCGCGGGCGAGCACCGCGGACGTCCGGCTGGACCTGCTGAGCAAGGTGACCGGCAAGATCACCGCGGAGCTGGTCGAGGCGGAGTGCGAGGCCACCCAGAAGGGTGTCACCGGCAAGTCGAAGCTGGCCGGGGTGAACCTCGGCAAGCTGGGCCAGGTCAACGCCGATCCGGCGCCGAACACGAAGCTGGACGTGCAGCTGCTCGACATCGCGATCGCCGAGGTGATCTTCAACGAGCAGATCAAGAACAAGGACGGCAGCCTCACCGTCAACGCGATCCACGTGAAGTTGTTGCAGGGCAAGCTCGGTTCCATCGGGACCGGCGACCTGATCCTGTCATCGGCCACGTGCGGCCCGGCCGGCCTGCCCATCCCGATGGCGTCCGGTGCCGGCCTGTGGATCGGACTCGGCCTGCTGGGTCTCGTCGCGGTGCCCGTCGGGTTCACCGCGATCCGCAGGCGCAACGCGCTCAACGCCGCCTAGGAGCCAGCGCATGTACAAGGTCCCCGGTAGCGGGGTGGCCGTAGGCACGGGCGTCGGCTCGCTCGCGGTCACCGGAGCGGACGTGACGTGGTGGATCACCGCCGGCGTCGTGCTGCTCGTGGCCGGAGCGCTGCTCCTGCACGCGACGCGCAAGCGCCGTCGCGCCGTCTCGGTGAAGGCCGAGTGAAGAGGGGGTCCGGCGGGGTCGCCCCCAACCCCGCCGGATCCCCTTCCCACGGAAGGAAGACATGAGCAAGGAAGTACTTCTAGTAGCAGGAACCAGACCGGAAGCCGTCAAGATCGCCCCGGTGGCGATCGCACTCAGGGGGCACCCGTCGCTGCGCCCCACGATCGTCCACAGCGGACAGCACGCGGGCATGGTCGAGCAGGCGCTCGACGCGTTCGACCTCGTCCCCGACGTCCGGCTGGACGTGCCGAGGCAGACCGGCACCCAGGCCGAGCTGGTCGCGAACCTGTTACCCGAGTTCGACCGCCTGCTCACCGACCGCGACCCGGCCGTCGTCCTGGTGCAGGGCGACACGACCACCACGCTGGCGGGCGCGCTCGCCGCGTTCTGGCGCGGCATCCCCGTCGCGCACCTCGAAGCCGGCCTGCGCACCGGCGACCTGTACGGCCCCTTCCCCGAGGAGGGCAACCGGCAGATGATCTCGCGCATCACCTCGCTGCACCTCGCCCCGACCGACGACGCGGCCAACGCGCTGGAGCGGGAGTCCCTGCCGGACAGCGACATCGTGGTCACCGGCAACACCGTCGTCGACGCCGTGCAGCGCGTCGCGCTGGCCAACCCGCCCGCGCACGACCCCGAGCTCGCCGCGCTGGAACGCCGCCTCGACGCGCGCGGCGACCGCCTGGTCCTGCTCACCGTGCACCGCCGTGAGTCGTGGGGACGTCCGCTCGCCCGCGTGCTGCACGCCGTCCGCTCGATCGCGGACCGCCACCCCGACGTGCACGTGCTGGTGCCCGCGCACCCGAACCCCGAGGTGCGCGACCAGGTCCGCACCGAGCTCGGCGGCCACGAGCGCATCGTCGTCACCGAACCGCTCGACTACTCCGACCTCGTGCGCGTGCTGCGCCGCGCGGCGCTCGTGCTCACCGACTCCGGTGGCATCCAGGAGGAGGCGCCGACGTTCGGCGTCCCGGTGCTGGTGCTGCGCGAGACCACCGAACGCATGCTCGCCGTCGACGCCGGGTGCGCCTGGCTCGTCGGCACGGACACCACCCGGATCCTCGCGGAGGCCGGCTGGGTGCTCGGTTCCCGGCTGCGGCTGCCGCTGGGGCGCAACCCGTTCGGCGACGGGCGTGCCGCCGTGCGGGTCTGCGCCGCCCTCGAACGGCTCGCCGGACTGCCCACCGCGTTGCCGCGCCGCGATCCCCACAAGTCACTCGCGGGCGTTCGTTGAATTCATCCAGTGACTAACAGCCCGCTGTGCACTCGGTCGGGTAATTGCGATTGCACGACCGAGTGACATGGGGTGCCGAGCTGTTACTGACTGGCTCATTGAGCGCAAAGATCGAGCGGAGGGATTCTGGAAGGGGACAATCAATGAAGCGGATCGGTTTGCTGTCGGCGGCAGTAGTCGCGGGCATGCTGGTCACCGCGGTACCCGCGCTGGCCACTCCGGCAGGTGAGGCATCGGCGGGCGCGGCCAACTTCGCCAGGGGCAACAGCGCCCCCGTCGTGATCGGCACGCTCGCGCCCTGCGCTATCAACCCGGACGCGGCAGGCACCGTCAACGGCGGCTCGCCCGCCGTCACGAAGACGGGCGTCAAGTTCGGCGCGACCACCTCGACGTGCACCACCACGGTGGTCAACGAGGAGGAGTGGGTCACCACGACCAAGTCCGAGGCGAAGGGCACCGGCTTCGAGCTGTCCGCGCTGGTCGCGCAGGGCGGCCCGCGTCTCAAGATCGGCTCGTGGCGGCTCACCTGCGACGCGACCCAGAACGGCACGAACGCCGGATGGGCGCTCGGCGGCATGAGCGGCTGGACCGGCCTGCCCCAGCAGATCCCGGCCAACTACGTGCACGAGATCAAGAAGGGCGGCACGGTGCTCGCCAAGGCCAAGTTCGCCGAGGTGATCCTGCCCGAGCCGAACGACGGCAGCATCACGATGAACCTGATCAGGATCACGTTCGAACCCGCGTCCGGGTACAGCGGAACCGTCAGCATCGGTTCCGCGGCCTGCTCGCCGACGCCATGAGGGATCGTGAGTGGTTGGGGTCGTGAACGACCCTGCGCGGTGGCCACAATCCTCACCGGCAATTCCGCGCCCAGAGGCCAGCTCGCGGCACCGCGCAGCGCTCCATCACCTGGCGCCCCCGTACTGCCAGTACGAGGACGTGGGGGCGGCACCACGATCCGGCCGCCTGAACACGAAATGGCACGGCAAGGGTTAGTGGCCACCGCGCTGGCCACTCACGGCCACACCGGCCTCGCGCAGCTGGGTCAGTGCGGTCTCCACGGTCGCCGGAGCCACCCCCGCGGTGAGCCCGACGAGCACCGTGGTGCGGAAGCCCTCGCGCTGGGCGTCCAACGCCGTCGCGCGCACGCAGTGGTCCGTCGCGATCCCCACGACGTCGACGGTGTCCACTTCGTGCGCGCGCAGCCAACCGGCCAGGTCGTTCTCCGCCTCGAAACCCGAGTAGGCGGCCGCGTGCCTGCCCTTCGAGAACACGGCCTCGATCCGGGCGACGTCCAGCTCCGAGTGGAACGACGCACCCGGCGTGCCGACGACGCAGTGCACCGGCCACGTGTCGACGTAGTCCGGCGTCTCGCTGAAGTGCGCACCCGGATCGACGTGGTAGTCGCGGGTCGCGACCACGTGGTCGTAGTCGTTCTCCGCGATGTGCCGCGAGATGGCCGCCGCGACGGCCGCGCCACCCGCGACCGGGAGCGAGCCGCCCTCGCAGAAGTCGTTCTGCACGTCGACGACGATCAGCGCCTTGCTCACGTCAGGACTCCTTCTTCAGGTGGACCGTCGGGATCGCGGGCTCGCCGCGGGACAGCTTGAGGCCTTCCCACGGCACGCTCACGAGCGCGGCGCGCAGGCGTTCGCGGCTCTGCTCCAGGGTGGGCACCTGGTCGGTCTGCTGTCCATCGCGCACCAGGGGGATCTGCAGCAGCCGGTCGTGCGGGCCGACCTCGGGCTGGTCGGCGGCCTGGAAGACGACCTCCTCCAGCGCGGTGCCGGTGTCCTTGTGCCTGCGCACCGCGCCCTTCCAGCCACCGCGGGACTCCTTGTGGGAGCTGCGCTTCTCGACCGGGCGACCGTCCACTTCGACCAGCTTGTAGACCATGCCCGCGGTCGGGGCGCCGGAACCGGTGACGACCGACGTGCCGACGCCGTACGCGTCGACCGGCTCGGCGCGCAGCGCGGCGATCGAGTACTCGTCGAGGTCGCCGGACACGACGATGCGGGTGTTCTTGGCGCCCAGCGCGTCGAGCTGCTCGCGGGCCTGCCTGGCCATGACGCCGAGGTCGCCGGAGTCGATGCGCACGGCACCCAGTTCGGCGCCCGCGATGGCGACGGCTTTGTTGATGCCCTCGGTGATGTCGTAGGTGTCGACGAGGAGCGTGGTGTCCGCACCGAGCGACTCCACCTGGCTGCGGAACGCGGCCTCCTCGCTGTCGTGCAGCAGCGTGAAGGCGTGCGCGCAGGTGCCCGCGGTCGGGATCCCGTGCCTGCGCCCCGCTTCGAGGTTCGACGTTGCGGTGAACCCGGCGAGGTACGCCGCGCGGGCGCATGCCACGGCGGCTTCCTCGTGCGTGCGGCGCGAGCCCATCTCGATCATGCGGCGGCCGTTGGCGGCGCTGACCATGCGTGCGGCGGCGGACGCGATCGCGCTGTCGTGGTTGAGGATCGACAGCGCGAGCGTCTCCAGCACCACGCCCTCGGCGAACGACGCGCGCACCGTGAGGATCGGCGAGCCGGGGAAGTACAGCTCGCCCTCGGGGTAGCCGTCGATCTGTCCGGTGAACCGGTAGTTCGCGAGCCACTCGAGCGTTGCGTCATCCACAACGGCGTGGTCGCGGAGCTGGGTGATCTCGGCTTCGCCGAACGTGAAGTCTCGAATGGCGGCCAGCAACCTGTTCACACCGGCGACCACGCCGTATCGTCGTCCATCCGGAAGTCGCCGGGCGAACACCTCGAACACGCAGGGACGATCGCCGGTGCCATCCCTGAGCGCGGCGGCCAGCATGGTCAGCTCGTAGTGGTCGGTGAGCAACGCCGTGGAGGTCATGAGGGTGAAGCCTAGGGTCGTGAGGCTTTTCGGTGCAGGCGGTCTACGTCACGTCCCGGAACATGACACCATTGGCGGTATGACCACGCCCGTCGAGCAAGAGCGGACGCAGGTTGAACCGACCGGCGCGGAGATCGCAGCCGAGGACCGGCCATGGCAGACCGTGGTCTGGAACGACCCGGTGAACCTGATGTCCTACGTGACGTACGTGTTCCAGAAGCTGTTCGGGTTCAGCAGAGACCAGGCCACGAAGCTGATGCTCGACGTGCACCACAAAGGCAAGGCGATCGTGACATCGGGCACCAAGGACAAGGTGGAGGGCGACGTGGCGAAGCTGCACGCCGCCGGCCTGTGGGCGACGATGCAGCGGGCCTCGTGAAGCGCTGGATCCGCGACGGCGACATCGTCGTCGGCAGGCTCGACCGCCAGGAAGCAGCGGTCGTCCGGGGTCTCGTGAGCCAGATCCAGGACATGCTGATGGCGCGCGCCGAGGAGGCACCGCAGGACGAGCTCGCCGAGCTCACCGGCATCCGCACCGGCCCGTCGACAGCGCCCGACGACCCGATCCTCGGCCGCCTGCTCCCGGACTTCCACCGGCTGGACCCCGACGCGCCGGACCCGGCCGACGTCGACTCGGCCGCCGCGCTGCGCTCGTTGCACGAGCCGGAACTGCTGGAGCAGAAGGTGAGCGCGTGTGACGTCGTGCTGTCGACGTGCGCGCCGGACGGCGGCGAGATCCGGCTGAAGATCGCCGAGGCCGAGGCGTGGCTGTCGTCGCTGAACGACGTGCGGCTCGCGCTGGGCACCGCGCTGGACGTCACCGAGGACATGCCGGACGAGCTGCCGCCGGAGGACCCGCGCTCACCTCACCTCGGCGTCTACCACTGGCTGACCTGGGTGCAGGACACGCTGGTCGAGGCGATGATGGCGTGATAACCGACGTGCCAGGTGTCCTCGTCGGTCACCACACCCGCGTCGAGGAGGGCTGGGCGACCGGCACGACCGTGGTACTGGTGCGCGACGGCGCGGTCGGCGCGGTCGATTCACGCGGTGGCGCGCCGGGCACGCGGGAGACGGACCTGCTGGAACCGTCGAACCTGGTGTCGTCGGTGCACGCGGTGTGCCTGTCCGGTGGCAGTGCGTACGGGCTCGCCGCCGCGGACGGCGTGATGCGCTGGTTGTCGGAGCAGCACGTCGGGTTCCCGGTGGGGCCGCGGCCGCACCAGGTCGTGCCGATCGTGCCCGCGGCCGTGCTGTTCGACCTGGACATGTCGTCGTGGGGCAACTGGCCGGACTCGTCGTTCGGGTACTCGGCGTGCGCTTCGGCTGCCGAGTCCTTCGAGCTGGGCTGCGTCGGCGCGGGCGCCGGTGCGCGGACCGGGTCGCTGAAGGGCGGTGTCGGCTCGGCTTCGGTCCGGGTTGGACAGCACGTCGTCGGCGCGCTCGCCGCGGTGAACGCCGTCGGCGAGGTGGTCGACCGCTCGACCGGCCTGCCGTGGCTGCCGTCGCTCGGCACCGTGCCCGTGGAGCTGCCGCCGTTCGTCGGCTCCCGGCTGAACACGACGATCGGCGTGGTGGCGACGGACGCCGCACTGTCCAAAGCGGAGTGCAGGCGGCTCGCGATGGCCGCGCACGACGGGCTCGCCCGCGCGGTGCGTCCCGCGCACTCCATGTTCGACGGTGACACGGTGTTCGCGCTGGCGACGGGAGCGGTCCCACTGGCCGAGCCCAGGCCGTTCGCGCTCGACGCATTGTGCACAGCGGCGGCGGACGTGTTCGCGGAATCGATCGTTTCGGGTGTCCTCGCGGCCACCTCCGTTGCTGGTGTGAAGGCTTTCCGCGACCTCCTGCGGTGACCGTCGGCCGCCGATACGGTGGCTCGCGGACCGAAGGAGGGAATCATGGGGGACCAGTTCTCAGTCCAGCTGGACAACCTGGACAGCCTGGCGAAGAACCGACTGCCCGGCATGAGCCGATGCTTGTCGCAGGTGCTCGGGCACCTCAACCGGACCGTCGACGAGTCGTACGGCGCGTTCGTCGCGGTGGGCTCGCAGGAACACCTGTACGAGGGTGTCAAGCGGGAGTGGGATCCGACGGCGGACTTCATGCAGCGGGTGCTGCGGGACAACGTCGAGAACCTCGAGCTCGCGGCCAGGGCGATCGGCGAGATCGCGCACCGCTACCGGCAGGCGGACGGTCAGGCATGAGCACCTACGAAGAGTGGTGCCGCAACATGGACGCCCAGGCGAGCCACATCATCGGTGTGTACCGCGAGGAAGACCCGCTGGGCGGTCGTTTCCCGGAGCCCGAGCAGTGGCTGCGCCGGTACTTCGAGTGCATGAAGTGCGGCGACCCGGACCGCGTGCAGGTGATGGTCGACGAGCTCACCGAGGCGAAGTACGTGCTCGGCAAGGACCTGCGCGAGCACCTCGGCGGTGCGCAGCTCGACATGAACGGCTGGACCGGTGCGGCGGCCGACGACTTCCGCAACTACCTGCTGAAGCTCGAGGACGCGGTCAACGTCCTGGTCGAGTGCATCGACTCGCTGCTGCTGATCGTGCGCAGCTACCAGGCGCTGGTGCTGAGCATGCGCAACGACGCGCTGAACCTCATCGACCAGACGCTGAAGGCCATCGACAACGCGGGTGCGGACGGCTGGAAGATCGCACTGGCCGTGGTCGGCGCCATCGCGGGCGTGGTCGGCACGGTCGCCACCGGCGGTGCGGGAGCCGGCGTCGCGGTCGCGGTGTTCAGCAGCCTGGTCAGCGGTGCCGCGGGCGTCGCGAACGAGACCATCGACGGTGACAGCGAGTTCACGGTGTGCCTGTCGATGGCCAAGTCGAGCGTCAACGTGATCCACGGGATCGACGTCGAGCGCGCGAAGATCGAGAACGCGCTGTCGACGCTGTCGACGTTCGTGTCCGGCTCGAAGCTCGCCGAGGTGCGCCCGGATCGTCCGGTGATCATCACGGCGCCGTCGTTCGACCCCGGCTCGTTCGGCATGACCGACGAGGCGCAGGGCAAGCACAGGCGGCCGACCGACAAGAAGGACCTCGTGCCGGAACCGAAGCGGCACGAGGACGGTCCCTACGACGATGGCGTTTTCGGTGACAGGTATGAGGAACAGGGGCCTGCATGAGTTCTCCCGACCACCTGAACGCCGAGCTGATCAACGCGCGGGCGGCCCAGCTGACCGATCAGGCCGCGCACGTCTACTCCCGCGTGCACCGGCGCAACGAAACCCTTGCCGCGGCTAGGGGACAGGCGGTGGCGGCCACCGGTTCCGCGTCCTCTTCGGACGGTGCTGTGCGGGTGTCCGTCGACGCGGGCGGGATGCTGACCGACCTGGTGCTCGCGCCCGGTGCGCTGCAGCAGAACCCGCGTCAACTGGCGGCCGTCGTGGTGCAGGTGGCGCAGCAGGCCGCCGCTGTCGCACGGGCCGCGGTGCGCGACGTCTACACGCCGTTGCAGAACGAGGGTGTGGTGCGGGAGGCGCCGGTGCTGCTGCCCGAGGTGGCCGCTCCGCCGCCCGTTGCCGCGCCGCCTGCGCGTCCTCGTCGCCCTGAGGTGTCGGACGACGAGTTCGGCGGTCCGGTGATGAAGGAGCAGGGCTGGTAGTCAGCCGCCGGCGTACGTCACTTCCCGATCACCTCGGTCCACACGTCACTGATCCGGATCGCCTCCACGCCCGCGGCCATGAGGTCCTCCTGGCTGGCGGTGGCGATCCAGTCTTTGGCGTTGCCATCGGGGAGCTCGCCGTTGAGGAGCTTGCCGAGAGCGCGCAGGCCCATCTCCCAGCCGGCGCCGAGGCCCCACATCCGCGGCGAGGCGTTGGGGATGAGGTCTGCTGCGACGGGGGAGTGCTCGAGGGTGAGGACGGTGGCCTCGTCGCCGTCGGGGGCGAGGCGCACGATGACGTCCGTGCTGCCGCCGCCCATCTCCCAGGTCAGGCCGATCTCGGTGGGCCGGTCGCAGCGGACGATCTCGCCGCTCGCGTTGCCTTCGAGCTGGTAGCGGCCGCCGACCCGGAGGTCGCCGGTGATCGGCAGGAACCAGCGGACCAGGCGGTCCGGGTCGGTGATGGCGTCCCACACGTCGTCCGGCGTGGCCTTGTAGTGGCGGCGGATGACGAGCTTCTTCAGCCCGGACTCGTGGTCGTGCAGCTCGCGTTCGGTCACGCCTCGTCCTCCTTGAGCCTGCGTTCGCGCTTGCCGCGCGCCAGTTCGGTGGCCAGTGCGTCCAGGTGCGGCTCCCAGAAGCGCCGGAAGTGGTCCAGCCAGAGGTCGACCTGCTGGAGCGGCTCGGGTGCCACCGCGTAGAGGCGGCGCGTGCCCTCCGGCCGCACCTGCACGAACCCGTGCTCGCGCAGCACCTTGAGGTGTTGCGACACCGCGGGCTGGCTGATGCCGAACTCCCGCTGCACGTCGTGCCCGACGTCGCCGGCCGCCCGTTCGCCGCTCGCCAGCAGCTCCAGGATGCGCCGGCGGACCGGGTCTCCCAGTACGTCGAAGGCGTGCACGCAGGCGAGAGTAGTAGTGAGGACTTATATAAGTCAATGCTGAAACAAGCTGGTGCGTGCGGGTTCTCACAGAGCGGGACAGCTCTTGCCAGCCCGTAGGATGGGCTCGTGCTGGTGATTCGCCGTGACCTGGTGGACGCGATGGTGGCCCACGCTCGCCGTGACCATCCCGACGAGGCGTGCGGTGTCATCGCCGGCCCGGCCGGAACGGACTCGCCCGAGCGGTTCATCCCCATGGACAACGCCGAGCGGTCGCCCACGTTCTACCGCTTCGACGCCGCCGAGCAGCTCAAGGTGTGGCGCGAGATGGACGCCAACGACGAGGTGCCGGTGGTCGTCTACCACTCGCACACGGCGACCGAGGCCTACCCGTCCCGCACCGACGTCTCCTTCGCGGGCGAGCCGGACGCGCACTACGTGCTGGTCTCCACCAGGGACCCCGTCGAGCACGAGGTGCGCTCGTACCGCATTGTCGACGGAGTCGTGACCGAGGAGCCGGTCAAGATCATCGAGCCCTGAGCTCACCGCAGTTGTCACGCCTGTTCCCGGAGGTTTCCAGCAATGGCCGTCACCGTCTCGATCCCCACGATCCTGCGCACGCACACCGGCGGGGAGAAGTCCGTCGCCGCCGAGGGCAGCACGCTCGCCGAGGTCATCGAGAGCCTCGAGACCAACCACGGCGGCCTGAAGGCTCGCCTGGTCAAGGAAGGCGTGCTGCACCGGTTCGTCAACGTCTACGTCAACGACGAGGACGTCCGCTTCGCCGGTGGTCTCGAGGCCGCCGTGAAGGACGGCGACAACGTCACCATCCTCCCGGCCGTCGCCGGCGGCTGATCCTCGTGGCCCGTTACGACTCCCTGCTGGACGCGCTGGGCGGCACCCCGCTGGTCGGGTTGCCGCGCCTGTCGCCGTCCGAGCGGGTCCGGATCTGGGCGAAGCTCGAGGACCGCAACCCGACCGGCTCGATCAAGGACCGGCCCGCGCTGGCCATGATCGAGGCGGCGGAGCGCGACGGCGTGCTGCGCCCCGGCGCGACGATCCTCGAGCCGACCTCGGGCAACACCGGCATCTCGCTGGCCATGGCCGCCAAGCTCAAGGGCTACGGCCTCGTCTGCGTGATGCCGGAGAACACGTCGACCGAGCGCAAGCAGCTGCTCCAGGCCTACGGCGCCCGCATCGTGTTCTCCCCGGCGGCGGGCGGCTCCAACCAGGCCGTGGCCGCGGCCAAGGACCTGGCCAAGCAGAACCCCGACTGGGTGATGCTCTACCAGTACGGCAACCCGGCGAACGCCGAGGCGCACTTCCGCGGCACCGGCCCCGAGATCCTGCGCGACCTGCCGACGATCACGCACTTCGTCGCCGGTCTCGGCACCACCGGCACCCTGGTCGGGGTCGGCCGGTACCTGCGCGGGGAGAAGCCCGATGTGCAGATCATCGCGGCCGAGCCCCGGTACGGCGAGCTCGTCTACGGCCTGCGCAACCTCGACGAGGGGTTCGTGCCCGAGCTCTACGACGAGTCCGTGCTCACCGGCCGCTACTCGGTCGGGTCGTACGACGCGCTGCGCCGCACCCGCCAGCTGCTGGAGACCGAGGGCATCTTCGCCGGCATCTCCACCGGAGCCATCCTGCACGCCGCTCTCGCGGTGGCGCAGAAGGCCGAGGTGGCCGGGAAGGTCGCCGACATCGTGTTCGTCGTCGCTGACGCGGGGTGGAAGTACCTGTCCACCGGTGCTTACGCGGGGACGCTCGACGAGGCCGCCGAGCGGCTGGACGGACACCTCTGGGCGTGAGCTGAGGTCAGGTGGCGGAGGTGGCTTTCACGAGCCACTTCAGCCGGCGAAGGCCGCCGACGGAACTCCCGAGCCGACACCGGGCAGCACGAGCACCGACCCGGACAGCGGTCGCGCCGCCAAGGCGTCCTCGGACAACCCGACCCGCGCGGAAGTCACGTACAGGTCGGCGAAGTCGTCGCCGCCGAAGCAGCAGGCGCTCGGCTGGTCGACCGGCAACCGGATCTCCCGGTCCAGCTCGCCGGAAGGCGTGTACCGCCGCACCGCGTGCCCGCCCCACAGCGCGACCCACACGCACCCGGAAGCGTCGACGCACAGCCCGTCGGGCCACCCGTCGGTCCCGCCGACCATGCACAGCGTGCGCCGGTTGGACACGTCACCGGACGCGTCGTCGAAGTCGAACACGTCGATCCGGCGGGTGGGCGTGTCGATGTAGTACATGAGCCGTCCGTCGGGTGACCAGCCGACGCCGTTGGACGTGTTGACCTTCTCCACCATCACCTTGGCGGACCCGTCGCCGGACACGCGCGCGAGCCAGCCCTCGTCGGCCGCCTGGTCGTAGCGCATCGTCCCGGCCCACAGCCTGCCCGACGGGTCGATGCCCGCGTCGTTGCCGCGGACGCCCTCGCGAGCCCAGTAGACGAGCCACCGGCGGGTGCCGTCGCGGTCGATCAGCGCGATGCCGTCGCGCAGGTTCGCCACGATGCCGCCCATCGTGCGCGGTTTCGCGGCGCCGACGTGTTGCGGCACGGTGAGCACCGCGTCGTCGTCGCGCGCCGGGGCGTAGCGGTGCACCTCGCTGGACAGGATGTCCACCCAGAGCAACGTCGAGCTGCCGTGGTCCCACGTGGGGCCCTCGCCGAGGACCGCCGGGGTGCGCACCGCTACTTCGATCTCCACCGGCACAGCTTAGGTGGACGTACGCTGGGACTGTGGACCCCATCGCCGTTCGCAGAGACGTCTCCAAGCGCGTCATTCCGCCGCACCCGGTGCTGTCCGCACTCGTCGTGCTCGGGTTCGTCGGGCTGCTGTTCGTCGTCGAGACGATCGACACCCTCACCGGCGGGTCGCTCGAGGACGACGGCGTTCTCCCGCGCGACTTCAGCGAGTGGGACAACGTCATCTGGTATCCGCTGATCCACGGCGACTGGGGACACCTCATCGGCAACGCGGGTCCGTTGCTGGTGCTCGGTTTCCTGTCCAGCTCCGGCGGGATCAAGCAGTTCTTCCAGGTCACCGTCGTCATCTGGCTGTCCAGCGCGCTGGGCGTCTGGGTGTTCGCCCGCGAGGCCAGCCACATCGGCGCGTCCGGGCTCGTGTTCGGGTACCTGGCCTTCCTGCTGGTGCGCGGGATCTTCGCGCGGAGCGCGCTGCAGATCCTCATCTCGGCCGTCGTGTTCGCGATCTACGGGTACGCGCTGTGGGGCGTGCTGCCCGGCCAGCCCGGCGTCTCGTGGGAGGGCCATCTGTTCGGCGCCATCGGCGGGATCTTGGCTGCATGGGGCGTCGCGAGGGACAACCGCGCGGGTAATCTCACGAAGTGACAATCGGCATCATCGACTCCGGCGTGGGAGGTCTGACGGTCGCGCGCGCGATCATCGACCAGCTACCGGCCGAGTCGATCCGCTACGTCGGTGACACCGCGAACGGGCCGTACGGGCCGCTGCCCATCGCGCAGGCTCGCAAACACGCGCTCGAACTGTGCGACCAGCTCGTCGACGACGGCGTGAAGATGCTGGTCATCGCCTGCAACACCGCGTCCGCCGCATGTCTGCGCGACGCGCGGGAGCGCTACGACGTCCCGGTGATCGAGGTGATCCTGCCCGCCGTGCGCCGGGCCGTCGCCACCACGCGCTCCGGGCGCGTCGGCGTGATCGGGACGGTCGGCACGATCAACTCGGGCGCGTACCAGGACGCGTTCCAGGCCGCCCGCGACATCCAGGTGACCGCCGCCGCGTGCCCGCGGTTCGCGGACTTCGTCGAGCGCGGCATCACCACCGGACGCCAGGTGCTCGGGCTCGCGCAGGCGTACCTGGAACCGTTGCAGCGCGCCGATGTGGACACGGTCGTGCTCGGCTGCACGCACTACCCGTTGCTCACCGGCGTGCTGCAGATCGTCATGGGCGACCAGGTGACGCTCGTGTCGAGCGCCGAGGAGACGGTCAAGGACGTCGTGCGCGTCCTGACCGACCGCGACGAGTTCAGCGAAGGCCCGGCCGAGCACCACATCACGTGCACGGGTGAGTTCGAGCCGTTCGCCAAGATGGCCAACCGATTCCTGCCGTCCTTCGAGTACTGGGGCTGACTTGAAGCTCACCGTCCTGGGCTGCTCCGGCAGCGTGCCCGGACCGGGCGCCGCCGCGTCCGGCTACCTCGTCGAGGCCGAGGGGTTCCGGCTCGTCGTGGACTTCGGCAACGGGGTTTTCGCGCGCTACCAACAACTCCACGGCCCGTTCACGATGGACGCGCTGCTGCTGTCGCACCTGCACCCGGACCACTGCATCGACGTGACCGCGCTGTACGTCGTGCGCAAGTACCACCCGGTGCCGCCGCGGGACCGGCTCCCCGTGTACGCGCCCGCCGAGGCGCCGTCGCGGTTCGTCGCCGCCTACGCGCCGAACGCGGCCGAACGCGACGAGCTCGACTTCTGCGACGTCTTCGACTTCCGCGCGCTCGCCGACGAGACGGTCCACATCGGACCGTTCGAGGTCACGTCCGCGCTCGTCGCACATCCTTGCGAGGCCTATGGTTTCCGCATCTCGGCCGGCGGTGTGTCGCTCGCGTACACCGGCGACAGCGGGCCGTGCGCCGGTCTCGACGCCATCGCGCGCGGCGCGGACGTGCTGCTGTGCGAGGCCAGCTGGACGCACGCCGACGGCCGGGTGCCGGACCTGCACCTGTCCGGGCGCGAGGCGGGCGAGCTCGCGACCCGCTCGGGAGCCGGGCGGCTCCTCGTGACGCACGTGCCGCCGTGGACGGACCGCGACGCCGTGTTCGCCGAGGCCCGCGAGGCGTTCGACGGGCCGTCGGAGCTGGTGCGCGAGGGTGACGTGTTCGAAATCGGCTGATGCCGGGTACCACTCGGGCATGGCTGATGTCGTTGAACTGATCCTGGCCGACCACCGCCGCTTCGAGGAGATGTTCCGCGAGCTGCGGGACCGGACCTCGAACCGCGCCACGGTGCTCGGCGAGCTCGCGGCCGTGCTCGTCGCACACGCCGAAGCCGAGGAGGCCGAGGTCTACCCGGCGCTCAAGCGGTACTCCGCGGTGGAGAACGAAGAGGTCGACCACGGCGCGGAAGAGCATCACGAGGGCAACGAGAAGCTGCTCGCGCTGATGGAGGTCGCCGACACCTCGTCGGAGGAGTGGGAGGCCAAGCTGGAGGAGCTCGTCAAGGCGACCAACCACCACCTCGACGAGGAGGAGCGGACGATCCTCAACGACGCGCGCTCCGAGGTGCCCGCCGAACGCAAGGACGAGCTGGGCAAGGCGTTCTGGGAGGCGCGCAACCGCAGGCTGGACCAGCGGTGCGGCGAGATCGAGTACGTCCGCAAGCTAGTTTCGAAGCATGGAAGTTGAGGTTCGCCGCGTAGGACAGCACGAGTTCGTCGCGACCAACGACCGCGGGGCGTCGGTCCGGGTGGGACGCAAGGACCAGCCCGGCTCGTTCAGCCCGGTCGAGCTGCTGCTCGCCGCGGCGGCCGGATGCGCCGCCGTGACCGCAGAAACGCTGATCACCCGCACCACCGACGGGCCGATCGTCGCGCGCGCGTCGGACGTCCGGCCGCCGGGCGCGCACCAGCTGGACGCCGTCCCCGTCGTGCTCGACTTCGACGCGTCCGGTGTGGACGAAGAGCGGCTCGCGGTGATCCGCAGGGCCGTCGAGCAGCTGTGCACGGTCACCCGCACCCTGAAGCAGGGCGCCGACGCGCCGCTTCAGCTGCCGATGCCCTTCCAGACGGCCTCCGAACCGGAGTGACCGGTGCGGACCGTCTCCACGGTCGTCATCACCGCCAGCCCGACGACGAGCACCGCCACGACGACCGAGATGCGCCGCCACGTCTTCGTGACGCCGGGGCCGTCGGCGCTGCGCTCGCGGTCGGCGAGTCGCCCGGCGACCACCAGCGCGATGACCGCGACGCCGAAGCTGAGCGCCCACAGCTGCAGGGTCGTGCCGAGCTCGGCGTGCTTCTGGATCAGCTCGTTGTCGACACCGTTCTGCTTGAGCTTCTCCTGGAAGTCCTCACCTGCGATTTTGGCGACGACAGCGGCGCCGACGCCGCCCAGCGTGACGAACAGGACGGGCCAGGCGTAGCGCTGGCGCCAGCGCGGAACGACCGCGAGCGCGATGGAGCTGACCGAGGCGAGGGGCAGGAGCACAACGACGGCGTGCACGAGCAGCGGATGTGCCGGAAGACCGAAGACCGTCTGGAACATGTCTCTCCCTACGCCGATGGCCCGGTAAGGGTTCATTAGGGTAGGGCGCGTGGCGAGGACCGACGGCAGAAACGATGACGTGTTGCGTGACATCCGGATCACGCGTGGGTATCAGCAGTGGCCTGCGGGGTCCGTGCTGGTCGAGTTCGGGAACACCAAGGTGCTGTGCGCCGCGAGTGTCACCGAAGGGGTGCCGCGCTGGCGCTCCGGATCAGGCCTCGGCTGGGTGACCGCGGAGTACGCGATGCTCCCGTCGGCGACGCACACCCGCTCCGACCGCGAGTCGGTCAAGGGCCGCGTAGGCGGCCGCACGCACGAGATCAGTCGCCTGATCGGGCGATCTCTGCGCGCGTGCATCGACCTCGCCGCGCTCGGCGAGAACACCATCGTGATCGACTGCGACGTCATCCAGGCCGACGGCGGCACCCGCACCGCGGCCATCACCGGCGCGTACGTCGCGCTGGCCGACGCCGTCACGTGGCTCGGCGCCGCGGGCAGGCTGGCCGACCCGCAGCCGTTGTCGTGCGCGGTGTCGGCGGTGTCCGTCGGACTGGTCGACGGCCGCGTCCGGCTCGACCTGCCCTACGAGGAGGACTCGCGCGCGGACGTCGACATGAACGTCGTCGCGACCGACCTGGGGACGCTGATCGAGGTCCAGGGCACCGGCGAGGGCGCCACGTTCGCGCGCTCCACTCTGGACAAGCTGCTCGACCTGGCGCTCGCCGGGTGCGCGGAGCTGAACCGCATCCAGGCCGAGGCACTGTCGGCGCCGTACCCCGGCGTGCTGCCCGAGCCGAAGGCGTCGAAGAAGTGACCCGGATCCTGCTGGCCTCCCGCAACGCCAAGAAGTTGCGGGAACTGCAGCGCATCGTGGCCGCGGAGGGCCTGTCCGGTATCGAGGTGCTGTCGCTGGACGACGTGCCCGCGTTCCCAGAGGCGCCCGAGACCGCCCCCGACTTCGAGGGGAACGCTCTCGCGAAGGCGCGCGACGCGGCCGCGGCCACCGGCCTGCCGTCGGTTGCCGACGACTCCGGCATCTCGATCGACGCGCTGAACGGGATGCCCGGCGTCCTGTCCGCGCGGTGGTGCGGGAAGCACGGCGACGACGAGGCCAACATCGACCTCGTTCTCGGGCAGCTCGGCGACGTGCCTGATGAGCGGCGTGGCGGCGCGTTCGTGTCCGTCGTGGCCCTGGTCGTGCCCGGTGGCGACGAGGTCGTCGTGCGGGGCGAGTGGCCGGGGACGATTCGGCGCGAGCGGTCCGGGGCGAACGGGTTCGGGTACGACCCGATCTTCCAGCCGGAGGGCTACGACGTCACCTC
This sequence comes from Lentzea tibetensis, assembly GCF_007845675.1. GTDB lineage: Bacteria > Actinomycetota > Actinomycetes > Mycobacteriales > Pseudonocardiaceae > Lentzea > Lentzea tibetensis. The sequence continues at coordinate 329,569 of NZ_VOBR01000005.1, read as the reverse complement.
GGCCGAGATGACGGCGGAGCAGAAGGACTCGCTGTCGCACCGCGGCAGGGCTTTGCGGCTCCTCCTGCCCCACCTGGGCAAGCTCGCCTAGATCCAGCGGTCGACCGTCACCCGGTCCAGCCCGACGTGCCGGTCGCTCCGGTCCAACCGGATGCGCAGTGGCAGACCCTCGAGCGGCCTCAGGTCGAGGGTCATGCCCTTCCCCCAGAGGACGAGCAACCGGAGGTTCGGCAGCACGCGTGCCACGGACAGCCCTTCGGCGACCGGCCCGAGCAGGCGCAACGTCACCAGCTTCGGGGCGTACCTCTCCAGTCCCAGCACCGCGCTCGAGGCGGTCGAGCCGAGCAACGCGAGGTCGGTGAGCCGGGGCAGCAGCGCCAGCAGGCTGAGGTCGTCGTAGGGCGGCCAGTCGTGCAGCCCGAGGTAGTCGAGGGGCAGACCGTCGAACGGGCTGACGTCGGCTCCCGGCTCGACCGCGCTGAGCGAGACGTGCTCCAACCTGGTCCCGCGCAGGAACTCGATGTCGGCGAGTGCTTTGTCCTGGTGGATGTTGGCGGTGCGCAGCTCGCGCAGGCCGGTGATCGTGTCGAGACCCGTGAACTCCCGCGCGCCGAACAGCGCCACGACGCTGAGTCGCGGATGGGCGCCGAGCGGTGAGAGGTCGACTTCGCCTCTGAGCGACAGCGACACCTGCACCAGGCTCGGCACGTCGTCGAGGAAGCTCAGGGTGTCCGGTGTGTCCTCGCGTGACACCGCCACCTTGACCGCGGCGAGGTGTTGCAGGACGGGCAGGTGCGGAAAGAGGCGCCGCGCCTTCACCATGATCGCCCCGCGCTGCAGTGGTGCGTCGGCGAGGACTTCCTCGGCGTAGCGCTGCGGATCGAAGTGGAGCCATCCCTCGGCGAGCTCCCGCTGCACCTCCGACCTCGGGTCGTTCGCGTACCCGGCCAGCTTGGTCAGCGCCTCGGGGGTCGCCGTCAGCGCGGCGGTGCGGACGGTCGCGACCGCGGCCGCCTCGGACAGTTCGTCGAGGCAGGCCGGCAGGTAGCGCAGCACCCGGTGCCCGATCGTCACCAGGGAACGGGTTTCCTTCTTGCTGCGGGGAGGAACCAGCCTGGTCCTGATCACCTCGTCGACGCGGTCGTGCACACCGGCGTCGATGTCCGTGATGGTTTCCAGGCAGGCGGCGGCGAGGAGACGCAGCCGCCGGGCGCGGGTGGGTTCGCGGTCGGCGCGGTCCAGCACCTCCGTGAGCAGCTCGCTGACCTGGGCGCGCTGGCCGTGCCCGCAGGCGAGGACGATCGTCTCGGACCACGAGTCCTGGTGCGCGTGACCGGCGAGCGTCTCGACCTGGCCGTCCTGCATGGCTTCCTGCCCGGCCAGGTACTCCTGGAACGTGCGGTGCACGAAGTCCACCTGGCCGGGGACGGGCTCGCGCACGACACCACTGCGTTCGAGCAGGTGGGTGACGATCGCGTCCGGGTCCGCGTCGACGTTCGGCATCGAGCCGACCTTGCGCGCGACGTGCTCGCGGACCTTGAGCGTGGGGAGCTGACTGCGGCCGCCGAGCGTGAGGCGCCACGCGAGGTCGCGCAGCAGCACGGTCTTCTCGGTGGTGGTGAGGAGTCCGGCGATCTCGCGCTCCGCGTCGCGCAGGTCCAGCAGCATGGTGAGCGCGGCTTGGTACAGCTCCATCCGGTTGCGCGGGAGTTCGGACGTGCGGCCGAGGTTCAGCGCGCACAACATGGCGCACAGCAACGGGTTCGCGGCCAGTGCGCGCAGGTGTTCGCGGCTGTCGAGCTGGCTGAGCAACTTGCGCTGTGCTTCGGGCAGCGCGTCCACCGGGCACGGCAGCGAGGCCGCGCCTCGGGCCGCTTCGTGCCAGCGCTCGATGAAGACCTTGACGTCCGTCGGGCCCATCTGTTCCAAGAGGACGGACGCGAATCCCTGTTCCCCCAACCACTCCTGGTCCGCCGCGGCGGGGCGTGACGTCACGACGACGCGTGCGTCCGGGAAGGCGAGGCACAGCTCGCGCAGCCAGTCGCGGACGACGTGGCGCTTGCCGGGCGGGACCTCGTCCACGCCGTCGACGAGCACGAGCGCGCGGCCGGACCGGAGGCAGCGGTGCGCCCAGCCCTGCGGCATCAGGCCGGCCAGCCACGGCGCGGCGTGGTCGAGGAACTGCTCGGGCGCGGGCAGCGGTGCGTCGGCGTAGCGGCGCAGGCGGATCGGGAAGGGGACGCGATCGTTCCACTCGCTGAGGTCGCCGGTGAACCCGGCCCGCGCGGCCGTGACGGCGACCCAGTCGAGCAGGGTCGTCTTGCCCGAGCCCGCCTCGCCGCGCACCAGCGTCCGGTGCCGCAGCGCGGACTCGATGCGCACACCGCTGTGGGCGCGGTCGTCGGGGGAGCCGAACCAGTCGCGGTTCCCGCGGCCTGTGCCGGACACCGTGAGGCTCAGGTAGGCGACGCTCAGCGCGAGCTTCGGACGGTTCTTCATGCTGAGGCCGAGCAGTTCGAGGCGGTCCAGCGACGCGGCGAGGTAGCGCAGGTACTCGTCGCGGAACTCGTCGTCGGTGCTGGTGCCCTGCGGCGCGTGCAGGCTCGTGCGGGGGAGACGTGCCAGGATCTCGTCGAGCTGCGCGGTCTGGGCCGATGCGCGGCTCAGCACCTCGGCCAGCGCCCGCGGCTGGAACGACGGCAGCTGGCGGACGACCTGCACGAGGTACCGGCACGCCTGGTCGAGCGCCAGGTCGTACAGGCGGACGGCAGGCCCGTTCTCGGCGGGGATCTGCCTGCGGATCCGGCGCGCCAGCACCTCGGGGTCGGCGTCGTCGGCGAGCAGCGCGTCGTCGGAGAGGTCGATCTCCCGCAGCGCGTCGAGCACGGCGGTCAGCGCGGCCTCGATCTCGTTGTCCGGCAACGAGCCGCAGCGTTCGAGCACGGGCTCCAGCTGTTCGGTGACCTGGTGGCCGATGCCTTCGACCAGGTGCTCCAGCCTCGCGCGCTGGTGGGGTTTCGCCAGTTCCTCGGCCGCCAGCTCGGCCAGCGAGGCGGTGCGGTCGCGGTCCTTGCGGCGCTTGGCCAGCCAGGCTCGAGCAGCCTGTTGCGCGACGGCCTGACCGATCTTGCCGGCAGCGATCTCCAACCCCACCCGCGCGACGTTATCGGTCAGGCGTTGGCCTGTGCGACGGAAACCACCCAGACGCCCGCGGTGATCAGGACGATTCCGGACACCATCGCCAGGTTGAGCGGGTCACGGCTCACCACCGCCACGAGCGCGATGCCCGCGCCCGCCCAGATCGCGTAGGTGATCGCGACGGGCAGGCCGAGGCGGATCACCACCGACTCGAGGTAGAGGGCGACGGCGAAACCCAGCGCGACGCCGAGTATCGGCAGCGGCTTGGTGAAACCGTTCGACGCCTTGAGACACAGGGTCGCGAAGACCTCCGCGCCGACGGCGATGGAGAGAAGAATCCACTTGAGCATGAAGAGTCCCTGCTTGAGAGGGTCTTCCGCCCGCGGACGAGAGTACTGGGGGAAAGGGTTGCCGCCGCAAGACCTGCGGCGACAACCTGGGGAATCACGCAGGAAGTTCGCGCAGCAGCTTGGCGACGTGACCCGTGGCGCGGACGTTGTACATGGCCTTGACGATCTTGCCGTCGGGGCCGACGAGGAACGTGGAACGGATGACGCCCTGGACCGTGCGGCCGTAGTTCTGCTTCTCGCCGAACGCGCCCCACGCCGTCAGCACCTCGCGCGACGGGTCGGACAGCAGCGGGAAGTTGAGCTCCTCCTCGGCCGCGAACTTCGCCAGCTTCTCGGGCTTGTCCGGGGAGATGCCGAGCACCTCGAAGCCGGATTCGCCGAGCACGGACAGGTTGTCCCTGAAGTCGCACGCTTGCTTGGTGCAGCCGGGCGTCGATGCCGCCGGGTAGAAGTACACGACCACGGACTTGCCCAGGAAGTCCGACAGCGACACCGGCTTGCCCTCGCTGTCGGACAGCGTGAAGGCCGGCGCCTGGTCACCGGGTGAGAGGCGATCACTCATGGCGCTAGAACTTACGCCTGGCCCTCGAAGTCGGTCGCGGTGTCCTGTCCCGGTCCACCAGGTAGGACGGTCAGCCGCAGGTCGACCGGGTTCTCGGGGACGGCGAACGCCAGCGTCAGCTTGGTGTCCTGCCCCGGCTGGAGCTCTCGCACGGCCGCGGCGAGGCCGTTGAGGCCCTGCACGGAGTCGGTGAGCTCAGGAGTCGGCTGACCGCCCGCCAGCGCCCGCACGGACAGCTGGGAGGGGCGGAACGTCACCTTCGAGCCGTTGAACACGGTCACCGTGAACACAGCGGTCCTGGCCGCCTGCGGGAAAGCGGTTTCACTCGGCTTGAGCGACTGGGGTGGTCCCACGGTGATGGAGAGGCCGCTGGCCCACACGCGCTGGGTGCCGAAGTCGGCGAAACCACCGCGCGGCTCAGCGCGCTGCAGAACAGCTGGGTTCTCATCGGGGGCTACCGCAACACTGGGGCCCGCACATCCCGCCACGGCCAACAGCAGGCACAGGCCCGCGGCCTTCACGGCGAACTTCACGAACTCCCCCTTCCCGCCCCGGCGGCGGGCGTCACGACTCCCCGTCAACGATGACGGTGCGGAGCGTGAACTGGGGACGAAAACCGGCCCTTGGAGCCGAATGGGTGCCGGGCCGTGGCCGTCTCGTGATGGGCGGGCCATGTCGGCGTGGGCGGCGCCACACGGTGGTGGCGGCACCCACGCCGACCGCGGCGGCGGCCGTGTTGAGAAGTTAGGGAGCGCGTCGGGGGGCGTGCGCGCTCACACCGATCATCGCGCAGGGTGTGCCCCGCGCTACAAGCGGAGCCGTTTATCACCCGTTCAGAGCAACGCCATACGTGCGAAACGTGAAGCTCCCGCGTGGCCGACTCACGTACGTACGGCTGAACGGCCCAGCTGCGGCGTCCGTTCGGCCAGACCGCTGAGCAATTCGAAGGAACGGAGGCGGTCCGAGTGCCCGTGGACGATGGTCGTGACCATCAGCTCGTCGGCGGCCGTGTCCTCCAGCAGTCGGTCCAGCTGAGCGGAGACCGTCTCGGGGGATCCGATCACCTGGGTGGTCATCCGGTCTTCGATCACCAGGCGGTCGATCTCGGTGTACGGGTACTCCGCGGCCTCCTCCGGGCTCGACAGCGGACCGGGACGACCCTGGCGCAACCGCACGAACGACAGCGCGCCCGGACCGGCGATCCAGCGGGCGTGCTCGTCGGTGTCCGCGACGACGACCGACGCGCAGACCATGGCGTACGGCTCGCTCAGCACCTCGGACGGACGGAAGTGCTTCCGGTACAGGGCCAGCGCGGGCAGCGTGTTCTGCGCGCTGAAGTGGTGGGCGAACGCGAACGGCAGGCCGAGCACGCCGGCCGCCTGCGCGCTGTAGCCGCTCGAGCCCAGCAGCCACAGCGGGGGCTTCATGCCGGTCGCGGGGACGGCCGCGATCTCCGCGGTGCCGTTGAAGTACTGCATCAGCTCGGTCAGCTGCTGCGGGAAGTCCTCCGCCGACAGGCCCGCCTCCGAGCGGCGCAGTGCCTTGGCGGTGCGCTGGTCCGTACCGGGTGCGCGGCCGATGCCCAGGTCGATGCGGCCGGGGTGCAGTGCTTCGAGCATCCCGAACTGCTCCGCCACCACGAGCGACGGGTGGTTGGGGAGCATCACGCCGCCCGAGCCGACCCTGATCGTCTTCGTGGCGTCCGCGATGTGGCCGATCAGGACCGCGGGGGCCGAGCTCGCGATGCCCGGCATGTTGTGGTGCTCGGCGACCCAGTACCTCGTGTAGCCCAAGGTCTCCGCGTGCTGGGCCAGTTCGCGCGTGTTGCGCAGGGCCGTCGTCGCGTCCGACCCCGAGGTGATCGGGGCCAGGTCTAGAACGGACAGCGGGATGTCACGAAGTCGGCTCATAGTACGAGCAACATCGAACCTGCCGTTCGTATTTCTGTGACCTGTGCCATGAGGGGAGCTTTCCCAGCGTTGACCGCTGTGAAAGCTCCCCTCATGGCGAGTGGCGAGTTGTCAGTCGGCGTGGCGGTCGGCCAGGTAGACGGCGCGCGTGAGCTTCGTGATCCGCTCGGTCGAGACGTCCCACGTGGTGCCCTCGGGCTCCAGCGTGAGCACGACCATGATCTTGCGGTCCTTCTTCCCGTAGGTCCCGCTGGTGTGCATGGCGGGCCTGGTCAGGTCGATGTCGGCAGCGGCACCGGACCGCGTCACGGGCCCGTCCTCGGCGGCACCGAGGTCGGTCCGCGGCTTCTGCGGCTCGACGCACGGACGGGGCGGCGTGTCGCCGAAGCGCGACCACCCCTGCTTGAACGCCACCTCACCGGGCACCGCGCTGGGGATGCCGAAGGACTGGTCGAACCCGTCCGTGGCGCACTTGGTCGCCTCGTGCAGGTTGCCCATGATGAAGTCGCGGAACTTCGGGTGCGCCTGCTCCAGCACGTACCGGTAGATCTTGACGACGTCCGACGCGCTCAGCGCCGTGTAACCCCAGAAGCCGACGTTGACGGGCGGTGCGGTGTCCTCGAGGCCGAGCTTGACGACCATCCGCTCGACGATCTTCTCCCAGCCCTCCTGCACCCACAGCTCGGAGGCGGCGTTGTCGTCGCTGGAGCGCAGCATCGGCACCAGCCGCTTGAGGTCGGCCTCCGGGATCTCCGCGGACGGGCCGCGCGTCTCCAGGTAGTCCAGTGCGATGAGGATCTTGACGATCGACGCCGAGCGGATCTGCTTGTGCTCGTTGTAGGCCAGCGTCGTGCGGCCCGTCGTGCGGTCGAACACGGCGAACGCCGCGGTGGCGTCCGGCGCGATCTCGGCGCGCGGGTCGGCGCCCGCGGGCATGGTTGAGGTGAGCATGGCCACGGATGCCACGGTCGCGACCGTGGCCAGAGTGCGGAAGACCTTCACGGGTGGAAAGTTACCGACCGCCGCTGACTTCTCGCTCACATTCGGGCAGAAATCACGACAGTGACAGGTTGCAGTCATCATGACGGACGTCGTCGTGATCGGAGCGGGGCAGGCTGGCCTGTCCAGCTCGTACTTCCTGCGCAGGCACGACGTCGACCACGTGGTGCTGGACGCCGAGCACGGGCCCGGCGGCGCGTGGCGGCACCGGTGGGACACGCTGCGGATGAAGACCGTCCACGGCATCTACGACCTGCCCGGCATGGAGTTCGAGCCGCCCGACGACGACGCGCGCGCCAGCGACGTCATCCCCGCCTACTTCGCCCGCTACGAGCGGGAGTTCGGCCTGCCGGTCGTGCGGCCCGTTCAGGTCCGCACGGTCACCGACGAAGGCGAGCGGCTGCGGATCACCACGGACAGCGGCACGTGGCTCGCCAAGGGCCTGATCAACGCGACCGGCACGTGGCGCAGGCCGTTCTGGCCGCACTACCCCGGCCAGGAGACGTTCCGCGGCCGCCAGCTGCACACCGCCGACTACCGCGGACCCGAGGAGTTCGCGGGCAAGCGGGTCGTCGTGGTCGGTGGCGGCGCGTCGGCCGTCCAGCAGCTGCTGGAGATCGCGCAGCACGCCGCGGAGACGCGGTGGGTCACGCGCAAGCCGCCGGTGTGGCGAGAGGGCCCGTTCACGCACGAGTACGGCCGCGCGGTCGTCGCGATGGTCGACGAGGCCGTGCGCGCGGGACGTCCGCCCACCAGCGTCGTCAGCGTCACCGGGCTCGCGCTCACGCCCGAGGTCCGGGAAGGCATCCGCGCCGGAGTGCTCGACCGCAGGCCGATGTTCGACCGCATCACGCCGACCGGCGTCGTCTGGGGAGACGAGACGTTCGACGCGGACGTGATCCTCTGGGCCACCGGCTTCCGGCACGACCTCGACCACCTCGCGCCGCTGCACCTGCGCGCACCCGGCGGCGGGATCGTCGTGGACGGCACGCGCGTCGTCGTCGACCCGCGCGTCCACCTCGTCGGCTACGGGCCGTCCGCGAGCACGGTCGGCGCGAACCGGGCGGGCAGGGCCGCGGTCAAGCAGCTAACCGAACACCTTGTGGCGTAACACCTTCCACGCGACGTCGAGCTTGTAGCGCAGCACCGAAGACCGTCCAACGCCGTGGTCGGCGAGGAACCCGCGCGCCCGCGTGCGGTCGGTGAACCAGGGCGTGAAGCTGGCCGGGTCGTTGAACCCCTCGAACACGCACCCCGCGATCTCCTGGTTGCGCGACGCGGCGAGCAGCAGCTCCTGCTGGAACGGCTCCAGCGGCTCCAGCAGCACGTTCGAGAAGTCGTTGACGTGCCTGCCGTAGTCCCAGAAGTCGTCGAACTGCGCGGCCAGCCACTCGGCTGTGAAGTCCTTGCCGCGCGCGGTGATCCGCGACGTGAAGAACGTCGCCATGCGGGTCGCGTTGTTCGCGCCCTGGCCGGCGAGCGGGTCGTTGAGCACGACGGCGTCACCGAGTCCGAGCACGTGCCTGCCGGACGGCAACGTGTCAACGGGTTGCCGCACGATCGGCACGACCGAGCCGTTCAGCCACGTCACCGGTGACGTCGGCCGCGCTGGTGCGAGGAAGTCCGACTCCCACGGCAGCAGGTCGCGCACCAGGCCCCGCAACACGTCCAGGCCCTCGTCGGCGGTCTTCACGTCGCTGAACCGGTCGGCGGGACCGCCCGGCACCGCCTCGACGACGATGCTGCGCGTGACGCCGCGGTCCTTGTCCAGGAACGGGACCCAGAACAGCTCCACCACGCCGGGCATGAACGAGAACGCGAGGTCCGCGTGCTCGCTCCGCGCGGACAGGTCGTAGTCCGCGACGTTCATCATGAACAGGGAACGCCGCGGCTCGGTGTGCACGCTGCGCGCGTCATCACGCGGGAACAGGTCGCCGAGCGAGCGGTGCCCGGCCGTCACGACCACCAGGTCGTGCTCCGCGGCCACCTTCTCCAGCTTCTGCGCCGAGATGTGGTCGACGACGATCCGCGCGCCGCGCTCGGCCAGCGCGCGCATGCCGTGCGCGAACTTCAGCCGCTGGTCCACCGCGAGCGCGGGTGCCCGCAGTCCGGCGCTGATCGAGAACGCGATCATCGGGTCCGGCAGGCACAGGTCCAGGTGGATGCTGGTGATCGCGGGCGCCGTGTCGTCCCAGAAGTCGAGCCCGAGCTCGCGTTCCGCGACGACCTGGTCGCCCCACAGGCAGGCCGTCGGGCGGCCCCGGTCGTGCAGGTAGTCGTCGGGTGTCCGGTCCGAGTAGACCGTCACGTCGAACCCGTCGCGCAGCAGACCCGCGCCCAGCACGATGCCGGCCTGACCCGCTCCGACGATCCCAATCGAACTCACGGGGAATCATCATTCGCAGCCGTTGGATCCGCTGCCAAGCCCACAATCGGGTACTACGCCGCACCTTCCGCGACAGCGGCCAGGCCCGTCGCGAACGACTGGATGATCTTCTGGAGCGCGATCCGGTAGAGCCACCCGGTGCCAGGCACCTTCGGCTCGAACGACGAGTACCAGTGGATCCGCGTGCCGCCGCCGTCCGGTTCGAGGTCGACGAACCCGCGGTACCCCTTGAGCGGCAACCCGGACAGCAACACGTAGCTGAGTCGCTTGTCCGGCACGAGCTCGACGATCTCCTCGCGGCTCACGACGTTCTTGCGCCGGAACACGCGGACGCCACCGACGTCCTCGGGTCCCTTCTCCAGCTCGAACGACTCGAGCGACGTCCACGACGGCCAGGTGGCGCCGTCGCGCACGTACGCGTACACCTCGCTCGGCGCGGCGGCCGAGCGCACCGTGACGTCCACTCTCTGTACCATGTGGTACATGTACCATCTGGTACATGCAGAAGCAACGGTTGCTCGATGCAGTGGTCGGCCACCTGGCGTCCGGCGGGTCGGGCGACGTCACGCTGCGCGGGATCGCGGCGGCCGTCGGCACGAGCCACCGGATGCTGATCTACCACTTCGGTTCCAAGGAGCAGCTGCTCGTCGACGTCGTCCGCGAGGTCGAGGCCCGGCAGAAGGCCGCGCTCGCGGACCTCGCCGACTGCCCGCCCGAGGAGATGGGGCGGCTGTTCTGGAAGCGGCTCACCTCGCCGGAGCTGCGGCCGCTGGAGCGGTTGTTCTTCGAGCTCTACGGGCAGGCCGCGCAGGGCAGGCTGGGGGAGACGGGACTGCTGGACGGCATCGTCGACGACTGGCTGCCCGCGCTCGTCGCACTCGGTCTCAGCCAGGGGATGACGCCGCAGCGCGCGAGGGCCAGCGCACGGCTGGCCCTCGCCGTCTCGCGCGGGCTGCTGCTCGACCTCGTGGCCACCGACGACCTCGAAGCGGTCAACGAGGCGATGGAGCTGTTCCTGGACCTGTACTCAACCGCTTCGACACCTCGCTGAGCCGCCGCGCGTCGGCGGGGTCGAACGTGCGCAGCCCGATGTCGACCGGCTTGTTCCGGTCGAACGCGGCGAACGGCACAGCGGGCGGATCGTCGATCCACTCGACCAGCGGCGCGACCACCTCGACCACCGGGCTGGCCGCCACGCGGGCCAGCAGCCGCACCAGCCCGCCTGCGCGCAGCACGCCGTCGGTGGCGGTGAAGCGCGGGTTGTAGATCACGAACGGCACCCGGCCACCGGTCTCCTCGGCGAACGCGACCCCGAGCAGGTCGTTGGCCCTGCCAGCCTGGAGCTGCGCGCGGACCCGGCTCCAGCGGCGGGTCAGCCGCAGGTCGTCCCAGTGGATCCGGCCCACCCGCATGCCGGGCGCGGACACCGAGATGATCACGTCGGTGACCGGTAGCCCGTGCGCCAGCAGGTATCGGCTCAGGTAGTAGAGCGCGAACGTCGCTTCCAGGCCCTCCGGCGTCTCGCGCCGGTGCCGTTCGATCCGGTTCGCCGTCAGCAGCAACGCGTTGACCGACGGGAACTCGTCGCCGATGTCGCGGACCACCCGCCGCACCTCGGCGACCGAGCTGAGGTCCGCCTGGACGAACCTCCACGGGTGCGCGGCACCCTTCTCCGCGGAACTGCCGATCACGACGACGTCGTCGCCGCGCGCCATCCGGTCGAGCGCGACGGCCCGCCCCATGCCGTCGGTGCCGCCCGCGATCACGATCGTCTTCTTCCCCATGTCAGGCATCCTGGAACCACGAGCGCGCCCGCGTAAGGAGGCACATTCGTGTTCCCGCCCGAAGACCACCCCGTGACGCCGGTGCTGCGCCGCATCGGCGACCGCTGGAGCATGGTCGTCGTGTGCCTGCTGCACCAGCGGCCGCACCGGTACAACGAGCTCCGCCGGGAGATCACCGGGATCTCCCAGCGGATGCTCACCTACACGGTGCGCGGCCTCGAGGACGAGGGCTACGTCGAGCGGACGGTCTTCCCGACCGTGCCTCCCGGCGTCGAGTACGCCCTCACCGAACGAGGCCGCGACCTCGTCAGCTCGATGCTGCCGTTGCTCCGCTGGGCGAACAACGCACCCTGACGTCGCCCCACGAGGCGTGGTCGTTCTGCGTGCCGTCACCGCCGTCGCCGACCCGCAGGGTCAGCACCTTCACGCCGGACACGTCCACCGCGAGATCGCGCACCGGCGTCCGCACGCCGAGCACACCGGTGTCCGCCAGCACCACGCCGTCGCCGAGCACCTGGAACGACACGGTGCCGCCGACCCGCTGCCGCGCCACGTCCAGCCCGGCCTCGTCGTCGACGCCCACCGACGCCGCGAACGACGTGCACCGCGCGTCCAGCGCCACGGTCACCTCGGACGACGCGTGCGTCCCGATGCCCTTGCCGAACGTCGCCCGGCGCACCGCGATGCCACGCCCGTCACCGGCCGCCGCACCACCGTTCGACAGGTCGCGCTCGACCGGTCCGTCACCGCCGACCGCGGTCAGGAACGGCTTGTCGCTCACGTACGACCAGCCGGCCTCGAGCGGTTTGACCAGGTGCACGCGCGCCGTCTTCTCGTCCTCGACGCCGCCGTTGAACGACGCCACGACGGGCACGTCGAAGTAGCCGAACGAGGACGGTGAGGCGGGCGGCGTGACGGTCCACTTGCCGGAGATCGACGCGCCGGCCACCAGTCGTGGCGCGGTCACCGGTGCTCCGGACAGCGACCACCCAGCGGGCACGCGCGGCGCGAACGACACGCGGGACACCGCCTCGTCCGCCTTGAACGTGCCGGTCACCTCGAAGCCGCGAGCGGACGCGGTCACCGTCGTGGCGGGCACCCGGCGCACCGGCTCGTCGCACGTGCGCGCACCGGCCCGGCACGCGATCGCCGCGAAACCGCCGTTGTCCTTGACGTCCAAGGTCAGCGCGTCGCCCGACCGCACGGTCCGCTGCTCGCGCACCAGCCCGGCTGGCCCGTCGCGGACGATCTCCACCAGCCAGCGGCCGGACGGCAGCGACAGCGGCACCTGCACGGTTCGCGCCGCGCCCGCGTAGCCGCCGCCGAGGAACCAGCGGTCACCGCTGCGCCGCGCGAACACCGCGTGGTCGGCGGGACGGCCGCTCAGCAACCGGGTCTCGTCCCACGTCGTCGGCACCTGGTCGAGGAACCGCTCCGCGAGCGGCCGCGCCGCGTAGTCGGCCGGCTTGCCCGCGAAGTTCGCCAGCGCCGACTCGTAGACGACCGCGAGCCCCAGCTCGTGCGCGTCGGACGACGTGCGGCTCGGCCGGTGCCACGCCATCGGCGTGTAGTCCATCGAGCCGACCACGTTGCGGGTGAACGGCAACGCCGTCAGGTGCTGGCCGGTCAGCCCGCTCGACTTCTCGCCGCCGTGCACCGCCTCCATGGTCATCACGTGCGGCCACGTCCGCTGCAGGCCGTGCGGGATCGTCGAGCCGTGGAAGTTGACCATCAGGTGGTGCTGGGCGGTCTCCGGCAGGATCTGGTCGTACCAGCGGTACCGGTCCTGGCCGTCGGAGTCCATGAAGTCGATCTTCAGGCCGGAGATGCCCCACGACTCGAACAACGCGAGCCGCGTGGCCCGTTCCGCCGCGGTGTCCAGCTCGTCGTAGTGCACCCAGAGGTGGATCTTCACGCCGCGCGCCTTGGCATACGCGACGAGGTCGGGGATCCAGCTCGTCTTCTCCCACGCCGGGTCGTAGTCCCAGTTCGGGTCGAAGTACCACCCCGCGTCGACCAGCGCGTACGGCCAGCCGTGCGCCGCCGCGTAGTCCACGTACTCCTTCTGCAGCGCCAGGCTCTGCCCCGCCTCGCGGCCGCCCGCGAGCCAGCTCCAGAACACCTTGCCCGGCTTGATCCACGACGTGTCGCGCACCCGCGACGGCGCCGCCAGGTCGTCTACCAGCGTCGACGCCGACACGGTCGCCAGGTCGCCGATGATCGCGGTGCGCCACTGCGAGGTCCACGGCCCGTCGACCAGCACCTTCTCGTCCCAGTACTTCACCTGGAACGCGCCGGAGCCCGCCGTGTGCACGAGTCGCGCACCCGAGTGGCGTCCGTCCACATCGGACTCGGTGAGCAGCGCGTACGAGCCCGCCACCTCGAACAACGCCGGGTGCAGGTACTCGGCCGTCTCGGTCGCACCGGCCGTGGTCTGCACGAACGGGTTCTCGTAGTCGCGCCGGTACTTCGCCAGCCACGCGGTCGCCGCCGTGTGGAACACGAACGCCGAGGTCTCGCTCAGCACGGCACCGGTGTTCTGGGGCAGCTCGTAGCGGTAGGCGACGCCGTCCGCGGACGTCCGCACCACCACGTCCAGCCGCGCCGCGCCCTGGAGGACGTAGCGGTCCTCGCGGTGCTGGACCGTGCGGCGCCGCTCCTTGCCGGTCGTCGCCGTGTACTGCTCGAACACCTGCCGCGACGTCCGCCGCACCAGCTTCAGGTCCTTCGACAGGTCGGCGCGTTCGGTGACCACGCCGAGCGGTCCGGGTTCCAGCACCGTCCGGCCCTCGCGGCTCACCCCGAGTGTCACCACGCCGTTGTCCACCCGGACCTCGGCTTTCGGCCACGCCGCACCGGATCTGTCCGCGACGGCCTGCGGTGCCACCGCGGCTGACAGAGTCAGCGCCAGTAGCCCGACCGCGCACCGCCGCGCGGCTGAAGACAGCATCGTCGAGTCCTCCAACGTCACATCGCGGCGGCGATAGATCCGATGTATACGCAACAAAGCTCGTCCGGTCTACGCCCTTGCGTCCCATTCGGCATGCAGAGATCGGGTGGGGGCAGCGATGTGACCCGCGTGTGCCGGAAAGCCCTTTCCGCCATGTAGTCGCTTGATTACGATGCGTGTGGTGAGCGAGCTGGCGGGTACCTGTGAGACCTGCGGAGCCGCGACTTCCTCCAGCAGGCGAAGGCACGCGAGGTACTGCTCGAACGCGTGCCGTCAGCGGGCTTACCGGGAGCGCGCCTCTCGCGAGATCGAGCTTTCGACGTCGCTGGACAGCTTCATCGGCCGTGCGGACGAGCTCCACTACCTGCACCGCCTGGCCGGTGCGTGCCGGATGCTGACGCTCGTCGGACCGGCAGGCGTCGGGAAGACCAGGCTCGCCAAGGAGTTCGCGCCGGACGCCGTGTGGGTGGAGCTCGGGTCGGTCTCCCAGGGCGAGTTCGTGGTGCAGTCCGTCGCCACCGCGCTGGGCATCGCCGAGGTCGCCCGCGAACCCGTCGTGCGGACGCTGCTCACCGCGCTCGCCGAACGATCGCTGCTGCTGGTGCTGGACAACTGCGAGCACCTGGTCGCCCAGTGCGCGCACCTCGTCGAGGCGCTGCTGCTCGGTTGTCCCGGCCTGCGCGTGCTCGCGACCAGCAGGGAAGCGCTGCGGGTGCCCGGCGAGGTCGTCTACCAGGTGCACCCGCTGCCGATCGCGAGCGCCGTCGAACTGTTCTCCGACCGCGCGCGGGCCAACAACCTCGGCCTCACGTTCGACCTCGCCGACCAGGAGATCATGTCGAGCGTGTGCGCCCGGCTCGACGGGCTGCCGCTCGCGATCGAGCTGGCCGCGCGGCTCGTGACGGTCCTGCCGGTCGCCGAGGTGCTGGCCCGGCTGGACGACCGGTTGGCGCTGCTCAACCGCGGCAACCGCACCGCGGCCGAACGACATCAGAGCCTGCGCGCCGCGATCGAGTGGAGCTACGACACGCTCGACGGCGACGAGCAGCGCGTGTTCCGCAGGCTGTCGCTGTTCTCCGGCGGCTTCAGCGTCGACATCGCGGTCGCCGCGTGCGCGGACGAGGCGCTGCCGCCGGACCGGGTGCTCGGTCTGCTGTCCGTGCTCGTCGCCAAGTCGCTGCTGGTCGCGACGACGTCGCCGAGCGGCGTCGCCCGGTTCGACCAGCTCGAGTCCGTTCGCCTGTACGGCAAGGAGAAGCTCGTCGAGTCCGGCGAGCACGGCGCCACCTGCGAAGGCGTCGTCACCTGGTTCATGGTCGTGTGGCGGCGGTTCTCGCTGGCCATGTTCAGCCCGTCCGAGCTGCTCGAACCGCTCGCGGGCGACTCCGGCGCGCTGCAGCTCGCCGTCGACTGGAGCACGTCGCGGCACGACCAGCGCGAGCTGCCGCTGGCGACGCTGCTCGCCGTCACGTGGCGCGACCAGGGCTACGTCTCAGAAGGCCGCAGGCTGCTGGACAACGCCGTCCGCTCGTCCGACGCCACGCCGGAGGACCGCTGCATCGCGTTGTGCCACCTGGCGTTCCTGGCGGGCACCGACCTCAACGACTCGGCGGGCTTCCGGTTCGCCGAGCAGGCCGTCGAGCTCGCCCGCGGCCTCGACTCGCCGATCGCGCTGGCCCGCGCGCTCAACGGCCTCGCGGGCGAGCACACCCGCGCCGAACGGCTCGACGCCGCGCGGAAGTACTACGAGGAGGCCATCGCGCTGCTCGCGCCGGTCGGCGAACCGCTCGACATCGCGATCGTCGAGCACAATCTCGCCTGGGTGGCGCTGCAGAGCGGCGACACCGAGTTCGCCGACGAGCTGATCGACGACGTCCTGCCCGTGTACCGCAGGCTGGCGCCGCCGCCGCGGCTCGCGATCTTCCTGCACACCGTCGGCATCCGCGCGCTGCGCCGCGACGACCTGGACGAGGCGCTGGCCCGGTTCCAGGAGTCCGTCCGGACGTGCTCGGTGGGCAGTTTCTGGTTCTCCCACGTCATCGAGGGCCTGGCGATGGTGGCGCTGCGGCGCGGTGATCCGCGGCGCGCGTTGCGGCTCGTCGGCGCGGCGTCGCGCGTGCGCACCGTCGGGCAGGCGAAGCAGGACGCCCAGTGGCAGGAGGAGCTGCACGCGACGATCACCGCGTGCCGTGCCGCGCTGTCCACGTCCGAGGCCGAGGACGTGCTGGCGTCCGGCCGGGAGATGACGCAGGAGCAGGTCGTCGACTACGTGCTCGACGAGGAACCCGAGCAGGTGCTCAGCGACCGCGAACGCCAGGTCGTGTCGCTCGTCGCGGCCGGTCACACGAACCAGCGCATCGGGTCCACGCTGCGCATTTCCGAGCGCACGGTCGAGGCTCACCTGCAGCGCGTCCGGCAGAAGCTCGAACTGAGATCGCGAACTCAGATCGCGGCCTGGGCGGCGCAACACCTGTAACTGGCCGTCTCGTGTTACGGGTGCGGGTTTTCGCGACTAACGCATGATCACCTGTCGGCCTAGCGTTGTCCCTGCGGACGTCACAGGTCCGGGTACCCGTCACCGGTGAGCGGGGCCCACGTGGCCCGCCGCGGGTCCAGCCCCCGCGGCGGGCCACGTTGCGTTCGTTTCCGAGTGGTGGGGTCAAGGGGACTCGAACCCCTACTGGCTGGAACCTAAATCCAGTGCCTCTGCCAATTGGGCTATGACCCCGGCGCGCGCAAGCCTATAGGTCTGTCCACTACGGTGTTCCGTACACCGCAGCTAGGAGGACATGTGGCCCGCGATCCTGACATCATTCAGCGCGAGATCGAGCAGGCGCGCGACGCGCTGGCCGCCACCCTCGACTCGCTGGGCGAGCGGGCCAACCCGCAGAAGCTGGTCGACACCGGCAAGGCCGGCATCCTGGCCACGCTGAACGAGCCCAAGGTCAAGTACACGCTGATCGCCGTCGGTGCGGTGGTCGGTTTCGCGCTCCTGCGCAAACTCTTCCGCTGAAAGTGGGGGTCGCGAACGGACCCCCACCTTTCACGACTTGATCAGCGGAACCAGCACCTGATCGACGATCTTGTTGACGAACGTCTCGTCGAGCGGATCACCCGTCAGCATGAGGCGGTAGGTGAGTGCGGCACCCGCCAGCTCGACCGCCATCCCGCGCGGTGCGTCCGGACGCAGCTCGCCGCGGTCGCCCGCGCGGTCGATGATGCCGCGCAGCACGTTGCGCTGGGAGATCAGGAACGTCTCGCGGAACGCGGCGGCCAGCTCGGGTTCGTGCGGCAGTTCGCCGACGAGCGCCTGAGCGGCCTTGCCGATCGGCCCGGACAGGAACGCGGCGAACGAGGACAGGAACTCGCGCAGGTCACCGTCCAGCGTGCCGGTGTCCGGCGTGGCGAGGTTCTGCGACGCGAGCTGCGTGCAGGTATCGATCACCAGGTCTAGCTTGGACTCCCAGCGCCGGTAGATGGTCGCCTTGCCCGCGCGCGCCCGTGCGGCGACGGCGTCCATCGTCAGTGCGCGGTACCCCACCTCCGCCATCACTTCGAGCGCCGCCTGACGTAAGGCGTCGTCCCTGCTGGCGTCCCGCGGCCGTCCGCGTTGCGCGGATCTGTTGTCGCCGCTGTACGCCGCTGTCGTCACGGCCATGCCACCTCCTCGCGAACGGGCACAGCACGCGCTTTCCCGCCCTTAGGGCGGACATCCTAGGCGTCCCCGGTCGCGGGCAAGGACAAACCTCGCCGACAGCCCGATGTTGCTTCATGTTTCTTGTAGTTGGCTCTTGCGCGATGTGACGTAGAACTCCTACCTTTCCGGTTGTCTGGACCAGGCTGCACCGCCGCGCACCTGGACCGCTGTTGTCAGCGTGCGCGGTGAGGAGCGGGAGAAATGGTCGTGGACAGAAGGGCTTTCATCGGAGGCACCACGGTCGCGGTCACGGCGGGGCTCCTCACGCCCGCCACCGCGGCGGCACGAAACGAGAGTGTGTCCTCGGAGGTCTTCGGCTGCGACGGCATGTCCGAGCGCGACTGGCGCGAGTTCATCGGACAGCAGGACCTGATCTGGAAGAAGGGTCCGACGGGCTACGGGCAGGCGCCGTTCCTCGGCGACGGCAAGCTCGGCAGCGTCGTCTACGCCGAGGGCAACACCGTCCGGTTCACCGTGCAGCACGCGCACTCGCAGGACCACCGGCAGGTCAACGGCACCCAGTTCGGCCTGTGCCGCCTGCCGGTCGGCAACCTCGTGCTCACCGCGACCGGCACCGTCACCGGCGTCGACTGGCGGCTCGACCTGTGGAACGCGGAGCTGCGCGGCAAGGTCGTCACCGACAAGGGCGTGATCGAGTTCCGGGCTTACGTCCACACCTCGCGTTCGGTCTTGGTGTTGTCCGTGACCGGATCGGGTGATGAGGATCCGGCGCTCGTGTTCACCCCTTCGAAGGCCATTCCACCGCGCGCGGCCTTCAACCCGCTGCCCGAGGGGTACGTGTTCAACCCGGACCCGACGACGAAGACGGACGGCAAGGAACAGCTGGCGCTGCAGTCGTTGCTGGTCGGCGGGCAGACCGCGACCGCGTACCGGCTCACGAAGCGCCGCCGCACCCAGGAGCTGCTCCTCGGCGTCGCGCACACGTTCCCCGAGGCGACCGCTGAGACGGAAGCCTTGAAGCTGGTCCGTTCGGCAGCCGCACTGGGTGACCGGATGCTGGAGCGCACGCACCGCATGTGGTGGAACGACTTCTACCCCAAGAGCTTCCTGTCGATCCCCGACCAGCGGCTGCAGAGCTTCTACTGGATCCAGCTGTACAAGGTGGCGGCCGGTTCGCGCGCGGGCAGCCCCGTCATGGCGACGACCGGCCCGTGGCTGGAGAGCACGCCGTGGGCCGCCGCCTGGTGGAACCTGAACATGCAGCTGCAGTACTGGGTGCTGCACGGTTCCGGCCACCTGGAGCTCGACGCGATCACCACGACGCTCAAGGCGAACCAGGAGCAGCTGGTCCGCAACGTCCGGCCCGAGTACCAGCACGACTCGGCCGGCGTGAACCGCAGCACCGACCGGTTCACCAGCAACGCGGGCTATCTCGCCGTGCCCAGCCCCGGCGGCGGCACGAAGGAGCTCGGCAACCTCACCTGGGCGCTGCACAACGTGTGGCTGTCGTACCGGCACACGATGGACAAGAAGATCCTGTCCGACGTCGTGTTCCCGTTGCTGCGCAGGGCGATCAACTACTACCTGCACTTCCTCACCAAGGGCAGCGACGGCAAGCTGCACCTCGACGAGACGACGTCACCGGAGTACGGCAACGCGCCGGACTGCAACTACGACCTCCAGCTGCTCCGCTGGGGCTGCCAGACGCTGATCGACTCGGCGAAGACGCTGAAGATCGACGACCCGCTGGCGCCGAAGTGGCAGGAGGTGCTCGACAACCTCGTGCCGTACCCGGTCAACGAGAACGGGCTGATGGTCGGCGCGGGCGTGCCGTTCGTCGTGTCGCACCGGCACTACTCGCACATGCTCGCGATCTTCCCGCTGATGACGATCAACTGGGAGCAGCCGGAGAACCGGGCGCTCATCGAGAAGTCGCTGAAGCACTGGATGTCGCTGGAGCCCGCGCACCGCGGTTACAGCTACTCGGGGTCCGGCTCGATCGCCGCCCGCATGTTCCGCGGTGACGAGGCCTACGCCTACTTCATCCAGATGTTCGACACCACCAAGCGGTTCCCGGTGCTGGAGAACACGATGTACCTCGAGGCCGGGCCGGTGGTCGAGACGCCGCTGTCCGGTGCGCAGACCATCCACGACTTCCTGCTGCAGAGCTGGGGCGGCGTGATCCGCGTCTTCCCGGCCGTGCCGTCCGCGTGGAAGGACGCCGTGCTCGACCGGCACTCCGCGGAGGGCGCCTTCGACGTCACCGCACGCCGTTCCGGTGGCAAGACCGACTTCGTCCTCGTGCGCAGCCGCGCCGGTGAGCCGCTCGTGCTGCGGCACGGCATCGCCGGTGAGGTCACCGTCCGCACCCCGTCCGGCCGACCCGTGAAGTACCGCGACCGCGGTGACGGGACGCTGGAGATCGAGCTGGCCAAGGGACGCGAGGTGCTCGTGCACCCGAAGGGGAAGCGCCCCGACCTCACCATCAAGCCCGTCGCCATCACCGCCCCGGGCAAGCCCTGGGGTCTGCCCGGCTGAAAACCGTCGCTTGAAAACCCCCGAAAGGAAAACCCCGATGCGCAGGCAAGTTCTCGCGCTGACCACCGCGCTGGCCACCCTGGTCAGCTCCGGTGTGCTCGCCCTGACCGCGGCCCCGGCCGCGCAGGCACTGCCCGACGGTCTGGCGCTCACCCCGCCGATGGGCTTCAACAACTGGAACACCACCGCCTGCCGGGCGGAGTTCAACGAGGCGATGGTCAAGGGCATCGCGGACATCTTCGTCAACAAGGGCCTCAAGGCCGCCGGCTACGAGTACGTCAACATCGACGACTGCTGGGCCGAGAAGACCCGTGACGCCAACGGCAAGCTCGTGCCGAACAAGACGCGGTTCCCGAACGGCATCAAGGCCGTGGCGGACTACGTGCACTCCAAGGGCCTGAAGTTCGGCATCTACACCTCGGCCGGCACCAAGACCTGCAACAAGGACAACGGTTTCCCCGGCGGTCTCAACCACGAGGAGTCCGACGCGCAGCAGTTCGCCTCCTGGGGCGTCGACTACCTCAAGTACGACAACTGCAACAACGGCGGCGTCGACGCCAAGCAGCGCTACCGCAAGATGCGCGACGCGCTGAAGAAGACCGGCCGTCCCATCGTGTTCTCGCTGTGCGAGTGGGGCCAGAACAAGCCGTGGGAGTGGGCGTCGGACACCGGCCACCTGTGGCGCACCACCGGTGACATCAACGACACCTGGCCGCGCACGATGGACATCTACGAGAAGAACGTCGTGCTGGACTCGTACGCCGGTCCGGGCCACTGGAACGACCCCGACATGCTCGAGGTCGGCAACGGCAAGATGTCCGCGACCCAGTACCGCAGCCACTTCACCCTGTGGTCGATCATGGCGGCCCCACTGCTGATCGGCTCCGACCTGCGCAAGGTCAACGCCGACACCTTCACCATCCTGGAGAACAAGGACGTCATCGACATCGACCAGGACAAGCTCGGCAAGCAGGGCAAGCGGATCAAGACCACCGGCAAGACCGGCGTGGACGTGATCGTGAAGCCGCTGGCCAACGGCGACAAGGCCGTGGCGCTGTTCAACAAGAGCGGCTCGACCCAGACGATCAGCACCTCGCTGTCGGAGATCGGCTTCGGTGCCGGGACGTACAACCTGAAGGACCTCTGGTCCAAGTCCAACCGCACCACCACCGGCGCGATCAGCGCCTCGGTCCCGACGCTCGCGACCGTGATCTACCGGGTGTCCAAGACCGACGGCGGCCCGCGTCCGACCCCGCCCGCGGGCACCACTGACCTGTCGGCGTTCGAGGCCTCGTCCAGCACCAACGGCTGGGGCCCGGTGGAGATCGACAAGAGCGTCGGCGGCAGCGGTGCGCTCGACGGCAAGGCGCTGACCATCAACGGCGTCACGCACGCGAAGGGCTTCGGTGCGCACGCCGCGTCGACCATCGAGTTCTACCTCGGCAAGAAGTGCTCGACGATCTCCGTCGCGGTGGGTGTCGACGACGAGGTCGCGGTCGGGAAGGGCAGCGTGGTGTTCCAAGTCTTCGCCGACGACGCCAAGGTCGCGGACAGCGGGAAGCTGACCGGGACCGATGCCCAGAAGACGCTGACGGCTTCGCTGGCCGACGCGGAGAACCTGCGCCTGGTCGTCACCGACGCCGGTGACGGCATCAACTCCGACCACGCGGACTGGGGCACGCCCCGCATCACCTGCGCGTAGTCGTTCGCCATGGGGGAGCTTTCCCAGCGCTGACCGCTGGGAAAGCTCCCCCCCACGGCATTCCCGGAAGTCCTGAGAGCAAGTCCACACCGTTTCGATTCGGCGTGACGTGGTCTCGAGGAGGACCATGGACTCTTCTGACCACTGACTTCGAGGAGGGGCCCGGTGCGGGCAACCACGATCCACGGCGCAAATGACATCCGAGTGGAAGAGGTGCCCGACGCGGCCGTCCGCCAGCCGACCGACGCCGTCGTGCGGGTCGAGCTCGCGTGCATCTGCGGCAGCGACCTCTGGGCGTACCGCGGCGTCGCCAAGCGCGAGGGCGGCGCGCGCATCGGGCACGAGTTCATCGGCATCGTCGAGGAGGTCGGCGGCGACGTCAGCTCCGTGCAGGTCGGCGACCGGGTCATCGCGCCGTTCGTGTGGAGCGACGGCACGTGCGCGTACTGCGCGGCCGGTCTGCAGACCAGCTGCCCCGAGGGCGGCTTCTGGGGCTCCAAGGGCTCGGACGGCGGCCAGGGCGAGGCCGTGCGCGTGCCGCACGCCGACGGCACGCTCGTGCGGGTGCCATCGGACGCCGAGGCGAAGCTGCTGCCCGCGTTCCTGTCGCTGAGCGACGTCATGGGCACCGGCCACCACGCGGCTGTCTCCGCGGGCGTGGGCCCCGGCTCGACCGTCGCGGTCGTCGGTGACGGCGCGGTCGGCCTGTGCGGCGTGCTGGCCGCCAAGCGCCTCGGCGCGGAGCGGATCATCGCGATGGGCCGCCACGAGGACCGCGCCGCTGTCGCCAAGCTGTTCGGCGCGACGGACCAGGTCTCGGTGCGCGGTGAGGCCGCTGTCGAGCAGATCAAGGAGCTGACCGGCGGGCTCGGCGCGACGTCCGTGCTCGAGTGCGTCGGCACCGAGCAGTCGTGGACGACCGCGATGGACATCGTCCGCGACGGTGGCCGCATCGGCTACGTGGGCGTCCCGCACGAGATGCCGGGCCTGCCGCTGGGCAAGCTGTTCGGCCGCAACATCAACGTCGGCGGCGGCGTCGCGCCCGCTCGCGCGTACCTGCCCGAGCTGCTGGCGGACGTGCTCGCCGGCCGCATCGACCCGAGCCCGGTGTTCGACAAGACGGTCTCGCTGGACGACGTCGCCGCGGGCTACCAGGCGATGGACGAGCGCACCGCGCTCAAGGTGATCGTCAAGCCTTGATCCGGGCGGCCACGCCGTTCCAGACGAGGTTCACGACGTAGTCGGTCGCGAGCGCGGGTCCCACCGAGGGCCTGCGCTCGCACCACAGCGCGAGCCGTTCGCAGGCGCCGACGACGATCTCTGCGAACGCCTCCGCCTCCAGCGCGTCGATGTCCGGCGCGAACCCCGACAGCACGGACGCGATCAGGTCCGTCTGCTGCTGCCGGATGCCTTCGACCTCCTCCTGCGCGGACGGCACGGTGATCGACGCCTCGTGCCGCAGCAGCGCCCACGACTTCGTGTGCTCGGCGATGAACTCGAAGAACGCCAGCAGGCCCAGCCGCAGGAACTCCTCCGGCGTCGACGCCTTCGCGATCGCCGCCTCCGTCCTCGTCCGCAGCTCGGTCCGCGCCTTGTGGACGCAGCCGATGAGCAGGCCTTCCTTCGAGCCGAAGTACTCGTAGAGCATCGGCTTCGAGACGCCGACGCGTTCCGCGATCTCGTCCATCGAAGCCGCCAGGTACCCGCGCTCGGCGAACACCTCTTCCGCGACGGACAGCATCTGCTCCATGCGCTGGGCCTTGGGCATGCGCCGCCGTTTGACGGTCTCCGCTTCCACGAAAAGGAGTCTACCGCTCGTAACTTACTTGGAGTAACCTACCGGCCAGTAGAGACGGGAGGATGCGCCAATGCACCGTGAGACCAAAGTGCTCATCGTCGGCTCCGGATTCTCGGGCCTCGGCATGGCGATCGAACTCAAGCGGCGCGGTGAGCACGACTTCGTGGTCCTGGAGAAGGCGGACGACCTCGGCGGCACCTGGCGGGACAACTCCTACCCCGGCTGCGCCTGCGACGTCCCGTCGCACATGTACTCCTTCTCGTTCGAGCTGAACCCGCGCTGGTCGCGGACGTTCGCCGGCCAGCAGGAGATATGGGACTACCTGCGGGAGGTGGCCAAGAAGTACGGCCTGCGGCCGCACATCCGGTTCGGCAGCAAGGTGTCCGGCGCGCAGTGGGACGACGAGGCCAAGCGCTGGCACGTCACCACCGAGCACGGCGACACCTACACCGCGCACGCTTTGGTGGCCGGTGTCGGCGCGCTGCACATCCCCAACATCCCGTCACTGCCGGGCATCGAGAACTTCAACGGCAAGACGTTCCACTCCGCCGAGTGGGACCACTCGTACTCGTTGGCGGGCAAGAAGGTCGCCGTCGTCGGCACCGGTGCGTCCGCGATCCAGTTCGTGCCGGAGATCGCCCCCGAGGTCGGTTCGCTGAAGATCTTCCAGCGGACGCCGCCGTGGATCATGCCCAAGGCCGACCGGGAGATCCGCGGCTGGGAGCACCGGATGTTCCGCGCACTGCCGTTCACGCAGCGCCTCTACCGGAACTTCGTCTACTGGGTGCGCGAGTCGAGCGCGCTGGGGTTCGCGGTCAACCCGAAGATCATGGAGTTCGCGCAGGGCATCGCGCTCAAGCACATGAAGACGCAGGTGCCCGATCCCGCGCTGCGCGAGGTGCTGAAGCCCGACTACACCATGGGCTGCAAGCGGGTGCTCATCTCCGACGACTACTACCCGGCGCTGCAGCGGCCCAACGTGTCCCTGCTGACGTCCGGCATCAGCGAGGTCCGCGAGTCGTCCATCGTGGACGCAGACGGCGTCGAGCACGACGTGGACGTCATCATCTACGGCACCGGGTTCCACGTCGCCGACTCGTTCGACTACCTGGACATCCAGGGCAAGGGCGGCGTCGACCTCGCGAAGAAGTGGCGCGAGCAGGGCATCGAGACGTACTTCGGGATCACCGTCGCCGGGTTCCCGAACCTGTTCTTCCTGCTGGGCCCCAACACCGGGCTCGGCCACAACTCGGTCGTCTTCATGATCGAGTCGCAGATCCGGTACGTGTCGCAGTGCCTGGAGCTGATGAACTCGTTGCAGGCCGAGGAGATCGACGTGCGCCCGGACGCGCAGCGGCGGTTCAACACCGAGCTGCACCGCAAGCTCAGCAAGGGCGTGTGGACGCAGGGCGGCTGCAAGAGCTGGTACCTCGACGCGCAGGGGATCAACCGGACCATCTGGCCCGGCTTCACCTGGCGTTATTGGATGCGCACCAAGAAGGTGCGCACCCAGGACTATTCCGTCAGCTCGCGGCGCGCTGCCGTTCGTTCCGCAGCTGGGTGACCGCGGGCAGGTCGAGCGGCGCGGGCTTCGCGCCCGTCGCCCACTCGATCAGCAGGTCCGCCAGCTGCGGGTTGCGGGGGAGGACCGGGCCGTGCAGGTATGTGCACACGATGCGCCCCTGCACGGCGCCCTCGACGCTGCCGTCGTTGCCCGTGCCGACCTTCACGTGCGCCAGCGGCTGGGCGGCCGGACCGAGGACCGTGCGGCCCTGGTGGTTCTCGAACCCGGTCAGCACGCCCTCGAACAGGTTGTTCGCCGGCGTCGCCAGCACCTCGCCGATCGCGCGGCTGCCGCCCGCGTGCGACGTGGAGTCGATCAGGCCCATGCCGGGATGCGTGATCTGGTCCGCGCGGGTGAACGACTCACCGAAGATCTGGATGCCCGCGCACACGCCGAGCACCACCGCGTTCTTCGTGACCGCGCGCTGCAGGCCGGGGTGCTCGCGCAGGTGCTTCACGGCCAGCGTCTGCGCGGTGTCCTCGCCGCCGCCGACCACGTAGATGTCGCAGGAGTCCGGCACCGGCTCGCCGAACATGACCGGCACGATCTCGGCCTTGATACCGCGCCAGTTCATCCGCTTCTCGAGCACGACGGCGTTGCCGAAGTCGCCGTAGGTGCCGAGCAGGTCGGGGAGAACGAGTGCGATCTGGACTGTGGACTCACTCATTCTCGGCCGCCCTGGCGTTGAGGTCGCGGAACGCGGTGTAGTTGGCGATGACCTCGACGTCGCCCTGCGGCATCGCGTCGACGGCCTTCAGCGGGTCGGGCACGATCGAGTGCTCGACCTCGGCGTAGGTGAGCCGGACGGCCAGGTCGGTCGCGCGCTCGCCGGACGCGATGACCGTGCGCCCCTGCAGCCGCTCGAACGGCACGTCCCACAGCCACGACAGGTCGCGGCCGTCGGCCTCCTGCGCGTTGATCACGAGCACGGCCGGGTGGTCGGCTTCCTTGACCACGGTGAGCGTCTCGCTCCAGCCGGCCGGGTTCTTCGACAGCAGCAGCCTCGCCTTGCGGCCGTTGCGCTCGATCGTCCGGTAGCGGCCGGACACGTTCGACACGCCGCGCAGCCGGCGCACCGCCTCGTCGACCGGGACACCCATGGTGTGCGCGGCGGCCGTGGCCATGACCGCGTTGGCCTGGTTGAACTTGCCGGGCAGCCGCAGCGCCAGCTCGACCTTCACGCCCTCCGGCGTGACGAGCGCGTTGTCGACGGTCAGCCAGTCCGGCTTCGGGCGCTGGAGATCGCACCCGGTGCAGTGCCAGTGCTCGCCTTCCCAGCGGATCGGGTCGCCGCAACGGGGGCAGCTCGCCGAGTCCTGGTGCCAGCCCGTTCCGGTGGCGACCCAGATGACCGTCTTCGCGTCCTTGGCGGCACTGGTGACCATGACGTCGTCGCAGTTCGCGACGATCGTGCAGTTCTCCAGCGCGTTGATCGCGTCCCGCAGCGAGCGCTCGATCGTGCGCACCTCGCCGACCCGGTCCAGCTGGTCGCGGCTCAGGTTCAGCAGCACGGCGACCTCGGGCGACGACGCACCGGCGACGGCGGGGAAGTAGCCCTCGTCGCACTCCAGCACGGCGTACGGCGCGTCCGGCTGCTTGGACAGCGCCGTGACGTGGCCGTCGGGCATGTTCGCGCCGCTGTGGTTCGTCGCGACCTCGCCGAGCGCACCTGTCGCGCGGGCCAGCATCATCGTGCTCGTCGTCTTGCCGTTGGTGCCGGTGACGACGGCGACGTGCCGGCCGTCGGTGAGGTGGGCGAGCGCCTGCGGGTCGAGCTTCAGCGCGATGCGGCCACCGATCATGCCGCCGGCGCCGAGGCCCATCTTCTGCGACAGCTTGGAGCTCATGTTGCCCAGCCGCACGGCGGCGGCGGTCCGCAGGGGCAGGCGGGCGGGCGAATCGTTCACCCCGGCGATGCTACCGGCGGGCTCTGCGTGGCCTTCGGCCGGTCGCGCGAGCACGCCCGCCCGAAGGGCGCACGTTGGCACGCGCGGGTAGCCGACGCGCGACACGACTTCCACCACCAGTTGTCCACTGCCCTGATCCGCGAAAACCAAGCGATTGCGGTGGAAGACCTGGCGGTGTACGGGCTCGCCCGCACGTGCTCGGCCAAATCTGTGCACGATGCCGGATGGTCGACATTCGTGGCGGTGTTGGAGTACAAAGCCGCCCGCGCCGGACGGCAGTTCATGACGAGGGTGTCAACGGGGCGCTTTTCCCAGCCCCCTGAGGGTCCTGATCAGCTCGACAGTGCTGAGCTGGCACAACTGGGCCATGTACTCGAGCGCGGGCAGGTCGAGGTGCACCTCGCGGGTGTGGCCGGGCGGCAGCTGCAGCAGGCGCCCCTGCGCCCACCGCCGCAACGGCCCCAGCTTCGGGGTGTCGTTCGCGACGATCTCGTCCAGGTTCAGCGCGAGGTGCCCGTCCGGGGTGTCGCCGAAGACGCGCTCGTGCACGCGGGCCATCACCTCGTGGGCCGGGATGTCCAGCGCGTGGCAGATCTCGACCAGGCGCACCACCGAGCACTGCCTGGTGCCCAGCTCGTAGGTCGCCAGCGTCTGCAGCGAGATCTCCGTCTGCAGGCGCTTGTTCAGCTCCTTGCGCGTCCAGCCGCGTTGCTTGCGCAGAGTGCGGAGCTCATCGCCCAGCACCCTCTGGTACGCCGCTGTGTCGATCTCCACCGTCGTCCTCCACCCCGTGAGCGGGTTTCACGGTGATGGAAGGCGTGAAAGCTTCGTCGCTTACGCAACTTACCGAGAGAATCCCCCGAATGGAGTATAGATCTCTACTCTGGGTATCAGTTGGTGCAGCGCAGGCCCTGCTAGTTGACGCAGCGCACGCCATCGGCGCTGATGGGCGCCGGCGCTGTGGGGGTGGCCGGCTGCTGGTGCGCCCCGTCCAGCGCGACCAGCGGCTTCGGAGCCATCGACTGCGCCCCCGGACCCGCGTAGTCCGAGCCCACGTAGACGCGGACGCGACCGGCGGGCAGGTTCGGGTCCTGCTCGGTCTTCATCCCGCCCAGCGCCTTCTGCACGGCGTCCGCACCGGTCTCGCCGCCCTTGCCGTACCGGACGACGGACTTGGCCATGTTGGACTCGGCGTTGGCCGCCTCACCCTCCACGAACCCCTTCGCCACGAGCGACTTCAGGACGCTGCCCGCCAGTCCGCCCACACCGGAGGCGTTGCGCACGTCCACGGTCAGCGTGCCGGGGTCGAACTTCGGGTCCGCGGGTGAGGAGGTGGACGCGGGTGCCTTGCCCAGGTTCGCGACGAACTTCTTGACCTCGCGCTCGTCGACCTCGATCGCGACGCCGTCCTCCTCGGTCTGCAGCTCGGGAGTGCCGGTCGGGATGGTCTGGAACGTCATGTTCCCGCCGGACAGGTCCTTCATCTGCAGCGCGAACTTGGTGATGTCCCAGTCCTTGTCGAGCACGATCGACTTCGTCACGGCCTGGATCAGGTCGGTGCGCTTCTTGCTGTCGGTCATGACGCCCGCGGACAGCATCTTCTTCGCCAGGCCCGCCATGAAGACCTGCTGGCGCACGACGCGGTCGAGGTCGCCCATCACCAGGCCGTGGCGCTGCCGGACGAACGCGAGCGCGTCGCGGCCCTCGATGGTCTGCTGGCCCGCCGGGAAGTTCGCGCCGGAGAACTTGTCCTTCACCGGGGCGTTCAGGCAGACGTCGACGCCGCCGATCGCCTTGGTGATGTCGTAGAAGCCGACCAGGTTGACCTCGGCGTAGTGGTCGATCGTCGCGCCGGTCAGGCCCTCGATCGTGGCGATCAGGTTCTTGGCGCCCTCGCGGCGGGAGTCCATCTCCCGCTTGGCGGCGTCCTTCTCGCCCTGGCTCTTCTCGAGCGCGGCCGACTTGCCGTAGCCGTACGCCGAGTTGATCTTGTGGCGGCCGAAGTCGCCGGCGATCTTCACGTAGGAGTCGCGCGGGAACGACACCGCGTACGCCTTGCCGCCGTCGTTCGGGATGTGCATCATGATCAACGTGTCGGTGTTCAGGCCGCCGTCGTCGCTGCCACCGGCCTGCAGCTCGTTCAGGATCTCCTGGGGCAACGGGTTGCCCTTCGAGTCCGTGCGGCTGTCCATGCCGACCAGCATGATGTCGATCGCACCGTCGGTGGGCCTCTCGCCGCCGGCGCCCTCGCCGATCACGTCCTGCGTCGTGAGCCCGTCGGTCAGCGATTTGATGTTCTTCCACGCGATGCCGGTGACCAGCAGGATCACCGCGGACAGCAGGCTGACGACGACCTTGCCGGTGTTCGACGCGCCGCGCTGCGCGCCGCTGGGCCTGCGCGGCGGTGGTGACGCAGGGCGACTGGGACGCTTGCGCGGAGCCGGTGCGGTCTTCACGGTGGGCCGGTCGACGATGCTGCGGCGTTCGTCGGGGGTGCGCCTGGGCGTGGGCTCGGCTCGCCGCGATGCCTCCGAACGGCGGGGCGGCTCGGCCCGGCGAGGGGGCTCCGAGCGGGGCGGTTCAGAGCGGCGCGGGGGTTCCGCGCGGCGGGGTTCCGAACGCGGAGGGACCTGGGGCCTGCGGGGCTGAGCCGCAGGTGGGCGGGGGTTCGCCGATGGTCGCCTGGGGTTCCCGCTCGGTTCGCCCGAACGTGGCGGCCGGTTCTCCACACCCTCTCCTCTCAGGTCAATCCCGGTACCCCAGAAGGACGCGGCGGATGTCCCCCAGGTTGTGCAAAGGGTGGCACAGTGGCAGATGCCACGTAGTCATGGGCCCTTGACCAGCTGTTTTGAGACGTTCGTAGACTCGTGGCCGTGCTGACGATGCAGGACGCGCTGCTCGCGCTGACCAAGTACTGGACCGATCGGGGCTGCATCGTGGTGCAGCCGTTCAACACCGAGGTCGGAGCCGGGACGCTGAACCCCGCCACCGTGCTGCGCGTGCTGGGCCCCGAGCCGTGGCGGGTGGCCTACGTCGAGCCCAGCGTGCGGCCCGACGACGCCCGGTACGGCGAGAACCCGAACCGCCTGCAGACGCACACCCAGTTCCAGGTGATCCTCAAGCCGGACCCCGGCAACTCGCAGGAGCTGTACCTGGGCAGCCTGGAGGCGCTCGGCATCGACGTCCGCGGGCACGACGTGCGGTTCGTGGAGGACAACTGGGCATCCCCCGCTCTGGGAGCGTGGGGTCTGGGCTGGGAGGTCTGGCTCGACGGCCTGGAGATCACCCAGTTCACGTACTTCCAGCAGGCCGGTGGCCAGACGCTCGACCCGGTGTCGGTGGAGATCACCTACGGCATCGAGCGGATCATGATGGCGCTGCAGGGCGTCGACCACTTCAAGAAGATCGCTTACGCCCCCGGCATCTCCTACGGCGAGGCGTTCGGCCAGTCCGAGTACGAGATGTCGCGCTACTACCTCGACGACGCGGACGTGGAGGCCAACAAGCGCCTCTTCGAGGAGTTCGCGGTCGAGGCGCGGCGGATGCTCGACGCGCGACTTCCCGTGCCCGCGCACAGCTTCGTGCTCAAGTGCTCGCACATCTTCAACGTGCTCGACGCGCGTGGCGCGATCAGCACCACCGAGCGCGCCCGTGCGTTCGGCCGGATGCGCGGCCTGGCACGCGAAGTCGCCGCGCTGTGGGCCGAGCGCCGCGAGGAGCTGGGTCACCCGCTCGGCCTCGCCGAGTCGCCCGCGCTCGCGCCCGCGCCGACGTCCTTCGTGGACGTTTCCGCGCCCGCGACGCTGCTGTTCGAGATCGGCACCGAGGAGCTGCCGCCCGCCGAGGTCACCAGGACCGTCGACGCGGTGCGCCAGGCCGTGACGGACAAGCTCGCCGCCACCCGCCTCACCCACGGCGACGTCACCGTCCACGGCACGCCGCGCCGCGTCGTCGTGCTGGTCGACGAGGTCTCGCCGCGCGAGCCGGACGCCGAGCGCACCGTCCGCGGTCCGCGCGTCTCGGCCGCCTTCGACGCGGAAGGCCAGCCCACCAAGGCCGTGCAGGGCTTCGCGCGCGGCCAGGGTGTCGACGTGACCGCGCTGGGCCGGGTCACCGAGAACGACGTGGAGTTCGTCGCGCTGGTGAAGACCGACACCGGTCGCGGGGCGGTCGAGGTGCTGAGCGGGCTGCTCGCCGAGGTCGTCGCCGAGCTGCGCGCCGAGAAGAACATGAAGTGGAACGACCCGAAGCTGTCGTTCACCCGCCCGATCCGCTGGCTGCTCGCGCTGCTCGGCGAGACGCCGGTGCCGGTCTCGGTGTCCACGCTCGCCGCGGACACGAAGACCCGCGTGCACCGCACGGCGAACGAGCCGGTCGTCGAGGTGTCCACTGCGGACGGTTACCTGGACTTCCTTGCTGGACACGGCATCGACGCCGACGCGTCGGTGCGCAGGCAGAAGATCGTCGACAAGGCCAACGAGCTCGCGGCGTCGGTCGGCGGCGTCGTGGAGTTCGACGGCGTGCTGGACGAGGTGACGAACCTCGTCGAGTTCGCGACGCCGATCCTCGGCTCGTTCGAGGAGCGCTACCTCGAGCTGCCCGGCCAGATCCTCACCACCGTCATGCGCAAGCACCAGCGGTACCTGCCGGTGCGCACGGCCGACGGCGCGCTGCTGCCGCACTTCGTCGCGGTGGCGAACGGTTCGGTGGACGCGGACCTGGTCCGCGCGGGCAACGAGGCCGTGCTGCGCGCCCGGTACGAGGACGCGGCGTTCTTCTGGCGCGCGGACCTCAAGACGCCGCTGGAGGAGATGAAGTCCGGTCTCGCCAAGCTGACGTTCGCCGACAAGCTCGGCTCGATGGCGGACCGCGCCGCCCGGATCGCCGCACTGGCGGGACGGCTGGCGCAGCACGTGTCCGTCGACGTCGAGACGCTCACCCGCGCGGGCCAGCTCGCGAAGTTCGACCTGGGTTCGCAGATGGTGATCGAGCTGTCGTCGCTCGCCGGTGTCATGGCGCGCGAGTACGCGACGCGCGCGGGGGAGACCCCCGAGGTCGCGCAGGCGTTGTACGAGATGGAGCTGCCCCGCTCGGCGGGCGACGCCATGCCGGCGTCGGCTCCGGGTGCCGTGCTCGCGCTGGCGGACCGGTTCGACCTGCTCGCCGGACTGTTCGGCATCGGCGCGAACCCGACCGGCAGCTCGGACCCGTTCGGCCTGCGCCGCGCGGCGTTGGGCGCGGTGAGCATCCTGCGCGCCTTCCCCGACCTGAGGGAGATCACGCTGACGCGGGCTCTTTCCCTTGCGGCGGAAGGGCTCGAGGTCACCCCCGAGGCACTGGAGACGGCGCGCGAGTTCGCCGTGCGGCGCTACGAGCAGCAGCTGCTCGACGCGGGCAACGACCACCGGTTCGTCAACGCGGTGCTGCCGCTGGCGGACTCGCCGGTGCTCGCGGACGAGACGCTCGCCGAGCTGACGAAGCTCGCGGGCGACCCGGACTTCGCGTCGCTCGTGGCCGCGCTGCAACGGGTTCGCCGCATCGTGCCCGCCGACGTCACCGCGTCCTACGACGCGTCGGCGCTGTCGGAGTCCGCGGAACTGGCTCTGCACAAGGCGTTCAGCTCGCTGGGCGAGCGACCGGCCGGACTCGCGGCGTTCGTCGCGGCGGCCGGTGGGCTCACCGCGCCGATCAACACCTTCTTCGACGAGGTGCTGGTGATGGCCGAGGACGCGAAGGTCAAGGCGGCGCGCCTGGGCCTGCTCGCGTCGATCCGCGACTACGCGGCGCCCGTGCTGGACTGGAAAGAGCTGTAAGACGGTCGTGTGTGTTTTGGTGCGGGATGACGCTCCCAAAGAAACAACACCCGGCGGGCCCATGTTATGGTT
>NZ_VOBR01000005.1:0-296428 GCF_007845675.1 Lentzea tibetensis | reverse complement strand
TCTGCGGCGCGGGTGCTGAATGGTAAAGTGTTGAATTCGGGTGTTGTGGGATTGGGAGCGTCATGACGCTCCCAATCACTCACGACCCGTCGGTCACTTGATCTCGTAGCTCTCGCCGTAGACCTTCCACCGCAGCGGCGTGTTCAGGTCGAGGTTGCCGTTCTTGAGGAACACGCGCTGCGCCGTGTCGATCCGGCTCGTGTCGGCGTGCGCGGGTTCCTGCTTCATCGCCCACACACGGGCGTCGAGGTAGGCGTTGAGCCACGTGGTCTCGTCGCCGCCTTGCGTCGGCGGCTTCGCCTTGGCGAGCGCGCGGGAGCGGATGGCGTTGAAGCTGGTCCTGTCGTCGCCGTTGCCGTGCACGACGAACGTGTCGTAGTAGGCGAACTGGCCGAGCGCGCGGAGACCGTCCAGCTTGGCCGCGGTGACGGCCGGGTTGAAGTACACGCGGTCGCGCTCGGACTCCTGCGAGTTCTGGAAGATCCAGTCCTTGGCCGCGGTCTTCCAGTCCGTCGTGAACGTCGGGTCGAGACCGGCGTGCGACGACGTGCCGTTCACCTTGCGCAGCGCGGGAAGGTACTTCTCCAGCACGTTGGCGACGGGCTTGCGCCGCTGGTACAGCTCGACGAGCTCGAGCATGTCGCCGGTGCCGGAGCAGAAGCCGATGATGCCCGCGGTGTAGCCGCGACCGTCCTTGATGTCCTCGATGTAGCCGAACTGGCCGCGCCAGTCGAGCGTCGAGTTCTCCGCGCTGGACACGATCTGCATCGCGATGTCCTTCTTGCGCGGTTCGGCGAGGTCGGCGGCCGAAGCCGTGCCGGTGGTGGTGACGAGGGCGACGGCGGCCATGAGCGCAGCCGTGAGCCGGCCAGAGATCTTCACAAGGGTCCTTTGTGCACGGTGAAGTGGGCTCGGCGGCGACTGCGAGGACGGTAGCCAGGCCATCCCCGCCTCAGCAAGGGATGCTCTATTTCGAGACGGCCACGAGAAAACGGCAGGCGCTGGGTACCGCGCTCAACGGATGACGGCGGCGAGGAAGAGGAACGCGACGGACTCGGCGAGCAGGAACCAGCCCTTGGTGCGATCGAGCACCTTGTCCGAGATCAGCTTGCCGAGCACCAGCAGGGTGAACGCGACCGTGCCCGCCGCGAGCCCCGTCCAGTACGCCCGGTGCTCGTCGGCGCTGAAAGCTCCGAAACCACGGGGGTAGCAGAGCAACGCGAGCACTCCCCACACGCAAAGGATGATCTCGACCCGACGCCGCACCTGCCGGGTCAGCGCGCCGCGATTGAGGAAGTAGAGACCGGTCGCAGCAACGACACCGCCGGGAAGGATCCAGCCGGCCACGGTGGACAGCACCGGCACGGGATCCACCACCGCGGCCGTCCACGGCGCGATGTAGGGCCAGAACAGGAAGTACAGCAGACCGAGCACGGCGACGAACGGCAGCAGCACCAGCGTCTGCCTGGCCTGCGACATCCCGCGCAGGCAGATGTTGAGCTCGGTCAGGACGTCCTCGGGTTCGGCCCCGCGCCTGTTCTTCGCCACGGACGGCACCTTACGGCTCGTGAGTGCTTTCCGTCGTCGAGACGGCCACGAGAAAACGGGCCGCCGCTGACGCGACGGCCCGTTCACGAACAGCGGTTCACTTGATCTCGAACGACTCCCCGTAGACCTTCCACTTGAGCGGGGTCTTCAGGTCGAAGTTGCCGTTCTTCAGGAACACGCGCTGCGCCGTGTCGACGCGGCTGGTGTCCTCGTGCGCCTGCTCCTGCTTCATCGCCCACACGCGGGCGTCGAGGAACGCGTTGAGCCACGTGGTCTCGTTGCCACCCTGTGCCGGCGGCTTCGCCTTGGCCAGCGCGCGGGCGCGGATGTTGCGGAAGCTCGTCTTGTCGGAGCCGTCACCGTGCATGACGATCGCGTCGTAGTACGCGAACTGGCCGAGTGCGCGCACGCCGTCCTTCTTGGCCTGCGACACGGACGGGTTGAAGTACACGCGGTCGCGCTCGGACTCCTGCGCGTTCTTGAAGACGGAGTCCTTGGCTGCGGTCTTCCAGTCCTTCGTGTAGTTCGGGTCGAGACCCGCGTGCGACGACGTGCCGTCCACCTTGCGCAGGGCGGGAAGGTACTTCTCCAGCACGTTGCCCGGCTTGCGCTGCGAGTACAGCTCGACCAGGTCGAGCATGTCACCGGTACCCGAGCAGAAGCCGATGATGCCCGCGGTGTAACCGCGACCGTCCTTGATGTCCTCGATGTAGCTGAACTGGGCGCGCCAGTTCAACGACGAGTTCTCCGCGCTGGACACGATCTGCATCGCGATGTCCTTCATGCGCGGGTCGTTGAGGTCGGGGGCGGCGGAGGCGGTGCCCGACGTGGTGCCCACGAGCGCCACGCAGGCCAGCAGAGCGGCCGCGATGCGGCCAGAGATCTTCACGTGATTTCCTCCGGGCAAAGGGGGTACAGGGGAACCCGGCGGCGGTGTTGATGAAGGTAACCGGTGCAGACCATTACTGGCAAGAGTCTTTACTATTTCAGTAATCCTTTACAGCGGACGAAACGGACGAAGGCCCCCAGCCGGTGAGCTGGGGGCCTTCGCGTCGAGCTGGTGGATCAGATGAAGCTGCCGCCGCGGGTCACCGCGCCGTAGGCGTCCACGATGCCGCGACCGTAGAAGCCGTTGAACTTCGCGTCACCCTCGCAGGTGGCGTCGAACTCCGGCGTGCGGCCGACGTT
The DNA here is from genome assembly GCF_007845675.1 of Lentzea tibetensis. Taxonomy (GTDB): domain Bacteria; phylum Actinomycetota; class Actinomycetes; order Mycobacteriales; family Pseudonocardiaceae; genus Lentzea; species Lentzea tibetensis. The sequence goes on along the minus strand of NZ_VOBR01000005.1, from coordinate 293,692 downwards.
CACGTACGACACCGTGCGCGGGTTCGGGCAGGCGCGCTGGATGGCGGTGCCGTAGAGCACCTTCGCCACCTTGTCCGGGGCCAGCGTGAGGCCCGGACGGCCCTTGTCGTTCTTGCCGTACTGGCTGACGATCAGCGCCGCGACACCGGAGGCGTGCGGAGCGGCCATCGAGGTGCCCTGCAGGAACTGGTAGTAGCCCACCGAGTTGCCGCTGACGGCCTTCTTGACACCCGCCGCGACACCCTGAGGCGTGACGTTGCCGTCGGCGTCGACGTTGCCGTCGGCGATCGCCACGTTCTTCGGGTACGTCGACAGGATCAGGTTCTCGTTGGTGCGGTACCACTCCGTGCCGAAGAAGTCGCGGAAGTAGCCACCGGGCGCGGAGATCGCGGTCTGCTCGACACCGTAGTTCGAGTAGTCCGCCTTGAACGTCGACGGGCCGAGCGCCGACACCGAGATCACGTGGTCACCCTCGGTCGGGAGGTTGAGGCACGTGGCGTTGTCGACCGGACGCGGCCGGGCGTGGTCGGGCGGGTAGTTCGGCGACTGCACGTCCTGGCGCGGCTTGCCCAGGTCCTCGTGGTTGTTGCCGGCCGCACCGATCAGCGTGACGCCCTTGCGGTGGGCGTAGTTCAGCGCGCGCTGAACGGACTTGATGATCGTGCGCTGCTCCAGCTGCTCCTCCGCCGAAGCGGTGGCGTCGTTGAGGCAGTTCATGTACCACGGGTCGACGTAGAACGACATGTTGATGACGTCCAGGCCGACGTCGGCGCCGTAGGTGAGCGCGTCGACGACCGGCTGCAGGAAGAACGAGCCCGCGTCCTGACCGCCGCGGATGTTCACCAGCGACACGTTCGGCGCGACACCGGAGACACCGAAGCCGTTCGCCGCGGCACCGATGGTGCCCGCGACGTGCGTGCCGTGGCCGCCGTCGTCGTGGTTCGCCGGGTCGACGCAGCCGCGGAACTCGCACGGGCCGTCGAACACGCCGCCGTCGGCGTCGAACGGGATGTCGACGGTGAAGTTGCGCGACAGCTCGTTGTTGAAGTTCGGCGCGATGTCCGGGTGCGTGCCGTCGACGCCCGTGTCCAGGATGCCGACGTAGACCTTCTTGTCGCCGGCCTGCTTGGCGCGGGCGATGTCGGAGCGGACCAGCTTGAGGCCCCACAGGTCGCCGTCGAGCGGGTCCATGCCCGCGGTGGCGGCCTTCTGCGACTGCGCCGACGCCTTGGGCGCGGCCGTCTTGTTCTCCTTCTCCACCTCGTCGCGCTTGGCGCCCGGCTTCGTGCCGGACTTGGCGGACGGGGAGTGGCCGATCGGCTTGGCGCGGGCGGCACCGGACACGGCGTCCGTGGCGGACACCTTCTGCACGAAGCCGGTGGCGGGAGCCTTGGCGGTCAGCAGGCCGACCGCGGCGTTCTCCTTGACGACCTCGCCGCCGGCGGCCTTGATCGCCGCGACCGCGGCGTCCCGGCTGGCGCCGTCCTCGACGAGGACGGTGTACTCGGTGGTCTTCTCCTGCCCAGCAGACGCGGCCGGGGCGGCGGCCGCCTGCGTTCCGGCGGCCAGCAGCGTCAGCGTTGCCGCGACCGCCAATGCCGAAGGAACGGTTCTGCGTGTTCTCACCTGAGCTGTCTCCTCACACGCGATGCACCCGATCAGGGTCCAAGGGCGACACCCTGACACGGAAAGATCTGTTGCGTTAGCGCCTTTCGTAGGAGGTGACGACTGTAGTCGATCAGAAACGCAGCGTGATGGCCGGTGTGAATGTACGACTGAAATCTTGACTTAACACACCGGCAAGTAGTGGAGTCCGCATTCATGCGAACACCGCTGGGAATGTTGGTGGCGGGTTGCCTGGTTCTTATGCTGGCCGCTTGTGGCGGCCGAGCAGGGCAGGGTGCTGCCCCGACCGGGCCCACCAAGGCGGTGAAACCGATCGTGGGTGTAGTCCTTCCTGACCGAACGACTTCGGCGCGTTGGGAAGAACAGGACCGGCCATTGCTGTCATCCGCGCTGAACTACGCGGACATCGAGCCGTTCATCATGAACGCGGAAGGCGACGAGACGAAGTTCGCGTCGATCGTCGACCAGATGGTGGAGCGCAAGGTCAAGGTCCTGATGATCACCCCGCTGAGCAAGGAGGGCGGCCTGTCCGCCCAGCGCAAGGCCAAGGCGGCGGGCATCCCGGTGATCGACTACGACCGCGTGACGCTGGGCGGCGAGGCCGAGTACCACGTGGGCTTCGACAGCGTGAACGTCGGACAGCTGCAGGCGGACGGCCTGCTCCAGTGCCTCGGCAACAAGCCGGGCGCGCAGATCATCGAGATCGAGGGCGCCCCGTCCGACCACAACGCGACGCTGTTCTCGCAGGGCCAGCGGGCCAAGCTCGGCGCCAAGTACGACAGCGGCGTGCTGAAGCTCGTGAAGAGCCAGCCCGTCGAGGACTGGGACAACGTCCTCGGTGGACAGTTGTTCGAGCAGATCCTCAACGCCAACGGCGGCAAAGTGGACGGTGTGGTGGCCGCGAACGACGGCCTCGCCGGTGCGGTCATCGACGTGCTGCGGCGCAAGGGAATGGCGGGCAAGGTGCCCGTGACCGGCCAGGACGCCACTGTGGACGGACTGCGCGCGGTGCTGCGCGGCGACCAGTGCATGACCGTGGACAAGCCGGTGCGCGACGAGGCGGAGGCCGCGGCGCGGCTCGCCATCGCGATCGCCAGGGGCGACACCGACGGTGCCGACGACCTCGCGACCGGCAACATGCGCGACCCGGTCGCCAAGCGTGACATCAAGGCCGTGCTGCTGGGTGCCACGCTGATCACCAAGAACACCGTCCGCACCCTCGTGACCAGCGGTGTCGTCAAGCCGGCCGTGCTGTGCGCCGGCGACGTCGCACCGATCTGCACGGAGCAGAACATCGTGTTCGGCTAGCTAGTTGTCCGGTAAGTCGTGCCTGCCGGAGATGAACTCCTGCACGGCGATCTTGGCGCGGATGATCGGCTGGCGCAGGCGCGCCTCACGCCGGTACGCCGTGGTGAGCTTGCGGGAGCCCTCCGCGTAGCGCCAGCGCGCCCACGGAGAGCCCGGTCTGGCCAGCCGGACGGCGCCGATCACGGGCACGACCGGGAGCAGCAGGCCGAGCAGCCCGGTCCAGATCTTGCCCTTGAGCAGGGCGACGATCGCGAAGCAGAGGTTCACCAGGATCGCGACGATGCGCAGCGCGAACGCGTCAACGGGTGTGGAGTCGGGGTTGAGGTCGAGCAGGTCGTCGTAGCCGAGCGGCCGCGCACCCAGCAGGAACAGCCCGGTCAGCCCGACCGCCAGGAACACGGCGTCGACCGACAGCCTGCCCGCGTTCGTCCAGTACACGTCGCGCAGGTGCAGGATCAGCGCGAACTCGTCGAGCACGAGCGCGGCCCCCACGCCGAGCATCGCGGCCAGGCCGAGCCGCGCGCCGTGCATGTCGTCCGGGATCACGAGGCCGCCCACGCTGGACACGAGCAGCAGCACGGTGCCGAAGACGACGTGGTGCACGTGCGTGTCGCCGTGCACGATGTTGCCCGGCCACCAGCGCACCTTCGCGCGGATCAACCGGACGCTGATCCGGATGAACACGAACGTGAGTACGAGCCCGACGAAGAAGAACATCAGCCGGGAACTGCCGGAGCTGAGCAAGCACTGCCCCCTGGAGCCAGCGAAAGGTCCAGGTTACGCCTCTAGAAGCTCACGTCGCCGTGGATGTCGCGAGCCTGGACGACCTTGCCGTGGACGGTGCCGCTGACCTGGTTCGTGACGCCGCCGGTCTCCGCGTGCAGCCGCACCGCGGCCCACTCGGCCCGCAAACGCTTGCCGAACTCGGGGTCCTCGCTCTCGACGCGCTCCAGCTGCCTGCCGAGCTCCTGCACCTCTTCGGAGTCCTCGGCCGCTTCAGTGAGGTTTTCGGCGGCTTCGAGTGCCGCGGTCGCGTCCGGATCATCCGCGAAGCGAGCCTTGACGAACTGGTAGAGACCGACCACCGCACGGCCAGCCAACGCGGCTGCGATCGAGATGAGAACAGGCTCTGCCATCACTACCTCCAGTGGTCAAGATCTGACGGTATCAGTGCCAGAAGGCTGCTCGACTGAGAGTGGGGAAGCGTGGTTGACTGTCTGCGGTCGTACGTTTCTGTGTTCGTGTTTCACCCACGCTCGCGGAACGAAGTTGCGAACGTGGTGCTTCCTCCAGGTACCGGAGAAGTGGCCGTTCGGACTTGACCCGGTGGTCGCGAGCGCGATCCGGCACCTGTTAGAGGAGAAGTAGCAAGATGGCAGTACAGGGCACCGTCAAGTGGTTCAACGCGGAGAAGGGCTTCGGCTTCATCTCCCCTGACAACGGTGGCGCCGACGTGTTCGTCCACTACTCCGAGATCCAGGTCAACGGTTACAAGAGCCTGGAGGAGAACCAGCGGGTGGAGTTCGAGATCGGTCAGGGCCAGAAGGGCCCGCAGGCGCAGGGTGTTCGTCCGGTCGCCTGACCCCCTTTTTCGCTGAGGCCGTCGTCCCGCTCGGGACGGCGGCCTTCGCTTTGCCTCCACCAGGTGGTTCGGCTGTACCGTGTAGTGGTGGCGGACGACGGCGCGGTGCGCAGCGTGACCAGGGCTCTGGACCTGCTCGGACACTTCACCGAGCGGCGCATGGTGTGGTCGGTCAGCGAGCTGGCCCGCACCTCCGGGCTGCCGAAGACGACCGTCGTGCGGCTGGTCGCGACACTCGCCTCCACCGGGATGCTGTGGGAACGGCCGGATGGCCAGGTCACCGTGGGTGCCGGGCTGCTGCGGTGGGCGCGCCTCGCGCGGGCAGGGTGGGAGCTCCCCGAGTCCGTGCGCGAGGTGATGAGCGACCTGGCCGACCGGTGCGGGGAGACCGTGAACCTGTACGTGCGTCAGGGTTCTGTCCGCGTGTGCGTCGCCCAGGCCGAGGGGCCGCAGACGTTGCGGCACGTCGTGCGCACCGGTGACGAGCTGCCGCTGTGGGTCGGCGCGGCCAGCAAGGTGCTGCTGACCGCGGCCCCCGCCGACGTGCTGGACGCCATGGTCGAACGGGCTGGGCCCGCGCTGGCCGACGCCGTCGACCGGGCACGGGCCGAGGGTTTCGCGGTGACCCACGGCGAGCGCGAGTCCGGTGCTTCCGGTGCCGCCGCACCGATCCTGGACGCCGCCGGCGTCGTCGTCGCCGCTCTCGCACTCGGCGGACCCACCGCCCGGTTCACCGACGAGCGGGTCGCGTCGTTCCGCGACGAACTGGTGCGGGCCGCTCGGGCCGTGTCGCGGCTCGGGCTGCCGCCCGTCGTGTCCGGCTAGCGGCTTGTGGTGCCGACTGCGTAGGCGCACTCGTCCTTGGTGACGATCCGTCAACGGTGAAACGTCCCTAACGTCCGACCGGTGATCCCGTGGTGGTTGCTCGTCGTCGCGGTCCTCGGCGTCAACTTCACGCTGTGGGGTGCGATCGGGCTGCTGCGCGCTCTCACGAGCCGCGGAGGCGGCACGCCACCGGACACGAGGCTGACCGTCGACGACGTGGCGGTGCTGATGGCCGCGCACAACGAGGAACTGGTCATCACCGAGAGCCTCGAGTCGGTCGCGAAGCTGTTGCCGCGGCACAACATCCACGTCGTGTCGGACGGGTCGACGGACCGCACGGTCGAGCTGGCGCGGTGGCAGGGCGTGCACGTGGTCGAGACGCCGGAGAACGTCGGCAAGGCGGGCGCGCTGGAGGAGGGCATCCGGCGGTTCGGGCTCGTCGACCAGTACGCGGTGGTGCTGCTGCTGGACGCGGACACGCGGCTGGAGCACGACTACTTCGAGCACACGCTGCCGTTCTTCGACGACGACAACATCGTGGCGGTCGCGGGGTGCGCCACGAGCGACTGGAGCACGCCACCGCGCACGACGCTGGGCGCGTTGCTGGTGACGCACCGGGCGCGCGTCTACGCGCTGACGCAACGCCTGCTGAAGTACGGGCAGACCTGGCAGCCCACCAACGCCACGTTCATCGTGCCGGGGTTCGCGAGCATGTACCGCACCCGCGCGCTGCCGAAGATCAAGATCGATCGGCCGGGGCTGGTGATCGAGGACTTCAACATGACGTTCGAGGTCTACCGGCAGCGGCTCGGCAAGGTCGGGTTCTCGCTCGCGGGCCACGCCGCGACGCAGGACCCGGACGCGTTCGAGGACTACCTCAAGCAGACCCGGCGGTGGGCGCTCGGGTTCTGGCAGTCGGTGCGACGGCACCGGCCGCGCGCGGACCTGTTCTCCGCGATGCTCGCGTTGTACGTGCTGGAGGTGCTGGTCAGCAGCGTCCTGCTGATCGTGGCGCCGATCCTGCTCGTGCTGCTCCTGCTGCCCGAGGTGATCCCCGAGCTCGCGAGCTGGGGCGTCAGCGAGTCGATCTCCCACTACGTCAACGCGCGGTCGATCCTGCTCGGCGTGCTGGTGCCGGACCTGGTGCTGACGCTGGGCGTCGCCATCGCCGAGCGACGCGCGCGGTACCTGCTGTTCGCCGCGTTCTACCTGCCGCTGCGGGTGGTCGACGCGTGCACGGCGCTGCGCACGTTGCCGCGCGCGTGGCTGGAGCACTCGACCGGGCGGTGGGTGAGCCCGGCGCGGCGCAAGGTTCAGCGCAACGGGGCCCGCGGTGCGGGCGTGCCGAAGCTCGGCGCGGTGCTGGCCGGCGCGGCATCGCTCGTCGTCGCCCTGCGGGTGCTGCTGGTGTCGGTGACGCTGCCCGCGTCCGGCGCCGAGCACCGGCTCGTCGACGCCGCGTTCGGTGCGCTGAAGGATCTTCCGGCCGGGACCGGTGTCACCGAGCTGCAACTGCGCGGCTACCTGTCGGTCACGCGGGCGCTCGAGCGGCACGACGGCGTGCTGGTGGCCGCGCGCGAACTGTCCGCCGTGGCAACGGCTGTGGCCGCGGTGTCGGTGGTGGCGCTGCTGGTGTTCGGGCTGCGGATGCGTCCGCTCGCGGCGGGGATCGCGGTGCTGCTGCTGGCGTTCAGCGGTCCCGCAGTCGTCGCGCTCACGCCGGTCGGCACGGGTGTGCTCGCCGCCGCGTGGATCGCGCTCGCCGCGGCGCTCCTGGTGCCGGGCGTGCAGAGGCGCGACGGTTTCCTGCTTGCGCTCGGCGGTGCGGCGGCGACCGCGGCCGTGCTCACCGCGCCGATCCTGCTCGTCCCGCTGTTCGCCGTGTGCGCGCTGCGCTGGCCGTACCTCGCCGTGGCCGCGGTCGGGGCGCAGGTGCTGCTGGCCCGGAGGCTGCCGTCGGACGTCGCGGACGCGCTGACCGTGGAGCAACGGGCGGTGCTGCTGGTGACGGCCGTCGTCGTCGCGCTGGTCGCGTTGCCGCGCAAGGAGATCCGGCCGTTCGCGGTGCTCGCGCTCGTGCTCGCCGCGCAGTGCGCGTGGCTCGGCCAGTCCGGTGACGTGCTGCTGCCCGCGCTGGCCGTGCTGTCGGCGGTGCTGCTCGCCGGACTGCTCGACGCGGTGCACCGGCCGCTGCTGCTCGCGAACGCGATCGTGCTCGCCGTGGTGGTCGCGGTCGCCGGAACGCTGCTCGTGCCGCGCACCGGCCGCTGGCACGACGAGGCGCGCCTCGCCGCGTGGATCACCGCCAACACGACCCCGACCTCGATCCTCACTGCCCCACCGGGGTTGTGGTCGGAGCTGCTGCACGCGGGTCTTGCCCCGGCCCGCGTGCATCGGGCCGGCCCGGCCACCTTCGACGTGGTGGCCGGTGCCGGTGCCGGTGCCGGTGCCGTCGTCGCCCGGTTCGGCGACTACACCGTCCAGTACCGCGACCGGCCGTCCACAGAGGACTCTTTCGTGCGTGCGGACGCCGGGCGCCAGCTCGCCGCCAACCCCAGGCTGCTGGTGTCCGACGAGGTCGGGCGGGCGCTGCGCGACGGCGAGGTCGACCTGCGCGCGATGACGCTGCTCGCCGGGCTGAGCAGCACGCACGAGCTGGTCGTCGCGGACGTCCGCGCCACCGAGGCCGAACGCGGGCTGGGCACGCCGCGCCGCGAGGTCGTGCTGTCCGCTGTGGATGGTCGTGGCGTCGACTACCCGCAGTCCGAGCAGGTCCTGCTCACCTGGCTGAAGGCGCAACAGGCGCCGTACGCCCCGGCGAGCACCCGGATCACTCCGCAGGGAGCGGTCATCACCTGGCTAGTGCAGGAGGGATCATGAGAAATCTCGCTGTCGCCGCTGTGGCCGCGGTCGTCGCCTCGTTGGTGTGGGTGGTACCCGCCGCCGCGGCGACCGGCACCTACCTGAGGCTCGCGCACCTCTCACCGGACACCCCGCAGGTCGACGTCACGGTCAGCTCGTTCGAGCACCCGGAGGCGCCGCTGCGGATTCCCGGTGTGGGCTACGGGGCCCTGTCCGACTACCAGCGCGTCCAGCCCGGCACGTACACGATCGCGATGCGGCCGGCCGGTGCCGACCCGAGCAGTCCGCCGGTCATCTCGGCGACGCTGCCCGCGGCCGACGGCAAGGCCTACACCGTCGCCGGGCTCGGCAAGTTCGCCGCGCTCTCGTTGAAGGTGCTCGACGACGACATCACGCTGCCGCCGTCCGGCCAGGCGAGGATGCGCGTCGTCAACGCGGCACCGGTCACCGGTGACCTGAAGATCGTCCGCGGTGACGCGCCGGTCATCGAGAACGCCGCGTTCGGGTCGGCCACGCCGTACGCGCTCGTACCGGGCGGCACGACCGGGCTCAAGGTGACGCCGAAGACCGGTGCGTCGCTGGACCTGCCGGTGACCGTCGAAGCCGGTGGCGTGTACAGCGTTCTGGTGCTGGAGCACGAGGGCAAGCTGTCGACCGTGGTCCGCACGGACGCCAAGGGTGCCGAGGTCGTCCCGGTCGGCGGCCAGCAGACCGGCGTCGGCGGCATGGGCGTGCCGTGGCAGCCGTTCGCGCTGGGCCTGCTGATCATGGCTGCGTTCTTGGTGCTGCCCAAGAAGGATCGTGCGAACCGAAGGGTCGCATGATCCGTGGACTGCTGAGCGCACTGCTGCCGCTGGTGCTGCTCGCCGGCGACGCGACCGCCATGACGCGTCCGGACGAACCGAAACCGCTGTGGGAGCCGGTGGAGGTGCCGTCCGGGCCGCCGTCGTGGGGGCCGGTCGCCGTGCAGCCGGTCGCGCCACCCCTCGTGGACGGGGCGGTGCCGCGACCGGTCGGTGTGCGCGTGCCGTCGATCGGGGTGGCGAGCCCGCTGGTGGACCTCGCCGTCGACGGCACGGGCGCACTGGTGCCGCCGCAGCGGTTCGACGTGGCCGGGTGGTACGCGGCCGGGCCGGCACCGGGAGGGCGTGGGCCGGCGATGCTGGCCGGGCACGTCGACTCCCGCGCCGGGCCCGGCGTCTTCTACCGGTTGCACGAGCTGCGTCCCGGTGACGAGGTCTTCGTGTCCCGTGTGGACGGAAGCGAGCTGCGGTTCGTCGTCAGCAAGACTTACTCCACGGCCAAGACGACGTTTCCCACCGACCTCGTGTACGCGCCGACGCCCGTGTCCGAGCTGCGGCTCGTCACGTGCGGCGGCGCGTTCGACTCCGCGTCGCGCAACTACTACGACAACGTGATCGTCGAGGCCGTTCTAGAGGTCCCTTAGCGCGGGGCCCGTGTAGTCCGCGAGCAGCGGGCGGGGGATCGGGCCCTTGATGCGCACGCCGGACTGCTGTTCCTCCCACGCGTGCGCCAGGATCCCGACCGACCGGGACAGCACGAACAGCCCCCGGCCCAGCTCGGCGGGGAAGCCCAGCGACGCGTAGATCAACGCGGTCGCGCCGTCGATGTTCATCGGCACCGGGTCGAGCTGGCGCTCGATCTCCATGGCCACCTTCAGGTACCGGTCGGTGATCACGCCCTTCGCCACGGCGTCCTCGACGAGCCCGACCAGCGGGTCGCGGCGCGGGTCGCGCGGGTGGAACCGGTGCCCGAAGCCGGGCAGATACCTGTGCCAGCGGCGGTACTCCGCGACAGCATCGGCGAGCGGGAGGTCGCAGTCGGCGATGTCGGTGTACATCCCCATGGCCTGCTGACCGGCGCCGCCGTGCACGTCGCCGAGCAGGTTCACGCCGGTGGCGACGGCGTTGTTGAGCCCGACCCCGCACGTCGCGGCCATCCGCGCGGCCGCGATCGACGGTGCTTGCGGGCCGTGGTCGACCGCCGCGACGAGTGCCGCTTCGAGCAACGCGGCCTCGTCCGGCGTGGGGAGCTCTCCGCGCAGCAGCAACCAGATCGTCTGCGGGAACGACGCGGACCCGATCAGCTGCTCGATCGGGTAGCCGCGCAACGCGATCTCACCCGGTCTGATCCGCACCAGCGCGGTCTGCCACCACCCCGTCACGGTCTTCTCGTCCATCACAGCACCTCCGCGTTGTGCTCACCCAGCAGCGGCGGCGGCGACTTCGGCACCGACGGCCTGCCGTTGACCCTGATCCCGTTGCCCAGCACGCGGATCGTGCGTTCCGGCGCACCGGGGAACGGCAGCTCGTGCACCAGGTCGCGCGCGGCGAGCTGGTCGAGTCCGAGCGCCTGCGGCACGGTCAGCACCCGCGCGGCCGGGACGCCCGCCTCGGACAGCGTCGTCTCCCAGTCGGCTGCGGAACGGCCGGCCAGCCCGGTTTCCAGCTCGTCGCGCAGCGCCTCGCGGTGCACCTTGCGGTCCTCGCGCAGCGCGAACCTCGGGTCGGCGACCAGCTCGGGGCGGTCCACCAGGCGGCACAGCGTCTCGAACTGCTCCTGCTTGTTGGCCGCGATGTTCAGCTCGCCCTCGAGCGTCCGGAACGTGCCGGACGGCGCGGCGGTCGCGTTCTCGTTGCCCAGCGGTGTCGGCTCCTGGCCCGCGATCAGGTAGTTCGACACGGCCCAGCCCAGCGCGGTGATCGCGGTCTCGAGCATGGACACGTCCAGGTAGGAGCCCTCGCCGGTGCGTTCGCGCTGGACGAGCGCGGCGCAGACCGCGAACGCCGCGGCGAGCCCGCCCATGGTGTCCGCGATCGGGTAGCCGGCCCGCAACGGCGCGGCCTCCGACGTGCCGGTCACGCTCATCATCCCGGCGAGACCCTGGATGACCTGGTCGTACGCCGGCCGGTCGCGCATCGGCCCGGTCTGGCCGAACCCGGAGATCGCGCAGTAGACGAGGCCGGGGTTGATCTCCCGCAACGTCTCCCAGGAGAAGCCGAGCCTGCTGAGCACGCCGGGGCGGAAATTCTCCAGCACCACGTCTGCGGTCGCCACCAGCCGCTGGAAGGCCTCCTTGCCCTCGGCGGACTTGAGATCCACCTCGACGGACCGCTTGCCGCCGTTCTGCGCGAGGAACGACGCGCCGAGCAGGCGGGTGTTCAGCTCGGGGTCGGCACCGAGCTGACGTGCGAGATCACCGGTGCCCGGCACCTCGATCTTCACGACGTCGGCGCCGAACAGCGCCAGCTGGTAGCTCGCGAACGGCCCGGCCAGGACGTTCGTCAGATCCAGCACGCGAATCCCGTCGAGGAGCATGCGGCCGCCTTTCCTGTGAGCCTTGCCACCGCCGAATGGGGGACATATAGTCCCGTGAAACCGCCTGGCGGTTTGAACGTACCACTAGACGGACCGAAAGGAAGACGTGCAATGAGGCCGTCCTTCAGAGCAGGACTCGCTGCCGCCGCAGTTGTGACCGCGTCCGCCTGCGGTCAGTTCACCGACACCGCAGGCGGCGGTGGACCCGCGTTCCCGACGCGGAACCTCGAGATCATGGCTCCGGCGGCGGCCGGTGGCGGGTGGGACCTCACGGCTCGCACGATGCAGTCGACGTTGCGCGACGAAAAGCTGTTCGAGAAGTCCATCGAGGTCAGCAACGTCGTGGGCGCGGGTGGCGCGACCGGACTGCAGCAGCTGCTCAGCAAGGGCAAGGGCGACCCGCACCAGTGGATGGTCACCGGGCTGGTCATGATCGGTGCCGCGGAGCGCGCCAAGAACGGCAGCGACCTCACCCAGGCCACGCCCATCGCGACGCTCACCGCCGAGGCCGAGGCCATCGTCGTGCGCTCGGACTCCAAGTACCAGAACATCAAGCAGCTGGTCGACGACTTCAAGGCCAACCCGGCGTCGGTGAAGTGGGGCGGCGGTTCGGCAGGCGGCAGTGACCACCTGGTGGTCGGGGTGCTCGCCAAGGCGGCCGGTGCGGACGTCAAGAAGATCCAGTACGTCGGCTACTCCGGTGGCGGCGAGGCGAAGGCGGGCATCCTGTCCGGCGACGTGACCGCCGGTGTCTCGGGTGTCAGCGAGTTCAAGGCGAACATCGAGGCGGGCCAGATGCGACTGCTGGCGGTGACCAGTCCGAAGGGCACGGCGGGCGCGCCGTCGCTGAAGGAGTCCGGCTACGACGCGGAGCTGATGAACTGGCGCGCCATCGTTGCGGGTCCCGGACTGAACGACGCCGACCGCACCACGGTCATCGGGATGATCGACAAGATGCACGGCTCGGCCAAGTGGAAGGAAGCGCTGGCCAAGCAGGGCTGGGAGGACTTCTACAAGAAGGACACCGAGGCGCGGAACTTCATCGCCAACGAGACGATGCGGATCTCCGAGCTCATCAAGGAGCTGGGGCTGTCGTGACCGCTCCCGCCACCACGGCGTCGACGCGCGGCGAGCTCGCCTTCGGGCTTGTGCTCGTCGCGCTGGGCGTCGTCGCATTGACCCAGGTGCGGGCGATCGCGGGCAACGAGGGCTGGGCGGTGAGCGGGCCCCGGTTCGTGCCGCTTCTCGTGTGCGCCGCCTGGGTTCTGCTCTCCGTCGTCTACGTGGTGCAGGTGTTCAGGCGGCTCGGCGGATCCGGTGAGTTCGACCGGACCGCCGCGCTGCTGATGGCCACGCTGATCGGCTACGCGTACGTCGTCATCCCGCTCGGCTACGTGCTGTCGACCGCGGTGTCGTTCGTGCTGACCGCGCGAATCCTGGGCAGCCGCAAGGTGGTGCGCGACGTCGTCGCCGGCGTGGTGATGGCGCTGGTCGTGTACTTCGCCTTCACCGAGCTGCTGTCCATCCGACTGCCACGAGGGGTGCTGCCGCTGTGATGGACCTGATCGAGGGCTTCGCCACCGTGCTGCAGCCGCTCAACCTGCTGTTCGCCGCGCTGGGCGTGACGATCGGGACGCTCGTCGGCGTCCTGCCCGGTATCGGGCCCGCGTTGACGATCGCGCTGCTGCTGCCGATCACGTTCAACTTCGACGACCCGACCGGCGCGTTCATCATGTTCGCCGGCATCTACTACGGCGCAATGTACGGCGGCTCCACGACGTCGATTCTCCTGAACACACCAGGAGAGTCGGCGTCCGTGGCCACCGCGATCGAGGGCCATCAGATGGCTCGCAACGGACGTGCCCGTGCCGCTTTGGCCACGGCCGCAATAGGTTCGTTCGTCGCGGGCGTGATCTCGACCGTGCTGCTGGCGTTCGTGGCCGCGCCGATCGGCGCGCTGGCCGTGAAGTTCCAGGCCGCGGACTACTTCGCGCTGGCCGTGCTGGCCATGGTGTCGGTGACCGCGTTGCTCGGCGCGTCGCTCGTGCGCGGGCTGATCTCGTTGGTGCTGGGCCTCTTCCTCGGCCTGGTCGGCCTCGACCAGGTGACCGGCCAGGTGCGGTTCACGTTCGGCGCGCCGGTGCTGACCGAGGGCATCGGCATCACCATCGTGATCGTCGGGCTGTTCGCCATCGGCGAGGTGCTGCACTGCGCCTCGCGGGTGCGTTCGGGCGAGGACACCATCGCACCGCTGGAGAAGGCTTCCCTGCGCACCGGCTACCTGTCGCGGTCCGACTGGGCGCGGTCGTGGCGGCCGTGGTTGCGCGGCGCGGCGATCGGTTTCCCGTTCGGCGCGCTGCCCGCCGGTGGCGCCGAGGTGCCGACCTTCCTGTCGTACACATACGAGAAGCGGCGCGCGGAACGCGCCGGCCGTGAGGACTTCGGCCACGGCGCGATCGAAGGCGTCGCCGGTCCGGAGGCCGCGAACAACGCGTCGTTCTCCGGCGTGCTGGTGCCGCTGCTGACGCTCGGCCTGCCGACGTCGGCGACCGCGGCCGTGATGCTGGCGGCGTTCCAGATCTTCAACCTCCAGCCGGGCCCGCAGCTGTTCCAGACGTCCAGCTCGCTGGTGTGGGCGCTGATCGCGTCGCTGTTCGTCGGCAACGTCCTGCTGCTCGTGCTGAACCTGCCGCTGATCCAGATCTGGGTGAAGGTACTGCTGGTGCCGCGCCCGCTGCTCTACGGCGGCATTCTCGTGCTGGCCACGCTGGGCGTGTACTCGTTGTCCGGCAACGTGTTGCAGGTGTTCCTCGCGTACGGCATCGGCGTGCTCGGCTACTTCATGCGGCGCTACGACTTCCCGATCGCGCCGGTCATCCTCGGCGTCATCCTCGGCCCGATGATGGAGACCCAGCTGCGCCGCGCGCTCGTCGTCTCGGACGGCAGCTTCACCGCCATCGTGACGCGCCCGCTGACGCTGGCGATCCTCCTGCTGGCCGTGGTCGCGCTGGTCCTCCCGTACGCACCCGGTGTGCTCGCACGGGTGCGCGGACGGCGGATCGAGACGCGGAAACTGGTGTTCAGCGACGAGGACTAGGTGCGCGCCTGGCGAGCGCGCACCTCGCCGATCAACACCAGCGCTGGTAGTCGAGGTCGTTGCAGGCGATGACGCGGATGCCGTTGCCGTGGCTGTCGTCCAGACACTCGGCCATGCGCTGGTGCTCCACGCGGCTCGACGGCCGCCTGTCGTGACGCTGGGGAGCCAAGGGCTCGTTGGCACTCCTTTGACCTTGACCGAATAGTCGACCCGACCACGCATGTCGCCTATTGATGCAGGACCGGACGCCAAGCACCCCTTGTGTGCGGGCGAACGCGCGCAGTAGCGTCCGGACCCATGGGGATTCGGTTGACATCGTTGTCGGTGCTCCTCGCACTGGTCGCGGGGTGCACCGGCGGCCCGAGTGGGGTGCCCGGCTCGACGTCGACCGCCGACCAGCTGCTGGCCAAGGCGCCGGTCGCGGGCGAGTTGCCCGCCGGATCCACCATGGACAAGATCAGGAAACGCGGCGAGCTGCTGGTCGGCGGCTCGCTGGACGCGCCGCTGCTCTCGCAGCAGAACCCGGCCACCGGTGAGGTGTCGGGTTTCGACGCGGAGCTGAGCAAGCTCCTGGCGAAGTACATCATCGGGCAGCCGAGGACGAAGCTCGTGACGGCGACGTCCGAGACGCGGGAACCGTTGCTGTCCAACGGAACCGTGGACGTGATCTTCCAGACGTACACGATCACGCCGAAGCGCGCCGAGCAGGTGGCGTTCGCCGGGCCGTACTACGAGTCCGGGCAGTCGATCGCGGTCGTCAAGGGCCACGAGGAGATCAAGAAACCCGAGGACCTCGCGGGCAAGACGGTGATCGCCGGTGCGAACACGCCGTCGATCGCCGCGATCCAGAAGGTCGCGCCGACCGCGAAGATCGTCGAGTTCGGCTCGGACCCCGAATGCCTCGCGGCGCTCAAGCAGGGGCGTGGCGACGCGTACGTGCAGGACCAGGCGTTGCTGATCGCGGACGCGAGCCTCGACCCCGAGCTCCAGCTCGTCGGTGAGCCGTTCACCACCGACCCGTACGGCGTCGGGCTCGAGCACGACGACGCCGAGTTCAAGACGTTCGTCAACGACTGGTTGCGCGAGATCCAGCGGTCCGGCCTGTGGCACGAGGCGTGGCGCGGCTCGATCGGCACCGTGGTCAAGGGCGAGGCGCCGGTGCCTCCAGCGATCGGTTCCGCAGAGGGCTCGTGAGCCTGCTCGCGGAAGGTTTTCTCAGCACGGTGGCGCTCACGTTGCTGTCGTTCGCGGGAGCGTTCTCACTCGGGGTGTGCGTCGTCGTGCTCCGCGTCGTGCCGGTGCCGGTGCTGCGAGCTGTCGGCACCGCGTACGTCGAGACGTTCCAGAACGTGCCGCTGCTGGTGTGGCTGGTGCTGTTCGTCTTCGGCCTCCCGGAGGCCGGGATCACCTTCCCGCTCTTCTGGACGGCCGCGCTGGTGATCTCGCTGTACGAGGCGGCGTACGTCGCCGAGGCGCTGCGGTCCGGCGTGAACTCGGTGGCGCGCGGTCAGGGCGAGGCGGCGCGGGCGCTCGGGCTCACCACGGCCCAGTCGCTGCGGCACGTCGTGGTGCCGCAGGCGCTGCGCCGGGTCGTGCAGCCGGTGGCGAACATCGCGATCGCGTTGACGATGGCGACCTCGCTCGCGGGCGCGGTCGGCGTCGTGGAACTGACGCGCGCGGCGAACCGGATCAACCTCGACCTCGCGCAGCCCGTGCTCGTGTTCGCCGGCGCGGGGCTGTGCTACCTCGGGCTGGCGGCGGGCATCGGCGCGCTGGCCGGTCTGGTGGAACGGAGGGTCGCGCACTGATGTTCGACCCGCCAGGCCCGCGCGCCCGCAGGCGCACCCGCGTCGTCACCGCGGTGTCCCTTGTGGTCGTCGGCGCGCTGGTCGCGCTGGCCGTCCGGCAGTTCGCGGACAACGGCCAGCTGAACCCGGACCGGTGGCGGCCGTACCTGACCTGGCCGATGTGGCGCTACCTGCTGATCGGCCTGCGGGCGACGGTGCTGGCCGCGGTGGCGACCGGCGTGCTCGCGATGGCGGGCGGGTTGCTGCTCGCGGTGACCCGCAGCCGGATCGCGCGGGCGTACGTCGAGGTCATGCGCACGGTCCCGGTGCTGCTGATCATCTACGTGATGCTGTTCGTGCTGCCGTCGTACGGGCTCGACCTGCCGCTGTTCTGGAAGCTCGTGGTGCCGCTGGCGCTGTCGCACGCGGCGTTGTACGCGGGGATCTTCCGCGCCGGTGTCGCGGCGGTCGACCGCGGGCAACGCGAGGCGGGCCTGTCGCTGGGCATGACCGAACGCCAGGCGCTGCGCGCGGTCGTGCTGCCGCAGGCGGTCCGCAACATGGCGCCGTCACTCGTCAGCCAGACCGTCGGCCTGCTCAAGGACACCGCGCTCGGCTACGTCGTGAGCTACACCGAGCTGCTGCACAGCGGCCGGGTGCTGGCGAACTACAACCACCTGCTCATCCAGACCTACATCGTCATCGCCGTCGTCTACCTCGCGGTGAACCTCGCGCTGTCCCAGCTGTCCCGGTACCTGGAGGTCTCCCTTGCACGAACTGCTCGCTGAGGTCACCCGGTCCGGGTTCGTGGAGAGCCTGCACCACGGCAGCGTCGTCGGCATCGCGCCGAACGGCTCGGTCGCCGTGCACCGCGGCCGGGTCGACGACCTGGTGCTGCCGCGGTCGTCGATGAAACCGTTCCAGGCACTGGCATGTCTCGACGCGGGCGCGGCGCTGCACGGACCGGCGCTCGCGATCGCGGCCGGCAGCCACACCGGTGAGCAGCGGCACGTCGACGTCGTGCGCGAGATCCTGGGCGACCTCCCGGCGACCGCGTTGCGGTGCCCCGAGTCGTGGCCGGAGGACGAGCCGACGCGCGCGCGGCTGTCCGTGCCGTCGCGGATCAGGATGAACTGCTCGGGCAAGCACGCGGCGATGCTCGCGGCGTGCGTCGCGCGCGGCTGGCCGACCGAGAGCTACCTCGACTTCTCCCACCCGCTGCAGAAGAGCGTGCGGCACGGCCTGGAGGAGATGGCCGAGGAGCAGTCGGGGCACATGGCGGTCGACGGGTGCGGCACCCCGCTGTTCGCGCTCTCACTCGTCGGCCTGGCGCGCGCGGTGCGGGCGCTGGTGGTGACGCCGGTGGCGCAGGCGATGCGCCTGCACCCGGAGTTCGTCGGCGGCACCGGCCACGTGAACACCGAGGTGATGAGGCTGCTGCCGGGCGTCGTGGCCAAGGGCGGCGCGGAGGGCGTGCTGGTGCTGGGCACCGTGCTCGGGCACGCGGTGGCGGTGAAGGTGATCGACGGCAGCCCCCGCGCGACGACGGCGATCGGGCTGACCGCGTTGTCCGCCATGGGTTTCGACGTGTCGGACGCGGCCGAGCTGCTGAGCGTCCCGGTGACCGGGGGCGGCCGGGTCGTCGGCGAGGTGCGCGTCAGGTGGTGAGCGCGGCAGGGGAGACGCCCAGCTGCGCGAAGATCGTGGCCATGTCGCCGTAGACGCGTTCGCAGACGAGGCGGTCCTTCTCGAACAGGAAGAAGGCCGTCATCCGCACCTTGAACGCGCGCCCGGTCGGCTCCTCGCCGAGCAGGCTGCCGCGGTGCGTGCCCTCGAGCTCGAACTCGACGATGACCGCGTCGTCGGCGTGGTGCAGCTCGATCAGCTTGTTGCGCTGGTCCGGGAAGGCCTTGCGGGTGCGTTCGTAGTAGGCGCCGACCTCTTCCGCGCCGTCGAACACCTGGCCGGTCGCGACGAGCTCGTAGCGCGGGTGGTGGAACGTCCCCAGCGTCGTGTCGAACTCGTGGTCGTTCTCCGAGTCCATGTGCTCCAGGACGATCGCCTCACGCAGCGCACGCAGCGCCTTGGATTCGGTCATGCCGGCAAATCCTCCCCGGAAAAATCCAGCTACGTACGCTGTACGTCGCAGCGAAGCTACTCCACCACGTATCGTTTGCGCCAGTGTCCGAACTTCGTGAACCGTTGACCCGCGCGCGCATCGTGGATGCCGCGGTGCGGCTGATCGAGCACGAGGGCGTTGGCGCCGTTTCGATGCGTCGCGTGGCGGCCGAGCTCGGCGCGGGCACGATGTCGCTCTACAACCACGTGCCCAGCAAGATCGCGCTGCTCGACTACGCGGCCGAGCAGATCATGGCGGACATCGAGCCGTACACCGTCGAGACCGACGACTGGCGCGACCACATGAGAGCGCACGCACGTGCGGTGCGCGACCACGCGCGCAAGCACCCCAGGGCGTTCGTGCTCCTCGCCACCCGCAGGATGAGCGGTGACGTCGGGCTTCGGCCGATCGAGGTGGCGCTGATGAACCTCGAACGCGCCGGGTTCAAAGGCGAGGTCGCGGTGCGGGTGGTCCGGGCGATGGTGTCGTACCTGCTGGGTACGCTCACACGGGAGATGGCGACGACGCCGGAGCTCGGCGGGGTCGCGCTCTCGCCGTACCAGCCGATCGACCCCGAGGCGTTCCCGCGCTCGTCGGCGGTGCTCGACGAACTGGGCCGGTACGACCACGACATGGAGTTCGAGTTCGGGCTGGAACTGATGATCAAGGCGCTGGAGCAGTACTCGGAGGGATGAGACTCGTGCGTTTGGACGAGGACAACCACTCCGTTCGGTAGGACCGTGGGGGCCATGAACCTCCTGCGGGTGCTGCTCGTCGACGACCACCAGATGCTCACCGAGGCGTTGTCGGCGAAGCTCTCCACCGCGCCGGACCTGTGGGTCGTCGGGTGCCGCACGACCGACGACCAGCACCTCGCGGACACCGTCCACCGCTTGCGCCCCAACGTCATCACGATCGAGATCGAGCAGTACGGCCTCGCGATCGCGGACGTGGTCGGCGCGCTGAAGGAGGCGTCGCCCACCACGCGGATGGTGGTGCTCACCGCCAGCCACGACCACCTCCAGGCCGTCGAGGCGGCCCGCGCGGGCGCGGACGGGTGGGTGCACAAGTCCAGCTCGACCGAGCACCTCGTCGACGTGCTGCGCGGTGTGTGCCGCGGCCAGGCCAGCTTTCCGCCCGAGCACCTCGGTGCGGTGCTGAGGGAGCTGCGCGAGGACGTGCGTCGGGTGCGCGACGGCGGCGGCCCGCTCGACGCGTTGAGCGCGCGGGAACGCGAGGTGCTCCAGGCGATGGTCGACGGCCTGCGCGGCGACGAGATCGCGGGGCAGCTCAAGGTGTCCGCGAACACCGTGCGCACCCACACCCACAGCATCTTCACGAAGCTCGACGTGCACAGCAGGCTGGAGGCCGTGTCCGTCGCGCGTGCTGCGGGTGTACGACCGCACGCCCATGCCGACGGCGTAGCACCGCTCACCCCGCGGCGTGATCCGGTGACCGGGACCGGTGCTTAATGTCGATGCGTGGACGTGGAGTCGGTCGCCATCCTGGGCATGGGGTACGTCGGGCTGCCGACCGCGCTCGGGTTGTACGCGAACGGTGTGCGGACGATCGGCATCGACATCAGCGCGCGCAGGCTCGCCGCGATCAGGGACGGTTCGGCGGACCTGCTCGACGACGACCGCCTCCGGTTGATCGAGGCGTTGGGGGACAAGAACTTCCTGCTGACGGCAGACACCTCCCTCGTGAGCGGCGCCGGCGCGGTGATCGTGTGCGTGCCGACGCCGCTCGACCGCTACCTGACGCCGGACCTGGATCCGTTGCGCGCGGCCTGCGCGTCCGTCGTCGAGCACGTCGTGCCCGGCCAGGTGCTGGTGCTCACGTCGACGAGCTTCGTCGGCACGACCCGCGAGCTGCTGGTGGAACCGTTGCTGCGCCGGGGTTTGGTGCCTGGACGCGACGTGTACGTGGCGTTCAGCCCGGAGCGCATCGACCCCGGACGCCCAGATCACCTGCAGCAGCGCACACCGCGCGTCGTCGGTGGCGTGACACCGGAGTGCACCGCGCGGGCGCGCGACGTGCTGCGGCTCATCACACCGATCGTGCACCCGGTGAGCTCGGCGGAGGCGAGCGAGCTGACCAAGCTGTACGAGAACTCGTTCCGCGCCGTGACCCTGGCGCTGGCCAACGAGTTCGCCGAGATCAGCCGCTGCTTCGGGCTCGACCCGATCGAGGTGACGCACGCGGCGGGCACCAAGCCGTACGGGTTCCTCGTGTCGTATCCGGGGCCCGGCGTCGGCGGGCACTGCATCCCGTGCGACCCGCACTACCTGTTGTGGCAGCTCCGAAGATCGCGGAGGGCCGCACCGATCGTCGAGGAGGCGATGCGCTCGATCGCCCAGCGCCCGCGCCAGGTCGCCGAGCACGCGGTGGAGACGCTGTCGTCCGCGGGCCGCGGCATGACCGGCGCGCGGGTGCTGGTGGTCGGGGTCAGCTACAAGCCGGGCGTGCAGGACCTCCGCGAGTCGTCCGCGCTGGAGCTGATCGGCGAGCTCGGCGCCCGCGGCGCGCTGGTGTCGTTCCACGACCCGCTGGTCCCGACGCTCGAGCTGCCGGGCGGCCGCGTGCTGGAGAGCGTGCGGGACCCGCGCGGTGTGGACTGGGACCTCGCGGTCATCCACACGATCCACCCCGGTTTCGACTACCAGTGGGCGCACGAGTGCCCGGTCGTGCTCGACGCCACCTACCGATTCGCGAGGCCACGCCATGAAGATCCTGGTCACCGGCGGCGCCGGGTTCATCGGCTCCCACCTGACCGAGCGCCTGCTGGCTGACGGGCACGAGGTCACGGTCCTCGACCTCATGACGACCGGCAGAGCCGAGAACCTGGCGCCCGTCGCCGACCACCCCGCTCTCTCGGTCATCAAGGGATCGGTCACCAACTCGTCCACTGTGGACCGTTGCGTCTCGTCGGTGGACGCGGTGTACCACCTCGCCGCCGCGGTCGGCCTGTTCACGATCCTCGACAAGACGCTGCTCTCGTTGCGCACCAACATCCGCGGCACGGAGAACGTCGTCGACGCCGCGTACCGGTACGGCACGCGCTTGCTGGTCGCGTCGACGTCCGAGGTGTACGGCAAGAACACCAAGGTCGGGCTGACCGAGGACGACGACCGGATCATCGGGTCGCCGCTGGTCAGCCGCTGGTCGTACGCCGAGGCGAAGGCCGTCGACGAGACGCTGACGCACATCTACGCGCGCGAGCTCGGGCTGCGCGCGGTGATCGTGCGGCTGTTCAACACCGTGGGGCCGCGGCAGAGCGGGCGGTACGGCATGGTCGTGCCGCGGTTCGTCGGGCAGGCGCTCGCCGGTGAGCCGCTGACCGTGTACGGGACGGGGCAGCAGATCCGCTGCTTCTGCCACGTCGCCGACGTGGTGCCCGCGCTGATCGCGTTGCTGGAGGACGACACCGCCACCGCGCAGGTGTTCAACGTCGGCAGCTCCGAGCAGGTGACCATCTCGGACCTGGCGAAGCGGATCATCGCGACGACCGGGTCGCGCAGCGAGATCACCTACGTCCCGTACGGGGAGGCGTACGGCGAGGGGTACGAGGACATGCTGCGGCGGGTGCCGGACTGCTCGCGCGCCGAGCAGCAGATCGGGTTCCGGCCGCGGCGCACGCTCGACGACATCATCGCGTCGGTCGTCGAGGACGTCACAGCACAACCCCTTGGCGCGTGACGACCTTCTTCCACGGGCCGTCCGGAACGGCCTGCTCCGCGACGAACCGCCAGTCCACCTCGTCGGTTTCCCCGTCGAGCTCGGCGAACCCGAGGCAGCCGTTCAGCGCGGGGGAGACGTCCATGCCCGCCCCGTTGAACTCCTTGTTGGCCGGCCGCCGGTCGTCGCGCCCGAACACGTACTCGGCGTCGTCGTACTGGCCGGGCCCGGCGTCCTCGATCTGCCCGTAACAGGTGCGGTCACCCTTGCGCAGCTGCACCCAGCGGTTCTTGAGGTAGGAGAAGCCCTGGTCGGTCTCCTTCCCCTTGAACTCGGCCGCCCACGGCACGACGTTCGCCCGCCGGGCGAACGCGCCGGGGTCGTTGAGGTCGTCGAACGGCAGGTCGAGGTAGAACGGGTTGTGCCGGGGCGTCATGGCGGTGGGGAAGTAGTCGTTCGCTGCCGTGCGCGGCTCGGTCCGGCACTCGTCGCCGTCCTGGATCCCGTCGCAGCCGCCGTAGTTCTCCATCCAGCGCGCGTCGTACGTCGACAGCACCTGGCTGCCGTCGTCGGCCGACGGGTCGAACACCTCGCCGACCCAGAACGTCGTCGCGACGATCCCGGTGTGCCAGGGGAGGTCCGGCGCGGGCACCGGTGTGCACGCGGCCAGCAGGAGGAGGACGAGCAGCGCTCTCATGACGCCCGCGCCCGCGGCCCGGAACCCGTCAGCGTCCACCCGTAGTCGTCGGTGGTGAGCGAGCCGACGGAGATCAGGGCGACGCCGAAGCTCAGCCCCGTCGAGTCCCTCGGCAGGGCAGGCGTCATCCACCGCGCCTCGCTCCACTCCAGCGACGGGCCGACCGGCGGACTGCTCGTCCAGTACACCCAGCCGCCCGTCGCGAGCCTGCGGTACACCGCGAACTGGGTGAAGCCGGTCGACTTGAACCACGCGCTGACCCGGTAGGCACGACCGGGCGTCGCGGACGGAGCGCACGTGCCGAGGTCGAAGTCCGGCAGGATCTTCGCGTCGCCGTTGCGGTGCGAGATGACGTCGAGTCGTTGCGCCCACTGCCCGGTGTGCGCGTCGTTCGTCCGCGTGCGGGTCACCTTGTTCTCGCCCCACCCGGCGGTGGACCAGCAGATCGGCAGCCCGTTGGCGTCCGGCGGCCCGTCCTCGAGGCCGGGGTTGACCAGCGCGGTGCGCGCCGCCGGTGGCACCGCGACGACCGGCCGGACCGGCCCGCCCATCACCTCGTGCACCGTGCGCACCTGCACGCGGCGCGCGACCAGCCACGCCGCGAACGCGTCCATGATCGCCGGGCTGAGCGAGAGGTCCGCGCAGCCGTCGCAGATCTGGTGCAGCACGATCGGCACCCACCCGCTGCTCGCGTTCAGCACCAGCGACTGGAGGTCGGCGAGCGTCCAGTCGCGGGTGACGAGGTCCGGTGCGCGCACGTCGTACGGGTTCTCCGGCGGGATGGTCTCGGCGGTGGAGCAGTCCAGGCAGTCGCGCGGTCCGCGCAGGTCACCGAGCGACCGGGCGCTGGTGTAGCCGCACTCGGCGGCGAAGCGCTGGACGTCGGGGTTGTACGCGGTGAACGGGTAGGCGAACGAGGTGACCTGGTGGCCCCACTCGGTGAGGGTCGCGCGGTCCGCGCAGATCTGCCGCCGCGCCTCGTCCGGGGCGATCTTGGTGAGATCCGGGTGGGAGACGGTGTGCCCGCCGATCTCGTGCCCGGCCGCCTTCAGCTCGTCGAGCTGGGCGCGCGTCAGGTGGGCTGCCGTGCCGACCGATCCGGAGATCACGTAGAAGGTGCCGTGCAGGCCGTACTTGCTCAGGATCCGCGCACCTGCCATCTGGTCGGCCGTGCTGTCGTCGATCGTGAACGTGACGACGGGGCCCGCCTGCTGTGCGGTGGCGGGGAGCGCTGCGATTACTCCGATGGTGAGAACAATCGCGAAGAGTGATTTCATTGAGGATCACTCGCATTTCGCGGGACTGAAATCCACGGTAGATCGAATTTGTCCGTCACGGCTCGTGTTCGCGGGTGAGAGCGCATACGTCATTCGTGGGGTCGGGCATGCATTGTGCCCCGATGCAGGTCATTGGCCTCTGGTTTTGCGCGGTCGCGCCGCTGAGGATGATCACTGCGCAACGGAATCCGTGATCAGGTCGATGGTATTTGAGAACGGACGGAGGTCCGAATGCGAAGTGCCCTGCGCGATGTGCTGCACGATCTCGGCCACGATCTCGCCACGCTTTCCTGCCTCGTCGAAGCGCTGCGCGGTGACCCGATGCTGCCCGCACAGGCGCGTCGCCGGGTCGAGCTGATCGACGAGGAGATGGTCCGGCTGCGCGACCACGTCCGGCACGCGGTGATGCGGTCGGGGGAGCCGGTGTCGCTGTCGGTGCGCGACGTCGCCGAGCGCATCGTGGTGCTCTCGGACGAAGCTGCCGAGACGTCCGTCGTGCTGCGGCCGGGCGCGCAGGCGTGGCTGCGGGTCGACGAGTCGGTGCTGTGGCGGATCCTGCGCAACGTCGTGGACAACGCGGTGCGTGCGGCAGGTTCGTCCGGCCGGGTCGAGGTCGACGTCACCTCCGTGGACGGTCAGATCGCCATCGAGGTGTCCGATGACGGGCTTGGTTTCGGCAACGGCTCACCGGGGTGGGCGACGCGCGGTCTGAACATCGTGACCGGCCTGGTCGCGGCGTGCGGGGGGAGTTTCGACGTGCGGGCCCGGCTGCCGCGCGGAACGTGTGTCCGCATCGTCTTCCAGGGGGAACCGTGATCAACCTCGTGCTCGCCGACGACCACGCCGTCTTCGTCGACGCGCTGAAGACCGTGCTGACCCAGCACGGGTTCGAGGTGGCCGCGGTCGCCGGGTCGGTGGCCGCACTGGTGCAACGCGTGCAGGCCGTGCGGCCGGACGTGTGCGTGGTCGACCGGCACTTCACCGACGGCGACGCCGTCGACCACATCGCGGGCGTGGTCGCCGGGGGCACCAAGGTCGTGGTGCTGACCGCGGACGGCGATGGTGACGCGGTCGTGCGCGCGCTGGACTCCGGTGCCGCGGGGTACGTGCACAAGTCGCGCGGGGTGGCCGCGCTCGCGGCCGCGATCCGGCGCGTGGCGTCGGGCGAGGTGGTCGTGGACCTGCCCGCGTGGCGCGGGCCGAAGCGTTCCGCTGCCGCCGCCGACGCGTACCGGCTCGCCGGGTACCTGACGCGGCGCGAGCGGGAGTGCCTGGAGATGCTGGTGGAAGGGCTCGGGACCACCGCGATGGCCCGCCGGCTCGGGGTGTCCGCGACGACCGTGCGCACGCACGTCCAGTCGTTGCTCACCAAGCTCGGGGTCCACTCACGCCTGGAGGCCGCGTCGCTGGCAGTGCGACACGGCCTCCTGGACCCCGGTCAGTTCGACCGGAGCGGCTGACCCCTACTTGCAGGTGATCTTCAGGTCACCCCAGTTGGCGTGGTCGTAGGACTTGCCGTTGCCGCCGTCGGTGATGATCAGGCGGACGACCGTCGCGCCGGTGACGTCGGCGGTGAGCTGCTTCGCCGCGTCCTGGCCGGTGACCGGGCCGCTGTCGTAGGCCTTCTTGTTGTCGCCCCACACCTCGTAGGTCACGAGGCTCAGCGGGTTGACCTTGTTGTCCTGGATGCCGATGGTCGCGGTGACCTGGGTGCAGTCGCCGCCCGCGTAGTACTCGATGTGCGCGGGGGCGTGCGTGCCGAGGCCCTTCGTGAACTTCTGGCCGCGGATCGAGATCGTCCCGCCGTCACGGGCGCCTGCCTCGCCGTTGGTCGTGTCGATCTCGACGGGGCCGTGGCCGTTGCTGGCGCGCAGCCAGCTGTGGTCACTGAGGAACTTCACGCCCACGGGCGCCGCTCCGGGCACGACCGCCTCGGTCTGGTAGCTCGTGCTGACCGGCGTCGTGCTGCTCGGCGAGGTGTAGGTGAACGTCGCGCCCACCGGGAACCTGCCGGGCTTCGCGGTCGCCGGGACCAGCACCTCCCACGTGGTCTGGAACTGCTTCTCACCGGAGAGGATCAGCTTCGTGGGCGACGACTTCGGCGTGACCGTCCAGCCGTCCGGCACGGTCAGCTTCGCCTGCGTGTGGAAGATCGGCAGGCGTCCGGTGTTGCTGACGGTCGTCGTGTAGGTGACCGGCTTGCCGGGCGTCACGAGCGGCATCGCGCCGGGGTAGAGCACGGCCGCGTCGGCACCGGCGGTGACGGCGGGCGGGTAGCTGTACCAGTCGTTGCTCGCGCTGACGCGGAACATCGCGCTGCCGTGCGGCGGGAGCGCCGCGCTGATCGAGCCGGCGGAGTGCGTCGTGGTCTTCGCCCACAGGTCGCGGACCGTGTACGCGAACGACTTCGGCAGCCCGATCTCCTCGGCGGTGGTGCTGATCTGCGCGCCGCTGTCGTTCTCGTTGAACAGCAGGACGGCCTTGTCGCCGTTCGTCAGCGGCTTCACGAAGACGTACATGCCGCCCTCGGTGCGGATCGCCTTGCCCTGCACGCCGAGCTTGTCCTGGTCGACCGCGATGACGTCCTTGTTGCCCAGGATCTCGAACATCTCGGGCTTGACCTTGCGCAGGTCCGCGCCGATGAGCAGTGGTGCGGCCATGATCGCCCAGAGCCCGAAGTGGCTCTTGTACTCGACGTCCGTCATGCCGCCGTTGCCGACCTCGAGCATGTCCGGGTCGTTCCAGTGGCCGGGGCCCGCGTACTCGGCGAGCACCATGTTGCGCTTGGCGATCGACACCATGCTGTTCCAGTTGTCACCGATGTCGCCGGTGGTGCGCCACAGGTGGCCGACGTCCTTCGCCCACTCCCACGGCTTGTTCTGGCCCCACTCGCACAGAGAGAACACGATGGGCCGTCCCGTGGCCTTCAGCGCGTCGCGCATCTTCGTGTAGCGCATCTTGGCGTCGACGCCCTGGTTGTTGCAGTTGTCGTACTTGAGGTAGTCGATGCCCCAGCTGGCGAACAGCTTCGCGTCCTGCTCCTCGTGCCCGAGCCCGCCGGGGAAACCGCCGTCCTTGTTGCAGGTCTTGGTTCCGGCGCTCGTGTAGATGCCGAACTTGAGGCCCTTGCCGTGCACGTAGTCCGCGACGGCCTTGATGCCGTTGGGGAAGCGCACCGGGTGCGGCACCAGGTTGCCGTCGGCGGCGCGTTCCGGCAGCGCCCAGCAGTCGTCGATGTTGACGTACTGGTAGCCCGCGTCCTTCAGGCCCTTGTCGACGAAGATGTCGGCGATGCCCTTGACCATGGCCTCGTTGAAGTCCGCACGGCAGTGCGTCGAGTTCCAGTTGTTGAAGCCCATCGGGGGCGTCAGCGCCAGGCCGTCGTCGATCTGGGCCGTGGGCTGCGCGGTGGCCTGCGGTGCGGTGATGAGTCCGGCGCCGAGAACGGTCGCGATGAGGGCTGTGCGCCACTTCGATCTGCGTTGATCCACGTGCACGCGCTCCTTGGCAAGGGGACGGTCAGGAGTGGCGGCGGCGGGATCGCGCTCAAGATGCAACAAGGTTGAACACGACCGGACACATCAAAACGTTTTCATCGTTGTCACGTCAAGAGGCGGAGCTGTCTTGAATCGACAGCTCCGCCCTGCTTGTCCGTTGTTTGATCCTGTTGGATCTACGGGCGCATCGCGTACGCGCCCGACAGGCCCTTCACCTGCTCCCACACGTGGTCGAAGCGCTCCTGGTCGGAGTGCGGCTTGCGGACCTGGCCCAGCGCCCACTGCTGCTGCTTCTCGGTCGAGCTCGTCTTGCCGTGCAGCGCGACCGCGTAGCCGCTGAAGTCGCGGACGAGGAAGTCGAAGATCTGGTCGAGGAGCTTCGGGTCGGTGCCCGTGATCTTCGCCTGCTCCAGCACCAGCTGGCCGTACACGACGAGCGTGAACAGGTGGCCGAGGTTGAGCAGGAAGTCGAGGTCCTGCTGCTGCTTCTCGTCCGGCGCCGCGGTGGTCAGCAGCGTCTTGATCGCGTTCGCCTGCTCGTGGAACAGCTGGACGTTCGGGATGTGCGCGTGCTCGGCGTAGACCGGTTCCCAGTCGTGGAACTGGATCTTGCCGAGACCGCGCGCGGGACCCTGCTTGAAGAAGAAGTCGTCGTTCGTGGCGTCGTGCCTGCTCGGGACCTCGTCGTACTGCTTCGGGTTGAACAGGTAGTTCGGCATGAACTTCAGCACCAGCGCGAGGTTGACGTGCACCGTGCCCTCGAGCTTGGGCAGCGCGCGGATGTCCGCGGTGGCGCGGGTGAAGTACGTGTCCTTCTCGAAGCCCTTGGCCGCGATGACGTCCCACAGCAGGTCGATGACCTGCTCGCCCTCGCTCGTCACCTTCATCTTCGTGATGGGGTTGAAGAGGAGGTAGCGGCGGTCGGTGTCGTTGGCGCTGCGGAAGTAGTCGACGCTCCGGTCCGCGAAGAGCTTCATCGCGGTCAGGCGCGCGTACGCGTCGACGAAGTTCTGCTTGACGTGCGGGAAGTCCGTGACCGGGCTGCCGTACAGGATCCGGTTGTGCGCGTGCGTGATCGCCTCGTAGAAGCTGTGCTCGCAGATGCCGATGCTCGCCGTGCACAGGTTGAACTTGCCGACGTTCACCGTGTTCAGCGCGGCGGAGAACGCCTCGGCGCCGGTGTGCAGGATGTCCGCTTCGCTGACCGGGTAGTCCTCGAGGCGGAACTCGCTGACGAACATCTGCGAGTCCACGACGTTCTTGATGAGCTTGAAGTTGTCGCTCTGGCTGTCGACCGCGAAGAACACGTACCCGTCGGTGCCGTCGATGTCCGTGCGGCGGCCGAAGACGCTGACCATGCCCGCGACGTTGCCGTTGCCGATGTAGTACTTGCCGCCGTTGGCCTTGTACCCGTCCTCGGTGGGCGTGAGCAGCATGTCCGTCGAGTAGACGTCCGCGCCGTGCTCCTTCTCGGACAGGCCGAACGCGAACACCGCGCCGCTGTCGAGCAGGTTGGCCGCCTTCTGGCGGGCTTCGGCGTTGGCGCTCATCCAGATCGGGCCGAGGCCGAGGACCGTGACCTGCCAGGCGTACCAGTACTGCAGCCCGTAGAACCCGAGCACCTCGCTGAACGCCGCGTTGCGGGCGCCGTCCCAGCGCTTGTTCGCGTCCTGGCCTGCCTCTGACTGCGGGGTGCAGAAGGTGGCGAAGAGCTTCTCGCGCTTCACGAAGTCCAGGAACTCGCTGTACCAGACCTTGTCCTGGGCGTCCGCGATCAGCTGGCGCTTGCCGCGGTTCTCGAACCAGTCGATGGTCGCGCGCAGCAGCCTCTGGGTCTCGGCGTCCAGGTGCTCGGGCTGGTAGCTGTTGGGGTCGAACAGCACTGGGGACCTCCTCGTCTCGTTTCGGAGGCTACCAGTGAGTAACTTGCGGCACCACGTGGTGTTTCCACAGTGCATAGCGGCGCATTCGACGAGGTCCCGGCCTCGCGACCAGAAATTGTCAGACCCCCGGCGTAGCGTGCTCCACATCACAAACCAGGAGGCGAGATGGCTTCGAAAGTCCTCCTCGCGATCGGCACCCGCAAAGGGCTGTGGGTGGCGACCAGCGACGACCGCTCGACGTGGCAGCTCGACGGACCGCACCACGCGATGACCGGCGTGTACGCGGTCGGCATCGACACGCGCGGCCCAGCGCCACGCCTGCTGGCGGGCGTGACGAGCGAACACTTCGGGCCGTCGGTGGCGACGTCCGACGACCTCGGCGCCACCTGGGACGAACCGGACCACGCGCCCATCTCGTTCCCGGAAGAGGGCGCGCTGGAACGGGTGTGGCAGCTCCAGCCCGGCCCGGCGTCGCAGCCGGGCGTGGTGTGGGCGGGCACCCAGCCGTCCGCCCTGTTCAAGTCCACCGACGGCGGCAGCACCTACGCGCTGGTCGAGGGACTGTGGAAGCACCCGCACCGCGAGGAGTGGGGCGCGGGCTTCGGCGGCCAGGCGATTCACTCGATCGTGCCCGACCC
This sequence comes from Lentzea tibetensis, assembly GCF_007845675.1. Classification (GTDB taxonomy): domain Bacteria; phylum Actinomycetota; class Actinomycetes; order Mycobacteriales; family Pseudonocardiaceae; genus Lentzea; species Lentzea tibetensis. Next base: position 263,477 of record NZ_VOBR01000005.1, on the reverse strand, counting down.
CGCCGACCCCGACCGGATGACCGTGGCGATGTCGACCGGCGGCGTCTACCGCACGTCGGACGGCGGCAGCTCCTGGCAGGCGAGCAACACCGGCATCAAGGCGTACTTCCTGCCGGACCCGTACCCGGAGTTCGGCCAGTGCGTGCACAAGATCGCGCAGCACCCCGCCGAGCCGTCCCGCTTCTACGCGCAGAACCACCACGGCGTGTACCGCAGCGACGACGGCGGCGAGACGTGGAAGTCGATCGCGGACGGCCTGCCGACGGACTTCGGTTTCGCGATGGTCGTGCACCCGCGCCAGCCGGACACGATCTACAACTTCCCGATCAAGGCCGACGGCATGCGCTTCCCGCCGGAGGGCAAGTGCCGCGTGTACCGCAGCCGCGACGCGGGCAACACCTGGGAGTGCCTCGGCGACGGCCTGCCGGACGGCTTCTGGACGGCCGTCATGCGCGACGCGATGTGCGTGGATGACGCCGACCCGGCCGGCATCTACTTCGGCTCGCGCTCCGGCGCCGTCTACGGCAGCTCGGACGAGGGCGACCACTGGCACCTGGTCGCCGAGAACCTGCCGGACGTGCTGTCGATCAGGGCCGCGGTGATCGCGACGTGAAGGTGTCCGTACTGGTGCCCGGCGTCCTGCGCTCGGCAGTGGGCGGCGCCTCTCGTCTCGACGTGGACGTCGCCGACCCAGCCACCCTCGGCGCGGTGCTCGACTCGCTGGCCGAGCGCTACCCGGCACTCGACCGCAAACTCCGCGACGAACGCGCCACCCTGCGCCGCTACGTCAACATCTACGTGGACGGCGAGGAATGTCGCCGCCTCGACGGCCCGGCGACGGCCGTCACCCCAGGCGCGGAAATCCAGATCATCCCGTCCGTAGCGGGAGGCTGACCCTGGCCCCTTCCTCCAACAACTGAATCGCGCAGAGCCGCGCGTGTGGACGGCCTGGCAACGGCTGTCATGCCAGGCGCGGAGATCCAGCTCATCCTGTCGGTGGCATGGGCTGAGCCTGGACGCTTCCTCGGCAGCTGAGTCGCGCAGACCGCGAGCCACGTGTCTGGCCAGCCCGGCGACGGCCGTCACCTCAGGCGATCCGGCTTCCGGACGAGCTGCTCGCGCCACTGCTTCGTCAGCGTGGACGCGCCGTCGGAGTGCTCGGATCGTGCTGTCCGCAGCTCGCTTCGGGACCATCCGTGCGTGGACCAGGCACTACCTGGCGACTCTGTACTCGGAGCGCCAGGGCGGGCGACCTAGCGGCTGGGCGATCGCCGTTGGTGCGGAGCTGCGAAACACGGTGCATGTCTGATCTCGTGCGCACCTCCCGGCGGTTGCGTTCCTACCTAGCTGCACACCGGCCACATCGGATGCCCGCTCCTGCGCCTACTGACGAGCCGTGGCCTTCGTGCGCCGAGCACGAATCGGTGCCGCGCAGCTGTATTTGTGCGTGACTTCCCCGGTGCTGCTGGTCCCGGACGGCGCGGACGTGCTGCAGGTCCCGTCCTGCCCCACCGAACGTGCACCGGGTGGCGCTGGCTCTGTGCCCGCTCCGCGACGCGCCGGTTCCCGCGTCCTTCCGTGCCCAGGTCCCGATCAGCCGTCGGTAGCGGAAGGGTCTTCGATCATCGCCCGGTAGACGGGGCGCAGCAGGTCGACGAAGTTGGTGCGGCGCACGGTGATCGGCACGGCGTCGAGCTGGTCGAGCACCGCGTCGGGACGCACCGTGAGCGGTTCGGCCGGCCCGCCGAGCGCGATCGAGTCCTGCTTGCGCCAGAAGTCGTCGAGGCACTTCGTCAGCGGCGGAGCCTCGTCCTGGGCAGTCGTCCGCACCTTCTTGCCGTCACCCTTGCTGGCACGCAACGTGCGCAGCCGCTCGAGCAGGTCGTCGCGGCTGCGGCCGCGCCAGGCGAGGATCTCGAACGGGTCGGAGTCGAACGACTCGGCGAGCAGGTAGCAGGTCGCCGCGAGGTGCTTGCACGGCACTTCCCAGTCGGGGCACGAGCAGTCCATGGTGAGCTCGCGCATCGACGTCGGGAAGAGCCGCAGGCCGAGCTCGGCGAACAGGTCCTCGATGTCGGGCGGCATCTCACCGGCCAGCAACTTGGCCGCGTACAAGGCCTTGCCCGCCAGCGCGTGCTCGATCCGGCGCCACTCGTCGGCGGTGAAGGCCTTGATGGCGATGCGCGTCCGGTACGGGGTGTCCCGCGAGCCCTGCACGAGCGCGATCACCATGCTCGTTGACAGCGAGAGGCTGAGCACCTGGCCCTGGCGCGCGTAGTTGCGACCGCGCGTCAGGCGTCCGCCCATGCCGAACGACTCGAGCACCTCGATGAACCGGCGCGACCACCACGTCTGGCCGATCTCACCGCGTTTGCTCTGCGCCTTGAGACCGCCCTCGACGCGGATGGGCTTGCGGAACTGGCGCTCGCCGGACCAGTGGTCACTCACCGATGGCCTCCCCGGACAACGCGAGCAGCTCGCGCAGCTGCGTCGTGGACAGCTCGGTCAGCCAGTTCTCACCCGCGCCGATCACGAGCTGGGCGAGCGCGCGCTTCTCCTCGATCATCCGGTCGATGCGCTCCTCGAGCGTGCCGATGCAGACGAACTTGCGCACCTGCACCTTCTGCTGCTGGCCGATCCGGAACGCGCGGTCGGTCGCCTGGTCCTCGACGGCCGGGTTCCACCAGCGGTCGAGGTGGATCACGTGGTTCGCCGCGGTGAGGTTGAGACCGGTGCCGCCCGCCTTGAGCGACAACAGGAAGATCGACGGCCCGCCCGTCGACTGGAACCGCTCGACCATCGCGTCGCGCGCGGCCTTGCTGGTGCCGCCGTGCAGGAACAGCACGTCGGTGTCGAAGCGCGCGCTCAGGTGCGGCACGAGCATGCTGCCGAACTCGGTGAACTGCGTGAAGCACAAGGCCTTGTCGCCTTCGGCGAGCACCTCGTCGAGAATCTCCTCGAGCCGCGTCAGCTTGCCGGACCGGCCCGCGACGCGGGACCCGTCGCTGAGGAAATGCGCCGGGTGGTTGCAGACCTGCTTGAGCTTCGACATCGTCGCGAGCACGAGTCCCTTGCGCTGAATGCCTTCGCTCTCCTCGATGCGCAGCAGCATGTCGTTCACGACGGCCTGGTAGAGCGACGCCTGCTCGGGCGTCAGGTTGCACAGCTGGCGCATCTCGACCTTGTCCGGCAGGTCGGAGATGACCCGAGGGTCGGTCTTGACGCGGCGCAGCACGAACGGGCTCGTGATCTTGCGCAGCCGCGCCGCGGCGCCCTGGTCGTTGTGCCGCTCGACCGGCACGGCGAACCGCGCGCGGAACGTGTTGATCGTGCCCAGCACGCCGGGGTTCGCGAAGTCCATGATGGACCAGAGCTCGGCGAGCCGGTTCTCCACTGGCGTACCGGTCAGCGCGACGCGGTGGCGCGCGGGCAGCTGCCGCACGGCCTGCGACTGCCTCGTGTTGCTGTTCTTGATGTTCTGCGCCTCGTCGAGCACCACGCGGTCCCAGTTGATCTCGCTGAGCACGTCGCCGTCGCGCGCGGCCAGCGAGTACGTCGTGAGCACCAGGTCGTGTTCCTCGACGGCCTCCCGGAACGCGTCGCCGCCGAACCGGTCCGCGCCGTGGTGCACGTGCACCGACAGCTCGGGCGTGAACCGCGCGGCCTCGCGCTGCCAGTTGCCCACCACGGACATCGGGCAGATCAACAGCGTCGGCGGACGCTTGCCTTCAGCGCGGTTGAGCGCCTCCAACGCCAGCAGCTGCACGGTCTTGCCGAGCCCCATGTCGTCCGCGAGGCACGCACCGAGCCCGAGCTTGTCGAGGAACGCGAGCCAGGCGAGCCCGCGCCGCTGGTACGGCCGCAGCGTCGCGCCGAACCCCTCGGGCGGCTCGACGGGTTCCAGGCTCTGCTCCGCCTTGCCGGACAACAGGTCCCCGAGCCAGCCGTCACCGGTCACCGACGTGAGCGGCAGCGGAAGGCTCTCGTCCTCCGGATGCAGTCCACTGTGGAGCATGACCTGCGCGGCCGTCATCTGCCCACCGCCGCGCTTGAGGAACGCGAGCCCAGCGGCGAGCCGCTTCTGGTCGACCTGCACCCACTGCCCGCGCACCTTGACCAGCGGCACCTTCGCCGCCGCCAGTGCGACCAGCTCCGCCTCGGTCAGTGCGTCCTCGCCGAGCGCGAGCTCCCACTTGTAGTCGACGATCGACTTGAGCCCGATCTCGCTCTCCTTGGCGACCGTGCCCGCCGTGCCGCGACTCGACGTCGTCAGCTTCAGCCCGAGCTTCGCCGGCTGCTGCCACCACGACGGCAACAGCACGCCGAACCCGGCCTGCGTCAGCAGCGGCGCCGTCTGCAGGAACCGGTACGCACCCTCGGCGTCGACCTCCAGCTCGGCCGGGTGCGACGTGTGCAGCGCCAGGTCCAGGTCCGGGCACAGCCTGCTCGCGCGCCCGAGGTCCGCGAGCAGGAACTCCTGCGGCGACGGGATCCACCGCCGCAGCACGCTGTCGTCCGCGAACCACACGCGCTCGGCGCCCACGAGCACGCTCGGGTCGTCGACCGACTGCAGCAGGAACTCGACCGCCCACTCGTCCTGCTCCAGCTCGCCCTGACCGGGGGAGCGCAGCCGGAAGCACGTCCGCACCGGACTGCTCTGCGCACCGCTCGCGTGCCACCGCTCGAGCTGCTCGCGCAGTTCGTACAGCTCGACCGGATCCGCCTCGAACGCCGGTTCACCGCTGAGCGCCCCGAGCCACGCCTCGGCCGTGGACACCCGCCCGCGCCGCCGCGGCACGACCTGCAGCGCACCGAGCCGCGCGCGAACCTCCTCGTCCACGGCCGTGGCGAGCGCGGCCCGCACCAGCTCGGCCGGACTGCTGACGATCTCCTCACACCGGCACGCGGGCGGCATCGCCGCCTGCAACGAGGCGAACCGCGCCGTGTCCGCACCCGTCAGCGCGGGCAGCCAGCACGCCACCGCCTGATCGGCTTGCACGGACGGCAGCACCCGCCCGCGCGCGACCAGCTCCCGCGCGAACGCGGCCACCTCGAGCACGAACCGGGCCGAGTCGCTCAGCCGCACGTCCGCGCCGGGCTCGGCGTCCGCTCGCAGCGGGATCGTCGGCACGACCCACTGCCGCAGCTTCACCGCCCCGCGCGGCGCGCGCCCAGCCGTGAGCGGATCGCGCACCAGCTCCGGCGACGCGGCCGGTCCGCTCGCGTACGACGGCAACAGCAACTTGCGCGGCGTCGCCTTCACCTCGTCGTGGCCGAGCGCGGCGGCGAGCACGTCACCCGGCACCGCGAACGGGTGCGGCACCTCGCGGCGCTTGCTGTCCGTGCGCGCGGGCAGCTCGGAGTCCTCCGCCCACAGCACCAGCCGGCCGTCGGCGGCGCACAGCCCCTGCAGCACCAGCACCCCAAGACCCTATGCGGTCGTCAGAATCACTGGTCGGTACCACCTCCATTCGTGTGTTCACATATCCGCATGGCCGAAGACACCCTGGACCTGGGCCCGTCGGACGAGCCGGTCGTCCTCGACGGCAGCTCGCTCGGCGGCGAGGACGTCGTCCGCGTCGCCCGCTTCCACGTCCCCGTCGCCGTGCACGCCGACGGCAAGCAGCGCGTCGTCGCGTCCTGGCACGCCAGCGGACGCCTGGTCGCCAGGCAGCAGGTGTACGGCCGCACCACCGGCGTCGGCGCGAACCGCACCGAGATCATCGACACCGAGGGCTGGGCCGAACACGGCCTGCGCCTGCTGCGCAGCCACGCCGGCGGCCTCGGCGGCATGCTCCCGGAGGAACAGGTCCGCGCGATGCTGGTCGTCCGCCTCAACCAGCTCCTCGCAGGCGGCGCGGGCCTGCGCCCCACCGTCATCGACGCCCTGGCCACAGCACTGAACAGCGGCTGCTACCCCGGCGTCCACGAGTACGGCGCGATCGGCACCGGCGACCTCACCGCACTGGCCGAGACCGGCCTCACCCTGATCGGCGAGCGCTACTGGCTGGGTTCGACGAACACCCCGGACCCGATCGAGCTCGACTCGGGCGACGCACTCGCCTTGATCAGCAGCAACGCACTGACCATCGGCATGGCCGGCCTCGCCTGGCACACCGCCCGGCAACTGCTCCAGGCAACCCACCTCGTCACGGCTCTGTCGTTCCTGGCCGTCAACGGCTCGGCCGAGGCCTACGCGGAACGCGTCCACCAGGGCCGCCCGCACCCCGGCCAGGTCGCGGTCGCCACCGAGATGCGCCGCCTGCTCGGCACGCCCCGCGCAGGCGCCCGCATCCAGGACCCGTTCGGCTACCGCTGCTTCCCGCAGATCCACGGCCCCGCGATCGACGCCACCGCCGACCTGGGCCGGGTGATCGAGATCGAGATCAACGCCGCGGCGGAGAACCCGCTCATCTGGGCCGAGGACGAAGCCGCCTACCACCACGGCGCCTTCCACTGCGCCTACCTCGGCCAGACCCTCGATCGCGTCCGCCTGGCCGTGCTGCACACCGGCCACCTGTCGACCGCACGCCTCGCCACGCTCGTGGAACCGAACTTCACCGGACTCCGCCCGTTCCTGGCGGACGGAACCCGCGGCAGCTCGGGCGTGATGATCCTCGAGTACAGCGCCAACTCCGCACTCGCCGAGGTGCGCACCCTCGCCGAGCCCGCGAGCCTCGGCAACGCCGTCGTGTCGCGCGGCCTGGAGGAACACTCCAGCTTCGCGTTCCAGTCGGCGAACCAGGCGATTCGCTCGCTGTCGGCATTCCGGCTCGTGCTCGCGTGCGAACTGGTCGCCGCGGTGCGCGCCCTGCGCCTGCGCGGTGTCACGCCGGACACCGAGCCGTTGCGGACGGCTTACGAGCTGGCCGAGTCCAAGTTGAACCCGGACATGTCCGATCGGCAGCTCAGTCCCGACGTCGAGGCTGCTTCGGCGCTGCTGGACGAGTTCGCGATCTGCTGACCCCGCCGGCCGCGCCTCCTTCCTTTCGCGGGACGCGCGATGCCGACCCCGGTTGCGCCCGGTGCGCGAGGCCGGCGTGTGAACGGGCCGTTCACACGCCGCGCTTGGCCACGTGCCTCACGCCGGCCTAGCCACTGGCGATGGCCAGGCCGGTGATTGGCACATGGATCGGCCGTGCGGCTCTCGCTCCGCCGCGATCGGCCCATGCGGCTGCCCGCCCCGCCGCGCGTCCTTCCTTTCGCGGGACGCGCGATGCCGACCCCGGTTGCGCCCGGTGCGCGAGGCCGGCGTGTGAACGGGCCGTTCACACACCGGGCACGGCCGCCTTCCTCACAGACCGGGCATAGCTGCTTGCCTGACGCACCGACTTGGCCCGCCCGCCTCACAGCCAGGCCGGGCATAGCCGCCTGCCTGACGCACCGACTTGGGCCGTGCGCCTCACAGACCGGGCACAGCTGCCTGCCTCACGCACCAGCTTGAGCCGCCACCTCAGACCAGGTCTGACCGCCTGCACGCCGACGATCGACTCCCGCCCCACCCCGCGCCCGGTGTCCCCGCGGCAGCGTTGCCGGCACCGCGACACGACGCCCGGCACGCACGGTGCTCTGGCCAGGCACCGCGACGCCCTTGCCCGGCCGCGGCGCCCTACGAGCAACCGTGAGTGACGAGCCTGGCCGCCCCTGCCGCGGCCAGGCTCGTCACTCCGCACCTGGCGCGTGCCGGCTGTCGCACAACACTTCGCGCGTGCCGGACATCGCTCAGGTGGCCGTGGGCGCCAGGCATCGCACACCTCGTGGGTACTGGGCATCGCACAACACTTCATGCGTGCCAGGCATTGCTCCGGCAGCTCTGCGCGCCGGGCGGTGCACAACACGTCATGAGTGCGAGGCATCGCCCGACAGCTGTGCGTGCCAGACAGCGCACAACACTTCGTGTGTGCCTGGCACGCCCGACAGCCGTGTGTGCCAGGTGTCGTTCTGCGGCCGACGCGTGGCTGGTGGACCGCCCTGCCGCGCGTCCTCCTTTTCGCGGGACGCGCGGCCACGCAACGGGTTCCAGGCGAAGTATGAAACCGGTGCGTGAACGGGCCGTTCACGGTGTGCCGCAGGGATCAGCGGTGGAGCTTGGTGCGTGCCCTGCCTGCCAGCGCGGAGACGCCCGCGCCGGCCAGGCCTACCTGGAGGGCGAGTTCGATCCAGTCGATGCCCGAGGTGTCGGCCACGCCTAGGACGGTTGCCGCCGCGGTGCCGAGCAGGGCCGCCACGATGCCGACGAGGATGGTCGCCAGCAGCGAGACGTGCTGCTTGCCCGGAATGGCGAGACGGCCAAGTCCACCGATGATCGCCCCGATGATGAGCGCCGAGATGAGCCCGGTGATCTCCACTGTTGCCCCCTGTGCTGAGCGGACGCTGTTGTGGTTCCAGCGTCCGCCTCGGGAGCGGGGCGGCGAATCAGGCTTCTCCCTGAGATCCCCCTGACTTCACCCCCATCAGCTTCGCGGCGTCAGCGGACAGGGTGCGGCCGGGAACGTCCGGATCGCACCCGACCCGAGGCAGGCGGGCGCGGATCGCCGTCGGCGAGCGTTGCATCGAGCGGGCGATGGCTCGGATGCGCTCGGCCGCCGCGCCGTCGGCGCCGGACAGCCACTCGGCGCGCAGGACCGCGTCCAGTTCGTCGGACCAGCGCTGGTTCGCGTTGGCCGGCTGGCGTTTGCCCCTGCCCAGCCTGCTGTGCGCGTCGAGCACGCGGCCGACCAGGCGGCCGACCGCGATGCCGCCCTCGACGGGGAGTCTCAGGCGGCCGTCCGCGAGCACCGTGCCATCGGGGTCCGCGCCCAGCAGGTCGAGCACCATGCCGGACGGCTCTGTGGTGGCGCGCAACGAGTACGTCACGTCGCCCAGTTTGATCTCGCTCGTGTAGGTCGATGTCATGGGTTCGACGGTAGACCGGACCCCTGACAGAAAATGCTCAGCGCGTTGCGAAGACGTCCGATTTTCCGTTCCGGTCCACAGCGGACAGATTCGAAGCCTGCGACGCGAACACCACGCGGCCGTCGCGCGAGATCGTCGGCGCCACCGAGAAACCGTTGCCCTGCCTGCCGAATCGCGAGCTCAGTCGCTCGACCGAACCCGTGCGCAGGTCCTTGCGGAACACGTCGTCCACGTTGTTCGTGTCACCGCGCACGAGGTTCGCTGCGAGCGAACTGAACACCACGTAGCGGCCATCGGCGGACAGTGCGGGCTGGTAGGGCTGTGCGTCGGACACCGTCCCGTCGGGACGCGTGTTGGCGCGCCGGATCTCCTTGGTGCGCAGGTCCTTCACGAAGATGTCCGGGGTGTCCTCGGTGTCGCCCGGCACCAGGTTGTCGCCCCACGCCACGAACGCGACGAGCCTGCCGTCGGCGGTGATCGACGGCATCAGGGTGTACGAAGTGGACTGCGCGCCGGCGGCCGTCACGTTCACCCGTTCGATCGACCCGGACACGGTGTCCTTCACGAACATGTCCACGCTGCCGTTCGTGTCACCGGGCACCAGGTTCGTGGCCGCGGAAGGGAACACGACCTGACGGCCGTCCGCCGACATCGCGATGCCGTGGTGCACCAGCCGGTCGCCCTGCGTCCCGTCGGCCGCGACGGACACCCGCGTCGTCACGCCGGACGTCATGTCGCGCAGGAACACGTCCGCGACCTTGTTGGTGTCACCGGGAACCACGGTCGTCGCCTCCGACCGGAACGCCACGTACCGCCCGTCCGCGCTGATCGCGGGCGACCCGAACGCCGGGCCGTCGCCACCGCTGACCCGCCGCACCCGGCCGGTCCACAGGTCGGTCAGGAACACGTCGTCGACGCCGTTCGTGTCACCGGCGACGAGGTTCGTGGCGGACGACACGAACGCCACGTACCGTCCGTCCGCCGAGATCGCGGGCGGGTCGAACGAGGCGCCGTCGCCGCCGCGCGACACGATCCGCACGGAACCGGACCGCAGGTCGCGCACGAAGATGTCCGACACGCCGTTGCGGTCGCCCCGCACGAGGTCGGACGCCTCCGACGGGAACGCGACGAACCGGCCGTCCGCGCTGATCACGGGCGTCAGCGAGTCACCGTTGCCGGAGGTCAGCTGTCTGAGCGTCGAGGCGGACGCAGGCGACGCCGAAGCGATCACCACAACGGCAGCCAGCAGGAGAGATGTCCTGAACATGGACGTGCACCACCCAATGTCGCGGGGCGGTGCGGACATCCTAGCCCGACGTCACCGACGATCTGCGCACCTCGATGTCGGCCAGATCCGCCGCCGTGCGCCCCGCGTGCCACCCGGCAGCGCTGCCCACCGACACCCGCATCGCCTTCGTGCGCGTGAACAGCTGGTCGAACAGCTCGTCGACGGCCTTCGCCCGATCCGCGAGCACCGGCAGCAGCCGCGGATCGGCCACCGGCTCGTTCACCTCGGCCATCCGCTCACCGATCCGGTGCGCGTACGACACCAGGAACGACTGCCGGTACGTCCTCGACCGCGAGTCCGACCCAGCACCGGCCGCGACCATCGCGCGCGTCGCCTGCACCAGCAGCGACGTCGACAGCAGCTCGGTGATCTCGAGATCCACGTCGTCACCGACCAGTGCCACGAACCCCACCTTGGGGTAGATCACCGCCCGGCACCTGTTGGCGTCCGCGACGACGGCCACCAGCTGCGCCTTCGCCTTGAAGTAGCTCTTCTCCAGCCACATCCGCCGCGACGCCGCGTGCTGCGGCAGGTCGCTCTCCAGCATCGCCCGCTCCAGCGCGTGCCGGTTCATCAGCTCCTGCGCCTTGGCCGACAACGCCTCGGCCTCCTCGGGGAACTGCGTCGACTCGGCCTTCGCCAGCAGCCCGCGCACCCGGTTCAGCACCTTCGGATCCACGCCGCTGCGCACGACCGAACCCGAGAAGGACCCCGGCAGCGGCAGGATTCGCGGCAGCGCACCCAGCGTTCCCACGAACGAGACCAGCCGCTGCGCGGTCCGCGCGGTGTACTCCGGCGTCTCGATGTGCCGCCCGGCCCACTGACCCAGCACCGGCCGAGAGGTGTCCCACCACACCTCGGCGCCGATCTCGGTCAGCTGCTCGCGCCAGCGCGGGTGGATCGAAGCCTCGGGATGACGCGCGCAGTCCGCCGCGATCGCGTCCACGACGAGCAAGACCGCTGACTCGTCGAGGTTCCGCGTCACGACCTGGTGCACGTCGTACGGCAGCCAGCCACCGCGCCACAGCGCGTCGACGGCGTTGCCGAGAAGCTCTTCCTCCACGCCCGCGAGTATGACGGCGAGGTCTGACAGTTTTTGAGACGGGCGCCATGTGCCAGACCAAGCCCGAGCCTGGTAGACAGCAGTTGTGATCGAGCTCCAGTTCCGCGGCCGGACGGTTGTCCGGGAACGCCCACTGGTGATGGCGATCATCAACCGCACTCCGGACTCGTTCTACGACAAGGGCGCGACCTACGCCGAGGACGTCGCGATGGAGGCCGTCCACCGCCTCGTCGACGAGGGCGCCGACATCGTTGACATCGGCGGCGTCAAGGCGGGGCCCGGTGACCTCGTCGACGCCGACGAGGAGATCCGCCGCGTCATCCCGTTCATCGCACGCGTGCGCGGCGCCTACCCGGACCTGCTGATCAGCAGCGACACCTGGCGTTCCGAGGTGGGCAGGCAGGCCTGCGAAGAGGGCGCCGACCTGCTCAACGACACCTGGGCGGGCGCGGACCCGCGGCTCGCCGAGGTGGCCGCCGAGTTCCAGGCGGGCTACGTCTGCTCGCACACCGGCGGCATCACGCCGCGCACCCGGCCGCATCGCGTCATGTTCCCCGACATCGTCGGATCGGTGCTCGAGGAGACGACGGCGAAGGCCGAGGAGATCGCGAGGCTGGGCGTGCCGCGCCGCGGCATCCTGATCGACCCGACGCACGACTTCGGCAAGAACACCTGGCACGGCCTCGAGCTGCTGCGCCGCGCGGACGAGCTCGTCGCGTCCGGCTGGCCGGTGCTGATGGCCTTGTCCAACAAGGATTTCGTCGGGGAGACCCTCGGCGTCGAGCTGCACGAGCGCGTCGAGGGCACCCTCGTCGCGACGGCGATCGCGGCGGTGGCGGGGGCCGCCGTGTTCCGGGCGCACGAGGTGGCGCGCACCCGGAAAGTGCTCGACACAGTGGCACGGTTGCGGGAGGAATGAGAGAAGTGGGCTTTCCGGCGGATCTCGAACGGGTGGACCCCGCGGAGCGCGCACAGCACAAGGCCGAACTGCGGCGCGAGGCGAAGGACGTCGCCGGCCTGCCGCTGCCGGAACGCATGGCGCTCGCCTACCGGTACCTCAACACGCTCGCGGTGGGCGTCTGGGCGGGTGACGAGAGCTGGCGCGCGGACCTGCGCGACGTGACCACGTCGCTGGTGCCGGGGGAGGACGAGACCAGGGATGACGGCGAGCTCAGCTCGTTGATCGCGGTGTGTCTCGCCCAGCTGCTGCAGGACGCCCGGCTGCGTGGCGGCTCGGAGGCGGACGCGGTCGCCCGCGCCGCGTGGGAACAGGCCCAGGAGTGGGCCGCGTTCGCCGAGGACAAGCACGTCGAACGGTTCCTGCAGGCCTCGACCGAGGCGGGCGCGCGGGTCGTCACGGCGGGCGAGGTGCAGGAGGTCGTCGAGCTGGCCATGGCCGCCGCGGACGACCAGCACGCCGAACTGCTGGCCGCGCTGGAGGCCGAGGGCATCACCGCCGAGCTGATGAACGGCGTGTGGGTGATCGACGGCGACTTCCGCAACCCGTTGCGCGTCGCCGCCCGCGCCTCGACGTTGATCGGCGAGAGCTGCGTGCTGGCGCGCAACACCAAGCAGTCCGTCGTGCTGCTGTGGCACGACGGAACCCTCGCGATGGCGGACTCGAAGATTCCCCGTTGGCGGGTCTACCAGATCAAGGCGCCGGTGACTCCGCAGTCGAAGTTCTCCGGTGGTGAGGGCCTTCCACCCACGCGCGACTCGCATCCTCTGGCACCGGCACCAGAACACGTCCGCCGATTGGCTGACGCCGTTGGTGTCAACCTGTCTCATCTGCTGGCCGCATTGCGGTGACCGGGTGATCTTTGGCTTTCGGTAACCTTTCCTCGCTACGTTGGAGGTATGCCCAGATTTGCTCTGTTCGACGTGGACGGACTTCGAAAATCGAGCACCGTCGAGGATTTTCCCTGGTCGGAGACGACGATCACGTTGATCCGCGTTGATGCCAAGGGAGTTGTCCGGCAAGCCAAATCGTTGACTGAGAAACATTCTCTGCTCGCGGTGGCGTCGGACAAGGATCTTGTTCTCGCGACCGGCCCGGAAGTGTTCGCGGTCGACGACATCCCGGCCGCGCGCGCCGCGCTCAGGGCTTCGGTCGCACGGGAAGTGCTGTCAAGCCGCGGGTGACCGACACCTTCCAGGTGAACTCCTCGGTAGCGAGCTCGATGTCCGGATAGCGCCGGAGCAGCGTCGCGAAGGCGATCTCACCCTCCAGCCTGGCCAGCCACGCGCCGAGGCAGTGGTGGATGCCGTGGCCGAACGCGAGGTGCCGGCCCCGGTCGAAGGACAGCACGTCCGGATTCTTGAACCGGGACGGATCCCGGTTCGCCGAGGCGAGCGAGACCAGCACGAAGTCTCCAGCCGCCATCTCGGCACCACCGATGACAACGTCGTCAACCGCGAGCCGCAGCACGCCGGGGTTGATCGGCCCGTCGAACCGCAGCAGCTCCTCCACCGCGATGGGAACGTCCTCGGGGTTGGCCTTCAGCTCGGCGAACTTCGCCGGATCGCGCAGCAGCGCGAGAATTCCGTTGCCGATGAGCTGCACGGTCGTCTCGTGCCCCGCGACGATCAGCAGGATCAGCATCGAGATCAGCTCGTGCCTGGCGAGCTGCTCGTCGTCGAGCAGCGCGGTGATCAGGTCGTCGCCGGGTTGCTTGCGCACCACCAGCTCGCCGACGTACTCGACCAGTGACGAGTACCCGGTCACCATGTCCTCCGGCCGCATCAAGGCGGAGGTGAGCTCGCGCAGCCAGGGGTGATCTTCGTCCGGAACGCCGAGCAACTCGCCGATCACCCTGATGGGCAACGGGAACGCGAACGTGTCGATGACGTCCACGACCGGCGCGCCCACCCAGTCGTCGAGCAGCTCGTCGGCGATCTGCTGGATGCGCGGCCGCAGCGCTTTGGTCTGCTTCGCGCTGAACCCCCGCATGACGAGCTTGCGCAGCCGCGTGTGGTCCGGCGGGTCGGTGTGGTTCATCATGCCGCTCGGCGTGATCTGGCTGCTCAACGCCGGGTGGTTGAGCGCGGCGACCACGTCGTCGTAGCGGGTGAGCAGCCACGGCGTCGTGCCGTCCGGCATCCCCACCTTCAGCGCCCCGATCTCGCGGCACCGGGCCAGGAACGGGAACGGGTCCTGGTAGAAGGCCTCGTCGATGTGCATGTCCTGAGGCTGTCTCCTCACTCGTTCCAGTGCCTGAGCAACCAACCACCTATTTTCGTCAGACCTCTCACCTAGTCTGACCTCATGGGGTGGCCGTTTGTGGGGAGAACGGAGGAACTGGCCGCGATCAGGAAGGCGTTGAGGGGCGCCGGAGTGGTCGTGGCGGGTCCCGCCGGGGTGGGCAAGACCAAGCTGCTGGAGGCAGCCGGGCTGACGCTGGTGCGCGCGACGTCCGCGTCGCAGGCGATTCCGCTGGGAGCGCTGGCCCCGCTGTTGCCGGAGTCGATCCCCGAGGGGCCGCTCGCGATGCTGACGGCGGCACGGGAGTCGTTGCGCGGCAAGGTCGTCGGCGTCGACGACGCGCACCTGCTCGACGACACCAGCGCGGTCGTGCTGCACCAGCTCGTGCAGCACGGCGAGGCGGTCGTGCTGGCGACGATCCGGTCGGGTGAGCCGGCGCCCGCACCGATCACCGCGCTGTGGAAGGACCAGCTGCTCGACCGGCTGGACCTCGCACCGCTGGATCGCGCCGCCGTCGAGTCGGTGCTGACGGAGGTGCTCGGCGGGCCGGTGGACAGCTGGGCCGTAGACCGGTTCTGGGCGGCGACCTCGGGGAACATGTTGCTGCTGCGGGAGTTGCTGCTCGCGTCGCCTCTCGTGTCGCGTGACGGCCTGTGGCGGCTGGACGGCCCGTTGCCCGTGTCGCCGCGACTGGTGTCGCTGATCGAGGAACGGCTCGGTTCGCTGTCCGCCGACCAGCGGCGCGTGCTGGAACTGCTCGCTTTCGGTGAGCCGCTGGGCTTCGCGCTGTTCTCCGCGGAGCTGCTGGAGTCGCTGGACGGACTGGTGACCGCGTCGTCGGACGGCCTGCGCCTGGCGCATCCGTTGTACGGCGAGGTGTTGCGCGCGCAGTGCTCCTCGCTGCGGGCGCACAACCACCAGCGCTACCTGGCCTCGGTGCTGGACGACCCGCTGCGCGTGGCCGTGCTGCGCCTGGACAGCGGCTCGGCCGATGATCCCGATCTGCTGCTGGTCGCCGCACGTCGGGCCTGCGCCACCCTCGACGTCGTGCTGGCGGAACGGCTCGCGCGCGCCGCCTGGTCGGTGGGCGGCGGTCCGGTCGCCGCGCACCTGCTCGCCCAGATCCTCGTGTACACCGACCGCCCCGCGGAGGCGGAGGAGGTGTTCGCGATGGCCGCCAGCGATGACGATCCGGTGGAGATCGTCGCGATGCGCGCGATGAACCTCGGCTGGGGACTGGGCCGCAGCGAGGAAGCGGCGTCCATGGTGGACATGCCGATCGTGCGGGCGAACCTGCTGTTCGACGCGGGGAAGTACGAGGAGGCCCGCGCGTCGTTACCGGGTGTCGACCCGGAAGAGGCCGTGGTCGAGGCGATGATCGACGCGATCCAGGGCCGTCCGCGGCGCCCGTACCCCGAGGTGTGGGTACGGGAGTCGATGCCGCTGGGCGGCGAGATGCTCACGTCCGCGTCGGTGTTCGTGCGCACGATGTACGGCGACGTGCTCGGTGCGTCGTCCATCGCCGACGAGGCCCATCGGGAGAAGGGCGAGTGGGACGCGATGCGCGCCCACTGGACCGTGGTGCGGGCAGGGCTGGCGCGGTCGTGCGGGCGGCTCGACGACGCACTGCGGTTGCTGCGCGAGGCCCAGCCCGCGCAGCGGTTCGTCCAGCTGTGCGAGCTGGCGCACGTGGAAGCGTTGCGGGGCAACGATGCTCGCGAACTCCTCACGTCCGCTACGGAACTGTTGCCCGCCGGGCAGCGTCCTTACCGCTGCGGGTACTGGCAGGCGCAGATCTGGGCAGGCGGCGTCTCACCGTTCGAGCTCGCTGACGACGCGCGTGCGTTCGGTGAGCACGCGGTCGAGGCCATGTTGCTGCACGAGGCCGTGCGGCTGGGGCACGCCGCTGAGGCCGTTGATCGGCTCGGCGCTCTGGACGTGCACAGCGCGCTCATGCCGTTGTACGTAGATCACGCACTGGGGTTGGTGCGGAGCGATCGCGCCTTGCTGGAGCGCGTCGCTCTCGGCTTCGAGTCGGCCGGCCTGATGCTGCACGCGGCGGAAGCCGCTGCGGCAGCAGGGAATCGCGCTCTGTTCGCGCGGTTGGTCGCCCTGTGCCAGGGGGCCCGCACACCCGCGCTGGCCGCGTTCAGCATGCCGCGGCTGACGAAGCGCGAGCTGGAGGTGGCGTCGCTCGCCGCCCGAGGCCTGACGAACAAGGAGATCGCGTCGTCGCTCGTGACGTCCGTGCGGACGGTCGACAACCACCTGTCGAGCGTCTACTCGAAGCTCGGGATCGGTGCACGGGGGGAGTTGGTCGACTTGCTGAGTCGGCAACACGGTTAGCTGTTTCGCGCCGGGTGTGCGCATGCTGGACTCATGACTGAGGCGTTCTGGGAAGACTTCTACCGCGACCGGGACCAGGTGTGGACCGGCAAGCCCAACGAGCTGCTGGTCCGCGAGGTGGCGGCACTCGAGCCGGGCACCGCGCTGGACCTCGGCTGCGGCGAGGGAGGCGACGCGATCTGGCTGGCCTCACTGGGCTGGCAGGTGACGGCCGTGGACGTGTCGTCGGTCGCTCTGGAGCGCGCTGCTCGTCGCGCCTCGGAAGCCGGTGTGACCGTCGACTGGCAGCAGCACGACCTGTCGGTGTCGTTCCCGTCGGGTTCGTACTCGCTGGTGTCCGCGCAGTTCTTCCACTCGCCGGTCGAGGTCGACGGTGAGCGGGACTCCGTGCTGCGCAAGGCGGCGGCTGTCGTGGCGCCGGGTGGCGTGCTGCTGATCGCCGGGCACGCCGGGTGGGCGTCGCACCAGCACGATCACCCGGCCGACGTGCACTTCCCGACCACGGCGGAGGTGCTCGCCGCGCTCGACCTCGGGCCCGAGTGGGTGGTCGAGGCCGATGAGGTGATCACCCGCGAGGTTCCCGAGCTCGGGACGCGTGCGGACAACGTGCTCAGGATCCGCCGGGGGTGACGCTGTCGCCGTCCCAGGTGAAGCGCACGGTCGTGACCGCGTCGTCGTCGGGTCCGGTGATGAGCTGGTGGATCGCGATACCGGGTAGCTCGCGGTAGGCGCACCACTCGTCGTCCGAGGTCAGCACGGGGTCCACGTCGAACGCGACGAGCAGCTCCAGCAACCGGGCGCGGTTCGCGTGGTCCACCGCGGCGAAGACGTCGTCCAGCGCGATGAGCCGCGGTCCGTCCGGTGCGGCCTGGTAGTGCGCCGCGGTGACGGCGACGTGGGACAGGTGCCGTACCAGAGCCTTCTCGCCGGCCGAGAGCGCGCGGTGCGTCCGCTTCGTGAGCGGCTGCCAGCCGTCGCCGCGGTCGACCTGCACGACGAACCGGTGCCACGCCGGGTAGTCCAGCACGTGCGCGAGCTGCTGCTCCGTGCCCGCGGTGCGGAGCTCGTCCAGGCGTTCGCGGAAGAACCGGTGCAGCACCTCGCGTTCCGCGTCGGTCAGGGGGTCCTTGGTCAGCAGGTCACGCGCCTGCGAGGCCTGGGGATCGACCTGCAACGCGAGCCGGACGCGGAGCTTCGAGGCGGTGCGCACCCGCTCGAGTCGCTGGTTCACGAGGTCGACCAGCTCGTCGGCGGCCTGGATCCGTTCCGCGATCTGGCCGCGGATGTCCGGGGTCAGCGTCCGGTCGGCCAGCTCACGTTCACCGGCCACGACCTGCTCGCTCATCCGATCGCGCTGGTCACGGGAGAACTCGACGAGCGCCGCGAGGCTCAGCGGCTTCCAGTCGAGCGTCGCCGTCAGCACGGTGACGTCCTCGTCGGGCTCCAGCGCCAGCTGGACGCGGCTGGACAGCAGCAGCCGAGCGTCCTGCACCGCGTTGGCCAGCCGCCGTTCCGCGTCGGCGATGGACAGCGGCTCGCGTGGAGTCGCGTCGAGTCGCACGTACTCGGCCAGCGGGCCGCTCATGAGGTGCTGGAGTCGTGCGTCGGCCTCGGCCGCCTCCCGATGGGCCTCCGCGTCGGCCTTGCGCTTCTCCTCCAGGGCGCCGACCACGCGCTCGAGGGTGCTGCGCTGTCCGCGCACGTCCTGGAGCTCGGTCTCGATCTCCTGCTTGCGGGCGCTCAGCTGGTCGCGGTCGATCGCGCTCCCGATCGCGGCGCCGAGCTCCTCTTCCTCCTGCGCGTGCGCCGTCGCGGCCCGCTCGGCGTCGTCGGCGTGCTCGCGACTGGTCGTCGCCCGGCTCCTGGCGGTGGTGGCGGCGAGTTCCGCGACGCCTGCCGCGCGCCGTTCGTCCAGCCACCGGTCCCCGGCCGCGCGGAACGCGCTGACCGCGTCGAGCACGTCGTCGAGCTCGTGTTCGGACACCGCGGTGTCGTGCACCGCTTGGGATGCCGCGTCGTCGCGATGGTGCTCAGCCCTGGAGACGGCGTCGCGGAGGACAGCGCATCGTGCCTGCGCCTCGATCAGGAGTGCGCTTGCCTCGTCCACGGGGCCGCGGCCGGGTTGGTCGGCGAGCTCGCTCGCCAGCGCCTCGCGCCTCGCCGTGATCCGCTGCCGGGACTCGTCGAGCTCGCCGATGTCCTGGTGGAGCTTGTCGATGAACGTCGACAGCTCGGCGACGCGGCGTTGCGCGGCCAGCTCGCGAGCGTCGACACCGATGTAGGTCGGTTCGGCCTTGGCCCAGCGTCCGCGCAGGCTGCCGAGCCGCCAGGTGCCGTCCGCGCCGATCGCGGCGGCGTGGTCGGGTGCGGTCTCACCGAAGGCGATGCCCGCCAGCAGCTGGTGCACCGCGTGGCCCTCCGGCACGAGCACGTCGAGCAGGCTGGCGCCCGGTGCCGGCGAGGCCAGCTCCTGCTCGGCGAACGTGTCGTGGTCGAGCGAGCCGTCCGGCGTGACCCACGCGTCGAGCAGCCCGGACGCCTCCAGCGCGGCCTCGACCGCGGCGCAGAGGTTGAGCGGCATGTGCGGTCGGAACTCGACGAGGTGCCACAGCGGTCCGCCCGTCATCGCGGCGCGGTCCGCCTCGCGCGTGTACGGCGCGGGCGGCGGCACGATCTGCTTGGCCAGCTTCTTGCGCAGCACCGTGTACTGCGCGAGCCGGTCGGCCGCGGCCTGCCTGCTCTCGTCGAGCCGCACCTCCGCGAGGCCGAGCTCCTCGCGTACCCGTGAGACGGCCTCGCTGATCGCGAGCGGCGCGGTGGGCTCGAGGACGACCAGCTCGCGGCAGCGCAGCGCCCACCCGGCGAGGTCGTCGTCCAGCTTCGCGCGAGCCGCCTCGTGTGCTTGCGCCGCCTGGGTTTCCGCGGCCTCGGCCAGTGCGAGGTCCGCGCGCTCCCGGTCGAGCCGGGCCTGTGCCCGGTCACGGGTCTCTTGGAGGATCTCTTGCTGCACAAGCGCTTTCCGCACCTGGGTCAGCTGTTTGACGCGGGCGTCGACGGCCGCGCTGAGCAGCTGTCGGTCATCGTTCTGCTCGAGGTTCTCGAAGACCGATGACATGTCTGCTCGTCGCGCGGTCTCCCGTGCTTGCTCCGCCGCGGTTCCAGCGGCTGCTCGCGCGTTTTCCGCGGCTGTGGCGGCGTTCGCCGCCAGTTCGGCGTCCTCGTCGGCGCGTGCGCGGAGCTGGGCTGCGTGCTTCGCGGCGTTCTCGGTTCGCGTGCGCGCCGCGGCCGCCTGCTCCTTGAGCTCGTCGAGCCGCTGCGTCCCGTTGAGCTGTGCGTCGATCTCGGTCGCCTCGTGGGCGAGCCGTTGTTCCGCGCCGGTGACCTCGACCAGCTGTTCCCGGTGCTGCTGGTCGGTTTCGTCAGCCGGGCCGGCCTGGCGCTCGGTCGCCGTCAGCCTCGCCTGTGCGGCGCTGAGGACGCGCTGGGCGTAGTCGCGCTGCCGATGGACGAGCGTCTCGGTCACCTCGAGCGCGTCCTCCAGTGACCGGAGCTTCTCCCGTTGCCGCGCAAGGCGTTCGAAGCTCTCACCGACGTCGTGGTGATCGACGGGCGGCATGACGCCTGCGAGGACGTTCGGATCGGGGCGACGCGCCTGTCGCAACGCGGTGACCAGCGACTCGTAGTGCTGCTCGCTCATCCCGGCGAACAGGGTGGTGCGCACCGCCGCGCGGTAGCCGGCGGGCGAGCCGTGCACCTCGCCGCGGTCACCGATGGCTCGGGCCAGGTTCACCCGCGTGAGCGGCCGCCGCACGTCGTTCACCAGCAGCAGGTCGCCGATGCGCTGACCGGTCGTGAAGTAGCTCGCCTGGACGTCCGTGGTGTTCGTCGACGCCTGCAGCCGCACGCCGCAGGTGAACCACTCGTCGTCGCGCTGGAACTCCAGCCACGCGTACCCGGCGCGGACGCCGTCACCGCCCTCGCCCATGAGGTTCCAGTGCATCGCGCCCGGCGGCTCCGCGTCGAGCAGGTACGGCACGAGCAGCTCGAGCGCCTTGGACTTCCCCGAGCCGTTCGGCCCCCTCAACAGCAGACGGCCGTCGTGGAACGTGAACGTCTCGTCGTGGAAGCGCCAGACGTTGAGGACTCCGGCGCGGCTCGGTCGCCATCTCGTCATCGTCTGTATCTCGCGGCTGCGGGCAGCGCACGTGCCCTGGTGTCGTCCTGCTCGGCCAGCCCGAAGGCCACCAGCACGTCGAGCCCGTCCTGCGTCAGCTCTCCTGGTTCGGACCGGAGGACCTTGTACTTGGCCCGCAGGTCCTGCGTCGTCGCGTCCAACTCCTCGTGGGTCGCCGGGCCCTGCACGAGCCGGTCCAGGAGTGCGAGCGCCACGATGGTGTCGTCGTGCGGGAACTTCGCGTCCGTGGCGAGGCCGTCGGGGTCGACGAGGAGAAAGCCCTCCTCGCGTTCCTCCAGGACGAATCCCGCCTGCTCGACGCCTCGGCGGACGGCGGGCTGCTTCAGGTAGCTCCGTTGTTCGGGCGTGAGATCTTCTTTGTACACAACGGGTTCGTCCACCAGCCTGCGCATGACTTCGTGCTTCGTTTCTGTCGTTGACGGTTCGATGAGACGTCTGACCAGTGTCCGGTCGACCCGGTACTTGCCCGTGCCGGCGAGCACGCCCCGCTGTTCGAGGAACTCGAGCACGTCCTCGAACGCCGCACGCTCGTCGTTCCGCGCCGGGTCGAACGGCGGGATCCCGTCGACGGGCCGCGTGATGCGTTCGCGCAGCAGCTCGGCGGTCGTCACGGGGGCGGCCAGCAGCTCCGCGCACACCAGGCAGAGCAGCGTGTAGCGCCGCCGGTCGAACGACCCTCGGCTGGTCCGCTGGCCGGCCTTGACCAGCCGCACGTACTCGCGTTCGACGTGCAACGGCCAGCCGCAGTGGTCGTCGAACCACTTGGCGATCGCGTCGCGATGCCTCGTGACCAGGTCGAACCCTTCGTCACGGGCGGTCAGCAGCGGGGTGCCGAGCAGCAGCCGGATGCCGCGGGAGATCACCGTTCACCGCTCCTGCGCACGTCGATCAGGAAGTCGGGCCCGGTGAACGTGCCGCTCGGGGTCTCGATGGTGGCCACCCCACCCGCGACGCGCAGACTGACCTCCACGTGTCCGTGGACTGCCGTTCTCGTACCGGTGTCGTCCGGCTTGTTGCCCAGCGCCCGCCCGATGACGTCGAGCAGCTCGCGGAGCGTGTCGTCGTCGAGCTGCCCCAGCGTGGAGATCCTGATCGGGCCGGAATCGGTCAACTCGCGGCGTTCGTCGGCTTTCCGCTTTCTCCGGAGCGGCTCGACGTCGCGCACCTTGCCGACGGTGCCGAGGTAGTCCTTGTCGATCTTCCGCAGGTGCGGCGGCACTTTCACCGGCGGTGCCTCGGCCCAGCTGCGGGCGCTGGAGATGAGCTCGTCGTCGATGTGCGTGAGGTGGGCGTGCCGGGCCGGTTGGAGGCCGAACGCGGCGCTGAACAGCTCGTGCGCCTGGGCGTCCGTCGCGGCGGCGGCGAACCGGCGGGCGAGGTGCCTGAAGGCGGCCGCAGTGTCCGGCTGCTCGTGTTCGGTCACCTGACCACCTCCTTCGGGCACACCGTAGCTGTCGCGCCGGTCAGTTCAACATGGTGAGCCGTTCGCCCCACCTTCGACGCAGCGAGCGCTACTGGGCCATTGTGCGGAGGTGGTCCTGGGTCTCCGGATCTTCGGAGTACACGCACACCCCGCGCATACCCCGAGTGAGCAGCACCTTGTAGGTGTTGCGGATCAGGCGGGCGAAGTGGAGCTCGTCGGCCTTCTTCACCGCGGGGTCGTGGGAGTGCTCGCGCCGGGCGACCCAGTGGTCACGGCGCCAGACGAAGTCGTTGCCGAAGATGACACCAGCCCAGTCGTACTCGAAGCCCTGGGCGGTGTAGATGCAGCCGACCTGGCCGAACCCGCGATCGTCGCTCGCCCAGAAGTGCGACGCCGGAGCGTCCGGCACCCGTTTCTCCGGCTTGGCGTTCCACGGTCGATGCCATTCGCCGATCCGCACATCCGGGACCAGCACCTTCGTGCCCTCCTCGGTGACCGGATCGCTCCACCGCCAGCAGTACCCGGCCGCGATGCGGGCGGTGCCGTCGTGCTTCGCCTGCTGCGAGAGCAACCACGACTCCATCTCCCGCGGCGACTCGGCACTCCGCACGACGAACTCGTCGTCAGTGCGGGTCACCAGCGCCGACCAAGTGGCCGGTTGCCTCCTCAGTCCGAGCAACCTGGCGACCCAGTCGTCGAAGAACTCCGAGCCGCCGCAGCGGAACTGCCCGCCGAGGTGCACGACCTCGACCTGGCAGCCCGCGGCCGTCGCCGCCTGGCTGATCTCGTCCAACGACCCCATCTCGCCTGGCCGCACGGTCTGGTTCTCGTCCAGCAGGAACACCGGCACGTCGGCGGCGTCGATCAGTTCCTCGATCTGCCTCCTCGCTCGCTCACGCACCTCGCGCTTCGTGTAGCGGTTGAGGCTGGTCTCCCTGATGCGGTGGGCTTCATCGCAGATCAGCACCTTGAGGTCGCGGTGCCCGGCGTCGATGAAGTTGTTGAAGTACTTGAACATCGTCTGCACACGGGGATTCCGCCTACCGGCGTGTTTGCGCATCGTGTTCGTGAACGAGCTGGAACCCGTTGCGTGAAAGACCGGATGTCCGCCACGCGCCAGGTCTCCGAGCAGGCTCAGCGCGATCACGCTCTTGCCTGAGCCCGGACCACCGAGCACGATCACCACTGTCTGCGTGCGCGCCACACGCGCTCGGTGCACGGCCTGTTTGACCAGGCTGTACGCGACCTGCTGCTCGTCCAGCAGAACGAACTGCTCTCGTTCCTGGATTTCCTTCGCCGCGGCGGACAGCAATGGCTTCGTCGGAGCGTGACGCATCGCCAGGAACTCGTCCGCGGCATTCCGCGACTCGTCCCGCTTCGACGGATCGGTGTCGAGGAGCGACCGCAGCCGGTCGACCAGTTGTCCCTTGGTGTCCAGCGTGAACAGCCGTCCGTAGTCGTCCATCGTGTACTGCGAGATGTTCCAGACACCGGCCTCGCGTGCGTTGTGCAGGTACGCGACCCCGTGCACCGATCCGGGCTGTTCAGCGAGCGACGGTGTCGAGTCCACCAGGTACTCGCAGTACCTGCGCACCTGCTCGACCGGGTGCAGCACCGGTTGGGCGTACTGGTCGACTCGCACGAGCCCGTCGCCGAACGACTCGGCCTTCGACCACTGCTTCAGCTCCACCAGCACGTACGTCGGGCGCCGGTGCTTCGGGTGAGTTCCGCACAGAACCACGTCCACGCGCTTCGGACTGTGCGGGAGTTTGTGCTCGAGCAGCACCTCGACGTGGCCGAGACCAGCATCGACGACGTCGTCGAGGAACGCGGGCAGACTGTTCTGCCAGGAGCGCACCTCGCCATCGCCCACACCTGCCTGGTACTGGATCCGCGCCTGTTCGGCGAGCAGGGTGTGCAGCTTGCCCGCGTTGGCGTCAACGAGCAGTGACCGGGCGCTTTGGCGGACGAGAGCCAATGGTGTTCCCCTACTTCGAGCATGCGGAATCCACATGCGGGTGGGGGCAGCGACGAGGTGCCGGATCCGGTCACGCTCGGTGTCCGTCGGGCCGCGTTCCCGAGGTTAGCCGATCTTCTGGCCGATCAACCGGCCATCGCCCGGAGGTGGCTCTGCGTCTCCGGGTCGACCGAGAACATGGTGACTCCGCGCATTCCCCTGGTCAGCAACACCCGGTACGCGTTGCGCACGAGTTCGGGGAACAACCGCGAATCTTCCTTGGCCTTGTAGTCGCGGGACTCGGCTGACTGAGCCACCCACTTGTCCGTGCGCCAGACCAGGTCCGACCCGAAGATCACACCCGCCCAGTCGTACTCGAAACCCTGCGCGGTGTAGACGCACCCGACCTGGCGCGCGCCTCTCGGGTCCGTGGCCCAGTAGGTCGACTCGGGACCGTCCGCCGCTGGCTTGCGGAGGTTCCACCACCGCTTCCAGTCGCCGATCACGATGTCTGGTGTTTCCGAACGGTGGTCGTACGGCCAGTCCCAGCAGAACCCGGCGGACATCCGGGCAGTTCCCGTGTCGCCCCGGTGGGATCCCAGCCATTTCTCCATGTCGCGCGGGTCATTGCCGACGTGCACCTCGAACCTGCCGCCGGAGTCCAGACTGGACCAGGTGACGGGTGGTTCCTCGACGATCCCGAGCAGGCAGTCGACCCACCGGTCGAACGCGTCGCTACCGCCGCAACGGAACTGACCGCGCAGGTTGATCACCTCGACCTCGCAGCCGAGCTCGCCGGCGATCCTGCTGATCTCGGCGACGGACCCGACCTCGTCCGCGCGCACGCGCTGGTTCTCGTCGAGGAGGAAGACTGGCACACGCGCCGCTGTGATCAGCTCCTTGATCTGGGGCTCGGCCTTGGCGTTGCTCCTCTTCGAGCCCGACGGGGTGCTCGACCGGCGCAGCCGATGTGCCTCGTCGCTGATGATGATGTCCACGCCGTGGTTCCGGTTGTCCCGGAAGTCGTTGTTGTACTTGAAGATGTGCCGGACCCCGGTGCGATCCGGGTCGAGGTGGCGCCGCAACGTCTCGGTGAACGACCTGGAGCCGGTTGCGTGGTACCCGCGCATGTCCAGCTCCTCGAGCTCGCTCAGCAGGCTCACCGCGATTGCGCTCTTGCCGGAACCGGGCCCGCCGACGACGATCACGACCGTCTTGCGGGTGCCTTCGTTCGCCGCCTTCAAAGCCTGTTCGATCCGCTTGTAGGCGACTCGCTGCTGGTCCACCAGCGGCAGCAGCTCGCGCTTGCGGAGAGCGTCGTGAGCGATCTCGATGAACTGCGCCGACGGCCTCGCCGGATACTTGAGGAACCGGTCTGCCGCTGCCGCGTTCTCGTCGTGCGTCCTGTTCCGATCGAGCAGCAGGTTCAACTGCTGGAGGAACGCGGGCAGGTCCTCGCCGGTGTAGATCCGGCCCCAGTGGTCGGCCGGGTGGTCCAGGAGCAGCCTCGCGTTCCGCCGGTCCGCGTTGTGCAGGTAGGCGAGACCGCTGACGAGCTTCTCGTCCTCGGCCACCAGCTGGATCGAGTGGCGCACGTAGCGGCAGTAGTCGCGCACCTGGTCCGCCGGGTGAGCCCTCAGCTCGTCACCGCTGTTCAGCCGGACGAGACCTGCCTCGACGGAGTGCAACTCGGTCCACTGCTTCAGTTCGATGAACACGTAGGACGGACGACGGGTTTCCGGGTTGTACCCGCACGCGATGGCGTCGACGCGCAGGGACGAGCGCGGCAGCGAGTGCTCCAGCAGCACTTCGGTGTCACCCAGCCCCGCCTCGTGCAAGGCCTCCAGCAAAGCCCTCAGGCTGTGCCGCCAGGAGCGGAACTCACGCGCGTTGACGGGCCTGAAGTGGGCGGCGCAGTACGCCTGCCCCACACGTGCCTGCAGCTTCTCCTGCCGTGACTCCTGCAGCAGAGTCGCCGCTCTGCCTCGTACGAGTGGCACCAGATCCCCCATGCTTGCCCAATGTGACCGCAGTCACTCGATCAGGTTATACCCAAACGAGTTGCTGAGGTTGGGTGTGCGCGTTGCGCGGCTTCTCCTGTGCGATGTGCAACGTTCCGCTACCGTCTGATGACGGTGGGTGAGAACGACCAGGGGGCAGACGGATGACCGATCCGGACCAGATCCTCAGCCAGTACGAGGGGAAGTTGGCTGAGGCGCAGCGCAAGAGCGAGGCGATCAAGGAGAGCTTGGCGAACCTGCGCGTCACCGAGCGCAGCGCGGACGGGCAGATCACCGTCACGGTCAACGACGCGGGCAACCTCGTCGACCTGAAGCTCGGCAGTGCGTTGCAGCGCAAGGACGGTGACGCCGTCGGGCAGGACGTGTTGCGCGTGGTGCAGGCCGCGCAGAGCCGCGTGGCCAGCGCCGTGCAGGAGGCCATGTCGCCGGTGCTGGGTGGTGACGACTCCGAGGCGATGCACTTCATGATGGACAAGCTGCGCAGCGCTCAGCCGCCGCCTCCGCCGCAGTACGTGCCGGGTGGCGGCGGGTACGGGGCCGGCCCGCAGTTCGGTGCGATCGAGGACGACGTGCCGCCTCCGCCTCCGCGTCCGCAGCGACCAGCGCGGCCGCAGGACGATGACGAGGACTTCGGCAACGGCGGGTTCCTGCGATGAACTATCGAATCGACCTGGTCGAGATGCAGGCCCACGCGATGAAGCTCAACAACGTGGACGAGCAGGTGAACAGGGCTCTGAGTGCCGGGCAGGCCGTCACCAACCTGGATGCGTTCGGCAAGCTCGGATTCCCGCTGGCGGCCATCTGCACCGCCGCGCAGAACACGGCGCTGGACACGATGCGCCAGGCCTCGGACGCCGCGGTGGATCACGTGAAGCGGTTCGACGAGTGGCGCCGGCACGTCGAGGAGCACGAGCAGGCGCAGTCGGACATCTTCGACGGGATGCACGACCAATGACCAACCCCGGGACGAACTACCTGGTCAACACGGGCGAGGAGACAGCGGCCACCGAGGGGGCGGGGATCTTCCACGACGCCACCGAGACGGTGAAGGGCTTCTCGGACGGCAACTGGGCCGAGGGCCTGATCAACGCTGGCGCGACGGTCGCCGGTGCCGCGGGCTTCCTCGCCGATCCGATGGCCGGCCTGCTCAGCGCGGGCTTCGGCTGGCTGATCGAGCACGTCGACTTCCTGCGTGAGCCGCTCGACTGGCTCGTCGGCGACCAGGAGGCCCTGGATGGCATGGCGAAGACCTGGGAGGCCGTGTCCGGCTACCTGAAGGAGACCGCCGACGATCTTCGGAACTGGGTCGAGAACGACAGTTCGGCGTGGTCGGGCAAGGACAGCGAGCAGTACCGGGCGTTCGGCGCCGACCGGGCCGACACCTACGCCGGTGTCGCCACCGCGGCCGGAGGTATCGCGGGCCTGGTCAGGACGTGCAAGATCGTCCTCAAGGTCGTCCGGGACATCGTTCGGGACATCATCGCCGAGGCGATCGGCAAGCTGATCGCGATCTGCCTGCGCTGGGCGCCTGCGGTCGCCGCGTTCGGCGCGGGCATCGCGGGCGCTGTCGCGGAGTGCGTGCCGACCGCGATCAAGTGGGCCAACAAGGCGCTGGAGTTCTGCCGCAAGCTGACCAAGGCGTTCAGCAACGCGAGCAGGTTGTTCAAGAAGCTCGACGACATCCTGGTCAACGCCAAGACCGCGCTGTCCAAGGGCGGCGACAACTTCGTCGATGTCCTCAAGAAGAGCATCGAGGCCGACAACGCCCGTCGCGTGGCCGACTTCTCCTGGAGCGGCATGGCGAAGGACGCGTTGGGCGAGGCGAAGAAGGTGGCCGTCGACGGCATCAAGAGCACGCCAGCCGACTTCCTGCCCAAGCTGGGCATCGAGGCGACCAAGGAGTCCACCAAGTTCCGGGACTGGGAGGACAAGGCCAAGGACGGGGGTGGCTGGCGGACGTGGCGGGACCTGCGGGCGGAGGAAGCGGAGAAGCAGGAGGAGAAGCGGAAGGAAGCACGCGGCGAATGAGGATCGTGCTGCACAGGTTCTTCGCTTTCCTGATCATCCCCGCTCTCGGGTACCTGATCGGTGCGACGATCTTCATCCACTTCTGGGACATCGCCGAGACCGACGACCTGAGCGAAGCGAGCCACGTCATCACGGCGCAGTCCTGCGTGCGGCACGGCCCGGTGGCCCTGCGCGGCTTCGGGTACTGGTACGACTGCCGGGCGACGGTCAAGAACAAGGTGAACGGCAACGTCGTGACCGCGACGGCGCGAGGATTTCTCAAGCCCGAGCTCATCGGCAAGGACGTGGCCGGCACCGGATTCAGACGCGGTGCGCTTGCACCGGAGCGCCCCTATCAGGGCCTCGGTGGGTTCCTGACACTGGTGTTCGCCTGCCTGTGGATATACGTGATGGCACGGGTGGCGAATCCGTTGCTGAAGAAGTACATCCCGGAACCCGGCGAACGAGCCGAGTAGGTGAAGCCGGAACCGCAGGACTAGGACGAACCCAGCCACGCTGAGCCAAACCGCGCGGATCGGCCCGTTCGGCGAACCGGCTGGCGCTAGGCCAAAAGGCTGACCGTCACTACTGTCCGTTAACGCCAGCCCGAGGTCGGAACGACAGGCTGCTCGAACGCCTTCTGCAGTCGCAACCATGCGAGGATTGATGGGCAACGGGTACGCGGTCGTCGACGTGGAAACCACCGGATTGGCACCTGGACTGCATCATCGCGTCGTGGAGGTAGCGGTGGTCCAGCTCGATCACCGCGGCCGGACGATCGCTGAATGGTGCACGCTCGTCAATCCGCGGCGAGATCTCGGACCACAACACATCCACGGCATCAGGGCAGCCGAGGTGCGCAACGCGCCCACGTTCGCCGACATCGCGGGTGATCTCGCCGAACGGCTGGCCGGACGCGTGATCGTCGCGCACAACCTCTCGTTCGACGCCCGGTTCCTCCAGGCGGAGTTCGCCCGAGCGGGCCTGGACGTGCCGCTCGGCGAGGCTCCTGGCCTGTGCACGATGCGCTTGGCGGACAGGTTCCTCCGCGCAGCTGCCCGTTCACTTGCCGCCTGCTGTGCCGCGGCGGGAATCCAGCACGCCGAAGCGCATTCCGCACTCCACGACGCACGGGCGGCCGCAGCGCTGCTGGCGCTCTACCTTTCCAGGGCCGGAAAGCCCGAACCGTGGGGTGACGTGATCGAGAAGGCCGACACCTGGGAGTGGCCGGCGATGTCCGCGGCGAGCAGCCGCACCTTGCAACGACAGCAGGCCTACCCTCAGGAAGAGCACTTCCTCGCGCGGCTGGTGGAACTCCTGCCGCGCGTGGTGCAGCCGCCACAGGCCGATGACTACCTCGACGTCCTGGACCGCGCGCTCCTGGACCGGCATCTCTCCTCGACCGAGCAGGAAGAGCTCGTCGACGTGGCCCGTGACCTCGGCCTGACCCTGCCCGACGTAATTTCCTTGCACCGCAGCTATCTCGTCACATTGGCTCGTGCGGCGTGGTCGGATGGTCTCGTCTCTGGCGCCGAGAGCGCTGACCTGAAACTGGTTGCCGCGTTGCTCGGGCTCGGAGGTGACGACATCGGTCTCGCACTCGAAGAAGGCAAGGGCGCGGCAGGGAATCTCTTCCGGCTCGAACGCGGTGATCTCGTCGTGTTCACCGGTCAGATGCGCGAGCCGCGTGAAGTGTGGGAGGACCGCGCGTTGTCCGCAGGGCTCGCGGTCAACGGGGCAGCGTCAGCAAGAAGACGAAGCTGCTTGTGGCCGCGGATGTGGACTCGTTGTCCGGCAAGGCGAAGAAGGCGCGGAGCTACGGAATTCCCGTCGTGGCGGAGTGCTCGTTCGCGCGGATGCTCGACGAGGTGGCACGCCTTGGCTGACCTGCTCCCCGCTCGTGCGGTCGAGGCACTCCAGCTCTGTCGGCTCGTGTCGTGGACGATCCGCCGCTGGCCGGAGACCACGACCGCGCTCGGCCACAGGGAGTTCCTGCGCATGGAGTTCGGCGAACCCACCGCTCTGCCTCCCGTCAGGGAACGTGTCGTCTCCGATGCGTACACGCACCGGGCAGGGGTGTGAATGGACGCCGTCGCACGGGTCGCCGAGCTGATCAGGCAGCGCAACCTGATCGACGCCGAGCTGGCCGCCTGCATCGGGCGTCCTGCCCTGGTGGGGCATCTCGGCGAGTGGATCGCGTCGCAAGTGTTCGGTGTGGAACTGGAGCATCACGCCACGGCGAAGGGGATCGACGGCAGGTTCGCCGACGGCCGGACCGTCAACGTCAAGTGGTACCTCGAACGCGAAGGCCTCATCGACCTGTGTCCCGTCGACGGTCCGGATCTCTACCTCGTGATGACGGGTCCGAAGGCACCTCCGGTCAGCTCACGTGGATCGACCCGTCCGATGACGGTGAACGCCGTCTACCTGTTCGACGGGGCGACTCTCGTGTCGGACCTGCTCAGTCGCGGCCGCAAGATCGGGGTCGCGTCCAGCGTGCGCACGGCGTTGTGGGACGAGGCGGAGATCTATCCGTGTCGCAGCAACAGGTTCGTGCTCACGTCCGAACAGCTGGAGTGGCTGGCGCTACTTGGCCATGGTGCGTAGGTAGTCCTGAGTTTCCGGGGCCCTGAGTAGGCGCACGCTGGGCCCTACCCGACTGAGTGCCACACAGGGCGCATGTACTGGCGGCGCTCCTCCGTTGCGGCTTCCCGAACGAAGATGCCTTCATCGGTGCGGAAAACGCAGTCGATGCCGAGGCGGTGGAGGTAGCTGATGCCGGCTTCGGCAGGTCGTCGTGGGAACAACGCGCTGAGCCGTGTCACCGGTTGCGGGCTGTGCGCGGAGTAGTCCAGCAGCTGGGCAGCTGCCTCACGGACCTTCTCGTGGGTGGCCAGGCTCTTCGCCTCCACGACTTCGACCTCGTCGTCGACGACGCGGAACAGGTCGGCGCGCATCCCGTTGTGCGTGCGGAAACTGGTGAACACCACGTCCGGATGGAAGCGTTGGTAGTGATCTACCAGCTGGCTCTCCACGCGCGCGTATTCGGCGTTGCGCTCAGCCACGTGCTGCGACACCACGTCGGTGTGGAAGCCCTCCACCGGCACGACGCGCGTACCGGTGTCGAGGGCTTGGCTGATCGCCGCGAGCTCGGCGCCGATCCGTGCTTCGGCCGTGCTGGTCACGATCTGCAGCTCGGTCAGGATCCGCGGAACCCGCTCGTCGACCACCAGTCGCTGGCCCGCGACATTGTCGTCCTCGTTGAATCCCAGGTTGTGCCACACTTCTCGGCGTGGTCGTTCGATCACCTGGATGTTCACGACGCTGTAGACGTTGACGAAGCTGCGCTCGTCCTCGTACTGGTCCCACATCAGGTCCGCGAGCTCCACGTTGCGGAAGAGGAAACCGATCTCGCCCGCCGCCTTGACCTGGCCGCCTCCGACGAACACCACGACGTCACCGGGACGCAGTTTGTCCATGTCGCTGTTGTGCGAGGCGAGCGCACCCCAGAAGTGCGCACTACCCGCCGGGTGGAAGATTCTCAACGCCGCCAGCTGCGATGGTTCCAGGAGGTCCCGGTACGAGGCCGACTCGAAGTTGATCGAGCCCTTGATCGTCTTGTGGTAGCGCTCGCGTGTCTTCGGGTTGCCATAGCACGGTGCCAGCAGGACGTAGGGTTGCGTCCGCACGATGTCAGCCCCACCTTTCGACCACGGTCTGGGTTGCCTTGTCCTTCGGCACCCACCACTGCTTCTTGCCGCCGTCCCACTGCCCGCCGGCGGCCTTGACCTCCTGACGATGCTCGTACTTGGCGCGCGGCAGGTAGACGCGATCCCCGGCACCGCCGTTCCACGCGGGACGGATCGGCCGGGCGTTCTCGAGGATCTTCAGCACGTCCTTGCACGCCTCCGCGCTGACGAAACGCATCATCAGTTCCGTGGACCGTTGGTGCTGCAGGATGTTGAGCGAGCCGTGCCACAGGACGTCGTCGACGACGAGCACCTTCTCGTGCATGTCCACGCGGTGGTGGACCTCGAGCCCGGTGCGCCGCATCTGTTCGACCAGCCGGGTTCCCTCGGGTGTGTTGGGTTCGCGGCAGTGCACGGCGACGGGCACACCGCGACGGCGAACGGCGGCGAGTCTGTTGGCCCAGAAGGTCGCGGTGTTGGCGCTGAGGAACGCCGAGTAGAGCTCGACGCGGCGTTGTGCGTTGTCCAGTTCCCACTCGACCGCGGCGCGGAACTCGTCGGCCGGGAAGAACGCCGGGCGTTCACGCTCGTCGTGGCTGAGCAGTGCGAGTTCGGCCGCTCCGCGGATGGGGACCAGCGACTCGACGGGCAGGCGGGTTCCGCGCCGCTCCACCTGGTCGAGCATGATCCGGAACTCGCTCAGCGGTGGCAGGGTTCGGTGCAGGTAGTCGAGGTTCGCGAGCACTACGACGTGGTGTTGCGCCCGGCTGATCGCGACGTTGGTGAGTCGGCAGGTGCTGGACTGGAAGCCGAGGCCCTTGAAGAACATGCCCAGGTTGCCGCCGACGCCCTCGACGGTGTCCACGACGACGATCGGTCGCTGGCTGCCCTGGAAGCGGTGAACGGTGTCCACGAGGTTGTCGTGAGAGCTGCCGAAGCGCTCCACGAAAACGCGTGACATCAACGACTTCTGGTCGCGGTACGGGGCGATGACCGCGAGTACGTCGCTCGGCGCGGCGCCATCGGCGCGGCGTGCGGGGAGCACTCCGTCGAACTGGAGCCTGCGGGTGAGCTCGCGGATGACGGCCGCGTGCACGGGGTTGCTCTTGCGGTGCCGGTTGCCCGGTGCGACCACAGGGGAGGTGTCGATGAGCACGAGTGGTGCGGGCAGGATCGGCGACACCAGCAGGTCGTTCGGCTTGCGGGAACCGGTGGTCAGCGGCGAGTCGGGGTAGGCGAACGCGTTGATGACACCGCAGATCTCCTCGTGCATGCGGTACTGGGTGCGCAACTGGACGAGTCTCGGGTCGTTGCGGGTGGTACCGCCGTCCGTGAGCAGGCCCGTGGCGCTGAAGACGTCCTGCTCGACGTGGCGCCGGGAGTGCGGCTGCAGCTCGTCCAACTCGCTGGGGAGCACCGGGCCGAGCTGTCGGAAATCTCCCACCGCGACGAAGCGCTCGTGTGCCGCGGCCGCGAGCGAGTACGCCGCCGGGAGCACGACCATGCCCGCCTCGTCGAGGATCACCGCGCCCGGCGGCTTGGGCAAGCGGCCCAGCTTCAGCACGGCCATCGTCACCGTCGTCGCGTACACCCGGCACACGTCGTCAATCTGCTGTTCGAGCAGGCTCCGTTGCTCCTGGATCCGGGTCAGGTTGCCCTGTACGACCTCGGCCTCCGACTCGAGCTGCGCCAGCGAGCCCGTCAACGGGGGCAGCGCGGTCCTCTTCTGACCTGCGGCGACGCACACAGCGTTCCGACGGTCGAGCTCAGCCTTGGCCGCCGGGTAGTGGTTGGTGAGCCGGGTGATCTCGTTGGTGAGACCCCACAGCTCCTGTTCGAGTCTGGAGATCTTCCCCTTGGCCACGAGGTTCAGCCGGGACGACGTGCGGGCGGCGTGCAGCAGCTCGCCGGTCTGCTGGTGCGTCAGGTGCAGCGAGTTCAGCTCGGCGGCGAGGCGCTCGACCGCTGTCGCCTGCGTGCTCGCATCCTGCTGCGCGCGCCTCAGCTCGGCGTCGACCTCCGCTGCGGCGCGGTGCAACGGGATCAGCTCGACGATGTCCCGCTGGCGTTCGCGGAGCTTCTGGAACTCCGCGTCGAGCGGGCCCGCCAGGCGGGCCACGGTCTGGTCGCGGTCGATCGAGGCGCCGAACCGGTCGCGCAGGCCGTCGACCTCGATCTTGCCGATCCGGCGCACGAGTCCCCTGCGGAACTCGGGGTGGTTCTCCAGCCGCGCGCAGATCCGCTCCAGCGCCTGGTCGACGGCGACGTTCGTGGGCGCCAGGAACAGGACGGTCTCACCCCGGCGGCAGAGCCCTTCGACGATTCCGGCGACCACGTCGGTCTTGCCGGTGCCGGGCGGTCCCCACACTGCGGTGAAGTCGCTCGCCAGCGCCTGTTCCACCGCTCGGCGCTGGTCCGGGTTGTAGTTGTCGAACGCGCTGACGTGGTCGCGGGCCCGCTGGTCGGCGCGCACCGCCGTCCCGCGGCCGGTGAAGTTCTCGAGGATCTTGCGACTTGCGGGCTCCTGGTCGAGCACGTCGAGGTACTTGCGGAACTGGTCCGTCGCGTCCTCGCGCCACTCCAGCTGAGCCGGAACCGGTTCCAAAGAGTCGTCCGTTCGCAGGATCACCGAGCTGGTGTCCCACTCGACGGACACGGGAATCCACGAGACCTTCGAGCCGCGGGGACGGACGAGCAGCGACTGCTTCTGGTCAGCGCCTGCTGGCTTGGACTTGAAGCGGTACCGGTAGCAGGTGACGCCGTTGACGTCGATGTCCTTGCCGCCGAAGAAGGAGCCCTCCGCCTTGGTGCGCGACCGGGGTGACGTGATCGCGGTGATCAACGTCGTCAACGCGGTGCGCATCTCGGCGACCATCTTGTTCGGCTGAGCCAACGTCGAGGCCTCCGATCGGACGAGCTTGATCCTCCACACAAGCAATGCGCGACCGGATCGCGGAACCCTTTCGCTGATTTGCCCTCAAACGGAGTAGTGGCGAGACGCATCGTGCGCCAGGCCCATTGGTGGCATACTCCGGGGTGGCGGGAAGAGGAAACCACTCTTCGTCGACCCTTCGGGGCCTGACCTACTCGGGACGTTTAGCGCCCATCGTGGCCTTCTTCCCGCCCCTTCGCGTCGCTGCTCAGGTAGGTTCGCCGACCGTGGTCGTCGATGTGCTCGGCTGGTCAGGGATCGTGGTGCCGGGGTTCAAGGTCCTCGGTGTCGAGGTGGACGCCGTCGTCGAGATCGACCACGAAGCACACCAGAAGCGCACCGGACCGGTTCTCGACCACGACGTCCTCGCGATGTGGGAGTGGCCGGAGAGCGACCAGCCCAGCGTGGTCAGGTTGGCTGGTGTGCTCAGCAGGCACGAGAAGTGGCGCAGCGGACTCAGGGCCGTTGGGCGCCTCGGGGGCTTCTGCGCGGGCGCCATCGTTGGCGAGGACGACGAGACGTGCCGGCTCGAGTGCGCCTACTACGGGGTCAGCATCCTCGACAGCAACGGCGGCCTGATCCAACAGGGACGCGAGGGAAGAGCACCAAGGGCGAAAAGACGCACACTCGACCGGTGGGTTGAGGAGCTGGCTTACGAGCGGCTGCTCACCGACGGCGTGCTCGCGTAACGCCACGCGTTCAGGAACGCGGGGGTGCGCCAATCGGGCAGTTCGGTCCGGATCTCGTAGTGCAGGGCAAGAGCCGCGTTGCAGCGTTCGAACCACGCGAGCGGCCGCGCGGGTGCGTCGACGGTGAACAGGTCGTCGCGCAGCAAGCGCAGGTGTTCCAGGGAATGTCGGAACGCGGGAACGTTCGAACCCTGGGTTGCCAGCCAGTCCAGCGGACGGCCGTTGCACGTGGTGCACGTGCACTCCCACAGGTGGGAGAGGTCGGGAGTCAGCTGGACGGCAGAAGCCAGCTTGTCGACCGACACGTAGGACAGCAGGTGCGGTGAGAACGCGGCGACGCGGGCCGCGCGGAAACCGCCACCGGTGACCACGGGGTAGATGTGGCGCAAGGAAGTCGACGTGCCTACGGCGGCGGCGACCGCCCCGGAGCACAGGGCTCCCAACGCGGAGACGTCGGAGCGCAACAGCACGACCGGAACGTCGAGTGCCAGGAGTTCGAGCAGGCCGGACACCACGGCGCGCACGCCGAGGGGATCGGCCACGTGCTCGATGGCCACGGCGACGGGCACCTCGGCGAACGCGACCGATGACAGCAGGATCTCGCGGTCCGACGGCATGCGAAGCCAATCGGCGTGCAGGGGAAGCAAAGCGATCGCGCCGGGGCCCAGGCGCATGGTGCGGTGCAGGATCGAGTTCAGGCCGCGGATGTCCAGTTTGTCCACGTAGCCGGAGTCGGTGAGGGCGTAGCCGCGGGAGAGCTGCCAGGAGAGCCAGCGGTTGTCGAACGGGGCGCGTGCGGGCTTGCGGCGGGTGCCGGCGTAGGCCGCCGCGTCGCACAAGACGGGACGAGTGAAACCCGACGCGCGGAGTTCCAGGGACGAGGCGACGGCGCGTGGGCCCGTGAGTACCAGGCCGTCCGCCAGCGGGGCAGCGGCGGCGGCCTCGGGAACCGTGCACTGGACCAGCAGTGCGCCGTCCAAGTCCCACACGCAACCCAGGTTAGCTGCGAAAAGACCTCCCCGGTGGCCCGCTGCACACACCTGCGGTTTGATGTCCGCCGTGCGTGCCCAGGACTGCGCTGTGTTCGTCCGCCTCCGGATGCTCGCCGGGTGGATCGGGACGGGGAGACGGGTCACCGCACGCGCGGTTCTCCGGCCGGTCGACGTGCCGCAGGCCGCGTACGCGCTGGGCATCGGGGTGCCGCAGCGCATCCGGTCCGCCGCCGAGCTGCCCGAGCTCCACGCGCCGTGGACGGCCGCGCTCGCGTTGGGGATCGTCCGGATCCACGACGGCACGGCGATACTCGGCCGTGAGCGGGCACTGGACACAGAGGACTGGTTGACCTCGCTCGCCGCGGTGACAGGCGCCTACTTCGACGACGAGGAAGGCGAAGAAGCCGTCGAAGCGACGCGGGGAACACTCGGAAAACTCCTCGAAGGCGCGCCGGCGTGCCGGTTCGACCCGGCTCTGCTGGACCTGCTCGCGGACTTCGGAGTGGTCGACGAGCGCGGCAAGCCCACCGATCTCGCGCGAACAGCGGTAGATCGGTTACAGCCGCACCCGGCGGTCGATCTCGTTCCAGCGCAACGGATCTGCCGGCTGC
The DNA here is from genome assembly GCF_007845675.1 of Lentzea tibetensis. Classification (GTDB taxonomy): domain Bacteria; phylum Actinomycetota; class Actinomycetes; order Mycobacteriales; family Pseudonocardiaceae; genus Lentzea; species Lentzea tibetensis. Next base: position 226,167 of record NZ_VOBR01000005.1, on the reverse strand, counting down.
GCGTCACGCTCAGGTACGTGCGGCCGAGCTGCTGGCGCAGAATCCTCGTTCCCGCAACGTTCACGCTCGGGTACGTGCACCAGATCGTCCAGGTCGCGATGTCGTGGGACGCGGCGAGTCCGCACCTGTTCACGGTGGGGCGCAGGCAGTTCGACGCGACCGTCCACGACGAGCTGTCCATCGGTGAGGCGTTCACGGTGGCCCGCCGCACGATCGTCTACGACTTCGGCCCCGAGTACCGGCACGAGATCACCCTCGAGGGCACCGAGGAGACGCTCCCCGACCGGCGGTACCCGCTCTGCGTCGCGAGTGCGGCGCCGTGCGATCTCGACGAGGTCAACCGCGAGCTGGCGTGGCTGACACGGGAGCCTGAATCGGAGATCGATCACGGCGTGGCGTTGCGCCGATCGGGCTAACGCGTGCCAGCCTCGCCGCGTGCGCACGCGGCTGACCAAGCTCCAACAGGCGGTGGTGGACACGGGTCGTCCACTGCCGCAGCTGCGGGACCCGCTCGAGGTCGAGATGACGCTCAGCGCGTGCCTGGGCAAGATCGCGAACAACGAGGAGCTGTGGGACGCCGTCGTCCGGCACCTCGCGGACGTGCCGAGCAGGCGTAGCCAGGCGTTGCTCAGGGCGCTGGAGGGGCTCCTGCCAGGCAGGCCGAGCGAGTGGGCCGCCAGCGCGGCGAACCAGAAGCAGGCCGACGAGCCGCCGTGGAACCTCAAGGGCCTGACCTTCGGCGAGTGCTGGATCGGGGACCGGTCCGTCGACGCGGGCTACCTGACCCTGCTCACGAGCTACGCCTACGACGAGCCGCACGCGATGGTCTTCATGATCGACGAGATCAGCGGCAGCATCGTCCGGCACGCCTTCCTCACCCGCGACGTCGAGGACGCGGTGGTCAGGATGGCCGAGCAGGTGCGCCTGGAGTCGATCACTCCTGAGGCCGCGCACTGGCTGCTGAGCAGGAGTTATGACCGCTTCGAGCGGCGTCCGGGCCTCGGGGTCAGCGTCGACGTCCACTACACGAGGCTGGTCGCGCGACGGCGAATCGGATTGGCACTCAGTACATAGGGTGTGCGTTTCGCTACGTTCGTATTCGTCCGACTGTGCACATTGGCTGTAGCTCGATCGTGTTTGTTTGGTTACCGTCCGATACGTCGATCACAGGGCGGAGGGACGATCATGGCCTCTCTTCTCGGGCATGACGACCAGGCCCTGACGCGTGTCCCTGACCAGGCGCGCTATCCGTGGGTGTCGGTGGCGACCCAGCGCTTCGGGCAGACCTCCGCGCTGAGCCAGTTGCTGCTGGGCGCGACACTCGGGTTCGGCATGACGTTCTGGGACGCCTTCCTCGCGCTCACGCTCGGCGCGGTCCTGCTGGACGTCGTCGCGATCGCGGTCGGCGTGATCGGTCAACGCGAAGGTCTCGCGACCGCGATCCTGGCGCGCTGGACGGGGTTCGGGCACGCGGGCAGCGCGATGCTCGGCCTGATCGTCGCGCTGAGCACCACCGGCTGGTTCGGCATCCAGACCGGGCTCGCCGGCGCCACGCTGGCCGCCGTCACGGGCATCGCGCCCGCCGCTGTCTGGTCGATCTTCTTCGGCGCGCTCGTCACGGTCATCGCCGCGTACGGGTTCCGCTGGATGGCGTGGACGGCCTACCTCACCGTGCCGCTGTTCCTGATCATGGTCGGCTGGGTCGTCCTCAAGATCATCCTCCAGCACGACCTGAGCACGCTGCTCACCGGTCCGCCGCCCGGACCGAAGATCACCATGCTCGCCGCGATCACCCTCGTGACGGGCTCGTTCATCGTGGGTGCCTCGATCGCGCCGGACATGACCCGGTTCAACCGGTCGCCGTGGGACGTCGTGAAGCAGACCGTGCTCGGCATCACGCTCGGCGAGTGGTTCATCGGCTGCGCGGGCGTCCTGCTCGCGCACGCGCTGCGCAGCAACGACGTCGTCGCGGTCGTCACCAGCCAGGCGGGCTGGATCGGCGCGCTGGTCGTCGTCACCGCCGTGCTGAAGATCAACGACTGGAACCTCTACTCGGCCTCGCTCGGCCTGGTGAACTTCTGCGACGCCGTGTTCGACGTCCGGGTGAGCCGCGCCCAGGTCTCGATCATGATCGGCGTCGCGGGCTCGTTCCTCGGCGCGGTCGGGATCCTGTCCCAGTTCACCGACTACCTGGCCATGCTCGGCGTCGTGTTCCCCGCCGTGCCGGGCATCATGATCGCCGAGTATTACGTGGTCCGCAGGTGGCGCAAGGAGATTACCGCGACCCGCCCGCACGTGCCGAGGTCGGCGCCGACGTGGGTGCCCGCGACGGTCGTCATCTGGCCCGCCGCGGCGATCGTCGGCGAGATGCTGCCGTTCGGGCAGTCGAGTCTCAACGCGCTGGTGCTCGCGTTCGTTCTGTACGTTTCCGCTGGAAGGCTCGACCTGCTCCGCATGCGCTGCCGGAGGGCGACGAACCGCAAGGTGACCGGCGAGGCACAGGCCGCCTGAGAGGTTGGACATGCGCATCGGCATCGACGTCGGCGGCACGAACACCGACGCCGTGCTCGTCGACGGCCGGAAGGTGCTCGCCGAGACCAAGACCGAGACCACGCTCGACGTCACGACCGGCATCGTGCGGGCGGTGTGCGGGCTGCTCGAGGCGTACCCGTTCCACCCGTCCGACGTGCGCGCCGTCATGATCGGCACGACGCACTTCGTCAACGCGATCATCGAGGGACGCGGCCTCGCGCCGACCGCGGCCGTCCGGCTCGGGCTGCCCGCCACCAGGGCACTTCCACCGTTCGTCGACTGGCCGCAACGGCTGCGCGACCTGATCGGCGGGCACGCCTACCTGTGCCACGGCGGCCACGAGTACGACGGCCGGGTGATCTCGCCGCTCAACGAGGACGAACTGCGCGGCGTCGCGACGGACATCGCCGGGAAGGGCGTGCGCAGCGTGGCCATCTCCTCGGTGTTCTCGCTCGTGAACGGTGACGCCGAGCGCCAGGCCGCCGAGATCCTCACCGCCGAGGTACCGGGCCTGATGGTCAGCTTCTCCCACGAGATCGGCCGGATCGGCCTGCTCGAGCGGGAGAACGCCACGATCATCAACGCCGCGCTGCGCGAGCTGGCCGAGCAGATCGCGAACGGCCTGGTCGCGTCGCTGACCACGCAGGGCATCACCGCGCCGCTGTACCTGAGCCAGAACGACGGCACGCTGATGGACCTCGAGTACGCGCGCTGCTACCCGGTCGCCACGTTCGCGTCGGGGCCGACGAACTCCATGCGCGGCGGTGCGTTCCTGTCCGGGCTCGGCGAGTGCGCGGTGGTCGACGTCGGCGGCACGACGACCGACATCGGCGTGCTGCACAACGGTTTCCCGCGCGAGTCACCGTCCGAGGTCTCGATCAGCGGGGTGCGCACCAACTTCCGGATGCCGGACGTGCTGTCCGTCGCGCTCGGCGGCGGCAGCGTCATCGGCGATACCGGCGCGATCGGCCCCGCCAGCGTCGGGCACCTGTTGAGCCGCAAGGCACTGGTGTTCGGCGGCGACACGCTCACCGCGACCGACGTCGCGGTGGCGGCCGGGCTCGCCGACGTCGGCGACCCGAGCCTGGTGCGCCACCTCGACCGCTCGTTCACGTCGACCGTGCTGAAGCAGGTCGCGGACCGGATCGCGGGCATCATCGACCGGGTGCGCACCAGCCCGGCTCCGCTGCCCGTCGTGCTCGTCGGCGGCGGCAGCATCCTGCTGCGCGACGAGATCGACGGCGTCGCGAGCGTCGTGCGGCCCGAGCACCACCGGGTCGCCAACGCGATCGGCGCGGCGATCGCGCAGGTCGGCGGCGAGGTCGACCGCGTCTTCACCATGGACGCCCAGCGGCGCGAGGAAACGCTCGACTCGGCGCGGCAGGAAGCGGTCGACAAGGCCGTCGCGGCCGGCGCCCGCGCGGACACCGTGCGGGTCGTCGAGGTGGAGGAGATCCCGCTCGCGTACCTGCCGGGCAACGCGAGCCGCATCCGTGCGCGCGCCGTCGGTGACCTCGTGTTCGAAGACGTCGCACGGCGTGCGCGCGCCTGACAGCTCAGTGTTCTGACAGGAATCTGCAGGTGCCCTCAGGGTGTTCGCCGCATTACTGTCTGCGCATGCGCCTGCTCACCCACTCCGACGTCGACCGGCTGGCGTTCGGCGTGATCATGCTGGGCAGCGGCGGTGGTGGCGGCGAGGAGGACGTCCACGCCGTCACGACCATGCTCCGCCAGGCGATGCGCACCGGTGGCCCGGTCCGGGTGCTGGACGCGGGCGAGGCCGACCCGGAGGCGCTGGGGGTGCGCGTCGGGCTGATCGGCGCGCCGACCGTGATGATCGAGAAGCTGCCGTCCGGTGACGAGGCCGCCGAGGCGTTGCGCGCCGTGCAGTCACCCGGCGACGTGCCGGTGAGCGCGGTGATCGGCTGGGAGATCGGTGGCTGCAACGGGCTGTTCCCGCTCGTGCTCGCCGCGCAGCTCGGCCTGCCGTACGTGGACGTCGACGGCATGGGCCGGGCGTTCCCGCGCATCGACCAGACGACCTACGACGCGGCGGGCCTGCCGACGACGCCGCTCGCGATCACCGAGCCGAGCGGCAACCGAGCGCTGCTCGACTCCACCGGCATCGAGAAGCTCGCGCGGACCGTCATGGTCGACTTCGGTGGCTGGGCGATGATGGTCGCCAAGCCGCTCCGGCTGGGTGACGCGGTGAAGGTGGGCGTCACCGGAAGCCTCGCGCGGGCGCTGGAACTGGGCACGGTCTGGGCGCCGCCGCCGTCGGACCGGCACTGGGCGTCGAGTCAGGAGGAACCGGCGCCGCCGCAGGTGGTGCGCACGCCGGAGGAACGCGCCGCGGCGTCGGGCGGTTTCGTCGTGACGCGCGGCAAGGTGATCGAGGTGTGGCGCGAGTCGACCGGCGGGTTCCCGCGCGGCACCGTGGCCGTGCAGCGGCTGGACGCCGACGACTCGTACGTGCGGCTGGAGATGCAGGGTGAGTACCTGGTCGCGCTCGCGGACGGCGAGCCGCTGGTGACCACACCGGACCTGATCTGCTGCCTGGACGCGGAGACCGGGCGCGCGATCGCCGCCGAGCGGCTGAGCTACGGCACCGTGATCGACGTCGTCGCGTTCCCCGCGCCGTCGCAGTGGGTGCGGCCGCGGATGCTCGGCCGCGTCGACCCGCGCGCGTTCGGCTACGACCTCGACTACGTGCCGTTCGGGCTGTCGTGATCTCGGACGGCGACTCGCTGACGGTCCGCGACCTGCTCGGGGTCGGGGCGCTGGACGGGCAGGTGCTCGCGGGCGCCCGCGGGCTGGACACCGAGGTGCTGGACGTCCGGCTGGCCGCGGACATCGGCGCCGTCGAGGCGTGCGCCGCGGGTGATCTGGTGATCCTCACCGGGCACGCGCCCTACCTCGTCGAGGTCGCGCTGCGCCGGGCGTACAGCGCGGACGTGCGCGCGGTCGTGCTCGTGCGGCCGACTTCCGGTTCGTACCAACCACCTTCGGCCGCGACGCTGTCGTTCGCGAACCGGCTGGGCGTGCCGCTGGTGCAGACGCAGGCGGCCGACCCGCTGCTCGTCGCGGACGGGCTGCGCACGGCCGTGCGGCGGCCGGACGTCTCGGCGGCGCGGCTGCTGAACGCGGTGACCGCGCGCATGCGCCGGGGCAAGGCCGATCCGCGGACCGTGCTGCCGATACTCGACGAGGAGCTCGGCGTCGTCACGGCACTCGTGAGCGCGGACGGCACCGCGATCGAGGGCACCACGCCGCTCGGGCTGCCGGAGTCCGTGCTCGCCTCCAGCGTCCCGGCCGTCGTGGAGGTCGCGGACGGCACCGCGGTCGCCGTCCCGGTGGAGAGCGACCGGACCGGGCACGTGCGGCTGTGGCTGGTGTCGCACCTGCGGTCCGGCGGCAAGCGCTGGGTCGACACGGTCATGCAGATCAGCCAGGTCGCGTCGTGGGCGCTCGGCAAGTGGGTCGCCGAGGAACGGCTCGACGTCGAACGCCGGGCGCGTTCACGGGGGTCGCTGCTCGCCGAGCTGCTGGCGTGCGGCGACGACGTGCCGCCGCAGCTGGTGCAGCAGGCCGTGCTCGCGGGCTGGCGGCTCGACGGCTGGCACACCGGTGTCTACGCGGTGCCGCAGACACCGGACCACCGCATGGCGCTGGACCCCTCGCGCACCGAACGCCTGCGCGCCAGCCTCGCGCGGCGCGGCCTGCACGGCCAGGTCGTCGAGGGTGCGGAGGGCTGGTCGTTCTGGCTCACCAACGACGCCGAGCCGCCGCAGTCGCAGCACCGCGAGATCACCATGCGGCTCCAGCAGGCCGTGGCCTCGTGCGCGCTCGTCGCCGGCGTCGGCAGGCCGCACCCCGGTGCGCGCGGGATCGCCAGATCACTCGGCGAGGCGAGAGAAGCGGCCGCGATGGCAGGCCCGTCGAAGGTCGTGCACATCGACGAGCTCGGCGTGCGGCGGCTGCTGTCGATGGCCGCCGAGACGCCCGCGCTGGTCGACCAGGCGACCCGGCTGCTGGACCCGCTGACCGGTGTCGAGGACGGGCAGCTGCTCCGGACGCTGGCCGTGTACCTCGACGAGGAGTCCGTGACGTCGGCCGCCGCCGCGCGGCTCGGGGTGCACCGCAACACCGTGTCGCAGCGGATCAGCCGGGCCGAGCAGCTGCTCGGGGTCTCGTTGCTCAACCCCGACGAGCGGCTGGCCGTGCACCTCGCGTGCCGGGCCGCGCGGGCGACGGAGGAGTAGCCGGGCGGCCGTCCAGATTTCGTCCAACTCAGATCCAGACGGGGTCACCAGCATTCCCTTCGACAACAAGAAGGGAGCTGGGGACGATGTCCTTTCTTCAGAGGGTGATCAGCTGGACCGGGGCCGCCACCATGGCGCTCGGCCTGGTCGTGCTGACGCCGGTGGGTGCCGCGCAGGCCGCGCCGCCCACACCGGACTTCGGTCCGTCGATCGACGCCTACGCCCAGTACGACGGGCAGAAGAACTGCGAGGGGAGCGCGAAGCCGGGGCCGATCGGTGTCCGGGACCTGCTGAACGCGACGTACGGCAACCACACGTCGGGGATCAGCCGGAACTGCAACGGCACGGTCAGCGAGCACCACGAGGGCCGTGCGCTCGACTACCACTTCAACTACTTCGACGGGAACGACCGGGCCAAGGCTGAGGACTTCCTCGGCTGGCTGCTCGCCACCGACCAGTACGGCAACGGCCATGCCATGGCCCGCCGCCTCGGCGTCATGTACGTGATCTGGAACAACCGGATCTGGGAGGCCTACCGGCCGGGTTCCGGCTGGCAGCCGTACAGCGGCGACAGCCCGCACCAGGACCACGTCCACATCAGCTTCAGCTGGCCGGGCGCGCTCAAGCAGACGAGCTGGTGGAGCGGCGGCAACGTCTCGGTCGAGGGGACCCCGGCGGCCGTGTCGATGCGCGACGGGCACCAGGAGGTGTTCACCCGCGGCGGAGACGGCCAGGTGTGGCACAAGTGGTGGTACGGCACCACCTGGAGCGACTGGGCGCCCATGGGCGGCGGCGCGGTGTCCTCGGCTCCGGCCGCGGTCTCCATGCACGACAACCACATCGAGCTGTTCGCCCGCGGTCCCGGCGGTGACGTGCTCCACCGGTTCTACTACGGCAACGGCTGGTCGGACTGGTACAGCCTGGGCGGCAACATCGTCGGCACGCCGTCGGTGGTCTCGATGCGGCCCGGTCACCTCGAGGTGTTCGCCCGCGGCACGGACAACCAGATCTGGCACAAGTGGTGGTACGGCAGCACCTGGAGCGAGTGGGCGCCGATGGGCGGCGGTTCGGTGACCTCGTCGCCGTCCGTGGCGTCGATGACCGACGGCCACCTGGAGCTGTTCGTCCGCGGTCCCGGCGGTGACCTGCTGCACCGGTTCTACTACGGCAACGGGTGGTCGCCGTACCACAGCCTCGGCGGCTCGATTCAGGGCAGCCCGTCCGCGGTCTCCATGTACAACGGTCACCTGGAGGTGTTCGCCAGGGGCAACGACAACGCGATCTGGCACAACTTCTGGTACGGCAACGGGTGGAGCGGCTGGGGGTCGCTGGGAGGATCGCTCAAGGACAGTCCGTCCGTCCTGACGATGCGCCCGAACCAGCTGGAGCTGTTCGCCAGGGGGACTGACAACGTGATGTACCACAAGTACTACTACGACGGCGGTCAGTGGAGTCCCTGGTACGGCATGGGCTCTGTCTGATCTGATCATCAGGGCCGCCCGGTCACCCGACCGGGCGGCTCTGCATCGATGGGGGAAAGTCATGCGCGGCAAGGTTCTGGCGATGTCACTCGTCCTGCTGACGACCGCACCGGCTTCAGCCGCGGTCACCTGGGGGCCCGCACGGCAGACGTACGCGCCGAGCAGGCCGCAGATGTACGCCTACGCGCCGGCGGCGATCACCGAAGGCGGCCAGAACTACGTGTACACGTGCCACAACGACACACCCGGCGTGATCACCGACCACGTGTACTTCACCCGGCTCGGCGTGCCCCGCGAGGACCGCAGCGTGCTGCGGCCCGGCGCGTCCGGCTGGGACTCCACGCACACCTGCGACCCGACCGTGATCGCCGCGAACGTCCGATATGGACAGACGGACTACCGGTACGTGATGTTCTTCCTCGGCACGGACCACGCGAACACGAACAACCAGATCGGCGTGGCGTTCGCGAACAGCCTCGGCGGCCCGTGGGTGAAGCACCCAGAGCCGATCGTCACCACGCCGTTCGGCCCGGACATGTGGGGCGTGGGGCAGCCCAGCGCGACCACGATCAACCCGGCGACCGGCGAGCTGATGCTGTTCTACAGCCAGGGCGGGCCCACCACCGAGTCCTACTTCCGGTACGTCAACGTCGGTGACATGAGCAGGCCGGTGGTCGGCGATCCGGTGCGCATCACGAACGAGGGGCTGGGCGGCGACGTCCTGCACAACTTCGACGTCGCCTACGACCCGAGCCGCGACCGGTTCTACGCGATCCGCGAGGCCGCGCCCTACCCCGCGGACGAACCTTCGTACATCTCGGCGCGCGTCGAGGTCGTCAGCATCGACGGCGCGAGCGTGTGGGGCGGCACCGGCCGGTGGACCTCGGAAGGGTTCATCACCTCGGCACTCTCAGGGTTCCCGCGCAACCACAACCCCGGACTCCTGCGCACCGTGTACGGCACGCTGCCGTCACCGAACGAGGTGACGGCCGTCTTCTCCGTCGCGAAGACCGGGTCGTTCCCGGAGTCGCTGTGGAGCTACCGGTTGTGGCAGAGCACGGGAACCCTGAGATGAGCTCAGCCGATGCCCGACCAGTCGCTCCACCCGGCGCCGTAGTAGAACCGGTGCAGGACGGAGTTGTCGTGGCCGCGGGCGAACAGCTCCAGGTGGTTCGGCTTCATCGAGAGCACCGACGGGGACGAGGCGATGGTGCCGCCGCCCATGCCGCTCCACTCGCTCCAGCCCTGGCCGTACCAGTACCGGTGGTAGAGGTTGCTGTCCGTGCCGCGGGCGAACACCTCGAGGTGGCCGTTGTACATGGAGACCGCCGCTGGAGCACCGGTGATGCCGCCGCCGAGGCTGTAGTAGGGCGACCAGCCGTTGCCGTAGTAGAACCGGTGCAGGAGGTCACCGCCGGGACCGCGGACGAACAGCTCGATGTGCCCGTCGGTCATCGACACCGCCGAGGGCGTGGAGCCGACGGTGCCGCCGCCCATCGGCGCCCACTCGCTCCAAGTGCTGCCGTACCACCACTTGTGCCAGATCTGGTTGTCCGTGCCGCGCGCGAAGATCTCCAGGTGGCCCGGTCGCATCGACACGACGGACGGCGTGCCGGTGATGCTGCCGCCGAGGCTGTACCACGGCGACCACCCCTGGCCGTACCAGAACCGGTGGAGCACGTCACCGCCATTACCGCGGGCGAACAGCTCGATGTGGTTGTCGTGCATGGAGACCGCGGCCGGGGGAGAGCTCACCTGGCCACCGCCGAGCGAGTCCCAGCCCGACCAGGCGCCGCCGTACCACCACTTGTGCCACACCTGGCCGTCCGCGCCACGCGTGAACACCTCCTGGTGCCCGTCGCGCATCGAGACCGCGCTCTGCGCGGTGTCGTTGCGGTACCGCTGAGCGGCGTCCTGCGCGGTCGCCATCCAGTACGCGTAGCAACGGGGGTTGCCGCGGTCCTCGCAGTTGGACGCGGCCCAGTTCGACTGCCAGTTCGTGCCCTGCGCGGACAGGTCGTACGCGGCCCGCGCGTTGTTGGAGGCGACGAGCAGGTCGCCGTACTTCGCCACCCGCTCCGGGTACGCCCTGACCTGCCACAGGCCCTGGTCGTCCGGGTTCGGGCCTCTCTCCCACGTCTTGCAGTGCGACTCGGCCATGCCGATCGCGATCGCCTTGACCAGCGCGTCGTCCCGGAACCCCGCGCTGTAGCCGTACTCGGCGCACACCGGTGCGCCGTACTCATCGGCGCCGGCCGCCTGCGGCCACACCACCAGCCCGGCCAGCGTCAGGAGCGCGAGCACGAGTCTCTTCACCGAATACCCCCAGATGTCGCAGTCGACCGCCGATTGTCCCCAGCGGCGAACGTCTGATTCTGGACGAATTCTGGACGCCGTGATCAGCGGCCCGTCTATGCTGCGCCGGTGCGGGTCGGGGTGCTGGGGTCCGTCGAGGTCTGGCTGGACGGGGAGCGACTTTCCATCGGAGCGCCGCAGCAGCGGTGCGTTCTAGGCGTACTCGCGCTCGAGGCGGGCGAGGCCGTTCCGCTCGACCGGCTGATCGACTGCCTCTGGGACGACGACACTCCTCGCGACGCCCGCGGCCTCGTGCACGGGTACGTCTACCGGCTGCGCAAGGTGCTGGCGCCGAGCGGCATCACGATCGCTCGGACGGCCGCCGGGTACACCCTCGACGTCGCCCGTGACGACGTCGACCTGCATCGATTCCGAAGACACGTGCGTGCGCGCGAGCACCGGGAGGCGCTGGCGCTGTGGCGCGGCGACCCGCTGGCCGGCGTGACCGGCACGGACGTGCTCGCGCGGTTCCGCACGGCGCTGGTCGAGGAGATGCTCGCCGCCGTCGAGGAGTGGGCCGACACCGAGCTGGGGCGCGGCCAGCACCGCGAGGTGCTCGGCGAGCTGACCGCGCTGGCGGCCGACCACCCGCTGCGGGAGAAGCTGGTCGCGCTCACCATGCGGGCACTGCACCTGTGCGGGCAGCAGGCCGAGGCGCTCCAGCGGTTCGACCGCACGCGCAGGCTGCTCGCCGACGAGCTCGGCCTCGACCCCGGCGAGGAGCTGCGGTCCGCGCACGAGCAGATCCTCCGCGGCGCACCGGCCGCGGACGCTCCGCGCGCACCGGCCCCGGAACCTCCGCGCGGCGCCAGCACGTTGCCGTTCGCCGTCCCGGACTTCACCGGCCGCCAGTCCGACCTCGCCTCGCTGACCGCGCCGCCGTCGGGTGGCACGGCCGTGTGGGCGATCGACGGCATGGGTGGCGTCGGCAAGAGCGCGCTGGCGATCCACGCCGCGCACCGGCTCGCGGACCGATATCCCGACGCGCAGCTGTACCTCGACCTGCACGGCTTCACACCCGGTCGCGCGCCGCTCGACCCCTCCGGCGCGCTGGCCGCGTTGCTCGGCTCGCTCGGGGTGCCCGCCGACCGCGTCCCGGTCGAGGCGTACCAGCGCGAGCTGATGTGGCGCACCGCGCTGGCGGACCGGCGCGCGGTGGTCGTGCTGGACAACGCGGCCGACGAGGACCAGGTGCGGCCGCTCATCCCCGGCGCGCCGGACTGCCTGGTCCTGGTGACGAGCAGGCGCCGGATGGTCGGGCTCGACGGTGCGACGCCGTTGTCGCTGGACGTGCTGCCCGCCCCGGACGCGGTGGCGTTGTTCACCGCCGTCGCCGGCGACCGTCCACCGGGCGAGCGCGCCGCGGTGCTGGAGATCGTCGAGCTGTGCGGTGGCCTCCCGCTCGCGATCAGGCTCGCCGCGGCCCGTCTGCGGCACCGTCCGCAGTGGATCGCCGAGGACCTGCTCGACGTGCTGCGGACCCAGCAGGCGCGATTATCCGGCCTCGGCGCGGTCTTCGCGCTCTCCTACGAGCACCTGGAGCCCGAGCGGCAGCGGGTGTTCCGCGAGCTGGGCGGGCATCCCGGCAAGGACTTCGACGCGTGGGCCGCCGCCGCGATGGTGGGCGTCTCCCGTTCCGATGCGCGCGAGCTGCTGGAGGACCTGCTCGACGACCACCTGCTCGAGCAGAAGACCCGCGGCCGCTACGAGTTCCACGACCTGGTGCGGCAGTACGCGCTGACGCTCGTCGGCAGGACCGCCACCCGCGGGCTGCTCGACTACTACCTGAGCGTCGCCGACCACGCGGCCGACCTGCTCCAGCCGGGGCGGCGGCGCGTCGAGCTCCCGCCGCTGGAGGAGCCCGCGGACGTACCGCCGTTGTCCGGCAACGACTCCGCGCTCACCTGGTACGCCGCCGAGCACGACAACCTCGTGGTGCTGGTCGAGCACGCGGCCGCACAGGGACTGCACGCGCACGCCTGCGGGCTGTCCCGCGACATCGGGCACTACCTGATGATCACCCACCACGTCGACGACTTGCTGCGCACGCAGGAGATCTCGGCCGCCAGCGCGCGCGAGCTCGGCGACCCGCGGCAGGAGTGGCTGAGCCTGCACCAGCTCGCGCTGACGAACTACATGGCGTGCCGCTACCGCGCGGGACTCGAGCACGCCACGCGGGCGCGGGCGTTCGGTGAGGCGTCGACCCTCGCGGTCGAGGGCCTGCTGCACCACCGGCTCGGCGATCACCGGGCGGCGCTGGAGTGCCACCAGACGGCGCTGGAGGTCGCGCAACGCGAGCAGGACTACCGGGTGTCCGCGATCTGCCTCGCCAACATCGGCCGGACGCTCGTCGAGCTGGGGGAGCTCGACCAGGCCCGCGACCACCTGGAGAAGGCGCTCGTGCGCAGCAGGGAGATCGGGGAGCGCAACGAGGAGGCGTCGAACCTGACCACGCTCGGCACCGCGCTCAGCCTGCTCGGCAGGCACGCCGAGGCGCTCGTGTCGTTGCGCGCGGGGCTGGCGCTCGCCGAGGAGCTGGGCAACGTCCACTACGCGGTCCGGGGCGCGATCGAGCTGGCCGACGGGCTGCGGCTGGCCGGTCGTGCCGCCGAAGCCGAGTCGCACGCGCGGCACGCGGTCGAGGCGCTCGGCACCGGCCGGGTGCTCGACCACCTGGCCGAGGCGCACAACGCGCTGGGCTCCGTGCTCGCCGCACTCGGCGATCCGGCGGCGCGGCGCCATCACGAGACCGCGCTGGCGCTGGCCGGGCAGATCGAGTACCGGCGAGAAGCGGAGCGGGCGACGGCCGCGCTGGCCCACAACCCCGCCACAGGGGCGTCACAACCCGAGTAGCCCTGACTGTGCGTGTCAGCTTCACCTCCAGTGAACGGAACACGCGATGAAGAAACTCTTCGGTGCACTCGCCCTCGTGGTGGCGGCGGGCGCGTTGACCGCTCCGGTCGCGTCGGCCGCACCGGCCGCCGCAGGCGACGTGCAGACGCAGGCCGCGTTCTACTCCGGCACCATCGCCGCGGGCGGTACGCAGACCTGGCACTGGAACAACGCCAACCCGCACACCACGTCTTACGTCGTCGGCCTGTCCCCGAAGGGCGCGAGCACGACCGCGGACTGCCAGTTCGAGGTCATCAAGACCTGGTACGCGCAGCAGTACGGCGGCGAGCGCGAGTTCTGGTGGACCATCAAGAACGTCGGCGGCATCGCGTGCGCCACCGACATCAACCTGTACGGGCTGCCGAAGACCGCGTCGTGGTCGTCCGGTGGGATCGACTCCAACGGGTACAAGACCTTCCACTGGAACAACGCCAACCCGGCGAACGCGACCTACGTCGTCGGCTTCGCGCCCAACGGTGCCACGAACTCCGCGGCGTGCCAGTTCGAGACCACCCGCGAGTGGTACGTCGAGCAGCCCGGTGGTGAGCGTGAGTTCTACTTCACCGTGCACAACCTGGGTTCGATCGCCTGCACGGCGGAAGTCCTGCTGTCGGCCAAGACGACGAACACCTCGTTCTCGACCGGCTACGTGCCCTCAGGTGGGAGCGCGGGCAAGACGTGGAACAACGCGAACCCGCTGACCGCCGCGTACGTCGTCGGGTTCTCGTCGGTGACGCCGAACTGCCAGTTCGAGGTGCTCCGCTCGTGGTACGCGCAGCGGATCAACTCCACCGGCTCGACGGAGCGCGAGTTCCGGCACACCATCCACAACGGCGGCCCCGTCGGCTGCGCGGCGACCGAGTACCTGGCCACCGCCTGACCTCGAAGTGCCGTCAGGGCCGCATTCGCAACGTTCAGCGTTGTGAATGCGGCCCTGATGTCGTTCAGCGGTGCGGGGTCAGCCACCAGCGGTACTGCTGGACCTGTGCGATGTGGACGTTGAACTGCCGCGCGATGTCCGCGTCGCCGTACCCTTGGTGCAGCATGCCGACGATCGACATCGCGACGGTGAACGGATGCCAGAACTGGCCCGCGAACTGGGCGACCTCGTGCTCGGTCGGCCTGCGCAGCGGGGTCCACCGAGGGGGTGCCGTCGGTGCGGGCGGTTGCGGGGCCGCGGGGTATCCGGTGTGCGCCGGGGGTGGTGCGGTGTAGGTGGGTGCCTGCTGTTGCGGCCTGGTCCACGGACCGGCCGCCGGACTGCCAGGAACGGTCAGCACCTCGCGCGCCGGATCAGCCGACGCGGTGTTCGGTGCCCGCTTCGGTGCGGACGGCGGCACCGGCCCGCTGGTGTCGACGCCCCGGATGCGGTCGCGGTGCTGCGCGACCGTGTCCGCGTCGCGGAACATGTCGCTCAGCTGCTGCATCTTCTTCGCGGCGTCGCTGTTCGCGGCGTACTCGAAGTGCCTGCCGTCCCCGGTGAGCTCGATGCCGAACTCGCCGGGCTCGAACATCCTGGTGAACGAGTTCGGGCCCTGCTGGACGACGCCGTCCGCGTCGGTGAACACGCTGTTGGTCGTGTAGGACGAGAAATCGGCCTGGTAGTACTGGTGGAACTCGTGGAACAGCTGCTGCGCGGCGGCCGGGTTCCCAGGGGCGATCTTCTGCGACAGGTCGTGGATGAAGCTGAAGGCCTCGTCCGCGGAGATCTTGTTGCGCAGGTAGAAGCCGAACGGGTCGGAGTCCACGACGGCCCTCGCGGCCTGGAACTCGGTCTCGTGCTTCGCGTCGCCCCACAGCCCGCGGTAGCGGTCCATCATCTGCACGGCGAGCTTGTGCTCAGGCTCGGCGTCGTGCTTGCCCTGGCCGTCGCCGAACTGGTTCTTGGCGTTGTTCTTCTCGATGTCGTGGAACAGGATCGCCTTGGCCAGCACCTCGGGCTTGATGAGCCGGTTGGCGGGATCCTCGTTCACGGTGAGCGTGAAGTACTGGCCCAGCACCATCTGCGCGTGCTCGTAGAAGGTGTACGGGGTCTTCGCGCCCGGCTTCCGGCCCGGCTCGAGCTGCGGCGCGGTGGCGACCTCGGCGAACTTCGGGCCGAGCTCCGGGTACAGCGCGATGAGCTGGTCGACGACGACCTGTGCGTCGCGGTCGGGGCTGTTGATGCTGTTGCTGAGCTGCGCGCCCGCCACGCGTTGGCGTTCCAGCTCCTGCGGGCGTTCGGTCTTCCACTGGTGGTAGGCGTTCTCGAACGGGGCGGCCTCGCCCTGCACCCTGGTGTTGAAGTCGAGCCCGATCCGGTCGGAGTCGGCGGCGATCAGCGCGCCGATCTCCGCCTGGCTCGCGATCTCCGGCACCTTGGCCATGATCTCGTTCACCTCGGCCGGATCGACCGGGTCGAACGTGAACCCCTGGAGTGCCTGGTCGGCCCGCGTGTGCGCGTTCTGCGCCACGGCGGTGGCCATGGTCGCGCGGAAGCCGGGGTCGGCCAGCGCCAGCGACTTGTTGTCGCGCAGCTCGGTGACGACGTCGGCGGACAGCTTGGGCAGCACCTCGTTCGACACGACCGCCTTCAGCTGGTCGGGACTGGTGCTGGCCAGGTCCTTGCCGGTGAACGCGTCCAGGGCGCCGGTGACGACCTCGCCGAGCACCTCGTCCTGCGCCACGGCGGCCAGCCGGTCGGGATCGATGTTCGCCTGGACACCGGGTACCGACTGGTTCGTCAGGTGTCCCGCGACGTTCTCGCCGAACTTGGTGAGCCGGTGCCCGCTGAGCCAGCCGGCCTTCGCACCGCCCTTCTTCTCCCCGTCCAGGCTCGCGAGGTTCGTGAACTCGGCGGTCAGCGCCGCTGTCATCCGGCCCTTCAGCTCGGTCGCCACGCGGGTGCGGCTGGCGTCGTCGAGCAACGCCAGGTCCGGGTGCTGTTCCACCTTGGCGGCGAAGTCGTTCACGGTGGTGGCGATGACGTGCTCGGAGAACGTGCGGACGGCTCCTGACTTCGGCTTGAACCCGGTGCTGATCAGGGTCTCCAGCTCCGCTCTGGAGTCGATCTTCCCCTTCATCAGCTTGATCGCGTTGTCGATGCCCCTCGCCGCGTCGCGCGCGGCTTCGGGGGTGACCTTGGCGATCGCCTTCTGCAGTGCGACGTCGTCGACGTCTGGCGCACCGTTGGCGGCGAGGTGCTGCCGCAGCGCGTCCGGCGCCGTGGACAGCACGTCGGTGGTGATCTTCTCGACGTTCGCCGACGCCGGCCCGACCTCGTTGAGGAACTGGTTGAGCCGCTTGACCCGCTGCTCGTAGCTGTTGTCCTTTGTGGACTGGCTGGCGCGTGCGTTGGGAATGGACTCGGCGTCCGGTGCGATCAGCGCGAGAGACACGTCCTGGTTGCCCTGCTGCCAGGTGACGTGGTGCTCGCGCAGCTCGGTGGCGATCTCGTGCAGCCGGTGCGCGTCGTTGCGGAAGCCGTCGAACTTCCACGTGCCGTCGGCCTGCTTCTCCCAGGAGAACCACGGGTCGTAGGCCTTGCCGAGCGCGTCGGTGCGGAAGTCGGCGCCGATGCCGAGCCGGCCGTACAGCTCCTTCGGCGAGACGATCCGCCCGGCGCGGTCGGCGTGGTCGAAGCCCTCCGCCGGGTTCGACGGGTAGCTGATCAGCGAACCCTTTTGCGCGTGCTTGATCAGCTCGTCCAGGTGGGCGCCGCCGATGCCGAACTGGTTGGGCTCGCCGCGCTGGTCGACGTTGTAGGTGTCCGTCTCGGCTGTCGCACCGGGTGCGCCCTCGACCGTGGCTCCCTCGGTGACCTCGGTGAACGTGTCCAGCGGCACCAGGAACGAGCGCAGCACCGGGCGCTTGACGGCCGGGTTGGTCGAGCTGATCGGCTTGCCGCCGTCGGTGTGCTCGTACTTGGCCAGCCACTGCAGCGCCCGCTGCGGACGTCCGGCGCCCGCCCACAGCTGGGCGTTGTTGCCGGGCCCGATGCGCAGGTTGCCGTCCGCGTCCTGCTGGATGTCCTTGAAGGGGGACGTCTGTTTTCCGGGCATGGACATGTCGAACAACGAGGGGTTGACCACGGCCGTGTAGATCCGGACGTGGTGGACACCCGCGATCGTCTCGATCTCGAACTCGCCGCGGTGCACCGTGCGCCGCTGCTTGTGGACCTCCAGCTTGGTCGGACCGGGGTACGACACCTCCGGCCGTCCGATGTGGACGTCCTCCATCGTCGCGTGGTACCCGTCGGCGGTCTGGACGACGTGCACCGGCTTGCCGGTCGCCTTGTTCCCGTGCTCGGTGAACCTCCCGTCCGGTCCCAGCACGAACAACCGCGCGTCCGCCGCCTTGGCGATCTGGTCGATGTCGGTCTTGCCCGCCATCTTCGCGACCAGGTCCTGCTGCGCGTTCGGGTTGTCCGGCGCCATCGTCGCGGCCAGCGCGTTGACGAGCGACCCGCCGGACACGTCCGCGGTGATCGCCCCGTGCTTGTCGAGCATGGTCTGCTGGTTCGGCGTGACCGGCGCACCGGGCAGGCCGACGCTCGTGTCGAACGCCGTGGGCAGCATCAGGTTCGGCGAGGCCAGCGCGTTCGACCGGGTCTCGATCAGCCACAGGTTGCGCGGCTTGATCTCCACGTCCGGCGCGTCGATGCCGTCGGTCATCGGCGCGTTGTCGTGGGCGACGCGCCCCGTGCCGACGATCTCGACGGTGCCGTCGGTGTGCGTGACGGTCTTGCCGTGGGAGTGCTGGAAGACGGGCTTCGCGCCGTCGGTCTCGAAGTACTCGTCCTGCAGGCCGAGGAAGTGCCCGACCTCGTGCGCCAGCCTGCGGGGGTCGGTGTCGACCGGCCAGTTGAGCTGGTTGGCCCGCCCGTCGGGCTTCGTGATGGTGATGTGGCCGTGCGCCTCGGCCGGGTTGTTCGTGAACTCGACGGTGACGTGGAACTGGTCACCGCTCGGCAGCCGGTGCCCCTGGTTGAACAGGCTCTCGACGCCGCTCTGCGTGCGGGCCATGAGCGCGTCGGCGTCGGGGCCGGTGCGGTCGAGGTAGATCTTGACCGTGTAGTCCTGGACCTTCGTGCCGTCGACCTCGAACGTCCGCTTGTCGTAGGCGATCGGGCCGCGCCACGCGTCGAGCTTGATCTCGCCGGGCTTGACGGTGCTGCTCGTGAGCACGCCGCCGTCCTCCGAGCGGACCGTGCTGATCGGGGCGTAGTCGCGCGCCTGCCGGATGTCGTTGGCGGGCACCGGGTTGTCGGGCCTCGCCCAGTCCGCGGTCGGCGCGGTGCTGTGCCGCCACGACTCGTCGCCCAGGATCGGGTGCGGGGCCTGGGGCTTGTCCGAGGTGATGACCGTGTCGGTCACCTTCTCCGACTTCGGCGGCTCCGGTGGGACGTAGCCCTCCGGGCGCTTGAGGTCCCAGTCGACGTGGACGTCCGCCGCGTCCGGACGGCCGCCTTCCGCGACGGTGACGGCCACCAGGTCGCCCAGCTCGTCGGTGAGGGCCGCCTTGACCACGGGGGCGTTGCTGCCGGAGACCTCCACCTTCGGCGGCTGGTAGCCGAGGCCGGCGCGCTTGGCCGTGGCCTCGGTGAGGTCGGCCGCGAGGGCGTCGATCTCGGCCGACTGCTGCGGGGTGAGCGACGTGGTGCCGGGGGTGAAGTCGAAGGAGCGTTCGGGGGAGGGGCCGCGCGAGGCGGGCGTCATGTCGGGGGACACCGAGACCGGCGCCACGTCCGGGGATGCCGGCGCGGGCGGTGGCACGGAGGCAGCCGGCGACGAGGGACCGCGCGTGGTCGGCGCCGGGCGCGTCATCGGCGCGGACCGCGTGCTGGGCCCGGCCGGCGCGTTCGGCGCGCTCGGCGTGTTCGTCGATGTGCTCGGGATGGTCGGCGTGCTCGGGTTGGTCGCCGTGCTTGGGACGTTCGGCGTGCTCGGGATGTTCGGCGTGTTCTGCGTCGTCGACGTGCTCGGCACCGCCGGTGCGGCAGGCGGGTTGTTGTAGTTCTGGACCTCCTGCTCCACCGCGGTCTTGGCCTGCCACCACGCGCCCTGCGCGGTGTCGGCGTTGGCCCGAGCCTGGTTGACCTGGGCCTCCACCGCGTTGAACTGGGCGACGATCCCCTGCTGCGCCTGCACGGCGGCGTCGTGCGCCTGCTGGGCCTGGTCGCGCGCGGCCCGTGCCTGCTGGGCGTTGTTCTGCGCGTCCCGCAGGTTGTTGGCCGCCGTGTCGAGGTTCGCCTGCGCGGTGCCGAGGTCGACCAACCTGGTCGCGTGGTCGGTCCTGGCCTGCTCCAGGTCGGTGGCCGCCTGGTTCGCCTGCTGCTGGGCGACGCCCTGGCCGAGCACGGCCTGGTCGTACGAGGTCTGCGCGTTCGCTGCCCTGCCCTGCAGGTCGTTGAGCCGCGTCTGCGCGGCGTCGCGGGTGCTCCGGGCGTTCCTGAGGTCGTCGGCGAGCCTGGTGCCCACCGCGTCGGGCGGGGTGCCGGGCACGTGGTTGTCGACGGCCTGCTGTGCCGAGTGGACGGCCGTCTGGGCGTTGCCGAGGTCGGTGGTCGCGCCGGTCACGCGTTCGTTGATCGCCGCGAGGGCGTCGGCGGTGAGACCGACCTCGATGCCGGCGCCGGTCAGCGACTGGTTGGCCAGGGTGGCGGCGAGCTCGCGATTGTGTTCGGTCCGTGCGGCGGTGTCGGCCGCCGTCTGGGCGTCGTCGAGGTCCCGCAGCGCGGTGTCGTGCTCGGTCTGCCGGGGGCCAAGCTCTCTCGTCGCGTCGGTCACGCCCTGTTCGGCCGCGTCGAGGTCACCGGTGCGGTCCAGCACGTCCGTCGCCGCCTGCTGGATGCCGGGCGCGAGGTCGTTGATCGTGCCCTGGGCGTCGTGGCGGACGTTGTCGGCGGCGACCTCCGCGTCGCGCCACGCCTTCGCGGCGTCCTTCACACCCGTCTGCGCGGCGTCCAGTTCCGGCGGCATCGGCCGGTTCAACGCGGCTTCGGCGTCGGCCGCCAGCATGCGCACCTGGGCCGAGCCGGGGACGTTCAGGTCCACGACGCCAACACGGCCGTTGCCGAGGTCGGCGACGACGCGGTACTCGACGTCGAACTGGACCAGGCCGGTGCGGCCCTGCGGCTTGAGGTTGTTCGTCTTGTTGTGCGTGGACCCGCCGGACACCGCCGAGCTGTCCTCGCTGCCGTGCCTGATCTCGGCACCGCCGGTGGAGAACCCGATGTCCGGTGCTTTCGACGACACGCCACCGGTCGCCGCGCCCAGCGACACGTCGCCGGTCTCGGTGTGCTTGGCCTCGCTGGACGTCGTGCTGACCGTGGTGCGCGGGTTCTCCAGGTTCACGCCGTCGCTCAGGGCGTCGAGCCTGGGGTTGACCAGCTTCGCGTAGACCTTCACGTTCGCGTGCTGGCTCACCGTCAGCGCTGCTTCGTGCAGGCCGGGCACCTCGAGCGCGCCGTCCAGCATGCCGGGCAGGTTGGGCTGCAAGGACTCCAGCGAGAGGCCCGACTGCAGGGCGTTCATCGAACCGGTGCCCTTGCCGGTGATGCCCGCGTTCGCGCCGGCGTTGGTCAGCGCGCGCACCGCTGCGTCCTGCAACGCCTTGGCACCGCGCAGGTTCTCCACCGACGCGGACGGCGGCAGCACGGCCGGGTCGGCGCCGGGTGCGGGGCCCGCCTGCTGCCAGGCGAGCGCGTGGACCGGATCGCCGTGCGCCGGGGTCTTGTCGATGGGTGTCGCGGTGAACGGCGCCGGAGCGGGCGCGGTGATCTTCTGGTTGTCCGCGAGGGTGCGCACGGACATGTCCACCTGACCGCTGGTCGCGCTGCCGACCTCGGTGTTGCCCTTCTCCACCACGAGCTCGAACGTGACGGGCACGGTGTAGCGGACCGCGGGGCCGGTGCCCGCGCGCAGGTGGCCGACCTGCTTCGTGGTCGAGTCGGTGGTGGAGTTCGAGTGCGCCTGGCCGATGTTGGCGGCGCCGACCAGACCCACGTTGCCGGACAGGTTCGGGTTGCCGGTCGAGGGCAGGGCGGTGCCCGGCACCTTGAGCCCGACACCCCAGCCGGTGCCCTTGCCCTTGCCGTCGGACACCTTGTGCGTGCCGCTGGTCGTGTGCTCGATCTCGACGCCGTCGTTGACGGCGCCGTTGAACGTCGGCGTGCCGAGCGTGGCCTTCAAGGTCACCTGGTAGGTGTCCTTGCCGAACACACCGGGGTCGTGCACGAGCAGCGGGACGCCACCGTCCAACGCGCTGTCCACCAACGCCTTCACGCTCGCGTCGGAGGTGAGGTCGGTGATCCGCTGCAGGTTGTTCATCGAGTCGTTGAGCACCGACGGCGGCAGCAGGTCCGCGCCGAGGTCGCCGAGGTCGGTCTTCAGCTGCGGCACCAGGTTCGTCAGGTCCGGCGCCTGCTCGACGAGACCGAGGCCCAGCGCACCGGGCTCGTTCGGACGCAGCGTGGCGGGCGGCGCCATGGTGCCGTGGTTCGCCGGGGTGTGGTTGCCGACGTCCGGCAGCACGCCCATGTCCCGCGCCACGTCCTCGCTCACCCGGACGAAGACGCCGCCGGGCAGGTTCACGACCGAGCCCGCGACGTTCGGCGTTCCCTTGTGGAGGGTGTTGCCCGCCCGGCTCTCGCCGACGACCGTGATGTCGGCGTCCATCTGCACGAGCACGGTGCGGCCGCCCGCGGGCGTGACCCTGTTGCGATCGACGTTGCCGCCGATCTCCGTGGCCTCGGTGGAGGACTTCGACCACGGGGTCCACTTCGCGGTGGCGCCGAGCGCACCCGCGCCGACGGCCCCCTTCGTGGGCCGCATCGGCGTGTTCAGTCCGGCGGTGAGGTCGACCGACTGCGCGCCGGTCTTGCTGTCGCCTGCCTTGAACCCGCCGCTGTGCGCGTTCTCCGTGCCCGTGTCGTCCGAAATGGACACCAGCTTCGGGTTGCCGAGCTGGACGGACATGCCGATCGCGCCGGTGCGGTCGTTGACCCGGCGGCCGTACTTCATGCCGCCCTCGGTCATGCCCTTGCTCGCCAGCGCGGGCAGGTTCGCCTTGATGTTCTCGGGGCTGAACAGCTTGTCGATCCGGTTGCGCGCCTCGGTGCCGGGCACGGTGATCGCGGAGTCGCCGTGCGCCGCGGAGTTCAGCGCCGCGATGGCCGCGTTCTTCACGGTCTCGGTGTTCGCGACCGCCTCGACGTGCAGGATCTGCGGCGCAGGCGGTTTCGGGGTCGTGAGCAGGGTCTGGATGTCGGGCGGGTTCACCGTCGTGGTGGTGGTCGGCGCGCCGGGGGTGAACACCACGGGGTCGGACGACATCGCGGAGCTGTCCGACACCCACAGGTTGACCTGGCCGGTGATCGCGGGCAGGTTCACGCCGGTCTTGGCGACCGTCCTCGGTTCCGGCACCTGCCGGAACGGCGAGCCCGGCGTGACCCGCTTGACCCACGCCCGGTTGCGGCTGAACGTGGTGACCTCGACGTCGAACGTCACGTCGTGCTGGAACAGCTGCGCGTTCGGGCTGCCGACGTTCAGCTGCGTGCTGCTCACGCTCGGTCCGGCGGTGGTCTTCGTCGCCGTGGAGCTGTTGTACTTCGCGCCCACCGTGGGCGTGGGCGTTGCGCTGGTGCCGCCGCTGGCCGACGGGATCACGACCTTGCCCTCGACGCCCGCGTTCCAGCCCTTCTGGGTGGCCGTCGAGCTGTCCAGCTTCGGTCCGGTGGACGCGGCACCGCGGACGTTGCGCGCGTCCGCCTGGCCGAGGTGGACCGGGTTGGTGACCCGCGCCTTCACCGTGATGTTGACGAAGTCGTTGGTGGCGTTGCCCTGCTTCTTCAGCTGCACCTGCACACCGGAGCCCAGCAGACTGTCCATCTGGGACTTGAGCGCGGCGGGCGACAGCTCCGTGGTGAGCTTGCGCTGGTTCGCCAGCTGGTCCGCGAGGTCCTGCATGTTCTTGCCGGACGCACGTGGATCGCTGTTGGTGGCGAAGCTCGGCACGAAGTGCTCGAAGCCGGGGATGTTCTTGAGCGCGTTCTCGACCTGGCTCTGCACCTCCGCCGCGGGGGCGAACGTGCCGACCTTCACGTTGCCCGCGGCCGCGGCGCTCGCCAGGTAGGGCGGCGGGAACTTCGGCGACGGGGTCGGCGTGGCCAGACCGGGTTGCGTGCCCGGCGGGACGGGCAGGGTCGCGGCGCTCGCCTCGGGCAGGCCGACGCGCACGTGGCCGGTGGCGGGGACGTGCACCGCCCTCCCGTGCGGCGTCTCGAACTCGAGCCGCATCTTGACCTGGTAGAGGCCGGTGTCGCCCTTGATCTGGATACCGGTCTTGGCCGTCGTGCTGGTGCCCGCGTTCGACGACTCGGTGGTCTTCGCGGAGTAGCCGGCGGTGGCACCGGCCGTGCCGCCGACCTGGCCGGCCACCGCGGCACCGCCGCCCACGGTCACGCTCGCGTCGAAGCCGCTCTTCGTGCTGGCGCTCTGACCGACGCTCGTGCTCGTGGATTCGTGCAGGCGCAGCACGGTGGTCGGGTTGGTGCCGACCAGTTCCACGCTCAGCGGCACGGCGCGCATGCGGACCACACCGCCGCGGCTGCCGTGCGGGCTCACGAGGTCCGGTGAGGTGACCCAGCCGTTCAGCGCGGCACCCAGGTTGTCGCGGATCGTGGTGGGGTCGAGGAAGTCCTGCAACGCCGCGCGGCCCGGCGCGCCCAGCCTGGTGACGCTGGGGTGCAGGTTCTCCGAGATCTCCCGGAACGCCTTGGCCGTGTCGATGTCCGTGATGGCTTCCGGCGCGGGGTGCTCGAGCTTCGCGCCCCAGCCCGCCGCGGGCGCCACCTCGGTGAGGCTCGGGTCCGGCGGCGTCATCGTGCTGAGGTCCTGCGGGATCTGCAGCGTCACGTCCTGCGGGGCCGTCGTCACCGGGGTGCCGACCTGGTTGCCCTGTGCGTCGGTGAGCGTGACCGTGTAGGTGACCGGGACGGTCGCGCTGGTCGAGTTCTCACCGGAGCGGATGGCGCGCTGGTCCGCGGTGGACGTGCCCGTCGTCGTGCTGGTGACCGGCGTGGCGAGCGACGCCTTGCCCGCGATCGACGCGTACGGGCCGACACCCGTGGTGATGTTGACCGCGCCGCCCACGTCGTTCGACGTGCCGATGGTGCCGGTCTGCGCGGTCGCGTTGCCGCTCTGCGTAGTGAGGTCGACCTTGGTCTTCGGGTCGGCGAGGGTGCCGTCGGTCCCGGTGCCCATCGTCGCCTTGACGTTGGCCTCGAACCAGTTGTTGCCGACCTTGATCTGGAAGTCGCGGCCGTTGCCGAGGAACGACTCGAGGTTCTGCTCCAGCGCCGGGGCGATCTTGTCGATGCCTTGGGGCGCAACACCCCTGGCCGGTGGAACCAGGCCGGTGACCGCGGCCGTGACCTCCGGGCCGCCGTTCACCGACGTCGGCGCGATCGTGCCCAGCGCCTTGCTGTCCTGGAAGAACGCCGGGAGGTTCTGGTTGGGCAGCACGGGGCCGGGGTTGGCCGGAGGCTGCACGACCGCGGGGTTCTGCACGACCGCGGGGGTGGCCGGGTTCGGTGTGACCGCGGGATTGGCGGACGCGCCCAGCGGCACCATGGGAATGGGGGCCTGGGGAGTCGTCGACGTGCTGGTGCCGGGTGCCGGCCGGGTGCGCGGTGCCGGGTCGGCGGTGTGCGGCCGGTAGGAGGTCTTGCCGTCGGCGTCCACGACCGCGTCGATGTGGAGAGCGGACTCGGGACGGGGCTGCTTGCGGCCGAACGGGTCCAGTGTCGTGGTGGAGCCGTCCGCGTTGTGGATCACCAGCGGCGCCTTGATCTGCGTCGCGATCATCCGGCCCGCCAGGTCGCGGGCGTTCGCCGCCCGCTGGGCCTCGATCTCGGCTCGCGCGTCCACGTCCTCCTGGGCGTCCATGGTCACGTCGCCGTCGGTGTTGTTCTCGATGGCGACGTCGCCATCGCCCCGCCACGCCGGCGGGATCGCGGGCTGCGGCGCCGGGCCGTGCTCGACGAAGGCGTTGACCAGGTCGCCGTTGGAGAACTGGTTGTCCTGCATGAACTTCGCGATGTCGCTGTTGAGCGCGGTGGACGCGTTCGCGGCACCCCTGGTCGCGTCGGCCCGCAGGGCCACCGGGGAACTGTTGGCGGGGTTGCCCCGCGCGTCGTGCACGGCCTGGAACAGGCCGTCCGGCCGGGGCGGGGGCGCGGTGGGCAGCACCTCGTTCTGGAGCTGGCCGAACTTGCGCGTCACCGCGGCCTTGTTGTCCGACATGGCGACGTTGAGCGCGGTGACGGTCTTGTGCTGCGGGTCGATGCCCGCGTGGACGTCGGCGAAGTCGCCCGGCAGCGGCGTGGAGACCGTCTGGTTGAGCGTGTTGTGCGCCTGCCCGCCCAGTGCCTTGGAGTCGGCGGCGGGCGGGTTCCAGGCACCCGGCCGCAGCGGTTCGCGCTGGAGGTGCGGCCGGTCGGAGAACTTGTCGCGCATGTTCGCGAACTTCGTGTCGCCCTTGGCCGCCTTCGCGTCCCGCGGGTTGTCCGCGCCGAAGTAGCGGTCCATGACGTTGGGCAGCGCGGCGTGCGTCTGCGGGACCTTGCCGTCCACCGCGAGACCCATCGCCAGCCGGGACAGGTCCGTCTCCACCGCGCCGGACACGAAATCCGCCGTGAACACGGGGCCGCGCACGGGGTTCCGGTTGTTCTGCGCGTCGGTCTCGATGAGGGACCTGATCGACTCGGGGTCCGCGGCCGGGCCGTTGTCCGTGGTGTGGATGTCGACGAGCTCACGGCCGTTGAAGTCGTTCATCGTCTTGCCGAGGCCGGTGAACTCCGCGCCCGCGTTGCCGAACCGCACGGAGGGGTCCACCAGCGGCACGACGGCGTCGACGAACAGGTTCGGCTCCGGCGCGTACGGCAGCAGCGGGTGCGTCTCCGCCTGCCGCTGCCGCGCGTCCATGTCGTCCTTGATCGCCTGCTCGAACTTCGCGGCGAAGCCGTCCTCGTTGACCTTGGTGCGCGCCTTCTCGAGCTGCGCCTTCTCCTTGGTGAGGTCGCCCAGTTCCTTCTGGAGCGACTTCTCCACCCGCTTGCCGAGATTGGGCTGATCCAGCTGGGCCTCGATCTGGGGCACCCTGGTGTCGATGGCGGCGACCCGCCGGTCGATCCGGGCGGTGGTGTCGGCGACGAGCTGCGCCGGGTCGCCGACCCGGTAGCCGCCGCTGACCATCAGCGGCCGGGAGGGGCCGATGTCGGGCGAGTTCAACGACTGCGCGACGTGGCTGAAGACGTGCTCGCCGGACGGCACCGCGCGGGACGCGGGGTCGAAGTCCTGGATCGCGAGGTACGGGTGCGTGCCGTTGCCCTTCAGCGCGCCGACGGCGAACTGGGTGGCGGGACTGGTCATCGTCTGGTTGCGCATGTCGCCGAACGGGAAGTCGGCGTTCGCCGCGATCGTCGGCAGCTGCACCAGCGCGATGGGCTCGGTCCTGGTGGAGATCGCCGTGTTCGCGTCGTTCAGCGCGGCGGCCATGTCGGCGTCCTGGCCCACCCGGCCGTTCACGCCGATCACGATCGCGATCTTGCCGTCCAGGTCGCCCGCGTTCTGCACGACGCTGTCGATGACGGCGTCCAGGTCGCCCAGCTGGCCGTGGCCGACGATCATGTTGACCACGAACGACGGCGGGTTGTTGTTCCCGACGCTGTTCTTGAGGTCGGCGAGGTAGCCCTCCTTGGTGGGCAAGGAGACCGGGCCGGTCGCGAGGTCCGCGAACGCCTGGTTGTGCACGGTGTGCTGGACGTCGCTCAGCGACAGCGTGCGGATCTGGTCGGCCACCGCGTCGACTGCCGCGTCCGAGTCGGCCGGTCCCGGCTGGGTGTCGGCCTGGCTGTCGGGCTGGGTGTCGGGCTGGGTGGCCATCTCGACGTCCGCGTCGGGGCTCTCGAACCGCGGCTTCTTGCTGGGCCCCGCTTCGACATCGCTGTCGAAGTCGCTCACCGGCGCGGGCCTGCTCGACGGGGCCGGCTGCGCGTCCGGCCTCGGCTGGGGCGTGGTGGCCGGGCCCGGCGTGTCCAGCCGGGTGTCCGGCACCATGACCTGGCTGTTGGCGGTGTTCTCGATCAGCCACAGGTGACGGGGGCGCAGACCGGGGTCGGTGCCGAGCACGTCCGCGCCCATCATGCCGCCGTCACCTGCGTGGACACCGGAACTGGTGTCGTGGTTGAGGAAGACGCGCGTGGAGTCGCTGTACTCGTCCGGGACGCCGAGGTAGTGCAGCGTCTCGTGGGCCAGCACCTCGGGGCTGGCGCTGGGGTTCCAGTGCAGCTGGTCGGTGTTGGCGTCACCGACCTCGATGGTCGTGTGCGCGTCCGCCGCGTTGTCGGTGAACTCCAGGTTGAGGTGGAACTGGTCGCCGCTGGGCAACCGGAAACCCTGGTTCAGCAAGGAGTTCACGCCGTTGCTCGCGTTGTCCCGCACCTGTTGCACGACCGCGGGGTCGACGTTCGCGCCCGGCTGGAGGTGCACCTTGACGGTGTACTCCTGCACGAACTTGCCGGGAGCGACCTCGATCCGGCTGAGGTCGTAGTTGATCAGCCCCTGGTAGGACTTGATGTTCGACGGGGTGCTGTCCGTCGTGACGTCGGCGACGACCGTGTCGACCGTGCGGACGTTCGCACCGTCCCTGCGGTCCGCCCACGCGTCCGGGGAGACCGGGTCGTTGGCGGCGAACCAGTCGGCCGTCTTCGCCGGGTCGTGCCGCCACGACTCGTCGCCGCGGACGTCCTTGCCCTGGTGGGCGTCCGGGGTCGGCGGGGCCAGCGGCGGCGGCGCCCCACCGCTCTTGACCTTCGGCGGTGCCGTGGTCGCGGGCGGCGGAGGTGGCGGCGCGGCCGGGATGTTCGGGTTCTGGTTGGCAGTTGTGTCCGGGGCGGGGGTGGCCGCGGGGGCCGGGGCGGCGCGCTCCTGCGGGGGTGCCACGGTCGTCGAGGTGTCGGCCGACGGTGCGGGCCTGCTCGACGGGGCCGGCGTGATGTCCGTGTCGAGCTGGTTCTCGCTCTCCGGCGTGACCCACTCCAGGCCGGTCCAGGCGTTCTTGATGTCCGGGTCGAACAGCGCCTGGTAGTCGGTCTTGCCGACCATGGGCACCGGATGCGGCATGTACGACAGGTTGATGCCGAGGTCCAGGTTGCCGGGGTCCGCGGTGAAACTCCCGATCAGCCCGGTCGACGGGGCCAGCGAGCCGTCGATGAGGACGTTGGGCCCCGACACGTCGGGCGCCTGGTTCTTCAGCTCGCCGGGGAGCTTGGCCGGTCCCACGAGGTTCTGCAGCGCCTCGTACTTCTTCGGGATCGTGTCGGCGAACGCGTTGATGAAGTCGGAGTTCGGTGGCGCGACGATGAAGTTGTTGTTGAGCTCACCAGCGCTGTACCGGATGTCGGCGGCGTTGTTCACGTTGCCGGGGGTGAGGTTCGCGCCGGGGTCGCCCAGTGCGTTCTGCACGCTCTGCTGGTCGCGCAGACGCGGCGCGAACAACGGCACGTCGTCCGGCCGCATGCTCATGTCGCCGATGTTGTTGAGCGACACCGAACCCGGCCGGATGTCGACGTCCACGTACACGCCGCCCGCGTTGGCCAGCACGGCGTATCGGGCGATGTCGGCCGCCAGGTTGTAGGCCTTCGCGTCGTCCGCCTTCGCGGCGTCGTAGATCTGGTTGAGCGTGGTTTGGTTCGGGTTCTGCGCGCGGTTCTGCACGTCGTTCGACAGCTGGTTCACCAGGTCCGGCGCCGTCGAGTTGATCTCGATGCCGGCGTCGGTGAGCTGCTGGACCACGGCCGGGTTCCAGTTCGCCGAGGACGAGTCCGTCCACAGCGTGGCCTTCCAGTCCCCGTTGGTGTTGCCGACCTCGGCCGCCCACGCGAGCATGCCCTCGACCGCGCCGGGCTGCGGCGTGGGCCCGAACCACGCGAAGTGGATCTGCTTCGGCACCTCGACCTTGGCGGGGTCGGGGTTCGCCGCGACCTCGTTGTTGTAGTGCTGGGTCAGCTGCGTGTGCAGGTTCGAGCCCGGTGTCAACCGGTTGATCAGGACCCGCGCCTTGGCGGGCTTGCCCCCGACCACCGCTTCGCTGATCTTCGTCTGCAGGTCCTGCACGTTCGCCGTCGTGAGGTCGGCGTTCGGGTTCAGCAACGGCTGCCACGCGTTCTGCGGCGCGGGCGGCGCGACCGGCGTGACGGTGGGTGCGCTCGTCCCGGGCTTCGGCTTGAACAGGCCGGCGATCTTGTCGATGCCGAGCCACTTCTTCAGCTTGGCCCGCTTCGACCCGCCGCCGGATCGCGGCTGCGCCTGGTACGGCGCCGCGGCCGGACTGGTCGCCGGGATGACGTTGACCGGCGGGTTGACGGACGTGCCGGGGTTCGCGCCCGTGTTGATGCCCCTGCTGGTGCCCGGCGCGGGGCGCGTCATGACCGGTGGCGCGACGGCGATGTCCGGCGTGACGCCGGTGTTGGCCGGAGGTGCGGAGACCGGAGGTGCGGACACCGGCGGGGCGCCCGCGGGCGGCGCGTTCGTGCCGGGCGTGTTGACCGGTGGCACGTTGGTGCCCGGTGGGTTGACGGGCGGCGCGTTGGTGCCGGGCGGGTTGACGGGCGGCACGTTGGTGCCCGGCGGGTTGACTGCGGGCGTGTTGGCGGCCGGTGCGTTGATGGGCGGCGCGTTGCTCGCTGGCGGATTGACTGCGGGTGCGTTCGTGTTCGGCGGGTTGGCCGGTGCTGGCCGCGACTGCACGGGCGGCGGTGCCGCGTTGGGGTTGGGCGTGGTCGCCGGCGGCGCCGTGTTCGGTGTGTTGATCGAGGGTGCGTTGGTAGCCGGCGTGTTCACCGGCGGGGTGTTCACGTTGGGAGCGTTGACCGACGGCGTGTTCGGTGTGTTGACGGACGGCGTGTTGGTGGCTGGCGTGTTCACCGGTGGCGCGTTGGTGCCGGGCGCGTTGGTGCCCGGTGCATTGACCGGAGGCACGTTGGTGCCCGGCGGGTTGACTGCGGGCGCGTTGGCTGCCGGTGCGCTGACCGGCGGGGCATTGGTGGCTGGCGGGTTGACCGAGGGTGCGTTCGGGTTCGGTGCAGCGACCGGCGGGTTGACCGGCGCGGGCCGCGACTGCACGGGTGGCGGTGCCGCGCTGGGGTTGGGCGTGGTCGCCGGTGGCGTCGTGTTCGCGTTCGTGCTGGGGGCGGCCGGTGGGGCACTCGTCGGCGGGATGTTCGCGCTGGGCGAGTTGGCCGGCGGTGTGTTCAGGTTGGGAGCGTTGACCGGCGGCGTGTTGACCGGCGGAGCGGCTGGTCGGGGCCGCGACTGCACGGGCGGCGGCGCCGTGTTCGCGTTGGGCGGTGCCGCCTGCGGGACGGACGGCGAGCTCGGCGGAGCCTTGGTGATGGTGCTGTCCGGCGTGGGCGGCTTGGGTGCGTCGAACACACCCTTGCCGGTGCCGGGCGCGACGAACTTGCTGGACCTGTCGCCACCAGCCCCGGCGGCCGGACTCGCGCCCGGCGCCATGGGCGGAGCGACACCGGCGTTCGCCGCCGGGCTCACGGCCGGGTTCGGCGCCGGGGTGACGCCGCCGCGCGGGCCGCCGGTCGACGGCGTCGTCACCGCGCTCTGCGCACCAGGCGCCGGGGAAGTGGCACCAGGAGCGGGGGAAGTGGCACCAGGGACACCCGGAGTGGACGGAGGCGTCACGCCACCCGGCTTGGGAGCCGGGGGCGGGGTGGACGCCGAGCCGGGCGGAGCCTTGGTGATGGTGCTGTCGGGCGTGGGCGGCTTGGGTGCGTCGAAGACGCCCTTGCCGGTGCCGGGCGCGACGAACTTGCTGGACCTGTCGCCGGTAGCGCCGGCGGCCGGACTCGCGCCCGGCGCCATGGGCGGGGCGACACCGGCGTTCGCGGCCGGGGGAGCCACCCCGGCCCCCAGCGCGGAGGAGATGTTGCGCGGGCCGCCCGCGGAGGGCGACGTCACCGCGCTCTGCGGCCCCGGAGCAGTGGGAGTCACACCGGGCTTGGCACCCGGAACACCCGGAACACCCGGAGCGGCACCGGGAACACCCGGAACACCACCGGACTTGCCACCGACACCAGGCGCCACGCCGGGCGCACCGGGAGCGCCAGGCCCCGGAATACCGGGCTTCCCACCGGGAACAGCGTTCGCGGCACCGGGCAACGTGGGCACCGGACCCACGCCCTTCCCACCAGGAGCACCGGGCTTGCCACCAGGGGCGTTCGTCCCACCCGACACCGCGGGCACCGCCCCGACCGGGCCACCCACCGGCCCGGTCCCCGGCTTGCCACCGGGAATCCCACCGGTGGCACCGGAAACGTTCGGGATCGGCCCCACACCCTTGCCACCGGGAGCGGCACCGGGCTTCCCGCCAGGCACACCACCCGCACCGACAACAGGAGGTGCCGACACACCAGGCCCACCAGGCCCCTTCACGCCACCAGGCGCACCGACGGGGCCGCCGCCCTTGACGTTCGGTGCCTGGGACACGTTGGGCCCGCCGGGCCCCTGCACACCACTGGGCGCACCAACAGGGCCGCCCTTGATGTTGGGTGCCTGAGAAACGTTGGGACCACCGGGTCCCTTGACACCGCTGGGCGTGCCAACCGGGCCGCCCTTGATGTTCGGCGTCTGGGAGACGTTGGGACCGCCGGGCCCCTTGACACCACCGGGCCCACCGACCGGTCCACCGGGCACGACAGGCGGCGCGGACACGTTGGGCCCGCCGGGCCGGGGCGCGACCGGCACGTTCACGCCGCCGTTGGGCGGCGGCTTGTAGTTGGTGGACGTGTCGATCGACTTGATGGACGACGAGTTGTTCGTGTCCGTGCTGACGGCCGTGTTGGCGGTGGCCTTCAACCCCGCCTGCACGTCGCCGAACGCCTTGGCGCCGCGGTCGGCCTGGGCGATCGCGTTGTCGTTGGAGGCGTTGAGGGAGGGCACGGCGAACAGGCCGATGGGGCCCAGTGAGTTCGTGCCGAGGTTGAGGCCGCGCAGGCCGCCGGAGATGGTCGACAGCCGGGACTGCAGGTCACCCGCCTTGCTCTGCAGTCCCGACATCGACGAGTCGCTCATGGAGAACCCGGAGTTGCCGGTGGGGCCTCCCGTGCCGATCCCCGCGGGCGGCGCCGGGGGTGGCGGCGCCGGGTTCGCGTTCGGGTTGCCCGACGGCGACGGGTTGGGATTGGCGTTCCCCTTGGCCATGAGCGTTTTTCTCCAGTTGAAGCGTCAGACCTGCACGGAGGGGCCGTTTGTCTGCGGCCCCGACTTGCCGAACCCGCCCATGAACGCGTCGCCTTCGAACGCGTCACCGAGGCCGACGCTGTTGTTCACGTCCTGAGCGTGCTTCAGCGGATCGCTCGGCGAGTTGGACGCGGGCACACCGGTGCCGCCGCCCGCCTGCTCGTAGGCCTGCTTGGCCGCCTCGCCGGTGGTCTTGGCGTGGTCGGCCGCGGACTCCACGGTCTTGCCCGCGCTCTCGGCCGTCTTCGACGCCTGTTCGGCCGCCTTGATGTCGGCGTCCGAACCGGATGCGAACGCCTTGGCGTTGGCCTCGGCCGCCGCCGCGTTCTTCGCCGCGAAGTCCGCGTTCGCCTTCTCGTAGGACTCGTTGGCCGCCTTGGCCGCGTCGTTCTTGGCGGTGAGGTCCGGGTTGGCGGTGCCGCCGGAGTTCTTCAGGTACTCGTCGTACGCCGCCTTCGCCGCGTCGTCCGCCGGCTTCGACGCCTGGAGGGTGTCGTAGCTGTTCTTGGCGGCGTCGCTCAGCTCCTTGGACTCGCGAGCCGCCGTGGCGGCCGCGTCGGCCGCTTCGGCCTTGGCGGCGTCGTACTTCGCCTTGGCCGCGTCGTACTTGGCCTGGTCACCGGACTCGGCGGCGCGGTTGACCTCGTCGGCCGCGGCGCTGACCTTGTCGCCCGCCGCGTTCAGCGCCTCGTTGGCCTTCTTCGCGTCCTCGGCCGCCTTGGCCTCGGCGTCCTTCGCCGACTGGTACTTGTCGGACGCCTCCTTCGCCTTGTCGTTGGCGTCGGTGACCTTGTCGTTGGCCTCGTCGTCCTTGAGGCCCTTGTCGATGGCGTCGTCGACGTCGTCGGCCGCCTTGTAGCCCTCGTAGCTGACCTCGGCCACGTCGGCGGCGTTGTCGAAGCGGTCCCAGCCCTTGCTGATCTTCGCCATGACGTCGTCGAGCTTGCCGATCCGGCCCATCAGCCTGCCGAGCGCCGCGATGACCCTGGAGACCCGAGCGGCGATGTTCGTGCCGAGCGCGACCGCCTTGCCGACCGCGAAGCCGATGAAGGCGGGGATGGACGCGCCGAACGTGGGGATCATGGTGGCGGCCGCGATCAGCGCGCCGCCGATCAGCGAACCGAGCAGCTGGGCGATCAGGTCGCGGACGATGTCGCGCAGGACCGTGACCAGCATGCCCATGATCGCGACGATCTTGGCCTTGGTCTCCACCGCGTTGGCGAGCTCGTCGAGCTCGGCGCCCATGGTGTCCATGCTCGACTTGAAGTTCTCCGACGACTGCCCTGACCAGCCGTCGAACGTCGCCAGGCCGCCCTTGTGGTCCTCGGCCAGCACGCGCAGCTCGGCGGCCTTGGCCTTGGTCGCCTCGACGTTGGCCTGGATCTCCTCCGGGTTGCCCATCAGCTGGTTGAGCGCGTCACGCAGGAAGCTGACGTGCTCGATGAGCCAGCCGATGCCCGCGCCGATCAAGCTGCCGAGCGGGTCGATGACCAGCATCACCGTCGACGCCGCCGCACCGATGGCGTTGAACGTGATGTCGAGAGCCTTCTCGGTCTCGGTCTCGGCGTCCTTGCTGATCCCGTCGATCAGGTTGGCGTACGCGTCGATGAACAGCGAGCCCTTGAACTTGTTCTCCTCCGTGATGTTCATGCCCGGAGGGGAGGGGAGCGGGGTTTCGGTCATCGCTGTTCCTGCTTTCCGGTCACCACGGCTGGTTCTCGTCTTCCTCGTCGTCGGCGGGACGTGCCCTGCGCACGGGGCGCGGTGCCTGCGGGGCCGTCGCGGCCGGGCGGTACACCGGCGGAGCGGGTGCGGGCTCGGGTTCCGGCTCGTCGATCTCGTCGAACGCGGTGTCGCCATCGACGTCCTCGTCGTCCGGGATCGCGTCCATGACCATGGACATCGCCTCGGTGCCCTCACCGAGCGGCCGGAAGACCTCCAGCACCTTGCCCGCGGCCTGCTTCTGGGCGATGCGGGCGGTCTCCAGGATCAACGCGGTGAGCCGCGGCGCGCCGAGCTCGACGGCGCGATGCCCGAGCTGCAGGTTCTGCAGGCCGCCGTTGGGGCCGACGGTCACGGTCACCGCGCCGTCCCTGCTGGACGCGGTGGCGCTGGCCGAGGCGAAGTTCTCCTGCAGGTCCTCGGACTTCTGCTTGAGGTCGGCGAGGCGCGCCTCGTACTCCTCTAGCCATTGCGTCGGGTTGATCGGGTTCACGGCAGCCTTCTGTTCCTCAGCCCGCTGCCAGCAGCGAGTCGATGCGGTTCGCGATGCGGTCGTTGTCGGTCGGCGAGAGGCTCAGCCAGCCGTCCTCGTGGACCATCAGGTAGCGGCCCTGGGGGGTGTCGAACCAGTTGATCGTCACCCCGGCCCGGTCGGACGTGAACTGCGACGTGCCGCGCGTGACGCCGAACTGCCCGCCCGCGACGCGGTTCGCGGCCAGCTCGCTGATCTGCGCGGCGTCCTTGGCGGACAGGCCGACCCGTTGCAGCGCCTGCCTTTCGTCCAGGTCGTCGTCACCCCACGGGTCGTCGGACTCCGGCGGGTCCTCGTGCAGGTCGACGGCCTGCCGCAACGAGTCCAGCCGCATCGACAGCGCGTTGCCCTGGCCCGCGGTCCCCGACGGCAGCACCTCGACGATCGACCTCGCCAGCGCGGTGGGCCGGATCTCCAGCAGGCCGACCTGGTCGCTGTCGATCACCGCGAGCACCGCGCGCGACCCGTCCGATGCCGCGATCGCCCGCACCGGACGGTCGATGCTCGCCACCGCGTCGACCGACACCTCGTGCTCGGCCAGCAGCCGCAGCAGGTCGTGCAGTTCGCCGTTGTGCTGCAGGCCGTCGAGCACGTCGTGACGCCGCCGCGTTCGTTCCTCCTCGGTGCCGCCGACGCTCGGCACGTCCAGCGGGTAGGGCAGTCTGCCCAGCCCGAGGTCGTGCCACAGGAAGTCGAGCTGCACCGGTGTCAGCAGGTAGTCCGGAGTGATCACTGGTCCTGCTCTTTCTTCTTCTTGGCGCCACCGATCACGGCGGGCGGCAGGTTCTCGCCGGGGACCTCGAAGAGATCGCCGGACATGATGTAGGAGGCGGACCTGTGCTCCTTGTCCTCCTCGCCTCGGCCGGCACCGGGCGCGCCACCCATCGGCGCACCCGCGGCGCCTGCCGCACCGGCGGCTCCCGGCCCCACGGGCGCCGCGCCACCGCGGGCCATCGCCTGCTGCTGGCCCGGCTGGAGGGTGCCGGTCGAGCCGCCGGGCTGGGTGACAGCGCCACCCGGTCCGCCCGCGCCTCCCAGTGCGCCCGAACCGAACGCGCCCGCACCGCCGAAGGCACCCTTCGCGCCCGCGCCACCGGCTCCGCCACCCGAACCGCCTGCTCCGCCGGTGAGGCCGGGGCCGCCTGGGCCACCGGGGCCGAAGTTCCCCGGCATCTTGCCGGGGGGCACGGCACCGGGTGCGCCGGGAGCCGGGGTGTTCTTGCCGGTCCCGAAGCCGGTGGGCTGGCCGGTCGTGGGGTCCCACGTCATGCCGCCCGTGCTGGTCGGCATGGTCCCGCTCGGGTAGCCGTGCGACGTCGGCATCGGGGGCGCGGCCGGCTGGTACGTGGCGGCTGCCGCGGTCGTGTGGTCCGTCGAGCCGGACTGCCACTGACTCGGCGCGCCGGAGCCCGACGGGTACCCGGCGGCCGCGGGGGCGTTGGAGGCCTGCCAAGCGGTTCCGGTACCCGTACCGGGATTCGCGGCGACGGCACCCGGTCCAGAGCCGGCAGCGGGGCCGGTTCCGGCGCCACCCGTTCCGCCATCGGCACCAGACGCGGTGAACCCGTCCGGACGCGCCGCCGGGGCAGGGCCCGCGGAGGCACCCGCGAGCGACACGCCGGAGGTGCGCGCCATCGCGACGACGGGCTCCTCGGTCTCCCCGGTCACCGGGTTGAACGGCGGCTTGAACACGGGCGTGGTCCGGTCGACGTTCCTGGACTCCTGCTCCATCGCGTTCATCACCGCCACGGCCTGCTCGTGGGCGCCGCGGGCCTGCTCGTTGGCCGCCTGCACGTCGGCGGCCGACGCGACGAACGCGC
Source organism: Lentzea tibetensis (assembly GCF_007845675.1). Lineage (GTDB taxonomy): Bacteria > Actinomycetota > Actinomycetes > Mycobacteriales > Pseudonocardiaceae > Lentzea > Lentzea tibetensis. Next base: position 189,276 of record NZ_VOBR01000005.1, on the reverse strand, counting down.
CGAGGCCGGGTGCGGAGAGCATCTGGGTGGCCGCGTCCCACTGGAACAGCACGGGTTCCGGCATGTTGGCCCGCGCGGTGGCCATGACGCGGCCCTGGTCCGCGACGCGGTTGCCGACCTCGACCGCGGTCTCGGCGGTCTCGGTGACCCAGTCGGACAACAGCTTGATCGCGGCGCGGGCGCTGTCGGCGGCCTCGCCGGTCCAGCCGCTCTCGGTCGCCGTGACGCGGTCCGCGATGAGCTGCGCGGCCTCGGTCATCTCGGAGCCGAACTGGCCCCACTCCGACCCGATCTCGCCTGCCTGGCCGGGGTCGTTGTTGTTGTGCACTGCGGTGTAGAGGTCCTGGTGCGACCGCGCGGCCCAGTTCTGGGCGTCGTGCAGCACCGTCTCGATCTCTTCTTCGTTCTGGGTCGGGGCCATGACCGGTGTTCTCGATTCGGGTTGGTCAGCTGCCGCTGAGCTTGTTCATCTCGGCGCGGTGGTCGTCATCGATCTGGACGAAGTTCTCGACGGCGGTGCTGATCGACCGCTCGGTCTGCTCCAGCACGGTCCGGTAGGCAGTGAGAATGTTCACGAACGAGTGATAGTCGCCCTCGGCCCGGCCGGCGAACTTGGAGGTCATCGCGTCGCTCACCGGGTTGGCGCCCAGCGGTGCCGGGCGGGAGAGACGCCCGGCGCGCTCCAGCCACGAGTCGACCTGGTCGATCTGCTCGGCGAGCGTTTTGCGCAGCTCTTCGCCGGTGGCCGGGTCGAGCGTCACCTTGCCGGAGGACACGGACTCGCTGAGTGCGACCCGTTCGCCGTTCACGAGGTACATGAGGTTCCTCTCCCCTGGAATCGCTCTCATGCTTCGGTGAACCGCCAACGTCCCGCCAACGTGCCCCCAATGTCGACTTCCCGCTCGTGTGCCAAGATTTGAGGCGAGCTCATGTCCTACCGCCGAAGGACTCCACAATGCGCGTGAACCTCCTCGGCCCGGTCGAGCTGGTGTCAGGTGTCGGCCCTGTTCCACTCGGCGCGGCGAAGCGGCGGACGGTTCTCGCCGCGCTGGCGCTCGAGCTGAACAGGGTCGTGTCCGGCGATCGGCTGATGTCGCTGGTCTGGGACGGCGCGCCGCCGCCGCGGGCGAAAGCCGCGCTGCAGGGCCACATCGCGCAGCTGCGCAAGGTGCTCGGCCCGAACCTGGAGCTCGTGACCCGAGCGCCCGGCTACCTGCTGACCGGCGATCGCAGCGCGGTGGACGTGTTCGCGTTCGAGGACGTCGTGGCCGCCGCGACCCGTGAGGAACGCGACGAGGAGGCCGTCGAGGAGCTCACCGCCGCGCTGAAGCTGTGGCGCGGCCCGTTCCTCGCGGACGTGCGCAGCGCCCAGCTCGCGGACCCGGTGTCGGCGCGGCTGGACGAGCTGCGGCTCACCGCCGTGCAGGACATGGCCGGACGGCTGCTCCGCCTCGAACGCGCGGGTGAGGCCGTCGCCGGGCTGCGTCAGGCGGTCGACGAGCACCCGCTGCGCGAGCCGCTGGTCGCGCGGCTCATGCTCGCGCTGCACCGCACCGGACGCCAGGCCGACGCGATCGAGCTGTTCCACCACACGCGGACCCGGCTCGCAGACGAGCTGGGCGTCGACCCCGGCCCCGAGCTGCGCGCGGCGAACCAGTCCGTGCTGACCGACCGGCCCAGCTCACCGAAACCGCTGGTGCGCAACCACATCGCACCCGCCCAGCTGCCGCGCGAGCACCGCGGTTTCGTCGGCCGCCACGACGAGATCGCGAACCTGGACGAGCACCTCACCGACCACGACTCGGCGATCGGCCTGCTGATCGGGCCGCCCGGTGTCGGCAAGACCGCACTGGCGCTGCGCTGGGCGCACCGCGTCGCGGGCGGGTTCCCCGACGGGCAGCTGTTCGTCGACCTGCGCGGGTTCGACGAGGCCGACCCGGTCGACGTGAAGTCCGCGCTCGTCGGGTTCCTGCGCGGGCTCGGCCTCGAGGACGTGCAGATCGCCGACGACGTCGACGACCTCGCCGCCCAGTTCCGCTCCCTGGTCGCGACCAGGCGGGTCCTGGTGGTGCTGGACAACGCCCGCTCGGTCGAGCAGGTCCGGCCGCTGCTGCCGGGGTCCGCGAACTGCCTGGTGCTGGTGACCAGCAGGCACGGTCTCGACGACCTCGTGGTGACCGAGGGCGCGACGGTCGTGCCGGTGCACACGCTGTGCGCCCGCACGGCCGAGGAACTGCTCGCGGGCGGACTGGGCAGGCATCGCGTCGAGGCCGAACCCGAGGCCATCGCCGAGCTGATCGAGCTGTGCGACCGGCTGCCGCTCGCGTTGCGCATCGCGGGCGCCCGACTGGCCTCCCGTCCCAAGTGGACGGTCCAGTCGCTGGTCGACGAGCTGCGCGACGAGCAGGGCAGGCTGGAGGCGTTGTCGCTGCCGGAAGCGGGCCGCGGTGTGCAGGCGGCGCTGGCGGTCAGCTACCGCGAACTGCCGGAGGGCGCGGCGCGGATGTTCCGCAGGCTGGGCCTGCACCCCGGAACGGACCTCGACTGCTACGCGGCCGCCGCGCTGCTGGACATCAACGCCGCCACCGCGCGCACCCACCTGCGGACCATCGCGTGGGCGAGCCTGCTGCACGAGTCCACGCCGGACCGGTACTCGCGGCACGACCTGGTGCGCCTGTTCACCCGCAGGCTCGTCGCACACGAGCAGGACGCGACCAACACGGACCGGCTGTTCGACTACTACCTGCACGTCGCGGACACCGCGCGGCAGCACCTGTCGGAGAACGTCCGGCCGTTCGGCAGGGTCGCGCACCCGCCGGTGAGCTTCCCGGTGCTGTCGTCGCGGGAGAGCGCGATGGACTGGCTCGCCCGCGAGGAGGCGAACCTCCGGCTGCTGCTGGACATCGGCGACCACGAGCGGGTGTGGCGGCTCGCGCTGTGCCTGGACGCGTTCCACTTCCAGCGCGGCAACCGCACCGAGCGGCTCACCGTGTGCGGCATCGGGGTGCGCGCCGCGCAGGCGGCGGGCGACAAGCACGCGCAGGCGAACTTCCTGCTGCGCATGGGCGGCACGCTCGCGGACCTCGGCAGGCTCGACGAGGCCGTCCGCACGTGCACCAGCGCCGTCGACTTCGCCGCGGGCGACCCGCAGGTGCGCTGCGCCGCGCTCGCGAACCTCGGCTACTGCCTGCTCGCCGCGGGCGATCTCGACGGTGCCGGGCAGCGGATGCGGGAAGCGCTGGAGATCACGCACGAGACCGGTGACGTGCGGACGCGCGCGGGCGTGCTGAACAACCTGGCGAACATCCGGCTGGCGCAGCAGAACACCGAGGAAGCACTGCGGTACGTGCGGGAGGCGCTGGAGCTGTTCCGCACGGTGCCGCTGACCAAGTCGCACGTCGCGACGCTGCACACCGAGGGCTCGGCGTTGCGCACGCTCGGCAGGCTGAACGAGGCGCTGCAGTCCTATTTGGACAGCCTTGCGCTCGCCGAGGAGCTGAGCGACCAGTACCAGACCGCGCTGTGCCACCGGGCGATCGGCGACGTGCTGGAGCAGCTGGGCGGAGCCAGCGTCGCCGCCGCGCACTGGCGGTCCGCGATGCTGCTGTACCGCGAGCTCGGCCACTCGGCGGCCGAGGAGCTGGAGCGGGTCGTGAACGAGCAGGCCGCCCAGGACGATCACCCGATGCCATAATCGGCTCGGGGGTGGGGAATGCCGAGGTCGGAACGTCCGCTGGAGGCCGACGGTTCGCCGTTGACCCAGTTCGCGGAAGCCCTGCGCGCACTGCGTCAACAGGTCGGCGGGCCGCCCTACCGCGAGCTCGCGAGACGCGCCGGGTACTCGGCCGCGACGTTGTCCGACGCCGCGGGTGGCAGGCGGTTGCCCAGCCTCGACGTGACGCTCGCGTTCGTCGGCGCCTGCGACGGCGACGGCGCCGAGTGGGAGCGGCGCTGGCACGAGCTCGCCGCCACGCTGAACGCGGTGCCGATCTCGCACGACGGCGACACCACCGAGTCCCCGTACGCCGGGCTCGCCGCGTTCGGCACCGACGACGCGGACCGCTTCTTCGGCAGGGAACGGCTGAGCGACGACCTGCTGGCCAGGCTGCGCAAGGACCGGTTCATCACCGTCTTCGGCGCGTCCGGCTCGGGCAAGTCGTCGCTGCTGCGCGCCGGCGTCGCCGCGCGGCTGACCGGGCCGGTCGTGCTCCTCACGCCCGGTGAGCACCCGCTGGAGCGCTGCGCGGCCCAGCTCCCCGACGTGCCCGCCGGTTCACTGGACGCCGACCCGCGCAACCTCCAGCTGGTGCTGCGGCAGGCGCTGACGGACTTCCCGGACGGCACCGAGCTGGTGCTGGTCGTCGACCAGTTCGAAGAGGTCTTCACGCTGTGCCGCGACGCGGACGAGCGCGGCCGGTTCATCGCCGCGCTGGCCGCCGCGTCCGAGGTCTGCCGAGTCGTTGTCGGCGTGCGCGCGGACTTCTACGCGCACTGCGCCGGCTACCAGGAGCTGGTCGAGTCGGCGCACGTGACGGTCGGGCCGATGACGCCGGACGAGCTGCGCAGGGCCATCGTCCAGCCCGCGGCCGCGGTCGGGTGCAAGGTGGAGAACGCACTGCTGGCGCACCTCGTCGCGACCGTGCACGGCAGCGCGGGCGTGCTGCCGCTGCTGTCGCACGCACTGCTGGAGACGTGGCGCAGGCGGCAGGGCACGACGCTCACGCTCGCCGCGTTCCAGGCGTCCGGCGGCATCGACGGCGCGCTCGCCAAGACCGCGGAGACCGTCTACGACGAGCTGGACTCCCGGCAGCGGGTGATCGCGCGGAACCTGTTCCGGCGGCTGGCCGCGCCGGGGGACGGCACCGAGGACACCAAGCGCCGCATCGGTGTCGACGAGCTGGACGACGACGCCGACCTGCTCGTGGTGCTCGACCGGCTCACCGCCGCGCGGCTGCTGGTGCGCGACCACGACGGCGTCGAGATCACGCACGAGGCGCTGATCCGCGCGTGGCCGCGGCTGCTGGAGTGGCTGAACTCCGACCGCGACGGCCTGCGCGCGCACCGCCAGCTGACCGAGGCGGCCAGGCAGTGGGAGGCGCTGGACCGCGACCAGAGCCTGCTGTTCCGCGGCACGCGCCTCGCGCTCACCCGCGACGCCGTCGGCGAGGCCGAGCTGAACGAGGGGGAGCAGGCGTTCCTCGCGGCGAGCACCGGTGCACAGGACGCCGAGGAAGCGTTGGCGCGCAAGCGAACCCGCAGGCTGCGTCAGCTCGTCGCGCTGCTCACCGCCGTGGTGGTGCTGCTCGGGGTCGCGGTGTTCGTCGCCGTCGACGCGCAGCGCACGGCGGTGCGCGAGCGCAACGTCGCCGTGTCCCGCAAGGCGATCCAGGACGCCGAGCTGCTGCGTGCCGACGACTCGTTGCTCGCCGAACAGGTCAGCCTCGCCGCGTACCGGCTGGTCTCCAGCAGGGAGGCCGCGAACGGCCTGCTGAGCGCGTTCGCGTCCAACTCGCGCCTGCCCAACGGGCTGGCCGACAACCCGTTGCCGGAGCCGTGGACGCCGCCGCCGACCTCGGCGCCGCCGCCGACCGAGGGGCAACCGCCCGCACCCCCGCTCCTGCGGCCGGAGGACATCCTCTACCAGGTCAGATCGGAGTACGCGGTCGTGGCCGTGAGCCCGGACCTGATGAGGATGGCGACCGCGAGCGACGTCGTCCGGTTGTGGAACGGCGTGTGCCAGTCCGCGAAGTGCGAGCTCGGTTCGATCGACACGAAGGCGGACCGGCTGGCGCTGCAGCCGGGCAACCGCGTGCTGGCGATCTCCATCGGGCAGAGCACCCGGCTGTGGGACATCTCCGACCCGGCGAAACCCAAGTGGCTCAAGGAGTTCATGCACGACGCGCAGTGGGCCGCGTTCAGCACCGACGGCCGGATCGTCGCGACGGGCGGCGAGAACTCACCGGTCGCACTGTGGAGCATGGAGAATCCGGCCGAGCCGCGCCGGCTCGGGTTCCTGCCGCTCAGCACCGGCGACAACGGGGCGGCGTTCGGGCCGGGCACTCTTGTCGCCACCACGAGCGACGACGGCACGCTGTCGCTGTACGACGTGCAGAACCCCGGCCGCGCCCAGAGCGTCGCGACCGCAACGCGCTTCCCCGGTTCGTACCGGCTGCCCGTGTTCAGCGCCGACGGCGGGAAGGTCGCGGCGGCGAGCGGCGACCGTTCCGCGACGGTGTGGTCGATCAACGAGCACCGTCAGCTGGAGGAGGTCGGCGACCTGCAGTCGCGCGCCGACCTGACGGCGCTGTCGTTCCCGTCCGGCGAGCTGCTGCGCGGGCACGGCAGGGGAACGGAGACCGCGTGGGCGCTCGACATCGAGAAGGTTGCGAGGTACATCTGCGACCGCGACGGCGGTGAGCTGAGGCAGTGGGACCGGTTCTTCCCAGGCGTGCCTCGTTTCTCGTACTGCTGAACGTTACGCACGTTGCCGTACTGAGACTTCATCGTGATCGCCTGATCGGGTTAGTGCCCTGCGCTGAACGGTGGAGGACTCTTCTGTCCGGATAGGACACTCGAAAGGGGAGAGACATGAGCACGGTCCTCTACGCGCAGCGGACGGTCGAACGGTACGCCGCGGCACCGGACGAGACGTCCAAACCAGCGCTCGTGCTCGACTCGGTCGCGGCACTCGTGCCCGCCGAGGTGCTCGCGGCGCACGCGCTGATCGTCCCGATGCTGACCGAGAAGGCCACGACGCCGCAGGGCGAGGTCGTCACGATCATCAGCGGGACCAACGCGGCGACGCTCAGCTGGGTCTTCTGGGCGCTGCTCGCGCTCGCGTCCGGCGTGTTCCTGGTCGGGCGCATGGGGCGCAGCGCGTTCGGCAGCGGTGACGTGCTGCGCGTGCTCATCCCGCCCGCCGCGTTCGTCTGCTGGACGATGCTCCAGCAGTCCACCGTGTTCGACGGCGCGTTCCCGTCGGTCGACACCGGTGCGCGCAACGCGGGCGCCGTCCTGGGTGCGATCGCACTGGGCGTGCTGGCCGGCGTGCTCGCCTACACGGCGGCGCAGACCGACCCGAACGCCCCGGTCGACGCACCCGCTCACGCGCTCACTCGCCACGCCCTCGTCGAGGCGCCCACCGAGACCACGCTGAACGGCCACCTGCCGGAGGAGCCGGTGGAGGAGGACTCGCGGCCGCTGGTCACTGCACAGCCCTGACCTGCTGAGGAACAGTTTTCCAAGATTCTTTGCGCGAATTGTCGATTCGGTGTCGTCCTCGTTCGACGCATGGGTGAAGGCAAGCTCACCCGCAGAGGAGAAGACGATGTCGCAGACGACCGCCACCCGCCCCGCCCGTTCCGTCACCAGCTCGATCGCCCGCCGCGTGCCCGGCGTCGCCCGTGTGCTCCTGGGTCTGCTGTTCCTCGTCACCGGGCTCAACGGTCTGCTGAACTTCCTGCCCCAGCCCACGGAGCCGATGCCCGACGGTGCACTGGCCTTCAGCATCGCGCTCGCCCAGACGGGCTACATGCTGCAGCTGACCTCACTGGCGCAGGCGGTGGCGGGCGCGCTGCTGGTGACCAAGAGGTACGTGCCGCTGGCGCTGGCGCTGCTCGCGCCGGTCGTGGTCAACATCTTCCTGTTCCACGTGTTCCTGGCGCCCAGCGGCATGGTCATCGCCGTCGTGGTGTCCGCACTGGAGGTCTACCTGGCGTGGACCTACCGGAACTCGTTCCGCCCGATGCTCCGCGCCACCGCGTAGTTCCCGGCACCACCGCGCACCCCACCGTCTACTTCAGACGGTGGGGTGCGGTGCTATGTCAGGGCCAGCTCGGCCAGGTGCTTCCCGATCACCGGCGCCAGGATCACCCCGCTGTGCGCCACCGCGTGCAGGTAACCGTCCACCCCCGGCACCGCGCCGACGCTGGGCAGCCCGCCGCGGGGGATGACTCGAGACCCGATCCGCACGTCGTGGATCGTGGCGGACTCCAGCCACGGCACGACTTTCGTGGCGAGCAGGATCAGTTCCGAGGCGGCGACGAGTCCTGACGACAGCGCGGCGTCGGCGGACGGGCCGCGCAGCAGCAACCGGTCGGCGGACAGCGGCCGCAGCGTCACGTCGTCGGTGTGCACGATGTGCCGCAACGGGTGGGCCGGGGCGGACAGCTCCACCAGCATTCCGAAGCTCGGCACCAGCGTGAGCGAATGGCCGGCCATGGCGGCGATCCGCGCGGCGCCGTTGCCCGCCGTGTTCACCACGACGTCCGCGTGCAGCGAACCCCTGTCGAACACCACCTCCCAGCCTGGCCGCAGGCCGGTGACCGAACACCCGGTCATGACCGAGGCGCCGGACAACGCGGCCAGCGAGCGGGCGTAGAGCGGCGCGTCGACCCAGCCCTCCTCGGGCAGGAACACCCGGTCGTCGTCCACGGACTCGACGGCGTACCCGAGCCGCACGGCCTGCGCGCGGTCCGCGGCGGAACCGGTGAGCAACGTCCCGCACGGGTGGTACCAGTCGCCGGGAAACGCGGCGTGGGCGCGCATTCCCTCGTGGTTGAGCCGGAAGTACGAGTCCGGCTGCTTGCCCCACGCGCTGAGCCGCGAGTAGCTGCGGCCGGTCGTGCCATCGCCGACCTCGCCCGCGTCGATCAGGAACACCTCGGCGCGCCCCGCGAGGTGGTGGGCGGTGGACGCGCCGAGCACACCGGCGCCGATGATCGCGACGCGCTTCACCGCGACACCGCGTACGAGGAGACGGTCCGCTGCCGAGTCCACTCAGGACGATCGGCGCCGGTCAGGTTCACGAGTACCGCTTCACCGGACGAGATCTGCCCGTCGCGCAGCATCTGGGCGCAGCCGGCCAGCGAAGCCGCACTAGCCGCGCACACCGACAGGCCCTCGTCGTCGAGCAGCGCCCGTTGCATCGCCCGGATCTCCTCGGCCGGCACGGCGACGACCTGGCCACCGCTCTCCTGGCACAGCCGGGCGATGTACGGGTAGCTCGCGGTCGGGTTGCCGCGCAGGATCGCCTCGGCGATACCGGACGGGTCGCGCACGATGTCCGACTCGACGATGTGCGCGCGTCCGGCAGCCCAAGCGGATGTCATGGGTGCGCATTCACTCTGTTGCACCGCAACGAAAGACGGGATCCGGGGGAGCAGACCCAGCTTGTGGAACTCGTGCGCGCCCTTGTGCCCGCCGACCAGCCCCATGCCGCTGCTCACGGCCTGGAACACGAACCGCGGCGCGACGGGCATCTGCTCGAACGCCTCGAGGTACGCGAGCTTCAACCCGTCCCGCCGCGCGGGGTTGAAGAAGCCGCCCTCGGCCTGGATTCCCCTGTCCCGCGCGAACTCGACGGCCGCCGCCTCGGCCGCGCCGAAACCGCCGGGCACCACCCACGTGCGCACCCGCGGGTGGTCGGGGTAGGCGAGCCGCGACACGAACGCCTCGCCGACGAACACGTGCACGTCCACCGCGTCGAGCAGCTGCGCGGCGAGCGCGTAGGCGGTGGAACTGTTGCCGGTGGACGAAACCACGGTCTCCGTGACGCCCAGCTCGACCATCCGAGCCAGCCCGACCGTCGCCATCCGGTCCTTGGTGCTGCGCGACGGGTTCTCGCCCTCCACCTTCAGGAACAGCGCGTCGGACCCCAGCCTGCGGCCGAGCGCCTCGGCGTGCACGCACGGGGTGCCGCCCTCACCGAACCACGAGGCGTTCTCCGGCTCCCGCAACGGAAGCAGGTCGCCGAACCGGTGCAGCGGGCTCACGCCGTCACGGATCTCGACTCGTGTCAGGTCGTACACCGCGTCGAGCGCGCCGTCGCAGTCCCGGCAGCGCAGGCGGTGAAGATCGGGTTCCTCTCGTCCGCACAGCAGACAGGACCACTGGAAACGCTTCATGCCGCAACAATGACGGAGACCCGTGTGGACTTTGGGCCATCATGTGAGGGCGGCGTCTCAACACGCCGGCACCGGCGGGTCCGCGTCGGGGCAGCGGACCCGCCCGGCGCGAGGCAGGTCAGAGACCGCCGTCGCTGAGGCGCTTGCGGTACCCGCGAGCGCCTTCGGAGCCCACGTTCTCGTTGACGTCGACCCCGTTGGGGTTGGTCTGCACGTGGTAGTACGTGGCGCCCCACAGGCTGGAGCTCACCGAGTCGTCGAAGTGGATCAGGTTGCCGTACTTGTAACCCTTGTCGTACGGGGTGAGCGCCGTGGTTCTGATCGAGTACTCGGTGGCGATGACCGGCTTGCCAGGCCACTTCGACGCGGCCCGCTGCAGCGTCTCCTTGTAGGTGAGCTCGTTCCAGGTGCCCTGCTCGGTGAAGCTGCCGCTGGCCGGGTTGCTGTAGAAGTGGACGCCGACGAAGTCGCACTTGGCGATGGCGTTCACGAAGTTCGGGTTCCCGTACCAGGTGTCGGGGTTGACGCCCTTGTTCGGTGACAGCGCGGTACCGCAGATCTTCACACCGGGGAACGCGCTGCGGATGCGGTCGACGGTCACGCCCAGGTTGTAGCCGTAGACCCACGGGTCGCTGACGGCGATGTTCGGCTCGTTGCCCAGCTCGATGATGCACTTGTTGGCACCGGACCGGATGCGCTTGTACTCGAAGAAGCGCGAGTTCTGGATCTCGGCGACCGCCTGGTTCGGGTCGATGTGGTTGTTGGTGTCGCCGGTGACCGTGCGGACGATCAGGAAGTCCGTTGCGCCGCAAGCGGTCCACACGTGGTCCGGGTTGGCCTGCCAGCCGCCCTGGATGCCCCAGCCGGTGACGACCTTCGCCAGGTTGGCCGACTGGTTGCCGATCGCGGTCAGCCAGGTCTGGTACCCGTCGGTGAGCAGGGGGCCGTGCGCCCGGTAGAACGGCGACGCCGCGGCACTTCCGGGCAGCGCGGCCGCCACGCCCGCCGCCGCGATGGCGCCCGCCGCCAGCTTGCCCACCGCACGCCGGGTGTAACGCCTCTCGTCTGCCATCGCTGGTCTCCCATCCTCGCGCTCGGCGGTGCTCCGCCGGTGATCGCGGCAGATGGTTCAGCCGCCGGGTATGAGGACGGGTATGGGACCGGTATGCGAGCTGTCAGGTGATCTCCAGCAGGCGCTCGGGGTGCATGCCGTCGACCATGCCGACGAACGGCGGGTGGATGCTGTAGCCGAGCATCCGGCGGATGTCCCCTGAGACGGCGCGGACGACGTCCCTGCTGGTGGAGAGCGTGAACGCCTCCTGCGTGCGCAGCCACGGCTGGCAGTACTGGGCGGTCGCGGCCAGCCGGGGCGCGGCGCTGCGGTTCGCGCCGCCGCCGTGCCAGAGCGTGCCGAGGAACAGCACGCACGAGCCCGCGGGCATGACGGCGCTGCGACGGGCGTCCGCATCGGTGGGCGTCCGGCCGTCCGGCCAGCGGTGGCTGCCGGGGATGACGACGGTGGCGCCGTTGTCCTCGGTGAACTCGTCGATCGCCCAGATCGTGGCGGCCGACAGCTCAGGGCGCGGGCGGGCGATCGGGTACATGCCGTCGTCGGGGTGGAGCAGCTGGGCGTTCTCGCCGGGCCCGATGTTGATGATCTGCAGCTGGGAGAGCAGGTAGTTGGGCAGCAGCAGCCGGTCGAGCAGCGCCAGGACGCGGGGGTGGTCGACGAGGCGGTCCACGGCGCGGGTCTTGTCGAGGACGCTGTAGATCCGCTGGGTGTGGTGCCCTTCGAAGGAGTTGCGCCCCGTCCGCCCGAGCAGCGGGGCGACCTCGGTGCGCAGGTCGGCGCACTGCTCCGGGGTGAGCAGGCCGGTCAGGACGACGTAGCCGTCCCGGTCCAGCGTGGCCAGGTCGGCCTCGAGCAGCCCGTGGTCGACGCCGCGATCGCCGTCGGTCGCCCGGTGGGTGCGGCCGAGATCGCCTGCCAGGTCTTCCAGCTTGCGCACCTCGGGGGTCATGACGTCCGCCCAGGCGCGTCCGCGGCTCCGGCGACGAAGGCCCACAGCTCCGCGGCGACACGGGCGCGGTCGGGACGGGGTGTCCTCGCCAGCGCGACTGCCACGGCCGTGCGGACGCCGCCCAGCACCGCTGCCACGAACAGTTCCGGGTCCCGGTCGTAGGGCAGGTCGCCGTCGCGTTGCCCGCGGGCGATGTTGCGGGCCCCTCGCTCGATGGCCGCGTGCAGGCGCCGCATCTCGATGCCCGCCGCATCGGCGTCGGCGCCCAGCCCGCTGAGCACGACCGGGGCGAGCGGCTCGTCGTACAGGTGGCCGACCCAGGCCATGACCCGCGCGCGCTCCCGGTCGTACCAGGTCTCGCCGTCGAACTCCCTGTTCGTGACCGCGTCGTCCAGCCGGTCGTAGAACGCGGAGACGACTGCGCTCACCAGGCCGCTCCGCGTGCCGAAGTAACGGTAAGGCAGGCCGGCGCTCACGCCGGCGCGTCGTGCCACGGAGGCCACCTCGATGTCACCGGTCTCGGCCAGCTCCTCGGCGGCCGCCGCGAGTATCCGGTCCCTGGCCGCTTCGCCCCTGGCTGACCACTGCATGTCCATGGCAGTAAGATTAAGTTGAGCTCAACTCAATTACAAGGGCCCGCTTCGGTGACCACGACCGCGACCGCGCCCTGCCAGTCGTCTCTCACGTTGCCTCCCCGTCGACCGGCGCAGATGTGCGGCAGCAGGCCGGGCCGAAGCCCGGCCCTGCTGCCACACCCCCAGTTCCCCCAGTTCCCCCCAGAACCCGGCGGGCCGTCGTGGCCCCGTCGTGGTCTCAGCATGGCTCCGCCCGGAGCGGCAGGGCAGGGGTCTCCCGTCTCCTGGCCGCGGAGGCGACGGGAGACGCCTGGGATTCGGGCGGACGGCCGATCAGACTCATCGGTGTGCAGTCATGGGTCTGCCAGGGCCGACGTCGAGGGCTGGGCCTTCGATGTCCGGGCTAAGTAGTCTGCAACGGTCGATTCACCGGTCGCTGGGGGACTCATGGCTGAGCAGTCGGATGCCTTTGGTGTGGAACTGCGGCGCCGCAGGACGGCCGCGGGGTTGTCGCTGGCGACGCTGGCCAAGCAGGTCCACTACAGCAAGGGCTATCTGGGCAAGATCGAGACTGGAACCAAGCAACCAGGTGTTGATCTGGCCCGGCGCTGTGACGCGGTACTCGAAGCTGGGGGGCGCCTGGTCGCCTTGGTGGACACGCCCACGCCCGAGAGCCCGCCCGCAGCCGTCGCGGCCGAGCGCGACGGCGAAGTGTGGGTGATGAGCATGGCACCGGACGGGTCGAGCTGGATGGTCCCGATGCCTCGGCGCGAGGCGATCGCGACGGGCGCGGCCTCGCTGCTGGGGCTGACACTCGGCACCCCGCGAGCCGCATCGGCGGCCGCTCAACACGACGGTGCGCTGGCGGCGTTCCGATCGCTCTTCGAACAGGTCCGGCAGTTGGGGCAGACCACGAGTCCCAGCGTGGTGCTGCCGATGGTGACCGTCCACACCCACACCCTGCGCGGCATGGCGAGCACGGCGGCCTCGCCGTCGCGCGAGCACCTGCTGCGGCTGGCCGCCCGGTACAGCGAGTACGCCGGGTGGATGGCCCAGGAGGCCGGTGACGACCGGGGCGCGATGTGGTGGACCCGCAACGCGGTGGAGATGGGCGCCGCGGCGGGCGACACCGAGCTGGCCACGTACTCGCTGATCAGGCAGGCGCTGATCACGCTCTACCGGGACGACGCCGCGGGCACCATCGACCTGGCCCAGCAGGCGCAGGCCGCGCCGGGGATGTCGCCGCGCGTGCAAGGTCTCGCCGCGCTGCGCGAGGCGCAGGGGCACGCGCTGGCCTGCGACTACGACAGCTGCCAGCGGGCGCTCGACCGCGCGGCCGGACTGCTCGACAAGGCCGGGGAGAACGCGTCCGGCGGCATGGCGATCGGCTCGGCGTCGGTCAGCGGGGCGGACCTGAACAGCCTGGTGACGGCCTGGTGCCTGCACGATCTCGGCCAGTCGCGGCAGGCCGCGGACGTGCTCGACCGGCAGCTGTCCCTGGTGCCCGACACCGCACACCGCACGCACGCGCGCTTCGGTGCCCGCCGGGCGCTGGCCTACGCCGCGGCCGGCGAGATCGAGCACGCGAGCGCACTGACCACGCGGGTGCTCGACGCCGCCGACCTGGTCGACTCGGCGACCGTCCGGCAGGACCTGAAGCGCCTGGCTCGTTTCCTCGGCCGCGAGCGCGACCACCCCGCGGTGCGCGACGTCCACCCCCGGCTCAACGCGGCGCTGCGATCGCCGATCCACTGACCGCCCTATTGTTCACGAGATGGGGTGAGTGATCGCCGGTGCGGGTACGAGGGGGACGATGAAGTGTCCGATGCGGCAATTTTTCAGCGTCGGTTCGAGGCGCTGTCCGCGAATGTCGAGGACTTCATCCGCGGAAAGCCCGAGGTGGTCCGGCTGGCGCTGGTGTGCCTGCTCGCCGAGGGGCATTTGCTGATCGAGGACGTCCCCGGAGTGGCGAAGACGTCACTGGCCAAGGCGATCGCCCGTTCGGTCGCGGGTGCCGAGGTGAAGAGGATCCAGTTCACCCCCGACCTGCTGCCGTCCGACGTGACCGGCGTGCAGGTGTACGACCAGGGCAGGGCGAAGTTCGAGTTCAGGCAGGGGCCGGTCTTCACCAACATCCTGCTGGGGGACGAGATCAACCGCGCCTCGCCGAAGACCCAGTCGGCGCTGCTCGAGGTGATGGCCGAGGGACAGGTGACGGTCGACGGCCGTCCGGTGCCGGTGCCCTATCCCTTTCTGTGCATCGCCACGCAGAACCCGGTGGAGCACCAGGGCACCTACGCGCTCCCGGAAGCCCAGCTGGACCGGTTCATGATGCGCATCAGCATCGGTTATCCGGAGGAGTTGGCCGACGAGGTCAGCATTCTGTCCTACGGCGTCACCCGGCGTCGCCCCGAGGAACTGAAATCCGTGATGGAGCTCGACGATCTGCGCCTGATGATTCGGGCGGTGCGCGATCAGCAGGTCGCCGACAACCTCAGGGAATACGTCGCCCGCGTGATTCGGGCGACCAGGGTGCATCCCGATGTCGAGCTCGGGGTGAGTCCCCGCGGCGGCATCGCACTGGTGACGGCGGCGCAGGCCTACGCATTGTCCGCCGGACGCCCTTTCGTGACCGCGGACGACGTCAAGTCGGTGGCGGTGCCGGTGCTCAACCACCGGTTGTTGCTCACCCCGGAAGCGCGGATCCAGCAGCGGACGACCGAGTCCGTTCTCCTGGACGTCCTGGCCACCGCGCCGGTGCCGGCCGGTCGGTGAGCGCGGTGCTGACCAAGACCGGCGCGGGGATGGCGGCCGTCGCCGTCGGCCTGGTGCTCGCCGGAACGCAGGCCGACTACCCGGAACTGGTGACACTCGGTCTCGCCGCGGCGGGCACGGTGCTGGTGGCCGCGGCCTGGCTGGTCGCCGCGCCCCGGCTGACGGTCGTGCGGGAGGTCCGGCCGCGGCGCGTGTTCGAAGGCGGCACCGCCCAGGGGACGTTGACCGTGACGAACGTGGGCAGCCGCCGCAGCCCACCGCTGATGGTCACCGAGACCGTCGGCGGACGCCGCACCACCGTGCCCGTACCGGCGCTGGCCGGCGGAAGCAGTTGCACGGTCGGATATCCGTTGCCGGTCGCCCGGCGCGGCCGCTACCTGATTCCCCCGGTGGAGCTGGGGCACTCCGACCCGTTGCGGCTGATGCACCGCGGCCGCGCGTGCGGTGGCGAGCTGGTCGTGCACGTCTACCCGCGCGTGCACCCGCTGGCCACCATCGCGGTCGGCGGCCCGCAGGACGCGGAAGGGCAGACGGCCAGCAGCGCTCCGCCGGGCGGGGTGGCGTTCCACAGCCTGCGGGAGTACGTGCAGGGTGACGACTGGCGCCACATCCACTGGGGCGCAACGGCTCGCACCGGCACGGTGATGTCCCGTCACGTGGTGGTCCCCGACGAACCGCGGCAGCTGGTCGTGCTCGACACCAGTGCCGCGCCCTACACCGCGTCCCTGTTCGAGGACGCGGTGCGCGTGGCCGCCTCGTTCTGCGTGGCGGCCGAACGCGCCGGGCTGCCGGTTCGGCTGCGCACGACCGGTGCGGTGGAAGGGGAGTCGAGCGGAGGCCTCGGCACGTCGCTGGAACTCCTGTCCACTGTGGACAAATCCGGTGCCGACCGAGGGCTGGCGGCACTGCCCGACCGGGTTCGGGACGTGGTCTCCAACACCCAGGGCGTCGCGCTGACCGTGGTCACCGGCCGGGTGGACACCGAACTGGCGCAGCTGCTGATGTTGTTGCGCCCCAGGTTCCTCTCGGTCGGCCTCGCCCAGCTGGTCGCGGCGGAGTCCGGGCCGGTCGCGAGGCCTCGCGGCGTGCTCGCGGTCGCCGCGCCGACGAGCGAGCAGTTCGCCGCCGCCTGGAACCGGCTGGTGCTGCGATGACACCGGCCTGGCGGAAGCTCACCGGTCTCGTGCCCGCTGTCGCGCTGGCCGAGGTGGTGCTGGCGTTGGTAGCGTCCGCGGCAGGCGCCCTGGTGTACCGCGGGTTCTTCGCGACACTCGGCCACCTTCCGGTGCTGGGGCTCGCGTGTCTCGTCGGCGGCGTGACGGCGGGGGTCGCGGCGCTGTGCCGCTGGCGTGCCCTGGCGACACCGCTCCTGGCCGTCGCGGGACTCGCACTGGTCACCGTCTACGGGGTGTTCGGCGACACCGTGCGGTACGGCCTGCCGACCAGCCGCACCGGCGCGGCGGTGCTCGACGGGGCGCTCCACGGCTGGAACCGCATGCTCACCGTGGCGGTGCCCGCCGACCCGTGGGGCGAACTGCTGGTGGCGCCAGTGCTCGTCGTGTGGGCGGCGGCGTTCTCGGCGGTCGCCATCGTCCTGCGGACGCGGAACGTCCTGGCGCCACTGGTTCCTCCGCTGCTCGCTTTCCTGTTCGCCCTGCTCGTCGTCGGCAACCAGGCAGGCGGGCACGCGACCGCCACCGTCGTGTTCCTGACGGCCGCCCTGTCCCTGATCGCGATCCGCGCCCACCGCGGCACCGGCGGCGACGCGGTGCGCATCGACCGGCAGCGATCCCTGCCCGTGGCCGCGCTCGTCACCGCGGGCCTGATGGTCGCCGTCAGCGCGCTGTTCGGCATCGTCGGCGGGCAGGTGCTCCCCCTGGCGTCCGGTCAGCACCGCTTCGACCCCCGCGACGTGCTCGCACCGCCGATCACCAGCACCGACACCCTCACCCCGCTGGCCACGCTGAAGAGCCAGCTGATCGAGGATCCGCCGCGCACGCTGTTCACCGTGCGGATCGACCGCGATGCCGCGGACGGGGTCGACCGGGTGCGCACCGCCGCGCTGGACGTGTTCGACGGCACCACCTGGACCTCGGCGGACACCTACCGCGTCGCCGGGAGCCACCTGTCCGTCGACCCCGCACTGACCCGCAGCCGGCCGGTGACGGCCCGCGTCGAACTGCAGGAGCTCTCCGGCCCGCACCTGCCGGTGCTCGGCTGGCCGTCCCGGCTGGCCGCGGGCGGGGACAGCGCGGGCAGGCTCGGGTTCGACCCGAGCTCGGGCGTGGTGGTCAGCGCCACACCGAGCCTGTACGGGCTCAGCTACGACCTGACGGGAGAGGTCAGCAGCCGGGACGAGGGACTGCCGCTCGCTCTGCCGAGCACCAAGGCACCGGAGGACGCGCGTGCCCGTGAGCTGCCCGCCGGCATGCCCGAACCCCTGCGCGAGGAGGCCCAGCGGGCCGCAGGCGCCGGGTCCACCCCGTACGACCGGCTGACGGCACTCGAAGACCGGCTCGGCTCCCAGTCGTACGAGCTGGACCGGCCGCCCGGACACTCCTACGCCGCGATCACCCGCCTGCTGACCGACAGGGACACCGGAACCGGATACGCCGAACAGCACGCCGCGGCGTTCACCGTGCTCGCCCGAGCATGGGGCTATCCGGCCAGGGTCGCGGTCGGCTACCGCCTGCGCGACTACCAGGACGGCGCCTTCCCGGTCACCACCGCCGACGCCCACGCGTGGCCCGAGGTGCACTTCGCTGACTACGGCTGGGTCGCCTTCGAACCCACCACCCCGGACAACGAGCGCCCGCCACCGCGACCGTCCGGGGTCCCCCAAGTGGTTCCGCCGCGACCCACCCCGTCCACCACCGTGCTGGCGGTCGCCCCGCCCGCCTCGGCGGAGCCCGCCGGGCCGGGGGACGGGCCGGGGCTCGACTGGAACACCGTCCTGCGCAGCAGCGCGCTGGTCCTGCCCGCGTCGCTCCTGCTGGTCGTGCTCGGCTGCGGGGGCATCACGTTCGTCAAGGCGCACCGGCGCCGACGCAGACGCCTCGACCCCGGCCACGCCGCGCAGGTGCTCGGCGCCTGGCACGAACTGACCGACCGGCTGACCGAACGCGGCATCACACCGCCGGTGTCGCTGACCTTCCACGAAGTTGCCCAACACGTCCGCCTCGGCCTCGGCGCTGCGGCACACTCGGTCGAAGCCTCGGCGGCACTGGCCACCACAGCGGTCTACGCACCCGAGCACCTCGACCGCTCCGACGCCGAACAGGCCTGGCGCCTGGTGGCACAACTGCACACCGAGCTCTACCCCCGACGCACGTCCGCGGCCCGGCTCCGCGCGGCGGTGGACCCACGTCCGCTGTGGACGGCGTGGCGCGTGACGCGCCAACGGCGACAGGCACGGGAAGGCCTGGAAATGGGACGGTACCGATGAAATCCCTGACCACACGACGGCGGACGCGGCGCACCCTGATCCTGACCGCGCTCGCCGCCGTCGCCGCGACCGTCGCGGGCGTTCTCGTCGTGGGGGCGGGGTACGACACCTCGCAGGTGCGGATGCACTCCGGCGCGATCTGGCTGGCCTCCACCCAGGCCGGCCAGGCCACGCTGGTGGACGGCGCCACCGCCGAGGTGACGGCCCGGTTGCCGGTCGCCCCGCCCGGCAGCTCGCTGAGCCTCACCCAGCACGGCAGCGCCGCCCACGTCCTGAACCGGGCGACCGGTGAGCTGAGGCGGATCGACAGCGCCACCGAGCAGATCTCCCCGCCGGTGACCGTCCTGCCCGCGGGCGACGGGCTGACCGTGGCGCCCGCGCCGCACGTGCTCTACGAGGTGGACGTCCACAGTGGAACGGTCGCCTCGGTCGACCCCGACACGCTGGCACCCCGCGGCGACCCGAAGCCGCTGGCCGCCCGGATCACCCCGGACGGCCCCGTCGTGGACGGCCGCGGACACCTGTGGGCGATCGACGACGAGACCGGCGACCTGGTCTGGCTGAGCGGAGACGAACGGCGGACGCGTTCCGCCGCCACCCGGTCCGGCGCCCGCCTGGCGATCACCCGTGACCAGCCGGCACTGGTGGATCCCGAGCGCGGCACGGCCGAGCTCATCGACCCCGGCACCGGCGCCGTCACCCGGTCCGCGCGGGCGGATCTCCAGGCGGGCGACGCGGTGGTCGTCAGCGGTTCCGCCGACCGGTCGCGACTGGTCGTCGCGTCGGGCACCCGCGGCACGGTGATCGTGTGCGCGTTCGACACCAGCTCGTGCAGCGCGCCCGTGACCGTCAGTTCCCCCGGCAGCGATCTCGGGACACCGGTCGAGGTCCAGAACCGCGCCGTCGTGCCCGACTACTCGACCGGGCAGGCCACGATCGTCGACCTCGCCACCTCGCGGGTGATCGCCCAGCACCAGCTCTTCGACCACCCGACCCGGTTCGAGCTGCTCGCCCGCGACGGCATCGTGTTCTTCAACGACCCCAACAGCAACAGGGCCGGCGTGCTGGACCTGGCGGGCGACGTCCGGAGCATCACCAAGTACACCGACGAGCACTCCGAAGGCGACGCGACGCCCACACCCGACCACCGCACGCAGGCGGATCAGGTGAGCAAGGTCGACAACAAGAAGCAGAAACCGGGCCTGGGCATCCCCGGACAGATCATCCAGCCCACCCGGACGGAACCCGCGCCGACGCCGACCCCGCCGGCGCCGACCCCCACGGCGGCCATCGTGGTCGAGCCGGGCAACCGCGGTGTGGTCGGCGACGAGTTCGAACTGACGCTGGTGCTCCAGCCGTCGACCGGCACCGCCACCACCCGCTGGTCGTTCGGCGACGGGACCGAGGCCACCGGCGCGACCGTCACCCACCGCTGGCAGCAGCCCGGCACCTTCACCGTGCGCGCCACCGCCACCGGTGACACGGGAGCGCAGGTGTCGAGTGCGGAGACCGCGGTGACCGTGGAGCCGCCGGCAACACCGCCGCGCATCACCCAGCTCACCGTCCGGCGGCCCAAGCCCGTGATCGGCGAGACGGTGTACTTCGGCGCCGAGAGCAGCGGCAACCCGGACAAGTGGGCCTGGCGCGTCACCCAGCCCGGTGAGAACACGCCCGAGGTCACCGCGCAGACGCCCGAGTTCGAGCACGCCTTCACGACGCCGGGCACCTACACCGTCACCCTCACCGTCACCGCGGGTGCGCTGACCGCGACCTCCTCCCGGCAGCTGACCGTCGCCCGAGGTGCCGTCAAGGCCTGGGGCGACAACACCTACGGGCAGCTGAACGTGCCCGCGGCGGCCACCAGCGGCGTGGTCGCGATCTCCTCCGGGCTCGACCACACCCTGGCGTTGAAGTCGGACGGCTCCGTGGTCGCGTTCGGCGGCAACAGCTACCGGCAGCGGAACGTGCCCGCGTCGGCCACCAGCGGCGTGATCGCGGTCGCCGCCGGGGCGTTCCACAGCCTGGCGCTGAAGAAGGACGGTTCCGTCATCGGCTGGGGCACGAACTTCTACGGCACCTTGGACATACCACCCGCGGCCAAGAGCGGCGTGGTCGCGATCGCCGCCGGCTACCACCACAACCTGGCGTTGAAGTTGGACGGCTCGGTCATCGGGTGGGGCAGCGACGAGTACGACGAGATCTCGATACCGGCCGCCGCCAAGAGCGGCGTCACCGCGATCTCCGCCAAGAACGAGCACAGCCTGGCGTTGAAGTCGGACGGCTCCGTGGTCGCCTGGGGCTACGACGGCGACGGCGAGGCGTCGGTACCGCCCGTGGCCAAGAGCGGCGTGCTCGCGGTGGCCGGAGGGATTTCGTGCAGCCTGGCGTTGAAGTCGGACGGCTCGGTCATCGGCTGGGGCAGCGACATCTGGCAGCAGCTGTCGATACCGCCCGCGGCCAAGAGCGGCGTCACCGCGTTCGCGTTCGGACAGACGCACGGGCTGGCGTTGAAGGTGGACGGCACCGTGGTCGGCTGGGGCGGCGATTACCGGCCGATTCCGCCCGAGTTCAACAGCGGCGTGCTGGCCGTCGCCGCGGGGGAGCAGTTCAGCGCGGTCCTGGTGTGACGCCTACGAGTAGCGGGCACGGGTGGCCTGGCGCAGCTCGCGCCAGGCCGCGGCGACCTGGTCGGGGTTTCCGTCGAACGCCCCGGCGCGGAGCAGGACCGAGTCCCGGTCCAGCCGTGCGGCGTTGCGCTGGAAGAGGACGGCGTCGTCCTGGTCGAGCCGCACGGCGAACTCGCCCAACGAGGAGAACGGCGCGTCGTGCAGCTCCAGCAGGCTGCGCAGGCACTCGTAGTCCTCGAACGACCACTCGAACGCGCCGCCGTCCACGATGTTGAAGAACACCCGGCTCAGCACCTGCCGCAGGTGCACGCTCAACGCCTGATGAGGTGGTGTGCCGCCCCACACGGGCAGCGCCGCCGCGTGCCGGGGGTCGACCACGTTCCGCAGCGCCATCGCGCGCAGCACCGGTGTCGGGCGTCCACCTGGCTCGGCGACCGCGGTCCGGCACAGCAGGCGGTGCACGAGGTCCTCGCGACCGGCCGCCACGCCCGCGACGCCGATCGCGTAGACCAGCAGCAACGCCGGGTACGCCGCGGCGGCCACCCACACCTCCTGCGCGTCGCGCTGGGGCCGGGCGCGGTGCAGGAAGCGGTCGACCAGGGTGATCCACAGGTCGTCGTGCCGCCGGTCTTCGGAACGGACACCGATGGCGACCAGGCGCAGCAGCGGCGCCAGGTCCTGCTCGTAGCGGGTGAGGCGTTCCTCCAGTGCGGCCGGGAGGTCGCTGTCGTCGAGGTGTCCCGTGGTGGGGTACCGGGCGTCGGTCAGCGCGTCGAGCGCGGACGTCGCCGCGACGTGGACGCGGTCGTGCACCGCGGTCGCCTGTCCCGCCGGCTCGGACAGCGCCTGGCGGAACTCGGTGATCGTGCTCCGCAGCTCACCCTCGGCCGCGTGATGCGCGCGTCCGGCCACCGGCACCGCGGCAGCCCTGGTCGTGACCAGCTCCGGCACCAGTTCGACCAGCTCGTCCACGAGCCGGGGGAGGTCGAGATCGTCACTGCGGTGGTGCATGCGCAGGTACTGGCAGCGGGCCAGCCTGCGGAGGCTGTCGGGCAGGTCCGCCTCGTTGAGCGGGTCGATGCCGTCGATCAGCACGGGAATGACGCGCAGTCCGCACTGGAAAGCTTCGTTGATCTCGCGGCGCACCCAGTCGTCGGGCTTGTCGAGCCTGCGGACGCCCTCGCGGTCCGTCGCGGTGACCCAGCGAGGGCCGATCAGCGCCAGCAGCACCTCGCACCGGCGCAGGCCGCTCAGGATCTCCCGGGAGAAGTCCTCACCGAGACGGATCGACTGGCTGGCGTAGAACACCTGGTCGGAGCCGAAGCGGGCACCCAACTCCCGCTTGACCAGGGCCGCCGCCCATTCACCGTCTCCGGTGCGGTAGTTGACGAACACGCCAGGCATCGCCAGACCCTCTCATGCGCTGCTCAGATCCACCGAGGTGCGTCGTTCGGGCACGTATTGGCGTGAAGACTAGTGCCGGTTCGACAACCTCGATGCAACCCCGCGTGCGGCCGCGCGCATTGGTAACGCGTCAACAGCGTGATCAGCCGATCCAGGGAGAGACATGTCGCGCATCGGAATCGTGCTCGGCGCCGCGGCGGTGGTCCTGACCGCCGGGGCCATCGCCGTTCCCGCACTCGCCGGCACCGCGGAGGACGCGCCGCGGGCCGAACTGACGCCGCAGGCCGAGCAGGCACCGGCGCCTGAGGCCCAGCCGAAGTTCCCCGGCGACCCGTACGCGGGCAGGTGCGTGTACTGGCTCACCGGTGACACCCAGTTGCGGGAGTGCGGCCGCTGAGCCACGAGGAGGAGTTCCACCGGTACGCCGCAGGCCGCGCGCACGGCCTGCGGTCCACCGCGTTCCTGCTGTGCGGCGACTGGCACCACGCCGAGGACCTCGTGCAGACCGCTCTGCTCAAGCTCTACCTGATGTGGCCGCGCCTGCAGCACCACGGGGGACTGGACGCCTACGCGCGTCGGATCGTCGTGCGCACGTACCTGGCCGAACGGCGGCTGCTCTGGCGCAAGCGGGAGCGTCTCACCGATGTGCCACCGGAGACGCACGCACCGTCCGATGTGGAACCGGAGGAGCGCATCATCATCCGCCGCGCACTCGCCGCTGTGCCGCCGAAGCAGCGGGCGGCGATCGTGCTGCGCTACTGGAACGACCTGAGCGTGGAGGAGACGGCCGAGGCGCTCGGCTGCTCGACCGGCACGGTGAAGAGCCAGTGCGCGCGGGGCCTCGCCACGCTGCGGCAACGGCTCGGCCCGCATTTCACCCTGAAGGGAGGTGCGGTTGATGCGTGATGACGACATCAAGCCGCTGCTCGACCTGGTCACGTCCGAGCAGCCGCCGCTGGGCATCGACATCGGTGGCATCGCGGAGCGCGGGCGCCGCATCAGGCGCCGCCGCACCACCCTCGCCGCGGTGGGCAGCTCGGCCGCCGTGTGCGGCGCGATCGTGCTGACCGTGTTCGCACTGGGCGCGCGTGACCGCGGTCCGGTGGAGCCCGCGACGCGGCTGCCGACGAGCCCGGCCACGACCTCACCCAGCACGGGGCCGACCTGTTTCCTCACCGCCGGTGGGCCGTGCCCGCAGACCCGGTAGCGAGAAGGCCGCAAAAGAAGAAGCAGGTCGATCCGGAGATCAACCTGCTTCTTCGACGTACGCGGACCGCGATGTGCGTCAGGAGCGGAAGAAGGTCCGCAGATCGCCGACGAGGACGAGCGGGCGTTCCATCGCCGCGAAGTGTCCGCCGTCGGGGAACTCCGACCAGTGCACGATGTTGGAGTTGTCCCGCTCGGCGAGCGCGCGGATCGTCTTGAAGTCGTCCGTGAAGACGGCGACCCCGGTTCGCGACGGGTTCACCTCCGGCTCGCGCGCCGCCTTCGTCTCCTCGAAGTGGTAGCGCCCCGCGGTCGCCTGGGTGTTCGTGAACCAGTAGAGGGAGACCTGGGTCAGGATCTGCTCGGTCGACACCAGGCTTGTCCCGTTGCCGAAGTTGTTGAACAGCTCGCTGTAGGCCAGCTGCCCGACCGGCGAGTCGGCGATGCCGGCGGCGACGGTCTGCGGGCGCGTCCCGTTCATCTGGTTGTAGCCGCCGACGGACTGGAACCACTGCATGTGCTCGAGCGCGGCGTAGTCCTTCGGCTCGAGCTTCTCGAACTCCGCCGGGTCGCCGGAGGGGAACGAGAACAGCTGCAGCACGTGCAGGCCGAGGAAACCCTCCGGATCCATCAGGCCGAGCTCGCGGGAGATCATCGCGCCGCCGTCGCTGCCGTGCGCGCCGTAGGAGTCGTACCCGAGGCGCCGCATCAGCTTGTCGAACGTCTCCGCGACCCTCCGCATCGTCCAGCCGCGGCCGACGAGCGGTGTGCTGTAACCGAATCCGGGAATCGACGGCACGACGACCGAGAACGCGTCCGCCGCGTCGCCACCGTGGGCGACCGGGTCGGTGAGCGGGCCGATCATGTCGAGGAAGTCGGCGAACGAGCCGGGGTAGGTGTGCAGGAGCAGCAACGGGGTCGCGTTCTCCTCCTTCGACGGCACGTGGATGAAGTGCACGGTCTGCTCGTCGATCTCGGTGAGGTAGTGCGGGAGCTCGTTCATCCGGGCTTCCTGCGCCCGCCAGTCGAACTTGGTCCGCCAGTACTCGACGGTCTCGCTGAGGTAGCTGTTCGGGGTGCCGTACTCCCAGTCGTCGGTGGGCGCGGGCTGCGGCAGCCGGGTGCGGGCGAGGCGCTCGTCGAGGTCGTCCAGCTCGGCCTGGGGAACGTCGATGCGGAAGGGGCGGATCTCCGTGTTCGTCATGGCACTACGGTAAAACCCGTATAGGAACACTTGCTTCCTATATAGTCAGGAAGTGCTCGAAACTTCGTCCCGGCTCCTCGCCCTGCTGGCGCTGATGCAGTCGCGACCGGCCTGGCCGGGGTCGGAGCTGGCCGAGCGGCTGAACGTCAGCGGGCGGACGATCCGCAACGACGTCGACCGCCTGCGCGAGCTCGGCTACCCGGTCGAAGCCGTGCGCGGGCCCGCCGGGTACTACCGGCTGGGCGCCGGGGCGAAGCTGCCACCCCTGCTGCTCGACGATGAAGAAGCGGTGGCGGTCGCGATCGGGCTGCGGGCCGGACGCGGCGTCGCGGGTATCGAGGACAGCGCCGCACGAGCGTTGACGAAGCTCGAGCAGGTGCTGCCGAATCGGCTGCGGCGGCAGGTGACCGCGTTGCACCAGGCGATGTCGGAGGGGCCGGCGAACACCGGCAGCAACGTCGAGGACCCGGTGGTGGACGCGGCGGTGCTGGCCACGATCGCGGCGGCCGTCCGCGACTCGGAGCTGCTCCGGTTCGACTACACGGCCCCGGATCGCGAGGACGACGCGCCGCGGCGCAACGACGCCTCGGCTCCGTTCGGGGACTGGCCGGTGCTGGTGGAGCCGTACCGGCTGGTGAGCTGGGAACGGCACTGGTACCTCGTCGCACGGGGGCCGGAGACGGGCGCGTGGCACACCTACCGCGTCGACTGGCTCTCGCTGCGGATGGCGACCGGCCGCCGGTACACGCCGGTCCCGTTCCCCGGCGGCGACTACACGGGCTTCGTGCTGCGCGACGTCGCCACCGCCGGCTGGAAGGTGCACGCGCGGATCACCGTGTTCGCGCCGGCGGAGGACGTGCTGGCGCGGATCAACGCGACCGTCGGCGTGGTGGAGGCGGTCGACGAGTCGACGTCGGTGCTCGTGACCGGAGCGGACAGCCTGGAGCTCATCGCCGTCTACGTCGGGATGCTCGGCTTCGACGTCCGCGTCACCGAGCCGCCGGGCCTGGTCGAGCACTTCCGCGTTCTCAGCAGGCGCTACGCCCGCGCGGTCGAGTAGCCCGTGCCGCCGTGTATCGGCGATGTATCAGCCGTAGACGTCGCGCCGCCAGGCTGCGTGAGCATCAAGTCCTGTTCGAGAGGGGATGTTCATGCGGTTCAGCAAAGTGATCGGTGCGGTCGTCGGCGTGGTGGGGGCGGCCCTGATCGCGACCGCGGCGCCCGCGGTCGCCGACCAGGTCGACGACGCTCGCGTCGGTGTCAGTGCGGCCGACATCGCGCAGCCCTGGCTGGAGGACACCGCCACGGCGTCGGCGCCCGATGGCGAGGTCACCGTTCAGCAGACCGCGGCGGGCGCGGTGAAGTGGTTCTCCGACCGCAGGGGGAGCACGGCGTACGAGCACTACTGCGAGCGCGCGGTGCGTCTCGCGTGGGCCCGCAGCACGCATCACGCTTCGGCGATCGATCACTGGCGGTCCTCGGACGGCGCGCGGCACACCACGGGCACGCCGCCGAAGGGTGCGTTCGTGTTCTGGAACATCAGCCAGTGGGGGCACGTCGGTGTCGCCGACGGCAACGGCGGTTTCTGGTCGACCGGGGTGAACGGGCGGATCGGCCACGCCACCTCGACCGGCTACTTCGGGAGCTACCTCGGCTGGAAGCCGGGCAACAGCAACTGATTCGCGTGTCGTGAGCCGGTGCCGTCCCAGTGGCGGCACCGGCTCACGTGGTGGGCGCACCGGCCGCGCGGGCGCCCTCCGCGAGTGCCACCCGCGCCAGCGTGCGCAGTGCGGCGGGCTCGCCCTGTTTGTTGCCGGACTTGCGGTACGTGGCGAGCGCCCGGTGCACCAGCTCGCGCGCGGCATCGTGCTTCCCCGCGGGGATCAACGCCTCGGCGAGCTCGAGACGGGCGAAGGCGGTGCAGCGTTCGTCGGTCAGCTCCTCGAGGATCGACACGGCGCGGCGGGCGTGGTCGAGCTCGACGTCGTGCTCACCGGCCTGGCGGTGCAGGGCGGCGAGCCTGCACAGCACCAGCGCTTCCCGGTGTGCGTCGCCGATGGCTCTCGCCAGTTCCAGTGCGCTGGTCAACCAGGTCCTGCCCTGCTCGAGGTCACCGAGCGCGGTGTGGATCGAGCCGATCGAGGCGCGCACCTGGGCGATGGAGTGCCGGTCATCGGCGGACTCCAGTTTCCGCAGGCTCTGCTCGTAGCAGCGCATCGCCCGCTCGTTCTCGGCCCGGAGGCGGCACACGGTGCCGACACCGGCCAGCGCGATCCCCTCACCGCGTTCGTCGCCGGTCTCGCCGTACAGCCGGTGCGCGTCGAGCATCTCCCGTTCAGCTTCGTCGAACTCGTTGCGATAGATGTGGACCTGGGCGAGACCACGCGCCATCGCGGCCTCTCCGGCCTTGTTGCCCGCCGCGCGGCAGGCCTGCAACGCTCGCGAGTGCGTACGAGCCCAGTCCTCGTAGTGGCTGTGCAGGTCGAAGAACGGCACGGCCGTCGCGGCGAGCCGCCACGCCAGGTCGTCCAGACCGGCGTCGGCGGCGAGGTCGACGGCACCGCACACCGTGCGCCGCTCGGCGACGAACCACTCCACCGGGTCGGACAGCAGGTGCCGGGCGCGTCCCGGATCGAGCGCCCACCCGCCGCGGTCCGCGATGGTCGCACCGAAGGTGGCGGGCAGACGTGCCGCGGCCTGTCCCTCCAGCCACAGCCAGCCGCGCAGCGTTCTTTCCAGTGCGGCAAGGGACTCTCCGCCGGGCAGCCGGTCCGCGAGCTCGCGAGCGTGGCAGCGCAGCAGGTCGTGCAGCCGGTACCGGGGCTGGCCGATGCGGTCGGTGCCGGGCGAGCCGAGCAGGTTCGCGTCGACCAGCTGGTCGACGAGCTGGTCGGCGTCCCGCTGGTCGAGCAACGCGTCGACGACCCAACCGGGTACGTCGTGCGGTCCCAGCAACGCCAGCAGCACGAACGCGCGCAGCCCGTCGGCGGGCAGCTGACGCACGCTGAGGTCGAAGCTGGCCCGCACGGCCAGTTCACCGGACCGCAGCTCGCGCAGCCGCGTCGACTCGTCGATCAACCGCTCGCGCAGCACCCGCAGCGACCAGCCACCACGTCCGGCCAGCCGGGCGCCTGCCACCCTGATGGCCAGCGGCAGGTGACCGCACGCCCGCGCGATCGCCGCCGCGTCCTCCGGCTCCGCGGTGATCCGGTCCCGGCCCGCGATCATGGCCAGGAGCTCGGCCGCCTCGTCCGGGTGGAACGGCCGCAGCTCGAGGTGGCTGGCCCCCGGCAGATCCGTCAGCCTGCGCCGACTGGTGACCAGGACACCGCAGCCGGGATCGGCGGGCAGCAGCGGCGCCACCTGACTGACCGACGCCGCGTCGTCGAGCAGGACGAGCACCCGGCGCCCGGCGAGCAGGGAGCGGTACAACGCCGCCCGCGCCGGGACACCGGCGGGCAGGCCCGCTCCGTTGACGCCGAACGCGTGCAGCAGCTCACCGAGCACGTCACCCGGATCACGTGGATCGTCCGCGGTGCCTGCGAGATCGACGTACAGCTGACCGTCGGGGAAGTGGTCGCGCACCTCGTGCGCCACGCGGACCGCCAGCGTCGACTTCCCGACCCCTGGCGGTCCGGTCACCTCGGCCACGGGCACCGAGACGGACGCGCTCGTCCGCAGCACCTCGACCAGCCGCGCCGTCTGGGTCGCCCGTCCGCTGAAGTCGGAGATCGCCGGGGGCAGCTGGTGGATCGGCGTGGACGGCCGCGCGGCCGCGGGTTCGTCGTCACCGCGAAGGACCGCCAGGTGGGCCTCGCGGAGCTCAGTTCCCGGCTCGAGGCCGAGCTCGTCGGTCAGCCGATCGCGCATGCCCGTGTACACCTGCAGCGCTTCGACCTGCCGGCCTGCGCGCCGCAGGGCGATCATCAACTGGAGGCAGACGCTCTCCCGATAGGGGTGCGCGGACAGCAGCGCACGCAGTTCCGGTATCGCGGCGGCACTCTCGCCGAGCGAGACCTGCAGCGCCAGCCGTTGCTCGGTCGCGGCCAGGCGGGACTCGGCTAATCGGGCGAGAACAGGTGACCAGCTGCTGGACGCGGGCAGGTCCTCGAGCGGCTGTCCGCGCCAGAACGACTCCGCGCGCCGCAACACCTCCAGCGCCGCCACCGGACTCGGCTCGACCCGAGCGGACTCGACCAGCTCCGCGAAGTGCAGCGCGTCGACCTCGTGCGGTGACACCACCAGCACGTAACCGGCGCCGTGCGTGCGCAGGCGAGGCGAACTCGAATCTGTGTCCAGCAGTTGCCGCAGCTGCCACACGTAGGTGCGGATGTTCGCCACGACCGAGCGGGGAGCCCCGGCAGGCCAGAGCACCTCGACGAGCTGGTCGACCGACACGCCCCTGTTGGCGTTCAAGGCCAGATGCGCCAGCAACGCCCGCTGTTTCACGCCACCGAGCTCCACCTGAGCCTCGTCCCGCCACAGCTCCAGTGGACCCAGCACCCGCACGCTCAACCCGCTGATGGTTCCTCCGATCGTGAGAAGAAGACACATCGGCGCCTGACGGGGCAGGGTAGCGACGCGCCGCCACGCGACGGTAGATACGGCGAAAACTCGTGATAGCTAGTTGGTTCTGCACAACTGTCGCGATGGTCCCGGCGCGCGAGAACCGGTTGTTCGTCGCGTGCCGGTCCGACGCGTCACCACCTGCGCTGGTTCCGCTCTCTTCAGTAACTATGTCGGTCGGTCTACTGATAAGGTGATGGTATGAGCACAGCACTGGTGACGGGTGGGTCGGGCTTCGTCGGTGGCCGGCTGATCGAACGTCTGGTCGCGGACGGAGTGCGGGTTCGCGCGCTCGCCAGAAGTGACCGCGCGGCGGAGCGGGTGTCGGCGCTCGGAGCGGAGCCGGTCAGGGGTGACCTGTCGGACGTGGCCGGTCTGCGTGCGGCGGCGTCGGGATGCGAGCTGGCGTTCCACAGCGCCGCCCGCACGACCCGGCACGGCAGCCGCGAGGTGTTCTGGGCCGACAACGTCGACGGCACCTCCAACGTCGTCGAGGCGTGCCGGGCCGCCGGTGTCCGGCGGCTCGTGCACGTCGGGTCCGAAGCCGCGTTGATGGCGGGCTCTCCGCTGGTGGACGTGGACGAGACCACGCCGGTCAGACCGGACTCGCGTTCGTTCTACGCGGCCACCAAGGCGGCGGCCGACACGGTCGTCCGCGACGCGAACGGGCCGGACCTGGAGACAGTCGTCCTCCGTCCGAGGTTCGTGTGGGGAGCGGGCGACACCACCGTGCTCCCCGAGCTGGTGGCGGCCGTCCGGTCGCGCCGGTTCGCCTGGCTGGGCGGTGGCCGCCACCTGACCGATGCCACGCACGTCGACAACGCGGTGGAAGGCCTCGTGCTCGCGGCCGACCGGGGCAGGCCGGGTGAGGCGTACTTCGTGACCGACGGCGAGCCGGTGGTCTTCCGCGACTTCATCGCCGATCTGCTCGCCACCAGGGGCGTCGCCGCACCGACGACCTCGGTGCCCGTCGGCCTGGCGACCGCGATGACCGGTGCCGGTGAGGCGTTGTGGCGCGGTCTGCGCCTGGCCGGTGCCCCGCCGCTGGACTACATGACCCTGTGGCTGTCCAGCCAGCAGTGCACGATCGACATCACCAAGGCGCGGCAGGAACTCGGCTACGTCCCGGTGAAGTCGCGTGTGGACGGACTCCGCGAGTTCGGCGTGGTAGAAAGCCGCTGACCGGCTGCGGTTGCGAACGGAGAACCCCGCTGTGCCCAGACCACGATCCGACTCCAGGGACAAGATCGTGGAGGCCGCCCGCGTCCTGCTGCGCAGGCAGGGTTATCACGGCAGCGGCCTCGCGCAGATCATCGAGTCCAGCGGTGCGCCGCGGGGGTCGGTGTACTTCCTCTTCCCCGGCGGGAAGGAGGAGATCGCGGTCGCCGCCGTCGAGGTCTCGGCGAGGACGATCCCGGAGCTCATCACGGCCGCACAACAGGAAAGCGCGACTCTCCGAGAGTGGATCGACTCGGTCGTGGCGCACTTCGCCGCGGAGCTCACCGAGTCCCAGTTCACGGACGGCTGCCCGATCACCACGATGGCGCTGGACACGGCACCCGCCTCCCATGTGCTCACGGCAGCGCTTCGTGGCGCCTACGACGCCTGGCTCGCGGCGGTCGCGGCCGCTTTGCACGCGTACTCCGTGCCGGGTGCGGTCGTGCCCGGTCTGGCCGTGACCATGCTGGCGAGCCTCGAAGGCGCCTTGGTGTTGTGCCGGGTCCAGCAGAGCGTCCAGCCGTTGCACGACGTCGCGGCTCAGCTGACGACGCTCGCCGAGACCCACTGCCTCCGGCCGGGCTCGAACGGGACGTGACGCGGTCGCTCGTTGGCTAGGCTGTCGGCACTGCACCATGTCGTCGACGTGAGGATGCCGGATGGCCGACGACGCGCAGCCTGAGGCGGCGCCCGATCCGTCGGCCGTGCGCACGGTGCAGGAGTTCGCCAATCAGCTGCGCCTGCTGAAGATCTGGGCCGGCAATCCTTCGCTGCGCCAGTTGGAACGGCGTTCGGGACTTCCGCGCAGCACCGTCGCGGACGCCCTGAACGTCAAACGACACCACCTGCCCTCGTTCGAGGTCCTGCGCGGATTCGTGCGGGCATGCGGCGTGACCGACCAGGACGCGCCCCGGTGGGAGGCGGTGTGGCGGCGGCTGCAGGCAGGCGCCGTCGCACCTCCGGAGCAGGCAGCGCCATCGGTGTCCGCGCCACGGCAACTTCCCGCGGTGGCAGCCGGGTTCGTCGGTCGCACGAGGGATCTGAAGGAGCTCAACGCGCTGCTGGAACCCGCCGGCTCCGCCAGTGGTTCACCGTCGCCTGGAATCACGATCATCTCCGGCACGGCCGGCGTGGGAAAGACCGCGCTCGCACTTCACTGGGCGCACCAGGTGGTCAACAGGTTTCCGGACGGACAGCTGTATCTGAATCTGCGCGGCTATTCGCCGGACAAAGCCATGACGCCGGAACAAGCGTTGGCACTGCTGCTGCGGGCGCTCGGCGTGTCAGACGAGAACATCCCGGTGGAACTCGATGCCCTGGTGGGCATGTACCGCTCGGTCACCTCCGGCAAACGCGTTCTGGTGCTGCTGGACAACGCGTCGGACGTCGCACGGGTGCGGCCGCTCGTGCCAGGAGGCCGGGAGTGCCTGACCTTGGTGACCAGCCGGGATCGGCTCACCGGTCTGGTGGCTCGTGAAGGCGCGCACCGGCTGGCACTGGAAGTCCTCACGTCCGAAGAAGCGCCGGCATTGCTGATCGCCGTGCTGGGACCGGAGCGGGTGCTTCGCGAGGAAGCTGCCGCCGCGGAGCTCGCTCGGCTGTGCGGCTACCTCCCGTTGGCGCTCCGGATCGCCGCGGCCAAGCTCATCGACAGTCCACAACAGACTGTTGAGAGCTACGTGTCCGAGCTGGCCGAGGGGAACAGGCTGGCGGCGCTCGCTGTCGAGGACGACGAGGAAACCGCGGTCAAGGCGGCCTTCGACCTGTCGTACGCCGCGCTCGACCCGTTGGCCAGGAGGTTGTTCCGGTGGATCGGGATGGCTCCTGGTCCAGAGCTGACCGCATCGGCCGCGGCCGCGCTCACCGGCTCTTCCGACTCCGAAGCCGATCGTCTGCTGCGGACGTTGGCCGGGGCGCACCTCGTCGAACTGACGGCGCAGACGAGATGCGGTCAGCACGATCTCCTTCGGCTGTATGCGAACGAACGCGCCCAGGTCGAGGACGAGGCACCGGTGCGCGATGCGGCGTTGCGCCGGCTGCACGGGTGGTACCTGCACACCGCGATCGCAGCCGTGGAGATCGTCCGGCCGGACTTCCTCCGGCTGCCCGCGCCTCCGCGTGATCCAGATGTGCGGCCGTTGACCTTCGCGGACGACGCGACGGCGTTGACGTGGCTGGACGCCGAGCGGGTCAACCTCGCCGCCGTGATCCACAGCGCTGCGGCCCGTGGGCACGGGCCGGTGGCGTGGCTGCTCGCCGACGCGCTGCGCGGCTACTACTGGCTGCGTCGAAGCGCCGTGGACTGGCTGGCGGTGGCTCAGGCCGGCCTCGGAGCCGCGGAAAGCGGTGAAGATCTCCGCGCCGTCTCGGCCATGCACCTGTCGCTCGGCACCGCCCACTGGAGCGTTGACGATCATCGTGCGGCGGCCGAACACTTCCAGCGAGCCGTTGAGATCAGCCGTCAGGGCGGTGATCGTCTCGGGGAGATCAGCGCGTTGGGCAACCTCGGGTCCGTTTGCGCTGAACTAGGTGCGCTGGACCGAGCCGCCGACTGTCATCTCCAGGAACTCGGCTACTACCAAGAGCAAGGCGACACTCCCCAGGAAGCACGCGCGCTCGGCAACCTCGGGCTCACCTGTCTGCGGCTCGGCAGGCTCGCTGAAGCGGCTGCTCATCTCGAAGCGGCAGTGGCGATGCGGCGCGCGGCAGGGGAGCTCCACCGCGCCGCGAACGCCTTGGGCACACTCGGCGTGGTCTACCGCTACCTCGGACGGCTCGAGTCCGCAGCCGAATGCCTCAGCCAAGCCCAGCACCTCAACCACGCGGGGGACGCTCGGGTCAGCGAGGCCGTCGCGCTCGACGATCTCGCGAGGTTGCACCGGGACGCCGGCAGGCCAGGTCCGGCTCTCGACTGCGCCGAACAGGCCCTCGGACTCACCCTCGACAGCGACATCACCCGAATCGGGGTCGACGTTCGGATCACGGTCGCCGCGGTGCGCGAAGACCGCGAAGGGCTCTCCAGCGCGCTGCGCACCGCCCGGCAGATCGGTCACCAGCACGGCGAGGCCGATGCGCTCATCGAGCTCGCCGCGTCCTGCCTGGCGTCCGGCGACCTCGCGTCGGCACTGGACCACGCGCAGGAGTCGCTCGTGCTGGCACGCGACCTCGGACACCGGATCCTGCAAGGACAGGCGCTGAAGGTGCTCGCCGACATCCACTTCGCCGGTGGCGAGCACAGCAGGGCCGCCGAAGCGGGTCGCGAGGCGATCGAGATCCATCGGCGGACCGGGTACCGGCTGGGCCTCGCCCGGACGCTGCTCACCCACGGGCGAGCCCTGTCCGTCACCGAAGGCCTCGACGCGGCCCAGCTGTGCTGGCAGGAGGCGCTCGAGGTGTTCGACGAGGTCGGCACACCGGAAGCCGGTGAGGTCCGAGGGCTGCTAGCCGAGTCTGTCCGGGATCGTCCGAGTTGCTTGTAGGCCCCGCAACGGGGCTGGTAGACCGATGTCACATTAACTCGCGAGCGCACCCTCGGGGGATTTCATGGCATCCAGAAGTTTTGCTCGGTGGTCAGTCGTATTGATCATGACGGGAACGTTTGCCGGTGTGCCGGGGGTGGCGCACGCCATCTGCTTTCCATCCAATCCTGAATACGATCCTCGTACTTGTGAGGCGACGAATCTGTCGGTCGAGAGCTCGGCCGCGGGCGCCAAGGCCCGTTTCAACGTCACTGTGCACAAGGACTTCCTGACCATAGGGGCCGGCTCGTACGTTGAAGACACCGCGGACGACGACAAGGCGGCTCACGCTTGGATTCAGTACGGGATCCCCACGCCTGACGGCACTTTCGATGGTGAGACGGTCTTGCTGGGGACCGCTTCTGGAATGGGCAGGTTCAGTCATCTCTCCTGGGCGGTGAATCGCAAGGAATTCCCGGTCGTCAGAGCGAGAGTGTGCAATGGCGAGGGTGAGTCCACCTGTGATGCATGGCGTAAACTGTGAGGGGGTGTGGGATGGAGTTCCGGATACTCGGACCGTTGCAGGTCCTCGACAGTCAGCGGGCAGTTCCGATTCCGGTCGGTCGGGTGGGCACCCTGTTGACCGTGTTGTTGCTGCGCGCCAATCATCAAGCGACGTTGCCGGAAATCGTCGACTACCTGTGGGGTCAATCCCCGCCCGCGCATTCCAGATCGGCGGTGCAGACCTGCGTTTCCAGGCTGCGACGCGCTCTTGGTGAACACCCGTCGAGGCGGTTGATCCGCACGACCGCGTGCGGATACCTGATCGAGCTGGACCCGACCCAGCTCGATCTCACCCGGTTTCGCCGACTGGTCGATCGGGCGGCCCTGGCTCGCGGGCCCGCTGAGCGTGCCGATCTGCTCGGTCATGCCCTGGCGCTGTGGCGAGGTCAGCCGCTGTCCGACCTCACCGCCGAATCGCTGCTCCGCGACAGCGTTCCCACGCTGGTGGAGGAGCGGCTGCACGCGGTGGAGAGCTGGATGGACGCCCGGCTGCACCTGGGCCACGAGGGACACGTCATCGCTCAACTCACCACGCTGACTCGGGAGTACCCGTTGCGGGAGCGGTTCTGGGCGCAGCTGATGCTGGCGCTGTACCGCTGCGGGCGACAGGCCGAGGCGCTGGCGGTCTATCGAACGGCCGCTGCCCGGCTCTCCGAGGAGGTCGGCGTCGATCCCGGCCGTGAACTCCAGGCACTCCAGCGCAGAATTCTCGCCGGTGACCCGGGGCTTTCCTCGGACGCCACCCCGACGCGGTCGGCGTGATCGTGCTCTCGACAGGTGAGCCATTCTTTCTCTGCCGGAGAAATGGACGGGCCAGCACCTTTCGGTCAGGTGCTGGCCCGTGCCGCGGAAGGTGCTGGGGTCAGCGCACGTCCTTGCAGGCGCGCCCGCGGGACTGGTAGCTGCCGTCAGGCATGTGTTCCCAGCCCTCGGCGCAGGTCGTCCCGGTTCCCCAGCCGCTGCCGGAAGCCGCCGGGTTGCACCCGAACGGGCCGTCGTGGACCATTCTCGGCCCCCACACCCGGATGTGGCCGCAGAAGCCGGATCCGCTACCGCTCGTGGTGTAGCCGGCCGCGTTTCCCGTCACCTTGATGCACGTTTTGAGGCTGCACCCGGAAGCGTCGAGCGGTCCAACTGAACTGATCGATGCGGTGTCGAGGGACATTGTGGTGTCCACCGGGCTTGCGGTGGCCGTGTGAACGCCTCCGAAGAGCAGGGCGGCAATCGATGCGACCGGCAGGACGTAGCGCCAGCGAGTCATGTCTTCTCCTTCAGCTCGTCGCGGTTCGAGGAAATCGGTCCGCTTTGACGCTGAACAGAGGAACACGTGGCGAATTCACATCAAGCACACTGCGCTGTCACCCGCGTGCTAAACCGGCGCCGAGCAGGGAAAGTCCGGTGTGGAGGGTCTCGGCGGGCACGTCTTCGACGAGGTGGTGCATGACGATCAGTCCGGGCATCAGGGAGAACAGCGTCACCGCCGCGGCGCGGGTGTCCGCGTCCGCGGGCAGGTGGCCGTCGGTGCGCCAGCGGCGGGCCAGTTCGTCGACGTGGCCGAGCGTGTCGGCGTAGATCGTGCGGGCGCGCTCGAGCAGGCGCGGGTTGCGCAGCGCTTCAGCCCAGCCCTGCAGCGCGATGCGCGTCATGTCGTAGTCCGGGTGGGTCGCCTTCCTGTCCAGTTCGCCGGCCAGCAGGGCCACCGTCTCGGCTGGGGAGGGGCACGGGTCGAGGTCGAGGATCGCGACGAACATCCCGCGCACGCGGGCGAGCCCTTCCTCGGACGTCGCCTCGATGATCTCGTCCTTGCTGCGGAAGTAGCGGTAGACCGCACTGGAGGACATGCCGGTCTCGGCGATCACGTCGTCGATGGAGGTTGCGTGGAAGCCGTTGCGGGAGAAGCACTTCCACGCGCTCGTGAGAATGTGCTGCCGACGGTCCGCGCGGGTCTTGTCGCTGAGTCTGGGCATGACCGCTCACCTCAGGTGGGCGCCGAAGAAGGCGTCGATGCGCTTCCACGCGTCCGCCGCCGAGTCCGGTTCCGGGCCGAACCCGGCGATGCGCGCGAGCGGGCGCAGCAGTCGCGGGCCGTTCTCGGTGTCGTTGAGGAAGGCGTGGTTCGCGTCAGGGTATTCCTTGACGTCGTGCGGGATCCCGGCGTTCGTGAGCGCTGTCTCCAGCTTCGCGGCGGCGCCTCGCAACGTGAGGTCGCGACGGCCGAAGGTGCCGACGATCGGACATGCGCCCACCAGCACCTGGTCGAGGTCCTTGGGCAGCTGCCCGTAGTTGGCGGCCGCGGCGTCGAACCCGGCTCGTGCGTTCAGCAATGCGAACCCGCCGCCCAAGCAGAAACCGATGACGCCGATCTTCCCGGTGCAGCGCTCGGATCCGGCCAGGTGCCGGCGCGCGACCTCGATGTCGGTGAACGCCCGGCCGCTGCCTTTCAGCATCGCCCGCATCGTCGACACCAGACACCGGCGGGCGCCGCCCTCGCTGTAGAGGTCGACGGCGAGGGTCAGGTAACCGAGGCTCGCGAGCCGGTCAGCGTGCCGGCGCATCGCGTCGTCGATTCCGAAGATCTCGTGGATCAGCACCACGCCGGGCCAGGGCCCCTCACCTGGTGGGGTGGCGAAGTAACCGCGGAGAGTGGGGGATCCACCGTGCTGGGCGGCGAGTCCGGACAGGTCGAGGTCGGCCATTGGTGTCTCCCGCTCAAACGGAAACGATCGGTAGCGCTTGATCGCGACGGTAGCCACCGAAGTCGCATAACGCAACCGATCGTTTCCGCTTGGATGGGCTGGATCGGTGCCCCGCGCTACGCTCGGAGAGATCACGCGAAGGAGGCCGTCATGATCTTCATCACCGCCAAGTTCCGCGTACTGCCCGAGTACGCGGAACGCTGGCCGGACATCTCCCGGCCGTTCACCGAAGCCACCCGAGCCGAACCCGGCTGCCTGTGGTTCGACTGGTCGCGCAGCCTCGACGACGCCACCGAGTACGTGCTCGTCGAGGCGTTCCGCGACGGCGACGCGGGCGGTGCGCACGTGCAGTCGCAACACTTCAAGGCCGCGCAAGCCGAGCTGCCCCAGTACCTGGCGGAGACGCCGCGGATCGTGAGCACCCCGGTGGACCAGGACGGCTGGTCAGCGCTGGGCGAGCTGGAAGTACCGCCGCGCACGTGACTCGAGCGTCCCGCTGAGCTCGGGAACTCGTGTCGGCGGTCGAGGTCGTCGCCGCGGTTGGCACGTGCTTGGTGGTTCGGCACCGACGGAGGCATCGGTGCGCCGGTGACAGTTGTGGCTGTCACACTGCCGGATCATGACGGTTCTGCGCTCGGTGTCCTTGTTCGTGCTGGCTGCGGTGGCGGAGATCGGCGGCGCTTGGCTGGTGTGGCAAGGGTTGCGGGAACACCGAGGTCTGTTGTGGATCGCGGCGGGTGTGCTGGCGCTGGGCGCGTACGGGTTCGTCGCGACGTTCCAGCCGGATCCGAACTTCGGCCGGATTCTGGCCGCGTACGGCGGAGTCTTCGTGGCCGGCTCCCTGGCCTGGGGTGTGGTGCTGGACGGCTTCCGGCCCGATCGCTGGGACTACGCCGGCGCGGGCATCTGCTTGCTCGGTGTCGCCGTGATCATGTACGCCCCCAGGGGCTGATACCGGGTCAATGCGCGGCTGATGTCAATCGCGAACAGTGTTGTGGCGGTGTGAGATCAGCAGCGCGGTCCGTCCGTTCCTGAGGCTCCCGGAGTCAGCTCGCTGCGCGGCGTTCGAGGAAGACGGTGTCGCGCCACACGCCGTGGTGTTGGGCGATGCGTTCGCGGACGCCGAGGGTGCGGAAGCCCGCGGCGTGGTGCAGGGCGAGGCTGGCGCGGTTCTCGGGGAAGATCGAGGTCTGCAAAGTCCACAGACCTGCGTCATCGGCGGCGGTGACCAGCTTGTGCAGCAGGACTTTGCCAACACCTCGGCCGCGGTGGTCGGCGCTGACGTAGACGGAATGCTCGGCGACGCCCGCGTAGCAGTCCCGTGTGGACACTGGTGTGGCTGCAGCCCAGCCTGCGACCGAGCCGTCGACTTCGGCGATCCAGCGGTGGTCGCGCAGCCACTTGGCGTCGAGCGCTCTGCGTGGGGGGACTTCGGTTTCGAACGTGGCGTCGCCGGTGGCGATGCCCTCGGCGTAGATGCGGCGCACGGCGGTCCAGTCGTCGTCGCGCATCGCGCGGACGGTCACGTCGAGCGGCAGGTTGTCCGGGCAGCACGGGCGGGGTGCGAGCACGCCCATGACGACGTCGGCCGCGTGGGGGAGGCCGGTGCAGCAGGACGGGTTCACGCTCACGTGCGTGGCGGTGCCTTCCTTGTGCACTCGCACGAAACCGACCTCCGCCAGCTTGCGCACGTGGTGCGAGCACGTCGATTGGCTGATGCCGAGCAACTCGGTCAGCTCGCCGACGGTCATCGCGCGTCCAGCGGTCGCGACCGCGTGCAGCAGCCGCACACGGGTCGGCTCGGCGAGGCACGCGAACCAGTCCGCGTAGGTCGCGGCGTCGTCAGTGGGCAGCACGGCCGGCGAGGCCGCTGTCGTCGTCATGACTGAAGTATCGACACAAATCGATGGTTGCGTCAATCGATCCCCGTCGATACAGTCCCTCGTGTTGATTCGAAATCTGTCGATACAAGGGGTGTGTCGTGAGCGAGTTGCCAGTCGTCGTGGTAGGTGCCGGGCCTGCGGGTTTGTCTGCGGCGGCGCACCTGGTCGAACGGGGCGAGCAGGTGCTCGTGCTGGAAGCGGGCGACCGGGCGGGTGCCGCCGTGTCTCGGTGGAACTACGTCCGGTTGTTCTCGCGGTGGAGCGAGCTGGTCGACCCGGCGGCGGAGCGGCTGCTGGTTCGGGCCGGGTGGGTGCGTCCCGACGGTGGCACCTATCCGACCGGCGCGGAGTGGGCCGACCTCTACCTCAGGCCGCTGGCCGACGCCCTCGGTGACCGGGTGCGGTTCGGTGTGCGCGTTGTCGGTGTCGCGCGGCGCGGCCGTGACCGGGTGGTCGACGCCGGCCGCGAGGACGAGCCGCTGACCGTGCACGTGCGGACCGCTGACGGCGAGGAGCGGCTCACAGCGCGAGCGGTGGTCGACGCGTCCGGTACGTGGGGCTCGCCGAACCCTCTTGGCGGTGACGGCCTTCCAGCGGTGGGGGAGCACGCCTCGGCCGCGCGGATCAACTACCGCGTGCCGGACCTCGCGGTGGAACGGGCGCGATACGCGGGCAAGCGGATCGCAGTCGCAGGCAGCGGGCACTCCGCCCTGACCGCGCTGGTGGCGCTGGCCGACCTCGCCGAGCGGGAACCCGGCACGAAGATCGTGTGGCTGCTGCGCCGCGGTGCGGTCGGCAACGTGTTCGGTGGGGGAGAAGCCGACCAGCTGCCCGCGCGCGGCGCGTTGGGGCTGCGGGCCCAGAAGGCCGCCGAGGCCGGGCACATCGAGACCGTCACCGGATTCCGCACCGCGCATGTCGAGCGCACGGCGGACGGCAGTCTGACGCTGGAGTCGTTCGACGGCCACCGAGTTGAGGGCATCGACGAAGTTGTTGTGCTGACCGGGTTCCGGCCGGACCTGTCGTGGCTGTCGGAGATCCGGCTCGACCTCGACCCGGTGCTGCAGGCGCCGACCGAGCTGGCACCGCTGATCGACCCGAACGTCCATTCCTGCGGCACCGTCTACCCACACGGCGAAGCTGAACTGCGGCACCCCGAGCCGGGCGTCTACCTGGTCGGCATGAAGAGCTACGGCCGCGCGCCGACGTTCCTCGCGCTCACCGGCTACGAGCAGGCCCGTTCTGTGGTTGCCGCGATCGCGGGCGACCACGAGTCGGCCGGACGGGTCGAGCTCGTGCTGCCGGAGACCGGAGTGTGCGGTGGAGCCGGCGTGTTCGACGCCCCGGACGAGGTGAAGAACTCCGGGGGCTGCTGCGGTGCGTCGGAGTCGGTCGACGTGACGATCGGCCTCGCGCCCAGTGCCCGCTGACACCATGGCGCAGCCCGGCTACCTGGGCGGTGTTCGTCGTGCTGGGCGTGATCGGAGCGTTGGCGGCTGTGCTCTCGACCGCGAGCATGCCGATCGCGAAGCCGTTGGCGTGAGCTACAGCGCGGCGACGCGCCGATCGCCGGTCGCGGTGGCCAGCACGGCGGCCAGCCTGTCGGTGGTCTCCGGGCGCACTCGGTAGTACACCCACGTGCCGCGCCGCTCGGACTCGACCAGGCCGGCCTGGCGAAGCACCTTGAGGTGGTGGGAGATCGTCGGCTGGGAGAGCTCGAACGCCGGCGTGAGCTCGCAGACGCAGACCTCGTCGGGCTGAGAGGCGATCAGCGACAGCAGTCGCAGGCGCACCGGGTCGCCGAGCGCCTTGAACATCGTCGCCAGCTCGACTGCCTGATCCTCGGCCAGCGGCGCGTCCGACAGGCCCTCGCAGCAGCCGCCCTCTTGCTTCGACATCTTTCAATATTGACTGTCCGTCGGCGTGGGCGCAACATTGCATAGACAGACTTCAATACAGCCTGGAGGTGCGCACAGATGAGTGAGCAGAGCGTCGACCTGCGGGAGACCGTTCGCGCCCGCTACGCCGCCGCGGCGACCGCCGTGACGGAGGGAGGGGGCGGGTGCTGCGGGCCGCAGGCCGTGGACGTGGACGCCGGCTTCGGCGCCGGCCTCTACGCGGCGACCGAACGCGACGAGCTGCCCGCCGAGGCCGTCGCC
Source organism: Lentzea tibetensis (assembly GCF_007845675.1). Classification (GTDB taxonomy): domain Bacteria; phylum Actinomycetota; class Actinomycetes; order Mycobacteriales; family Pseudonocardiaceae; genus Lentzea; species Lentzea tibetensis. The sequence continues at coordinate 147,570 of NZ_VOBR01000005.1, read as the reverse complement.
GCGTCTCTCGGGTGCGGCAACCCCATCGCGGTCGCCGAACTCCGTGAGGGTGAGCGGGTGCTCGACCTCGGCTCCGGTGGTGGCATCGACGTGCTGCTCTCGGCGCGCCGGGTCGGCCCGAGCGGCAAGGCCTACGGCCTGGACATGACCGACGAGATGCTCGCGTTGGCCTTGTCCAACGCAGCCAAGGCCGGTGCCACCAACGTCGAGTTCCTGAAGGGCACCATCGAGGCGATCCCGTTGCCCTCCAACACGATCGACGTCGTGATCTCCAACTGCGTCATCAACCTGTCCGTCGACAAGCCCGCTGTGTTCGCCGAGACGTTCCGCGTGCTTCGTCCCGGTGGCCGCGTCGGCGTCGCCGACGTCGTCGCCGACGACCACCTCACGCCCGCTGAGCGAGCTGAGCGGGGTTCGTACGTCAGCTGCATCGCCGGAGCCCTCACCTTCACCGAGTACCGCGAAGGCCTGCTGGCCGCCGGCTTCGCCGACGTCGAAATCACGACGACGTTCGAGGCCGTTGATGGCATGCACTCCGCGATCGTCCACGCCACCAAGCCGATCGGCGCGGAATCCGCACACGAAACCGTTGCGCCACAAAGCGAAGAGGCGTGCTGCGGTGTCAACGCGTGCTGCACGCCCGGCGAACAGCCCGTTGATCCTGGTGTCACCGCGGCTCAGGCCAAGGCAGCCGCCGGGTGCGGCTGCCAAGGCTGAGATGTCAGCCCTGATCGAGCAGTTCGGCCACGAGACCGCGGACTCGGCGGTCGATCTCGTCGCGGATCGGCCGCACCGCCTCCAGGCCCTGGCCCGCCGGGTCGTCGAGCTGCCAGTCGAGGTAACGCTTGCCGGGGAACACCGGGCAGGTGTCACCGCACCCCATGGTGATCACCACGTCGGACGCCTCGACGTCTTCGGTGGTCAGCTTCGACGGCACCTCGGCGGTGATGTCCAGTCCCCACTCGGCGAGCGCCCCGGCGGCGGCGGGGTTGACCTTCTCGGCGGGCGCGGAACCCGCGGAACGCACCGCGATCCGGCCCAGCCCGTAGTGCTGCAGCAGCGCGGCGGCCATCTGCGAGCGGCCCGCGTTGTGCACGCAGACGAACAGCACCTCTGGTTTGGTCGTCACGGTCGTCCCTTCAGTTCTGCCGGGTGGGGGAGCACGACGTCCGCGGCCTGGCCGGCCGTGACGTCCGGGTAGAGCAGGCGCAGGAGCGCCACGGCCAGCACGCCGCCGACCAGTTGGGCGCCGATGAACGGGAGCACGGACGCGGGTGTGATGCCGGCGAAGGTGTCGCTGAACATCCTGCCGATGGTGATGGCCGGGTTGGCGAAGCTGGTGGAGCTGGTGAAGAAGTACGCCGCACCGATGTAGGCACCGACCGCGGCCGGGGCGCGGTCGGCCCGACCGGACCGCGCGAGCGAGAAGATCACCAGCAGCAGTCCGATCGTGGCGACGACCTCCGACACCCCGTGCGCGACCGTGGCGCGTTCGGTGGTGCTGATGCTGACGGCAGGCGCGGAGAACATGACGTTCGCGAGCACCGCGCCGGTGATGCAGCCGATCACCTGCGCGGGCACGTAGGTCAGCGCGTCACGCCACGACACCCCGCCGAACGCCGCGTCGACCAGCGACACCACCGGGTTGAAGTGAGCACCGCTGACCGGCCCGAAGATCAGGATCAGCGCGTACAGCCCGGCAGCCGTCGCGGCCGCGTTCTCCAGCAGCTGCAGACCGACATCACCTGGCGACAGGCGCTGGGCTGCGATGCCCGAGCCGATCACCAGCGCGGCCAGCAGCATGCTGCCGAGGAACTCGGCAGCCAACCTGCGCGTCATCAACACTCCCTTGTGCACGTGAGTTGCGAGCTCGACCCGGTTCGGAACCCCCGGCCAGGCGACGGCCCGGTCACCAGCGAGGTGCTGGAAGAAGCCGAGCCATCTGGCTGCGCCCGGCGTTGGTGGGTCTCAGCCATCGCTCTCTCCGGTGTGGTGAACAGCGGGTGCCAACCGGTCGACCCGGTCGGCGAGATCACGTAGAGCGCGGTCGAAGGCGTCGTCGGTGCCGACGCGGGACGGGTCGGGGACGGACCAGTGCAGCCGGTCGTCGTGGCTGTCGAGGTGTTCGTGGGCGTTGTCGCAGACGGCGACGACGAGGTCGTCGGGGCGCAGCACGTCGCTGATGTGGGAGGTGCGCGCCCTGGCGAGCGACAGGCCGTGCTCGCGGGCCGCGGCGACGGCCAACGGGTGGACGCGCTGGGCCGGCTCGGTGCCGGCTGAGGCAGCCGGGACAGTGCTGCGGCGCTTCCACAGGGCGGTGGCGAGTTGCGAGCGTGCCGAGTTGTGGGTGCAGACGAACACCACCCGCGAGGCGCGCAGCGAGCCCACCGGTGCCAGGCCGGTCAGCGCGTCCGGCCGGAGGCGGAGGTAGTTGCGGCGGTGATCGCCCTCTGAGCGAGAACGCTCGAGCACGCCGACCTGTTCGAGCAGCTTCACGTGGTGCGCCAGCAAGTTGCTGGGCAGACCCAGCAACTTGCCGATCTCGCCGGGAGAGGCGTCACCGAGCAGCAGACGGTCGACGATCGCCAGCCGCGCGGGTTCACCGAGCGCCGCGTGCAGCCGCGCTCGCTCGATCACCGAGGAAGACCACTCAACGTTCATTGACTCAATTATCGTTGAGGTAGTCCTCGACGTCAACTCCGTCGCGCTCCTGAGGACCAGCATGGATCCGCGCGACTGGGACGACCACGAGCAGCACCACGACGAGGGCGAGCCCGAGCAGTGCGGATGATCCGGTGATCGCGGTCCTGACGTGGTCGGCGACATCAGCCGGGCTGTTGATGATCCCGGTGGAGGCGGAGATGGTGACGAGGACGCCGAGTCCGAGTGCCATGCCGAGTTGGTGGGCGGTGTTGATCAGGCCGGAACCGGCTCCGGCGTCCTCGGAGGACAGGCCGGAGATGCCTGCGCTGGTCATGGGTGCGAAGGCGAGTCCTTGGCCGGCGCCGATGAGCAGCATCGGCAGCGCGACGGTCTCCAGGTAGGCGCCGGCGGGGTCGAGGCGGCTGAGCCAGAGCATTCCGGTGAGGGTCGTGATGACTCCGGCGAGCAGCAACAGGGGGCCGGGGATGCGCCGGGTCAGGCGCGGGATGGCCATGGCGACGGCGAAGTTGACCGCGGTCATCGGGAGGAACCCGAGTCCTGCCTGCAGCGGGGTGAATCCGAGGGCGTCTTGCAGGTATTGGGTGGTGAAGTAGAAGAAGCCGATCATCGCGCCCATGTAGAGCAGGCGGGTGGCGTAGGCGCCGCTTCGTTCGCGGTGGCGGAAAAGCCGCAACGGCATGATCGGCTGAGGTGCGCGTGCCTCGTGCAGGACCAGCGTCGCCTGCAGCAGTGCCGCGGCGGTCAGCGCGGCGAGGGTGATCGGATCGGTCCATCCGCGTTCGGTGGATTCCACGATGCCGAAAACCAGGGCGCTCATGCCGAGGGGTGGCGCAGAGGGCCCCGAGGAGGTCGAAGCTGCCTGGACGGCGTTCGGTCTCGGCGAGCACGCGACGAGCGGCGATGATCATGAGGGCGGCGATGGGGACGTTGACGAGAAATGCCGCCCGCCACGAGACCCAGGCGGTCAGGGCGCCGCCGACTCCTTGAAGGCCGCGGGCGGCGACGATCCACCAGCCGGTGGGCGCGATCCCGATGAGCAGCGAGGCGATGCCGAAGATCGCCAGACCGATGAGGAACAGCGGCCTCCTGCCGAGCAGGTCGCCCGCGCGGGCGCCGAGGAGCAGCAGGCCGCCGAAGACGAGGGTGTAGGCGTCCTGAACCCAGGAGAGCGTGGCCGGGGTCAGGTCGCGGCCGCCGAGCCGTACTCCGACAACTACGACGAGACGGTCGACCGCAACGTGCGGGAGCAGGACGCCGACGCGCGGCCCGCCATCGCCGAACCGCTTCCGGACATCACCGGTTACGACGTCGTGCTGCTGGGCAGCGGACTGTGGAACGTCCGCCCGCCGATGGTGATGCGCACCTTCACCGAAGGTCTCGACTTCGCCGGCAAGACCGTCCCGCCGTGCGCGGCGAGGAAGTCCGCGACGCGGGCGATGCCGTCTCGTCCTGGTTGCGACAGGTCACCCCGGTGCGGTGACGGTCAGGCCTCGGGGATCTCCCGCCCGAAGGTCTCCAGGGTGATGTCGCCGGGTTCGGGGCAGCGCCGCACGCCCTGATCGAGACCGTCGACGGCGGCGAGTTCGGCCTCGGTGAGATCGAAGTCGACCACCTCGAAGTTCTCGGCGATGCGCTGCGGCCTGGTGGACTTCGGAATCGCGGAACGGCCGCGCTGCAGGTGCCAGCGGAGCATGACCTGCGCCGGGGTCTTGCCGTGCGCTACCGCGATCTTGGTGATGGTCTCGTCGTCGAGAGTGCTCCCTCCGCCGCCGTCGCGGTAGAAGGTGATCCCGCCGATCGGCGACCAAGCCTGCGTGAGGATGCCGTGCGCGGCGTTCGCCGCCAGGACGTCGGGCTGCTGAAAGTACGGATGCACCTCGATCTGGTTCACCGCAGGCACCACGGTCGCCGTCTTCAGCAGGTCGTCGAGGTGGCCGGGCATGAAGTTGCTGACCCCGATCGCCCGCACCTTCCCGTCCGCGAGGAGCTTCTCCAACGCGCGGTAGGCCTCGATCGTGAGGTCGAACCGCGACGGCAGCGCCTGGTGCAGGATCAACAGGTCGATCCGGTCCACGCCGAGCTTGCCCGCGCTCTTGTCGAAGGCGTGCAGAGTGGCGTCACAGCCGTAGTCGTTGATCCAGACCTTGGTCTCGACGAACACCTCGTCCCGGTCCACCCCGGAGCGTCGGATGCCTTCTCCCACCTCGCGTTCGTTGCCGTAGGCGGCCGCGGTGTCGATGTGCCGGTAGCCCGTGCGCAGCGCCGTCTCCACCGCCTCGACCGTCTCCGCGGGCGGGGTCTGGAAGACGCCGAACCCCAGCGAGGGCATTTCGACGCCGTTGTTCAGAGTGAGGGTCATATCCATCCCTTCACCGTAGGAGCGGTCTCACGCGGGAGGGAGGGACCGCTGTTACCCCTCGCCAGACGCTCTCGAGCAGGAGCTCACCGAGCGCTTCCACCACACCGCGGCCGGAGCAGCCTGATCCCTTAATCCCAGGGATGTCCTCGGGCCGGCAAACCGGAGAAGGGGAGTTCGTATGAAAACGCACAAAAACGAAGAAGCAGGTTAATCCGGAGATTAACCTGCTTCTTCGATGTACGCCGCCAGGGACTCGAACCCCGGACCCGCTGATTAAGAGTCAGCTGCTCTAACCAACTGAGCTAGCGGCGCATGCGGGTGTCGGTCTGTCTTGCTCGTTCCGACGTGGAGAACATTAGCACAGGGGTTCGCGCGGTTCCCAATCGGCTGGTCAGCCGGGGTCCGGGACTACTTCGGACTGGTAACGATCCAGCATCCTGGGCAACGTGGACAACCTTGATGGCGTCACCTTGTCGGGGGACACCAAAACAGCTTGATAGCAGGCAGTCTCGGGTGTCTGGGGAACAAGTAGATCGGAAGCAGTCGATGGGGATGTGGGGCAAGCGGGGCGCGGGTCTGGTCGCGGTGGCGCTCGCTGCGACCTTGATCACAGCGTGCTCGGGAAACGGGGAGACGGCGCAAGGGAGCGCAGCGTCCTCCTCCACTCCACCGCCGCCCAAGCCGGTGACGCTCACGCTCGCGCTGAACGAGGGTGCCGCGGACGTCGCGCCGGGGTTGCCGGTGATCGCGACCGCCGCGGACGGGAAGCTCACCGAGGTCACGCTGACCAACGGTGAGGGCAAGGCCGTCCAGGGGCACCTGAACGCCGAGGGCACGCAGTGGACGAACGCCGAGATGCTCGGTTACGGCAAGACTTACAAGCTGACCGCCACCGGTGTCGGTGAGGACGGGAAGCCGCAGACGAAGACGTCGAGCTTTTCGACGGTGAAGCCTCGTACGCAGACGTTCGTCTCGACGAACCCGATGGACGGCTCGACGGTCGGTGTCGGGCAGCCGCTGGCGTTCTACTTCGACGAGAAGGTCACGGACAAGATCGCGGCCGAGCAGGCCATCCAGATCACCACCGACCCCAAGGTCGAGGGCGCCTTCTACTGGTTCAACGAGAAGGAAGTCCACTGGCGGCCGCAGGAGTTCTGGAAGCCGGGCACCAAGGTCACCATGCACGTCAAGGTGTACGGCAAGCACATGGGCAACGGCGTGTACGGCCAGGAGGACCGGACCATCAACACGGTCATCGGTGACTCCGTGATCCACGAGGCCGACGGTGGCACGCACCAGCTCGTCACCAAGGTCAACGGCGTGGTCACCCGCACCGTGCCGACGTCCATGGGCAACGCCGCGAACACCACGCCCGTCGGAACGTACGTGATCACCGAGAAGCGCGACCACATGATCATGGACTCGACGACGTACGGCCTGGCGCTGGAGAACGGCGGCTACAAGACGCCGGTCGACTGGGCGACCCGCATGTCCAACAGCGGGATCTTCGTCCACTCGGCGCCGTGGTCGGTCGGCGACCAGGGTTACCGCAACGTCAGCCACGGCTGCCTCAACCTGGCGCCGGCGAACGCGAAGTTCTTCTTCGACAACGCCAAGCAGGGGGACATCGTCATCGTCCGCAACTCGGGCGGTCCGGCGCTGGAGTCGTGGGACGGCTTCGGCGACTGGCAGGTCCCGTGGGACCAGTGGGTGAAGGGCAACCGCTAAACAGTCATAACAGCCAAAACGCCCGGCGCGGATCGCGTCGGGCGTTTTGCTCTGGCCGCGTGAAAACGTTTGTGGAAAGCTGGCCGCGCCACCGCCGCCCATACCTACCTGGGAGGCACCGTGGCCTTGCGAAGACTTCTCGTCCTCGCCACCACCGCGGCGGTCGTGCTGGGGCTCACCCCCGCCGCGCACGCCGGAGAACCACCTCTGAAGGCCGTCGCCACCGCGTCCAGCGAGCCGAGCGCGCGGCACACCGCCACCAAGACGACCGACGGGAACCCGCGCACCAGCTGGCGCGCCGGGCGTGAGCAGAACCAGTGGCTGACGCTCGACCTCGGCGCCATCTCCACGATCAACCGGTTCGTCCTGAGCTGGGGCCGTGAGTGCGGGCGCGTCTTCGAGGTGCAGACGTCCCCGGACGGCATCTACTGGAACGAGATCCACCGGACGTCGATCGGCAACGGTGGCACGATCGACCGCGACGACCTGACCGCGAACGGGCGGTTCATCCGGGTCTACCTGGAGCGACCCTGTTACGACAGCTACGAGATTCCCGAGTTCCAGGTCTACGGCAAGCCCGGCGTCGTCGACGTCACGCCGCCGAATCCGCCCGCCGGCCTCAGGGCCACCGCGTCGACGGCCACCTCGGTGCGCCTCGAGTGGACGCCTGCGGCCGACAACGTGCAGGTCGTCGCCTACGACATCTACAACTCCGGCGCGTTCGTGAAGACCGTCGACGGTGGCGCGACGAACAACAACAACGTCACGCGCCTGAACCCGAACACGCCGTACTCGTTCTACGTCAACGCCCGTGACGCGGCGGGCAACGTCTCGCAGGCCAGCAACACGGTGAACATCACCACGCCGCCCGCGGTGGTGGACAACGAACCGCCGTCGGTCCCGACGAACGTCAGAGCCGTGCCCACGGCGAACGGTGTCGCGCTGACCTGGACCGCGTCCACGGACAACGTCGGCGTCGCGAGCTACGCGGTGTTCCGCGAGGGTGCGCAGGCCGGCACGTCCGCCACCCCGAACGCCACGATCTCCGGCCTGGCCGCGAACACCGCGTACGCGTTCACGGTCAAGGCGATCGACACCTCGGGCAAGAGCTCCGCGTTCACCGAGCCGGTCGCGGTGACCACGACCAGGGGACGCGACGCGGTCGGCCAGATGACCCGCGTCGTGGCCGACACGGACGTCCCGTGGGGCCTCGAGTTCCTGCCGGACGGCTCGGCGCTGTACGCGCAACGCGACTCCGCCGACGTCGTCCGGGTGACCCGCACCGGCGAGAAGACCGTGGTGGGCCACGTCCCCAACGTCGTCAGCACCGACGGCGAGGGCGGCCTGCTCGGCGTCGAACGACGCGGCGAGTGGATCTACCTCTACCACACCAGCCCGACCGACAACCGGCTCGTGCGCATGCGCCTGGCGGACGGAAAGCTGACCGACCACCAGGTTCTGCTCACCGGCGCGCCGCGCAACAAGTTCCACAACGGCGGCCGGCTGCGGTTCGGCCCGGACGGCAAGCTCTACATCGCGACCGGCGACGGCCAGGTGCCGCAGTTCGCGCAGGACCTGAACTCGCTGGGCGGCAAGGTGTTGCGCGTCAACCCGGACGGCAGCGTCCCGCGCGACAACCCGTTCCCCGGCAAGTACGTCTACAGCTACGGCCACCGCAACGTCCAGGGCCTCGCGTTCGACTCGCGCGGACGCCTCTGGGAGGCCGAGTTCGGCAACTCGATCATGGACGAGGTCAACCTCATCAAGCCGGGCGGCAACTACGGCTGGCCCGCCTGCGAAGGCACCGCGGGCGCCTGCGACGAGCCGACGTTCGTCAAGCCGCAGTGGACCTCGCCCGTGTCGGCGGCGTCGCCGTCCGGTCTGACGATCGTGAACGACGTGCTGTACCTGGCGGCGCTGCGCGGGCAGAAGCTCTACCGGATGCCGATCACGCGGCAGGGGCTCGGTGCGCCCACGTCGTACTTCGAGGGCCACTACGGGCGGCTGCGGACCGTCGAGAGGTCACCGGACGGCGGGCTCTGGCTCACCACGTCGAACGGTGACAAGGACAGCATTCCGCACAACAGCACCACCGTGCTGATGCACGTGGCACTGCGTTAGAGCGACGTCACCTGGCCGTCGCCGACGGCCAGGTGACGCGTCACGTGCACCGCGTCGAGCATGCGGCGGTCGTGCGTCACCAGCAGCAGCGTCCCGTTGTACGAGTCCAGCGCCGACTCGAGCTGCTCGATCGCGGCCAGGTCGAGGTGGTTGGTCGGCTCGTCCAGCACGAGCAGGTTGACCCCGCGCGCCTGCAACAAAGCCAGCGCCGCACGAGTGCGCTCACCCGGCGACAACGACGCGGCGGGCCGCAGCACGTGCGCCGCCTTCAGCCCGAACTTGGCGAGCAGCGTGCGCACGTCGGCTGGTGCCATGTCCGGCACGACGTCCTGGAAGGCGTCCACCAGAGCCGACGGCCCGAGGAACAGCCCGCGCGCCTGGTCGACCTCGCCCACGACCACGCCCGAGCCCAGCGACGCGTGGCCGTCCGACAGCGGTACCCGGCCCAGCAGAGCGCCGAGCAGGGTCGACTTCCCCGACCCGTTGGCGCCGGTGATCGCGACCCGGTCCGCCCAGTCGATCTGCAGGTCGACCGGCCCCAGCGAGAACGACCCGCGCTGCACCACCGCGCCGCGCAAAGACGCCACCACGGCACCGGAACGCGGCGCCGCGGCGATCTCCATCCGCAGCTCCCACTCCTTGCGCGGCTCGTCGACGACGTCGAGCCGTTCGATCATCCGCTCGGTCTGCCGCGCCTTCGACGCCTGCTTCTCGGTCGACTCGGAGCGGAACTTGCGGGCGTTCTTGTCGTTGTCCGGCGCCTTGCGGCGGGCGTTCTTGACGCCCTTCTCCATCCACGCGCGCTGCATCCGCCCGCGTGCTTCCAGACCGGCCAGCGTGTCCGCGTACTCGTCGTACTCGGCGCGCGCGTGCCGCCGGGCGATCTCGCGCTCCTCGAGGTACGACTCGTAGCCGCCGCCGAACGACTTCACCTGCTGCTGCGCCAGATCGAGCTCCACGACGCGGGTCACGGTGCGCGCCAGGAACTCGCGGTCGTGCGACACGACGACGGTGCCCGCGCGCAGCTCGGAGACGAACTTCTCCAGCCGCTCCAACCCGTCCAGGTCGAGGTCGTTGGTCGGTTCGTCGAGCAGGAAGATGTCGTAGCGGCTCAGCAGCAGCGACGCCATGCCCGCCCGCGCCGCCTGGCCGCCGGACAGCGCGGTCATCTCCAGCTCGAGGCTGAACGGCAGCTCCAACGCCTCAGCACGCTCGTCCAGGTCAGCCCCGCCGAGTGCGAGCCAGCGGTCCAGCGCCTCGGAGTAGCCGTCGCCGCCGCCGGTCGCGAGCGCCTCGGTCTCCGCGTCCAGGGTTGTCTGCGCCGTGAACACACCGGTGCGCCGGTGCAGGAACGCCCGCACGGTCTCGCCGGGCACGCGGTCGGGTTCCTGGGGCAGGAAGCCCACGTTCGCGGACGGCGGGCTCAGCGAGACTCGGCCTTCCTCGCACGGGATGAGCCCGGCGAGGGTGCGCAGCAGCGTGGACTTGCCCGCGCCGTTCACCCCGACCAGGCCCACCACGTCACCGGGTGCGACCACTAGGTCGAGTCCCGTGAACAGGGCCCGGTCGCCGTGGCCTGCGGCGAGATCTTTCGCGACCAGCGTGGCGCTCATAACACTCCCGGGCCACAAGGAAGGGGGGCGATGGCGAAGCCGAGCCCACCGGGGGTCCGGGGGCGCAGCCCCCGGCTGGGGCCTGGGGGCTCGGCCCCCAGAAAATAGCCCGAGGGCGAGGAGATCTGCGCTTTCCGCAGATATGCCTCGCCCTCGGAATCGGGTGAGTGACGGGACTTGAACCCGCGACACCTGGGATCACAACCCAGTGCTCTACCGGCTGAGCTACACCCACCATTGGCCGGTTCGCACCGGCTCCGAAAGCATAGCGTGAGGATCCAGCGAAATTGAAATCAGGGGGTCAGTCCGCGTCTTTCAGCAGCTCAGCGGCCACGGCCTGGGCCTGCTCCGTGGACGGCCCCGGCTGCGGGACGAACGCGGTGCGCCGGTAGTAGGCGAGCTCGCGGATCGACTCCTTGATGTCCGCCAGCGCTCGGTGCGCGAGGCCCTTTCCGGGCTGCGCGTAGTAGATCCGCGGGTACCAGCGCCTGCACAGCTCCTTGATCGACGACACGTCGACCATGCGGTAGTGCAGGTGCGCGTCGAGCGTCGGCATGTCGCGGGCGATGAAGCCGCGGTCCGTCGCGATCGAGTTGCCAGCCAGCGGAGCGGTGCGCGGGTCCGGCACCCATTCCTTGATGTAGGCCAGCACCAGCGCCTCGGCCTCATCCATCGTCACCGTCGAGCGCTTGACCTCTTCGGTGAGCCCGGACTTGGCGTGCATCTGCATGACGACTTCCGGCATGGAGTCGAGCACCTCGTCGTCGGCGTGGATCACCACGTCCACACCTTCGCCGAGCACGTTGAGCTCCGCGTCGGTGACCAGGGCCGCGATCTCGATCAAGGCGTCCTTGCCCAGATCGAGTCCGGTCATCTCACAGTCGATCCACACCAGACGTTCCATCACCCGACGAAGCCTAGTGGTCAACGCTTCAACTTCGAGTGGCGCATGGAGGCAACCTGGTTACGCTCGTTCGTCATGACGGCTCAAGCTGAGATCGCTGCTGGTTACGCCCTCGAAGGTACGGCCATCGAACTCGGTGCCGTACTGGTCGACGCGACGGTCGAGCCGACCGCGCACGTCCGCATCCCGCTTTCCATGATCAACCGGCATGGTCTGGTGGCGGGCGCGACCGGTACGGGCAAGACCAAGACGTTGCAGCTCATCGCGGAACAGCTCAGCAACGCGGGCGTTCCGGTGCTGATGGCGGACGTGAAGGGCGATCTCTCCGGGCTGTCGCAGCAGGGTGCGTCGAGCGACCGGATCACCACGCGAGCCGGCGAGACCGGTGACGACTGGCAGGCGACCGCGTTCCCCGTCCAGTTCCTGTCGATCGGCACCGGCGGCATCGGCGTCCCGCTGCGCGCGACGATCACCAGCTTCGGCCCGATCCTGCTGTCGAAGGTGCTGGGGCTCAACGACACCCAGGAGTCGACGCTCGGCCTGATCTTCCACTGGGCGGACAGCCGCGGTCTCCCACTGCTGGACACCAAGGACCTGCGCGCCGTCATCACGCACCTGACGAGCGACGAGGGCAAGGAAGACCTCAAGGGCATCGGCGGGGTCGCGAGCGCCACCGCGGGCGTGATCCTGCGCGCGCTGGTGAACCTCGAGGCGCAGGGCGGCGACCGGTTCTTCGGCGAGCCGGAGCTCGACCCCAACGACCTCATGCGGAACAAGGACGGCAAAGGCCTCATCAGCCTGCTGGAGATCGGCGACCTGCAGTCGAACCCGGCGCTGTTCTCCACGTTCCTGATGTGGCTGCTGGCCGAGCTGTTCGAGACGTTGCCCGAGGAGGGCGACCTGGACAAGCCGAAGCTCGTCTTCTTCTTCGACGAGGCGCACCTGGTGTTCGCGGACGCCTCCAAGGCGTTCCTGGAGAAGATCACCCAGACCGTGAAGCTGATCCGGTCCAAGGGCGTCGGCATCTTCTTCTGCACGCAGCTGCCCACGGACGTGCCGAACGAGGTGCTGTCCCAGCTCGGCGCCCGCGTCCAGCACGCGTTGCGCGCGTTCACGCCGGACGACCAGAAGGCGTTGGCGCGCACGGTGAAGACGTACCCGACGACGCCGCACTACGACCTGGAGAAGGCCCTCACGTCGCTCGGCATCGGCGAGGCCGTCATCACCGTGCTCAGCGAGAAGGGCGCGCCGACCCCGGTCGCGTGGACCAGGCTCCGCGCGCCCCGCAGCCTGATGGACACCATCGGCACCGACGCGATCAAGCAGGCCGCGGCGTCGTCCGACCTCAACGGCAAGTACGGCGAGACCGTCGACCGGGAGTCGGCCTACGAGCAGCTGATGCAGAAGGTGGCGCCTCCCCGGCAAGAGGGAGAGGCGCCACCTCAGGAACAGCCGAAGCCGGAGAAGGACGAACCGGGACTCGTCGAGAAGGTGCTCGGCAACTCGGCGGTGAAGTCCTTCCTACGCTCGGCTGGTAGCGCTCTCGCGCGCGAGATCACGCGCGGGATCTTCGGGACCTCGCGCAAGCGACGCTGACAAGACGGCAGCCCCGATCGACAGGCCGCCCGCGACGTACCAGGCGAGGTCGTACGCGCCGAGGTGGTCGCGGGTGAGCCCGGCCGCCGTCGCCGCGAACGCCGCGCCCACCTGGTGCGAGGCGAACACCCAGCCGAACACCACCGGGCCGGACATCCCGAAGTACTGGCGGCACAACGCGACCGTCGGCGGCACGGTCGCGACCCAGTCCAGGCCGTAGAAGATGATGAACACGAGCATCGACGGGTGCGCCGACGCCGCGAACAGCTGCGGCAGCACCAGCAGCGACAGCCCGCGCAGCGCGTAGTAGATCGCCAGCAGCAGTCGCGAGTCCATCCGATCGGTCAGCCAACCGGACACGACCGTGCCCGCGATGTCGAAGATCCCGACCAGCGCCAGCAGCCCGGCGGCTGTGGTCGTCGGCATGCCGTGGTCGTGCGCGGCGGGGATGAAGTGCGTGCCGACGAGCCCGTTCGTCGACGCGCCGCAGATCGCGAAACCACCGGCCAGCAACCAGAACGGCCGCGTCCGGGCGGCAGCGCGCAGAGCCGTCAGAGCACGCTTCGCGGCACCCTCGGTGTGCACGGGAACCGGCGGCTCCTCGGTCGCGCCCAGCGGCAGCAACCCCATGTCACGCGGGTACTCGCGCAGGAAGAACCACGCCAGCGGCACGACCGCCAGGGCGGCGGCGCAGATCACCAGCGACGCGGGCCGCCAGCCGTAGTCGTCCGCGAGCCACGCGACGGTCGGCAGGAACACCAGCTGCCCGGCGGCGCCACCGGCCGTCAGCACGCCGGTGACGAGACCGCGGTGCCGCACGAACCACCGGCCGGTGATCGTCGCGACGAACGCCAGCGCCATCGACCCGGTGCCCAGCCCGACGACCACGCCCCACAGCAGCACCAGCTGCCACGCGGAGGTCATGAACACGGTCAGCCCGGCACCGGCCGCCACCAGCGCCAGCGCGCTCGCCACGACCCTGCGCACGCCGAAGCGGTCCATCAGCGCCGCGGCGAACGGCGCGGTCAGGCCGTACAGCAGCAGGTTGATCGACACGGCGAGCGAGATCGTGCCCGTCGTCCAGCCGAACTCCTGCTGCAACGGCGCGATGAGCGCCCCCGGCGCCGCGCGGAAACTCGCGGCGCCCACCAACGCGACGAACGACACCCCGGCGACCACCCCGGCCCAATGCAGTCTCACACCGACCAGCGTCGGTGATGGGAGACACGACAACCAGTGGCCTGGCAGCCAACATGTGAAAGAATCCGGCCATGCCGCATCGCCTCGCCGTGCTCGCGCTCGAAACGTCGATCGCGTTCGACCTGGGCAGCTCGACGCACATGTTCTCGAACCTGCCGGACCGGTACGAGGTGCTGGTCTGCTCGCCGGACCGCCGCCCGATCGCGACCAGCGGCGGCTACACGATCACCCCGGACCACGGCCTCGAGGTGCTGCGCGACGCCGACACGGTCCTGGTGCCGGGCACGCGGTACCTGCCGGCGCGCCGCGACGGCGTGGTCGAGCCCGCCGTCCACGAGGCGCTGCACGGCACGCGGGCCGGGCGGATCATGTCGATCTGCACGGGCGCGTTCGTGCTCGCCGCGGCCGGTCTGCTCGACGGCAGGCCGGCGACGACGCACTGGAGCTGCACGGACGACTTCCGCCGGATGTACCCGCGGGTCCACCTGAACCCGGACGTGCTGTTCGTGGACGACGGCGACGTGCTGACGTCCGCGGGCGTCGCGGCGGGCATCGACCTGGTGCTGCACGTGATCCGCTCCGACCACGGCAGCGAAGTCGCGAACCAGGTGGCGCGCTACTGCGTCGTGCCGCCGTGGCGGCAGGGCGGCCAGTCGCAGTTCATCCAGCGCCCGGTGCCCGAGCTCGGCGACACGACGACCGCACCCGCCCGCGCGTGGGCGTTGCAGCGGCTCGACGAACCGCTGGAGCTGACCGCGCTGGCCGACCAGGCGCGGATGAGCGTCCGCACGTTCACCCGCCGGTTCCGCGAGGAGACCGGGACGAGCCCCGGCCGGTGGATCACGGAGCAGCGCGTGGAACGGGCAAGGCACCTGCTGGAGACCACGGACATGGCGGTGGACCAGGTGGCGCGCCAGCACGAGCGCGCGCTGGTTGTGCTCCTGTGCGCGCCGCGTCTCGCCGCGCGCGGTGAGCACCCGGCCGAGCACCCGGTGCGAGTCGCTCATGCCCATGTGGTCACCGCCCTGCGGCGTCACCTCGACCGCCCGCTCGGCGGTGGCGAGCGCGGCGTCGAGGTCACCGAGGTCGACCTGCGTCTCGGCGAGGTTGAACAGCGCCCGGCCGACGTACGCGGTGTCGCCGAGCTCCTCCAGCGTCGCGATCGTGGACGTCAAGCAGCGCAACGCTTCCTCCGGCCTGCCCGCCTTGCGGTGCACCGTGCCGACCGCGCCCAGCGAGAGCGCCTCGACGTAGCGCGCGTCGATCGTCCCGGCGATCTCGTAGCCGCGCTGGCAGCAGGCGAGCGCCTCCTCGTAGTCGCCGAGGTCGAGGTAGGTGCTGCCGAGGTTGACCATGCTGTTCGCCACCACAGAGGGTGCGTCCAGCTCCTCACCCAGCGCGACCGCCGCCTTGCCGTACCGCAGCGCCTCGTCCATCCTGCCGAGCTCGTACGTCAGCGCCGCCATCGTGCCCAGCGTCGCCGACTCCAGGATCCGCCAGTCGCACTCCCGCGCCAGCGCGAGCGCCTGCTCCCCGTGCCACAGCGACCGCTGGTAGTCGTTCAGCCGCGTGCACGCGCCGGTGAGCGCGAAGTGCGCGCTCGCCAGCGCCATCAGGTTGTCACCGGCCAGCTTCAGCACGGCCTCGCACGCGGCGCGCCACGGCAGGAAGTTCCCGGACGTCCAGTAGTAGCTGCGCATCCGGTCCGACAGCTGCCACGCGCGTTCGTGCAGCGAGGGGAACCGGCAGTCGGTGATCGCCGCGGTCACGTTGCCCATCTCGGCGTCCAGCCACGCCATCGCGGCCGCGGGGCCGGCGAAGTCGTCCGCGGGCAGTTCGGGCATCGGCAGCCCGATCGACTCGGGCGACTGCAGCCGGAGCGCCGCGCACGCGTTGCCGAGGTACCAGTCGTACAGCCCGGCCGGGGTGTCGCCGGTGGACAGTTCCGCCGCGTACAGCCGCAGCAGGTCGTGGAACGCGTACCGGCCGGGCGCGTGCTCGTGCACGAGGTGCGCGG
Organism: Lentzea tibetensis; assembly: GCF_007845675.1. Taxonomy (GTDB): domain Bacteria; phylum Actinomycetota; class Actinomycetes; order Mycobacteriales; family Pseudonocardiaceae; genus Lentzea; species Lentzea tibetensis. Next base: position 131,368 of record NZ_VOBR01000005.1, on the reverse strand, counting down.
ACGCGAGCCTGCGCAGCCCGTCCTCCGCCGGTGCGCCGAGCAGCGCGGACGCGGCCCGCGCCGTGAAGTCCTGTCCCGGCACCAGCCCGAGCAGTCCGAAGAGCTGCTGGTCCTCTTCGGACAGTCGGCGGTAGGACAGGTCGAACGCGGCGCGAACGGCCGCGTGCGGATCACCGTCGACCGCGAGGTTCGCCAGCAGGCTGCCCTCCTGCAGCGACGCCACGTGCTCCGCGATCGGCAGGCCGGGCTGGTCGGCCAGGTTCGCCGCCGCGACCCGCAGCGCCAGCGGCAGGAACGCGCACAGCTCCGCGAGTTCCGTTGCGGCGAAAGGCTCCTCGTCCACCCGGTCCGCGCCGAGCGTCTCGCACAGCAGCACCCGCGCCTCGTCGCCGTCCAGCACGTCGAGGTCGAGCCTGCCCGCGTCGAGCCCGTCGACCCGGTCGCGGCTCGTCACCAGCGCCAGGCAGTCCGGATTGTCCGGGACGAGGTCGCGCACCTGCTCCGCGTCGCCCGCGTTGTCCAGCAGCACCAGCATCTTCCGGTTCGCCAGCAACGACTGGTAGAGCACGAGCGCCTGCTCCGGCTCGGCGGGAACCTGTTCCGCGGGCAGGCCGAACCCGCGCAGGAACCGGCCGACGACCTCGTCGACCCGCATGGGCTTGCCCGTGGTGTAGCCGCGCAGGTCCGCGTACAGCTGCCCGTCCGGGAACCGGGGACGCGCGTGGTGCGACCAGCGCACGCCGAGCGCGGTCTTGCCGACACCCGCGGTACCGGTGACGACCACGGGGCGGCCACCACTCGCGAGCTCGTCGAGCACGTCCAGCTGTCGTTTCCTGCCAACGAACCCGCGCGCGTCCATCGGCAGCTGCGCGGGCGGCCGCACCGGCGGCAGCGGCACGTCGGACGGCGGCCACAGCAGCCGCACGGCCACCGCGAGCCGCGCGGCCGTCGACGGCTCCGGTTCGCGCGTGTGGCCCTGCTCCAGCGCCTGCACGGTGCGGACGCTCACGTCCGCGAGCTCGGCGACCGTCTGCTGGGTCAGTCCGCGTCGGACCCGGTGTTCACGAAGGGCCGCACCGAACGAACCGCACTCAGCCGCCATCGCGGCACCACCTCTTATCCGGGTTGCTGGTCCAGGAATGGACGCAGCAACCCTGGCACTGCTTCGTCGGCCAGCGCCAGACCGGCAGATGTACCAACGTCCGTTACGTGGTACGCACCATCGCCTGCCGCCGTCGTCGCGATCACCGTCACGAGACCGGCCCTGCGCTGGAAGAACGACTGGTGCACCTGCCAGCCGATGATGCCGGTCCGTTGCAGCGCAACGGTCTCGCGCAGCAGCGAACCACTGCGGGTCAGCAGGTACCGCTCGTCCATCGCGTGCCCGAGCGCGCGGTACCGGTCCCAGCCCAGCAGCGCGGCGAACGGCAGCAGCGCCACCGCGATCGGCCACGCCCAGCCCGGCGCGAAGATCGCCAAGCCCACCGCGAGCAGCACGACCGGCACGATCGCGCGCACCATCCTGCGGCGCAACGCGGCGGCCGGGTGCGTCACCAGCGCGGTCAGCGTCGGCGCGTCGGCCACGCTCAGCACCTCGGCGCCGACCCGGTGCGCCTCGGCGTTCGGCGCGGGCGGCAGCAGCAGGCTGCTCTCGCCCTTCGAGCCGAGCCCGGTCGTCACCGCCGCAGCTTTCGCACCGCCGCCGAGCCGCAGCAGCAACGGTTCCTGCACCTCGACACCGCGCAGCCGCAGCTCCGAAACGGACACCGAGCGGCTGGTGAGCAGACCGCGTTGCACGCGGACCGTCTGGTCCGGCTCGCGGGTGAGGCGGTAGTTCCAGTACTGGAGCACGTACACGACGATCGACGCGAGGAACGCCAGCACCACGACGACACCGACGATCTTCGCGATGGTCAGCGCGCTGGGGGAGTCCATCACCCAGTCCGCCGCGCGGTCGACCACGTGCAGGTTCAGGTCGTCGGCGTAGTTCGCGACGAACCCGAACGCCGCGCCGACCGCGACCAGTCCGGACAGCGACAGCGGCGCGTACCGCAGCCACTTCGGGTTCAGCTCGGCCAGCACGACGCCCTGCGGCCGTTCCACGACCTCGTCGGTGCGCTCAGCGGTCGCGGTGGGCACCTCGAGCAGCACCATGCGCAGCCGTTCGGCTTCCTCGGACGTGACGGCGTCGAGCGTCAGCCCGCCGTCGCTGCCCTCCTTGGAGTGCTGCCCGGTGCCGACCCTGACCGCGGACAGGCCGAAGATCCGGTGCCCGAGCTTCGCGGTGAGGTCGACCGTCCGGATGCGCTCACGCGGCACCGCCAAGCGCTTGCGCACGAACAGACCGGTGTGCAGCTCCACCTGTTCCGCCGTGATCCGGTACTTCGTGGTGCGCCAGTGCAGGAACCCGAGCCCGACGATCACCAGGATCGCGAACCCGCCGCCGCCGATCCGCCACGGGTCGCCGTTGCCGAGCACGACGAAGATCACGATGACCGGCAGCAGCGTCAGCGTCTCGTTGAGCGGCCGCACGATCAGCATCCGCGGGTGCAGCCGGTGCCATTCGCGGACCGGCTCGACGACCTCGGGCGCCTCGGGGAACGACGGCATCACGTCGCGTCACCCGGCGTGGCCTGGGTGGTCGTGGTCAGCTCGTCGACGAGCCGGGAGGCGGTGTCCGTGTCCAGCCCCTCGATCTCGACCGGACCCGCGGCCGACGCGGTCGTCACGGTCACCGTCGCGAGTCCGAGCATCTGCTGCAACGGCCCGCGCTTGGTGTCGACGGTCTGGATGCGCGAGACCGGCGCGATCCGCCACTCCTGGTTGAACCAGCCGCTGAGCGTGTAGACGGCGTCCGGTGTGCTCTCCCAGCGGTGCACCCGGAACCGCCACTGCGGCATGACGATCGTGTGCGCGAAGGCCAGCACCACCGTCGCCAGCAGCCCCGTGACCTGCCACGACGTCGGGTCGTCCATGACGAGGACGACGATCAGCTGCGGCACGAACAGCACCGTCCACCCGATGACGGCGTGCAGCGTCCACAGCACGATCGACTTGCGACTGACCTGATGGCGTGGCGCGCGCAGTTGCAGTGTCACCCCACAACTGTGCCCCAAGCACGCCCGTCAGTGCGCGCTTGGGGCACAGAAGGTCGTTCAGGGCGTCGCGGAGTACGGAGGGGTGAAGATGTCCTTGTCCGGGTCCGCCGAGGCCGTTCCGGCCGCCAGAGCCACCGCGCCCAAAGAGAGGATCACTGCTGCGGCGATTCTGGCGATAGTGTTCACAATCATCATCGAGCTCCGTTCGATTGGTGGCGGCCGTGGATGAGGGCAGGAATGCCATGACTAGGTTCGGTGCGCGTCTGCGCGCCGCGCGCCAGCAGCGGGGTCTGTCGCAAAAGGACCTGGCGTGTCCGGGTGTGTCGATGAGCTACGTGTCGCGGCTCGAGTCCGGCGAGCGGGTGCCGTCCGCGGCCGTCGTGCGCAGGCTGGCCGAGGTGCTCGACATGGACCCCGACGAGCTCATGGTCGACGAGGACCGCACCGCGATGCAGGACGAGGCGCTCGCGTGGTGCGAGGCTCTGCTCGCCTACCACGACGGCGACCTGCTCATGGCCGTCGACCTGCTGGAGACGCTCGGCAAGCGGTCCGACGAGGAGATGTTCGGCTGGTGCGTCCGCTGGACGCGGCTGGTCATGCTCGCCAGGCAGCGCGACCACGACGGCCTGCTGCTCGCCGCGGCGAAGCTGCGCAAGTCGTGGACCCCCGGCCCGGCCGTCGACGCGCTCGTCGAGGTGATGCGGGCGCAGGCGTTGCGCAGGCTCGGCCGCAGCGCGGAGTCCGTCCGCGCGGCCACCGAGGCCGTCGAGCTCGCCCACGGTGAGGGGGAGCGCGTCCGCCGCGTGCACACCCGCGCGCTGATCGCGTTGTGCTCCGAGCTCGCCGCCGCCGGCAGGCTCGCCGACGCCGAACAGGTCGTCGACCAGCTGTCCGCGCGGCTGCCGGACCTCGGCCGCGACCGGCTCGCCATCTCCACGTGGTGGGTGCGCGCCAGGGTCGCCGACCGGCTCGGTGACCGCACCGAGGCGGCGCACTGCATCCGCGAGGCCGTCGGGCTGCTCGACGACTACGACGGGGACCCCGAGTTCCGGTGCCGGGTGCGGCTCGCGGGCGCGTCCATCGCGCTGCGCACGCCCGGCGCGAACCTGGACGACATCGTGGCGCTGCTCGACGTCGTCGAAGCGACCGTCGCGGTGATCAGCAAGCCTGCCGAGATCGTCGCGCACGCCCAGGCGTTGCGCGGGGAGCTGGCGCTGCGGTACGGCGAGGTGGACCGCGCGTGCGAACTGGCCTCCCAGGCGCTCGAGACCGAGGCGCTGGACGAGGAGCAGCAGCTGCGCTGCAGCCTCCTGCTCGTGCGTGCCGCGGACGAGGTGGACGACTCGGAGCGCGCCGCCGCGGCGCGGTTGGCTCTCGCCGCGCTGCTCGACCGGATCAACCCCGAGGGGGTCGATCCGCTGTTGTGGCGGGATGTCGCGCGCATCGCTCTGCGCAAGCACTGACCGCGGGCTCCGTCGCCCCAGCATGGTGCCGCCCTCGCGTCCTGTTCACTGGTCACCTTGTTAACGGAGCATGACACAGACCAGTTACCAGTCTCATCACCCACTTGTAACGCATTGGCATGGGCAAAACCCCCAAACCAAGGCGATCACTCGTCGGCGGCAAGCCGCTGAACGGGCGAATGGTCGGATGATCGGCTTTCCGTCGAGTCAAGTAGTTGACTGGACTTGACTAGCTCTCGACAAGGTTGACCCACCACACGACCGCTCCGGCACGTCCCTTGACGCCCAGCGTCGTGTAGATCCGCTGGAGGTGGTTCTGCACCGTTTTCGGCGACAGTTCCAGCTTCTCCGCGATCGTGGACGTGCTGGCCCCCGCGGCGACGAGCCGCAGCACCTCGATGCCGCGCCTGGTCAACCCGGCCCTGAGCGCGCGGGCGATCCGGGTGTTCGTCTGCTCCGCGGTGCCCGTGTCAGTGAGTTCAACACTGTGAACACGCACCACCGTGTCCTCGCGCTTCGGCTCGAAACGGTGGTGCGCCAACTGTTCCACGAGCCGCGCCGACAGGTCGTGCTCGCGCATCCTGAGCAGATCGCGGCCTTCCTGCAGCTCCCACAACCGGTACTGCTCCAGCTGCAACCGCGCGTGCCGCAACGCCAGGTCCAGTTGGCCCGCCTGCTCGTGCGCCTCGCTCAACGCCGCGTGCGCGTGCACCGCGACCTCGCGCGCCAGGCAGCTCATCGCGAGCTCCGCCGCCTGGTTCAGCTGGGCGATCTGCTCGGTGGTCCGGTTGCGCGCACCGCTGATCCGCGCGCGGGCCATCAACAGCTCCGCGTGCGCCACCGGACGGTCGCGTCCGGACAGCAACTGGTCCGCCCGGTGGCAGGACCGGTGCGCCCGCTCGACCTCGCCCAGGTCGAGCCGCACGTGCGTCAGCAACAGGTTCATCATCGCGAGCCGCACCGGATCACCGAGCTGCTTCCACCGGTCGCGAACCTGCGCGCACAACGCCTCCGCGCGCCGCAGCTTCCGCACGCACGGCTCGCCGTCGAGGCTGCACCGGTTCTCGGTCGTCCGGATCATGCAGTGCTCGTGGTACTGCGTGCGCATCACCTTCGCCTGCTCGAACAGGATCGAGCCGATCAGCTCCGGATCTCCGGTCAGCTCGGCCAGCCCGAGCGCGCGGGCGAACGAGTTGAAGCTCCGTTCCCGCGAATCGAGACGCAGTTCCACCACCGCACGGGCAAAACTGCACCGCGCCTGAAGTCCGATGTGCCGGTTGGCCGACGCGATCTGCTGCACGCGGTCGATCGTGTCCAGCGCACTCGGCCACAACCCCCGCTTGCCGAGCGCGACCGACTGCGCCAGCACGACTTCCGCGACGCCTTCCATGTCGTCCAGCCAGGCGAACGCGGCCACCGCCTTCTCGGCGAACTCCAGCGCGTCGCCCGGTCGGCCTTCATCCAGCGCGATGCGCGCCTCGCGCAGGTTCTGCACCGCGTTGGCCCTGGGGTCGTTCGCCCGGCCGGGAACGCTCATGATCGTGCAGAGTAGCGAGTCAGGGGTGCAGTTGGCGTTTCAGAACTTTCCCAGTCGCGTTGCGCGGCAAGGCGTCGAGGAACACCACGTCCCTCGGCACCGAGAACCTGGCCAGTTTCTCCCGCACGTGTTCACGTACGTGATCGGCGGTCAGGTCCTTCTGGGCTACCACGTACGCCGCCAGCCGCTGCCCGAACTCCTCGTCGGCCACCCCGACGACCGCCACCTCGCGGACACCGGGCATCGCGGCGAGCACGTCCTCGACCTCGCGCGGGTACACGTTCTCACCGCCGGACACGATCATCTCGTCGTCTCGTCCGGCGACGAACAAGAGGCCGTCTTTCCAGTAGCCGACGTCCCCTGTGGACATGAGGCCCTGGCGGACCTCCTTGCCGGTGCCGTTCGTGTAGCCGTCGAACAGCATCTCGTTGCCGACGAAGATCCGGCCGGTCTCACCTGCAGCCACCTCGCGGCCCTGTTCGTCCACAATGGCCAGTGTGGTGCCTTCCGGCGGTTTTCCCGCTGTGCCAGGGTATTTCTTGAGCTCGTCGGGCGTCGCGATGCTCGCCCACGACACCTCGGTCGAGCCGTACATGTTGTAGAGGACCGGGCCGAACTCCTCGAGCGTCCTGGTCGCTGTTGGTGGCGGGAGCGCCGAGCCGCTGGAGGCGATGATGCGCAGTCTCGGTCTGCGCGGTGTGTCCAGCATGCGTTGCAGCATCACGGGGACGACGAACATCGCGGTGCAGTTCTTCTGGTCGACGTCCTTGAGCGTCTGCTCCGGTTCGAACTTCCTGCGCAGCACCAGGGTCGCGCCGAGGACCAGGCCGATCTGGAACGCCGCCAGGCCCCACGTGTGGAACAGCGGTGCCGGGATCGCGATGACCTCACCGTGCCGCAACGGGATCCGCGACAGCAACGCCGCCGCCGGGCCCAGGCTCGCGGGTTCCGGCCTCCGCGCGCCCTTGGGTGCTCCGGTGGTGCCCGAGGTGAGGACGATCAGGCGTCCGCGCGGAGGCCTTCGCGGCAGGTTCGCGTCGGAGCCGCTCTTGATCAGGTCGTCGAGCTCGTCGGTCCAGGTGGTGGGTTCTTCGGGGATGAGGTGCGCGAACTCGCGGTCGGCGATCGTGTGCGTGACCTTCTGGTCTTTCAGCACCTGGCTCGTCTGGGCGCGGCTGAGGCCGGTGTTGAGGAGGACCGTGCTCGCGCCGATCTTCACGCACGCGGTCAGCGTCTCGATGAAGCCGCGGTGGTTGCGGCACAGCACGGCGACCCGGTCGGCCGGCTGCACCGGCAGCGCGTTGGCGAGGCGGGTGGTCCGCTTGTGGACCTGCGCGTAGGTGAGCTGACCGTCGTCGTCGATGATCGCCGGCCGGTCGGGGTGGCGGGCGGCGCCGGTCGCGTAGCCCCAGGCCAGTGTGATGTCCCAGTGCACGTAGCCGCTGACCGCGCCGCTCAGGCCCCTCGGGCCCAGTGGCCGGATCACTCCGGCCCGGACCAGCGTCAACAGCGCGCGGACGTGGGTCAGCATGACCCGATACTCGCACTACCTACTTGCGAGTAGGAAGAGTTCGAACCTGTTCGCACGATGTGGTGCCGGTCACATCTGTGGTTGCTGGCGACAGTCGGGATCGTCTCCGATTGCTCGCAATACCTACCGATGTGTACCGACCGTCGCCGATAGCTAGCGATTGCCACCGATATATCGCTACATATCTACATATGTCGCAACCGGTCGCTACCAGTCGTAGTAAGTCGTAGCAAGTCGAAATCGGTCGCAACCAACGCGATCCGGCCACCCCGCGTGGCGATCAGATCTCGGGTGTCGTCGACGCCGTCACAACGGCGTCGCGCAGGGCGGCCCGCAACCGACCGACCTCGAGCGGTGTCAGAACCGCGGCCTCGCCCGGCGGGACGGTGATCACGACGTGTCCCTGACTCACGAACACGGTCATGTCCCGTCGGCGCGATGCGATGTCGCGGCAACTGACCTGCCACTCCTTGCTGACTGCCACAGCCCCCGACCTCCAAGTGTCTCGGCACGTGTGCTCGGACCAATCCGGGCGCTCGCGGGGTTGAGACGCACGCGGGTTGGCGCCATGACGGCGTTCTCCGGCGGGCAACCGTGCCGAGCTACGGATAGCGTCGCATGTGACATCCAGGCGAGTCACCTGGGAGGGTGAAAAATGGTGGAACCGCAACGCATCGTGATCGTCGGATCTGGTCTCGCCGGTGCTTCGGCAGCAGGTGCGCTGCGGGAGCGCGGGTACGCGGGCAAGATCGTCATGTTCGGCCACGAGGTTCACCGACCGTACGAACTTCCCGCCCTGTCAAAGGATGTCCTGCTCGGCGACAAGGACGAGCCCGCCTGGGTCCACGACCCCGGCTTCTACCGGGACAACGAGATCGACTTCCGGCCCGGTACACCCATCACCGACCTGCGTCCAGGTGATCGCACCGTTGTTGACTCGGATGGCGCAGTGCATTCGTACGATCGGCTGTTGCTCGCGACGGGTTCGCGTCCACGGGTGCTCCCCGGCGCGCGCGGCCACGTGCTGCGGACGTGGGACGACTCGCTGGCGCTGCGCGCCGAGCTCACCGAAGGCAAGCAGGTCGTGATCGTCGGCGCCGGCTGGATCGGGTGCGAGGTGGCCGCGGCCGCGCGCAAGCACGGTGCCGTGGTGACCGTCGTCGACCCGGTCGCCCTTCCGCTGCAACGGGTTCTCGGCGACGAGGTGGGCGCGGTCTTCCGCGACCTGCACGCCGACCACGGCGTGCACTGGCGGCTGGGTGTCGGCGTCGAGGGCTTCAGCGACCGCGGCGTCGTGTTGCGCGGCGACGAAGAGCTGCTGGCGGACGTGTTGGTGCTCGGCGTGGGCGCGACGCCGCGCCTCGAGCTGGCCGAGGCCGCCGGACTGGCCATCGCCGACGGCGGTGTCGCGGTCGACGCGACACTCCGGACATCCGACCCCGACGTGTTCGCGGCCGGCGACATCGCGGCGCACGACCACCCGCGCTACGGGCACCGCGTGCGCGTCGAGCACTGGGCCAACGCGAAGGATCAGGGCACGTACGTCGCAGGCCCGCTGCTCGGCCTCGACGAGCCGTACCAGCAGAGCCCGTACTTCTTCTCCGACCAGTACGACCTCGGCATGGAGTACCGGGGTCTCGCTGATCCCGAGCGCGACGAGCTCGTCGTCCGCGGGGACCTCTCCAAGCGCGAGTTCATCGCGTTCTGGCTGCGCGACGGGCGGCTGCAGGCGGCGATGAACGTCAACTCGTGGGACGACGGCACCGCGCTCAAGGCGTTGGTCGACTCGCACGCCGCGGTCACGCCGGAGCAGCTCCGCACCGCGGACTTGGCGGCACTCGTCTGAGTCCGGGCACGCATCCCCCCGCGCGCTTCCTCTTTTTGCGCAACGAAGAAACCGGGATCCGGGTTCCCGGCCTGCACGCCTGACGCCGACCAGTTCACCCGAACGAATTACCTAGCGCCCAGCAAAAGCGCAGGTCAGAGGCAGGAGCCCGGAACGGGATCGCCGTTGAGGAGCCGCGACAGAAGCTCTCGGAGCTGACCGAACTCGGCCTCGGAGAGGTCGCTCCGGAACCCGGCCTCCACCTCGGCGAGCGCCAAAGCGATCTTCGCGGTCAGCGCGCGCCCCTGATCGGTGATCACCGGCGTGCGCACCCGCCGGTCACGCGGATCCGGCTGCCGGACGACGAGCCCGTCGCGCTCCAGCTTGTCCAGCTCGCTGGTCAGCGTCGTCTTGTCGAGCCCGAGCGCGGCCCCGAGCGCGAGCTGCGTGCGCTGGAACTCGTCGCTGCTCAACGCCTGCAGCACGAGCTGCCCGCGCATGGACACCCCGTGCTTCAAGGCCTCGTCCTGGAACGCCGACCCGAGCTTCTGGGCAGCCCGGTGCAGGAGCCAGTTCAGGTCGAACTTCTCCACGCAAGCGGCGACCTTCGCGCACGTCGCAGGCGGTTCCATGGCCACATCCTACCTCCGATCCGAGACGTTCCGAACAAAGAACTTCTTGACTCAGAACATCTCGCCTCGTACGTTCAAGGTATGAGCAACTTGCTGCACATCGACTCGAGCATCCGCACCGAGGGGTCCGTGTCCCGCGAGGTCACGAAGGCGTTCGTGGACGCGTGGAAGGAAGCGAACCCCGGCGGCGCGCACGTCTACCGCGACCTCGCGAAGGACCCCGTCCCGCACGTGGGCGGCGAGCCGCAGGACGACCTCGTCGCCGAGGTCAGGGCGGCGGACGTGATCGTCATCGGTGCGCCCATGTACAACTTCTCGATCCCGTCGACCCTCAAGGCCTGGATCGACCAGATCGCGATCAGGGACTTCTTCGTCCGCGAGGACGGCACGGCCGAGCTGCACGGCAAGCGCGTCGTGGTGGTCACCGCCCGCGGCGGTTCGTACAAGCCGGGCACGCCGCGCGAGGGCTTCGACTTCCAGGAACCGTTCCTGCGCGCGGTCTTCAACCTCATCGGGCTCGACCGGAACCTCGAGTTCGTGCACGCAGAGCTGACGCTGGCCGACGTCAACCCGCAGCTCGCCCAGTTCCGCGAGCTGGCCGTCGAGTCGCTGGCCGACGCGCACCGCGTGGTCAAGGAGCTCGCCGCCGCTTGATGTCCCTTGTGGACTTTTGACGCATTGCTCCACCAGATCCTTGTCTGATTGCGTTCGACCCTGTTGACTTGTGCACGTCCTGTCCGACCTACCGCCGCCTGCTGTAGGAGACGACGACGATGGGGTCTCGCAAGCGAACAGCGCTGCTGGCGGCGGTCTGCGCTGCTGCGGCGGCAGGGGGAGCGGTCAGCACGACCGCCGCGCACGCCGCTCAGTCCGGCGAATGGCGGGTGACCGCGCCCCAGGGCGAAGTAGGAACACAAGCGGCCGCACCCGAAGCGGTCGTCCGGCTGGACAAGAACAAGCTGACGCTGAGCGTCAAGCGCGGCGGCACCACGGTCCTCGAACCGTCGGCGCTCGGCATCAGGACCGCGGACGCTGATCTCACGTCCGACCTGCGCTTCGTCGGCCTCGACAACCGGCTCGTGCACGACGAGTACACGACGACGACCGGCCGTCGGCTGAAGCACGCCTACGTCGGCAGCGAGACCACGTTCCACCTGCAGCGCAAGGCATCGCGGCTGGACGTGGTGGTCCGCGTCTCCGACGACGGGGTCGCGTACCGCTACGTCCTGCCCGACCAGCGCTGGGCCACCGTGCTCGAGGAGGCGTCGGAGTTCGACGTGCCCGACGGCGCGTCGAACTTCCTCCTCCCGTACGACAACGGCCGCAGCGACTACGAGTCCGCGCACGTCCGCACGCCCGAGAAGGGCGTCGAGTACGGCTACCCGTCGTTGTTCCAGGTCAAAGACACCTGGCTGCTGCTCGCCGAGTCCGACCTCGACGGCCGCTACGGCGGCTCGCGCATCACCTACGACGGCGCCAAGTACAAGCTGACGCTCCCGGACCCGGCCGAGACGGCGCAGGGCCCGCTGAGCACGCCGTGGCGCACCATGATCGTCGGCGACCTCGCCACCGTGACCGAGAGCGACCTGATCACCGACCTCGCGTCCCCGTCGAAGATCGCGGACACCTCGTGGATCAAGCCCGGCCGCGCCGTCTGGTCCTGGTGGGGCGACGGCACCGGCAACCTCGACCTGCAGAAGAAGTACGCGGACTACGCGGCGAAGCAGGGCTACCAGTACAACCTCGTCGACTCGGGCTGGGCCGCCGACTGGATCCCGCCGCTCGTCCAGCACTCGAAGGCCAAGGGCGTCGACACCTGGATCTGGGTGCGCTGGCAGACCATCGACACCGACAGCGAACGCGAGCGCCTCTTCGCCCAGTACAAGTCGTGGGGCGTCGTCGGCCTGAAGATCGACTTCGTCGAGTCCGACGGGCAGGACCGGATGCGCTGGTACGACTCGGTCCTCGCGGCCGCGGCCAAGTACCAGCTGATGCTGAACTTCCACGGCGCGCCGATCCCGCGCGGCACCGAGCGCACCTGGCCCAACCTCATGTCGGTCGAGGCCGTGAAGGGCGCCGAGGGCACGAAGCCGCGTCCCGGCCGCGAGCCGTTCCCGATCGAGCACTACCTGACGCTGCCGTTCACCCGGAACCTCACCGGCCCCATGGACTTCACGCCCGTGACGTTCACCGGCGTCCGCCCGAACAGCGACGCGGCCGAGCTCGCGCTCGGCGTCCTCTACGAGTCGGGCGTCCAGCACTTCGCGGACAAGGTGGACAGCTACACCGCGTACCCGGTCGCCGAGCAGTTCCTGCGCGGCGTGCCGACGGCGTGGGATGAGACGAGACTGGTGGCGGGTGACCCCGGCAAGCTCGCGGTCATCGCCAGGCGCAGCGGAACCACCTGGTTCCTCGGCGCGAACGTCGCGGGGGAGGCTCGCGACCTGTCGGTGCCCAGCGGCTTCCTCGGCACCGGCGAGTGGCTGGTGGAGCTGTACCACGACAGCCCCACCGGCAAGGTAACGTTCGACACCAAACGGATCAGGGCCGGGGACGCCCTGGCCGTCCCGGTCGCTCGCAACGGCGGGTACGCGGCGCGCCTGTGCCAGGTGCCGCCGACCGTCGCGAGCTGCGGCTGATCACTCCATCTGATCGGCTGCAGGCCACGCGGGGGCCTCGCGCGCAGTGAAGCGGCGCGCCTGGCCCCCGCGTGCTCTCTCCAGCCGATCACGGACGAAGGCGGCCACCAGAGCTCCGCCGCAGTACGAGCAGTACAACCCGTTCACCCGATCGAGAGCCCGTGATGGCGCTGGCACACTGTGGCCCGTGTCCGAGCCGATGACCGCGCTGCTGCTGCAGGCCGCCGAGCTCACCGCTGCCGGCAAGCCGAGGAAGGCCATCGACCTCCTCCGCCACGCGCTGGTGACGCACCCGCGGCACGCCGAGGTCTGGTGCAGGCTCGCCGCCGCCCACCTCGAAGCGGGCGAGGCGCAGGAGGCGCTGGACGCGGCGAGGCGCGCGTACGAGCTGGACGACCGCTCGACGTGGCCGCCGAGGCTCGTCGCGCTCGCGCTGAGCGACCTCGACCGGCACGACGAAGCCGTGGCGGCCGCGCGGGAGTCGGTGCACCGCAAGCCGTCGGACTGGCGCTGCCAGGTCGTCCTCGCCGAGGTCCTGTCCGTCGCCCCGGACGGGGGCGCGGAAGCCGTCGAGGTGGCGCAGCACGCGACGCGACTCGTGCCGGGCGAACCCCGCGCGTTCCAGGTGCTCGGCGACGCGGCGATGCGCCTCAGGGACTGGGGACTGGCCGAGCACGCCTACCGCACGACGCTCAAGCTCGACCCGTCCGACGCCGACGCGCAGGCCAACCTCGCGACCGTCCAGCGCAAGCGGGGCGGCCCCGAGGCGCCCAAGCCGCTCAACAGGAGCCGGGTGCGCACGGCGCTGTCCCGGCTGTCCGTCATGCAGGTCGCGGGCGTGCTGTTGTTGCTGCTCGCGGGCATGCCGCGGCCCACCGGCTACCTCGCGTGGCTCTCCGGCGCGCTGGTCGTCGCGTGTCTCGTCGTCTCAGCAGGGCTCCGGCCCTTCAGGTCGCTCGTCCAGGTGCCGAAGTTGACGGCAATGGTGTCCCTCTTGGGCGTTTCGGTGCTTTTGGTGGCGGGATGGACGGTCGGGTTGGCGCTGGGCGCCACCACGATGCAGCCGCTTGTGATTTCCTGGTTGTGCGCCGTGGTCGCAGGAGCACTGGTGTTCGCAGGAGGAGGCAGGCGGTGAAGAAGGGACTGGCGCGTCGCTACGCGCTCGTACTCGTCCTCGCGCTCCTCTCCGGTTTCCTGCTGACCCTCCCGTTCGACCAGGACGCGGCCGGTGACGCACCGGCCGTCACGGTCGCCAAGAACGTCGCGCAGCAGCCCGGCGCCGCGCCGAGGCCGCACAACGACACCGCCGCGTTCGTGCCGCACGGCCAGCTGCCCGCCGACGCGCCACCGGTCGCGGGCATGCCCCGCTCGCTGCGGTTCGTCGTGTCCGCGGCGAAGCGCATGCACCGCACGCCGGACGAGCTGCACACGCCGCGCCGTCACGGCGACCGCGCCCCGCCCCGCCCTTCCGGAAGTTGAGCCACCCACTCACCTCTTCTGGAAGGTCCTCTCACCCATGTCGCGCACCCATGCGCGGCGAGGTCTGCTCGTGCGGGGCTTGTTGTCCCTCGCCGTCCTCGTCGCGTCCGCTTTCCTGCTGCTCACCACCGATCCACGCCTCGGACTCGACCTGCGGGGCGGAACCCAGATCGTCCTCGAGGCCAAGGGTGACGCCGAAGCCACCGACCGCGCGCTCGAAGTGCTGCGCCGCCGCGTCGACGAGCTCGGCGTCGCCGAACCCGTGCTCGCCCGGTCCGGCGAGAACCGCATCCTCGTCGAACTGCCCGGCGTCCAGGACCCGGCCGAGGCCGTCAAGGTCCTCGGCCGCACCGCCCAGCTGACCGTGCAACGCCTCGGTCAGACCGTCATGACCGGCGAGGGGATCACCGACGCCAAGGCGCTCAGCAACCCGCAGGGCGCGGGCTGGATCGTCAACGTCGACTTCACCAGCGAGGCGGGCAAGACCTGGCAGAAGGTCACCGCCGAGGCCGCGTGCATCCCGTCCGGCAACCCGGCGCGGCAGATCGCGTTCGTGCTCGACGGCAAGCCCGTCTCCTCACCCGAGGTGGGCCGCGAGACGCCGTGCAACGTCGGCCAGGCCGGCGGCAGCACCTCGATCACCGGCCAGTTCAGCAAGGCGGAGGCCAACGAGCTGGCGCTGGTCATCCGCTCCGGCTCGCTGCCCGTGCCGGTCGAGGTCGTCGAACAGCGCACCGTCGGCGCGACGCTCGGCGCCGAGGCCGTCGACGCCAGCGCCAAGGCCGCGATCATCGGCGTCGCGCTCACCGGCGTCTTCCTGATCGTCGCCTACCGCCTCGCCGGGTTGCTGGCCGTGCTCGCGCTCGTCGGCTACGCGGGTGTCGCGTACTCGGCGCTGCTCGCGGTCGGCGCGACGCTGACCCTGCCAGGACTCGCCGGTTTCGTGCTCGCGATCGGCATGGCCGTCGACGCCAACGTGCTCGTCTTCGAACGCGCCCGCGAGGAGTACCAGAAACGCCGGAACCTGCGCCGCGCGGCGGAAGGCGGGTTCAAGGGCGCCTTGAGCGCCGTCGCCGACTCGAACGTGACGACACTGCTCGCCGCCGGGTTGTTGTTCTTCCTCGCGACCGGCCCGGTCAAGGGTTTCGGCGTGACGCTGACGATCGGCGTGCTCGCGTCGATGTTCAGCGCACTGGTGCTGAGCCGCGTGCTCGTGCTGTGGGCCATGGGACTCGTCGAGCGCTGGCCCAGGATCAGCGGCCTGCACACGCTCGGCTGGGTCCGCGGCAAGCTGCGGGGCGTCACGATCTACCGCAGGCCCGCGCGCTGGTTGCTGGCCGCGGCGGCACTGATCCTGGTGTGCCTGTCCGGCCTGTTCCTGCGCGGGCTCGACCTCGGCGTCGAGTTCACCGGCGGCCGCATGCTCGACTACGCGGCCACCGGCCCCGTCGACGCGGGGAAGGTGCGCACCGCGCTGGCCGACGCCGGCTTCGGCGACGCGGTCGTGTCGATCTCCGGTGGCAACGAGGTGTCCGTGCGCACCGGCCCCATCGACGACGCGGCGTCCTCGCGCATCGGCGCGGCGGTCAGCTCGGCGGTCGGCGGCGCGCAGCAGACCAGCAACGAGCTGATCGGCCCCAGCCTCGGCTCCGAGCTGCGCCGCAACGCCGTCATCGCGCTGGCGATCGCCGTCGCCGCGCAGCTCGGCTACCTGGCCGTGCGGTTCGACTGGCGGCTCGGCGTGGCGACGGTCGTCGCGCTCCTCACCGACGTCGCCGTGCTGATCGGCGTGTTCGCGTGGCTCGGCAAGACCGCGGACGGCGTCTTCCTCGCCGCGCTGCTGACCGTGATCGGGTACTCGGTCAACGACTCGGTCGTCGTGTTCGACCGGCTGCGCGAACTGCGCGGGGCGCGGTTGAAGGACCCGTACCCGTCCGTGGTGAGCAACGCCGTGCTGCAGACCGTCCCGCGCACCGTGAACACCGGCATCGGCGTGCTGTTCGTCCTGCTCGCGCTGCTCGTGCTCGGCGACGGCTCGCTCGCGGACTTCGCGACCGCGCTGCTGGTCGGACTGGTCGCGGGCACCGCGTCCACGGTGGTCACCGCCGCGCCGGTCGCGATCGCGCTGGAGAAGCGGTGGCCGACGAGGTCGCGGAACCGCCGCCGAGCTCCCCGTTCACGCGACGGCGCGGTGGTGTAGCCGTCAGGAGCCGGACTCGGTCACCGCGATCGAGTCCGGCGCCCTGCGCACCTCCGGCACCGCGGCGGACTCCACGCCGACGATCTGCTTCATGGCCCACTCGGCGGACATCATCGCGCCCTCCTGCCACCCCGGCAGCGGGCACACGTGGTCACCGATCACGTGGAACCGGCCGTCCGGGGCGAGCAGCCGCCCGTACGCCTTCCGGTCGGCGGGCTCGTCGAACCAGTTCGCCCAGCCGCCCAGCTGGTGGGGGACCTTCTGCCAGGCGATCGACATGCCGAGCGCGGTGGGCACGACCCGCTCGTCGGCGAACTCCGGGTGCAGCCGCGCACCCGCCGCGCGCGCCACCCTGAGGCGCTCGGGGTGGCTCAGCTCGCCGAACTTCTTCGCGCTGCCGAGCGTGTTGTAGGCGCCGGTCAGCGTGCCCTTCCTCGTGAAGTAGTCGTAGGACGGGTACCAGATCTGCGTGGTCATGTCGTCGACCCAGCTGATGCCGCCGTAGATCTGGTAGGCGTCGGACTCCCAGAACCGCTCGTTCGCCTGCCAGCCGACCTTGCACGCGGGGATCATGGTGCAGAACTTGATCGCCTCGTCGAAGTCCGGCGAGAAGTTCGTCCTGGTGATCTTCTGCAGCACCGGCATCGAGATGCTGCTCAGGCAGTAGTCGGCGCGCATCGTGAACCCGGCACCGGTCACCTCGACGCCGTCGGCGAGCAGCCGGATCCCGGTGACTGGCGCGTTGTAGCGCACCTTGGCGCCGACCTTGCGCAGGAAGCCTTCGATGATCTTGTCCATGCCGCCGACCGGCTGGAACAGCGCGGGCTGCCACGTGTGGTGCAGCGGGATGTAGAAGTTGTGGTGCCAGAACTGCGAGTACAGCAGTTCCCGCAACGGCAGCGGCGGTGGCGCCTCGTACAGCTGGTCCACGTTCAGCGGCTTCGTGGTGCCCGACCGGGTCGAGCCGCGATAGGTGCCGTCCGGCCGCAGATCGCCGAACGTCTTCAGCAGGTCCGTCAGCGCCGACCGTTCGCTCGCCGTCAGGTCCTCGTCCAGCGCGCCGCGCCTGACCGCCCTCGTGAGCAGTTCCGCGAGGTGTCCTCGGGTGTCGTTGGCGACCCTGCGGTTGACCTGCGCCTTGCCCATGAATCCCTGAGGGCTCTGCACCAGGTTCGCGGTCGTCTCCATTGTGTACGGTTCGAGCGCGACACCCAGTTCCGCGCAGTAGCGCAGCACCCTGCGGTGGTGGTGCGGGATCCGTCCGGCGCCGAGGTTGAGGTACAGCCCCTCGTCGAACTGGCAGACCTGCGTGGTCGTGCTGCCGTCGGCGTGCTGCTCGGTGACCTTCGTGCCCCTGCGCGCGGTGAACACGCGCCCGCCCGCACGTCCCTGCGCCTCGAGGACCTGCACCTGGAACCCGGCGCGCTGCAGCTCGTACGCGGCGGTGAGCCCGGCGGGCCCCGCACCGAGGATCAGCACCGACGTGCCCGCACCGGAACCCCGCGGCAGCACCGACTCCCCGGCCTGCCTCCCGACCTGCGCCGCGGCCGCCTCGAACGGCACGGTCCCGGCCATCATCTGCGCGAGGACGGACGCTCCGGTCGCAGCGAGGAAACGTCGTCGGGTGGTGTCGCTTCGCATGCGGGCCAGTGTGTCGGCGCCACCCCTTGCAATCGCCTACACCTGGGTGCCGGCCGTTGCCCCTCGCCGAGTTTCGCGGTTCCCGGGACGGGGCGACCGTCCGATGAGTAACCTCCCCGCGTTCACCGACAATTCTGGGGGTTAGTCATGGTTCGCTTGGGTGGCCTGCTCGTCGTTCTCGGCTTCCTGTCCGCGATCTTGTTCCAGTTCACCGAGTACCGGCTGACGCTGCTCAGCTGGGCCGACGACTACCAGCCGGTCCTCGGCATCGGCATCGGTGTGGTCGGCGTGCTGCTGCTGGTGGCGAAGAAGCTGACTAGCAAGCAGAAGCCCGCGGTAGCAGAGTAGGCGCATGACCGGATTCGCTTCGTACCAGAACGAGATCTACCTGCAGGGGCTCGGCGGCCAGGTGCCGCCGTTCACCACCGACGTGACCGGGCTCGAGGAGTCCGCGCGGGAACGGCTGGGGCCCGGTCCGTTCTGGTACGTGGCGGGCGGTGCCGGCTCCGGGGCGACCGTCCGGGCGAACCGCGAGGCGTTCGACCGGGTGCGGATCGTGCCCCGGATGCTGCGCGACGCCTCCGAACGCCACCTCGGCGTCACCGTTCTCGGCACCGAGCTCCCCGCGCCCGTGCTCCTCGCACCCGTTGGCGTGCAGTCGATCCTGCATCCGGACGGCGAGCTCGCCTCGGCGCGCGCCGCCGCCGAGCTGGGCGTGCCGATCGTCCTGTCGACCGCGTCGTCCTACTCGATCGAGGAGGTTGCCGAGGCCAGCGGCGACGGCCCGCGCTGGTTCCAGCTGTACTGGCCGAACGACCCGGACGTGTGCGCCAGCATCCTCGACCGCGCGCGCAAGGCAGGGTTCACCACGCTCGTGGTCACTTTGGACACCTGGACGCTCGCGTGGCGTCCGCGCGATCTCGACCAGTCGTACCTGCCGTTCCTGCGCGCCGTCGGCACCGCGATCCCGTTCAGCGACCCGGCTTTCCGCGCCGGACTGGAGAAAGCGCCCGACGAGGACCTGCCGATGGCGATCCTGCGCTGGGTGCAGCTGTTCACCGGCAAGGACAAGAGCTGGGACATGCTCCCGTTCCTGCGCGAGCACTGGGACGGACCCGTTGTGCTGAAAGGGATCCAGCACATCGACGACGCGCGCAAGGCCGTCGAGTCCGGTGTGGACGGCATCGTCGTGTCCAACCACGGCGGCCGCCAGGTCGACGGCGCGGTCGGGTCGCTCGACGTGCTGCCGGAGATCGTCGCGGCGGTCGGCGAGCAGGTCGACGTCCTGTTCGACTCCGGCATCCGCACGGGCGCGGACATCGTGAAGGCGCTCGCGCTGGGCGCCAAGGCGGTTCTCGTCGGACGTCCGTTCGCCTACGGGCTGGCGCACGGAGGTCAGGTCGGCGTGCGGCACGTGCTGCGCAGCCTGCTGGCGGACTTCGACCTCACGATGGGGCTCTCGGGGCACCGGAGCCCGGCCGAACTGGGGCCGGACGCCCTGCGTTAGCGGCGGATGGTCGCGTCGGGAGGCAGGCCGAACGCCAGCTTCGCCTCCGACGCGGCCTGGTCGCTCAGCTCGCCCGCGTTCTCCAGCTGACGGTGCAGTTCCCTCGCTCCGGCGAGGGAGAAGTTGTTGTCGATCCAGTTCTCGCGGCCTGCGCCGTCCGCCCCCGTCTCGACCTCGATGACCTGGTGCGCCGGCTCGGTGACGATGACTCGCTTCGGCGCCGACTGACCACCGACGAGGCGCAGCGCCGTGCCGTCGCTCGCGAACGCGTCGCACACCGCGTGCAGCCCGACCTCCAGTTGCCCGTCCGCCCGGCGGATCTCGATCAGCTGCTCCGCGCAGAACCAGCGCCCCCGCTGGTCTGACGACCCGATGTCCCAGGGGCCTTCGCGCTCGAGTTCCGCGTCGATCACCGGGAGCACGGCCGCCGCAAGTCCGGGGTCGATCTCCGGTGGACTCCCGACGAACTGCCACCAGCCGAACACCCCCGCGCAGGCGAGCACACCGGCCCCCACCGCGAGTGCGATCACGCGCTTGGCAGACGTCTTGGCCACTGCTTCCCCTCGGTGCCGAGTGATCGCGTCAGTGACGGATCGGAGTGTCCGCGGGCAGCCCGAATGCGAGCCTCGCCTCCGACGCGGCCTGGTCGGCCAGGCCTGAGCCGGTGGCGATCCGCCGGTGCACCTCGGCGGCGCCCGCGCGGGAGAAGTTCTCGTCGATCCACTCCGCGTTGCCCGCGCCGTCCGGCGGCGTCTCGACGTGCACCACCCGGTGCGGCGCCTCGGTCATCGTGACGAGCTTGGCCCCGGACTCGCCGCCGACGGTGCGCAGGCCCCCGCCGTCGGTGATGTAGGCGTCGCACAGCGTGTGCACACCGACCTTGAGCTCGCCGTTCTGCCTGCGGATCTCGACCACCCGCTCGGCGCAGAACCACCGCGCGCCCGCGATGCGCCAGGGACCTTCCCGCTGCAGTTCGGCGTCCACCACCGGCGTCACGGCCCCGGCCAGCGCCGAGTCGACGGGCGGCGGACGTTCCTCCAGCACCGCGGCGACGCCGAGCAGCCCGACGACGAGCACGGCGCCGATCGCGATCGTGCCTTTGGTCATGCGGGCAGCTCGGCTGTGAGCCTCGCGAGCGTCGTGAAGTCGCCGGGCATGACGTTGAGCCAGCCGGACGTCTTCTGCGTGATGTAGCGGCCGCTGATGGTGTCGAAGAACGTCAGCGGGTTCTCGCACCGCTGCTTGCGCCCGCGCGAGTCGCGCCACGCCGCGTACAGCTGGCCGCCGCCGGTGCGCTGCTCGGACATGATCTTGCGCAGCTGCTGCACCTGCTGGTCGTGCGGCGTGCTCGTCGGCCGGGACTGCTGCATGAACGAGCCGGTGTCCTCGTAGCGCTGCGGCTTCGCCTCGAGCGCGTCACCGGGCAGGCTGATCGGCCCGCCCTTGCCCGGCGGCGTCGGGGGCAGTGCCGCGATGAGCGCCTGCGCCGCGTCCTCCGGCCGGATGGGCTCGAGCACGAACGTGTTGTCCGGCGTGAGCACCACCCGGACCGCCTCGTCACCGTTGCGGACGGTGAGCGCGGTGCAGGTCTGACTGTCCTCGTGGCTGAAGAACGCGTAGTACTCCGTCGTCGCCTCGGCGATGAGCCGCAGCGTGCTGGCGAGGTCCGGGTGGATCTGCCCGCCACGGGCGAGCCCCAGCTGCTCCAGCGCGCCCCAGCTGTTGCGCGCCAACGCGTTCAGACCACTCAGATCGCCCTCGGCGAGTTGGTCCTCGTCGAAGTCGATCTGAGCGATCAGCGCGCGGTGCAGCTGCGGCAGCCCAGCGGCCTGCCACGCGGTGTACAGCGCGACGACAGGGACGGCGACCCTGCTACGCAGCACTTTTCCCCCAGGTTCCGTTATCCGCCGATGACCGGCGGCGCCACCATGGTGCCGTCGCCGAAGATGTCCTCGGTCTCCTGCAAGTAGGACGCGGACTTGTGATCCTTGTCCTCGTCACCCTGACCACGCCCGGCACCGGCACCCATGCCGCCCATACCGGCCGCACCCGCGGCGCCGGCCCGTCCTGCGCCCGCACCACCAGCACCCGAGCCACCAGGCCCGAAGCCACCCTGCCCTTGTCCCTGACCCATGACACCCGACGACCCACCGGGCCCCATGCCCGCGGCGGCCGCACCACCGAGACGCCCGGCGCCCGGAGCACCCGGCCCACCGAGACCACCGGCTCCAGGCCCGCGGCCACCACCGCCGCCGCCGGGCCCACCACCGGGTCCGCCGCCAGGGCCACCACCGCGTCCACCGGGCCCACCGGGACCAGGCGGCACCTTCCCGCGGTTGCGCGGGTCGTTCGGGTCACCCGGCCGTCCGGGCACGCCGGGCGGCGGAATGGGCGGCGGAAGCGGCCGGTCGCGGTCGTTGGGGGGCGGGTACGGCGGAGGCACGGGCGGGTTGGGCTTGTCCTTGCCGCCGGGGTCGGTCCAGTCCGACTTGCCGGTGTCGTCGCCACCGCCAGTGGTGCCGGGCGGCTTCCACTGCGACGTGCCCGTGGTGTCGCCACCGGTCTTGTCCTTGCCGTTGCTGTCGCCACCACCGGGGTCGCCGGGGTACTCGGGCGGCGGGGGCTCGATGATCGGCGGAATGGGCGGCTCCGGCTTCTCGATCTTCGCGAGCGACCCGTTGGGCGACTCGAACGTCGGCATGCCGGTGGAGACGCTGTTGGCGCTCGACGCATAGGTGTTGAGCACCTGCATGTTCGCGTCGTTGACCTGCTGGCTCTTCTCGACCGCGTCGTCGTAGTCCGTGTTCCACGGAACTGCGCTGTTGTACCAAGGCTTGTCCGGTACGTCGACCGGCTTCTGCACGGAGTTCTTGGCCTGCCGGAACGCACTGCCCAGCTGGTACGTCTGGTCGGACGCCTGCCTCGCGTTGTTGCCGGTCGCATCGGCCCACGTGGCCAATGGGGACGTATTGCTGCGGGCGGCGTCACCCGCAGCGCCTTCCCAGGCCGCGCCGGAGTTCCTGACCGCGTCGTTGATGATCTGCGAGACGTTGCTGTGGCCACTGGCCAAGCTGGCGAACGTCTGATCGGTCACGTCGGTCGTCTGCTCGGGGCCCTTGCCGTCGTGGAACCAGCCGTAGATCTTGTCTGCACCGAACCCCATGGTCATGAGGCCGAAGCCGGCCACATCCATGTCGATAGCAGGATCTTGAGGTGATGTCATGGTTACCTCACTTCAGCCCATCGATCGCGACAGTGGAGATCCGCTCGGACTCCACGCACGGCGTCGTGTAACTGGGCGACTCCTTGCCGCGAACGGTGATCTGCACCACGAGCGTGGAATCCTTGCCCAACGCGATCGCGGTTCCGCAGTGTCCGTTCTTCCCTTCGGTGCCGTCGAAGTTGGCAGACGGATAGCCCGAAATCTCGGTGGGCTTGAAGTAATTGTAGTTACTCTTGCCCTTGTAGTAGTCGCTGAGAGTGCTCTTGCTGATGGTGAGCGTGAAGGCCACGCCGCCGGTCGACGCCTTCGGTTCCCAGCTGCACTGGGGCTGGCCTTGGCGGTCAGCGGGGCGGCCTTCGCGCAGATCCCCGATCTTGGAGAGCTGCTCAGCCGGTACGAGGGTGCACGGCGCGCTCTTGAACTTGTCGAGACTGATCTCAGGGCCGGTCACAGGGGGTGCTTCGTCGCCGCCTGGTGCAGACGTAGGCGTGTTGCTCTGGGTGTTGCCACCGGTTTCCGGCGCCCCAGTGGCGTTACCCGGTTCCTTCGAGTTGCACCCGGCAAGGAGCCCTGCTGCAGCGGTCGCGGCCAGTACGGACAACGCGAGACGATTCACGAGTTCCTTACCCCTTGAAAGTGGACTTGTTGCCGGATTCGGTCTCTTTGTAGACGTTCAGTGCGTCTTGAATGTTCTTGATGGTCTCGTTGAGAGCCTCTTGGGCCTTGACGTTCGCCCAGCAGTAGCCGCCCTCTTCGGCGCCGGTTGCCTTGCGAACCGCCATGGTTGCGAACCCGCTGTAGATGTCCTTGCCCGGTGAATTCACGTTCGCGACATCCATGGCCTCGTCGTGCAGCCTTTCCAGCTCACGACGGGCATCTTCGAGCCCCTTGATCAACTTGCTGGCTTCTGCGGGGTCGATGCTGAACTTGGTCTGGGTCGTCCCGACCATCTGCGCGGCCTTCATCGCCGCTGCGCCAGCGGCTCCGGCCGCGTCGCCAACCGCCGACATGATCGGTGTACTTGCCATGAACTCGATGGCCGGCATGTTCAGCTCCCCTCAGTGCCTCTCCCTTGGAGGATTTTGGCACAGCGTTGGTTCCATGTGGGGCTGATCGACTTAGTCCGATACCGCCATCTCGATGACTGCGGCTGCTGCTGCTCACACAGGCGGGTGAGCGTGGTCGGGGGCGTCGCCCACACGGAGGACAGTGGCGGTGACAGGCCTCCACCTGGGCTCAGGGAGGCCACTGTCCGTGCTCGTCCTCAACCCGACCGGGTACGCGGACGTCCGTTTCGTTCAAGACCGGTGGCGTGGCGGAGGCCTAGGTTCGAGACATGATCGAACGCGCAAGGTCTTTCATCTGGCACAACGCCCGCGTCCTCGAGCAGCGGCGGTTCGAGTTCCTGTTCGACGGTGGGCCCGCGGAGCCGGTGGTGACGGCGCTGCTCGCGTACCGCAACGACGACGGTGGGTTCGGGCACGCGCTGGAGCCCGACGGGCGTGGGCCGACCAGTCAGCCGTTGCACGTGCTCAGTGCGTTGCACCTGCTCGGTGAGTTGAACGCGCCCGAGCACGTGCCGCCGGTGCTCGGGTTTCTCGGCGAGATCTGGAACGACGGGGTGCCGTTCGGGCTCACGACTGGTGCGAAGTACCCGCACGCGCCGTGGATCGAGATGGACGGGCGGGGTGGGTTGTTGCTGACCGGGCAGATCGTGTCCGCCTTGCACCGCATGAAGATCGAGCACCCGTGGGTCGACCGGGCCACCGAGTACTGCTGGCAGCAGATCGAGGATCTCACGAGCGCGCACCCGTACGAGGCGAACGCGTGCGTCATGTTCCTCGACCAGGTGCCGGACCGGGAACGCGCGGAGAAGCACGCGGAGCGGCTCGGGACGATCGTCAAGGAGCAGCTGGTCACCGGCGGGCTGGACGCCGCCGAGGTGCACAAGCCGCACGACTACGCGTCGCGGCCGGACAGTCTGGCGCGGAGGTGGTTCAGCGACGAGGAGTTCGCGAAGAGTCTCGACGAGCTCGTTGCGGCGCAACAGGAAGACGGCGGCTGGGACTTCCCGTGGGCGGCGTGGACGCCGGTCACGAAGTTCGAGTGGCGGCCGATCGTGACGATCGAGAACTTGGTGAAGCTGCGGGCTCACGGGCGGATCAGCTGACTCAGCGGCACGCCCGCGAACTCGCGCACCTCGCGTGAGAGGTGCGCCTGGTCGGCGTAGCCGGACTCGGCGGCCACCGACGCGAACGGTGTGCCCGCGCGGGCCAGTGAGACGGCTCGGTCGAAGCGGAGCACGCGTTGCAGCATCTTCGGGCCGTAGCCGAACGCGTCCAGGCAGCGGCGGTGCAGCTGGCGTGAGCTGAGGCCCAGGTCCCACGCGACGGTCGAGACGGGGGAGCGGCGCAGCGCCGACGCGACCGCGTGCGCGGACGGGTCGGGGCGCAGCCGGTCCAGTGCGAACGCCACGATCTCGTCCGGGGTGGACAGGCGGGCGCCGGGCACCAGCTCGGTCAGCGGTACGCGCAGGTCGCGCAGTGCGTGGGCGGGTGCGCCGAAGACGGCAGGGCCCGCGCCGGGTGGGAAGCGGACGCCGAACATGCGGCCTGGCGCGATGGTCGTGGGGTGCGGCTGGGTGTCAGGACCGGCCACGAACAGGTGGTCCGTGTCGGGCACCCAGATGATGTCGGTGCAACCGTCCGGGACGACGCGCGCGATGTACGGCTCCGTGGACTCTCTGGTCCACAGGCAGGCCAGCCCGGCGGGCGCTTCGTGCTCCCGGTACACGCCTCCATGTTCTCAGAACGTCCAGCTGGAGTGCGCGAACGCCCACATGAACAGCATCACCGCCGCGATGGTGAGTACCACGCCGATCGTGCCCGCCAGCACCATGCCGGACCCGGCCGACCGCCACGGCGCGGGAGCGGCGGCCTTGGTCACCACGCCGAGCACCACCGAGCCGATCGCGATCCAGAGGAACGCGTAGCCGTACTCGCCGCCCTGCCAGCCGAGGACGTCCAGGTAGTCGCCCGTGAACGCGACGATGGTCAGCACCATCAGTGCCACCGGAATGGTGAAGCCGGCGAGTGCGGCGAACCTGCTCTGATCCACTTCGGTCACGGAACCGAGCTTGCCGACCGGCGTTCGCGGCGACATCGGTACAACTACTCAGGAATGCGAAAACGGCCTCCGGCGAAGATTCGCCGGAGGCCGTTTCGAATGGACGATACAGGGATTGAACCTGTGACCCCTACCGTGTCAAGGTAGTGCTCTCCCGCTGAGCTAATCGTCCGTGCGCGGACAAGCTTAGCGGGTTCCTTCGTTGGGGCGTGGTGGGGGTCCGGAGGAAGGAGGCATCCGGACGCCCACCACGGATCAGGTGCCGAACTTCACCCAGTTGACGCTCACGTACGGCGCGGGCTGGCCGCTGGTGAACGTGACGTAGACGTCGTGGGTGCCGGTGATGCCGGAGATGTTCGCCGGAACTGTCTTCCACGACTGCCAGCCGCCGGTGTTGCCGACCGCGAACGTGCCTGCCGGAGCCGCTGTGCGGCTGTCGAGTCTGACCTCGACGAGTCCGCTGACTCCGCCTGCCGCGCCGGACGCCACGCGGGCGTAGAACTGGCGCGCGGTGGAGGAACCGAAGTTCACGCCGGAGAACTTCAGGTACCCGCCGTTGCCGATCTCACCGACCGCCTGGCCGCCGCCGGTGTCCGTGGCGGTGCCGACGGTCCCGCCGGAGCGTTCCTGTGCGCTCTCCGCCTGGAGCTCGGAGTAGGCGCTGCCGCCACCGCCGGGGTTACCGGGGGTCGTGGTGGTGGTCGTCGTGCTCGTCGGCGGCGTGGTGCCGGTGCCCGACTGGTAGACCGCCACGTAGTCGACGACCAGCGAGTGACCGGGCACGGTCGCCGCCGTCGGCGTCTGGCCGGCCAGCGCGTTCGGGAAGGCGCCGCCGATGGCCAGGTTCAGCAGGACGAAGTAGCCCGCGTGGTTGGTCATCTGGTCCCACGTGCCCGCGCCGACCTGGCCCTGGTTGACGGTGTGGAAGAGCTGGCCGTCGACGTACCAGCGGAACTGCTTCGCGCCGTCGTCCCACTCGAAGCGGTAGGTGTGGAACCCGCCCTGGCACGAGGTGCCGGGGCACGCGCGGTTGCTCGCGATGCCCGTGGTCTCGTTGCAGGGACCGCCGGGGTTCACTCCACAGTGGAGCACGCCCCACACGGAGTTGATGCCGTTGACGTTCTCCATGATGTCGAACTCGCCGATGCTCGGCCAGTTCCAGTAGTTGCCGCGGTAGGGCGAACCCAATGCCCAGAACGCGGGCCAGTAGCCGAGTGCGGCCTGGCCGGTGACGTTCGGCATCTGGATGCGGCCTTCGATGGCGAGCTTGCCGCCGGGTGCGGGCTTGAAGTTCGAGCGCTGGGTCTCGATGCGCGACGACGTCCAGTTGCCCGCTCCGTCACGCAGTGCCGTGATGCGGAGGTTGCCGCTGCCGTCCAGCTTGATGTTGTTCGTGCTGTTCGTGTAGTTCTGGATCTCCCCGGTACCCCAGTTCCCGGGACCGCCGGGATAGGCGTGACCGAGATCGACGATCCAGTTCGACGACGAGGGCAGCGTGTTCGCGGCTCCGTTGAAGTCGTCGCCCCAGACGAGATTCCAGCCAGCCGCTGGTGGGGGTATGGCCGCGTTGGCGGACATGGCGACGACCGCGACTGGTATCGCGGCGAGCAGTGCTGTCGTGGCCGCGAGGATGCGGCGTCGGCGGCTCATGCGCGAGTGACCTCCTTGTCACGGGCAAGCGTGCTGGTGACTATGAGAGCGCTCTCACGACCAAAAGAGAAGCGCCCGTTCGGAGTAATGGTCCGTGGGTTGTTCGGGCTTGAACGGTCGCGCGGGTGCTGTTCGGATGGGTACGCGTTCGGCTGCTTCGGTTGGCCCGCAAAGGGAAAGTGCCTGTTGATCATTGGTGTGGCCGGGCTTCGGGCTGGACGGCGCGTGTGCACGGGTGGTGGATGGGCGGAATGGGCCGTCCGGGAACGGCCACCGTCCAGTTGGCCGCGTGGGCGGTGTGAGCCCACTGCTTGGTGTCGGCTCGGCAGTCGACGGGGGACTGCGTGCGTCGGGGAAGTGGATCGGGGCCGATGAAGGGGTGTTCGGGCCGGAAGCCTGCGTGTGCGGGCTGGCTGCGTGGCGTGCGGGCTACTTGGCGTCGGCGTAGCAGTCGACGGGGACGGCGCGCATGGGGAAGTGGATCGGGGTGGCGCCGAAGAGGAGTTTGGTGGCCTCCTCGGCGGACGTGGTGATGGCGGCGCACACCTCGTCCGCCAGGGCCGACGGGCAGTGGACCAGCACCTCGTCGTGCTGGAAGAACACGAGCTGGGACGCGTCGGGCAGGCGGGTGCGGAGCACGCCGAGCAGCGCGGCCGTCCAGTCGGCCGCGCTCGCCTGCACGACGAAGTTGCGGGTGAAGCGGCCCCAGTTGCGGGCGGCCTGGCGGGAGGGCTGGCCCGAGTCGCCCGCGTCGTCGCCCGCACCGGTCAGCTCGCGCCACGAGTCGGACGGGGACGGGCTCGTCCGGCCGAGGCGGGAACGGACCATGCGGCCCTGTTCGCCCGCTTCGGCGGCGGACTCGACGTAGCCCACGGCGTCCGGGAAGCGGCGGCGCAGCACGGCCAGCAGGGGACCGGCCTCGCCGGACGTGCCGCCGTACATCGCCGACAGCATGGCGATCTTGGCCTTCGCGCGTTCGCCGTGGAACGAGTCCGCGGCGATGCCGCCGTACAGGTCGTCGTCGCCGCACACCTCGGCCAGGCGCGCGTCGCCGGACAACGCCGCCAGCACGCGGGGTTCGAGCTGGGCGGCGTCGGCGGCCACCAGTGTCCAGCCGGGGTCGGCGTGGATCGCGCGGCGCAGGGTGCGCGGGATCTGCAACGCGGCACCACCACGCGTGGCCCAGCGGCCGGACACGACACCGCCCACCACGTACTCCGGGCGGAACCGGCCGCCCGACACCCACGCGTCGAGCCACGACCAGCCGTGCGCCACCCACAGCCGCTGGAGCTCCTTGTACTCCAGCAGAGGCTCGACCGCGGGGTGGTCGACGTCGCGCAGGATCCACGCCCGCGCGGACGGGATGTCGATGCCCTCCCGTGCGAACGCGCGCACGATCGAGCCCGGATGGTCCGGGTTCATCGACCTGCCGCCGAACGCCGCCACGATGCGGTCGGCGAGGTCCGCCAGCTTGCGCGGGCGCACACCGGGTGCGGTGCGCGGGCCGAGCAACTCCTCGAGCAGCTCGAGATGCACCTCCTCGCGCCACGGCAGCCCGTGGAAGGTCATCTCGCACGCGGCGAGCCAGCTCGCGCAGTCCGCCGCGATCAGCAACCGCAGCCGCTCGGCGAGGGGATTGCCTTGCTGCGCACCGTAAACCTGACCCACCGCGTCGAGCGGGTCGGCACCTCCCGGCAGTTTCTCCCGTTCCGGCTCGAACAACGTCGGCTGCGACTCCCGCCTGCGCGGGCCGGTGTCCTCCGGCGCGGACAGGCCCTGCAGGCGGGCGATCGCGGCGGGAAGCTCGCGCGGCTCCCGGTGCCGCCCGGCGTACCCCAGCAACAGACCCTCGGTGAGCGCGAGGTCGTGGCACCGTTCCACCCGGACACCGGCCGTCAACAGGTCCGGGTAGACGTCCGGCGTCGACGCCCACACCCAGCGGGGTTTGTGCCGTCGCTCCAGCTCGGCGACCGACGCGGGCAGGTCCGCCGTCTCGACGACGGGTCCACCGGGTGACCCGTCCTCCGAGATCTCGCGCAACCGGCCGGCGTTCGCTGTGTCACCAGGTTCAGAGACGACCGCTACCAGCACGCTCCGATTGTGTCGGAGAGGTCTGACAATTTCGGGCTCGAGCCGCGGAGCAGGGAGAAGAATCGCGGACCGGACGCCGTCATCACCCGGAAGCCTGACGAGTCGCGCGCCCACGGCCCTGGCACACCGGTCAGCGTCAGCGGCCACGGCGGTTCGTCGGGGAACGCCAGGTCGAGCAGGTGCAGCACGCCGGACGAGTCGGCGGCGAGCAGCCACCGGCCGTCGGGGGACTCGGAGATCTCATGCATCGTGCACCTCCGGCTTGCGCAGGGGGATGAGTGCGAAGTCGACCATCACCGGGGCCGTGCCCTCGCGGCGCTTCGACGGACGGCCCAGCTCGACGTACTCGTCGAGAAGTGCGAAGAGCCGCTTCTTCAGCTCGCCCAGTTCGGGAGCGGTCAGGTGGGAGACCACGCCGCCGCGGCCCGAGACCTGGCGCCACTCGGACGGGAAGGTGTCGCGCGTCTGCCGCCACGTCGTGATCTTCTGGATGAAGTACTCCAACTCCAGCTCGTCGAGCGCGCGCAGCGCGGGCATGGCCTCCTCGTCGAGCGACTCCGAGGCGATCTTGCGGACCTCCTCGACCGCCTGCCACGGCCGCTGCCTGCCCACGCCGCCCTCGGCTTCCTCGACGAAACCGTGCCTGGCGAGCAAACGCAGGTGGAACGAGCAGTTGGCGGGCGTGGTCTCCAGCCGGGCCGCGGCCTCGGTGGCGGTCAGCGGTCCTTCTTCTTGGAGCAACGCCATGATGCGCAGGCGCAACGGATGGCTCATCGCCCGCAAGTCCTGCGGCGTGAGCACTCGCGGGCTATTGAAAGACATGTTTCGAAAGTACTGTTGCGATGCCCCGGTGTCAATCGCTACCAACAGTGACGATCAGTGGTGTGCGGATGCGGCTCGAGGAGGACGTCGTCAAAGTCAAGATCACGCCCTGCTCGACCGTGGTCATCGGCCCCGTGGGTGGAGGTGCCGATGAGCCAGGATCCTTGCCTCTGCACAGAAAATTGTCCCTGGGGCAAACGCACCGCTGATGGTCCCCCTGCGGGGTGACGTTGTGGTCCAAGTAGAACCGAACGTGTGGTTGCGGTACCCAACACCCCGTGAAACCCGCCACTATTGAGTAGTGGATCGAGCACGTAGCGTTGCTGAATTGCTTGATGCCCGTCAGGAGGTCGTGCCGTTCCACGGCAGGACCGCCGAGCTGGCGGAGCTGGCCGGGTGGCGGAACGACCCCGCACCGCTGGCCGCGCTCCTCGTGCACGGACCGGCCGGTTGCGGCAAGACCAGGCTCGTCACCAAGGTCGAGGCGGACTGGGACGACGAGAAGAGGCTCGTCGTCATCGACGACGCGGACCGGTGGGCGTGGCCGGACCTGTTCGCGAAGCTGCAGGAGTCCATGCGCAGCGGGCCGCAGCGGGTGCTGCTCACCTCGCGCACCACGGGCTGGTGGTGGTCGTCGACGCGGCAGCGGGTCGCTGACCTCGACTACGTCATGGGCGACCTGGAGCTCAGCCCGTCGCTGGACAACCGCAAGCGCAGCTTCACGCTGGCCTGCCGGGCGTTCGCACGGGCGCTGAACGCCGGGCATGTCGGCGAGGAACCTCCCGCCATCGCGGACGAGACGGTGCACGACCTGCACATGGCCGCGCTCACCGCGGTCCACGGCGACCCGACGGACGTCAACCGCACGCAGCTCGTCCGCCAGCTCAAGGCGCGGGACACCGGCACGCCCGCGGACAAGCTCGCCGAGGACTACCTCGCCGTCGCACCGCCGGACGACCCCGACCCGGACCTGCTCGTCCGCGCCGCCACGCGCTGGCCGCAGCTGCTGCCGAAGGTCGACGAGCTGTTCACCGGCAAGGGCGCGGAGCTGGCCGACCAGGTCGACATCTCCACGCTGCGCACGCTCGCCGCGACCGCGGGCCTGCCACCGCTGGAACAGGTCGCGAGGCGCGTCTTCCCGGACGAGCGGTTCGCGCTCGACGCGCTCCCGGCGATGATCACGAAACGGTTGGTGGACAACAACCTCCGCCACTCCGAGGACTGGCTGGAGCAGGCCGAGATGTGGGGCAACCTCAGCGCCCGCACCGCGCTCGCCGGTCTGCGCGAGGAAGCCGCGGACGCGTCCCAGCGCGAGGTCGACGCCTACCGCGAGCTCGCCGCGCAGGACCCGGAGAACCGGCCGTTGCTCGCGGATGCCATGGGAGACCTGGGGCTCCGGCTCATCGCGCTCGGCCGCACCGACGAGGTCATCAAGGTGTCCGAGGAGGCGATCGAGCTGTGGAAGCAGATCGCGACGGACGACCCGGAGACCATGCCGCAGCTCGCGTCCGCGCTCGAGCAGATCAGCTACCGCTACTCGGCGCTCGGCAAGCG
Organism: Lentzea tibetensis; assembly: GCF_007845675.1. Taxonomy (GTDB): domain Bacteria; phylum Actinomycetota; class Actinomycetes; order Mycobacteriales; family Pseudonocardiaceae; genus Lentzea; species Lentzea tibetensis. Next base: position 99,350 of record NZ_VOBR01000005.1, on the reverse strand, counting down.
CGAGGAGGCGATGGACGCGATCAGCCGTTCCGCCGTCATGTTCCAGGAGCTGGCGCAGCTGTACCCGGCGCTGTTCCGGGTGGACTTCGCCCGCGTCGCCGGTGCGCTCGCGAGGCGGCTCTACCTCGTCGGCAGACGCGACGAGGCCGCGGACGCGATGCACTGGTCCCTGGTCAACTGGCGGGAGATCGCTCGCGACGACCCGAGGTACGAGCCGGAGCTGGCCCGCAACCTGGCCGCGTGCGGCGGGATGATCGCCGACTTCGGACGGCCCGAGCGCGCCGCGGAGGCGGTCGAGGAGTCGATCGTCGTGTTCCGCAGGCTCACCGCGGCGAACCCCGAGTTCACCAGGGAGCTCGCGGACGCGCTGCTGCGGCACAGCCAGCTGCTCGACGGCCTCGGCCGGTACGACGAGGCGCCGTTCGCCGCGCAGGAGTCCGTGGTGCTGTGGCGGAAGCTGGCCGTCGACGCGGCCGGCCGCGCGGGACTCGCCGCCGCGCTGCTCAACCTCGTCGACGTGGCGGGGGACCGCGCGGTCGAACGGGCCGCCGCGGCGGAGAGCGTCGAGCTGTACCGGGAGCTGGCGCGCACGAATCCCGTGCACCACCAGGTGAACCTCGCGCGGGCACTGGCCGCGCACTCCGAACAGCTGGTGGTCACCGGCAAAGCGGTCGACGAGCACGTGCGCGAGATGCTGGACCTCTGCGCCAGGCTGCCGCTCCAGCTGGTCATGGCGTTCGGCGCGGACCTCGCGATGTCACTGCACTCGCTCGGCCGCGCGCTGTCGCAGCTGGACCACCACGACCTCTCGATCGCGGTGATCGAGCAGGTCGTCGACATCTGGCGCACCACGGCTCCGCGCAACCAGTCCGGCCCGCTGGCGTACATCCTGGCGCTGCAACAGCTCTCGCTGAACCTGCGCGCCGCGGAACGGTTCGACGAGTCGCGCAACACCGCGCACCTCGCGGTCGTGCTGTGGCACATGGCGCTGCCGCAGTCCGAACTGGACACCCACGCCGCGTACGCGGACACGCTGGCCGTCTACGGGCGACTGTGCGCGGAGACCAAGCACGATCTGGACAACGCGCTCGTGCTCGCCCACCGCGCCGTGCTGATCACGCGCGACATCGGTGGCGAGCCGGACAAGCTGGAACTGGCGCTGGCGGCCGTCGACGCCGTGATCGACGCGTTCGACGACCGCCATGCGGCCCAGAAACGGCTGGAGGAGCTGGTCAGCTCGTCGTCAGCAGCGAGCGCATGAAGAACGCGACGTTCGCCGGGCGCTCCGCGAGGCGGCGCATGAAGTAGCCGTACCACTCGTCGCCGTAGGGCACGTACACGCGCATGCGGTTGCCCTCGGCGGCGATGCGGCGCTGCTCGTCGGGCCGGATGCCGTACAGCATCTGGAACTCGTACGAGTCGAGCGCACGGCCGCGCGCCAGCTCGGCCGCGATGCCGATCAGGCGCGGGTCGTGCGAGGCGACCATCGGGTAGCCCTCGCCCGCCATCAGGACCTTGAGGCAGCGCACGTACGACAGGTCGACGTCCGCCTTGTCCTGGTAGGCAACGGAAGCGGGCTCCTGGTAGGCGCCCTTGCACAGCCGCACGCGGGAACCGGCGTGCGCGAGGTCGCGGCAGTCCTGCTCGGTGCGGTGCAGGTAGGCCTGCAGCACCGCGCCGACCCACGGGAAGTCCACGCGCAGGTCGCGCAGGATGCCCAGCGTCGAGTCGGTGGTGGTGTGGTCCTCCATGTCCAGCGTCACCGTCGTGCCCACGACAGCGGCGGCGGAACAGATGCGCCGCGCGTTCTCCAGCGCGATCTTCTCGCCGTCGACCGGCAGGGACTGGCCCACCGCGGACAGCTTGACCGACACCTCGGCACCCTGCGTGAGGCCGTGCGAGTCCAGACGCCCCAACAGGTTCAGGTACGCGTCGACCGTCGCGGTCGCCTGCGACTCGTCCGTGGTGTCCTCGCCGAGGTGGTCGAGCGTCACGAGACGGCCGTCCGCGACGACCTCCGCGGTCGCGCGGATCGCGGCGTCCACGTCGTCACCGGCGACGAAGCGCTCGACGACGGGCCGGGTCAGCGGGGTGCTCTCCACGATCTTGCGGGCGTGCGGACTACGCGCCGCCGCGAGCAGGGTGCTGCGAAGCATGGTTCACGTCCTGACGGTGTGGTTGACGAGGGGAGCTTTCCTCAACTCGTGATTGAAGAAAGCTCCCCTCGTCAAGGGCGATCAGCCCTGGTGCGGGTGGAGGTGGGAGGTGGGGGCCACGAACGTCTCCTTGATGGAGCGCGGGCTGACCCAGCGCAGCAGGTTGTGGATGGAACCCGCCTTGTCGTTCGTGCCGGACGCGCGACCGCCGCCGAACGGCTGCTGGCCGACGACCGCACCGGTCGGCTTGTCGTTGACGTAGAAGTTGCCCGCCGCGAAGCGGAGCTCGTTCTGCGCGTGCGCCACGGCCTGCCGGTCGCGGGCGATGATCGAGCCGGTCAGGCCGTAGGCCGTCGCGCTCTCCATCTGGCGCAGCACCTGGTCGTAGTCGGCGTCGTCGAACACGTGGACCGCGAGCACCGGGCCGAAGAACTCGGTGGTGAACACGGAGTGGGCCGGGTCGGAACCCACGATCACGGTCGGCCGCACGAAGAAGCCGTCCGAGTCGTCGGCGGTGCCGCCGGCGACGATCTCCAGCGACGAGTCGGCGCGCGCCGCGGTGAGCACGCCCGAGAGCTTGTCGAACGAGCGGCGGTCGATGACCGCGCCACCGAAGTTCGAGAAGTCCGTGACGTCGCCGTAGGTCAGCGCCTCGACCTCGGCCACCAGCTGGTCCTTGATCACGTTCCACACCGAACGCGGCACGTACGCGCGGGACGCGGCGGAGCACTTCTGGCCCTGGTACTCGAAAGCACCGCGGATCAAGGCGACGCGCAGCACGTCAGGGTCGGCCGACGGGTGCGCCAGCACGAAGTCCTTGCCGCCGGTCTCGCCGACGATGCGCGGGTACGACTTGTAGGACGCGATGTTCGCGCCGACCTGGCCCCACAGCTTCTGGAACGTCGCGGTGGAACCGGTGAAGTGGATGCCCGCGAGGTCCGGCGACTGCAGAGCGACCTCGGAGACGGCCATGCCGTCACCGGGCAGCAGGTTGATGACGCCCGGCGGCAGGCCGGCCTCTTCGAGCAGCCGCATGGTGAGGTGCGCGGAGAACATCTGCGTGGGCGACGGCTTCCACAGCACCACGTTGCCCATCAGCGCGGGCGCGGTCGGCAGGTTCGCCGCGATGGCCGTGAAGTTGAACGGCGTGATCGCGTAGACGAAACCCTCGAGCGGACGGTGGTCCGTGCGGTTCCACACGCCGGGGGAGGAGATCGGCTGCTCGGCGATCAGGTTGCGGCCGAACGCCACGTTGAAGCGCCAGAAGTCGATCAGCTCGCAGGCGGAGTCGATCTCGGCCTGGAACGCGGTCTTGGACTGGCCGAGCATGGTGGCGGCGTTGATCGTCTGACGCCACGGGCCCGCCAGCAGGTCGGCGGCGCGGAGCAGGATCGCGGCGCGGTCGTCGTACGACAGCGCGCGCCACGCGGGAGCGGCCTCGCGAGCGGCGGCCAGCGCGTCCTGCGTGTCCTGCTGCGTCGCGGAGGCGAAGGTGCCGAGCACGGCGCGGTGGTTGTGCGGCTGCACGACGTCGACGCGCTCGCCGCCGGCCACGCGCTGCTCGCCACCGATGGTGGCGGTGAGCTCGATCGGCTCCTTCTGGAGTTCCACCAGCTTCGCCTGCAGCTCCGCGCGTTCGGGCGAACCGGGGGCGTAGAGCAGCACCGACTCGTTCACCGGCAACGGAACCCTGGTCACGGCGTCCACTGGCAACTCCTCCTCACGTCTGCGGTCCCTGAAATGTAGGGCCGCGACGAGCGCCAGCCGTTGTCCAACTCGCCAAAGTTCACGAGTCCGGATGTACGATCGGACAACCATGAGCCTCCGGCAGATCCTGATCGCACTCGGCGACCCGCTGGTCGAGGTCGAGGTCGTGCCGCACGGCCTGGAGACCGAGGTCCGCGACGTCGTGATCATGGACCCGGACGACGCTCCCGACGTGCGTCCCGGTGATCTCGTGCTGGTCATCGGCGCCCGAGGCCGGGCCGCGTTGCCGCTGATCAGGGCCGCCGGGCGGGCCGGAGCCGCGGCCGTGGCGGTCAAGGAGTCGACGCAGTTGCTCGAGCAGGCCGCGATCGACGCCGGGGTGGCGCTGCTCAACGTGCGCCCCGAGGTCCGGTGGGAACACCTCGAAGCACTCGCGCGCGGCGTGCTCACCACGGCCACCGACGACGGCGAGGTGCTCGGCGACCTGTTCGCGCTCGCGCAAACGATTGCCACGCTCACCGGCGGCATCGTCAGCATCGAGGACACCGCGAGCCGGGTGCTCGCGTACTCCCGCTCGTCCGACGAGGTCGACGAGCTGCGCAGGCTCTCGATCCTCGGCCGCCAGGGCCCCGAGCCGTACCTCAAGATGCTGCGCGAGTGGGGCGTCTACAACCTGCTGCGCTCCGGCGAGGAGGTCGTGCGCATCGACGAACGGCCCGAGCTCGGCATCCGCAAGCGCATCGCGGTCGGCATCCACGCGGGAAACCAGCCGCTCGGCACGATCTGGGTGCAGGAGGGCGACACCCCGCTCGCCGAGCAGGCCGAACGCGCGTTGCTCGGCGCGGCCCGCGTCACCGCGCTGCACCTGATCCAGCAACGGAACCAGCCCACGAGCAGGTTCCGCGAGAACCTGCTCGTCGCACTGCTCGACGGACGGATGGACGCCGCGACCGTCGCCGGCCAGATCGGCGCCGACCCCGCGAAACCCGCTGCCGTGGTCGTTTTCGCGCTGCGCGGTGAGGGCGGGCGCACCGAGATCGAGCTGCGCCGCTCCGAGATGACCGGCCTGATCTCCGTGCACGCGGCCGCGTACCGCCGCAGCGCACTCGTCAGCGAGGCGGGCGGGCGCACCTACGTGCTGCTGCCGGATCTCGCGGGCGGCGCACAGGTGCTCAGCCTCACCAGGGAGATCGTCACCACCGCACGACGGCACCTCGGCATCGCCGTCCGGGCCGCCGTCGGGTCGACGGTGTCCACTTTGGACGACGCGCGCACGTCGCGGCAGGAGGCCGACCGCGTGCTCGACGCGATGTCGCGCGACCTGGAGACCGACGTCGCGACGCTCGCCGACGTGCGTTCGCAGGTGCTGGTCAGCGAAACGCTCGCGCTGCTGGCCGAGCACCCGCGCATCCGCGACCCGCGCATCGACGCGCTCGACGCCGAGCTGGCCAAGTCGTTGCTGGCGTGGCTCGACGCGCTCGGTGACGTGCGGGCCGCGGCGGAACGGCTGCACGTGCACCCGAACACGTTGCGGTACCGGCTCAAGCGAGTCGACCTCGATCTGGACGACCCGCTCGTCCGGTTGTTCGCCCAGCTTCAGCTGAGGATGCGGTAGAGCAGGGCCCGTTCGGCGATCGTCCAGCTGGTCGTCGTCAGCAGGTAGAGCCCGGCCGCGAGCGGCAGCCACGCGGCGACGAGCACCGTCCCGTACGGCAGGACCCGCAGGAACCGCGCGAACGGCACCTGCGGCGCGTCCGGGCCCACCTGCGCCTTCTGCCAGCGGACCGTCACGAACGCCACGACCGCGAGCAACGCGAACAGCACCAGGAACACCCACGCGTAGCCGCTGGTGAAGTGCGTGCCGAGCGAGAAGCCGAACAAAGTCCCGTCCAGCAACGGGTTCGGCGTCGTCACCAGGCGGTACATCACCATGAAGAACGGGATCGTGGCGAGCATCGGCAGGATGCCCGCGAACATGGACACCCCGGCCTTCTTGTAGACCTTCTGGGTTTCCTGCGAGAGCTTCTGCAGGTCCTTGCCGTACCTCTTGTTGAGCTTGCGGATCTCGGGAGCGAGCTCGGCCTTGGCCTTCTCCCCGCGCACGGCGGCGCGGTAGAGCGGGTGCAGCAGCAGCCGCACGGCCACGGTGAACAGGACGATGGCGAGCGCGGGCGAGCCGAGCCCGGCCAGGGCAGAGCCCAGGTCGTGGAACACGGTGGTGGTTCTCCGTCTTGAGTTGGGACGAGGGCGGGAGATCAGCCCTGGCATCCCGGTGCTCGTGGACGGGGACGGCCCGCGGCGTCGGGGTCGCGGAGACGGAGTTGGGCGGCGCGTTCGGCGCGTTCGCGCAAAGCGGCCGAGTGGACCCGTGCGGGTACGGCCTGCGGCAGGCGCGGGGCCACGAGCAGCACGATCACGGCCATGGCGGCCACGGCGGCGATCAACTCGGCGGGGTTGTGGAAGAACGTGAAGGCGAACACGCCGGGCAGGAACACGGCCAGCAGCAACTGCAGGCGCGCTCTGGTCTCCGGTCGGATCACGAATCCGAGCGTACAGAGGTCGTGAGTGATCGGGAGGCCCAGAGCGCTCCTAATCACTCACGACCCAGCCTGGACGGGTGGGGTGGTCGTAGCGGATGAGGACGTCCGGAGTGGGTGCGTAGTCGTCGTAGGCCGGGAGCGTCCACTGCAGATCCGGGGACGTGCGGCGGGCCAGCGCGGCGGGGGAGAGGTGCAGGTGGACGGTCAGCTCGGCCGGTAGCCACTGGTCGAGCAGCAGCGTGCCGTCGAGCAGCACCACGCCGTTGTCCGGGAACGGCACGTACTCGGCGCGGCTCGCCCGGTCCGTCTCGGCGTTCCACAGCGTGGGCAGCACCTTGTCGCCGGACTCCAGCACCTCGCGCCGCAGCGCGCCGAAGTCGAACCAGTCGTGCCGGTAGGAGTGCGGGTCGGTGCGCCCGTGCTCCAACCGCACGGACGCGGGCCGCAGGAAGTCCGCCGCGGACACCCTGATCACCGGCCTGCCCAGTGCGCGCAACGGTTCCACCAGCGCGTCGGCCAGCGAGCCGGGAGCGGCGGCCGGCGCGCCGTCGATGATCACCCGAGCCCGGCCGGGCAGCGCGGAGATCCGCGAGAGGAGTTCGGACACGAGCGCCGAGGCGGTCAGGGGACGAACCTTCACGGGGTCCAGTCCGCCCACGCCGTGTCCCACCAGATGGTGCCGGACGACAGCATCGCCTCGATCTTCTTGCCCTCCAGCCGGATCGCGTCGGCCTCGTCGGCGGAGTACTTGCCCATCGCGACGTACCGCTCGAACTCGTCGAGATCCAGCTGCTCCCAGGTGCCGTCGGGGTGCATCCGGCAGTCCAGCGCGTGATCGAGCGTGTCGAACCCGTCGGCCGTGCGCTCGAACGGCGCCTGGAGGTTGAGGTAGTAGTCGCTGAACACCCGGTCCGGGCCGCGCCAGAACAGGTCGACCGAGTACGCGTCGCCGGGCCGGTGCAGCATCAGCTTCCCGTTGCCGCGCCAGAAACCCCGTTCCGGCCGGTCCCACGGATGCGGGTGCTCGTGGGGCGGGTAGGTGAGCCGGGTGCCCGGCTCGACGAACACCGCGAGCAGATCCGGTGAGTCGGCGACCACCCTGGTCGGCATCTCGGACCAGACCTGCCCGTGCAGCACCTCGCGGCGCACCGCCACGTCACCCGGCGCGAAGAACCTCATGATTCGAATCTAGTTGACCCTCCGTGTCGCGGAGCTCGTTCTCGCTCGCCATGAACCTTCGCTTCAACGCGGGCACGGCGTTGGTCACGCGCAGGAACGTGCGGAACATCGCGAGCATGACCCGGCCGATCACCGGCTTGTGGACCGGCGAGCTGCCGTCGATCTGGTCGCGCGACTCCAGCACCGCCCTGAACCCGTACTCGCGCATGTCCGCCTCGTACGACGCGATCGCCGGGATCAGCGAGGCCTCGCCGCGGTGCACCGCGACCAGCTCGCGGCACAACGCCTGCGCGTCCCGCAGCGCCGTGTTGGCCCCGATGCCGCGGCCCGGCGTCATGGTGTGGATCGCGTCACCGAGCAGCGTCACGTTGCTGGAGTCCCACGCGCCGAACGGTTCCGACGTGCGGATGCCGATCTTGAAGACGGTCTCCGGATCGGCCTGCGCGAACAGCGCGCGCAGGTTCGGGTGCCACTTCGGCGTCAGGTCCAGCACCGCTTGCTTCAGCCGCTCCGGCGTCGCGCCGCTCAGGTCCGGGAACTTGTCGTGCGACGCCGAGTAACCCCACATGACGTAGTCCGGCTCGACAGCATTGGATGCGCCCTCCGCTGGGGAGCTCACGTCGGCCGGCTCCCCTTCGAACACCATGTGGTGGACGATCAGGTTCGCCCCGCGCGGCGCGAACAGCAGCGTGATCGCTTCCTCCGCGTCGGACGGCACGAGCTCGCGCGTCTCGGGCGTCAGCCACACCTTGCCCGCGATCGCGGTGACACCGGAGTCCACGACCTGCGCCTGCGGCAGGTACTGCTTGCGCACGCGGGAGTTCGCGCCGTCCGCCGCCACCAGCACGTCGCCGGTCGCGCTGGTGCCGTCCGCGAAGAACGCGGTGACGGTGCCGTCGTCGTTGCGGGCGAAGCGGGTGAACGTCTTGTCGAACTCGACGACGTCCTCCAGCCCCGTCAGCAACGCCTTGCGCATCGCCGTGCGGCTCACCGACTTCTCGCTGCGGATCGGGTCGTCCCCCGGCTCCACGTCCGCGGACAGCAGCGTCCTCAGCTTCTCGGTCCGCATGTGCACGTGCCGGATGGGCCGCGCGCAGGTGCGCACGAACTCCGCGAACACCTCCGGTGGCAGGCACTCGGCTAACGCCCTGCTGCCGTCGGGGCTGATGCCGACCCGGTACCCGAGCAGTTTGTGTTGTGGGTCCCTGTCGCGTTCGAACACGGTGACGTCCACCCCGGCGCGGTGCAGCCCGTGGGCCAAGCACAGTCCGCCGGTCCCCGCCCCGATCACCAGTACGCGCATGACTCTCTCCTCACTAAGTCTCTTAGTGAGGAAGATATTCAGGAGGTGAGACTCTTGTCAACTGTCCAGAAGAGCGCGTTTCAGCCTGCCGGACGCGAGCGCGTACCGGACGTCGTTGCCCGGCAGCAGCCTGACCAGCTCTTCCAGCACCTCCACGTCGTGCTCGCCCGAGTCCGTCTGCGCGAACCGCCACAGCCCCTCGACGTCGTGCCGCGCCAGCACGCCGCGCCGCACGGCCGCCGCGAGGTCGTCCCGCTCGTCGCGCACGACCGGCGCCTCGGACCTCGCGAGCAACGCGCCGCGGTACTGCAGCGCGGCCTGCCGCACGTCACCGCTGCCCAGCGCGCGGCGCACCGCGAGGAAGTCCGCGCGCAACTCGGCGTGCAGCCGATACGGGCGGGTGTTCAGCACGACGTTGCCCAGCTGGGCGCGCAGCCGGTGCATCTCGGCGCGCACGGTCGTCGGGTTGCCGCGCTCGCCGTACAGCCGGAGTGCGAGTTGCTCCGCGGTCAGGCCGCCGCTGGTCGAGCCGGCCCCGATTGATCCGGCACCGTGCAGTGCGAGCGCGGTCAGCAGTTCGGCGTGCCGCAGGGTCAGCGGGACCTCGCGGCCGTCGAGCACGGCCACCGGCGGGTCCGTGCCCAGGAACGACAGCGTCAGCACGGGCAGCCTGGCCGGCCGGTGCTCGCGCGGGATGCGCAGCAGGTAACCCTCGGGGAGTCGCTCCAGCACGCCTTCGCGGCCGTCGGGGAGCGTCATCCGGTCCGACGTCACGTCCATCCTGGACGGGAGCAGGCCGTGCGGCTCGGCGACGAGCACCCGCCCGGTGGGGGAGAGCAGGGCGCCCGGCTCGCCGCGCAACGCGATCAGGTGGCGCATGTTGCGGGCCCGGAGCGACTCGTCCTGCTGCGCGAGCCGGACCTGCAGCTGGCTCTCCGCGAGCCGCGCGGACGCGGCGACCAGCGCGACCATCGCCGGGTGCATGGTCTCCAGCGGCCCGCTGAGGTCGACGACGCCGATCGTGCGGCCGGTGTCCGGGTCGCGCACGGGGCTCGCCGCGCACGTCCAGCCGTGGTAGGTCCGCACCAGGTGCTCGGCGGAGTGGACGGTGACCGTCGAGTTCACCGCGAGCGCCGTGCCCATCGCGTTCGTGCCCGCCGCGTCCTCCGACCAGCGGGTGCCCTCGCCGAGTCCGACGTTCTCCGCGTCTAGCCGGACGTCCTTGGATCCCTCGCACCAGAGGATGTGGCCGACGTCGTCGCAGATGATCATGATCTGCCGGGCTTCCTCGCCGAAGCCGAGCAGCGTCTCCCGCAGCATCGGGAGCGCGGAGTGCAGCAGGTGCTGCTCGCGGATGTCCGCGACCTCGTCCGCCTGGAACACGGTCGGCGCGGTGTGGAGGTCCGGGTTGACGTTCGCGGCGAGTGAGCGCTGCCACGACGCTGAGATGACGGAGCGTGGCGCATCAGCCGTGCGAGTACCACTCAGCACGGCCTCACGCAGTCGGCCTAGCAACAGCGCGTGGTGGGCGGGGTCTTGGGCCACCGATCCATCCGGATAGTGCAACGAGCATGCAACGTTCTGCTTCGTAGCTTCTCACCTTCCCACCAACTGCCTTCAAGCGGGAGTCGAGAAATGACGAAGTACGCGCCACCCGGACAACCGGGGAGTGTGGTCGCGTACCGGTCGCGGTACGACCATTTCATCGGCGGTGACGACGTTCCCCCGTCGTCGGGGCGGTACACGGAGATCGTCAGCCCGGTCACCGGAGAGGTGTTCACCGAGGTCGCCAAGGGTGGGCCGGAGGACGTCGAGCGCGCGCTGGACGCCGCGCACGGCGCCGCGCGGGCGTGGGGCCGCACGTCGGCCGCCGAGCGCGCGAACGTGCTGACCGAGATCGCCGACCGCGTCGAGGAGAACCTCACCGAGCTCGCCGTCGCGGAGACGTGGGACAACGGCAAGACGATCCGCGAGACGCTGACGCTCGACATCCCGCTGGTCGTGGAGCACTTCCGGCACTACGCGGGCGCGATCAGGGCGCAGCAGAGCGCCTTCGTCCCGGCGGGCGAGGACGTCGTCGCGTACCACTTCCACGAGCCGATCGGCGTCGTCCGGCAGCGCCTGCCGTGGAACTTCCCGCTGCTCATGGCCGCGTGGACGCTCGCGCCCGCGCTGGCGGCGGGCAACACCGTCGTGCTGGAGCCCGCCGAGGAGACACCGGCGTCGCTGCACGTGCTGATGGGGTTCATCGCCGATCTGCTGCCGCCCGGTGTGGTGAACGTCGTGACCGGATCGGGTGAAGAGACTTTGTTGGCTGGGAAGAGCCCCAACATTTTCTTCGCCGATGTCGCGTCCCAACGGGACGCTTTCTTCGACAAAGCGCTCGAGGGTTTCGCGATGTTCGCGCTCAACCAGGGCGAGGTGTGCACCGCTCCGTCGCGCGCGTTGATCCAGACGGCGATGTACGAGCAGTTCCTGCACGCGGCCACGCTGCGGACGCGGAACATCCGGCAGGGCGACCCGCTCGACACGGACACCATGATCGGCGCTCAGGTCAGCCGCGCGCAGCGCGACCGGGTGCTGCGGTACGTCGAGGTCGGCAAGCGCGAAGGTGCCCGGCTCATCGCGGGCGGCGAGGCGTTCGAGTTCTCCGGCGGCTTCTACGTCACGCCGACGATCTTCGAGGGCGACAACAAGATGCGGATCTTCCAGGAGGACATCCTGGGGCCCGTCGTCGCGGTCACCCGGTTCGACGACTTCGACGACGCCATCAAGATCGCCAACGACACGCGGCGCGGGCTCGGCGCCGGTGTGTGGTGCCGCGACGGGAACCTCGCCCACCGGGCGGGACGCGAGATCCAGGCCGACCGGGTGTGGGTGAACAACTACCACGCCTACCCGGCCGACAGCGCCGTGCTGTCCGACTACCAGCAGACCAAGCACCTGCTGGTGAGCTACTCGGACCAGGCTCAAGGCTTCTTCTAGCGCCGCAGTGAGACCCGCGCCGGGTCCCCATGGGGCAGGGGGGACCCGGCGCGGCCTTCAAAATCACTTCTGCCAGGGCACCTGCGGTGAGGCGTAGTAGTTGATGCCCTGGATCTTGAAACGCGGACCGAACGCGCCCAGTCGGGGCGCGAACTGGCCCCAGTTCAGCGCGGACGACGGCGACCAGCCCAGCTCGGCCGCGACCGGCAGGCGCGGGAACGCCATGTACTCGATGTCCGCGGACGTCTTGATGGTCTCCGTCCACAGTGGAGCCTCGACGCCGCGCACTGCGTTCTCGCCGACCCCGCTGAGGTACGAGCCGGGGTTCCAGCTGTAGGCGTCCTTGACCTCGATGTAGCCCGCCCAGTTGAGGCCGAGCTTCGTGTTCTTGTTGTACTTCATGTCGAGGTAGATCTTGTTCGCCGGCGACATGACCACCTTGTTGCCGCGCTTGGCCGCCGCGGCCACGTCGGCGTTGGACGTCGTGGTGCCCCAGTACTGCGGGACGGCCGTGATGTCCTTGGTGGTCTTGATGAACTCGTGCCAGCCCGCGGTCGTCTTGCCGTGCTTGGCGACGATCGGCAGCACCTTGCCCATGAACTTCGCGAAGTCCGCGTCCGGCGTCGACAGCGCCTCGTCGCCGCCGATGTGGAAGTACGGGCCGGGCGTGATCGCGGAGATCTCGCGCACGACGTCGTCGACGAACTTGTAGGTGATGTCCTTGGCGATGCACAGCGAGCTGAAGCCGACGTCCGTGCCGGTGTAGAGCGGGCGCTTCTTGCCGTCGCAGTTCAGCTCGGCGTACGACGCGAGCGCGGCGTTCGTGTGACCCGGCATGTCGATCTCGGGGATGATCGTGATGTTGCGGTCCTGCGCGTAGGACACCAGGTCCTTGTACTGCGCCTGCGAGTACCAGAACTGGCCCTTGCGGCCGCCGACCTCGGTGCTGCCACCGATCTTGGTCAGCTCCGGCCAGCTCTTGATCTCGATCCGCCAGCCCTGGTCGTCCGCGAGGTGCAGGTGGAAGTAGTTGATCTTGAACGCGGCGATCTGGTCGATGTAGCGCTTGACCTGGTCGACGGTGAAGAAGTGGCGCGCGACGTCGAGCATCGCGCCGCGGTGGGCGAACCGCGGGTAGTCGACGATGCTCGCGCCCGGCACGGTCCACGGACCGGCCTGCTTCGTCTTCGCCTCGACCTTCGCCGGCAGCAGCTGGCGCAGCGTCTGCACGCCGGAGAAGAGGCCGGACGCCGTCTTGGCGCGGATCACGACGTTCTTCGGCGTCACGTCGAGCTGGTAGCCGTGGTCACCGACGCGGGCGTCCGCGCCGATCAGCAGCACGACACCCTCGGCGGAGACGCCCTGCTCGACCGGCAGCGCGAAACCCGTGGAGGGGCGCAGGATCCCGGCCAGGTACTCGGCGGGCTTCACCGCTTCCGGCGCGCCTGCCTGGATCTTGGCAGCGGCACCGAGGGTGAACGTGATGTCGGTGCGCGGCTGCACCTCGACAGTGGCGGGGACGAGCTCCTGCAACGACGAATTCGGGGCGGCGTCCGCCGTTCCGACGACCATTCCGCTAGCTCCGAGCACCAGTGCGACGAGTGCGGTCCGCACTCTCTTTGTGACCACTGCCATCCTCCTGGCCAGGGCGAAACCGGGCGGCGGCGGAGAGGCAACGGTTTCAGCCCCGGTTGAGGCTGTCAAGGTCTGAACCAATCGTCAGAACTTCGGTTTCCCGAGGTTCGCCCACAGCTTCGGGTAGCGCTCCTCCGTCCGCCGCATGATCGCTGTCTCGCGGCCGTGCAGCACGCCGAACGTGAACCCGTTCTCGTCGCCGGCGCCGAGGTGCCGCAGCACCGGTCGGGCCACGTAGGCGTCCTGGTGCTCGCCGAGCAGCGTCTGCACCTCCTTGGCCTGCTTGCGGTAGGACTTCGCGGCCTTGCCGAACACCGGGCCGGACACCTCGGTGGCGTACCGCAGGCGCTTGGCGGACTTGCGGCAGTCGTGCAGCGCGAGGTCGCGGTCGTTGCCCGCGTCCAGTTCGAGCGCGTGCTCGGTGCGTTCCTCCAGCCGCCGGTACGCCTTCGTGATCAGGCCGGGGAGCACGTCCCTGGCCGGCTCGCCCGCCAGCTCGGTGAGAGGCGGGTCGGCGAGGAGCCGGTCGATCCCGTCGAGGAGCTCGAAGTACCTCGGGCTGTCCAGCGCGGCGATGGAGTCCTTGTGCGCCTTGGCCTCCAGCGGGGCGAAGTACCGGGTGAGGCGGGCCGCGACGTCGCCGAGCACGATCTCCGGCTCCAGCTCGTGCATCGCGTCCTCGAACCGCATCCGCAGCACCTCGAGGTCGCGCGACTGCCCGAGCGCGTTCGAGACCCACTTGAGCTCGTCGGTCAGCTCTCGCGTGCGGTCGCGGTCGACGACCTTGCCGAACGCCTGCAGCGCGCTGCGCATCCGCCGGGTCGCGATGCGCATCTGATGCACGGCGTCGTGCTCCTGGCGGCGCACCCGTGGGTCGTGGTGCTTGAGCGCGGCGGTCTGCTCGTGCAGGTACGCCAGCACGACGTCGCCTGCCGTGGCCTTCCGGCCGGCCTTGGGCGTCTTCGGCTTCTCGCCGATGCGGTCGCCGAGGAGCTGCGCGAGCTTCGACGACGAGCTGGACCGGTGGATGCCCGCGTCGCCGAGCCGCTCCTCGACCGTGTCGAGCAGGTCGGGCGTGCCGCTCTCACCGAGCTCGACCTCGATCTCGCGCCACGTGTTGATCGTGGTCGACGAGCCCATGGTCTGCGCGGTGACGACGTCGTCGACGACCTCGACGAGCAGCTGGCCGTCGCTGTCGACGAGCTGCCAGCGCTTGCGGCTGGTGTGGATCTGGGCGACCGGCCCGAGGTCGGCGCCGCGGGTGTGCACGCGCACGAGGCTCGCCAGGTCCTTCGGCGGCTTCTTCGTGGCGCGCCCGAGCGGCAGCCTCAGCTCCTCGCGCGTGTCGTTGACCTTGGGCAGCTTGAGGTGCCAGCCGGCGTCGTCGCCACCGGTGCGCCTGCGCAGCGTCAGGCCCGCCCTGGCCAGGCGGAGATCGTCGGTGTCGAAGTAGACGGCTTCGAGATCGAGCTGCTCCGGACCGGCCTCGGCGGCCACGCCCGGCACGTGACTCAGCTCGGGCAGGTTCGTGCCGGAGGCGGCCTCATATTTGCGTTCGGTCTCGTTCATCGAGGTCGTCATTTTGTATTCATACCTCGTTTTGGCGCAGTTCACATGGGGCCGTGACCGTGCGTGATGATCGACTGCCCTGTGCGGGCGGATCCGCTCTCACGTCCGCGTGGTTTTGTTGATCAACACCCGGAACGCCGCTTTCGTGGGGTTCGCTGGTGGCGTGCCAACGGAGAAGGAACGGCTCGACGCGGTCGAGCCGAAGGTCGCCACCCTGATCAGTCACGTCGCCCAGCTGGCCGACGAGCTCTCGCGCGTCACCGCGCGCCTGGTCGTGCTCGAACGACGGCTGTCCGGAGCGGGCGACGGCGACGTCGCCGCGCTGGACTCGGTCGACGAGTGCGCCGCCCTCGTGTCCGCGCTGCGCGCGGCGTGGGACGCCGAGCAGGAGCTGCTGGCCGAGAAGGTGCGGGTGGCGCTGCGCCAGGAGGTCGCGGAGTTCGAGGGCATGAAGAGCCGCCTCGCGGCACTGCGCGCCAAGCTCGGCGGCCGCGGCGTGTCCCGCTACGAGCGCGACCACCTCGACCACGAGGCCCGTCAGCTCGAGTGGCAGATCGGCGCCTCCGAGGCGAGCTTCGCGTCGGCATCCGACCGGCTCGCCGCCGACGAGGACGCGTCCACCGAGGACTGGCGCCAGGAAGCCGTGGTGGCCGGCGACAAGGCGCGCGCCGAGATGCAGGACTTCGCCGCCGCGCGGGTCTCCTCGGCGCTGGGTGCTTCGTTGAGGATGCCGGTGTGGTTCCGCGTTGGCGTCGGCGAGATCACCACGCCCGACCCGGCTCCTTGGCTACGGGCCGCCGTTGCGCTCGTGGCGTATCGGCTCGAGTACGGCGTGGATGATCCGGTGAACCCGCTCGGGGCCGTGCCGTCTGCGTCGTCCGGGTCTGCGGCCTGGGTTCGGCGGACTGAGGTGCACGCCGACATCGTGTCCCAGTTGGCGTCGTTGAGTGCTGTTTTCCGGTTGCAGTAGCTGAGTCTTGGGTGTTTCGGGGTGGGGTGGGGGGGCCTCGCTGATCACCTCACGGTCGCGGCAAGGCTGCGCCTGATCAGCGAGGACCTCCCCACCCCCGGCCCTTCGGATGCGTGGGATCGTTCGGCCGCCGGGTGGTGGGCGGGGGCCGCGCGCGGGGGGCAGGGCGGGGGTTGGCGGTGCGGCGGGCGCTCTTTTCTTTTGGTACCTGCCGGTTTCGTCGGGCTCCCTTGGTATCTGCCGGTTTTGGCGGTGCTCTCTTGGTATCTGCCGGTTCGCTGGTGCTCTCTTGGTGCCCGCCGGTTCGCTGGAGCTCCCTTGGTGCGTGCCGGTTGGGTCGGTGCTCACTTGGGATCTGCCGATTGGGCGGTGCTGGCCTTGTTCGCGCCGGTTTTGGCGGTGCCGTCGTGCCCGCCACGCACCTGCCGGTTCTCGCTTTGCCCGCCTCCGCTTCTGCGGGCGCGGAGTTGTCGGTGCTGGCTGAGAGCATGGATCGGGGGGTTCTCACGTGCGGGGGACGCCTGCCTGAGCGCGGCCGAGGCCCAGCAGGCGACCCGGCACGTCGACACGCCGAAACCTGCGCCGTGTGCGCGCACCGCTGTGCCCCTGGCGAGCCCAGCACCCCAGCGGATCAGCGCCCGAGTCAGTCCGACTCACACCGAGCGGGCCGACGCTCGCCAGCAGGGCGGCGGTGTCGGCGGGCAAGTGGAGTCAGCAGGCGGCGAGCATGCTCGCCAGTGCGTCGTGCTCGGCCTGGTCGATGGTGAGCTTGTAGGTGTTCTTCACCTGCACCCAGTGCGTGGCGTAGGTGCACCAGTAGGACCGCACCGGCGGCTTCCACTTGCCGGGGTCCTGGTCGCCCTTGGACCTGTTGCTGGCAGCGGTTGTCGCCAGCAGCTGGATGCCGCCCAGGTCGTTGGCGAACTTGGCGCGGTCGTCGTCGGTCCACTTGTCGGCGCCCGAGCGCCAGGCTTCGGCCAGGGGCACGGTGTGGTCGATGTCCACGTCGCCCGCGTCGGTCACCACCACGGCGTCGTAGGGGCTGGTCCACTTGCCTGCGGTGGCCTTGCAGCTCTTGTCGGTGCGGACGTCCGCGCCCTGGCGCTGGAGCACGATCTCCCTGGTGTCGCAGGAGTTTCCCTGTGAGCTCCAGTGCGGGAAGCGGTCGCGGCTGTAGCCCGCCATCTTGCCCTCGGGGGCGATGGTCAGCGTCGAGAGCTCAGCGCTGCCGGTTCCGGTCGGGGCCGGCGGCGGGGTGGACTGCAGGTCGCTGAGGTACCAGGCCAGCCCGACGAGCAGCAGGAACACGAGGAGGCTCGTCACCGCGGCACGATTCATGCGCCCAATGATCAGCGATGCGGATCACGGGGTGATCACCAGGGGCCTTCCGTGTGGTGGCGGTGTGGCGTCGATGCGAAAGATTGCCGCCCGTCAACCCCGAAAGCATGACCCTCACGAGGAGAAAAGTGTCCGCTATCCCTTATACCCAGGCCGCCCCCGCTCCCGTCAAGCGTCCGGGGGTGTTGACCGCCGGGTTCTTCGCCTCGCTGCTGTCCGCGCTCGCCGGCATCGGCGGTGCGATCGCCATCTTCATCGGTGGCAAGAAGATGGTCGCCGAGCTGGCTGTCGAGACCATGGGTGGCGAGCTCGGCTTCACGCCTGAGGACATCGGCAACGCCGCGTTCGACGAGATCTTCGCCGACGCGTACCAGAAGCTGGCGGTCCGCGCCGGGCTCGTCGTGTTCTGCTGCGGCCTCATGCTGATCGCGGCGCTGCTGCTGCGCAACGGTGGCCTCGGCGGCCGGGTGTTCTTCACCGTCGTGCTGCCGCTGTCCGGGCTGGCGTGGTTCGTCGTGCTGCGCGACATGGCGCCGACCGTCACCAAGGCCGGTGGTGCCATCAGCCTCGTGGTCGGACTGGTCGCGGCCATCCTGATCTGGCTGCCCGCGGTCAACAACTACGCCGCTGCCCGCAAGGCATCCAAGCGGTGAGCCCCCGCCGGGCGGGGCTGTCACGCGTTGTCGATGCCGTGCCAGCCCCCGCCCGCGAGACCGAGCAGGATGCGCTTGGTGATGGTGGTCTCCGAATCCTCGGCGTCGCCGGGCTCGTCGACGATTCCCAGATCGTGCAACGGGTTCGCGTGCTCGCCGAGCAGTGCGATCGCCTCCGAGCGCGCGGTGCGCGCGCTGTCCAGGTCGAACCGGAACAGGTGGCTCAGCGCCACCTCGGCGAACGCGAGGGCCGTGTGTCCCGGCTCCAGGTCGCGGGCCAGCTCCAGCGCGGTGCGGCTGCGGTCGAGGGACTCCTCGAACCGGCCCAGCCTGCCCGCCGCGATGGCCGCCATCCGCAACGCGGAAGCCTGGCCGTGGCGGTCGTTGGTCCCTCCGAAGTGGACGGACGCGTCGTCGGCCATCGCCAGCGCCCGCTCGTGGTCGCCGCGGACCGCGGCGACCTGCGCCAGGCCCAGCAGCGCGCACGCCTTGCCCTGGTCGTCGAGCGACGACTCGCACTCCGCGAAACCGGCCTCCGCCTCGTCGTACCGGCCGCGCGCGTAGTGGATCAGCGCGATCGAGTAGCGCGAGACCGGCTCGTCGACGCCGTCGTGCAGCGCGGCGAGCTCGTTCCACGCGCTGTCGTGCCACAGCAGCACGCTGACCCGCTCCATCAGCAGCCCGGCCTCCGGCCAGCCGCGGTGACGGGCCAGCTCGGCGATGGCGATCAGGTTCGCCTGGTCGGCGGGCAGGCTGGCGGTGAACGGCACCGGCTCCACCTGATCGGCGAGCCGCGCGATCAGCAGTGTGCGCGGCACCTTGCGGGCCGCGGCGTCGGTCAGCGCGAGCGCGACCCGCACCAGCGAGCGCTCGGCGCCGTGGTCGTCGGAGTCGGCGTGCTCCCGGCCGTACAGGCGGAGCAGGTCGTGCATCCGGTGGTGGAGCTCGCCGGTCGCCTCCAGCAGCGACGCCTCGACCAGCTCCTCGACGACACCGTCCGCGTCGTCGACCTCCAGCAGCGCCGCCACCATCCACGTCGGGATCGAGCACTGCCACAGCATGCCGAGCCTGCGGAACGCCTTGCGCGCCAACGGGCTCAGCGCGTCGTAGCTCAGCGAGAGGCTCGCCCGCACCTGCAGCTCGCCGACGGACAGCTCGTCGAGCCGCTTGCGCTCGTCGTCCATCCGGTCGGCGAGGTAGCGCAGCGACAGGTGCGGCCGCGCGGACAGGCGCGTCGCCGCGATGCGCAGCGCCAGCGGCAGGTTGCCGCACATCGTCGCGATCCGGTCCGCGGCCGATGCCTCGGACGCGACCCGGCTGCTGGACGTCACGCGCGCGAGCAGCATGCGCGCGTCGTCGTGGGAGAGCGGCGTGATCCGGAAGACCCGCGCGCCGGGCAGTCCGCTGAGCCGCTTGCGGCTCGTCACCAGCACCGCGCAGCCCGGCGTGCCGGGGACGAGGTCGCGCACCTGCGCGATGCTCGCCGCGTCGTCCAGCACGAGCAGCACCCGCCGGTCCGCGAGCCGCGACCGCAGCGCGGCGGCGCGTTCCTCGACGAGCTCGGGGATCGCGGCACCGGAACACCCGGCCGCGCGCAGCAACGTCGCCAGGATCTCGCCGACGTCCTTGCCCGCGAGGTGCGCGAACAGCTGGCCGTCGGGGAACTCCGCGCGCACCTGGTGCGCCACGTGCACGGCGAGCGCGGACTTGCCGACACCCGGCTCACCGCTCAGCACGACGACCGGCACGGTCGCGCGCGTGAGCAGGGCGCCCGAGGCGGCGTCGATCTCGTCGCGGCGGCCGGTGAAGTCCGGCGTGTCCGGCGGCAGCTGGCACACCGGGAACGTGTCGTCGCCGCGCAGCACCTGCTCGTGGACGCGCTGCAGGTCCGCGCCCGGCTCGACGCCGAGCGCGTCGACGAGCGTGTTGCGGGTCGCGCGGAACACGGCGAGCGCGTCGGCCTGCCTGCCCGTCGCGCACAGCGCGAGCATCAGCTGGCCCGCCAGCCGTTCCCGCAGCGGGTGCTGCGCGACCAGCACGCCCAGCTCGTCGACGACCTCCGCGTGGTGCCCGACGGCGAGCTCCAGGTCGACCCGGTCCTCGACCAGGTTCAGCCTGATGTCCTCGAGCCGCACGATCTCCGGCTCGAGCGCGGGAACCGTCAGGTCCGCGAGCGGACGGCCGCGCCACAGCGACAGCGCCGTCCGGAAGTGCGCGATCGCCCTGGCCGCGTCGTGCTGACGTGCG
This sequence comes from Lentzea tibetensis, assembly GCF_007845675.1. Classification (GTDB taxonomy): domain Bacteria; phylum Actinomycetota; class Actinomycetes; order Mycobacteriales; family Pseudonocardiaceae; genus Lentzea; species Lentzea tibetensis. Next base: position 79,068 of record NZ_VOBR01000005.1, on the reverse strand, counting down.
GCTTCACGCCCGGCGCGCGCGTGTTCCTCGAACGCCTGGAGGTCGAGCGAGTCAACGTTGTCCACCTCGAGCTTGTACCGGCCGTCGTGGTGCTCGATTCTGACGTCGAGCCGTTCCCGCAGCCGGGACAGGTAGGTGTGCAGGTTGGACAGGTACGACTTGGGTGGCCTGCCTTCCCACAACGCGTCGATGAGGTGGTCCACGGACACCTGCTGACCCGCGCGCATGAGCAGCACCGCCAGCAACGTCCGCTGGTGCCGCCCACGCAGCGCGATGGGTCTTCCCTCGTCATCCATCACTTCGAGGGAACCGAGTACCCCAAATTTCACGCGGGGGACTCTAGACCTTTCCTCTTCGTCACGGGCGGGAGGTGAGGTATCCGCCCATGTGGGTGAAGTACTCCTGCGCGGGGAGTTCAACACCATCGGCCGTCCGGACGCGCTTCACGAGCAACGCGCGGCTCCGGCCGCGGCGTGCCTCGGCGCCCGCGACGATCGCGACGCCGTCGCCCTCGCGGTAGAAGATCCGGCCCGGCGTGCCGCCGTAGACGGCCGCGGACACGTCCGCCTCGACGATCTCGAGCCGCTGGCCCTTGTGGAAGCAGAACGCGCTCGGGTACGGCGCGCACTGCGCCCGCACGAGCCGGTCCAGCTCCTCGGCGCTCCAGGTGAAGTCGACGCGGTAGTCCTCGGGTGCGCGCTTGTGGAAGAAGCTCGCCTTCGACCGGTCCTGCTCGGCGAAGTCCGTCCTCCCGGACGCGATCTCGTTCAGCCCGTCGACGGTGATCGGCCCGAACAGCGCCAGCGTCTTCTCGAACAGGATCGCGGTCGTGTCGCGCGGGCCGACCGGGACGGACCGCTGCAGCACGACGTCGCCTGCGTCGAGCGTGTCGTCCATCATGTGCGCGGTGACGCCGACCTCCTTCTCGTCGTTGATCAGCGCCCAGATCAACGGCGAGAAACCCGCGTAGGACGGCAGCAGCGAGTCGTGCACGTTCAGCGTGCCGTGCTTGGGGAGCGTGAAGACCTGCGGCGGGATCCAGGTCCGCCAGTTCGTCGCGACGATGACGTCCGGCTCGACCTCCTTGAGCTTGGTCAGCAGCTCCTGGTCGTCGGGGCGCTCGCGGACCACGACCTCGACGCCGTGCGCCGCGGCCAGCTCGGCGACCGAGTCGTTCCAGATGGTCTCGTAGCCGTCGGGGTGGGTCACCACCAGCACGACCTCGTGCTCGGAGTCCAGCAGAGCCTGCAGCGTGCGGTGGCCCCAGGTCTGGTAGCCGAACATGACGACCCGCATGGGGGTGCCCCTTTCAGGTAGGCGTCGGGTACGGTCAGGCTAACCTAACTCTGGGCTTGTTATTTAGCTTAGGCTGCCCTAAGTTCGGGAATCATGGTTCCGATCTACGACCTCGTCGGCATCGGGTTCGGCCCCTCGAACCTGGCGCTCGCGATCGCTCTGACCGAGCACAACGAGCACGCCGAGACCCCGGTCACCGCGGTGTTCCTGGAACGTCAGCAGACGTTCGGCTGGCACCGGGGCATGTTGCTGGAAGACGCCACCATGCAGGTCTCGTTCCTCAAGGACCTGGTGACGATGCGGAACCCGGTCAGCCGCTTCAGCTTCCTGTGCTACCTCCAGGAACGCGGCAGGTTGATCGACTTCGTCAACCACAAGAACCTGTTCCCGCTGCGCGTCGAGTTCCACGACTACTTCGAGTGGGCCGCAGCCCAGGTCGACGACCTCGTCGCCTACGAGTCGGACGTGGTGTCCGTCTCGGCGCTCGCGGACGACCTGTTCGAGGTGGTCACGGCCTCCGGTGAGCGGTACCGCGCGCGCAACCTGGTGTTCGCGACCGGACTCGTGCCCGAGGTCCCCGACGGTGTCGCGCTGTCGGACCACGTGTGGCACAACAGCCAGCTGCTGCACCGCGTCTCGTCGCTCACCGCCCCGAAGCGCGTCGTCGTGGTCGGCGCCGGCCAGAGCGCCGCGGAGGCCGTGGCGTACCTGCACCGCGAGTTCCCGGCCGCCGAGGTCTGCTCGGTGTTCTCCCGCTACGGCTTCAGCCCCGCCGACGACAGCTCGTTCGCGAACCGGATCTTCGACCCGGCCGCGGTCGACACCTACTACTCGTCGCCGGACGCGTTCAAAGAGCGGCTGATGGCGTACCACCGCAACACGAACTACTCGGTCGTCGACACGGACCTCATCGACCAGCTCTACCGCACCGCGTACCGCGAGAAGGTGCTCGGCCGCGAACGCCTGCGGTTCCTCAACGTCTGCCGCCTCGACGCGGTCACCGAGACCGGCACCGGCGCGCGGGCCGTCGTGCGCTCGCTCGCCACCGGCGCGCTGGAGGTGCTGGACGCGGACGTCGTCGTCCTCGCCACCGGCTACCGGGAGGCCGACCCCACCCGCCTGCTGGGCTCGCTGGCGGCCACCTGCACCCGCGACGACGCGGGCCGCTTCGCCGTGGCGCGCGACTACCGGCTGGTCACGTCGCTGCGCGGCGGCCTGTACCTGCAGGGCGGCACCGAGCACACGCACGGCATCACGTCGTCGCTGTTGTCCAACGTCGCGGTGCGCTCGGGTGAGATCCTCGACTCCGTGCTCACCAACACCACCTCACGAGTGCTCGCCTCGGCGTGATCCTCGACCTGAAGCTGACCGGCTGCCGGGTCCTCACGATGGACCCGGCGCGCCCGTCCGCGACCACGATCGGCGTGTGGCAGGGCCGGATCGCCGGCCTGGACGACGAGGTCGCCGACCTGCCGGCGCGCGAGACCGTCGACCTCGGCGGAGCCGCCGTGCTGCCGGGCTTCGTCGACGCGCACACGCACCTCGCCTGGAACGGCCGGTCCCGCCGCACCGTCGACGTGTCCGGGTGCACGTCGGTGGCGGAGCTGCTCGCGCTGCTGGACGCGGCACCGGACGGCGAGTGGGTGGAGGCGTCCGGCTACGACCGGCGCGCGCTGCCGTTGACCGCGACCGACCTGGACCAGGTCAGCCGCGGCCGGAAGATCTACGTCGCCGATCTCTCCGGCCACGCGTGCGTGGTGAACTCGGTGGTGTTGAAGGAACTTCCCGGCATCACCTCCGACGGCTGGCTGACCGAGGGGGACCAGCTCGCCGCGCGGTCGCTGCGGCTGCCGTACTCGATCGACGAGGTCGTGGAGGACCTGCGGGCCTCGGCGGCGCAGGTGCTGTCCGAGGGCGTGACCCTGTGCGCCGAGGCGGGCGTGGGTACCGGGCTCATCGGCAGCACGCCCGTGGAGATCGCCGCCTACCAGCGGGCCCGGCTGCCGGTCCGGGTGCAGCTCATGGTGTCCGCGACGGCGTTGCACCCCGTCGGCGCGCACCCCGCGGACGGCATCGGGCGCGCCATCGACCTCGGGCTGCACACCGGCTTCGGCGACCCGTTTCTCTCGCTGGGCGCGCTGAAGCTGTGGACCGACGGCGGGATGATGGCGCGCACCGCCGCGCTGACCGCCCCGTACGAGGGCACGGCGAACATCGGGCAGCTGCAGGACGATCCCGACGTCATGCGGGCGCACATCCTCGACGGGCACCGCGCGGGGTGGCAGCTCGCGATCCACGCGATCGGTGACCGTGCCGTCGACTTCGCCCTGGCCGCGGTGGCCGAGGCGCAGGCGTTGCTGCCCCGGCCGGACGCCCGGCACCGGATCGAGCACTGCGGGCTCGTGCGGCCGGACCAGGTGGAGCGCATCGCCGCGCTGGGCCTGATCCCCGTTGTCCAGCCCGCGTTCCTGTGGGCGTACGGCGACGACTACGCCGAGATCATGGGCGCGGCTCGGGCGCCGTGGATGTACCGCGGGCGGGCGTTCCTCGACCACGGCATCACCGTCGCCGGCAGCTCTGACCGGCCGGTGGTGGACGGGGCTCCGTTGCGGGGCATCGAGTTCATGGTGTCGCGCACCTCCTCCGGTGGGCGGGCCGTCGGACCTGACGAGGCCGTGTCCGTCGAGGAAGCCCTGACCGCGTACACGCTGGGCGGGGCCTACGCGTGCCGGATGGAGCACCTGCTGGGGAGCGTGACGCCCGGCAAGCTCGCCGACTTCGTCGTGCTGGCCGAAGACCCTCGTGAGGCGTCGAAGATCGCGGACGTCGAGGTGCTCGCCACGCTCGTGGGCGGGGAGTTCGCTCACCGCCGTTGAGCACGGCGAGCACCTCGGAAGCGGCGTTCTACAGCGGAGGATCGACCAACGTGACCTCCGCGTGGAGGCCCGCCTCGTCCGTGTCGGTGTGCATGCCGAGCTCGCCGTCCACCCAGCGCACGATCAGATCGTCCGGCCAGCCGTTCGAGTTGAAGCTCCCCGCGGAGATCACCACGGCGTGCTTCCAGAGGTCGTTCGGCGGCTGCATCCGGTGCTCGCCGTGCAGACCGTCCTCGTCGACGTCCGGGTACAGGGTCACCTCGCCGTCCACCCAGCGGACCATGAGGTCGTAGTTGTCGTTGCCGGTGAAGTCACCCGAGGTCACCGTCACGGCGTGCGACCAGTCGCCGCCCGGTGCGGCGAGCTGGGTCTCCGCGTGCAGGCCCGCGCCGTCGACGTTCTGGTAGAGCGTGAGCTCGCCGTCGTCCCAGCCGACGACCAGGTCGTCCGTGTCGGCACTGTCGTTCGTGAAGCTGCCGGCGGTGATGGACTTGGCGTGCGTCCACAGGCCGTTCGGCGGCTGCAGCTGGATCTCGCCGTGCAGGCCGGTCTCGTTGACGTCCGGGTACAGGGTCAGCTCACCGTCGGCCCAGCGGACCACCAGGTCGTCGCCCGCGCCGCCGGCGAAGTCCCCCGCGGTCACGGTGACCGCGTGCGTCCACACGCTGCGCGGCCGGGCCAGGGTGATCTCCTGGTCGAAGTAGCCGGTCTGCTCATCGGCTCCCCGGTACAGGGTGAGCTCGCCGTCGTCCCACACGACCACGAGGTCCGAGGAGTCGGGATCACCGGTGAAGTGGCCCGAGGTGAGGATCTTGGCGTGCTGCCACGTTCGCGCGTTGCCCAGCACCGGGTGGCCGGTGTCGCTCTCGCCGACCGCCTTGCGGTACTCCGCGACGACGTCGTCGTCGAAGTACGAGCTGTAGGACGTGTCGTCGGTGTCTCCGCCGGTCTTGAACCCGCCGACGACGCCGAACACCTGGAAACCGTCACCGTGCGGCAGCAGGAACGGGCCACCGCTGGTGCCCGGTGAGAAACCCGCGCAGTCGATCTTCAGGAAGCTACCGGGAATGTCAGCTTCGGGGCTGTTGAACCGGGTGGTCTTGTTCACGCAGTCGAGCGGGCCGTCCCGCTCACCCGGATAGCCGATGAGCCGGGCCGGATCGTGCTCGAACGGCAGGTTGATGCCGAGTTCAGCACCGCCGACGACCTCTTCGACGTTGCGTCCGTCCTCGCGCGGTTCGACCACGAGGAACGCGAAGTCCAGGTCCGCCCCGCGGTTGACCCCGAGTTGCACGTACCGGTCGTCCAAGTAGATCTGTCCGCGCTTGACGGGGAAGACGCCGAACGGTTTCTGCCCGTCGTGGTACTGCGGCACGAAGGCGAGGTTCGTCTGCCGCTCGTCGTCCAGGAAGCAGTGCGCGGCGCTCACCAGCAGGTTCTTGCCAGGGCTCTGGACGACGGTCGCGGTGCAGAGCTTGTCCTCGCCGTCTTCGGTGATGAACAACTGCCCCACGATCGGGATGCCGTCGAACTGTGTGCTCGCGACGTGCGGTCCGCCGGCCGCGGGGACGGCGTCTCGCATCCGTTGCGGTGTCCAGTAGCGGTCGAGCTCTCCGGCCGCTGACGCGGCCTGTGCCGGTGGCACCGAGAACATCACGAGCACGATCCCGATGACCGTGGCCAGCAGCCTGCCGTGAGTGCGCATGATCAGGACGCTAAGTGCGGGTACCGGCCGCGTTCGATCTATTTGGCGTTCCTTGTGGTTCCGGCCGGTGGAGCCCGCCCGCCGCCCCTGACCCCCCGGACAGGGGCGGCGGGCAGCGGGTCAGGCGCTCATCCGCCAGTGCGTGACGTAGCCGACGGCCTCGGCGGCGATCAGCACGTCGAGCTTGGCCAGGTTGGTCCTGGCGGCCATCTGGTACGCCTTGCCCCTGCGCGCGTCCAGGACCATCGGCACCGCGCCGGGCAGGTTGTCCTCCACGGTGTGCTGGAGGATCCGCAGCCCCACGTTCGCCGCCTCACGGGTGAGCGGTGCCTCCTTGGTGTGCACCAGCACGGCGTAGCTGGTGCCGTCCTTGCGGCGCAGGCCCAGGTGCGGGCGCACCTTCAGGGTCAGGTCGCCGGAGCGCCACACCGTCGCGTCGACCGGGACGCCCGTCGCGCGCATCTTCTCCAGCCACGGCAGGAAGCCGTCCGCGATCTCCTCGAACGCGCGCGGCTGGCCGTTGCGGTTCGCGTCCAGCACCGCCTGCTTGAGCTCGAGCAGCGGCTCCGTCGAGTTCGCGGCCCGGCGCATCGCCGAGCGGATCGGGTTGTAGAAGCCGCACACCCGCGGGTCCTCGGCCAGGTACATGCCCCGCTGTTCCGACACGATGTTGATGCGCCCCCGCTGGCCGCTCATCACGTACTCGGTGAACGACAGTGCGGTCACGCTCACGTTGTCCAGCAACGAATTCTCCCCTCGTACCGCCTTACGACACCCCACGTTAGCGACGAGGTCTGACAAGAACGGGACTGCTCCGAACGGTCCAGTGGAGGGGGTGGCGCGCATACCACGGAGAGTGGAGTCATCACCCGTTAGAGAGTGCGATTTGGAGTGTTGTCGACCTCAGTCGGTAGACGGAAGGTAACGACGCGGTTGCTGATCAGTGCGACGACCGTTCGTCCGCCGCTCGGCGACGCTCACCGAACGCTCACCGCACAGACCGCGCGTGTAACTGTGCGTACAAGATCATCTGATCAGAATGGTGTCGACCAGGCCAGTTGTACGTGAGGAGCACGATGGCGCCGAGAGGGGCTCAGCCTGCCGGGCTGAGGAAGCGCCACTCACCCGAAAGTGGTGAGGACGAGATCGACGTGCCTCAGCCGCGCAAGCCGACGCACTGGCCCAGCCATCCCGGCCGCTGGCCGCACGCGGTCCAGGTGACCGTCCTGCTCGTGCTGATCGCGCTGCTCCTGTGGGCGATCGCCGTGCTGCTCGGGCCGGACCAGGCGTTCATCATCGGCGCGGCGGGCACCGCGGCCAAGCTCATCTGCATGGCGCTCGACGCCCGTCCGCAGGTCAGGTCAGATCGAGGCGGCGGTAGCTGACCGGGTAACCGGCCCGCGCGAAGTTCCGCGCCATCGGCACGTTGCTCACGTCCGTGGCACCCACTATCCGCTCGTGCCCCAGTTCGGCGAGCACGTGCGTCGCCTCGGCCAGCAGGTCGTAGGCGTAGCCGTGGCCGCGCTGCTCCGGCACCACGCCGATGTACCCGATCACCGCTGAGCTGTAGTGGTGGCACGGCATCGTCAGGCCGACCAGGTCGCCGGACGGCGTGTACGCCAGCCGCCACCACTCGCGCGGGCTCGGCATCCACTCCAGGTAGTCGATGGACTCCCGCGCCGCCGCGTCCGGCCCCGACTCCTCGAAGGTGCGCCTGGCGTGCGCGTCCAGCGTGCCGACGTGCACCCGGCGGAACGCGTCGAGCACCTCGTCGTCGGACGGGCCGGTGCGGTAGACGAGCCGGTCCGGGCGCTCGGGCAGGCCGCACTCCGCGGTCCAGGTGTACCGGTAGCGCTCGACGAGCGGTGTGTAGCCCGCCGCCGTCGCCGCCTCGATCCGGGCGTTGGCCGCGGCCAACGCGTCAGGGCGCTCGCGCCAGTCGACCGGCAGCAGGAACTGGAACTCCGGGCGCCACGGCGCCGCCTTCAGCAGCCGCACCGCCGCGTCGTGGTCGGTGAAGTCGAACCAGTCCAACGCCTGCGGCTCGTCGTTGTCCGGGCCCGCCCACCACGCGGCGCGCGCGACGACGGTGCCGTCGCGCACCGCGACCCACAGCCACTCGGGCCGGTAGTCGCTCGGATCGAACGGGCCGCGCAGGGCGAACCCCACGAGGCCCGGATCCGGCAGGGACGAGAACTCATCGGCTGAAGCCGGGCGGATCACCAAGTCAGTCATCGCGAAAGACCGTAGTGATCAGGGCAGACGTGTGGCCAACGGTTAATCAGAGCCAGCCGCGCCGGGCCGCCAGCTGGCCCGCCTGGAACCGGCTCCGCGCGCCGAGCCTGCCCATCACTCCGGACATGACGCGCCGCACCGACCGCGCCGACGTGCCCAGCCGCGCCGCCGCCGCGTCGTCCGTCGCGCCCGCCGCGAGCAGCCGCAGGATCACCCGCTCCTGTTCGGTCAACCCGCCGACCACGCGGACGTCCGCCGCCATCGCGCCCGCCCACAGGTGGTCGAACCACGCTCTGAGCAGGGCGACGGTCTCCGCCGATCTGATGACCACCGGCGTCGGCCCCGGCACGACCGCCGTCTCCTGGTCGCACAGCACCAGCCCGGACGGCAGTCCGGCGCACATCCGGACCTGGTCGTGCCCGCGCAGGAACGCGGGCACCGACTCCCGGTCGACGTCGTCCGGGTAGAGGACGCGCACCGGCGTCCCCCGCGGGAGGAAGCGCACGTCCACGAGCTCGCCCACTCCGCCCGACATGCACAGGTCGATCTCGGCCTGTGCTCGCATGACCAGTTCCTGCACGTCGTCTGTACGCATGCCGGCAACGCTATTGAGCCGCCCTGCACAGGAAGCTCACGAAACCTGGACGGACCCTGCACGCCGATGTCCTGATCCGGCCAGGGCATTTCAGGACGCCCTGAAACCCTTGTTCCGCAATGGTCGGCAGGGCAATCTTCATTCCACGATGTTCCTGATCGAACGAAATCTGAAAACGAACGTGGATACGGACGCACTCAGGGGAACAAAGCTCGAGAACCTGAAGGTTCGCGTCGACGAATCCGGTTTCCAAGTATTCGCTCACGTGCTCGCGGCTACTCGGGAAAAAGCCGAATCAATCGCAACGGAAATCTTGGGAGAATGACCATGCGTGGAATGAAGACGGTGCTCGCCGCGGTCGTCGCGAGCATCACGCTCGGGCTCATGCCGGTGCAGGCGGAGGCCGCGCCGAACACGCCGAGCTTCGGCGCCCAGATCGACCCGTACTCGTCCTACGACGGCCAGAAGACGTGCGAGAGCAGCGCGAAGGCCGGCCCGATCGGCGTGCGTGACCTGCTCAACACGACCTACGGCACCCACACGGCGGGCATCGTCCGCAACTGCGACGGCTCGGTCAGCGAGCACCACGAGGGCCGTGCGCTCGACTACCACTTCAACTACTTCGACACCGCGGACCGGGCCAAGGCCGAGGATTTCCTCAGCTGGCTGCTCGCCACCGACCAGCACGGCAACGCGCACGCCATGGCCCGCCGGCTCGGCGTCATGTACGTGATCTGGAACAACCGGATCTGGGAGGCCTACCGGCCGGGCAGCGGCTGGACGCCCTACAGCGGTGACAGCCCCCACCAGGACCACATCCACATCAGCTTCAGCTGGGCGGGCGCGTACAAGCAGACGTCCTGGTGGACGCAGGCCGCGCAGCAGATCGGCCGGATCGGTGTCCTGCAGGGCGGCACGCTGTCGGTCAAGGAGGGCAACCTCTACGCGGGCTGGGTCCCGCAGCTCGGCAACGTCGCGAAGTTCGAGATCGACGGCGACCGCATCGGCGTGCTCACGACCGGCGGCGAGGTGCTGGTCAAGGAGGGCGACCTCTACGCGGGCTGGACGACGCAGCTCGGCGGCGCGAAGGACTTCCACCTGGCCGGTGACCGCATCGGAGTGCTGCGCAACGACGGTTCGCTCGCGGTCAAGGACGGCTCGCTCTACGCCGGCTGGACCGAGCAGGCGGGCAACGTCGCGGACTTCGACATGACCCCGAACCGCATCGGCGCCGTCTTCACCGACGGGCTCGCCAGCGTCAAGGAAGGCGACCTGTACGCCGGCTGGGTCAACCAGATGGGCGGCGTCAAGGACATCGAGCTCGCCGGCGGACGCCTCGGCGTCCTGCGCACCGACAACTCGCTGGCGGTCAAGGACGGCTCCCTCTACGCGTCGTGGACCGAGCAGGCCGGTGGCATCACGAGCTTCGAAATGACGACCAACCGCATCGGTGCGGTGTTCGGCAACGGCATTGCCTCGGTCAAGGAAGGCGACCTCTACGCGGGCTGGGTCAACCAGATGGGCAGCACCAGGGAAATCGACCTCTCGGCCGACCGCATCGGTGTGGTGCGCAACGACGGTTCGCTCGCGGTCAAGGAGGGTTCGCTCTACGCCGCCTGGACCGAGCAGGCCTCTCCCATCACCTCCGCCGACCTCACCCACCGCTAATTCTTCCGACTGAGGAAACAAAGGCCATGAAGAACGCAGTAGTCGCCGCATCACTGATCGGCGCCACCATCGCCACCACTCTGATGTCCACCCCGGCCGCGCAGGCGGCGGAGACCGGCCCCCGGATCGGCATCCTGCAGGGCGGCACCCTCTCGGTGAAGGAAGGAAACCTGTACGCGAGCTGGGTCCCGCAGATCGGCGGCATCGCCAAGTTCGAGATCGACGGCAACAGAATCGGCGTCCTGACCACCGGCGGGGACGTCATGGTCAAGGAGGGCGACCTCTACGCGGGCTGGACGACGCAGCTCGGCGGCGCGAAGGACTTCCACCTCTCTGGCAACCGGATCGGTGTCCTCCGCACCGACGGTTCGCTGGCGGTCAAGGACGGCTCGCTGTACGCCGGCTGGACCGAGCAGGCGGGCAACGTCGCGGACTTCGACCTGACGCCCAACCGGATCGGCGCGGTGTTCACCGACGGGCTGGCCAGCGTCAAGGAGGGCGACCTGTACGCGGGCTGGGTCAACCAGATGGGCGCCACCAAGGACATCGAGCTCGCCGGGGGCCGGATCGGCGTGCTGCGCAACGACAACTCGCTGGCCGTGAAGGACGGCACGCTGTACGAGAGCTGGACCGAGCAGGCCGGTGGCGTCAAGGACTTCGAGCTGACGACCAACCGCATCGGCGTGGTGTTCGGCAACGACATCGCTTCCGTCAAGGAGGGCAACCTCTACGCGGGCTGGGTCAACCAGATGGGCGGTGTCAAGGAGGTCGAGCTGTCCGGCGACCGGCTGGGCGTGCTGCGCAACGACGGTTCGCTCGCCGTGAAGGAGGGGTCGCTCTACGCCGCGTGGACCGAGCAGGCGGGCGGCGTCACGGCCGCCGACCTCACCTCGCCGTCCGCACCGGGCCAGGTCGTGTCGCTGCAGGACCTGCGCAACATCTACGGCTCCATCCCCAACGAGGCGACCGTCTCGCAGGGCCTGGAGAGCCTGAACGCCGAGATGGTGCGCGGCGGCATCACGACCCCGGCGCGCAAGGCCGCGTTCCTCGCGACCCTGCGCAACGAGAGCGGCTTCCGCTACAACGCGCTGGAGGGCGTGTCCGGCACGTACAAGGGCCGCGGCTTCATCCAGCTGACCAGCGAGGCCAACTACCGGGGTGCTGGCAACCACCTGGGCGTCGACCTCGTGTCGAACCCGGAGGCCGCCGCGAGCCTGCAGTACAGCGCCGCGATCGCCCGGTGGTACTGGACGGTGGCGCGTTCCGACTCCAACAACGCCGCTGACCACTACGACATGGGCCTGATCTCCCGCTACGTCGGCTACGCGGCCAGCTCGGCGGAGGACCTGGAGCGCTGCAACGACTTCAAGTCGGCGCTGCGGTACTTCAACGGCGGCTCGCTGCCCGTCGCGGACAGCCAGATCACCTGCTACCGCCACTGATCGCGACAGAGTGAAAAGGGCCGCCCTCGCGAGAGGGCGGCCCTTTCGGCGTCTGCTCCTAGCGGCGGTGGGTCAGGTCGCCCTGGGAGGTCGAGGGCGCCTGATTCGTCCAGGAGGCCCAGAGCGTGCCCTCCTTCACCTGGAACGCGCCGTGACTCTGCCGGACGCCCACGCGGTTGCCGGACAGCTCGACGTCGACGGCCTGCTCCAGCTGGTCGACCCAGCCCGCGTAGAGGTCGCCGTCCTTGACCCGCAGCAGGCCACCGCTGTGCACGATGCCGACGCGGGTGGGCGTGAGGTCGAAGTCCGCGACGTCACCGCTCTGCTCGGTCCAGTACGCGTACGGGGTGCCGTCCTTCACCGCGAGCGTGCCGTTCTGCCGCAGCACGCCGATCCGGTTGCCTGCCAGCTCGATGCCCTTCGCGCCCGGCAGCTGGTTGATCCAGCCGTCCCACAGGCTGCCTTCCTTGACGCTCGCGTTGCCGTCGCCGAACACGGCGCCGATGCGGTTCGGCGTGAGGTCGAAGTCGACGACGCCCTTCGTCTGCTCCGTCCAGGACGCCCAGAGCGTGCCTTCCTTGACCGCCAGCGAACCGTCGGTGCGCAGCACCCCGATCCGGTTGCCCGCGAGGTGGAAGTCCTTGACCCCACCCAGCTGCGGCACCCACTGCGCGTAGAGGTCGCCCTCCTTGACGAGCACCTCGCCGCCGGTGGTCAGCACGCCGATGCGGTTGCCGTCGATCTCGAACCTGGCGACGTCGCCGCGCTGGTTCAGCCACTGCTCCCAGAGGGTGCCCTCCTTGACCAGCAACGTGGTGCCGGACAGGACGCCCACGCGTCCGATGCGCGGCTCCAGGTACGGCTCCGCCGCCTGCCGGGCGACCGGCAGCCACCGCTGGTAGCGCGCCGTGCCGTAGCTCGCCTTCCACTTCGGCAGCCACGAGTCGCCCTGCGCCTTGTACATGTCGTGCGCGACCTCGGAGTTGCACGAGGGGTTCAGGTAGCAGGGGTTCACCTCGCCGTTCGCCGCGCCGATCATGTACACACCCTGGTCGAGCTGACCGTTCGGGTTGCGGTGCGTGGCGTCCGGGCGGCAGTCCGACTCCGTCATGCCGACCGCGATCGCCTCGATCAGCGCGTCACCGGCGAACCCGGCCTGGTCGGCGTGGTAGGCGCACACCTCGGGTCCGTGGTCGTCGGCCTGTGCCTGGCCGGTGATGACGGTCGTGGAGAGGAGAGGAAGTACAGCCGCGGTGAGCAGGGCGCAGAGGCGTCTGGACATCGTGTTCGATCCCCCATGTGGCGTATCCGGTGCGTTCGGGAGGAACACTAGAACGCAGGTCTGCACGAAACCTGTACGGCTATCGTGACTCCCGTCATGGAGATCGGGATCCTGGGGTCGGTCGAGATCTGGCACGGCGGGGAACGCGTGGCCGCCGGTGCCCCGCAACAGCGCTGCGTGCTGTCGATGCTCGCGCTCAACGCGGGGCAGGGCGTGTCCGTCGACCGCCTCGCCGAGGCGTTGTGGGGCGAGGAGCCGCCCGGTGACTGGCGCGGCCTCGTGCACGGCTACATCTCCCGGCTGAGGAAGCTGCTGAAGCCCGCCGGGCTGGAGATCGCACGGCGCTCGCCCGGCTACGCGCTCGACGCCGAGGTCGACCTGCACGTCTTCCGGCGGCTCGTGTCGGACGCCAAGGCGTCGGACGAACCGGCGGCCGGCCTGTTCAAGGCGCTCGCGCTGTGGCGGGGCACGCCGTTCGACGGCGTCGCCGGGTCCGCGGTGCTCGACCGGCTGCGCGACGGCCTCGTGCAGGAACGGCTCGCCGTCGTCGAGGAGTGGGTCGAGCACGAGCTGGACCTGGGCAGACATCGCGAGGTGATCGGCGAGCTCACGACCCTGTGCGCCGAACACCCGTACCAGGAGAAGCTGATCGGCCTGCTGATGCTCGCACTGCACCGGTGCGGACGGCAGGCCGAATCGCTGCGCCGGTACGAGGAGTGCCGCCGTCTGCTCGCCGACGACCTCGGTGTCGACCCCGGCGACGAGCTGAAGTCGCTCTACGAACGGATCCTCCGCGCCGATCCGGGGCTGAGCCGGGCGGAACCGGCCGCCGTCGTCGCACCGGCCGCGGTCCGCGTGCCGGACTCCCTGCCGTTCGACCTGCCGGACTTCACCGGCCGGACCGGTGAGCTGGCCCGGCTGATCGACACGGTCGCGACGCGGGGTGGCGTGATCTCGATCGACGGCATGGCCGGGGTCGGCAAGACCGCGCTGGCCGTGCGCGCGGGGCACGAGCTCGCGTCCCGCTTCCCGCACGGACGGCTGTTCGTCGACCTGCACGGGTTCACCCCGTCGAGGTCGCCCGTCGAACCCCACGCGGCGCTGGGGGTGCTGCTCCGGTCGATCGGCGTGCCGTCGGGGGAGATCCCGAACGACGTGGACGAGCGCGTCGTCGCGTGGCGCACCGAGATGGCGGGCAAGCAGGCTCTGATCGTGCTCGACAACGCGGTCGACGCGGCGCAGGTGCGCCCGCTCGTGCCGGGCTCACCGGGCTGCGCGATCGTCGTGACCAGCAGGCGGCGACTGCCGAACCTGGACGGCGCCGTCCCGCTGTCGCTGGAGGTGCTCCCGCCCGCCGACGCGGAGGAGCTGTTCCGCAGGGTCGTGGGGGAGGAGCGCGGTGACGGTGTCGCCGAGCTCGTCTCGCTGTGCGGGTACCTGCCGCTGGCCGTGCGCGTGGCCGCGGCACGGCTGCGTCATCGTCCGAGGTGGACAGTGGCGGACCTGGTCGAGCGACTGCGCACCGAACAACAGCGATTATCCGAGCTCGCGATCGACGACCGGGACGTCGCCGCCGCGTTCACGCTGTCCTACACCTACCTGGACGCCGCGCAGCAGCGCATGTTCCGGTTGCTCGGCGTGCATCCCGGCGTGGACGTGGACGTGCACGCGGCCGCCGCGCTGACCGCACTCCCGCGCACGCGGGCCGAGGACCTGATCGAGGACCTGCTCGACCACCACCTGATCGAGCAGCGGGCACGCGACCGCTTCCAGCTGCACGACCTGCTGCGCGCGCACGCGCTCACGCTGGTGTCCGAATCGGACTCACCCGCCGAGGTGGACGGCCGCCTGCTCGACTACTACCTCACGGTCACCGACCGGGCGGCCGACTCCCTGCAACCGGGCAGGAGACGCGCCGAGCCGGAGATCGTGCACCCGCCCGCGTCGCTGCCGTCGGTGTTCACGCTGCCGGACGCGATGAGGTGGTTCGCGGTCGAGCACCCGAACCTGCTCGCGGCGGGCGCGTACGCCGCGCGCAAGGGCTGCGACCGGCACGTGCGCGACCTGCCGCGCCACGTCGGCCACTACCTGATCATCTCGCACCGCATCGACGAACTCGTCGCACTGCAGGAGGCGGGGCTGGAGGCGGTGCGCAGGCTGGGGGACACGCGGGCGCAGGCGGTGAACCAGTCGCAGGTCGCGATGACGTACTACATGGCGTGCCGCTACCGGGAGGGCCTGGTGCACGCCGAGCGCAACCTCGAGCTGACCCGTTCGCTGGACGACGTGACCGGGCAGGCGTACGCGCTCGTCGTGCTGGGCCTGCTGAACCAGCGGCTCGGCAGGCACGCCCGCGCCCGCGAGTGCAACCAGGGCTCGCTGGAGCTGTTCGCGAACAGCGGCGACTACCGCCTGGTCGCGATCTGCGTCGGCAACCTGGGCCGCATCGCGCTGGTGACCGGTGACCTCGACACGGCGTCGCGACTGCTGAGCAAGGCGCTCGCCCAGAGCCAGGAGATCGGGGAACGCAGCGAGGAGGCGTCCGTGCTCTCCGGGCTCGGCGCGACGCTGAGCAGGCAGGGCGAGCACGACCAGGCGTTGCGGCTGCTCTACGAGGGCCTCGAGCTGGCGCGCGAGGTCGGCAACACCGACTACACCGTGCGCGGCCGGATCAAGCTCGCCGACGGCCACCGCAGGGCCGGTCACCTGGACCGCGCGCTGGCCGTCGCGTCCGAGGTGGTCGACGACCTGCGCCGGGGTGTGCTGGTCGACCACCTGGCCGGCGCGCTGAACGTGCTCGGCTCCGTGCAGCGCGACCTCGGGTCACCTGAGGCGGCCGGGTCGTTCGAGCAGGCATTGGAGGTGGCGCGGCGCATCGAGTACCGCATCGAGCTCGCGCACGCGCTGCGCGGCCTCGGCCGGGTCGACGAGGCCGCGGGGCACTACCGCGACATGGGCGTGCTTCAGGTGCCGTAGCGCTCCGCCGCCCGCGCCTTGGCCTTGGCGGCCTCGATCTCGCGGTCCTTCGGCGGCGCGGCGGTGACCAGGCTGTCCAGCAGCTTCCTGGTGGCGGCCGCGACCTCCTCGACGGCCTGGTCGAACGCCTCGGCGTTCACGACAGACGGCTTGGTCGCGCCGCTCACCTTGCGCACGTACTGCAACGCGGCCGCGTGGACCTCGTCGCTCGTCGCGGGCGGTTCGAAGTTGTGGAGCACGCGGATGTTTCGGCACATGCCTCCACTATGAACCCGAGTCAGTCGAAGTCGCAGCCGGGATTCGCCGCGTCCCTGGCCAGCGGGCTGCCCTTGGGCAGGACGTACAGCACCTCGAGCACCATGTCCGTGCTGCCCAGGTTGCGTCCGATGTGGACGTGGTCCGCGCCGCTCGGCTCGGTCAGCGCCTGGCCCCGGTGGTGCACCTCGGTGGTCGTGCAGTCGGAGAACGTCCGGGTGATCGTGCCCTTCTTGACGACGGCGTAGAGGGTGCCGTCGTGGTAGTGCCACCCGGTGCTGCCGCCCGGTGCGATGGTGACCTCGCGGAGGACGTAGTCCTTGTCGCCCACCGTCTTCTGCGTGATGATCCGCGCCGTGACGCCACGCGAAGGCGTCGCGGACGCCGTCGCGGGCAGGAGGGCGAGCGTCAGGGCGACAGCCACTGCTTTGCGCAACATGGGGCTCACGCTAGATCGTCAGCGGAACTCGCGGAAGACGCGGGCCCGTTCACCGGAAAACCGGGAGAATTCTCGGAAATCCGATTTTTGCTCGGTGCATGATATCAGCGGCAAAACCCTTCTTTGGTCTCTTGTGGCGCAATGCGCCGCGGTAATAGAACTGCCGTCGGACTTTTGTCGGTTCGAGGGGGATTCTGGATGCGTTTCGTGAAGGCGCTGGTTCCCGCGCTGCTCGTCGCCTGCCTGGCCACACCCGCGTGGGCGGCCCAACCCGCGAACTCGGGGTGGACGCTCACCGGCTCGCAGCTGGTGTGGACGGCACCCGACCCGATTCCGCCGGGCGACGCCGCGATGGAGTTCTGGGAAGGCGACCGCCTGCTCGGCGTGCCCCGTCCCTCCGCTGACCTGCGCTCGTTCACCCTGGACGTGCCGGGGATCAGCAGCGCGGACCGGCTCCAGGTCCGGGCGTCGGGCAGGCGGCTGGACGCGGAGGAGCCGGTTCAGGCAACGGGTTCGGCGCCGCTGCCCGCACCCGCGCCGCGGCCCGCCGGGGAGGTCGACCCCGGCAAGCCCGGCCCGTTCCCGACGCGGACGGGTGAGTACGCGCTCGACCCGATCAAGGTGCCGGGTTATTCGGCTCCCATCGAAATGCAGGCCGTGGTCGTGGCGCCCAAGGGCCTTGCCGGAAAGCGCCCGCTGGCGTTGTTCCTGCACGGCAGGCATTTCACGTGCTACGACCCCGCCGTGCCGAACAAGATCCTGCTGACGTGGCCGTGCCCGGAGAAGACCAATCCGGTGCCGAGCCACCGCGGTTACCTGCAGGCGCAGCAGTTGCTCGCCTCGCAGGGCTACGTGACCGTGTCGATCTCGGCGAACGGGATCAACGCGCAGGACGCCCTTGATCTCGAGGCGGGCGCGGGGGCTCGGTCGGCACTGGTGCGCCAGCACCTCGCGAAGTGGGCGGACTGGGCCGGTTCCGGTCGCGGCTCGGCGCCGGACGTCGTCAAGGCGTCACCGGCCGCCGACCTGTCGAAGGTGTTCCTCGTCGGGCACTCCCGCGGCGGCGAAGGCGTCAACCGGGCGGCCACCGACACCCTCACCCCGCCGCCCGCGGGCAGCGGCTACGACGGCCCGGCGCGCTGGACGATCCGGGGCACCCTGCTGATCGGCCCGACCATCTTCGGCCACAACCCGGCGCCGGACGTGCCGTCGGTGACGATCCTGCCCGGCTGCGACGGTGACGTGAGCGACCTGCAGGGCCAGATGTACCTGGACGCGACCCGCGGCGTCAGCCGGGGAGCCGCATTGCACAGCGCGCTGTACTTCGTCGGCGCGAACCACAACTTCTTCAACACCGAGTGGACGCCAGGCCAGGCCGAGGCCCCGGCGTCCGACGACTTCCGCACCCCACCCGGCGACGCGGTGTGCTCGCCGGGGACGGCCACCCGCCTGACCGCGGCGCAGCAGCAGACCGCGGGCGCGACCTACGTAGCGGCGTCCGCCCGCCTGTTCCTCGCCGGCGACCAGCGGGTGCTGCCCCTGCTCGACGGCTCGGGCGTCCGCGCGCCGTCGGCTGACCCGGCCCGCGTGCTCAGCCACGCCGTCGGCGCCGCGCGAACCGCGTTCGTCGTGCCCGACGAAGCGACCACGGCAACCGGCAGCGCGCGGAAGTGCGCCCAGGTCGCGGCCGACCCGGCCACCGCGTGCGTCGACTCGACGGAGTGGCGCGGATCGCCGCACTTCACCAGGTTCCGCGGCATCGCGCCGGAACCCGGCAGGTTCGCCGCGGCACTGCGCTGGTCCGCCGACGGCCAGCCGGCCGTCGTGCGTCCGGGCCGGCCGGTCTCGCTCGCCGGCGCGAAGGACCTGGCCCTGCGCCTGATCGTCCCGCCGAACACCGCGGCCACCCGCTTCGACGTGGCCATCACCGACCCTCAGGGACGCCAGGTGCAGCTCGGCTCCGTGTCGGTGGACGGCCTGCCCGGCACCGAACGCATGGCCACCCTGTGGGCCCAGGAGGTCCGCGTCCCACTGCCACCGGACGTGCACGAGGTCGCCTCGCTCGAACTGACCCCGCGCACCGGCACCGGACAGGCGTGGCTCATCGACGCACACGGCTGGAACAAGGGCACCCCGGACCCGCGCCCGTCCGCACTGCCGCGCGTCGACGTCGGCGCACTGTCGGTGGAGGAGGGTGACAGCGGCACCAGGACCGTCCAGCTCCCGGTGACCGTCACCGGCGACGGCCCCGGCTCGGTGCGCCTGTTCGTCAGCGAGGAGAACGGGTCGATCACCCAGCGCGCCGTGACGCTCTCACCAGGCCAGCACACGATCGACGTCCCGATGCAGGTCACCGGCAACACGAGGTGGAGCTCGGGAGCACGGCGCTCCGTTCTGGTGAAGGCCGTCCAGGGCACCGTGGCCGGCCGCTACGCAGGCGCCCTCACGGTGCTCAACGACGACCCGGAGCCGACGCTCACCGTCACCCCGATCGCGGGCGAGGTCGCCGAGGGCGGCGTACTGAAGTGGCGCGTGACGCTGTCCACGACGGCCGACGAAGGCATCCTCCTGCAGGGCGTCCCGCGCGCCCCTGACGGACCCGAACTGTCCACCACGGACGTCGACCCCACCTGGTTCCGGCGGTTCGCCTTCCAGGAGGAACCGTTGCCGTCCCGGCCGTTGTCCAGCACGGGACTGCAGCTGCGGGTGTACATCCCCGCGGGACAGTTGACCGGCGAGGTCACCGTTCCGACGGTGGTCGAAGCGGAAGCCGAACCGGCGGAGCAGGTCCGGCTGCGCTTCGCGCCGCAGTCCGGTGGCGGTGAGGTGATCTTCGTCGGCACGGTCACCGAGCCGCAGCTGAGGTGACGATGCAACCTCACGGCGGGTGGTTGCGCACGGAGCCAGGGGTGTCCGGGTCAACGCGATCTTGCCCGGCACCACTGATACGCCGTTCGTCCGGCCGTCGGGTTCTCTCCGGTTGAACCACTGACCAGTTCAGGTGCGACAGCGCTGTTGTCACACGATTCGGTGAGGGTGCGCAATCGCGGGGCGGCGGCGGGGTCTGGGGTGGGGCAAGCGCAGACCGCTGTTGATGTGTGGAGGCCCGACCGATGACCGATCCGCCCCTGCCGGGCACGTGGGCTCGCTATCGGTGGGTGGCGCCGGCGGTGGCGTTCGCCGCCGCCTTGACGATCACGCTGGCCGCGGTGCGCGGCCAGGCGCACGACGGTCCCGTGCGTGACGATCTGGCGGTCAGCGTGGCTGACGGGACGCGCACGGTCGACGAGAACAGCGTGGTCGCCTACCAGGTCGCGGTCAGCAACCTGACCGGGCGGGACCTCGATGGGCTCGAGCTCACGGTGATGACGCCCGACGTACTGGTGCTGGGTGACGGGGCACCGGCGCAGACGCGCTGGAGCGGCGGCATCAGTGCGGGTGGGAAGGCTGGTTTCGAGGTCGGCGGAGTGGTGCGGGACGTGCCGGCCGGCCAGACCGAGATGGTGGTCACGGCGTGCGCGGCGGGTGCGGGGCTGGCGACGGTCTGCTCGTCGGACGTCAACGGTGTCGAGAACGCGGACACGGGTGTCAGCTGGCTGATGATCGTGCTGATGCTGGGCCAGTTGCTCGTCACGCTGCCGCTCGTGGTGCTGGTGGTGGCTGTCGCCTGGCTGCGCCGGAAGCGTGGCGGGACACCGTGAGCATGCGGCGGGTCTGCGCTGTGCTCTGCCTCTTGGCGGGCTGTCTGGGGGGTGAGGGCACCGCCTCCGCGAACCCGGCTGGGACGCACGTCCGGGCACGGCAAGCCTGGTACGCGTACGTGGGGAAGGGGGAGCGGCTCGACGCCTCGTTCACCAAGGTTGCTGACGCCGCGGGGACGCCGCGGCACGACCTCGTCGTCGGAGTGCGCGGACCGGGCGGGGTGGCGGCGCGGTGCCGGGTCGACGACGTCGCGCCGGTGCGAAGCGGGTGCGGGTGGGCAGGGCTGACCAGTTCCGCGTCGGGGATCTGGGTGGTTGACGTGGACATTCCCGGCGCCGGGTGTCCGGTGGTCGGCACGTGTGCTGGGCGGGATGGGTTCCGCTGGGCCGTGGCCGTGCGCCGGGGGACGGAGCTGCTGCCCGGCAGGGTGTGGACCGAGCGATACGAGATCAGTCGAGACACCGGCGAGCCGCCCGTAGACCTGACGTTCTGGTACCAGGGCGAGTACGGCTACACCTACCGGGCGACCTTCCGGGAGCACCACGGTGTCGACTGGGCTGTCGCGGCCGACAACCTCGGCGTGGTGCGGGACTTCACCTGCACGCCGGTCCACGCGAGCAGCGATCGGCTACCTGCCGCCGACGGCTGGTGCGGAGGTGCGTACAAGGTGTTCTTCGAGCCGCCCGCCGCCGATCTGCCCGCCGAGGCTGTTCGCTGGGACGGGGTGCTCGACTGGGTGCGACCCGGCTTGCGCCCGCACCCCGTGATCAGCGGCGGCAGGTTCACGCCGGCGGGTGGCCGCAGCGGCACGCTCGCGTTCGAGCTCGCCGACTACAGCGGGCATCTCGTCGTGCGGGTCGAAGCCGGCGGTGACGGTGTCGACAGGTCGATTCCGATCACCACGCGGGAGGGGACCGTCGAGGTCTTCTTCGACGGCCTCGGTGGGGACGGTGCACCGCTGCCCCAGAGCGCGCCCGTGGTGTTCGAAGTGCTGGTCGAACGGATCGCCGAGATCCACTTCGTCAGCGCCGACGTCGAGGTGCGGGCAGGCGGCATCGAGGTGACCCGGCTCAACGGCGCCGAGGGCGGCGAGCGGACGCTGCACTGGGACGACACGCCGTTCGACCGTCGCGGACCGAGAAGGTGCAGCGGCACTCCGGTGCTCGACGGCCGGGCAGGTCACGACAGCGCCGGAGGAGTGCACGGCTGGGGGATCGGCGGGTGCGGAAGTGTTGCGGGCGCGGACGCCGATGACCATGTCAGCGGCGGGTGGGGTGACGCCCGAGTAGTCGATGACTGGGCCTATCTCCCGGTCAGGGTCACTCACGCGGTCGTCCTGCCATGACCCGTCGGCGACGCTCGCCACAGTCGGTGGCTGTTCTCCGGGTGAACCACTCAATTGAGTGATCGCGTGATAGTGGCGCGCAAGCCGAGCAACCGCCAGGGTTGTGCAATGCGTTCGGTTGATTAACCGTGCGCGATAAGGAACTGGCTGGTTTCGCCGACGGATTCAAGTGATGTCCGAAGGGGTAAAGCGATGAGTGCAGGCCCGAATGAGACCGAGAAACCGCTGCGGATCGCGCTCGTCGAATCATTGCCGCTGATGAAGCGTGGGGTGCAGACGGTCATCTCCGGCCAGTCCGGCATGGAGTGGGTCGACGCGGTGAGCAGCACCCGCGCGGCGGTCGAACTGTGCGAGTCGGTGCATCCCGACGTACTGCTCGTCACGTCGGGTGGTGATCCTGGCTGGAACCGTTGTCAGTTGCTGACCCGTCTCTTCACCCGGCTCACCGTGGTGGCACTGCTGGGCAGGGAGGCGCGGAACTCGGACAGCATCGCCATGGCCCGCCTGCGCGGCGTCCGAGCGCTGGTGCCGCTGGAGGCCCATCCGGACCGCCTGGTCACGGCCATCACCGCGGGCGTCGTCCTCGGGTACTACATCGACCCCGACCTGGCGATCCACGCCACCGCACCGGATGGCGGCCGGTCCGCGGGCAAGAAGTCGTTGTCGCGCCGCGAGCTCGAGGTGCTGCATCTGGTCTCCGAGGGCCGGACCGCGGTGCAGATCGCGCTCAGGCTGCAGATCACCGCCGAGACGGCGCGCACGCACGTCAGTCACATCCTGCGCAAGCTCGGCGCCAGGGACCGCGCGCATGCGGTGGCCAGGGGGTTCGAGCTGTCGTTGTTGCCCTGCTGAACACGCCCGAGGTGTTCCTACCGGAGGAAGTTGGCGAATGAGCACCCAGTGGAGAAAAGCGTTCCTGTCGGTTGTCGCCCGTATACGCCCGTGTCGTGACCGGTGTTTGCCGGTGCGGTACCAGGACGAAAGCGGGAGGCGGGCCACCGCCGTGGTCCGGCCGGTCGAGGGTGGCGTCCGGCTCGAGGGTTCCGACTTCACGGCGGTGCACCTTTCGGTCACCCAGGCGGACAGGCTGCGCGAGGCGCTCAGGGCGGCCGTGTTCGATCTCGACCGGCTCGACGAGAACGACCTGGCGCCTGTCCGGGCGGTCGAGATACCAGAACAACGGTCGAAGTCGATCACTCGGGAGGGTGACGCCGACACGTATTACCTGGGATGAGGCGACATATTTGGATTCCCGATCGAGTATTTCTCGACACCGTGCGTATGTCGCCTTCCAAGCAAGATCAGCTCGCGGTAGGTTGTTCGCTGAAGTCGGGGCGAAGGGATGAAAGGGATCCATAACAACCCTGAGGTAGGTGAAATGACTGGCCAGGTCCACGATCTCGAGGCCCGCCTGGTGGAGGCGATGCGATCAGGGAACCAAGAGGCGTTCAGCGAGCTCTACCGCAGAAACTTCGCGGCCGCGCGCGGGCTCGCATGCAAATTGTTGGGAACGGCACAAGGTGCCGACGACCTCGTCGCCGAGGCATTCGTCAAGGTGTTCACCCGGATCATCGCGGGCGGCGGGCCAACCTCGATGTTCCGCGCCTACTTGCTGACCACCGTGCGCACGACCTTCTACAAGCAGCTCGACCGCGACCGCATGATCGACCGGCACGCCGACATCACCGAGGCCATGCTGCCCGCGGACGACCGCGACCCGGTGGACCAGCTCGAGGCCCAGTTGGCGATGAAGGCGCTCGCGAGTCTTCCCGAGCGCTGGCGCACCGTGCTGGTTCTGCTGGAACTGGAGCGGCTCACCACGTCGGCGGTCGCGGACCTGCTCGGCCTGCGCCCCAACGCGGTCGCCGCACTCGCGTTCCGCGCCCGTGACGCGCTCCGCGTCGCCTACGTGCAGATGCACGTGAAGGCCGCGGCCGAGGAGGCGTGCCGGGAGTCGGTCGACAACCTCGCGGCGCTGCTGTGCGGGAGGCTGGCACAGGCCAGGAGGCAACGCGTCCGCGATCACCTGCGCGTGTGCGAGCCGTGCGCCGCGGCGGCGACCGAGGTCACCGAACTGCTGGGGCAACTCGCGAGGTCGGTGCCGCTGAACATGCCGCTGGCGGCGTGAGTGGCGAATTCGTCACGCTTTCCCTGCAGGGAATGTCGCGGCTCGCTGCGTGTCGTTCACTCGAACGAGTTAACGCATATCAGTGGTCGTCACGCAGTGTCCGTAAGCGGTCGTCGCACAGTGTCGCGATGGTGCGGCCGTGACAGAAAAATTTGTCACGTTTTGGTGCAAATCCTTCACATACCTGTCTCAACCTTCGCGGCCCCCGTAGTCTCTGCGTGGTTCGCGCGGCCGTTGGTCGAGAACGAGGGGGCGGGATCGGCAGTGACAAAGGGGTTGCGATTGCAGCACGTCGTCGATCTCATGCAGGAAGCCGCGCTGGTGTTGGCGCCGGTCGTGAATGAGTTGCAACCCTCGGTTGTCGTCGACTATCGCGCGGAAATGGTGAACAAGTCCGCCGCTGATGTTCTCGGGAGCGACCAGGTGGTCGGCCAGAGGCTCGCGCAGTTCCTTCCTGAGGACACCGCTGCGCTGCTGCGCAAGCTGTGCGACGAGACGAGGCAGTCCGGTGCAGGTGTCGGTCATGTCGCCGCTGCGCCCGATCCGCTCACCGACCTCGCCCGCGCACCCTCGGTGTCCCTCCGGGTCGCACTGGTCGGCGACCTGGTCCTGTGCACGTGGCTGCCGGGTTGGCTGACTCCTGCCGGGGCCGGCGAGCGGCCGCCGATCACGTCCGACGGGGAGTCGACGGCGGATCACCTCGAGCTCGCCAACGCGGTCGACGCACTCGCGGACGCCGGGGTCGGGGTGTTCTCGCTGGACCTGATGACCGGCAGGCTGATCGGGTCGCGAGGCTTGCGACGCATCTTCGGGCCAGGGTCGGACGCGCAGTCCGGTCTCGAGGCCGCGGTCGCCGACGACGGCGCCTGGCAGGCCCTGCTCAGGCGGGGCGAGCCGATGGACGTCGAGGTGAAGCTGAGCTCGCGACTCGGTGGGCACCGGGTGCGGGTGGTCGGCCGGGTCGGGTACGCCGCTGACGGTCATCCGGCTGTCGTGCGGGGCAGCTGCAGCGTTCTTCACACGTGAGTCCCTGAGCTGCCGTGCTGCGGGAGGGAAGCCGCGTTCAGGTGGGGCGGGCGGAGGTAGCGGTACGCGTCGTCGATCCGGGATCTCGGCGTCATCGTCAGCACGGTGCCGAGCAGCCGCGCCGACACCGCCTCCAGCGCACCGGCCGAGCTGCTCGCCTGCTTCCCGGTCGTCGAGCCGTGGCGCACCAGGAGCACCGCGCCGTCACAGCGGCTCGCGAGGACGGCCCCGTCGGTGATCGGCAGCAGCGGCGGGGTGTCGACGAGCACGACGTCGAAGCGGGCCGCCAGCAGGTCGAGCACGTCGGCGATGTGCCGCGAGGCGACCAGCTCGCTCGGGTTCGGCGGAATCGGCCCGCTGGTGAGCACCGCGACGCCCGCCCGGCCCCACGGCCGCAGGACCTGATCCAGCCCGACTCGCCCGATCAGCACGCTGGTCAGGCCAACCGAGGACGGCAGGCCGGTGTACTCGCCGATGCTGGGCCGGTGGAAGTCGGCGTCCACGACGACGACGGTCCGCCCGGCTTCCGCCAGCGTGATCGCCAGGTCGCACACGACCGTCGACTTGCCCTCGCCGGGAACGGAGCTGGTGACCACGACCGTGCGCGCCGGACGATCCACATCGACGAACCGCAGGTTGGTGCGGATTCGCCGGAGCGCCTCCGCTCTCGCTGACACCGGGAACTCGACCGGGTGCCGCCGCACACCGGGGTCGACCGGGACGGAGCCCAGGAACGGGGCGGCGACCAGCGTCCGGAGCGCGTCGTCCGACCGCACGGACGTGTCGAGAGCGTTGCGCACCAACGCGGCTCCGGCCCCGGTGACGAGTCCCAGCGCGAGTCCCAGCGCGAAGGTGCCCACCGGGCGGGGCGACACCGGCGTGGTGGGCAGCCCGGCCGGCTCGACGACCTTCACCACGACGGTGGGCCTGCCTCCGTCGACGGGCCGCTCCAACTCGGCGACGAGCCTGCTGAACGACTCGGCCACCGCGTCGGCGAGCCGTTGAGCCTGTTGCGGTGAGGCGTCGGTGGCGGTCAGCGTGAGCAGCACCGTGCCGGGCTGGACCTCGGCGCTGACCGCGTCCCGGCCGGGAGCCAGCCCGCGGTGTTCGAGGTCCTGGCGGATGCGGCCGCTCGTGACGAGCCGCGTGTAGGACTTGACCTTCTGCTGCGAGAGCAGGCTGCCCTGGTAGGCCTGGGTCGCGTCGCCGTTCCCGTCACCCGCCGAGACGAACAGCGTCACCTCGGCCGCGTAGACGGGGCTGACGGCCCAGCTGGCCGCCGCTGCGGCGGCGACACCGAGCAGGAGCCCGGCCACCACCAGCCGCCAGCGTTCCCGGAGGACCTGGAGATGTCCGCGCAGAGACACAGGGGTTCGCCTTCAATCAATTCGAGTGCGGATCGCCGGTGAATTCTCGTGGGTGTTCGTGAATGTGCAACTCGGCAACTCTTTCGAGTGCTCGCCAGTAAGCGACCGCGGAAAGAGAGATCTGGGCGGGGTGACTGCGCGCATAGGCGGACTGTGGAATGAGGTGGGAATCCGTGCCCTCCAGAGGTTGGGGACATCGGCTTCTACTAGTGGGAATCGACGCGTCGGCGTGGACCGTCGCATTGGGGATGGTGACCTCGTTCCGGTACGTGCTGGAGAAGACGCACGTCGACGGTCCGCGACTGCTCTGGTTCACGCTGATCGTGCTGGCCGTCGCGCCGGTGATCGGTGTGGCAGCGCATCTCTACCAGGGGCGCTACCCGGTGGGCAGCCTCGAGGAAGCCGTGCGGCTGGCGTGGGTGGCACTGGTCACCGGAGTGCTGGCCGCGGCCGTCAACCTGGCCGTGCCGGATCCGCTCGTCCCCCGCTCCGTCCCGCTGACGGCGGCGTTCGCCTCGCTGTTCCTCTCCCTGGCGGTGCGCGGCGTGATCCGGTGGAGCCGGGAGCGCTGGCCGTACCCGGAACGTGAGCGAGCGACGCGCGTGATCGTCGTCGGTGCCGGCGACACCGGTGAGCAGCTCGTCCGCTCCATGCTCAGCGATCCCTCGCGCGGCTACTTGCCGGTCGCGCTCCTGGACGACGACCCGGCGAAGCGATGGTTGCGGATCCGCGGCGTGCCGGTCGGCGGCACCGGCGGGGACATAGCGGAGGTGGCCGCGCGGACGGGGGCGACGTTGCTGGTCGTCGCGCTGCGCGCACCGGATGCCGAGGCGCTGGGCGAACTGTCTCGGACCGCGCACGAAGCAGGTCTCGGTGTGCAGGTGCTTCCGGGTCTGGACGAACTGCTCGGGCTCCGCGTCAGCGTGGCCGACCTGCGCGAGCTCGACGTCGCGGAGCTGATCGGCAGGCGGCGGATCGACACGTGCGTCGGTGTCACCGGCGAACACCTCACGGGCAAGCGGGTGCTGGTCACCGGCGCGGGTGGGTCGATCGGGTCGGAGCTGTGCAGGCAGATCCACCGCCTCGGACCGGCCGAACTGTTCCTGCTCGACCACGACGAGTCGGCGCTGCACGCGTTGCGGCTGTCGATCCACGGTGAGGCGATGCTCGATTCCCCGGAGATCGTGCTGGCCGACATCCGCGACTCGGAGGCCGTGCGGGCCGCGTTCGCCCGGTGCCTGCCGGACGTGGTGTTCCACGCGGCGGCCCTGAAGCACCTGTCCGTGCTGGAGAAGCATCCGCTGGAGGCGTGGAAGACGAACGTGCTCGGCACGTACTACGTCCTGGAGGCGGCGTTGTCCGCGGGCGTGCGCACCTTCGTCAACATCTCCACGGACAAGGCGGCGAACCCGACGAGCGTCCTCGGCCGTTCCAAGCGCGTCGGCGAGCGGCTCACCGCCAACGCGGCGACGCGCTCCGACGGCAAGTACCTGTCCGTGCGGTTCGGCAACGTGCTCGGCAGCCGTGGCTCGGTGCTCAGCACCTTCACCGAACAGTTGGCACAGGGGCGTCCGATCACCGTGACGCATCCCGACGTCAGCCGGTACTTCATGATGACCGACGAGGCCGTGCAGCTCGTGATCAAGGCCGCGGCGATCGGCCGCTCCGGTGAGGTCCTGCTGCTGGACACGGGCGAGCAGCTGCGCATCGCCGACGTCGCCCGCCAGCTGATGAAGGTGTCCGGCAGGTCCGTTCCGATCGTCTACACCGGACTTCAGGACGGGGAGAAGTTGCACGAGGAGCTCTTCGGCCAGGGTGAGTTCGACCACCGTCCGCTGCACCCGGCCATCTCGCAGGTCCCGGTGCCTCCGCTCGACCCGGCTCATCTGTTGTCGCTCGCCCTGGGAGACAACGAGGTCGCCGCAATGGCCGAGTGTGCAGCGAGGCTGACGGTTCCGTTCGCCCGTGCGTGCCAGGACGATGCGAGCGTGACGTCGTGAAGGTGGTCGTCACCGGCGGAGCCGGTTTCATCGGCGCCAACCTGTGCCGTGAGCTGGCGCGCCGCGGCGCCGAGGTGCTCGTGCTCGACGACCTCAGCACCGGACGGCGCGCGAATCTCGACGGCCTCGACGTGGAGCTGCGCGTGCAGTCCGTGCTCGACCGGGACGCGGTGGTGTACGCCTGCGCGGGCGCCGACACCGTGGTGCACCTCGCGGCCGTCCCGTCCGTGACGCGGTCGCTGATGAACCCGCGGCACAGCCACGACGTCAACGTGACCGGGTCGCTGGAGGTGCTCGAGGCCGCCTGCGCCGCGGGGGCGCACGTCGTGCTCGCCTCGTCCAGTTCCGTGTACGGGCGCAACCCCGCACTGCCGAAGTCGGAGGAGATGGCGTGCGTGCCGGTGAGCCCGTACGCGTCGGGCAAGCTCGCGGCGGAGTCCTATGCCTTGTCCTTCCAGCACTGCTTCGACCTGCCGTGCACGGTGTTCCGCTTCTTCAACGTGTTCGGGCCGCTGCAGCTGCCCGACCACCCTTATGCCGCCGTCATCCCCACGTTCATCTGGTCGGCACTGCGTGGACAGCCTCTCACCGTGTTCGGAGACGGTGAGCAGACCAGGGACTTCACGTTCGTCGACTCGGTCGTGGGCGTGCTGGCCGACAGCGTGCTGCGCTCCGTCAGCTGCACCCGTCCGGTCAACCTGGCCTTCGGCACGCGCACCAGCCTCAACGACGTCGTCGCACTGTTGTCCGCACTGCTCGGCCGCAAGCTCGAGGTCGCGCGCCGCCCGCAGCGCGCGGGTGATGTGCGGCACTCACAGGCATCCGGGACCTCGTTGCGCAGGCTGTTCCCGCAGGCCCGGCCCGTCTCGCTGGAAATGGCGCTGAGCAGGACGATCGAGTGGGTGGAACGGCTTGTGCGCACCGAGAACGAGGCTGCGAGGTCCTCGGTATGAGCCTGGGAAAACTGGTGGTCGTCGGGCAGGGGCACGTGGGCCTGCCGATCGCGATGCGCGCCGTCGAAGCGGGGTTCTCCGTCGTGGGGCTCGACATCGATGCCGACCGGATCTCGTCGTTGCGCGCGGCACGCTCGTACGTCGGGGACGTGCCCGGCGAACAGGTGGCCGAGGCACTGGCGAGCGGCCGGTTTCTGCCGTCCGCGTCCTATCAGGACGCCGTCGGGTTCGACGCGGCGATCATCGCGGTGCCCACGCCGTTGGCGTGCGGGGCACCCGACCTGAGCTTCGTGGAGTCGGCGGTCGCGGGGATCGCACCGTTCGTGCGCACCGGCTCGCTGGTGGTGCTGGAGTCGACCACGTATCCGGGAACCACCGAGGAGCTGGTGGTTCCGCTGCTGGAGCAGGGCAGCGGCCTGGTCGCGGGTGAGGGCTTCGCGGTCGGGTACAGCCCCGAACGCATCGACCCCGGCAACGACCGGTGGACGTTCGCCAACACCCCCAAGGTGGTCTCCGGCGTCAACCGGGCGTCGCTGCTCGCCGTCGACGCGCTCTACTCGAACCTGGTCGGCACCACGGTCCGAGTGACGTCTGCGCGGTGCGCCGAGTTCACCAAGCTGCTGGAGAACACGTTCCGGCACGTCAACATCGCGCTCGTCAACGAGATAGCGATGTTCGCGCGGCAGCTCGGCGTCGACGTCTGGGAAGCGATCGACGCGGCGTCGACGAAACCGTTCGGGTACATGCGTTTCACGCCGGGCCCCGGCGTGGGAGGTCACTGCCTGCCGGTCGACCCGACCTACTTGTCCTGGCGGGTCCGCCACGAGCTGCAGAGGTCCTTCCGGTTCGTGGAACTCGCCAACGAGATCAACGACACCATGCCGGACTACGTGGTGAAGCGCGTCGCCGGGTTGCTCGCCCGGCGTGGAAAGTCTTTGGTGGACAGCAAAGTGCTGCTGCTGGGTGTTGCCTACAAGGCGAACACCGGAGACCTGCGCGGCTCGCCCGCGTTGCGGGTCGCGGAGCTGCTCGCGAAGTTCGGCGCGCGGGTGGAGGCCGTGGACTCCCACGTCGAGCCGCACCGCTGTCCGGACCACCTGAAGCCGGTGGAGCTGTCGGAGGACTGCCTGCGGCTCGCCGACGCGGTGGTCCTGCTCGCTGATCACGACGACGTGGACTACGCACTTGTCGAGCGGGTGGCCGACTGCGTGCTGGACACCCGGTGTCGGCTCACCGCCGCGCACGTGGAGTACCTGTGACCACAACGCTTTCCGCGCGCCCTCTGCGCGTTGTGCTCGTGCTCAAGACCAACCACGGATGCATGTGGGTAGCGCCGCACGTGGACGCGCTGCTCGCTCGCGGGCACGAAGTCGTCGCGGTGCTGCCACCGGGTGAGGGCAGGCTGCGCCGTGAGCTGGCCCGCCGTGCCGTGTCCGTTGTGGACAGCCCGTTCGACTTCGGTTTCCGCCCCGGCTTCCGCACGCTGGCCGGCCTGTTCGAGCTGCGCCGCACGCTCGCCGGGCTCGAGCCGGACGTGCTGCACTACCACCTCTTCGCGTCGGCGCTCGCGGTCCGGCTCGCCGGTGCGGCACTGGGCGCGGCGCGGGTGCACATGGTCCCCGGACCGCTCCACCTGGAGTCGCGGCTGATCAGGGTGGTGGAGCGGTTCCTCGCGCGCATGGACACTGTCACGATCTGCGGAAGTCGTTTCACGGCAAGGCGTTACCGCGCGCTCGGCCGGCCGGCGGCCAAGACGCCGGTGATCCCGTACGGTGTGGACACCTGCCACTTCCGGCCGGTGGGCCCCGCCGAGCGCGCGGTCGCCAGGGCCCGGCTCGGCGTGGAGGGCCGCGACTTCGTCGTCATCATGGTCGCACTGGTCTACGCGCCGAAGGCGCTGGTGCACAGAGGCCGCGGTCTCAAGGGACACGAAGTGCTGCTGGCGGCGTGGCGGAGGTTCCACGCCGAGCACCCGGACAGTCGTCTCGTGCTCGTCGGCGGCGGGTTCGACGAGGCGGGCGCGTCGCATCGCCGGGAGCTGGTCGCGGAATTCCGTCTCGATGAGGACAGGTCCGTGACGTGGGTGGACACCGTCGACGACGTCCGGCCCTACTACGGCGCCGCCGACCTCAGCGTGTCGCCTTCCCTGTCGGACAACCACGGAGCAGCCCTGGAGGCGGGCGCGATGGGCGTGCCCAGCGTCGTGAGCGATGCCGGCGCGCTGCAGGAGGCCGTCGACACCGCGGCGTGCTGGGTCGTGCGGGCGGACGACCCCGACGCCCTCGTCACGGCGCTGCACGAGGCGTGGGCGGAGCATCGTGCCGGCAGGCTGGCCGACCGCGCGGAGGTGGCCCGCGACCGGGTGGTGCGGCAGTTCGACAGCGCGCCCGCGGCGGCAGCGGTGGCCGAGGTCGTCGAGCGAGCCGCCGGCCGCGGCCGGCGGCTCATCAGCGTGTTCACCGAGACGCGGTCCGGCGGAGACCACCGCGCGTACGCGCGGTACCTGGTGAACGGCGATCGGCTGTGTCTGGTCACGAGGGCGGAGGAGCTGGTCAGCGAGGCCGCGCGCCCGCTACCGGACTACCACGGCCCGGTGGCGCTGGTGCGCACGTTGCCGCGGCTCGCGCTCGCGATCGTCCGTGAGGTGCTTCGCGCGGAGGTCGTGGTGCTGCGACAGCCGGGTCCCATCGGGTGGATCGCGGCAGTGGCGTGCAAGCTGTTGCGCCGCAGGTATTCCGTCGAGGTCGTCGGCGACCCGTTCGACGTGCTCGTCTCGGGAACCCTCGGACGAGCGGGGAGAAGCTGTGCGCGCCTGGCGCGTGCGCAGATGCGCTGGGTCGTGCGTGGCGCGACCGCGGTGTCCTACGTCACCGGCTCCGCGCTCCAGCAGCGCTATCCGGCCGCGTGGGGACGGCGCACGGCTGGAGTGTCGGACGTGCGCATCGACGCGGGGGCGCTGCGCGCCGGCCCGCGTGAGTGGTCGCCCGCACCGTTCGGCGTCATCGCCGTCGGCAGTCACGAGCAGCGGTACAAGGGACATGACGTCCTGCTCCGCGCGGTGCGACGGCTGGTGGCCGAAGGGCTCGACGTGAACGTGGTGCTGGTCGGCGGCGGCAGGCGGCACGACGAACTCGTGGCCTTGGCGGGGAAGCTGGGGCTCGCCGACCGGGCGCACTTCACCGGGCCGGTCTTCGACCGGGCGCGCGTGACCGCGCTGCTCGACTCGGCGCACCTGTTCGCCCTGCCGTCGCGAGCGGAGGGGATGCCGCGCGCGTTGATCGAGGCGATGGCCCGCGCGTTGCCCGCGGTGGGCACGTGCGTGGGCGGCATCCCTGAACTGCTCGGTCCCGGCAGCCTGGTGGCTCCCGATGACGACGAGGCGCTCGCAGGCGTCATGAGGCGGCTGCTCACCGACCCGGTGGAGTGGGAGCGCCAGTCGCTCCGCAACCTCGACGTCGCTCGCACCTACGACAGCTCACTGCTGGACGAGAGGTTCTCGACCTGGCTGGCACAAGTGCCTGCCGCGCGGCCAAGAAGGAGGAGTGCATGACGGCTCAGATCGTGCCGGTCAAGGTGGTGCAGGTGCTCGGGACGCTCGACCGCGGCGGGGTCGAGACGATCGCGTTGCGGCAGTGCCGGGACATCCCGCCAGAGCACGTGCGTCAGGTGTTCGTGACGCTGGGAACGCACGAAGGCATGCTCGCCCCTGAGTTTCGCGCCGCGGGCGCCGAGGTCGTCCGTTGCCCCGTTCGTCCGAAGTGGACGTTCCCGATGCGGTTGTGGCACCTGCTGCGCCGCATTCGGCCGGACGTGGTCGAGTCCCACGTGAGCCTCACGAGCGGGCTCGTGCTCGCGGTCGCGTCCGCCGCCCGTGTCAAGGTGCGGATCGCCCGCCTGCGCAGTGAGGGTGACGGTCGCGGCGACGCCCCCCTGCGCAGGCTGCAGCGGAGGTTGCTGCGTGAGCTGATGTGCAACTCGGCCACCAGTGTTCTCGGGGTGACGCGCGCCGCGCTGACCTTCGCCGGGCCGCCACCACACGACTACCGGTACCAGGTGGTGCCCAACCAGGTCGACGTCGAGAGGTTCGCGTCAGCCCGGCGGGCCGTGCGGGACCGCTGTGCCGGACCGGTGATGACGCACATCGGGCGCGCCTCACCGGAGAAGAACCGCGGGTTCCTGCTCGGCGTGCACACCGAGGCGCGACGGCTGCGCCCGGATGTGCGACTGACCGTCGTCGGTCCTGGTGGCATCGAGGACCTCGCGGCGGTGGCACCCCGCGTCGCCTCCGACCCGTCGGTGCGGCTCCTCGGGCCCACTGACCGCGTGGAGGAGGTGCTCGCCGCCACCGACGTGCTGCTGCTGCCCTCGCACCGCGAGGGGCTGCCCAACGTCGTGCTCGAAGCACTCGCCGCCGGGGTGCCCGTGCTGGCCGCGGACCTGCCTGGCCTGCGGGAGCTGTCTGAACAGGTGCACGGCCTGTACCTGTTGTCGCTCAGGGCAGGAGCGGCCGCGTGGGCCAACACGGCGCTGACCCTGGCGGGCACTCCGGAGTCCGAACGTGATCGGATCAGTGAGGGAATCCGCCGCTCGCCATTCGCCCTGTCGGCGGACGACCGCTGGTGGAGGACGGTGTGGACCGCGCACCGGTGACCGGTCGGGCCGGCGCCGATGTGGCCGCGAGCCGTCGGTTCGGCGCCACCACGACAGCGCTCGTGGTGGCCGCGGCCGGGGTGGCCGGGTGGTGCGAGCCGCCGACCGGCACCGCGGTGGCGGCGACGTTCTGGGTGTCGTGGGCGGCGTGCCTCTTCGTACTGGTGCGCGGGCATCCACGGGGGCTGTTCCGTCCCGCCGCGGCCTATCTGGTGGTCTTCGGCCTCTTCCACGGCGGGTTGCTGCTGGCGGTCGTCGTCCGCGGTGAGCACGACCTCGGCTTCGAGGACACGGTGTGGCTCGGTGACCCGCTCATGCCGCGGGCGGTGTCGCTCGCGGTGCTCGGCATGGCGGCGTTCACCCTCGCCGCCGTGCTGGCCTCTCCCGGACCAGGGGTGGCGCCGCCTGACGAGGGGCCGGGCGGCGTCCTGCTGGGGCCACTCGGTGTCGCGGTGCAGGTGGCCGGACTCGGTCTCTTCGCCACCGCGGTGCTGCGAGCGGGCGGCGAGGACCTGCTGTCCGGTGGCTACGTGGCCTTCGTCGAAGCAGGCGCGACAGATCCCTGGCTGGCGGTCGGCACCTTGTGCGCCGGCGTCGGGGCGGTGCTGGCGGTGGCGGCAGGTGGGCCGTCGCGGGTGGCCGGATGGTGCTGCTTCGCGGTGTACGCGCTCATGGCCCTTCCGCTCGGTACGCGTGGTGAGGTGCTGTTCCCCCTGCTCGCCATGACGGTGGTCGAGGCGAGCAGGGTCCGCGTTCGTCCGATGTGGACGGTGGGTGGCGCGGCGCTGACGCTCGTGCTGTCGGGACTGGTGCGGAAGACGAGGACCGAGGGGGAAGCCGTGCTCGACGCACTCGCACTGCCGCTCGACGCCGTGGCGGAGCTGGGTTTCTCGTTGCGGCCCACCGTCGTCGTGCTCGGCTGGGACGAGCCCGGCCGCGGCGGAGCGACACTGGTCGCCGTTCCGTTGCGGGTCGTCGAGTCGCTCACCGGGTGGCACGGCGGGCCTCCCGCACACGACACCCGGCTGTTCAACGTCGAGATCGCGGACCGGGTGGGGCAGATCGGTGGATCGCCCGTCGCCGAGGCGTACCACAACTTCGGGATCGTCGGTGTCGCGCTGTTCCTCGGCGTCGCGGGTGCCGTGCTGGGGCGGCTGGAGCGTTGTTCGGGCGTCGTGCTGGGCGTCGTGCTGCTGCCCGTGCTCATCCAGGTCCGCAACAGCTTCGCACCCGTTCCCGCGCAGATCGCGTTCGGGCTGCTGCTGGTGGGCATCGCTCGAGCGGGTGCGCGATGAGCGGTCTCGCCGTCGACGGCGGCACGCCGGTGCGGACGACCCCCATGCCCTCGTGGCCGTACTTCGCGGACGCCGACCTCGAAGCCGCGCTGAAGGTGCTGGCATCGGGTCGGGTCAACTACTGGACGGGTGCGCACGGCAGGGCGTTCGAAGCCGAGTTCGCCGCGGCCACCGGCACCAGCCACGCGGTCGCCGTCTGCAACGGCACCGTCGCGCTCGAGCTCGCGCTGCGAGCGGTCGGGGTGCAGCGCGGTGACGAGGTGATCGTGCCCGCCGCCACCTTCATCGCCACGGCGAGTGCCGTGGTCGCGTGCGGAGGGCGGCCCGTCGTCGTCGACGTCGACCCGGCCAGCGCGTGCCTCACCGCGGACACCGTCGGCGAGGCGATCACGGCACGCACGAAGGCGGTTGTCGTGGTCCACCTCGCCGGTCATCCCGCAGACATCGTTCCCGTGCTGGAACTGGCCCGCGCGCACGGGCTGAGGGTGGTCGAGGACTGCGCCCAGGCGCACGGAGCAGTCCACTTCGGACGGAAGGTCGGGAGTCTCGGTGACATCGCCGCGTGGTCGTTCTGCCACGACAAGATTCTCACCACGGCCGGTGAGGGCGGCGCCGTCACGACGTCGGACGAGACGCTGTGGCGCCGCTGCTGGGAGATGAAGGAGCACGGCAAGGGCTGGTCCGCGGTGCACGAGCGCGAGCACCCTCCCGGATACCGCTGGCTGCACGAGAGTTTCGGCACGAACGCGCGCATGACCGAGGTGCAGGCCGCGGTGGGGCGCAGCCAGCTCGGCATGCTCGACACCTGGGTGGCGCGGCGGCGGGCCAACGCGGGCGTCCTGCTGAGGGCACTGGCCGGTCAGCCCGCGGTCCGGGTCGCCGAGCCGCCGGAGGGTGTCGAGCACTCGTACTACAAGTTCACCGCCCAGCTGCGTCCCGAACAGCTGGCCGCCGGGTGGACCAGGGACCGCGTCGTCGAGGCCGTGCGCGCCGAAGGGGTCCCGTGCCTGCACGGCGGCTGCGCCGAGATCTATCGCGAACGCGCGTTCGCCGCGGTTCCGGGAACGCCGGCGGAACTGCCCGTGGCCGCGCGACTCGGGCGGACCTCGTTGATGCTCCTCGTCCACCCGACGCTCAGCGACGCGGACATGGCGGACACGGCTGCCGCGCTCACCAAGGTGCTGGAGGTGGTGACGGCATGACGCGGGTGGTCGACGTGGTGGCCGCGACGGCGGCGCTGGTGGTGCTCGCGCCGGTGCTGGCGGTGGTCGCCGTGCTCGTGCGATGGCGACTCGGACCACCCGTGCTGTTCCGCCAGCCGCGCAGCGGGCTGCACGGCGTGGAGTTCTCGATCCTCAAGTTCCGCACCATGCGCCCGGCCGCCTGGCCGGGGGAGCCCGACCGTCCACGCATGACGCGGCTGGGTTCCGCGCTGCGCCGCACGAGCCTGGACGAGCTGCCTCAGCTGGTGAACGTCCTTCGCGGCGAGATGAGCCTGATCGGTCCCCGGCCGACCCTGCCCGAGCAGGTGCGCCGGTACAGCCCGCGGCAGCGCGGGCGGCTCTCCGTCCGGCCCGGTATCACCGGATGGGCACAGGTGCGCGGGCGCAACGCGTTGAGCTGGCCCGAACGCATCGAGCTCGACCTCTGGTACGTCGAGAACCGGTCCTGGCGGGTCGACCTGCGGATCGTCCTGCGGACCATCGGCCAGGTCGTCCGGCCACGCGGCGTCGTGGGCGCCGGTGGTGTCAATCCGGGGTTTCCGCGGTGATGGGGTTCTACATCGCGGGAGCCGGTGGCGCGGGACGGGAGGCGCTGGACATCTGCCTCGCGCTGGGCCGCGAGGTCGCCGCGTTCCTGGACGACGCCGCAGCGGCGCAGATCGTCAGGCGGCACGCGGTGTGCGTGCCGGACGAGGCGGCTGAGGGCGCGGAGTACGTCGTCGCCATCGCGTCGTCACAGGCGCGGTTGCGCATGTCGCGGCTGCTCGACGCGCTCGGCCTGCACGCGGGCGAGCTGGTCCACCCGCGTGCGGTGATCTGCAGTTCTGCGGGACCGGGCCTGATCGCGCAGGCCAACGTCATGATCTCGAGCGGAGTTCGGCTCGGCGCGCACTGCCAGGTGCACTACAACGCCACGATCGGGCACGACGCGGTGCTGGCCGACCGGGTGACGGTGCTGCCGGGTGCGAACGTCGCGGGCGGGGTGCGCTTGGGGGAAGGCGTGCTGGTGGGGTCGGGCGCTGTCGTGCTGCAGGGCCGCACCGTCGGCGCGGGCGCCGCCGTGGGGGCGGGCGCGGTGGTCACCCGCGACGTGCTGGCCGGCGCCGTGGTGGTCGGCTCACCGGCCGCCCAGCTGTGCCGGGGTGCGCGCTGAGAGGCGGTGGCGCAGCATGGTCCACGAGGCGGCGGACATCGCCGCGTACAGGAAGACCGATCCGGCCGCCACACCCGTGGCGCCGGCGAGCGTGCCGGTGACGGTGTAGCAGGCGACCGCCGCGACCGCGCTCGCCGCCCCGAGCCAGCCCGCCGCTGCGGTCCAGCCGCCGCCCACCAGCCCGCGGCTCGCCACGGCCCACGGCGCGAAGCACAGCTCCGCGGCGACGAGCACCACGAGCAGCTCGCGTGCGGCGACGAACTCCGTGCCGAACACCGGGACGACCAGCGGCCACGCCACGAGCGCGACGAGCGGCCCCGCCACGGCGGTCGTCCCGAGTCCGAAGAGGACTGAATCCGCCATGTTCCGCCCATGTCCGAGTGCGACGTCGCGCAGGCACAGCTGCCCGATCGCGGCAGGGAGGATCCGCGGCACCTCGCTCAGCGTCGCCGCGACCGAGTAGATCCCGACCGCCGCCGTGCCCGCCGTGACCCCGAGGACGTACCGGTCGGCCCGCAGCACCACCACGAGGCCGATGGAAAGCCCCAGCGTCGGCGCTCCGAGCCGCAGCAACGCGGCCACCTGGTCACCCGGCCCCCACTGCAGCAGCCCGCCCCGGCGCAGCGCGACGACCTCGGCCACCGCGGCGGCGGCGGTCCCCGCGACCTGGGCGAGCAACAACGTCGTCGCGCTGGGCGAGAAGGAAGCCAGCAGCACCCCGCCGAGCCCTCCCGCGCCGGTGACCGCGGCCGTCGCCGCGCCTCGGCGGAAGCGGCCGGCGGCGTACCAGGCGTCGACGACCTGCCCGATGACGAGCTGGACGGCGGTGAAGCAGCCGACGGCCACCAGGAACCACGGGGCCGCCATCCGGCTGTCGA
Source organism: Lentzea tibetensis (assembly GCF_007845675.1). Taxonomy (GTDB): domain Bacteria; phylum Actinomycetota; class Actinomycetes; order Mycobacteriales; family Pseudonocardiaceae; genus Lentzea; species Lentzea tibetensis. The sequence continues at coordinate 40,579 of NZ_VOBR01000005.1, read as the reverse complement.
TGAACGTGGCCGAACCGGCGGTGACGGCGACACCCAGCAGCGCCGCGGCAACCGCGCCGGCGGCGGAACACCGCGTGAACGCGGACAGCACCGCGGTGGTGTCTCCGCGTTCCAGGCAGAGCCGCCTGCGCAGGGCCGAACCGGTCCCGCACGCGCCGACGAGGGCGCACAGGCCGCCCAGCGTCACGCCGAGCACCATGACCCCGCGCTCGCCGGGGCCCAGCGCGCGGGCGGCGACGACCGCCGCACCCGCGCTGCACATCAGTTGCGCGACACCGGCACACGACATCGTCGCCAGGTGCCCGAGCCTGCTCATCTGGCCGCGTGCCGTCCGGTCGGGGCACCGGTGTCGAACGCGGCGAGCCGCCACGCGATCTCGAGCGAGGTGTCGAGGCAACGCCGCAGATGCCACGGCGCGTCGACGGTGAACCGGGTCTGTTCACCGGAGACGGTGAGGTGTGTCGTTTCCGTGATGCGGTCGGCGAAAATGATTCGCAACGCGCGGTCGCTGTCTCTTCGCGCTTGGTGGACTGTCATTCCGCTCAGCCGGGACAGGACTTCGAGATGGTGCGCGGAAATCCTCCTGCCTGCGCCGGACTGCCCCAGCCGCCAGCGATGGTCCTCGTCGAGAAACGCACACATCTCCGTGTCACCGAACCGCAAGCGCCAGTGCGTGTTCAGGTCGAGCTGCAGCTCGTAGTCGCGCTCGTCGCTGTAGAAGACCAGGAAGGGAGTGCGTTGCCGTTCGCCGACAGCCACCACGAACGTACCCGCCAGCTCCTGTGGATTCGTCATCACGCGCGCCATTCTCACCTCGTCGTGCCTGGTGATCAGCCTTCTTTCACACGAACTCGTGAGATCTGCTTCTCGCCCGTAATCGGCTCTTGTTTCGCGGTCTTCATCGGGAAGAACGAGTGGCACGCGCGAGTGGAGGAGCAATAGATGATGTGCTGGACGCGGCTGACGGGGGTCTGCGCCGTGGCTCTGCTGCTCGCCACCGCGGTCACCCCATCTCCCTGCGTCGCGACGCCGCCCCCGAGCGGGTCGGCCAGCCCAGCGAACACGCACATCCGATCGCCGCAGACGTTCTTCGCGCACCTCTCGCCGGGTGAGCAGCTCGACGCGTCGTTCATCAAGGCCACCGACTCGACCGGCGCCGCCTTGCGCGACGTCACCGTGACGGTCCGCAGACCAGGAGGGTTCCCGGCCAGTTGCCAGGTGCTCGACGACGCCCCTGTCGGCGCCGCGTGCACCCTGCCCGGCCTCACCAGCCCGGCCGCCGGGATCTGGTCGGTCGAGTTCGCCATGTCCGACTGCCCGAGCACCGGGCAGTGCAGCGGCGACCGGTTCAGCTGGAGCATCGCGGTGCGCAGTGGCGCAACGGGGCTGCCGGGTCGCGTGTGGACGGAGAAGTACCTGATGAACCAGAACGCGACCGCGCAGCCGGTCGACCTCTCGTTCTGGTACCAGAGCGAGTTCGGCTACACCTACCAGGGAATCTACCGTCAGTACAACGGCATCGACTCCACGATCGCGGCCGACAACTTCGGTGTCGTGCGAGCAGGCACCTGCACGCCCGCGTACGAGAGCAGTGCCACGCTGCAGCCCGCCGAAGGCGCGTGCGGAGGCGTCTTCAAGGTGTTCTTCGAGCCGCCGTCGGACGACCTCCCCGCGGCCGCGACCCGGTGGGACTCCAGCACCGACTGGGTCAAGCCGCCGATCGCGCCGGACCCGACGATCAGCGACGCGACGTTCACCCCCGCCGCTCCCGGATCCCGTGCGGGCACGCTGACCTTCGGGCTCGCCGACTACAGCGGTGCCTTCGTGGTGCGCGTGGACGTCGACAACGACGGTGACACAGGCGATCCGGTCGACCGGACGCTGCCGGTCACCGCGGCGGAGGGGCCCGTGTCGGTGTCCTTCGACGGGATCGACGGCACGGGCACGCCGATCGCCGCCAACCGGTCGATCTCGTTCCGGATCGTCGTCGACCGCGTCGCGGAGATCCACTTCATCAACTCCGACGTCGAGCTGCGCGGTGGTGGCATCGACGTGACCCGGCTCAACGGCACACCCATCGGGAAGCGGACGCTGCACTGGAACGACACGACGTTCCCCCACCCGGACCCGAACAGGTGCAGCGAAACGCCGGTCACCGACGGCCGGGCGGGCGTGCCGAGCACGGGTGGCGTGCACGGCTGGGACCTCGGCAGCTGCGGCAGTGTCGGCGGTGCCAACTCCAACAACGGCGTCAACGGCGCGTGGGGCGACGTCCGGTACATCGATGACTGGGCGTACGTCCCGGTCATGGTCGCGCAGTCCGTGCCGGTGCTGGGACACGACCTGCGCATCGCGAAGACGGCGAGCAGGCCGACCGCCCATCCCGGCGACGTGGTGACCTACACCGTCACCGTCGAGAACACCGGCGACTTCGCCCACACCGCCGCAGACCCGGCCGAGGTGACCGACGACCTGAGCGACGTGCTCGACGACGCCACGATGACCGGCCCGCCCACCGCGACCGCGGGCATCGCGTCGGTCACGGCGTCGACGCTGCACTGGGCCGGGCCGCTGGCGCCGGGAGAGAAGGCGACGATCACCTACTCGGCGCGGGTGAACCAGCCGGACACCGGGGACAAGAAGCTCGTCAACTCGGTCGTGTCCACCACACCCGGCGCCAGCTGCGTCACCGGGGCCACGGATCCGGCGTGCGCGACGGTCGTCCACGTGCCGGCACTGAAGATCGTGAAGGAGGCGGACCGGACGGAGTACAAGCCGGGGGACGTCGTGCGGTTCACGGTCACGGTCACCAACAGCGGCGAGGTTCCTTTCACCGCAAGCGATCCGGCGAGCTTCACCGACGACCTCACCGGCGTGCTCGACGACGCGGTGTTCACAGTGGACGACGTGGTCGTCTCTTCCGGCGTGGCGGACTTCACGTCGCCGGTTCTGTCCTGGTCCGGCGAGCTCGCGGCCGGACAGTCCGCCACGGTGACCTACGTGGTCACCGCGACCGACCCGGACACCGGTGACGGTGCCCTGCGCAACGTCGTCACGGGATCGCCGGGAGCCGCGATCAACTGCGTCGTGTGCGAGGTCGGCCTGGAGTCCCGTGTGGTCTCGCTCAGCAAGAACGTGGTGTCCAGGACGCCGAACGCGGACGGTTCGTTCACGCTCGTCTACGACCTCGCGGTCACCGGTGGTGGCTCGGAACCGTCCACCTACGACCTGGCCGACGAGCTGCGGTTCGGTGCCGGCGTGACGGTGCACGCGACGAGCGCGGTGGACTTGAGCGGGGAGACGGTCAACGTCGGCTGGGACGGTCGCGACCACACCTCGGTGGTGACCGGGGTCAGCATCGCTCCCGGTGAGACGGACACGTACCGGCTCACCGTGAACGCGAGTCCCGGCCCAGCCACCACGGGAGCCGCGACCGACTGCGCGACCGACGACGGCGAGACGGGCACCGGATTCCGCAACACGGCCGCGGTCACCGGCAGCGGGGGGACCGAGACCGCGCAGGCGTGCAGCCCGATCCCGCGGCTGTCGCTGACGAAGACCGTGCTGCCCGGCTCGCCGAAGCACAACGGCGACGGCACCTACACGGTTGAATACCGGATCGACGTCGTGAACTCCGGTGCCACGAGCGTCACCTACGACCTGGCCGACGCACTGAGCTTCGGTTCCGGCCTGTCGGCGGGCGTGGTGTCGGTGGCGAACATCGCGCCGGGGACGGTGCCGGTGAGTCCCGGCTGGGACGGACGGGGCTCCACCTCCGTGGCGTCCGGTGTGGACATCGAACCGGGGGACACGCACACCTATGTCGCGACCGCGGTCACCTCGGTGGATCCCGCGGCCGCCGGCGGGGCGACGGACTGCGTGGTGGCGGACGGCGAGAGCGGAACGGGTTTCCTCGGCACCGCCACGGTGACCGGCGACGGCCACAGCCAGCACGCCGATGCGTGCGTCGAGGCGCCGAACCTCGCGGTCACCAAGCAGGCGGTCGGCGGCCCGGCACCCGGTGGCGAGGGCACCTTCACCCAGATCTACGACGTGACCGTGGCCAACCGCGGCGCGGGCGCGACCACGTACGACCTGACCGACCAGCTGAGGTTCGGCGCAGGCATCGACGTCCGGACCACCGGCGTCGTGAACACGTCACCGGGGACGCTGCCCACCAGCTCGTCCTGGGACGGTGCGTCGGACGTCGTGGTGGTGAAGGCGATCCCGGTCTCCGGCAGCACCTCGCACGTCTACCGCGTCACCGTGGTGGTCGAACCGGATCCGAGCGTCACCGGCACCAGGGCTGACTGCATCGCGGATCCCGGCGAGACGGGCACTGGTCTGCGCAACATCGCGACCGCGACGCAGAACGGACGCTCCCTCGCCGTCGAGGCGTGCACCGCTCTGCCGGTGATCTCCGTTGGCAAGAAGGTGACCGGCTTCGTTCCGAACGGCGACTCCACGTACACGACCACCTACGAGGTCACCGTGACGAACGATGGCGCGGGCGAAGGCCGCTACGACCTCGCCGACTCGCTCGAGTACGGCGCGGACGTGCAGATCGTCGCAGCGAGCGCGACGCTCCCACCCGCGGCGGGAACCGGCGCCGGGTGGGACGGCTCGACCGATCCCTTCGTCGCGTCGGACGTCTCCATCGAGGCCAACAGCAGCCACGTCTACGTGGTCACCGTGACCGCGAGCCCACCGGACGATCCCGCCGCGGGAGCTCTGGACTGCGCGTTGGACTCGGGTGAGAGCGGAACGGGAGCCCGCAACAGGGCCATCGTGCTGAGCAACGGGGTGTCCCGTGCCGCGACCGCGTGCGTCGCGTTCCCGCATCTCTCGATCTCGAAGGTGGTGCTGCCGGGCTCGCCGAAGCCGAACGGCGACGGCACGCACACCGTTGTCTACGAGATCGACGTGCGGAACTCAGGTGCCCAGGCGACCGCGTACGACCTGACCGACGAACTGTTGCCGGGCAAGGGGATCAGTGTCGTGTCGGCGGTGGCGGCCGGACCGGTCGCCACGAACCAGGCTTGGAACGGCACGGCCGGGCAGGAGATCGTGAGCGGGGTCGGCATCGCGGCGGACGTCACTCACACCTATCAGCTGACCGTCGTCTACGTGGTCGATCCCACCACTGCCGCGACCGCGGCGACCGACTGCATGCTCGACAAGGGCGAGACCGGCACGGGGTTCCTCGGCCGCGCCGTCGCGACCAGCAACGGCTCAGCCCGCACCGCGGAGGCCTGCGCCGAGGCGGCACTCCTGTCGGTCACGCAAGAGATGGCGGCTCCGGTCACACCCAACGGCGACGGCACGCACACCGCGATGTACGAGATCACGGTGACGAACACCGGCGCCGGTGCGGCCGTCTACAGCTTGACCGACCACCTGCGGTTCGGCTCGGGGATCCGGACCGACGAGGTGGCGGCGAGCGCCGTCGGCGACGGCCCGGCACCCGACAGCGGGTGGCGCGGCACGGACGACGGACGGTTCGTCACCGACGTGACGATCGCCGGTGGCGGTTCGCACGTCTACCGAGTCACCACGACCGTGCGGTCGCTGGCCACCGGGAAGGCGACGGACTGCGTCGTCGACCCCGGCGAGAGCGGCACCGGTCTGCGCAACCTCGTCACGATGAACAGCAACGGTGTCACCGAGGAAGCCGCCGCGTGCGACGGGCTTCCCGCGGTCGCCCTGACCAAGGACGTCGTGCGTGCCACGCCGCGCGGAGACGGCCGGTACGCGATCACCTATCGGATCACCGTCACCAACGACGGCGCGGCGGGGACCTCGTACAGCCTGCACGACAGCCTGCGGTTCGGCACGGGCACGACCATCGAGTCGGCCACCGCCGAAGGAGTGTCCGGTTGGGACGGTCGGCTCGTTCCCGTTGTGGGCGAGGACATCCCGTTGGCGGCGGGCGAGGAGCACACCTACACCGTCGAGGTCGTCGCCACCCCACCCGCGAGCGCCCGTGCCGAGGCGTTCGACTGCGCGCTCGGGCAGGACGAGGAGGGCACCGGTGCGCTGAACACCGCGGCGATGGTCGTGAACGGCGTCTCGACCTCGGCCAACGCGTGCGCTCCCTTCCCCGGCGTCACGCTCACCAAGGTCGTGCTGCCGGGTTCGCCTCGGGTCGAGCCCGGCGGCGACGTCGTCGTCGACTACCGGATCACGGTGGTGAACAAGGGCGCTGCCGACACGACGTACGACCTCGACGACCAACTGCGGCTCGGTGCGGGGACCGAAGTGACCGGCGCGACCGTGATGATGAGCCCCGACGTGGCTCCGACGAACCCCGGCTGGAACGGCAGGACGGACCTGCGGGTCGCGAACGGCGTGCGTCTGGCCGCGGGCGCCGGGCACACCTACGTCGTCACGGTGCACGCCGAGCCTGGCGCGAGTGCGCGGGCGGGCTGCGCACCGGCCGCGGGGGAACAGGGCGGCGGACTGCGCAACACCGCCACGGTGATCGTCAACGGAACCAGCCTCACCACCGACGCCTGCGCCCCGGTGCCCGACGACAGCCTCGCGGCGACCGGGTTGGACATCGAGTGGCTGGCCGGTATGGGCGCCGTGCTGCTCATCGCCGGGGTCGCGCTCGTGCTGGCCACCCGCCGCCGATCGCGGTGATGCCGCGATCCGTCGCAGCTGTTCAGGGGAGTGAGTGATTCGGCATGCTACCGGCCTCCTGTGCACCCACGACCCTGAACGGCCAACCTGACGAGGTCCTAGGTGGTGATCCCCGGCTGCACGTAGTGGCCGATCTCGACAGCCGACTGGATCGCGGCGAGCAGGCAGGAGGCGTCGGCGTTGAGGCCGACGAGGCCCTGCACGCCGTGCAGCCGCGCCCAGGCGGCGGTCACCGAGTTGCGGGACTGCCTGCGCAGCAGCGCGACGATCACCAGGTTCGGGAACATGGAGGTCAGCAACAGCGACATGTCCCACCGCGGGTCGGTCGCCGAGTCGACCAGCAGCACGTCCGGGCCGTCGGCCCGGCAGAGGTGGATCGCGCCGTCCGAGTCCGGCGCCGAGCCCGTCCACGTCAGCTGGGGACTTTCCCGGACGATCGGGGCTACTCCTCGCTCCAGCGACGGCTGGGAGCTGATGAGGGCGACGCGCAGAACGCGCGTCGGCACACGGCTGATCACGACTCGTGTCCTCCTGAGACAGATCGGGCAACGACGTTGATAGACACCCCGGCCGCACCCGGATTACGCGTGGACGCCGAGGTTCGCTCGCTCCGGTGAACTCGCCTCTCCACGCGTAAGCGGTCCGCCCGCCGAGGTCATCCACCGTGATGTGTCGAAACGACAAGACCGGAACGGGAGTCGGCATGTGGCGCCGCAGAGCAGCGGGCAGACATCGGCTGGTGTCGCCGAAGGAGAATCAGTCCAAATGCGACGACTGTGCGAAGAGGAGTCTCGTTGCCGCGCTGCTCGTGCCGCTCGCGGTTCTCGTCGGCGCGTCGTTCGACTCCGTCTACCGAACCCCCGGCGCCGGGGCGACGGTGGCCGGGAACGCCAGTGCGGACGTGCCCGAACGCGTGGTCACGGTGACCGTGGTGAACGACGGGCCGACGGCCGAGCCGCCCGCACCGGGGGCCGCCACACCGCCGCCGGGGCCGGTGGGGCCGGTGAAGTCCACCGGCCCCGTGATTCCGCCGGTCGCACGGGACGCGGACCCGGTGGCCCCGCCCATGTCGTGCGCCGGACAGCCGCAGACGAAGCCGCCGCGCACGACACCGCCTGCGGCGAGCATGTCGGTGGGCGTACTGCCCGACAAGCATCCAGGCGGAAGCGGGCATCGCCGCTCCGATCGGCCGATGACGTGCGGGTGACCGCCGCGTCGCCGATCGCCGAGGCTCGCGCACACGTCCCTGAGCGCAGGATCGCGGTCGCGCTCGTCGACCTGGTGCCGTTGCTGCGGCGTGGCGTGCAGACCGTCGTCACCGCGGACCCGGCACTGGTGTGGGTCGACGCGGTCGGCGGAGCGCGCGCCGCCATCGAGCTGTGCGAACGGACCGGCCCGGACGTCGTGCTGATCAGCTCGCGCAGCGATCCCGGCTGGAAGCTGTGCGAGCTGCTGACCCGCCTGTTCAAGGAGCTGACCGTGGTCGCACTGCTCGGGGACGAGGCACGGAACCAGGAGGCGATGGCACGGGCGCGATGTCACGGGGTGCACTCGCTGGTGCCCATCGAGGCCGACGCCGATCGCCTGATCGCGGCGATCAGACTCGGCGTCGACCTCGGCCACTTCGTCGACCCCCACCTGCACGCCTCCGTCGGCCCGCTCAGGCCGGTCGCGATCACCAAGAGCAGGCCGCTGACCCGGCGCGAACTGGAGGTGCTGCAGCTGGTCGCCGAAGGGCGCACAGCTGTGCAGATCGCGAGCATGCTGGGCGTCACCGCCGAGACCGTCCGGACGCACGTGAACCACGTCCTGCGCAAGCTGGAGGCGAGAGACCGGGCGCACGCAGTCGCGAAGGCGTTCACGATGTCCTTGCTCTCCAACGAATCGACCCCCTCCGGGTGATACGGCGAGGCGGGTCGTAATGAACCCCGTGCGGTGGGGTCCACATTCACGGCGACGGACATAGCCCCGTCGCGGCCGGTGAAACTTCGGGTGACCCGGTCGTGACTCCGTCGCCTCCAGGGGCCGTGGTGGCGGGTATCTCCTTCCCCGCCACCGCGGTCTCGATCTCGTGTGTCCGGCAGTCAGATCGACGAGGAGCTGGTTTGGTGAGTCGCCGTGATCGGAGAATGCCGCTGTTGTCGATCCTGGACCGGCTGGGACGCGGCCGGAGGGCCGCCTCGCCCCGCGGCGTCGGAGGGGATGAGCGGAGGGGTGACTCGACGGTGATCGTCAGCCTAGGTCGCGGATGTGTCGCACTGGAGGGAACCGCGTTCGGTCCCGTCTACCTGGCGCCGCTGCAGGTGGGCCGCCTGCGTGCGGCGCTCAAGGCCGCGGCCGTGCGAGCCGCCTCCGCCGAGCCCGGCATCTCGGAGCCGGCGCGCCGGTCGTGACGCCGGCGCCATCATGTATGAGATCAGCGAGCACTACACCTTCGTCGCCACGCACGAGATCCTCGGGCTCCAGTCGACACATCCGTGCCACGGCGTGCACATGCACCAGTGGTCCGTGGAGGTCGTGTTGTTCGCGGCCTCACTGCTGCCGACGGACGGCCCGGCCGAGACCGCGGCGCTGGAACCCCTGCGCCGGTACGTGACGACGGAGCTGGAGGCCCGGCACCTCAACGACGTGCTGGTGGGAGATCCGACCCCGGCGCGACTTGCCGGGCACCTGGTCAGGTGGTGCCGCTCCCACCTGGGCGGCTACGTCACCGAGACGCTGCACAGCGTGGCGGTCTCGGCAGGCCGCGCGTCGCGCGCGCGGTGCCTCGCGATACGGGGCCGAGACGGCGTTCGATGACCGAGAGGTGGGTTCTGGTGTCCAGTCCGCAGTTCCGGGAAGCTCTTCGCCGCCATCCGCACCTGGCCGAGCTCGCGTCGCTGGCGCGGTCGGGAGGTGGTGGGTGGACGTTCTTCCAGGCCAGCATCCACGGGGTCGAGTGCCTCTACGGCGTGCGGGTGGGGCTCGTCGTGAGCGAGACGATCACCGTGCGTGCCGTCGACGACGTGACCGTCGCCCGGCTGCGCACTGACGACTACCTCGCCGCACGGCGCGTCGCGGTGCCACAGGTCCTCTGGGAGTACACGGGCACGATGATCGACGCGATCGGGGAGTTGCGCGCGCTGCCCCATCCCGAGCACTCGGCGGCACCGAAGCTGCTCCGGCCCGCGTCGTCGATGTTCGCTCGCGGTGGCAGGTGACTTGAATTCTGTCGCTGAGCAATCACATTGCACTTCTTCGTGCGCGGTCATCATCACATCGGATGACTGTCTCGGCAATTATTGGGATGGCATCGAGTGGCTGAGTTACCGCAGTCGAGCCGGACGGGCGGAAAAGATGTCGGAATGGAGGCTCGTGCGCTGCTTTTCGTTGAGCCTGGTTGTAGCTTTGGCCTACCGACCACCGGACAAAGGGCGTAGGTGAGATGGCTCAGGACCTCGACGACAACAGGGTTGGCTGTGATCCGGATGCCTACCTGCTCAACGCCGTGCGCCGGGGTGACCGGGAGGCGTTCGGTGAGCTGTACGGCAGGTACGAGTCGGCCGCGCACAGCTTCGCGTGCCGGCTGCTGGGCACCTCGCAGGGTGCGGATGACCTCGTCGCCGAAGCCTTCACCAAGGTGCTGCGGCGGATCGTGTCCGGCGGAGGCCCGACGGCGCAGTTCCGCGCCTACCTGCTCACCACCGTCCGCACGACGTTCTACAAGCAGCTGGCCGGTGAGCGCCTGGTCGACCGACATGCCGAACTGCCGGAGCAGGTCTTGCCCACGATCGACCGCGACCTGCTGATCGAGAAGCTCGACGCCGACCTCGCCGTCCAGGCGCTGGAGAGCCTGCCGGAGCGGTGGCGGACCGTGCTGGTCCACCTCGAGATCGAGAACCGCTCGACGTCCGCTGTCGCCGACCTGCTCGGCCTGCAGCCGAACGCGTTGGCGGCGCTCGCGTTCCGCGCGCGAGAGGGGCTTCGGGTCGCCTACGTGCAGATGCACGTCAAGGCCGCGGTGAACGAGGAGTGCAGGCTGCCCGCGAGCAACCTCGCCGCGTGGCTGTGCGGTCGGCTGGGCCGCGGTCTGCGGGTGCGCGTCCAGCACCACATCGAGTCGTGTGCCAGTTGCGCGGCAGCGGTCGGTGAGCTGTCGGACCTGCTGACGCAGCTTCGCCGTTGCTCGCCGGTGTCGATCTCGCTGCCCGCACCCGCGAACAGGCGTGCGGCTCTCGCTGCCGCGTTCTGACGGCGTCGGCATCCCCAAAATTCGTCTTGATCATCCCCATAATTGATGACTCGGTTTGGCTTTCATTTTTCTTTCTCGCTAGCGTTCGGGCTGCGCCGTGCCGCATCGTTCGAAACGAATCCTGGCCGCGGCGTGTCTCCCATTGAGTCACGAGGCTCTCGTACCTCGATCCATCGAGTTTGAAACAAAGGAAACGGAATGCAGAAGAAGCTGTACAAGGGACTGCTGACGGTGGCGGCGGCGAGCGTCGCGGTTCTCGCGAACGGGTTCTCGACTGCGAGTGCGCACGTGCAGGAGGACCACATGGGTCCGGCCTCGCAGGACGCCCCGGTCGCGAGTGCGCCCGCGCAGTCCGAGCCGGCCTCCGGTGCGTCCGCCCCGGACGCGGGGATCATGGGCGTGGGTACCGATGACGACACGATGTACCCGGCGGGTGGCCCGCAGCCGGTGCTCTCCGGCAACCACGACCCGGTGCTCCTGGCCGCGACCGGGCACGACGACCCGGTGATCGAGACGTCCGCCGACCACGACCCCGGTGTCGTCACGATGGCCGGCATCGACGACCCGGACCTGGTCGTGACCACGGCCACGGCCGACGCGGCGGGCAACGCCACCGCGCAGGCCGGCGTGAACGCTGTCGCGGGTGTTGGCGCCACGGCTGACGCGGGTGTCGGCGTGGGACTCGGTGTCGCGGCCGCCGTGGGCGTTGACGCTTCTCTCGCCGCTGCTCTCGGCGTGGTCGCTGGTGTCGCCGCGGACGTCGCCGTGGGCGCTGACGTGGACGCCGACGCTGACGTGGACGCCGACGCTGACGTGGATGCCGACGTCGATGCGGATGCCGACGTGGACGTGGATGCCGGCGCGGACGTGGATGCCGACGCTGACGCGGATGCCGACGTCGATGCCGGCGCGGACGCGGATGTCGCTGCCGACGTGGACGCGGCGACCGGTGTCGTGGTCGACGTGACCGCGGGCGCGGGCGTGCACGTGGTGGTGAACGGCGGCGTGGGTGTGGCTGCCGGTGCGGATGCCGACGTGGATGCCGACGCCGGTGTCGGTGTGGGCGCCGGTGTCGGTGTGGGCGCCGGTGTCGGCGTGGGCGTTGGTGTGGGTGTGGGCGTTGGTGTCGGTGTCGGTGTGGCTGCCGGTGCGGATGTGGACGTTGACGCCGACGCCGACGTTGACGCCGACGTTGACGCTGACGCTGACGCTGACGTGGATGCCGGTGTGGGCGCTGGTGCGGTTGCCGACGTCGACGTTGACGCGGGCCTCGGTCTCGCCGTCGCGCTCGGCGTGGCCGCAGACGTGGACCTCGACGTCGCGCTGGCCGCTGCCCTCGGTCTGACGGCGGCTGTCGCCGCCGACGTCGACGCCGCGGTCGGCGCAGGTGTGAGCGCTGGCGCCGGTGTGGATGCCGGTGCCGGCGTGGGCGTGTGAGCAACGGAGCCTGACCAGCCTCCGGGTCGCACTGGCAGGCTCCGGACCGGTCATCGCGCCGGTGGAGCGGGTGCGGCGAGCTCGGTTCTCGCCGCACCCGTCTCAGATCCGCTCATCCGTCGCGCTTGAGGTGAACAGAATGGCCGTGCAAATCGTCGTCCGGAAGATCGACGATCTCGATGGGACCTGCGGCGAGGACGTATCGACGGTCCACTTCGGACTGGACGGGCTCCGCTACGAGATCGATCTGACGCCGGCCAACGCCGCCGCACTGCGCGACGTCTTGGCTGAGTTCATCCAGGCCGCCCGGCGTGCGGGAGACGCCGCGGGCGGTCTGGCGTTCGTCGACCGCAGGGACCTTCCTGCCCTGATCAGGACGTGGGCGCTGGAGAACGGGTTCAGCCTGTGCGGGCGGGGGCGCATCCCGGACGCCGCGATCGTGGCGTTCAAGTTCGCGCACGAGGACGCGCACGAGGGCATCACGCGGATGTGCGACGATCTTCTCGACGTGCACGGCCCGTGACGACTCGCCGCCGCCGCTGTCCGGGAATCGTTGCCTGACTGCGCTTTCGGGCGGCACGCCGCGATCGCGATGGGCGGCGTGCCGCGACCTTCAGCGCCACGCCGCAGACGACCAGCAGCACACCGGTGACCGCGAGGTGGTCCAACGGCGTGCTGATCGGGGACAGCACTTCCAGCGCGCTCGTCACCGGCACTCCGCGGGCCGGGAGCGAGCGAGGGCGGCGCAGGCGTGGAACTGCTCTGGATTCCGGTCAGGCTCGTGCTGCTGCTGATCCGGGCGCCACAGGGGCAGCGGAACGATGCCGGGTTCTCCGATCTCGAAGCCGGCCAGCAGGTCGACGACCTCAGCCGGGTGGCGAAAGGCGAACGAGGGTGTGGGGAACCCGTAGATGTCGCTGAACAACCGGACGGCGTCGACCATCCGATCGTCCTGGCAGGTGTGCGACACGGCGACGTGCGTCCCCGGCCCGAACGCGTTCGCGTAGGCGGTGAGCAGGCCGGCCGGATCGGCGGAGTCGGGCACGAAGTGCAGCACGTCGATCACCAGCACGGCGACCGGCTGGGAGAGGTCCAGCACGGCGCGCAGTTCCGGCGCCTTCAGCACCTCCTCCGGACGGCACAGGTCGGCCTGCACGTAGGCCGTGCCCGCACGGCCCGCCAGCAGTTCGCGGGACTCGGACACGACCACGGGATCGAGGTCGACGTAGACCACGCGGGACTCGGGGTCCGCCCGCTGGGCGACCTCGTGCACCTGGCCGACGGTGGGCACGCCCGAGCCGAGGTCGAGGAACTGGCGCACGCCGTTGTGGACGAGATGCGTGACCACCCTCCGCAGGAACGTCCGGTGCGTGCGCACCAGGTACGGCAGGTGTGGCGCGCACAACGTGAACTGCTCGGCCATTCGCCGGTCCACATGTGTGTGGTGCGAGCCGCCCAGCCAGTAGTCGCGGACCCTCGCGGTGTTGGGCATTTCCTGGCCGTTGTCGCCGGGCGCCCAGATCGGTGGTGCGGCTGCGGGTTGACTCGTTTTGATTTCGGCCACGATGGCAGTGTTCGCGGCCCTGTGCGATGGCGCGGTAGAAGTAGTCAAAATTGGGGATGCGACAACTGGGGAACGCTAATGCCAAGTTTTCTACCTGCTATTACGCACGGTAGATCCATTTCCTCAAATCGTGTGACATTGAGTTGGTGTGGTGGCGTTGCTCGCTAGCATTGCGCGTAAGGCAAGTCGCCGGATGACTTGAGAGAGTTCGACATGGGCAATGGGGGCCACAATCAGCGGCGCCGTCGGTCGCGCACGTTCGGTTCGTTTGCGCGGCTCAACGTGGTCATTCTGTCCTCACTCCTCCTCGCTTGGTCTCCACTGGGTGTCGCGGCCTTCTACACGTACCTGGGGACGAGTGCGGGCAACGTGTTCAGTTCGGCCGCGTGCCCCCAGGCCAAGGTGGCGTCGACCCAGTCGGGCACGGAGGTCACCACGTCGGCGAGCACGGTGACGGTCAACATCACCAGCGTCGACCCGGCCAAGTCGTTCCTGACCTTCAGCACGTCGTCGAACAGTGCCAGGCCGGTCGGCTCCACCATCCGAGGGCGGATCGCGAGCAACACCACGCTCGAGTTCGTCCGCGCGACCGACGAGGGCTCGCCGCCGACGATCACCGTGCGGTGGTCGGTGGTGCAGTACTCCTGCGGCGTGTCGGTCCAGCGCGGGGCGGTGGCGCAGACCGCCGCGACGACGAACGTGCCCATCACCCCCGTGGCTTCGACCGACCGGTCGTTCCTCACCTGGTCCAAGACCGTGGAACCGTCCGAAACGGACTGGGGGCCGACCGACCAGACAGCGGGCAGGCTCACCGCGACCGACAACATCCGGTTCGACTCGCAGTCCGCGCCGGCGGGCGCTGGGGCCGCCGCCTGGTACAACGCGTCCTGGCAGTACCGCAAGACGATCACCATCGACCACACCAAGGTCAGCGCGAACCAGACGAACTTCCCGGTGCTGGTGAACATCACCGACGCCGACCTGCGGGTGTTCAGCCAGTCCGACGGCGACGACATGCTGTTCACCAGTTCGAACGGCACGACGAAGCTCAGTCACGAGATCGAGTCGTGGACGTCGAGCACCGGCGTGCTGGTCGCGTGGATCAACGTGCCCGCGCTGTCGAGCACGACCGACACGATGCTGTACCTGTACTACGGCAACGCTTCCGCGTCCAGCCAGCAGGGCGGCACCGCGGCGTGGCCGAGCCAGTACAAGTCCGTGTGGCACCTCTCGGAGAACCCCGCAGCCACCGCCCCGCAGTTCGAGGACTCGTCGTCGCTCGCCAACAACGGGACCGCGCAGGGCATGGCGGCGGGCGCCCAGGTGGCCGGCAAGATCAATGGCTCGCTGACGCTCGACGGCACCGACGACTACATGTCCACGACGAACCTGCTGACGAACCCGCAGAACTTCGCGGAGGAGGTGTGGTTCAAGACATCGACGGCATCCGGCAGGAAGGTGGTCGGCGTCGAGCAGGTGCAGGTCGGCACCGGCATCGGCAGCTACGACCGGCACATCTACGTCGGCACCGACGGCAAGGTCTACTTCGGCGTGAACGACGGCGCCGGCAACAACATCACCGTGGCCTCCACGGGCACGGTCACCGACGGGGCGTGGCACCACGTGGTGGGATATCGCGACGACGCCACCGACACGATCGGCCTGTACCTGGACGGGACTTTCCAGACCTCCACGGCCAGCACGCAGGCGCAGCCCTACAACGGTTACGTGCGCGTCGGCGCCTATCGTTCGCTCGGGCCGAACTGGCCTTCGGCGGGCGGCCACGGCTACTTCCCCGGCAGCGTCGACGAGGTCCGGTACACCGACACCGTGCCCAGCTCGTCGTGGATCACGACCCAGTACAACAACCAGAACTCGCCGGCGACGTTCATGACGCTGGGCGGCGCGCAGACGCAGAGCGGCTGGTACAGCACGAGCTGGCAGTACCGCAAGGCGGTCACGGTCGACGCGACGAAGGTCGGCACCGGCACGCACACCGACTTTCCCGTGCTGGTGGCGAGGACCGACGCCGGGCTGATCGGCAAGGTGCAGTCGGACGCCGACGACATCCTGTTCACCGCGGCGGACGGGGTCACCAAGCTGGACCACCAGGTCGAGTACTTCAACTCGTCGACCGGTCAGATGTACATCTGGGTCCGGGTGTCCAGCCTGACCAACGCGTCCAACACGACGCTGTACATGTACTACGGCAACGCGGGCGCGAGCAGCCAGCAGAACGCGACCGGGGTGTGGGCGTCGAACCACTACGGCGTCTGGCACCTGAACGAGACCGTCAACACGAACGCGGGCGGCTTCAAGGACTCGTCGTCCGCGGTCAACCACGCCACGTACCAGGGCTCTCCTGGCATGACCAACACGGCTGACTTCGGCGTCGACCTCGACGGCTCGAACGACTACCTCTCCACCGCCGTCCAGCAGACGGGCAGCGGACCTCAGGTGCTCACCGTTGAGGCGTGGGCCCAGACCACGGTCGCGTCCGGTAAGTCGATCGTCGGACTGGACGGCGCTCAGACGGGCACGGCCGCCACCCTGTGGGACCGCAGCCTGTACATGGGCACGGACGGCAAGGCCCGCTTCATGATCTACGACGGGGCGGTGCAGGTCGCGGTCGGCAACGCGGCGACGAACGATGCCAACTGGCACCACTACGTCGGCACCTACAGCAGCTCCACGCAGCAGGTGCTGTTGTACGTCGACGGTGTACTGCAAACCACGCAGGACACCGCCACCACGGCCGAGTCCGACCCCGGCTGGTGGCGCATCGGCTCCTACCACGAGTCGACCGGCGCCGCGGGCGCCAACGGCTACTTCGACGGCCTCGTCGACGAGGTCCGGGTCTCCTCGGTGGTGCGGTCGGCAGGCTGGAACCTGACCAACAAGAACGCGCAGAACAGTCCTGGGACGTTCACCATGCTCGGCGCGGAGCAGACGAAGATCGTCACGCCGCACACGGTCTGGTGGCAGGTGGTGGAGTTCACCAACGCCGCGGACATCTCGGTCCAGCGCGGCACCACGTCGCTGTCCGGCGCGTCGCTGTCCACCACCGCGTCTCTGTCCGCTGTGGACTTGAGCAGGGCATTCGTCATCGCGGAGTTCACCAGCAGCGGCAGCGGCGCGGACATCGGCGCCCGCATGATCCGGGCGCGGCTCACCAACAGCACGACGCTGACGATCGACAGATCCGTGTCCGGCACGCCGGACGCGCTCGAGCTGATCAGCTGGCAGGTCGTGGAGCTGAAAGACGGCTCGCGCGTGCAGTCCGGCTCCGCCGCGTTCGCGGGCGGTACGGCCACGGTCACACCGGCACTGACACCGGTGGACACGTCCAGAGCGACCGCGTTCGCGTCCGTCCGGGTGTCCTCCGGTGCGTCCTCCGGCCGCTCGGACTACGTCACCGACGACGTGCTCGGCGTCGCCTCCGCGACCGTCACGGTGACGTCGGCGACGCAGCTGACGCTCACGCGGGCGAACACCTCGGGTGCGACCGACATCGCGTGGTTCGTCGTCGAGTGGGGCGGCCCCGGCTGGTGGAACGCGAACTACGCACTGCGCAGTCCGATCTCCGTCACCACCACGACCGCGGCGTCGCCCGCCGACTACACGCAGTCCGTCACGTTCGACCACGCGGCGCTGGTGTCGACAGGCGTCTCGCAGGCGGACGGCGACGACGTGCGCGTCGTTTACTGGAACGGTTCGGCCTGGACGGAGCTGGACCGCGTCCTCGACGACTTCTCGTCGTGGAACAGTGCGACGACGCAGCTGTGGTTCAAGATGCCATCGGCGATCGGGACGAGCAGCAGCGACGCCAATTTCTTCCTCTACTACGCCAACCCGGCAGCGGCGAGCCCACCGGCGAACAAGTCCAACTTGTACGTCTTCATGGACGGCTTCGAGAGCGGGCTGGACAGCTGGAACTCGTGGTACGACAGCAACTGGCTGTACCGCAAGCAGATCACGCTGACGTCGGGCCAGATCTCCGGAACGAACACGGACTTCCCGGTGCTGATCAGCACAACGGACTCGGCGCTGATCACCAAGGCCCAGGCCGACGCCGACGACATCCTGTTCACCTCGAGCGACGGCGTGACGAAGCTCAAGCACGAGGTGGAGAAGTACACCAGCGGCAGCGGGCAGATCATCGCCTGGGTGAAGATGCCGACGCTGTCGAGCTCCTCGAACGTGCTGTACATGTACTACGGCAACGCTTCGGCCTCCGCGCAGTCCGATGCGGCCAACGTGTGGACGAGCGGCTTCGCCGGTGTCTACCACCTCAAGGAAAACCCGACGAACCCCGGCAGCAACGAGATCAAGGACAGCACGAGCGGCGTACACCACGGCAGCTCCAGCGGCACCATGAGCTCGTCCAACCAGGTGGCGGGCAACATCGACGGCTCGGTCGACTTCGACGGCACCGACGACAAGATCCCCACCGCCGACTACGCCGACGGCGCGAGTGTCGGTCAGATCAGCTTGTCGGCGTGGGTCAACTTGGACACCGTGAAGAACCTACGGCTGATCGCCAAGTCCACGACGGCGTCGAACACCGGGGCCAACGACTGGAGCTGGGCGCTGGGGATGGACACCGGAGTCCTCAAGGCCTCGATCGGCACGCCCACCAGCGACGGCGGCGTGCCCCGTGAGCTCGCGGCGGCGACAACCCTGCCGACGGCGACGTGGATGTACATGACCATGAGCTACGACGGCAGCAACATCCGGGCCTACAAGAACGGTGTCCTGCTCGGCACCCTCGCGCAGACCGGCACGATCACCGACATCACGCCGAAAGTCACGCTGGCCAACTACGACGGCACGACCAACCGCTACCTGGACGGAAAGCTCGACGAGGCGCGCGTCGCCACGACGGCGCGTTCGACCGGGTGGTTCCTGACCGAGTACAACAACCAGAGCAACCCCGGCAGCTTCCTCACGTTCGCCTCCGAGCAGACGAGCGGGGCGGGCAGCGTCTACACCGTCGCGAGCGACCAGGTCCACGGCGGCGGCAACGCGCTGAAGGTGCTGCCCACCGGGGTCGCGGGAAACCTGTTGACAGCCAAGAACGTCACGCAGGCCGACGTGCAGTTCGACGCGTGGTGGCGGATGTCGTCGACCAGCTCCTTCGACGTGGCGCAGAGCGTGCGCGCGGGCACGTCGGCGCCGTCGAACGGCTATCTCGGCTCGATCTCCTCGACCGGCTATCTGAGAACCGGTAAGGACATCAACGGCACGTACAGCACGTTCGACACGGCGAGCAGCAACGCCTGTCCAGGTTCCGGCCAGTGGGCGAAGGTGAGCGTGATGGTCGTCGGTACGCAGGTGAGGGTCAACTGCCGCAACACCGGGGTGTCCCTGGCCGTCGGGTGGTCGAACACCGGATCGGAACTGACGACGGGAACCGTCGGCTTCCGCACGTCCGCCGTGCCAGGTGGGCAGAACCTGTGGCTCGACGACGTCACGGCGCGCAAGCTGATCAACCCCGAACCGACGGCGTCCGTCGGCACCGCGGACCGTGCCTGAACAAGGTCCACACGTTGTGGTGAAAGAACTTCGGCCGCGCGTAACAACTGCGGGAAACACGGGTCCAACTGGTGTACGGCACAGGTTTCTCCATGTCCAATCAGGGTGATCGGAGCCCGCTGTGACCAGTTCTTCATCAGTCGACAAGGAAACGCGCTTCGACCGGCTACGAATCCGCCGGTCGGTGCTCATCCTCAGCATCTCACTCGTGTCGGTTGGCGTGGCGCTCGTATCAGCGCTCTACACCTACACGGCGACGAACACCGGCAACGTCTTCTCGACGGGCACCATCCACCTGACGTTGAACCCCGCGACCGCCATGTTCAACTCCACGTTGAACCCCGGTGACACGGTCAACCAGGACATGCAGGTGCTCAACGACGGCACCATGCCGCTGCGGTACGCGATCACCGGCCTGACGACGGCGTCGAGCAACGGTGGCGTCGCGGACACCCCTGCGGTCAACACGCTGGCGGCCGCGTTGCAGCTCACGATCAGGTCGGGTCTCACGGAGGCCAACTGCGAGTCGGGCAACTACACGGGCGCCACTGTGGAGTACGGTCCCGGCCCGACGAGTGACATCACCACCGCACGGCAGCTCGTCGGTGACATCACAGCGGGCCAGCAGGACCCCAACGCCGCGGCGCTGCCGGGCGCTGACCGCGTGCTGGCGAACGGCACCAACGAGCACCTGTGCTTCACGGTCGGCCTGCCAGGTGGTGACACGAACGCGGGTCTCAGCACGACCGTGACGTTCGCGTTCGTCTCCGAGCAGACGGCGAACAACCCGTAAGGACGTCGTGACGGAGACCGCTGATCAGACGGCTGTCCGGACCACCTCGGTCCGGGCAGCCGTCGGCGTGTGCGTGGAGATCATCGGCTGGATCTTCACCGCGGTCGTCGTGGGCCTCGTGATCGCGAGTGTCGTCATGATGGCGCGTGGCTACCGGATGGTGGCGGTGACCAGCGGCAGCATGCGTCCCACCTACGAGGTCGGCGACGCGGTGCTGGTCCGGCCGGGGAAGCCCGACGACGTCCGGATCGGCGACATCGTCGTGTTCAGCACGGGCGACCACACGCAGATGACCATTCACCGGATCGTCGGCGGCTACGAGGTGTTCGGCCGCGGGCTCCACTACCGGACCAAGGGCGACGCCAACACCGAGCCCGACGCACAACTGCTGCACCCGGACGCCATACAGGGCAAGGGTTCCTCACGGATTCCCCAGGCCGGCCGCATCGCCCACCTGCTGTCCGCCGACGCGGGCCGGATCGTGCTCATCGGTCTGCTGATGCTGATGATCGGCCGGGAAGTGGTGACGATCGTGCAGGTGCGGCGGCGGATGAAGAAGCGTGCGCAGGCCGCCCCACCGGCGGACGACGAAACCGCGGCCGGCCTCGACGAACTCCTCGAGCTCCCTCAGGAGATTCCGGAAGCCCGGACGCCGAAGTCACAGGACCGATCGCGCGCGAAGTGAAAGTGCCGCCGAACCCGAGCGCGGGGGGTTCGGCGGCACTGAACGTGGTGGCGGAAGTTCACAGCCATTCGCGGTCGCTCATCGCGTCACCTTCCCAGGGGTGTTGAACCACAGCCACAACGCGACGATGAGCAGAGCCGCCGCGAAAGTTCCTTGCCACGCAGTGGGTTCCGTGACCACCATGCCGAGGTTGGCGATGCTCAGCAGCCCGAAGACTCCTGACAGGACCAACCGGGTGCGCTGGTCGTCCATCCCGTTCGTGCGGCTTCGATCATCGATACTGGCCATGCCAACCTCCTGAACACATCAACGTTCTGCGTGACCGCTGGCGCCGCTCTCCGCCCGCGGACGGGTGCGCAGGGGCGGTCGGTATCGGTAGCCGACGCCGCGCACCGACTCGATCGGCGAGGTCGCCGAGTCGTCCCACTGGAGCTTGCGGCGGAGCCTGAGCACCGTGAACTTCACGCGCTCGGCCCCGATGCCGGTTGGGTCCTCCCACGCTTCGGCCAGGAGCTGGCTGGACGACAGCGTCACGCCCGCGTTGCGGGTGAGCATGTTCAACAGTCGGAACTCGATGGGGGTCAGCGACACCTCGCGATCGTCGACGTGGACGAGCCGGGAGAGCGGGTCTATCCGCAGCGTCCCGTCGTCGTAGACGCGCTCCGACCACTGTGCCGGGCGAGCCCTGCGCAGCAGCGCCTCGACCCGCGCCAGGAGCTCGCCGTTGGTGAAGGGCTTGGTCAGGTAGTCGTCGGCGCCCGCACGCAGGCCGCGGATCTTGTCCGACTCCTGATCGCGTGCGCTGAGCAGGAGCACCGGCACGTCGCTGACGTCACGGATGCGCTCGAGCACAACGAGTCCGTCCATGCCGGGCAGTCCGATGTCGAGCAGCACGAGGTCCGGTTTGGACTCGTACACCGCGCGCAGGCCGGAACGGCCTTCGTTCGCGCGCTCCACCTGGTAGTTGTTCCTGGCCAGGAGCAACGCCACGATCCGCGCGATGTCCGGATCGTCCTCGACTACGAGCACCCGTGGCATGGTTCCTCCCGACGATCAACTCACGTCCCAACGTAAGTGGGCCGTAGCAAGATCACGTTCTCATCACTCGGCCGTGTTTCGGAGGTGCTCACACCGTGATGGATCTGCGTGTCGATGCGGCAAGTCGACGTGTCGTACACGCAGATGAGTGATGAGTGACGGGGCGGTTCGTCCGTGTTGGTCAACCCTGTGTCACAAGCGCGATCACGAACGTGGAATAGACCATGAACGGTCCCAGCGGTAGCACGGAGCCGCGCCGGGCGTGCCCGGTGGTCAGCAGGACCAGACCGACTGCGCCGCAGAGAACGAACGACAGCGCGGTCGCGAGCAGGACGGCGCCCCAACTGATCCACCCCAGCGCCAGGCCGAGCAGTCCGGCCAGTTTGACATCGCCCAAACCCAGCTGGCCCGGTCGGATCAGCGCCAGCACCAGATATCCGGTCGCGAGCGCCGCACCGGCGAGCAGAGCGCGGAGGAACTGGGCAGGTTCTCCGTTCGCCAACGCCGCCGCGGCGAACAAGCCTGCCAGCAACGGATATGCCGACAGGGTGAGCCGGTCGGGCAGGCGGTACACCAGCAGGTCGATCGTCGCCAGCGCCACGCACAGCACGGTGAGCCAGCAGAACGCGACCAGTTCGGGACGCGGACCCACCGCGACGGCCATCGTGCCGAGCGCGGCGGCGGACACGATTTCCGTTGCTCCACAAGACAACGCCACGCGCTCGCCGCAGGACGGACAGCGGCACGCGAAGGTGGGCCTGAGGGTGCGTCCGCACCGTGAGCAGGTCGTCCGCTCGGCCTCGTCGGCGGGTACGGAGAGCCGGAACACCACGGCCCGCACCCATGGCCCGGTCAGCACACCGGCGGCGGCCGCGACCGCTGTCGTCGTGAGATCCACGCCTGACACGGTAGCCACAGTCCACTCAGAACACCGTCCATGTCGGTCATTCGTACGACAGGACGTCGTCGGCATCGGCTGATCCGCGAGAACTATTGGCCGTTCGCCCGCTGTCCGCGGGGGTTGCGCATCCCGCACAGTTGTCCACATCGGGCGGCGGCAAGGGATCGCCCAACCACAAGAGGAGATCGCAATGCTGGTTCTGATCGCACACCTGCAGACCTGGGTCGGCGACCGTCTCGACCGCGACCGCGGCGCAACGGCCGTCGAGTACGGCCTGATGGTCGGGCTGATCGCCATCGCGGTCATCGGCGTCGTGGCGACTTTCGGCGAGGAGCTCGCCGGGCTGTTCACCGGCGTGACCGACCAGCTGCCCGGCACCACGCCCGCCCCCTGAGGCCGGAGTCGGATGAGCCAGCTGCTCAGGGGCCGGTCAGCACGGATCGGCCCCGGCGGACACGAGCAGGGCTGAGCAGAGAGAAGGATCATGCGACGACGCTTGCTCACCATCGGACTCACGTTGCTGCTCGCTGCGGTCGGCACCACTGCGGTGCTGCTGTACGTCCGCGCCGCCGACGCTCGGGCGTTGGCGGGCAAACGCGCCGTGTCCGTCGTGGTCGCGGACAAGCGGGTGTCCACCGGCACGACCGCGGGCAGCGCCAACCAGAGCGGATTGCTGCGGCTGGAGAAGATGCCCGCCGAGTCCGTGCCCGCGAACGCGCTCGGGAAGATCGACGCGGATCTGGCCGGGCTCGTCGCGACCGCCGACATCCAACCCGGTCAGCTCGTGCTGAAGTCCATGTTCGCCGCGGCCAAGCCCGTCTCGGTGGGCTTGCCGATTCCCGACGGCAAGATCGCCGTCAGCGTCGAGCTCAGTGCTCCGCAGCGGGTGGCCGGTTACGTCAAGGCCGGTTCACGGATCGCGGTGTTCGACACGTACTCCGCACTGGACGAGCAGACCCGGACGCCTTCCGGTGCGGGGCTGGAGAAACAGCCCGAACGCAACCAGGTCACCCGACTGCTGCTGCCGAAGGTCGAGGTGCTTGCCATCGGCGGGCCGGGCAACGCGAAGGCCTCCTCGGGCGAGGGCGTCCTGGTCACGGTGGCGGCCACGCAGTCCGAAGCCGAACGGCTCATCCAGCGCGCCCAGTTCGGCACGCTGCACCTCGCGCTGCTCGGCGACAGCTCTCAGGTCACCGAAGGTGCCGGCACCGACAGCAAGTCCGTCTTCCAACCTGCGAAGTAGATGAGGGTGAACCATGGCGATCCTGTGCACGACGTCGAAGGCGGTGATCCCCCCGGTGTCCGGTGCGCTGGGGGGCGACGTGTTCGTCGTGGACGACCTGTCGGCGGCCGACCGCCGACTCGTGTCCGACCCGGCGGAGACGCTGGTCGTCATCGGGTCCGATGTGGACCTCGACGACGCGTTGAACTTCACCGCGTGCCAACGACTGACGCGCCCTTCGCTGGGGGTCGTGCTGTTGCGCGAGGGGCTCGAGGTAGCGGTGCTGGCGCTGGCGATCCGCGCCGGCGTGCGCGAGGTCGTGCCGGCGTCCGACCTCGACCTGATCGCCGAAGCCTGCCTCCGTTCCGAGAACCTGTCACGGATGACTCCGGTCGCCGTTTCCCTTCCCTCGCAGCAGGGGACCGAGGGGAAGGTCGCGGTCGTCTTCGCGACCAAGGGCGGCTGCGGCAAGACGACCACGGCCACCAACCTGGCGGTCGCGCTGCATGCGGGCGGCACCAAACGCGTCTGCCTCGTGGATCTGGACCTCGCGTTCGGTGACGTGGCGATCTCCCTGCAGCTGACCCCCGTCAGGACGCTGGTGGACGCCGTCGCGATGGACGGAAGGCTGGACGTGACCGGTGTGTCCGGACTGCTGACCCACTACCTGCCCGGCTTCGACTGCGTGCTCGCCCCGGTGGAGCCGGGTGACGCCGAGCAGATCCCGGCATCGCTCGTCACGGATCTGCTGCACGTGCTGCGTCGCATGTTCGACTACGTCGTCGTGGACACACCGCCGCAGTTCAACGAGCACGTGCTCGCGGTGCTGGACGAGGCGGACCACCACATCCTGCTCACCACGCCGGACGTGCCGACGCTGAAGAACCTGCGGCTCACCATCGACATGCTGGACATGCTGTCCTATCCGCGCGACCGGCGTGCCATCGTCCTCAACCGGGAAGACCCGAGGGTGGGGCTCACCGTGGCCGACGTGGAGAGCGTGGTGAAGACGAACGTCACCTCCCGGATACCCGCCAGCCTCGCCGTACCGGCCTCGATCAACCGCGGCGTACCGATCACGGTGGAGTCGCCTGACCATCCGGTCAGCATCGCGATCAGGGACATCGCCGCCGGGACGATCGCAGGCGCCAGGCACGAGCCGTCCGCCGCCAGGCGCGGGTTCCTCGGGCTGAGGAGGCGGTCCGGATGAAGCTGAGCGACCGGCTGGCGCAACTCACCATGCCCGTCAAGGCCGAGGAAGAACCAGCGGTGGCCCAGCAGCGTCAACCCGACCACTTCGCCGAGGTCAAGAACCGCGTGCACGGTGCGTTGCTGGACGCACTCGGGCCCAAGCTCTACGACGAGCGCCTGGAGGAGCACGAGCTCGAACCGCGTGTGCGCACCACGCTGCAGGCAGTGCTGGAACAGGACGAGACGCCCATGACGCTCGCCGACCGCAGCCGCATGGCGACCGAGGTCGCCGACGAGATCCTCGGGCACGGTCCGCTGGAGCCGCTGCTGCGCGACACCGAGGTCAGCGAGATCATGGTCAACGGATGCGACCAGATCTACGTCGAGCGCAAGGGAAAGCTCCGGCTGGTGGACTCCGCGTTCACCAACGAGGCCCACCTGCGCCGCATCATCGAGAAGATCGTGTCGCGGGTGGGCAGGCGGGTCGACGAGGCCAGCCCCATGGTGGACGCCCGGCTCCCGGATGGCAGCCGGGTCAACGCTGTGGTGCCGCCGATCGCGCTGGACGGCTCGTCGCTGACGATCCGGAAGTTCGCCACCGACCCGCTCCGGGTCGACGACCTGATCAGGTTCGGCACGATCAGCCCCGCTGTGGCCGAGCTGCTGTCGGCGTGCGTGCGCGGCAGGCTGAACATCCTGGTGAGCGGAGGCACCGGCTCGGGAAAGACGACGACGCTCAACGTGCTGTCGTCGTTCATCCCCTCCGACGAGCGCATCGTCACCATCGAGGACGCGGCGGAGCTGCAGCTGCGACAGGACCACGTGCTGCGCATGGAGTCACGGCCCGCCAACGTCGAGGGCAGGGGACAGGTCAGCATCCGCGAGCTCGTCCGCAACTCGCTGCGGATGCGACCGGACCGGATCGTCGTCGGCGAGGTCCGTGACGGCGCCGCGCTGGACATGTTGCAGGCCATGAACACCGGTCACGACGGATCGCTGACGACCGCGCACGCCAACACACCGCGCGACGCGCTGGCACGGCTCGAGACCATGGTGCTCATGGGTGGTGTCGAACTGCCGAGCCGGGCCATCCGCGAGCAGGTCAACTCCGCGCTCGACCTGATCATCCAGCAGGCGAGGCTGAAGGACGGCAGCAGGCGGATCACCCACATCACCGAGGTGATCGGGATGGAAGGTGACGTGATCACGCTGCAGGACCTGTTCGTGTTCGACTACGCGGCAGGCGTGGACGAGCACGGCAGGTTCCGCGGGAGCCTGCGTTCGACGGGGCTGCGTCCCACCTTCGCGGACCGGCTCGCCGACCACGGGATCACCCTGCCAGCCGAGCTGTTCTCTTGATCACCCGACTGGTCTCGGTCGCGTTCGTTCTCGGTGCGGTGCTGCCGCCCGTGGCGAGCGCGGACCCGAGCGCCGAGCTCGGCCCGGTCCGGTTCGAGGACGGGAAGGCGCACGTCACGCTGACCACGCGCGACCTGCCCGTGCTCGACCCGGCAGGAGTGCGCGTCGACATCGACGGCACACCTGTGCACGCCGCGGCGACGGTGGCCGGCGAGCCACCGCAGAGGCGGGCCGTGCTGGTCGTGCTCGACACGACCGGCACGATGAGCGGCACGGCGATCGCGGCGGCGCGCGGCGCGGTCACCGACTACCTGTCGGCGCTTCCGCCGGACGTCCACACCGGACTGATCACCTTCACCTCGCACCCTGAGCTGACGGTGCCGCTCACGCCCGACCGGCAGCAGGTGACGGCCGCACTCGCGCGGGCGGGCACCAGTGGCAGCAGCCCGCTCAACGACGCGGTGGCCATGGCGGCCCGCACCCTGGCCGGGGTGCCCGGAGCGCGACGGCTGCTCGTGTTGTCCGACGGCGAGGACGCCGACGGCGGCGCCTCGCTCGACGGCACCCTGCGGATGCTGTCCGAGGCGGGTGTCATCGCCGATGTGGTGGCGCTCGACGTGGCCGCGGGAGCGACAGCCGCAGGGCGCGACCGGATCGCGCACGGCAGCGGCGGGCAGGTGCTGACAGTGGCCGGCGCGAAGGCCGCGGTCTTCGCGCCGGCAGCTCCCCTGCGACTCGAGGTGACCGCCGACGTGCCCGACGAGCTGTCCGGCCGGGATGTCCGGCTGACCGTTCGCGTCCGCGCGGGTGGGACGGAAGTCGTTGCGGGAACGGGCACGCGCGCTCCCGACCGGCGCGGCGAGGTGATGCCCGCCGTGCCCACCTGGTTGTTGCACGCGATGCTCGGCGTGGTCTGCACCGTCCTCATCGGACTCGGATGGCTGTTGTCCGGGCGCCGGGCCTGCAGGCACGCGCTGTCGCGGCGGCTCGCCGAGGTGAGGCGCTACCGCGTGCGGGATCGTTCGACGCCGGCGATCGGTGCCGTGCACTCGCGGCCGCTGCTCGTGCGCCTGTCGCTGGCGCTGAGCGAGCGGGTGGTCAGCGCGCGCGGCCAACGGGAACGGCTCGAGCTCGAGCTGGACCTGGCCGGCGTTCGGTTGCGTCCGGCGGAGTGGCTGCTGGTGCGGTTCGGCACGGGTGTCGTGCTGGGTGTGGTCCTCGCGGCAGCCTCGGGTGAGCTGTTGGTCGGCGGACCGTTCGGAGCGCTGCTCGGGTGGTTCGCCTGCCGGGTGTTCCTCAAGGCGCGCGTCGCCAAGCGGCGTTCTTCCTTCGGCGAGCAGCTGCCGGACACGTTGCAGCTGGTGGCGGGCGCGCTGCGGTCGGGGTTCTCGCTCCCGCAGGCGCTCGACGGCGTGGTGCGGGAAGGAAGCCAGCCCATCGCCGGGGAGTTCGCGCGGTCACTGGCCCGCACCAGGCTCGGTGTCTCGGTCGAGGACGCGCTGGCCAAGGCCGCCGAGCGCATGGAGTGTCAGGACCTCGCATGGGTCGTGATGGCGATCCGGATCCAGCGAGAGGTCGGCGGGAACCTCGCCGAGCTGCTGCTGACGACCGTGCACACCATGCGGGAGCGGGCGACGGTGCGCAGACAGGTCAAAGCGCTGACCGCCGAAGGCAAGATGTCGGCCTACGTGTTGATCTCACTGCCGATCGGCATCGGCTCGTGGATGTTCATGACCCGTCGCGACTACCTCGAACCGCTGTACACCCGGCCGATGGGCTGGGCGATGCTCGCCGGGTGCGTGACCTCCCTCGGCGTCGGCTGGTTCTGGATGAGCAGGTTGATCAAGGTGGAGGTGTGAGGTGACCGGAACACTTCCGCTGGTGGTCGGCCTCGGCGCCATCGCGGCCTCGCTGGTCCTCCTCGGCCTTCACGTGGCCACGGGAACGAGTGGCTCCGCCAGGTTGTCGCGCAGGCTGGCCCACATCGAAGCGGTCTACGGCCGCGCCGAACCGGCTGCCGGGGTGAGCGGTGAGCCGGCGCTGCCGCCCCTGCTGGACCGGTTGCGCGCGGTGGCCGCCCGTCTCTCGCCCGGAGCGACCACGGCGTCGTTGCAACGCAGGCTGGACCTGGCGGGCAACCCGTCGCGGTGGACCCCCGAACGCGTGCTCGCGTACAAGGGCGCCGGGCTGTTCGGGCTGGCCTCGGTCGGCGTCCTGTACGGGCTCGGGTCCGCACTGACCATGATCGGTTACGCCCTGGCCGGTGCCGCGGCGGGGTTCTTCCTGCCGGACCTGCTGCTCCACAACGCGGCGAGCAAGCGGCAGGCGCTCATCGCCAAGGACCTCGCGGACGTGCTCGACATGCTGACCGTGTGCGTCGAGGCCGGGCTGGGCTTCGACGCCGCGGTGTCCCAGGTCGCCCACAACACCTCGGGGCCGCTGTCGGTCGAGTTCTCCCGGATGCTGCAGGACATGCGGCTGGGCAAGTCCAGAGTGGACGCGCTGCGGGCATTGTCCGGCCGGACGACTCTCAACGAGGTGCGCGCGTTCGCGTCGTCGCTGGTCCAGGCGTCCGAACTCGGCATTCCGACCGCGCGGGTGTTGCGCGAGCAGGCGGGCGAGATGCGGGTCAAGCGCCGCCAGGCGGCGGAGGAGAAAGCGCAGAAGATACCGGTGAAGATCCTGTTCCCGCTGCTCATGTGCATCTTCCCCGCCCTGTTCATCATCGTCATCGGACCAGCCGCCATCGGCATCTACGACTCGATGTTCGCTCGCTGAACGCAACCGTCCCGCAACCATCCGACACCTCGGCCCGCACCCGAGGCACGGCTTCATGGAGACACACAGGTTTCCGGGAAGCAGAGGACGGTCATGGCGATTCGACTCGTGGTCGTGGACGGACAACCCCTCGCCCGGTTCGGGCTCGCACGGCTGCTCGAGGGTGAGGCGGACGTGGAGATCGTGGGCGAGGCGGCCACCGCGGCCGAGGCGGTCGAGCTCATCGCGAGGACGCGGCCGGACGTGGTCACCGTCGACGTGACGCTTCCGGACGGAAACGGGCTGACGCTGGCCCGTGAGCTGCGTGACCGCTGGGACTCGCTGGGCATCGTCGTGCTGACCTCCAACGGGGAGGACGACGTGTTGTTCCGCGCGATGGAGACCGGTGTCTCCGCGTTCGTGCCGAAGACGTCGGCGTTGGCGGAGATCGTGGGCGCGATCCGGCACGGCGCCGTCGCCGCGTCCTCGTTCACCGCGACCGGACTGGCAGGCGCGTTCACCCGGCTGCGGGAGTCGCGGGCCCGTTCTCCGCTGAGCCCGCGGGAGGCCGAGGTGCTCCTGCTGCTCCAGGACGGGTTGTCCGTGCCGGCCGTGGCTCGGACGTTGCACATGAGTCCGTCGACGGCGAAGACCTACGTGGCGCGGCTCTACGACAAGCTCGGGGCGTCCAGCCGTGCCCAGGCGTTGATGACCGCGCTGGACCGAGGCCTCATCGGCCTGCGCACGGCCTGATGATCCCCAGTTTGCGGTACTGAACAACGCTCCACTGTGGACGGGATGCCAGCATCGAGCTCAACGGCCGGAGGTGCCACGTGGTTTCGAAGGTGCTGGTGATCGAGGACGACCAGGACATCCTCGGTCTGCTGGAGTGTCACCTCAACGCCATGGGGTTCGAGGTCACCCTCGCTCACACCGCCGAACTGGGACTCGACCTCGCGCGAGCCGATCCGCCCGACGTGGTGGTCGTCGACATCGTGCTGCCGGGCAGGGACGGCCGCTGGGTGATTCGCGAGCTGCGGGCCGACCCGAGCACGCGGCGGTGCCAGATCGTCGTCACCACGATGCTCGACCCCGACGACATCGGTGTCGGCGACGTGGACGCGATGCTGCTCAAGCCGTTCGACCGCGCCGCTGTCCGTGCGGCCATGGGGGTTGCGTCGTGACCACCGTTCTCGTCGCTGAGGACGACGCTGACATCCGCGACCTGTTGGTGTTCAAGCTGATGCAGGAAGGCTTCGACGTCGCCGCCGTCGGCGACGGCCGGTCCGCTCTCGACGCGATCGTCGTCCGACAGCCCGACCTGGTGATCCTCGACGTGATGATGCCGGGGATGTCCGGCCTCGACGTGTGCAGGAGGCTGCGGGAGGAACCCGCGACGAAGGACCTGCCGATCATCCTGCTGACCGCGCGTGCGCAGGAGACCGACGTCGAGTCGGGGTTCGGCGTGGGCGCGGACGACTACGTGACGAAGCCGTTCAGCCCGCGTGAGCTGCTCGACCGGGTGCACACCGTGCTGGCTGGTGGTGCGCGGACGTGAGCTCGGGTCAGCCCTTCCGGCGGTTGCTGTTGTTGACGTTCGGGCCGCTCGTGGCCGTGGTGCTGACGCTGCTCGGGCTCGGGCTCGGCGCGATCTCGGTGGCCGCGGACTCCGTGGAACAGCTGGTGTTCCGCGTCCAGCCGTTGCAGCGGGCGAACGCCGAGCTCCGGGCGACCATGCTGGACAGCTCACGGGGTTTGCGCGGCTACACCTACAGCGGGGACGCGACGTACCGGGAGGCGTACGACCGCGGGCACCAGAGCTACGCCCGGTCGAAGGACGAGGTGACCCGCCTCGCGGTCGGCAGCGAGCAGGACGCCGCGCACGAGCTGGCCGAGCTGGCCGACCACTGGTTCGACATGACGTCGACGGTGAGGTCGGCCGGACCGGGAGGGCAGCGGACGGGTGTGCTGCTGGCGAACGGCTCCCTGGTGCTGGACGAGTTCCTCCGCACCAGCAACGAGCTCGCCGCGGAGATCGACGTCACGAGTGCCTCGCTGCAGCAGAGCAGCGCCGCGACCCGGCGGCAGGCGCAGCTGGTCCTGCTCGCCTGCGGAGCCTTGGCCATCGTCTTCGCGATCGCGGCCGCCACCGCCACGGCACGCAGGTTCTCCGACTCGGTCGCCGGACTGCGGACCACGGTCACCCGGTGGGCCGCGGGCGACCGGGACGCCCGTGTTCCCGAGCACGGGCTCGCGGACATGCGGGAGGTGGCCCGTTCCATCAACACGATGGTCGACGAGGCGACCAGGTTGCACGACGTGGAGCGCGAACGGGAACGCTGCCGGGACATCGCCGCGGGCATCGGCGTCCGGATCCGTGAACACCTCGACGTCGACGAGGTCGTCAGGCTCGCCACCACCGAGATCGGCAGGCACTTCGACGCCGAACGGGTCTGCGTGTGGCTGGCCGAGGGTGTGCTGGAGGACACCGAGGCGGAGCTGGCCACCCCCGAGTGGCACGAGCTCGACCTGGCGCCGCTGAGGTCCACGCTCGACGCCGGAGGGGAACGGATTCCGATCGCGCCGTTGCGCACCTTGTACGCGGAGCGGCGTTCCCAGGTGGTGCGTTTCGCGGCGGACGCCGAAGCACTGGGACTGCCGCAAGATCCACGCGACGGCGCGATGCTCGTCGTGCCGTTCGGACGCGGCGAGATCGTGCTCGGAGCGGTCGTCGTCGTCCGCTCCAGTGGCGCATGGCCACTCGTCGAGGTGGACGCGCTGGAGCACGTCGCGGCCGACCTCGCCCGAGGAGTCGACCAGGCCCGGTTGTACCAGGAACAGCAGGTGCTGGTGCGTGACCTGCGGGCGCTGGATCGCAGCAAGACCGAGTTCGTCTCGAACGTCTCCCACGAGCTGCGCACCCCCATGACCAGCATCGCGGGATACGTCGAGATGCTGCGCGACGGTGACGGCGGCACGATGAACGACTGCCAGCGGACGATGCTGGAGGTCGTGCACCGCAACGCGACGCGGTTGCGCAAGCTCATCGAGGAGCTCCTCCTGCTCGCCAAGCTCGAGTCGGGCGCGGTCGACATGGCGGCGGAGACAGTGGACGTCAGCTCGCTCGTCGAGGGTGTCGTGGACACTCTGCGCCCCGCCGCGAAGGTGGGCGGCGTTCGGCTGGACCGCGAGAACGACGACGAGCTCATCGTGATCGGCGACCCGGCACACCTCGACCGCGTGCTGACCAACCTGGTGTCCAACGCGGTCAAGTTCACCCCCGCGGGCGGTGAGGTGCACGTGACCTCACGCCGGTGCCACGACGGCTGGATCGAGGTGGAGGTCACCGACACCGGCATCGGCATTCCGGAAACCGAGCAGCAGGCGATGTTCACGCGCTTCCACCGGGCGACCAACGCCACGGAGAAGGCGATTCCCGGCTCCGGGCTGGGCCTGGCGATCGTGAGGCAGATCGTGCACCGGCATGGCGGGCACGTCGCGCTCGCCTCGAAGGAAGGCGCGGGCACGACCGCGACGGTGCGGCTTCCCGCCGCCGGGACAGGAGAAACGGCATGAGAACCGCAGAGGGCCTGGTGGCGACGGGGCCGTACTGCCTCGACGACGCGGTGCTGATCGCCACCGCGCTCGGCCGTGTCCCGATCGCCGGAGTCGCGCTCCTCGAGCGGGACGAGCTCCGCCTGCGCGAGGTGCGGGGAATGCCGCCCGACCGCTACGGCGAGCTGCTGCCGTTGTGCCAGCAGACCGTGGACGCCGACGACCTGGTCGTGTTCGCGCGGCCGCGGCGGTCCACGGGACGGGTCGTGCACTACTACGCGGGCGTACCGATCCGAGCGGACGACCGGCGGCCGGTCGGCGTGGTGTTCATCGCCGCCTACGACGCTCCGCACTTCGACCACGTCGCCCACGACGCGTTGTGGGTGCTGGGGCGTCAGGTCGAGCGGCAGCTGGAGGCGGAGTGGGCGGGCAAGGCGACGGACCTGCTGAGCCGGGTCGTGTCGACGGCGCACGGCGCGTCCGGCGTCGGCGAGGCGCTGCGGTCTTGCCTCGAGGAGGTCTGCGCCTTCGCCGAATGGCCTGTCGGTCACGCCTACGTCCCCGCCGACGACGGCACGGGTGAGCTGATGTCGTCCGGCGTGTGGCACTGCGCGGACGAGCGCCGCTTCACGCGGCTGCGGGACGTCACGGGTGCCGCTCGGGTGGCTCCCGGCGCCGGGCTGCCAGGCGAGGTCGCCGCCACGATGTGTCCGAAGTGGATGGATCGGCTCGACCTGGCGGAGATCGGGGTCAGCAGTGCGTTCGCATTCCCGGTGTGCGCGAACGGCGAGCTGGTCGCGGTGCTGGAGTTCTTCCACGACGACATCCGGTCGCCCAGCCCGCACCTGCTCGACGTGGTCACCGAGCTCGGGCGAGAACTGGGCGTCGCCGCCACGCGGATCTCCGACCGGGCGCGGCTGCGGGACACCGTGCACCAGCTCCGAAAGATCATCGGCACCGCGCACGACGCGTTCGTCGCGCTGGACGGTGACGGCCTGGTGACCGAGTGGAACGAGGCCGCGGAGCGGATGTTCGGCTGGCGCCGGGAGCAGATGCTGGGCGTGTCGCTGGCCGACAGGGTCGTGCCCGACCGGTACCGCGAGGAGCACGTGGCCGGAATCGCCCGCCTGAAGGCCACCGGCGAAGGACCGGTACTGGGCCGTCAGGTCGAGCTGAGCGCGGTGCGGAAGAACGGGCAGGAGTTCCCGATCGAGCTGCTCGTCTGGGAACCGCAGTCGAGCGACGTGTACCGCTTCAACGCGTTCGTCCGCGACATCAGCGATCGCAAGGAGGCTGAGCGGGCACTGCACGCCGCGTACGCGCGCGAGCAGGAGGTCGTCGAGGAGCTGCGCAGGCTGGATCGGACCAAGACCGACTTCATCGCCAACGTCTCCCACGAGCTGAGGACCCCGTTGACGTCCATCTCGGGTTACCTCGAGCTGCTGGTCGACGGCGCCGCGGGGGAGCTCTCGGGTGAGCAACTGGACCTGACATCGGTCATGCAGCGGAACACCCAGCGGTTGCTCCGGCTCGTGAAGGACATCCTGACCGTGGGCAAGATGGACTCCGGCCAGTTCCGCCCGGACCTGGTGCCGACCGATCTCGGGGCGCTCGTCGCCGCCGCGGTCAAGAGCGTGGAACCCGAGGCCGTCGGCAAGGCGATCAACCTGGTCAGCCAGGTAGGACCCGACCAGATCACGGTGCCCGCCGATCCGAACCAGCTCGACCGCGCGCTGCTGAACCTGCTGAGCAACGCGGTCAAGTTCACCCGGCCTGCGGGGTCGGTGGCGGTCCGGGTGCGGCGCATCGGGAACGAAGCGCGGATCACCGTGGCGGACACCGGCATCGGGATACCCGCCGACGAGCTGCCGAGGTTGTTCGACCGGTTCTTCCGTTCGTCGCTCGCGGCGGACAACGAGATCCAGGGCACCGGTCTTGGTCTGGCCATCGTCAAGCACATCGTGGAACAGCACGGTGGCGCCATCTCCGTGACGTCCCGTCCCGGTGAGGGAACGATGGTCGCCGTCGTGCTGCCGATCTGCGGTCCGCAGCCGTAGGCAACCCAGCGCCGTCTACAACTGTTCTGCACCCGAGCGGATACCGGTGTGCTCACCGTGTGCTCGAAGACTCGAACCATGGCAACGGTCAGCGAAGTCGAGACACTGGTGCGCGGCCACCTTTCGCTGGTGGAGCGCGAGGTTCGGCGGCTGGGGCGCAGGTTGCCGCCCCACGTCGAGCGGGACGACCTCGTGTCCGCGGGGCTGCTCGCACTGGTCGGCTGTGCGCGGGGCTACCAGGGCAGGGGGTTGTTCGCACGGGTCGCGTGCGTGCGCGTCCGCGGCGCGTTGCTCGACCACCTGCGCGACCTCGACTGGGCGAGTCGCTCGGTGCGCGCCAGGGCTCGCCAGTTGCAGGTCGCCGAGGACGACCTCGTCGCGGTGCTCGGGCGAACCCCCACGGCCGCGGAGCTCGCCGAGGCGCTCGGGGTGACCGCGCGCGAGGTGTCCGCCCGCGTCCAGGACGTGCTGCGGGCGGACACCTTCAGCCTGCAGGGAGTCGCGCCGGAGATCACCGACCTCCTCGTGCGCGAGCGAGCGCCCGGTCCCGAGGACCTGCTGCTGCGGCGTGAGGAGATCGGCTACCTGCGCGACGCCGTCGAGGCGCTGCCGGAACGACTGCGCACGGTCGTCGTGCGGTACTTCGTCCAGGGGTGCTCGATGGTCGAGATCGCGGCCGAGCTGGGCGTCGGCGAGTCCCGTGTGTCCCACATGCGGGCGGAGGCACTGGCGTTGCTCCGCGACGGCCTCAACGCCCAGCTCGACCGCGACCTGGTGGCCGAGGCGCCGTCCGATCACGTTGCCCGCAAGCGCGAGGCGTACTTCGCCGCGATCGCCGGACGCGGCACCCTGCGCAGCCGCCTCGCCGCATGACGGCACCCGTCCCTCAGCCGGGTGGGGCGAGGACCACGACGGAGTTGTGGCCGCCCATCCCCAGTGAGGACTTGACGGTGATGCCGTCGGTCAGGGGAGTGGGGCCGTCGAGCAGTTGCGGGTGCCCGGACGCCACGGTGTGCGGTGCGGGAACCAGCCCTCGCTCGCAGCCCAGTGCCGTCGCGGCGACCTCGATCGCCGAAGCGGCGCCCTGGCAGTGCGCGACGAGCGGCTTCACCGAGTAGATCCCGACTCGCGGGGAGAGCAGCCGCTCCACCACCGCGGCCTCCGCCCGATCACACTGCTGCGTGCCGGGACCGTGGGCGTTCAGGTAGCGGACCGCGGAGGTCCCGACGCCCGCGTTGGCGAGCGCGTCCTGGAAGCACCCGACGACCTGGGTCAGCCGCGGGTCGATCGACGTGACGTGATGCGCGTCGTGGGACATCGCACCCCCGAGCAGGTTCAGGTAGGGGCTGGACGCGCGGTTCGACAGAACCATCGCCACCGACGCCTCGCCGACGGTGAACCCGCGGCTGCCCTCCTGGAACGGCCGGCAGGCGTCCAGCGGGTCGGCGTCGGTCACCGCGACGCCGAGCCGGACGAAGTGCCGCACGTTCTCCGGCGTCGCGGAGAGGTCGGTGGCCACGAGCACGACGTCGTCGACCACCCCCGCGTCGAGCCACGCCTTCGCGGTGATCAGCGCGGCGTTCCCGGACGCGCACATCGCCGAGACGTTCATCGCGGGACCGTGGAAGCCGTACTCCCGCATGAGCGTCGACATCGGTGTCGACGGCATCATGCCGAGGAACTCCCGCACCGGGACGTTCCTGTCGCGCGACGTGTGGAAGTCCCGCCAGAGATCCACTTCGCCCAGCACGACCGCGTGCAGCAGGCCCACCCGCCTGCCGGGGCGCCAGCCGCGGTGGCCGGCGTCGGTGATCGCCTCGCGGGCAGCCGCCCGCATGGCCCTGGCGAACCGGCTCGGCCCGTCCGCGAGGTCACCTCCGTCCGGAACGAGCGCGACCCACGCCCCGGCCGGTCCATAACCGTCGACGAGCGCGGCGGCGGGTTTGCCGCTCACCAGCCCGTCCCACAACGGCTCACGTCCCCAGCCGTAGCCGCTCACCACGCCGATGCCACAGATGCCGATCATGTCTCGTCCTCTCTGCTGTGCCTGCCGCTCACAGCGGACTCAGTGACGCGGAGATGACGACGACACGGTGGTGACATGGGGTGGACTCGTGTTGCGACGCCGCCGGAAGTCCCGCAGCCAGTCCCGCACGGTCGTCTCGGGCAGTCCCAGACTCAGCGCGATCCGTCGGTAGCCGTTGCCGCGGATGTGCGCGGCGACGGCCTCCCGGATGACCGGCGCCGCGTACGCCCGCCGGAGTCGCATCCAGTCGGGCAGCAGCACGTGTGTGCGGCGACAGCTCGAACATCTGGCCCTGCGAGGGCGCACCTTCCGGTCCGCGATGCCGCGCAGGCGCACGACGCGTTCGCGTGCCATGCCCCACGGCCGCAGCGCGCCACGGCAGGCCGGGCAGGCGAGCAGGCCGGCTCGCAGGGACTCTTCCAACGCCGATGTCGTTCCGGTCACCACACGCATGTCCAATTCTCGTCAGGTTCTCGTCGAAATCGCCGTTGAGAGCGGTATGGACGCTGAAGCGAAGCTCGACTCCGGGGTCGTCGCCGACTTGGCGGTGTCCGCCGACGCCGCGATCATGTGGTGGTTCGATCTCACGACGAGTTCCGCCACCTGGATGCCGGGCATGGGTGAGCTGCTCGGCGTGCCCGACGCGGGCATCCGCGCGCGGCTCGGTGAGCTGCTCGAACCACTGGTCGTCGCCGCACGCACGGCCGCCGTGTGGCAGGACTTCACACTGGAGCAGCCGAACCTGATGCCGGACGGGACCACGAGGTGGGTCCAGGTTCGTGCCTGCGTGTCCGGCGACGCCACCGCGAAGGGCCTGACCGGGGTCGCCACCGACGTGACGAGGCGGCACACCGACCGGCAGGCGCTGGCCGACCTCGCCGACCGCTACCGCCTGCTCGTCGAGCTGAGCCCCGACGCGATCGCCGTGCACGAGGCGGGTGTGGTCACCTACGCCAACCCGGCGGGGATCCGCGTACTCGGTGCGCGTTCGTCGGCGGAGATCGTGGGGCGGCCCATCACCGACTTCGTGCATCCCGCCTCGATCCCGGAGATGATGCGCCGAATCGGCGCACTCACCACGCCGGGCGCCGCGTCGGAACCCGCTGAGGCGGCCATCGTGCGGTTCGACGGCGTGACGGTCGACGTCGAAGCGGTTTCCGTGCGGACCACGTGGGAAGGAAGGCCGGCGTTCCAGGTGATCCTGCGCGACGTGACCGCGCAGAAGGCCGCCGAGGCCACCCTGCACTACCAGGCGGCGCTCGTCGCACACGTCAGCGACGCGATCATCGCGACGACCGCGGACGGCATCGTCACGACGTGGAACCCGGCCGCCGAAACGGTGTACGGCCGCTCGGCCGCGGAGGCTGTGGGCCGGCATGTCGGCACGATGGTGGGTGCCCGGCTCGATCCCGTCGACGTCCTGCGGCTGGGCGGCGTGACGCACGCCGTGCACCGGAGAGCGGACGGATCCACGCTCGTCATCCGGGTGTCGGCCGCCGAGATGGACTCCGGGTACGTCCTCGTCTGCGCGGACGAAACAGCGCGGCGCCGGGCCGAGCAACACTTCACGACGGTGGTCGCCTCGCTCGAGGAAGGGGTCTTCGTCGTGGGGCAGACCGGGCTGATCGAGTCGGCCAACCCCGCCGCGGAACGCATTCTCGGTGTCCGCGAGGAGCAACTCGTCGGGATGTCCACGACGGTCGTCCCGCTGTACGACGAGAGGGGCGCGCGGGTGCCCGAGGCGGACTACCCGTGCGCGCTGACCCGGAGGACGGGACTTCCGCACAACGGGCGGATCTTCCGCGTGCGTCGCAGGGACGGGCGGGACATCTGGCTGTCCGTGAGCTGCCGTCCGCTCAACCAGGTGAGCACGTTCCCGGCTGCCGTGGTCGTCTCGTTCGCCGACATCACCGAGCGGCGGTCGATCGCCGCCCGGCTCGAACACGACGCCACGCACGACGCGCTCACGGGGCTGGCCAACCGCACACTCGTCATCCGTCACCTGACCTCGCGCACGAGCACGATGTCGGTCCTGTTCGTCGACCTGGACAAGTTCAAGGTCATCAACGACTCGCTGGGCCACTCCGCAGGTGACAAGGTGCTGCGGATCGTGGGCGAACGGTTGCGCAGGCGAGCACGCGGCGGCGACCTGGTGGGCAGGCTGGGCGGCGACGAGTTCGTGGTCGTCGCCCACGCCATGACCCACGGCGAGGTCTGCGCGCTCGCCCAGCACCTCCGTGACGCCGTCGTCGCGCCCGTTCTCGTCGACGGGCGGCAACTGCACCTCGACGCGAGCATCGGGATCGTCACGGCCGGACCGGACGACCCCCGCGACGGCGAGGACCTCGTCCGCGACGCCGACGTCGCGATGTACCAGGCGAAGTCGCAGGGGCGGGGCAGACACGTGTTCTTCGACGTCGACCTGCGCGAGCGCATGCAGCGCAGGCTGCAGCTCGAGCAGGACCTGCGTGACGCCGCGCGCAACGAGCAGCTCGCGGTCGTCTACCAGCCGATCGTCGACCTCCGGACGAGCCGCGTCGTGTCGGTCGAGGCTCTCCTGCGCTGGGCGCACCCGGTCCACGGGGCGATCTCGCCCAGCGAGTTCATCCCGCTCGCGGAGGAGAGCGACCTGATCAACCTGCTCGGCGGCCACGTGCTGCGGACGACGACCGAGCAGGTGTCCGGTCTGCGTGCCCGCGTCGGGCCGGACTGCAACCTGGCGGTCAACCTGTCGCCGCGGCAGCTCGACGACCCGCGGCTCGTGCCCGCCGTGCAGGACGTGCTGCGCACGACGGGCTTGTCGCCGAGCACCCTCTGTCTCGAGATCACCGAGAACGCGCTGATGAGGGATCCGTCGATCGCCGCGGAGACGTTGAGCGCACTGCGTGAGCTCGGCGTGCGGCTCGCCATCGACGACTTCGGCACCGGGTACTCGTCGCTCGCCCAGCTCCGCAGACTCCCGATCGACCAGCTGAAGATCGACCGGTCGTTCGTCGCCGCGCTGGGCGAGTGCCGGGACGCCGAGGAGATCGTGCGGAGCATCATCATGATGGCGCACGCCGTGAACCTGACCGTCGTCGCCGAGGGGGTGGAGAACGCCCGCCAGCTCGACGTCCTGCGGCACCTGGAGTGCGATCAGGTGCAGGGCTTCCACATCGGCAGGCCCACGGCGCCCGAGAACCTGGTGACCACCGGCTGACGTCGGCCATCAGTTCCGCAGGTCGACCTGCCACACGGGTTGTCCGGGGCGCCTCAGCACCTCCAGACCGCCGACCACGCGGAGCCGGATCCGCCCCTGCGCGTCCGCGCCCGTCGCGCTCACCTCGCCGACGGGGCCTGCCGTGCCGTACAGCCGGATGTGTTGTCCTGGCTCGAGGTCCTCGGCCGGAGTCCGCCGGGTGTTCACCGCCTGCGACGAGGGCCGCCACCTGGTCGTGCACCACTTCCACACCAGGTAGCCCAGCGGGGTCGCGACGACCGGCAGCCACGGGTGCAGCGGCACGGTGGCGAAGAACGCCGCTGACGCCGCCCAGAACCCGGAGCTCACCGGGAGCTTCCCGAACTGCACCCACCCCGTCGTGCGCAC